>JBLIRR010000056.1:0-10536 GCA_049472395.1 bacterium | reverse complement strand
TCTGATATCAGGATCTTCAAGGGAAATATATCTATAATCACTAAAGACTGCTTTTGCCAAAGTAGTCTTACCAGATTGTCGAGGGCCCAGAATCGCAACAGCAGGAAATTCTTTTGCTAAGATCTTCAATTCATTCGTTAATATTCGTGTAATCATAAATAAAAACATATCTTATTTTGTACATTTTGTCAATACGTTTATAGTTATGTACAACATTATAATGAAAAAATCTTTATACAGCCATTATGATTTTATGAATTATTATTAGCTAATTTGTAATCAAATTGATTATCCCTATTAATTTATCACCTCGGATTTTTGATTTTCCTATATGGTTTTCCTATATGGTTTTTTAGGGGTGGTAGTTGACTAGTGGAAGGAGGTGGATTATAATGCAAACCAATTTGGGCAGAATATTGGTTAAATTTCGGCAACGGTCGAATTTTTGAGAATGGCGAGCCACCTTAACCAAAAAATAGCCCTTTAAATTACTACATTAGAAAAAGGAGGTAAGAAAATGAAGCGTATAGTGAAACAATATGATTCACGGTTGAAGGTGCAAAGATTGTATTTCTAAATTCGGAGACATGGCATACAACTCCAAAAACCACAGGAGAGTCCAGTGCGAAAACTTATAAGTCTTATGCTCTTCTTTCTGATCTTTCTTCCAGGCTTTTTACACGCAAACGAATTAATTGACGAGATCGAAAAGGGGAACCTAGTCAAAGTCAAGGAACTAATCGCTACGGGAGCTGATGTAAATATGGTTTTCAAGAATGGCAACAGGTCCAAGATACCCTTGGTGCTTGCCGCTGAGAAGGGCGACCCTGCAATAATTGAATTTTTAATATCAAAAGGCGCTGTAATAGATCCTGAGGTGGGGTATGGCCTGACCCCTCTAATGAAAGCTGCTTATAAAGGGCACGCAGAAGTAGTTGATTTGCTAATTAAAAAAGGCGCTGAAATCAATAACAAAAACAGATTTAATGATACAGCCCTAATTTATGCTTCTCAAAACGGGCACATTCAAACAGTTAAGTTATTGATATCATTAGGTGCTGAAATAAACGTAAAAGATTCGGTTGGCAAATCACCTCTCTCGCACGCTTGCGATTGCGGCAATGCTGAAATAGTAAAAATTTTGGTGGAAAATGGTGCCCATGTTGATTCAAGGAGCAGCCAAGACAGAACCCCTCTATTTTGTACTTCGTCAAATGGGTATGTAGAAATGGCAGACTTCTTAATATCAAAAGGAGCAGATATTAACAGTAAAGATTTCTCAGGAGAATCACCACTTGCCGCAGCTGCCAAAAATGGTCATTTGGATATGGTTAAGCTCTTACTCGCTAAGGGTGCTAATATTCGTGATAAAACGCCAGATGAATTTACCCCGCTTTTGTATGCGGCAATGAATAATCACCTTGAAATAGTAAAGTATCTGGTTTCCAGCGGAGCAGATGTTAACACTTTCAATTATTATGGGTATACACCTCTTTTTTATGCATCGTTTAATGGGAATATGGAAATGGTAAGATTTCTTCTTTCAAGTAATGCATATGTAAATAAAAAGGATAACACTGGCAAAACATCCTTAACACATGCCCTGAGCAACAGCCAAATTGACGTGGCGGAATTCTTAAAATCAAAAGGTGCTGTTGATGGCTTTGAACCTGAAGAAAAGCATGATAGAGACAATAGCATTGAGCAAACAGCCAAAATGGATAATGATAATAGTAAGGACGCTGGCGACGAGTACAGCGATGAGGAAAAGATAAAATACATATATGGCACATGGATAGAGGATAATTGGTATAAACAGTGGATCGGAGATATTCGCAACCTTTATGCCATATCAAATATTGAATACAAAATATTAGAAAAAGTCTCAGGACATAGAATATTTGTTTCAGGCCCGCATAAAGATGGCATAGAAGAATGGAACACAACCAGAGATTTTGGGCATTATAATAAAGACTTTGTCTTGTGGGCCAGGGATAATATGATCCCTGGTGCGGAAGACCTTGTTTTTCGCAAGATTACACAAAAAAAATATGATAGCATTTTATCAGGATTTGCCAGAAGCTTTTATGAAGCATACGTTAAGTTAAAGAAGGACAGCAATTATATGCATGAAAGATTGGAGGATTATAAGAGGAAAATTGAACAAGGCAGCCATTTTGATGGTGATGATTACACATGTTTCTGGCTGCGAAGGCACATGGACGGGACAGAAAATGAATTTTTTCTTTGTCTGGAAAAGTTGTTAAAAACGTATGACAATAGTTTTTTAAAGCAATTCGAAACTGAGATAAATAACTAAAATCTTGATGGTATAAAAAAAGGTGGCAGAAAAATGAAATTGATAATAAAAATCATATTTGCATTGATATTCTGTTTTACCGCTAGCACAGTATTTGGCAATGGAGCATTACTCATAATGACGCCAACACCAGTAAGCGATACATCTTCATTCCTGCAGGGTCTCAAATTTGGCATGGCCGGTGTTTCAAATGGGCGTGCATTCCTTTATGACGGGGGTATGGGATCTGACACACATAATACAGAACACTGGATAAATTCCCCCTTGTTTGAAAAAGATATGGTCGGCAAAAAAATCAGTTTATTCAGCAGGTATGGTTTTATCTGTAATGCTGATTGTTACCAAAAGGAAGCGGAGCATGATGATGATTTTTCCGTAACCTGCGAGTCAGAAGAAAAATGTTTTATCGAAAGTCAGAAGCTCCCTAAATATAGCAGGATTTTTTTCATGTATCCCGCTTTGAATAAACTATCACCACCATCAATAGACAAAAGCTATAGTAAAAAGGAAGAAGAACTTATTTCTTCATTCACATATAATGCTATATCTGAATATATCAAGGAGCATAATATAAAAGATATTTATCCAAAGTATCATATGTTTAAGAATAATATAGAAAAAATCGGTGTCAAGGGTCCGATTTTTCAATATTTTGTTGAAACAAAAATTGGAACAGTGCAATCTTTTGAAAAAGGTTCACATGTCTTGCATCATGTTTTTTCATTTATACTGGAAATAAAAAAAGATGTTTGTAAGATGCGGCAAATCATTTTCATGCCTGGAATAGGTGATGGAAGCGGTTATATAAGGCTTGAAGCTGTTGGTGATATTAATCAGGATGGTCTTATCGATCTTTTTTGGATTCATAACACAATAACGGTTTTCGATGGTGAGAAATGGATTTTCTTATGGAGGGCAGGAGGTTGTTGATATCATCTTAGTGCATCGCAGCAAACGTTACAAACGGAAATACGGACCCTATAGGCAAATCAAAATTCCAAGTGATATATTACCATCTACCAAAATGCCATTGTCAGGAAAAAGGGTATCTCTATTATTTTGATGTCTTTCGGCTCAGATATTCTTATTCAAAAGGGAAATTGAATAAGGATTATAGTTATATTAAAAAACCTGATCTTCTCATGAGAATTTATGCCCTCATTTTTGGTACTCTTGAATTCTTGAAAGGGAATAAAGCTAAAGCGCACGCGTTTTTTGATACCGTTGTCAACATCCACAATTTTTGGAGAATCCCAGTTCCCTGAAATCTTTAATCCTCCCTGCTGTTTTAAATAATAATAAATGCTAATTGCTATTTCATTATAATAATGTTAATTTAAGAACATTATTATAGAGCGATGGAAAGTTAACTATCAACTACTGGGTCCTCCTGAAACAGGGCTTTACAGGGGCTTGAGCTGTATGATGGGAAACTATCTTGTGCAGTTCTTGGGGAAATGGGAACAAATATTTGAACATAAAAGGTCCCAAGAACAATTTGAATCGGAAATACAAAACATATTAGAGAAATTTATTGCAAAATTAGAAAATAGGCAATTAATATAAAATCTGTAACCTTTTGCACGCCGACCGGAATCGCTGGCTGTTTTAGCAAATATGCATAAATCGTATTATGATAAGCCAATTGAAGCAGCGAAAGCTCACATCTTCTTTCTTGTTTCTGCAAGTTAGCTTTAATATTACGCTTAAAAAATGATGAGAGATATCGTAATAGAACAAGAGGGTAAAGTATCAGATAACGAAATTGAAGAATTACGCAGCTCTATTGGATGGGATAATAATACCGGTCCATTTTCAGCTATTTCTAAACGCCTCTATACATATTTTACCGCTCGAAAGGATGGAAAATTAGTTGGTTTCATTGATGTCTTGAGTGATGGTATTGCAGATTCATATTTACAAGATTTGGCAATTCATCCAAACTTTCAAAGAAAAGGCATAGGAACAGAATTAGTAAAGAAAGCCATCAGGTTTTTACAAAAGAATAAGATAAAATGTATTCAAGTAACATTTAATCCAGAATGTGAAAACTTTTTTAAGAGATTCGGATTTCATATATATAAAGCAGGTGTTATCGATAGGGATACAATGCAAATCGAGGTATAACTTATTGAATAATAAAGTTTAAAATGCGCTACACCTATCAGAAATCGCAGGCTATTTTTATGCCATACGTGCTGTGGATAGACGGCCTATCATTTCATGCTAACTTATTGTATTTAAATGTGATTTCTGCAGGTAAGCTTAATCGTTCGCATCATAATGAAAACAATCTGGCTAACAGACATTCATCTTGAATTTCTGGACGATTCAGGATTTAATCGTTTTATGGGGGAACTGCGCGATAAAAATGCCGACGCTATACTCATTTCCGGTGACATTGCACAAGCGCCTACCGTTGCGGAATATCTCTCAAAGATGGCACAAACGCTTGCGATTCCCATCTATTTCGTCCTCGGAAATCATGATTTCTATCACGGATCTATTGCCAGCGTAAGGGCGGCCGTGACAAACTTGTCAAAGAGATCTTCTAAATTGCACTGGCTTAATGTCTGTGGTGCGGTCTACCTGAACTCAACGACGTGCCTTATCGGACATGATGGGTGGGGTGATGCGCGACTTGGAAACTATCACAACTCCGGTGTCATTCTAAACGACTTTCACTTGGTTTCCGAACTTGCTGGTCTCTCTCGGGGAGAACTTCTTCAACAACTCCGCCACCTCGGGGACGAGGCTGGCGAACACTTCCGAACAGTCTTGCCACATACCCTTAAATCAGCGGAATACGTCGTGGTTCTCACGCATGTTCCTCCATTTCGAGAAGCGGCGTGGTACGATGGGCACTATTGTGCCCCTGACTGGCTTCCGTTTTTCTCATGCAAAGCCGTTGGAGACATCCTCTGTGAAATAATGAAGAAACATCCGCATAAACGAATGACTGTCTTATGCGGTCATACTCATGGGGGAGATTCGTCTCAGATTATGTCAAACCTTGTGGCATTAACAGGGAAAGCTCGCTATGGGCATCCCGTTATTCAAGAGATATTTGAATGGGAGTAGATGCGAATAAATCAATGCAGGCCGCTGATTTCGTTATGGTAGTAAAATTTTATTGAAAAAATAACTTATTACAATTAATTACATGCTTAGAAAGACTTTTGTAGTAATGGTAGGAGCCAGTAATCTTACTCTATCATTACCTGTTACGCTTCAGCTTATAATGGATTATATTAAAGGTCCTAAATCAATATTTGTGGCACATGGGCCAGGACGCTCTTATTTAAAGCGTGCAGGATTACCAATGTTTCGATTTCAAGGGATATCTATATGTCCTCTATTTGATGAACTGGAAAATGTTACAAAAGATATAAATCAGCCGAAAATCTATGCTTTGGTTACTGATATAGGCGATGACCTTCTTTATAGCCAAAGGCCGCAAAATATAGCAAATGGAGTAGAGAAGGTATTAAATCGTCTTTATAATATAATATATTTACTTATATTTAACAATTTCATGAAGCAGATTTTTGATATGAAAAATGTATGTAAAAATAATATGACCAGAACAATGCCTATACTAACAATATTAATTTTATTATCCACATTACCTGCCCCTACCCTGGCTAACCCAAATTGGCCAGGATTGCCTCCTGATTGTTGGAAAGAGTCACGCATAGTTCATAAGATTGATAGTTGGCAAAAGCTGAAAGAAAACTTCAAGATTGAAAGGATTAAACTAGATAAGGCAGTCAAATTTACTAACATCTCTCCTAATAAAGGTTACTCATTTAAAAAGGAAGGCTTTAGACCCGAAGTTACTATTTCAATTTATGCTGAGAAAGACCATTTAATTGTTATAACAATTAGCGACGTTCATGGCGTTTCTGATATCAATTGGATTAATGAAAAATTACTCTTTATCAGAATATGGTGGGGGCGTATAGCCATAGATGATGTCATATTTGATGTTGAAAACGAATTGATTGTATATACAGAGCCTGCCGTTGACGGCTATTTAGCCTACCAACAGGCTGAAGAATCTTGTAAAAGACTTGGAGGGTGCAAGTGCATAAAAAGAGAAGATCCACTGCTTAAATGATGTTCGGACATCATCATTGGAGACCGACCTGGAAAACTGCGGGCTCGTTCCTCGCCCTTCTTTTTCCGCGCAACTCAATTCATTGTTATATTCCCTATGAAAGGACAAAAAAAAGTTGACAAAACAACAAGTTGACAAACAAAAAATATTTAATCAAAAGGATAGCTTTTATGTACCAATTATATTTATGAAGAAAGGAGATATTATGCACTGTCCAGTTTGTGGTACTACTATATTATCATATAAACAATTAGATGAAGGTTTGGAAGCAAAAGAGTGTAGTACATGTGGAGGACATTGGATTTCCTCTTCTGATTATTGGGATTGGCTTGATAAGCATGGAGAAACGCTACCAGAAAAATCCTTTTCAGATATATTATTTGATATCAAAGATTTGGACAAAGCTATACTGTGTCCCGATTGTGGTCATATCCTGCTTAAGTTCAAAGTAGGTCATGGTATAGATTTCTTCCTAGATCATTGTAATAGCTGTAATGGTGTATGGCTTGATAAGAATGAATGGAATGCTTTGAAGGACAGAAATCTCCATGATGAGATACATAGAATATTCACAACATCATGGCAGAAACAGATTAGGAAAGACGAGCTTGCGAATAGAATGGAACAAATATACTTGGAGAAATTCGGCAATGAAGACTATGAAAAGGTCAAGAAAATTAAGAAGTGGCTAGATTCTCATCCTAGAAGATCAACTTTATTGGCATATTTAAATGATCCCAATCCATATATAATGTAGAATTAACCGTATAGAGGAGTTCCTCAAGTCCATCGGCTGCCCCACACGCCTGTCGGAACTTGGCATCGGAGATGCGTTGTTTTCACAATACGCCGACGATGCGGTGCTGGTCCTCCATGACGATTGATACCAGGCAATTACCCCTGCTATGGATATTATTCGGACAGTAAAAAAGAAGTTGCTCTTGCAACAGAGGATGAGGTAGTTTTTTTTCATGAACTATCACATGCGGCTCATAAAAAAATTATGGGAACATTAAAACCAGGCCAGGACTGGAAACAGGAGATTGTGGCTGAATTATCTGCTGCTGCTCTCTGCCGTTTAATCGGCAAGGATGGAGATAAATATCTGGGTAATGCTTATAGGTATATTGAAAATTATGCTTCAAAAGCACATGTATCTGCATTAACTGGGTGTTTACTGGTGATAGCGGATGTTGAGAAGGTTTTGCAGATAATTTTGATGAGTGGTGTAAAGAAAGATATACCTTTTCGGGGGGATATATAAAAATACGAAAATATTTTTTTTATTTTCCATTATTTTGTGCTAATATTTTTCAAGTTTAGGAAAATATCCATGATAAAATCAGAACTGTTAAAATATGTAATAAAAACCCTTTATTATTATTTGCCTGTAGCAATCTCTTCCACTATAGGTTTACTTACAAGCCAAAAGGTACGTTCAAAGAAAAAGATTATCCTGACCATTAATATTGTGCTCTTTCTATCCGCTATTATATATTCTTTTGTAATCTATCCAGGCAAGACACCTTTGCAGTGTGAATTTGCATTTTATTCATTAGAAAAGGTTTCGAAGTGGAGATATAAACAGGCATCCCTATTAAGTGAAGGCACGCCCGTGTTCCTCGGACTTAAGGAAAAACAGGGTGAGATTAAGGGTATCCCAATTGTTCAATCCGATAATGGGTTTCAAATGAGATTAAAACTGAATAAAAAAGGGTATGTATACATCTTCCATTTGGATTCTAATATATTCAATCTGAGACAGCTATTTCCTTCAGAAGATGTTCAACAACAAAACCCTATCGCACCAGACGCATGGATAGTATTACCCTCTGAGGAACGCAAATGGGAATTGGATGAAAAAAGTGGGATTGAACTTTTTATTGCCTATTTCAGTGTAAGAAAATCCAATAAAATAAAAAGAGAGATTGAAGAAATAATTAAAGGGCTAAAAGGCGGCTCTATTGATAGAGAATCTATGTTAAAAACCATGCAGAAGGAATTAAAGGCTTTTGCGCCATACAATTTTGAACGTACGGAGGCATTGAAACATAATATGAATAGTGTAATGCCAAAAGAGATTAAAATCTGCGTCTACAAGGCGCAGAATAGTCAAGAGCTTTTGTTATCCCAGTTTTTATGGCATGAATAGTGAAAAATACCATCCCTTTTATATTACCATAAAAGGGAAAAAGAAAATGTCAGTACCAAAAAAAATAAACTTCTATAATTGTTTAAGCGTAATAAAAAATTGTATCCTTATTTTCCTTATAATAATTTCTGCTAATGTTTTTGCCCAAGAGCCAAAGGTTCAATCCTTCAATCAACAAGAAGAGGAAAAACTAGATGCCATTATGAATGAGTTAAGTACCCCATCCAGACCTACTGAAATACCGCGAAGAATTAGGCTGTTAAAAGATGCTTTAAGCATAGTCACCATAGATACACTACCCAGTTTATGGGCCGCATTAGAAGTTGATCTCGCAAACAGTTTGGTCCAAAATCCTTTGGGAAAAGAGGAAAAGAACATCGAGGAGGCCATACACCACTGCAAGCTTGCATTGCAGGTGTACACCCGGGAAGCGTTTCCGAAAGAGTGGGTAGCAATCCAAAGCATGCTGGCCTTTGCCTATAGCGACCGCATAAAAAGGGGGCAAGCAGAGAACATTGAGAAGGTCATACATCACTGCACTCTTACATTGAAGGTGTGGACCAGGGAGGCGCTCCCGAAAGAGTGGGCAGCAATCCAAAGCATGCTGGCCGCTGCCTATAACGACCGCATACGGGGTGGGCGGGCAGAGAACATTGAGAAGGCCATATATCACTGCACCCTTGCATTGCAGGTGTATACCAGGAACGCGTTTCCTGAGAAGTGGGCAATGACACAAAACATCCTGGCTAATGCCTATAGAGAGCGCATAAAAGGGGGGCGGGCTGAGAACATTGAGAAGGCTATACATCACTGCACCCTTGCATTGCAGGTGAGAACCAGAAAGGCGCTTCCAGAAGATTGGGCAATGACCCAAAACAACCTGGCCATTGCTTACAATAACCGCATAAAAGGGGAGCGGGCTGAGAACATTGAGAAGGCTATAAACCACTACAATCTTATATTGCAGGTGTATACCAAAGAGGAATTTCCGAAAGATTGGGCAATGACCCAAAACAACCTGGCCATTGCCTATAAAGATCGCATACGGGGAGAGCGGGCAGAGAACATTGAGGAGGCTATAAACCTCTACATCCTCGCATTGCAGGTGATAACCAAGGAGACGTTCCCAAAAGATTGGGCAATGCTCCAAGACAACCTGGCCAATGCCTACAATGACCGCATAAAAGGGGAGCGGGCTGAGAACATTGAGAAAGCTATACATCACTACACCCTCGCATTGCAGGTGAGCACCAAGGAGGCGTTCCTAAAAGATTGGGCAGGAATCCAAAACAACCTGGCCCTTGCTTACAATAATCGCATAAAAGGAGAGCGGGCAGAGAACATTGAGGAGGCTATAAACCACTGCACCCTTGCACTGCAAGTGAGAACCAAAGAGGCGTTTCCAGAAGATTGGGCAATGACCCAAAACATCCTGGCCAATGCCTACAATAACCGCATAAAAGGGAAGCGGGCTGAGAACATTGAGAAGGCCATACACCACTACGACCTTGCATTGCAGCTGTATACCAAAGAGGCATTTCCAAAAGATTGGGCAATGACCCAAAACAACCTAGGCGTTGCTTATAAAGAGCGCATAAAAGGGAAGCGGGCTGAGAACATTGAGGAGGCTATACATCACTGCACTCTTGCATTGCAGGTGTATACCAGAGAGGCGTTTCCAGAAGATTGGGCAATGACCCAAAACAACCTGGCCCTTGCCTATAAAGATCGCATACGGGGAGAGCGGGCTGAGAACATTGAGGAGGCCATACATCACTGCACCCTTGCATTGCAGGTGTATACCAGGGAGGCGTTTCCAGAAAATTGGGCAATGACCCAAAATAATCTGGCCCTCGCATACAATAATCGCATAAAAGGGAAGCGGGCTGAGAACATTGAGGAGGCTATACATCACTGCACTCTTGCATTGCAGGTGTATACCAG
>JBLIRR010000055.1:0-37305 GCA_049472395.1 bacterium | reverse complement strand
AAACCGGAATATGCGGCATATGGGGCATAAAGCCCGCCATATAATCCATAATAATTTCCATAAAGGCCATATGGATAATTACCATATATGGGATTAAAATACCCATATTGCCCATTGGCTATACATAGGGTGAAAAAAATGGTTATACAAATACCCCCCACAAAGGCATATTTTTTAACTATTGATCCCTTTTTTTTCATTTGATCACCACCTTTCTTTTAAAAAATAAATTTTTGTAAATGAATCCATCAACATTCTATTAATTCTCTTAATAACGTACCCAATTTGTTTATTGCATAGAATTTGATAATTACCCCTTTGAAACCATAGTCATTATATTAGGGTAACCGATTGAAATAATTAAAGCTGTTCATGAGCCTTATTCATTAATTCAGCGGAGTGCTCTCTCGCCTGTTCCTCAAGATAATTCTGAATATTTACTACCTGCCTAATGTCTAATATGATGACGTTATACATCCGAAAAAGGCTCGCTAAAAAGCAAATAAATCCATTATCTGCCCCCATCTTATGTTTTCTGAAGGCATTCAGCCTAATTTTCACCGGTTATTCTAACGAAAGATCCTATAAATTGGACCATTAGTATGTCCTCAATGTGGAAAGGAAATGAAACTCACTGCTTTCATCATTACTGATTTTAAAGAAACAAATTTTAAATAACTTAAAAAAATAATCCGCACAAAAGTTAAATTTGACCGCCTTAACTATTCATAGTTACCCTAAAAAAATACAAAATGTAGAGAAATTTTCTAAATTATCGCTATTGGGTAGATGGTAATATATCACTTGGAATTTTGATTTGCCTATATAGAGCAGATCGTTACTGATTTTATGTTAGTGATTAAAAATAGGGGTATGAAGGTTACCTGCGATCCATTGCCAATTGTAATGTCTGATAAAGTATAACTGAGGCAGTTGTTCCAGAACCTGATTGACAATGCTAACAAGTTCCGAAGGGATGCATCTCCACATGTTCATATTTCAGCCGAGCAGAAGGGAGATAAGTATGCCTTTTCTGTGCGAGATAATGGTATTGGAATCGATCCGGGGCAGACTGACTGTATCTTCCAAGTCTTTCAGCGCTTGCACCCCAGAGGAAAGTATCCGGGGAATGGCATCGACCTTGCCATTTGCAAGAAGATAGTTGAACGTCATGAAGGGCAAATTTGGGTAAAGTCGGAGCCTGGCCAGGGATCGACGTTCCATTTTACGATTCCAGCCTAGAAATGGAAAAATCTTCTGAACATAGCTGGAGCACGTTGATTTCACTGATTCCACTGATGAAGATCTGCACGAAAAAAATAAATTAAACACCCCCGGATCTCTTTGTTACATTTAGAATAGCGATGGATTTCTCCTATTTTCCAGGAAACACCGCCACCAGCAAGGGGGACAGGTATTGCCAAATAGCCATTCATTATAATATACACAGGGATCATAAGTAAAATAATTATATATACTATTAGTTTCAGCAATTGGTACTATAGGCTCAACATTTACAGTGGCAGGTGGAAGTGCTGCTGTCGCTGTCCCAACGGGAATGGCTGCTGTCACGGTGGCAGGTGGAAGTGCTGCTGTCGCTGTCCCAACGGGAAGTGCTGCTGTCACCGTTGCAGCGGGAAGTGCTGCTGTCGCCGTCGCAACGGGAACCGCTGCCGTTACTACTGTGGTTCCTGGAGCTACAACAGTTGCTGTGACTGTCGGAGTTGCAATAACGCCTACTGTCGTCGCAACAGTGGGGATGACTGCTGTTGTTGCGATTGTGACAGGAGTTGCGGCAGGGGCGGGCACTACCACGGGAGCTGTAGCTGTTGGCGCATAGGGATAAACCACTGTATACGCCGGAGGCAAGACTGCACCAGCAGGGGGCGGCACTACCACGGGAGCGGCAGCTGTCGGCGCATAGGGATAAGCCGCTGTGTATGCCGGAGGCAAGACTGCACCAGCAGGAGGATAATAAGTAGTGTAATATCCGGTATAATATCCTGCATAATACCCCGGAATATAACCAGCACCACCACCTGCCTTCACAACAGGGAGAGTGGTTCCTGCGACAGTTGTTGTAGCTGCACCAAGAATCGTCGTGTTTGCTGTGGGTATGAAAAGGCCTGATGCCGCAGCAATAGATTTCGCAGGCATACCGGGCAAATTGTTCCACGCAGCCCAATTTGGTGCAAGAGGGGCCATTGCCATACTAGGGGCTGATCCTGATAAGACTCCAAGACTTATGCTACCCAGCCCAGCACCACCTAAACCGGCACCGCCAAGGCCAGCGCCGCCTAAACCAGCCCCACCAAGGCCAGCACCACCCAAACCGGCACCGCCGAGCCCAGCGCCGCCGAGCCCAGCACCGCCTAAACCGGCGCCACCAAGGCCGGCACCACCAAGGCCAGCGCCACCCAAACCAGCACCACCAAGACCAGCGCCGCCTAAACCGGCACCGCCGAGCCCAGCACCCATGCCTCCCATACCACCCATACCTTGACCATATCCGGCAGGGAGACCAATGAGTATACTTGTTAATAAAAAAATTAGACCTATTTGTAGTGTGTGTTTAAGATGAATCATTTTCTTTTCCTCCTGATAATTATTCATTATTACAATTAAATAATAGAATTAAATTAAATAAATTAGATGCATTATCTCACCTCCTTTCCCTGTGTTCATTGAGAATAAGCACGCCAGCATATTTCAATTTATAATACGATTAGAGATGTTATTATCATATTCTTTTATTATTTCTACAATTAAAAAATTAGTATATCAATTTTTTAAGCACTTCTCAATTTACCTGGCTGCTTATGAGCTGGGAGAAGGTTGGTGTTTACGTAATACTTTTATTTTTCCACCTATCACGATAATCACCGATACTGACGATGAATGTAATTATTTTTTTAACCTCAAACTCACATAGTATATGCTCTAATTATTAAGGGCTCCTTCATCAATCCATATTCGAATAGCAGATTGATTTTCCTTACTTAAAGCAAAAGCGCCCGGTGGCATTTGACCTAATCCGTCGGCGATTATCCTTCTGTATAATACACTTTCTGAAGCATTGAAGGGTATTACACGCATACCTGATGAACGGGTGGCAGGTTTATTTACCAAGTTGTTGTAAGAAGTCCCTGATATTAACGGTAAAAATCCGGCAATTCCTCGTGCACTGTGGCAGCCGGTTGTACAATTAGCGGTAAAGATGGGTTGAACATCTGAAGAAAATGTGACCGTCACCAGCGGCCCCTCAGAAATCACAAGGTTAATGCTCGATCCTTCTGGAACTGATGTTCCTTCTGCAGGATCCTGGCTGATCACATTTCCCATTGGCACCATATCACTATGTGCCTGCGTGATGCTTCCAATGATGAGATTGTGCTCTTGGATTTTTACCTCTGCATCTAATTGTATCATACCCACAAGGTCTGGGACCATGGTAACCATGTGCGATGCGGGAGCATTCACTCTGAATGGACGCACCATGATTCTTCCTGCCAAATCCACTATAGGCCCATCCGGACCTGGGAACTCATACTCGCCAATTATACCTTCATCTTTATGGAGCATCGCATAGAGGGTCTGCTCATGCGCTACATCTTCTTCCAAGGTCACGAGGACCTCAAGATTGATGCCCGATACTATCGGAGCATGGCCGATAATGGGTCCAAGGGCCTCGTTTTTGTGAATCATAATCCACCCGGGAGCATTATAGGCAACAGTCGCTATCGTTACTTGGTTTGCTATATCCAACGCCTGGTCAAGGGCGTTAATAAATGGGACGGAGCCATCAGGAGGAACTATCCTATAGATCTTGCCGGTTTCACCTGATGGGCCAATGGATTGAGTCGTAAGAACATACAACTCCCCCTCTGAGTCCTGTCCAAAGGCGAGTACTGACTCACCCAAACGGGCATCCATAGCAGAAGCAATCAGAAGTTCTTCCATAGACCACATCTGCTCTTCTGATGAAAGGGGACTCGCTATAAATAATGCCCCGTCAGTTACTGAAAAAGAAGTGCTCCAGTCACCGAAAATATATTTCCCATAGAACTTGGCAAGCAAATTCCCACGATATACGTAACCACCTATAACTGCCCTGCCATTACCGCCTGGCATGTTTGCATTTTTATAGGTAATGATCGGATCGATGAGAATCTCTCCATGAGCCCCTGTTTCAGGACAGGTATCAAGGGCCACATCCGGATTATCAGGGTCAAAACAGTGGATTCCTTCCTTGATCCTCCACCCATAATTATTGCCGCTTGTGATTATATTGATCTCCTCCCACCGGTTTTGACCAACATCGCCAACGAAAAGATCATGGCTGCCCTCTCTATCAAAAGAGAAAAAGAAGGGATTTCTTAATCCGTATGCGAATATCTCATCACGATCATCCATTCCGACAAATGGATTATCGTCCGGAATGCCATAGGCATACGGGTGGGTCTCACCATCCACATCAATACGGAGGATACTCCCCAGAAGGGTTGATCTGTCCTGCCCATTTCCAATCTCCGGATGCGTGGGTCTGTTATCATTGGCGCCTCCTCCGTCGCCCAAGGCGATATACAGGTACCCATCATCCGGTCCGAAGACAATCGTGCCTCCATTATGATTTCTTTCGGGCTGATCTACCTGAAGAAGGATTTTTTCCGAGGCAGCATCAGCCTTATTGGCATCTTCTGCGGAGACCATAAACTCAGCGATGTAGCTGGTATGATCCCATTCGGAATGCTCCATGACAGCATCACTGAGGGGAGCGCTGTAGTAAACAAAGAAACGGTTATTATTTTTAAAGTCAGGGTGAAAGACGAAGCCAAGAAGACCCCGCTCATCGTATTGAGGCCGAAGCTCGACCATTTTATCACTAAGATCCAGGAATGGTTCAAGGAGCATCTCACCATTCGGCATGAGGATTTTGATCACTCCGACTCGATCCACGATAAATAACCGTCCTGTCCCATCGTCAGGGGAAACAATCCCAGCCGGTGCAACAAGAGAGTCAGCTATCAGTTCAAGTGCGATTGAAGGATGCGGTCCCAGGGATATTACAAGTGCTACGTCAGAATTGAGAGGAACTGATTTCCCCTGAGCCGGGCTCTGGCTGATCACTTTACCCTCTCTCACTATATCACTATATTCATAGGTTATGCTCCCTACCGCCAGATTTGCGGCATTGAGAGCTTGTTCTGCATCTGATTGGAGTGTGTTTACAACATCAGGGGTAGACACGGTGCAGGGTGTAGCAACAGGGTGAGAAGGAAATAAAGAGAATTGTATGTCTCCGAGTAATTGAGAGAGAAATGGAAATGATTGAAAGAGCATAGAGTGAAAGGGACAAAACGTATAAGAGGTAAGAGGAAAATCAATCCGGATATGTCCATCCCATGGATCCAACATTAAAGAAAAATAGGTGGAATGAGCTGCTGAGGCTACCGGTGCTGTGCTGCTTATACATACAGTCCCTATTATAATTATGAAAGCAAATATCCTAAGTACATATTTATAAAGCATTATTAACTCCTTATGTATTTGTGAGTCATTGCTCATTATGAAATAATACAATAATCTTCGGTCATAAAATCGATTCGCAGATGACCATGATGGATAAGCCCCCCTGATGAGGGTGATGGTATGCCACGGGGCACTTGTCCCGTGGGCCTAAAGAGCAAAATTTAAGATGAATAGCTACTGAGAATTTTTTAGATAAAATATGCATTTTTTATTTATTTATATTAGAAAAGATAAAAAAACATTTTAATTATAATATTGATTACATAGCAATAGATTTTCTCACCTTTTTTCTATCTTTTTTCCACTTATACTTAGAAAATGAAATTCTCTCATCAAGACTAATTCATTTAATCCACCATCCAGGATTTCAATTAAAGCCAACCTTAATTCGTGGCATTAAAATTGCGCCAGGTATTCTAATTTATTGATTCATAATGAAAAACAGACAGCCCTCCTCTATTTTTAATTCACTTACTAGGTAATCTACTTTAATTAATAATATTTAATAAAAGTTTACATTTTTATTTTAATATTATGAAATAAAAATGCTTATAAATAATATATTAAATTGATAAAAACATAATATTATTCTATTACTAATTAATGAGAATGGAAATGTCGATATATAGAATAAGGACACTAGGCTGTAAATATATATATACAACAATTTATGAAAAGATATAATAAATGCCAAAAATTGATCCATTTTTAAAAATTATGCAGGATGTTGGGGCTTCTGATCTCCATATCAGTGCCGGATCAGCGCCTCTGGTTCGCATTAATGGTGTTTTAGATGAAACAAAACACAAAGCCCTTACGGAAGAGGAAGTAGACATACTCCTTTATGAGCTCCTCTCAGACAGTCAAATCGCCTATTTTGAAAAAAAAGGGGAAATTGATATAGCTTACACTCTTCCCGGTGTAGCACGATTTCGCATAAATATATTCAAAAAATATCCGGGACTTGCAGCAGCATTTCGTCTCATCCCCCATACTATTCCTAACCTCGATGGTCTCGGATTTCCCCCTGTTTTAAAAGAGCTACTTACAAAAAAAAGCGGATTGATTCTGGTGACAGGAGCAGCCAATTCCGGCAAATCTACTACCTTAGCTGCAATGATAGACTATCTCAATGAATATAAAAATTATCATATCATTACTCTTGAGGACCCCTTGGAATTTATTCATCCTAATAAAAACTGCTTAATTCACCAACGTCAAATCGGTGAGCATAGTAATTCATTTGCAAATGCTTTGCGTGCAGTCTTAAGAGAAGATCCGAATGTGGTACTTGTTGGTGAAATGAGAGATAATGAAAGTATATCTCTCGCAGTCACTGCTGCAGAGGTGGGCCTACTCGTCTTGGGAACGTTGCACACAAAATCTGCAGCTCAAACAGTCAGCCGTTTAATAGACGTGTTTCCTTCAGACCAACAATCCCAGATGCGGCATACACTATCAGAAGTATTGATCTGTTCATGTTCCCAGCAATTATTGCGCAGGGCAGATGGGAAAGGTCGCATAGCTGCCATTGAGATCATGGTATGTAATCATGCTATTAGCAATCTCATTAGGGAGTCGAAACCACAAATGATGAATAATTCGATTATGACGGGCAAGAAAGAGGGCATGCAGCTGATGGAACAACATTTAAAGGAATTGGTGGAGCAAGGAATTATTACTGTAAAAGAGGCTGCGAGCCATACAGAGAATCCTCACGTTTTTTTGAGCTGTGGTAAGGAAACACATTCTTCTCATGACACCATGAGTAAGGGTAGGTTAGTATGATCAGAGAATACATTGGCCAAGTCATACTCAGACGGGGATTGATTACGAAAGAACAGCTTAATCAAGCATTGCTGCGTCAAAAATCCCATGGAGGACTTTTAGCTTCACATTTATTGTATTACCGGATTCTTACTGAAGAGCAACTCGTTGATACGTTGTCTGAGCATTTTGGGATACCCGGTATACAACTTAACGGAAGACAGATCCCCCACGATATCATAGAAAAAGTACCATTTAACCTCGCAACAAGTAAATTCATCCTTCCTTTTGAATACGATCGGGAGAGTCGCACGCTTTCTATAGCGGTAATGAACCCGGATGATACGGAGATACTTTCTGCAGTTCAACAAGCATCGGGTATACGTGAAATAAAAATGTATGTGGCAGTTGAAAGTATATTACATAAGATGATTGATATCCACTATCATAGAAAGGTCTCTTATGATGAATCAATCGAGCAAATAGTCGAATTTCCCGATCTGTTCGAAGGAGACAGGGCACCACCAAGCCATGATGTTTCAATCGAGAAAAGTGAATCCGCCATAAATCCCATCGTCAAGAATGTGCTCATGGTGACGAATGCTCTCTTCCTGAAAACTTCTCTCAGCCCGATTTTTCTTCGGGAAGGGTATACTTTACACGTATTTTGCCAACCTGATGACATTGCCAATGCTATACATGATTGCTCATTTGATTATATTGTAATTTCGCAGGATATGCGCGAGACTTTCAATCAATGGATCAGGGAGGGGATTATACATGTTCCGAATGCTGAAGTTACTTACTTCTCTTCGATCAGCGATGCACTATTACATAATCCGGTGCCCTATGACATGTGCATTGATAGTTTAATCGAGGCTTTACAAAAAATAAGAAGTTATCGCGTTAAGCATGACGCTGACACTCTCCCTTACAGGAGCATTTTTGATGATATCAGAAATCTTGCTCTTTCTCTCGGTCTTCGGCGAATAGTAAGGGATGGCCTTTACATCATTGCCACTCTCTTAATCCCTCACAAGACTAATGATAAGGATAATTTTTTATTCATTGATTGTGAGGATTCCCTGACAATTGCGCAGTCGTTGCATTTTCCATGGGATATTAAGGCCTGTCTCCAGTCCTTTTTCCTACTAATCTCTCAAAAGGGGGGCATAGATAAAATTACAGCAGACAATCAGGAAATTACTCTCGGTATTCAGGTGCTGGCAATCACATGGTACCGTCATTGCGTATTTTTAAATCCAGAAAAACTGCAAAAATCTGATCTTGAGGCTATAAAATCTGAATTGAGAATCCTTGAGGGGACCTTATTCTCAACGGAAGTTATTGAAACCTATATGAGAATACTCGATAAATCGAAAACGCCCGAAGCGATTGGGATACAAAAGGATATATTCATCGTAAGTGAAATAAACCCAGTGTCAACAGAGCTTACTAAATATTTAAGCCACGCCGGTTTTAGAGTTGTTACCATATATAATTTTGAAGAATTGGAACGTTTGTATGAGCGTCAAAGGCCAAATATTATTATTATTAATTTTGACTGTTACCCGAATAACACGATGAAATTTGGGCGGTTTGTAACACAGGATTCGGCAACTCTCATTTATGCCATTACAACCCAAAAGAAATCCTCCCTTATTATCAGTCTGCTTGATTCAGGTTTTCATGATGTGTTTGTTCCCCCTTTCAATTTTGAAATTATTATAGCGCGGATGCGCAAGGCGCTTATGATTTTATCGGATCTCTCAGCTGATTCAGAGAAGATATGCGGCTGTAAGGGTACATTTAAAGAATTGCCTTTTATCAATCTTTTACAAGCGCTTTCCCTGAGCCAGCGGGATATCCATATTCTTGTGGAAGAAGAATCAGGACAGAGAGGAAATATTTATATACGGAAAGGCATCCTGGTGCATGCCAATTGTGGTGAAAAGAAAGGAGATGAAGCGATATATAGAATTGTCTGTTGGCGCGATAAGGGTTACTTTAAGATCCTTCCTGTAAAACAATACCCTGCAGATAATATTTTTTTACCGCTTGATGCGATTCTTATTGAAGCATTTAGACAATTAGATGAAGCAGAATTACATAGTCCTGCCTAGCAAAGCTCCGCTTATTATTATTTATTCTTCTTTTCTTTTTTTGCTTTTCGTTTTTCTTTTGGACTAAGCTGAGCCTTTTTCTGTTGTTCCCTTTTGCCTTTATCTTTACTTCCCTTATCCCCCATATCTGTTTCTCCTTGCTTTAAAATGGTGGAATGTCTCTGTCGCTATTAAACAAAACATTTACCAAGTGCCTTATAAATGTCAAGTCTCCTAATTGAAAAAATACTTCTCCTTTATCTTGCTGAAAATAATTTTTCAACAGATCAATAATTATGATTATTTGATATAAGATAACCTGGTTACTATGGCTCAAAACATTAGGGTTCATTGCCCGATTGAAGAACCTCAGAGCCTTATCCTTTCAGCAATAGCAAGGTTTTCCCTCCTGCCCAGCTTTCTCCCAAGGGAGAAGCACGTTGGTATTAATATTATTGGTCATGTGTTTCAAAATATTTTGCTGTTCAGTCAAAGTATCCAAGCTGCAGTTGAGAATCTAAAGATGATCCCTAAAGCGGTTAAAAGTAAACAGACTATCCTGAATTGGCTTTATTGGATAGGAGCACTTCATCCTTGTACCATTTTAACAAGAGCAGGAGTAGTAGGTTCCGGATATTTCCAGGAAGATGAAGGATTTGAAAAAGAGCCTAACCTGCTTACCTACAGTGTATTTATGGTTGATTCACAGAATTTAACAGCAACTCTTTATAATAAAATTAAAAATATATTAAATACCTCTAATTCCGAGGTTATTTTAAAGATTAAGATTCAATCCTTGGATGATGAAGCATTTAAACATCCATTACTCAAAGATCGATTGGCGGCATTAAAAGAGAATGCAGTCCTTCAATTATAGGGCAAAATAAAAACCCAGGAGTCAGAAGAAAATCTGACCCCTGGGTTCTGTCTTCTCACCATGATGGCTATGAATTAAGGGTTTACATTATATTAAAATTATGATGAACTCCTCGCACTTTTATTAATAGCTATTGTCTTTGATTTTTCAGAGCCGGTGTTGAGATCTTTTGCAGTAACCAAAAGATCTCTGCTTTTATCAAAAGAAAACTCCACTTCTATCCGGGGGACCCCTGCTAATGCTTGCTCGATATTATCTAAATAGAACCAGCCATAGAACTCATTATTATCAACCAAAGCTTCATCTTCACCCTCAAAAATAGCTATGGAGACAGCTCCTTGATAATCAACGCTTGTGGTAAATACTTTTGCCTTTGAAAGAGGATATTTATCATTTTTCACTAAAATCTTTTCATATTCCTTCCCAACTACTTCAATTCCTAATGAATGGGATATTATATCGAGCACGGTAATGGAGTCATGTTCATCATCGGCTATTAATGTGGCACCCATGACAACTAAGTTTTCAAGAGGCTTATCAGCATAAGGATCTTTATTAAATAAATCCTTAACATATGATTGAATTAAGGGTATGTATGCTGTTCCTCCTACTAAAATAACCTTGTCAATGTCCGAGGGCTCCATTGATGCTTCTTCCAAACATTGTTGCGTTATGCTTTTAATCTTACTGAATAAGTGACTTGATGCCTCTTCAAATTCTTGTCGTGATACGGGCATGGTGAAATTATAATTTTTATCATCATAAGTAAATAAATTAGGAATCTCTATTTCCACTTCTTCGCTTTCGCTGAGCTCAATTTTTTTCAGTTCAACTTCAAGGATTAATCTTTGTCGTGCCCGGCTAAATTCCTCCCTTTCAAGCTCGCACTCCTCAGGACTCGACAGGTCAACTCCTGTTGATTCTTTGATGTAGCTCACGCACATATCCATAAGTACCTGATCAAAATCATCTCCCCCAAGCCTTTTGTCTCCATCAATAGCCAAGGTTTCGAACTTATTGCCTTTGACCTCTAAAATAGACACATCGAATGTTCCACCGCCAATATCCACAACAAAAAGTTTCTGATCCACATCATCGTCAAAACCATAGGCAATTGCTGCGGCAACAGGTTCGGTGATAATTTGTTTTACATCAAAACCTGCCATCTCTGCTGCTTTTTTTGTCTCGCCAATTTGATTTGAGCTAAAATAAGCTGGAACAGTTATGACTGCGGTAATTTTTCCATCTGGATCATATTTTTTCTCAGCTTCTTCTCTAATAGCAGTGAGGATTTCAGCTGCAACATCGGTCGGCGTAAATGTCCTTCCCTCAATCTCCCACGTTTTATCAAAATCTCCCATATAAATCTTTGATGATTTTATAAAATTATCAGGATATATTACGGATTTTTTCTTTGCTCTCTCCCCTACGGTTAATTGCCCATCTTGCCATAGAATTGCTGAAGGCAGAAGTTGTTTTCCACCTTTAAATTTTATAAAATCAAACTTTCCATTTACTATTGCTGCACACGCTGAATTTGTAGTGCCTAAATCTATCCCTACTTTTAATTTTCCCATGATAAAATTCCCCCTTTATTCTATTGCTTTTAATTCCGCATATTGAATAACTTCGCCATTAAATGTATAACAAGATTTTGTAACTTTAAATTTTCCAAGAGACTCACAATGAGCCAGTTTTTCAAATTCAGGTTTGTTTTCAGGTGTGATCTCAACCTGTCCGCCCTTTAGAAATCTTTGATCTTTCTCCAGACCATTAATTTGAGAACCTTTCAAAATATCATCGTGAGCAAAAAAGTCATCCAAGTCTTGTGACCGGCTGAGCAGATTCTCTAAGATTTTCTTGCCACCTTCTTCTTTGCCTTTTTCAAAGAATTCTTCCTTCGTGATCTTAATTTTATTCTCATAATCTATCTTTATTTTATTTATTGCATCAAGATCGTTTCGATTTTGAGCATAATGACGAGCTGCAATCGTTAATTGCTGAAAAATTTTCTGCCCATAATTTGCAAGGTCGAGAATTAATTCATCATCTTCATTTGAGGGGGGGAACCCAATATTATTGCTGGTGCTCGAACTGTCTTTTTCTTCAAATCCTTCACATAATTCTCTTATATTCGAGGCCATATTCAGTATATTGTCTATTTTAGCAGGTATAGTTTGGATATCAGTTTCAATCTTACCCAATTTCTGGGCAACCTCTGGCCGCAATTCATTCTTGAGGATAGCTTCAATCGCTTTAAATTGTTCAGATAATTCTTTTATATCCGAAGCCTCATTATGTATATCTTTTATTTTGTCAGGTATAGTTTGGATATCAGTTTCAATCTTACCCAATTTCTGAGCAACCTCCGGGCGCAATTCATTCTTAAGGATCGCTTCAATCCCATTTAATCTGCTTAAAATGGAATCTATCTGAGCAATCCCATTTAATTTGTTGAGAATAGAATCGAGTTGATCATTTTTAGTCTCTTCTGAATCTTTATTACTTTCTTTATTAGATTCCAAAATATTTTGAATAAGATTTTTCTGTTCCTGCAATTTCTCTGCTATATTTTTTTCTAATTCTATATAATTCTCCTGCAGTCTTGCGATCTCACTGTCCATCTTTTTGGATTCCGAACAATCACTTTGAGTGTGTCCACTCATTTCATCTGATTGATTTATCGTTTCTTTATTCATCTGATGTCACCTCTCCTTCCTTAATTACCTTGCCCTCAACATCAGTAACTATATATTTTACAATTCCGTTTTTATCTGTACCCAGCTTAATTCTTATTTTTTTCTCCGGCAATTGGGACACATCATCTAACGTGATTTTTCCAATCAAACTGCAGTGATCTATATTAGAATATATGCCTTGATAAATTCCTACCTTTATTGTTTCGGCCTGATTGCCAATACCAATTTCCTTATAATCGGAGAAAGTCTCATACCTTTGATTCTTCTCAATGAGTTTTAAGAATCTTCCGTCAAGTTTTATTCCGATATCATGGCTAACCTTTGTAATTACCTCGTAGTTCAAACTATTATCGAGCAACTTCCCGCAATAAACCCCTGCTCCATGGCCAACTAATCTTCCCACATCTTCTTTTGACTCTGCTTTCCTGTGGAAAATCTTTTCAATGAGGTCTTGAATACAGGGAATATTACTAGAGCCGCCAACCAAAATAATTCTCTCAATATCAGAGACGTCTAGATCAATCTCCTCAAGCGAATTATAAAGGACCTCTTTTACTTTGCTCACAAAGCCGTTTTTCCGAAGCCAATTATTAAATTCCTCTCGTGTAAGGCCTTCAATGTCAAGAGTACAATTATCGAACAATCTGGCGAGATACACATCGACCTCATCAGCTTCGGATAATTCTTCTTTGACCTTTTTAGCTTCCAGAATCAAGGCTAATTCGTCCTGCTTATATTTTTTTTCATCGAGTATATTTGCCTCTTTCCCATCATACCCTAAACTCTCTAAAAATTGTTCTACCAACATACTATCAATGTCTTTTCCACCTAAGTTCTTGTGTCCATCGGTATTTAATACCTCAACTTTAATGGAATTATCTGATTTTCTAATCAAATCAAATATAGTGACATCAAAGGTCCCTCCTCCTAAATCGAAGACTAAGATCTTCTCTATCTTATCATTCTCTAAGCTTTTGCTGTGCAATCCGAAGGAAATAGCCGCAGCGATTGGTTCTTCTATGAGTCCCATCACTTTGAGGCCTGCATTCTCTGCTGCCAATTTTATTTTTTGTCGTTCCCTGTGTTGAAAAGCAAAAGGCACACTAATGACAATGCCATCAATGGATCTGCCTCCTTCGTTTTTCTCTACCTTTTCTTTTATTACCCTAAAGATATCTGCGGCAACATCTATGGCGGTAAGCTCTTTATTAATAGATTTTATTTTTGTACACCACTTATCGTCTTCAATATAGCGTTTAATATCTTTTACGAAATTTAATGGTTCAGTAATACCTTTTTTAATTGCCTTCTCGCCAACAATGTGATTTGTAGGGGATTCATAATAAATTACATTATCCCAAAAATAGCCCCCGCCATATCCTCCCAAATTCTCTACCGGAATAGCGTCTGTTTTTTTAAAGTCCCATTTAGTAACAAAATTGGTAGCTGTACCAAAATCAATGCCTAAATAAATTCCATTATTCATCTAAAGAACCTCCCACCAATTATTTTCCTTTCTTATACTCTAAGATTCGTTATTATTTTTTTGCCGGACTAAGCCGCGCTTTACACGGCTTAGTCCAACGCTTTCTATGCTATCTTTCTAACCTGCTAGATTTTTCTATCCGTACATCTTTTGAATTAACTAATTTATCTGAAGAATCTTTAATCGCGACATCTACATCGAGAATATCTTCTTGAGTTAACTCAAAACTCACTATAACGCTCGCTTCAGTTTGTTTCATCGGGGGCAGATTCGTGATAAGAATTTCATCCACGAATTCTATTCCTTTATCATAGGTTCTTTCAGTTTGGCCACTTAACTTATTACGACGGAAAACTGGAATTCTTAAATTCTCTTGATTATCTTCAACCAGAGAATAAATTTTTTCAGCTTTTGCGGGTAATTGTTCTCCACTCTGAATTAAACAGTCAAATTTCTTCCCTTTTATTCCAACGCCAAAATCATAGTTAGTATTTTCAAGATAGGAAACGTGTCCTCCGACAGACTCTTCAAACTTATTCCATTCGTTCTGGGCCACAATAGCCGCACCTTCAGAAATTACCGTCGCTGCATTCCTATTTAACGTGGGCAACTTGCCAAAATGTTTCTCTACTGCATTTTGAATGATCGGCAATAATGAACTACCACCAGCTAAAGCAACAATATCAATATCTTCTTCTTTTAGCGAAGAGCTTTTTAGAATATTATCCAAGATATCTATGGTTTCCTTAATCTTATCCTTTATAATATCTTCAAACTTGACTCTGGTAAGGGGCAGCTCAAATTTTCTTTGCTCTCCCTTTTTTACATAGAGAATCGGAAAACAAAGAGTAGTGTGATCGCTTTCCGAAAGCTCAGCCTTTCTTTGTTCTGCTTCCTTATAAATTTCATTTTCATTCCAGATAAATTCTTCTGGCGCTAATCCGCTCTCTTTTAAGCTCTCCATATTAAGATCAAATTGCTCTTCTAATTTATCATAAATGTAGTGAACCAATTCCTGAGTTAAATCCTCTCCACCCAATCTGGGATTTCCGCCAGTCTCGATTACTTCCAGTTTTTTTTGCCCTGAGCTGTCGACTTTTACATCTATAATTGAGACATCGAAGGTTCCTCCACCAAAATCATAGACCAGTATCTTTTTATTATCGTTCTCCGCTTGATCTACTGAATACGCTATGGCAGCAGCTGTCGGCTCCTTGAGGATCTTTATATCATTAAATCCCGCCTGTTCTCCTGCCCTTTTGATTTTTTCGATCTCTGCTTGATTAAAATTAGCCGGGACAGTAATAACTGCTTTGTTAATATTGCCAATTTGTTTCATTGCCTCTTCTTTTAAATATTTTAAGAATAAAGCAGCAGCAGCTTCGCCTGTAACGGGTACTGTTCCATCAGCACCTATAGTGCATCCTGCGTTAGTGAGAATGTCATCTAATGTAGCATTTTCTTGAGGTTGAATATCCTTATTGGCAAATTCAACCTGAAACATTTCATTATTATCCTGTAATTTCCTCTTAAAATGTCTGATAGCCGACTTCTTGTTCTCCAGACCTCTCTTGAGTGCCGGTTTTCCATAATATATTTTATCATTTGATTCGAAAAATAATGCCGAGGGAATAATCGTGTCATTTTTAATCTTTAGATTATTCAGTTTCCCATCCACAATATATGAAACCTCGGAATTGGTTGTTCCCAAATCAATTCCAATTCCCATACCCTCGATAGAGTAAAGCTCAGCCTCTTCTCCCGCTTCTTCCTTGGTATCTGCGCTCTCTGATTCTAGAGTATCTTCTTCACTTTCTTCTTCTTGATCTGACACCTCATGTGCTGAATCAAGATCATCCGCTTCCTCTTCCTCAGCAGCAGAGAGCTCAACATCGTCCTCTAATCTACTTGGCTTCTCAATATTATCCGCTTCCTGTTCTTCAGCAGCGGACAATTCACCATCTTCCCCGACTCTGCTTGGTTTCTCAATATTATCCGCTCCCTCTGCCTCAGCAGCGGACAATTCACCATCTTCCCCTAATCTACTTGGTTTCTCAATATTATCCGCTTCCTGTTCCTCAGCAGCGGACAATTCACCATCTTCTTCTTCCTGATCCGATAAATCACATGCATCATCACCATCATTTAGCTCTTCTTCCTCAGCAGCAGAGAGCTCAACATCTTCCCCCACTCTACTTGGCTTCTCAATATTATCCTGCACCTTATCCTCGCCAGCAGACAACTCAACATTTTCCTTTACTCTATTTGGCATTGCAGTATTACCTGGCTTTTCTTCCTCAGCAGCGGACATCTCAGCGTTTTCTTTTACTCTGCTTGGCATATCAAGATTCTTTTCATTCTTTTCTTCCTTTTTTTTGAATCCGAACATTTTACCCTCCGTTCTTATTTGATGGTTTTGTCGTCCTTGAGAATTTATAAAGACTTCTCATTCCTTTCATATACTCAATTTTTTTTCCTTCATTTTTTATCGACAAATACTCTCTTGATTCATCGATTTTTTTTTCTGATTAAATAATTTTTTTTTTTAAACAAAAATTATAGTGAAGAGGATTATATAAATGCCGAAGAAGAATATTATTACATTATTATTTGATTTTTACAGCGACGCGGAATAAGCAAATATCGAGTGTAGTGTGATGCATAGCTTATTCTAGCGGAATGAAAAACTAAAAAAGGAGGCAAAGGAAGGATGGAAAGCAAAAGCACAACCAAAAAAAATTATTCAAAAAAAAGTAACGCAGCCCTACAAGAAGATATTTTTAGAAGAATTAATTTAAAGGCTTATGAACTTTTTGAGCAAAGAGGATGCACAGAAGGTGATGATTGGGCTGATTGGTTGAAGGCTGAGGAAATAGTAATGAGAGATTACTGTAATCCTCTGAAAGCGTAAGAAATTCTCTTTAGAAGCTCCGCCAAGGTTAAAGGTTAATTGCGGCGGAGCTTCGCATTTCTAATATTTTTGATTATTAAAGGCTTCCCATCACCCGGAAAACCTCCAGCCGACTATTTTGCCCTCTTTCACTATATGATTTAGATCAAACACATAGGGGAGTTGAATGACCTTTTTTATACAATTCTTAAGCTTATAGTCATCGGTTTCATTATCTTGTGCCTCAATCGGTTCACAAAGGTCATAATCAATATCTTGATTTTCTTTTAACTCAATGGTAGTGATTCCCAAATGAGAGAGAAACTCATTTATATGTTTTAGGATTGACTCATAAACAGGGATATTCCCCCCCTTCATCCCCTCAAAAATAGGAGGAATAATTCTATCCAAGAGATATGCATCAAAATTCTTTCTGATAAATTCATAGAGTTGATATTGCATCTTTTCTGTATCTGAGTCATCGGCTATCTTAAGCTTGCTTTTCTGCTTTTCCAATTGTTTTATAAACCTGCCAATCAGTTTCCAAATGAGCTGCACACTTTCAAAAAGATCCTTTTCAATCTTTCCGTCATAATCGTCAAGAAGACCATTGATAGTCTGCTCCATCTCCCTGGCAAGATTGATTATGCGATCAACTAAATCGTTAAGTTCATTGGCGGTCCTCAAGTTAAGATAAATTGGCTCTTTAGCTGCGCCCACCTGAAAATATTTAATCACCCCCCCCTCAGCACTATCTGGCTTCTTATCCATTTCTTGCGAGGTTTTTATGAGAATAAAATCAAATTTATTCGCCAAAAATTCGCTCACTTGAGTTTTTAAATCTTCTATTTCTTCCTTATTAAAAGGCATTAATGGCTTTTGATCATATTCTTTTTCACACACAGGGCATGTATCCATATTAATCTCCTTCTTATTTTTACATTAAATTCATCTCATTATCGTCAGTCACCTATTTTAATATCGGCTAACTTGAAAAAAATGATTTATCAGATTAAGAATAATAAAAATATGAAAAAACTGGTTAATGAAAAATTTACACAAAAAACTTGACACTGCTATAAAAATATGGTAAAAATAAATCTCCTTGTCTTCTAATGCATTCTTTTAAAAAGCCGATAAAATTAGTGTGGCTGAGGGATAATGATTAACTGGTATTTCGATGTAATAATGAGTAAACCGGTCTACCACGACATGAAATAATCATCGGCAATAATAAAAAAGTCACTGTCCAATCATAGGATGTGGAGTAATCAATGCCAAAATTAGTTAAGGATAAAGGGGGCTCTGGTGTCAATGTTACCTTGGCGTCGAACAATCGTTCAATTCTACTGCCCGGATGCTGAATCTGTATCGCTTTTTGTGGAGGGTAAAAGGAAACCTTTGCAGATGCGTAAAAACCGCCGCGGCATGTGGAGTGCAAAATTGCCCCACCGGAAAAAACTAAATGGTAAGACCTATCATTTCGAAATGCGCATTAATGGCAAGAGAGTAAATATCGCCGATCCCTTTGCGCACGCTGTTTTGTGTGATAATGGCAAGCTCTTTTCTTATTTCACCGATATTCGATACCGGTGGAAACACCGTAAATTTAAGGCTCCACCACTGCGTGACATCGTTATTTACGAGACACATCTTCCCGCTCTTAGCCGTCATCCCAGCGCCCAAGTTGAAAATGACTTGTATCGCGGTACCTACCTTGGTGTGCAATCCAAGTTTGTGCTCGCCCACCTTAAAAGGCTTCATGTCGCGGTTGAATTTTTGCCCCTGCACGCCAGTGATAAATTGTTAGGTCAGGATTGGGGCTACTTTTCAACCTCATTTCATGCGATGCGTGAATGCTATGCGGTCAATCCACATGAAGTGAACCGTGAAGTGATGTCTATGGTCGATGCCATGCATGGGGAAGGTATTCCGGTATTGCTTGATGTGGTATTTAACCACGGTGGTGAGTTGTGGGTGAAGGCATGGGGGGAGGATATTGTCTATCGCAAATATGAAAATGGCGATTTTTGTCATGGTTCCGGCTGTGGTCCCACGATCCGTACCGAGCATCCCTTCATTCGTGAAAGTATTATTCAAACCTTGCAACACCTTGTGGATAAATACCATTTTGATGGTTTCCGTTTTGATTTGGCGGCATTGCATGACAAGGATACCATGTTGGAAATTGACAAACGCTTACCGAATCACATTTATCGTATCGCAGAACCATGGGCGCTGAGCGGGGCGTGTTGGAGCAAGGGTGATTTGCATGGTGACTTTGCCAATACACAATGGGCAGTGTGGAATGATGATTTTCGTGAACCGGGTAAAACCTTTATTCAAGGCAATGGTGATCATCACAATCGTGATCGGCTGATGTGCGCTATTAAAGGAACTCACCTTAAAGATGGGGGTTGGGCATGCCGGCCGCAACAATGTGTCAATTACTTATCCAGTCATGATGGCTTGACATTAGCGGATATAGTAGATGGTGAAAAACACCGCGTGTTTCTCGGTGTTATGCTGGTGATGACTTCGCAAGGTATCCCCATGCTGGGCGAAGGGACAGAACTGATGTTTACAAAGCATGGCCATGAGAATAGTTATGACAATCCGGATCTTAACCAAATTAATTGGGATAATGCGAGTGATCATCAGGATCTTGTCACTGCCGTTGCACATTTAATCTCCCTACGCAAACAATTACCGCATTTCAAGTACACCACACAACTGCGCGAACGTCATGGTACCTACAGCCGGTGGGATATTGATTGGATTTTTCCAAAAGGCCACCCGCACAATGACAATTTTAATGCACTCGGTTACGCGTTAAAACCTCCTGCGAGGGGAAGATTTTGGCCGCGGCGTCCTGTCGTTGTCCTTCTTAATGGCAGTAAAAATGGTCAGGATTTCCATTTACCCAAAGGCAAATGGAAAGTAATTGCTGATGGGCATGAGCTTAAGGTGAACGTACGCGGCATTCCTCACGTTCCCTATGTACGCGGCGATTATCATACTCACGCAGGGACGGGTGTCATACTTGCGCCAGCGTGAATATTCCTTTCTTTTATTTTTTATTCGGCATCGAGCATCCGGTAACCAGCCTCGCTACGCATATAAAGAAGTAAGATCCATGGGAAGGCGCACAATACCGTAGTTTTTATTTTGATAGAGAAAATACCCGTGCTCGATCACATAATCAAAAAGGCGGGCAGTGAGCTCAACATCCATTGTGCAATATCGCTTGATATCATCAATCTTCCCCTCCTTCCACCAGCGCAAGGCATCAAGCCCATCCGCGATCTTTGAGGAGCCAAGAGTCACAGAGGCGAGGGACCCAAGACCAATGCGGAAGCCGAGCCGTTTATGGATTTCTTCGCACAGGTCGAGGGAGGGGAGGGCATTGAGATTATCGCCGGTATAGGCACGCAACACATTATAATCAAACCTTTTCTGATTAAACCCGACAATAAGGTCCGCTTTAAAGAGGCGCTTGATCAACTCTTCAATAGTGTCCTCCATATAGGTAATAAATGTACTTGTGCGACGCTCGAAGAGAACACCTACCGAGACACGCATAAGGTGCGCATTATGCCAGCCTCCTACCTCCTGCGCCGAAAGCTGCGTCTCAAGATCAAAAACAACAATATCACGGCCTTCGACCTTCGGTAATTGATTTGTATAAGATGGACAGATGCGCATGTCCGTCGTTTCTGGTGTTATGGACGTGACAGGCTGTGAAGGGGGCTTACTCCATGCTATTTTCCCATTTAAATGCTGCAAAAGTCGAATACAGCCTCCCTTATCAAGGGGGACGTTCCCATGGCCGCATTTCGGAGAATGAATGCATGAGGGACATCCATCTTCGCAGGGGCATTCTTCAACTAAACTCAGCACCTTGGCCAATAATTCATCGAGCACTTCATACGCCTTTGCGGCAAGCCCTACACCTCCCGGATGGCCATCATAGAGAAATATAGCTGCTCCCTTTAATTGGAGATGTTTTGTAAAGCTTATCCCTCCCACATCATTGCGGTCGCAGAGAGCAAACAGGGGGAGCATAGCCAGACTTGCGTGTTCAATTGCATGGATCGATCCCATGGGATGACGTTTAGAGTTGATCACATCATCCATTGCATGCAGGGGTGGCTCAAGAAAGAGGCCGACCGTCTCATACACTATTGGTGGAAGATCGAGTTCATGTTCACTGATTTTTTCCCGGGTTACGGTGTTGCGTTTCTCAAAGCTCACTGCACGCTCGGTAACCTTTAATCGTGCAAGGCTCACTTTATAACAGTCTTTTTCATGGCTATCAATGATCGTGAGAATCTCCGTTTCTTTATCAGTATGTGCCATTGTGTAATAGTTGGCGTCCGCTTTTTCAACCCATGCATTGTGGGCGCCCAAATCAAGTTCCTTGACTATATAAGTCTGCCCGCCATGCAGGTATATAGCACCTGTATGACATTCTGTGAGCGCCTGCCTGCCACTTACGTGGCCAATAAGACGTCTTTTTTTCTTTTCCATAATAGTAAAGGTGGAACCTGCTCCCCGGATGTCAACCTCACGCTGGGGGCGCGTATGGCTACTAAACCATACCGAGCCTCCTGCTGCCTCAATAAGGTCTCTTGTGTCGGTAAGTGCCGTGATTATTTCTTTGTGTGCAGCAATTGCATATACCTTATCATCTCTGCGCAGGGGCACTTCCTGTGCTGCACAGACGAGATGACTTTTAAGAAGATAGGGATTTGTTTCGTCAACAACTCCTGCTTCTGCCCCGCGGCGAAAAAAATCATGAGGGTGGCGCATGAAATATTGGTCAAGGGCATCGGGTTGTGCTATTAAGAATATGGCAGAATCCCGCTCCTTTCTTCCTACCCTGCCTGCTCGTTGCCATGTGTTTGTAATAGTCCCGGGGTAGCCTACAAGTATGCACACATCAAGACCACCGATATCGATCCCCATCTCAAGAGCGCTCGTGGAAATAACACCGATTAATTCACCTGATTGCAGTTTATGTTCGATTTCTCGGCGCTCTGTGGGGAGGTATCCCGCGCGATACGCACTTATTTTTCCCCGAAAATGGGAGTGTGAGCGTAGGGTCCATTGATGTATTAATTCAGTAATCCTGCGAGCTTTGGTAAAGACAATTGCTTTTTGCCCGGCTTGTATGGCTTCGGTAAAAAGACGAGTGGCAGAGGTATAGAGACTGGCTGTGGGATTCACAAAAAAAATATGGCGTGTTGTTGAGGGAGCGCCATTTTCTTCCACAAGATCAAATGGCAGACCGGTAAGTTGCTCGGCAAGCTCACGGGGATTGGCAATAGTGGCCGATGTGGCGAGAAATTGAGGAGCGGCATTATAAAAGGCGGCTATTCGCCTCAGACGGCGAAGTATCTGAAGAACATGACTGCCAAACACACCTTTGTATGTGTGGAGTTCATCGATGATAACATAACGCAAATTTTTATAGAAGGAGGCCCATTGGGCATGAAAGGGGAGCATTCCATGGTGCAGCATATCTGGATTTGATAAAATGATATGAGGTGGATTGGCGCGAATTTTCCCTCTTATATAAGAGGATGTATCCCCGTCATAAATGGCAGCGAGCGATGAGAGAGGGAAGCCAAGCTGTTCGCCTGTTTCTTTAATCCTTTTGAGCTGATCCTGCGCAAGGGCTTTAAGGGGGAAAAGCAGCAGGGCTCGCGTGTTGGGGTCATGCAGTATACGTTCAATTATAGGCAGTATATACACGAGGGTTTTGCCACTTGCAGTGGGGGTCACAGTCACCACATTGCCCCCTTGCCTGGCACGGTGAATCGCTTCTGCTTGATGAAGGTAGAGATTCTTCACTCCATGTGCTTTAAGTGCATTGTATATTTGCTGGGGAAGTGGCGGGTCAAGTGGATGAAAGCGGGCCTTCCTGCCAGCCAGCATTTTATAGTACACGATGTCTGGTGCGTGATGCTCGTCGCGTTTGATAGTAAAGAGAAAATCTCTAAGATCCAAAATGGTTCCTTACCATTAGCCAAAAAGCAGATACATAGCCTGATAGCATCTTTTAAGCTCGGTAATTCGCTCCTTTAATGCAACACTATGTCCTGACTCAAAAGAGAGACGAGCCTCCTGCAATGCTCTTTTTAATTCCTGCTGCAAAGAAAGGTACAATTTTTTTTCCTCATGTGTAATCTTGTGTGGCATGAAGTTTTCTATTTTTAGATACCGCCACTCCAACTCTTGAAAAAGACTGCCAATACTATCTCTATTCCCCTTTGATAATTCTGTGTCTAATTCCTTCATGACATGGTAAAAATGAACGAGGAGGTCTCCCATAAAGACTATCCTGCTTCGTTCTCTCTGGCTGGTGAGAAGTGATCGTACAGTATCTATTTTATTATGGACTGCGCGTAAGGTCAGATCAGAAGTGCTATGAAGCTCATTAAGGAGATGAACAACTTCTTCAATATCCCCCTGCCAGTGTATATCAGTTTGGAAACTTGGCGGGGGTATTTCGGCATAGTGTTCTTTTATCTTTTGCCAATGCTGGGCAAACAGGGAAAGATGGGCGTGAACACGCTCCCTGTTGTTGGTGTGAATAAACCATTCTATATTTTTAAGCTCATTGTTGGCGATAAGGAGGATACTTTCAAAATAGCTCTGATAATAAGCAGCATCCTTTGTATCAGGGAACAGGGTAGTAAATGTGACCGCATAATACGTGCTCTGATCCTTAATAAGTGAATCTATTGAAAATACTTTTTGTTGGCCATACTGCCAGAGTTTAAACCTTACATCAGATGGATACTCACTCATTGTATATGCCTTAATAAGAGTATGATGTTCTCCTTCCCACTGTGCACCCCCTATGCACTTTCCATGAGAATCAAATACCCCTATCCAATCTTGACCCTGATTTATTCTTATTCCTTCGGGTATACTCATTATTCGATATTGCAAATAGTTTGGAGTTGGAGTAAAATAGAATTCTTTCGGTAGATTATAAGGGGTTTTTGCCGTGAAGCCTAATCCGGAGAGTAAACAGGCAAGAGCTACTATCATACCATGTTTTTTTTTAAATCGTAAGCGAATAACCATAAACTGATAGTAATGACTTTTTTTGTAAATGTCAATAACAGACGAGGACTTTGATGCATGCCTCGATTTAAAGTTGTATCTGAATTCACCCCGCGGGGAGACCAGGGAAAGGCGATTGAGTATCTTTCAAAGTACGTAGAACAAGGCGAGCCTCATTTAGTGTTGCTGGGAGTCACAGGCTCAGGAAAAACCTTTACCATGGCCAATATTATTCAAGAGGTGCAAAGGCCCACTTTAGTGATCTCACATAATAAAACTTTGGCTGCACAGCTTTTTGCTGAGTTTCGGACTCTTTTCCCCGAGAATGCTGTGGAATACTTTGTAAGTTACTATGATTATTATCAACCCGAGGCTTATATTCCTCAGACAAATACCTATATAGAAAAGGATGCCTCAATAAATGATGAAATAGACAGGATGAGACATTCGGCCACGCGTTCTCTGCTTGACAGGCAGGATGTTATTGTGGTGGCGAGTGTTTCGTGTATCTATGGGCTCGGTTCCCCCCTGGAATATCAACATATGAGTTTTTCTCTGGAAACAGGCGCGATCCAGGAAAGGGATGAAATACTAAAGGAACTGGTAGAGATTCAATATAACCGGAATGATATTGAATTTGAGCGTGGGACATTCAGGGTCCGGGGGGACCTTATAGAAATATTCCCGACCTATGAACGAGAGGCAGTGAGAATTCAGACATTTGGTGATATAATTGAATCTCTGGAACTTCTTGATCCCTTAACGGGAAAGACCTTACAATCTCTGGAGAGAGTGACTATTTATCCAAATAGTCATTATGTGCTGCCACAGGATAAAATGAGAAGGGCGCTCGATAGCATTAGGGAAGAACTCAGGGAGAGACTTGCCGAATTGAGACATGAAGATAATCTTGTGGCAGCACAAACCCTTGAGCAACGGACGAATTTTGATCTTGAGATGATGGAGTCGGTAGGCTTTTGTCATGGGATCGAGAACTACTCCCGTCATTTGGATGGCAGGGCGCCTGGCGAGCCTCCTGCAACACTGCTTGATTATTTTCCGGAAGATTTCCTGGTTATTATCGATGAGAGCCATGTAACGATTCCACAAATTAAGGCCATGTGGGCAGGGGACCGTTCACGGAAAAGGAACCTTATTGATTTTGGGTTCCGTTTGCCATCGGCATATGATAACCGGCCATTGACCTTTGAGGAATTTGTCGTCCGAAGCTCCCAGGTTATATATGGCTCTGCGACTCCCGGAGAATATGAATTGGAGGTTTCGAAGGGGAAGGTGGTTGAACAAATTATCAGACCAACCGGCCTTATAGATCCGGAAATAATAGTCCGGCCAGCCACCTCACAGGTGGATGATCTTTTAGGGGAGCTGAGAAAGAATATCGAGAGACACGATCGGTCTCTTGTCACGACGCTTACAAAAAAGATGGCAGAGGACTTAACTGATTATTATCAGAATCTTGATATTCCTGTACGTTATCTTCATTCTGAGATTGATACGATAGAGAGAGTAAAGATTATTTATGATTTCAGGGTAGGGAAGTTTGAGGTGCTTATTGGCATTAATTTGTTAAGAGAAGGGCTTGATCTTCCCGAAGTCTCCCTGGTCGCTATTCTTGATGCTGATAAAGAGGGGTTTCTCCGCTCCGAAGTCTCGCTTATTCAGACTATTGGCAGGGCAGCACGTAATGTGCGCGGAAGGGTAATCTTATATGCGGACCATATAACAGAATCAATGAAAAAGGCTATTGGTGAAACTAATAGAAGAAGAAAACTTCAAAAGGAGTATAATAATACGCATGGTATTACTCCTATGAGCGTGCAAAAATCAATTGATAATTTATTATATAAACATACTGAAGAGGAAGATGCTCTTCAACCGATAAACACAGTAGTGAAAGATATGAGAGCTGAGTATAAAAACGGCAAGAATAAGGCGGAAATAGCCTATTTAAGGGCTCAGATGAAGAAGTTTGCCAATGAGCTAGAGTTTGAAAAAGCTGCTCAAATCAGAGACCTCATAGAGGAGTTAACAAAAAAATAGAAGTAATCTTAATTAATATATTTTGACATTTTCCATTTACAAAATTATAATAAAGAAAACTCTATAGGAGATTTATAATGAGCCTTCATCATATTTTATTGATTGATGATGATTTAGCGATGAGAACCGTATTGAAAGATATCTTGGAAGATGCGGGATATATGGTGACCACTGCCGAAGATGGAGCGAGCGCAATAGAGAAAATTAATGAGAATAATTTTGACCTCGTCATAACAGATCTCAGAATGCCTAATATGGATGGGATGGAATTTCTCGATTATATCGAACGTAACCGTCCGGAACTTAAAGTGATGGTAGTAACCGCATTTGGAAGGGATAAGTACAAGGAGGCCAAGATGCTGGGAGCTTTTGAATTCCTCAGCAAAGCTGTCCGTATCGAAGAGTTAAAAAAAGTTGTTGAAAATATCATCAATAGAACAGAAAAAACATAATACGCTCAAACTACACTATTTATAGTAATGAATTTAGTCGAAGGTGAAGGGTACAGAGATGGAAAAGACAGTTATAGTACCTTTGAAACAGAAGATTAATTATAAGGATTATCCCATTTTACTTTTCGATAGCACCAATCAACGAGTGGTTCAGTATCGTGAAATCTTAGAGAAAAAATTTAACGTTCTCACTGCCTTGACGCACGAGGATGCGTTTCGCAGTCTTGAAGATAATACAAAGCTGGCAGCTATTATTGCTTATTATGATGAAGGAGAGAAGACGTCGATAGAATTCTTTGAGCATATCACGGGAACACATCCGGATATAAGTCGCATAATAATGACAGAGAATTATGAAAGCCAAAAAGAGTATTTGGGTCCTTCTATAGAGGATGGGACCGTATATAAGATCATGGAGAAAACGGATAATCTTTTAATTACTGTGGAAATAATGAATGCAGTGGAACGATTTGTTCTTTTAAATGAGAAGAAAATCTTCATAGAGGAGAGAGAATCCTTTGAACAGCAAACGATGATTGGAGACCTGGCAGCCCGTTTTGCTCATGAATTGAGGAATCCACTGGCGATTATCAGTCTGAATACGGAAATGAGCCTTAATCGGATTGATCCGGGCGCTGACAAATTAGAAAAATCCATGCAGCAGATCTTAAAGCAGTGTCAGAGGCTTTCGGATTTAATCGATAAAATAATGAGTTTTTCTAAAGAGATAAGGGGAAATTTTGTTTCTGTCAATTTAGATTTACTCTTAAATGATGCGATTCTTTTATACTCTATATGCTATCCTGCGGTTTTTCATAATATTCAGATTCAAAAACAGATATCGCCAAAGATTTCAGATGTATGGGGAATCAGGATCCTCCTTATTCGTGTATTTCTCAAGTTACTTCGTTATTTAACCACCTCCTTAACGCCGAAAGAAACCATTTATATCAAAGCGAGTGTCACAAAAGATGAGGATGAGATTGAGATAGAAATTAAAAATACTCATTCTGAGATAATTTTAGAGGAGTTAAAGATTTATCGTGACGTATTCAACCATATTGATGAAAAGGAGGATATGGCGCTCTATATTTCCAATATGATTTTGGAATCTCATGGGGGCTACCTGGAGATGGGCACAGTAGAAGGGGAGGGCAGTATCATGAAAATCCATCTTCCTCTTGATCCCAATAGATAATTCCGCATCATGAATTCATCTTCTGTATTCAATGCAGCTGTGACACAGATAGACAAAGAAACCTTCTCTATTATGGATGCGCGGATAAGTGCATTGCCCTGGCCACGGCATGCATTCCGGAGTTACTTGAATGGCTTGAACAACAGAAGGAAAAGGATAAGGGGTACATATCATGAAAGTAGCTATGCTCTCCCCCATAGCATGGAGAACACCGCCCAGGCATTACGGCCCGTGGGAAAATGTGGTATCTCTGCTTACAGAGGGACTGGTGCGCCGTGGCATCGATGTCACCCTGTTTGCCACTGCTGATTCGAAAACCAATGGGAAGTTAATAAGCGTGAGCCCTCACGGATATGAAGAGGACCGGGAGCTTTTGCCAAAAGTGTGGGAAAGCTTGCATATATCTGAGGTGTTCGAACGGGGCGAAGAGTTTGATCTGATCCATAACCACTTCGATTATCTGCCGCTGACCTATATGCACATGACCAGTACACCAGTGCTCACCACTGTTCACGGATTTTCCTCTCCCAAGATTCTTCCGATATATAAAAAGTATAACAGAAAGGCCTTTTACGTGGCCATCAGCGAGGCGGATAAGAGCAGGGAGCTTGATTATGTGGCTACTATCCATCATGGTATCGACCTTGATCAATTCACCTTTCAGTGCGACCATGGCGATTATTTGCTCTTTTTCGGTCGTATCCATCATGAGAAAGGAGCAGGGGAATGCATCGAAGTCGCCAAGAAAACCGGGATGAAGCTCATCCTTGCCGGGATTATCCAGGACCAGGACTATTTTGACAAATACGTAAAGCCCCATCTGGATGAGGACCGCGTTGTCTATGAGGAAAGCGCGGGGCCACAGAGGCGCGATGAACTTCTGGGTGGCGCATATGCTCTTCTCCATCCCATTGATTTTGATGAGCCTTTTGGGCTTTCTGTGATCGAGGCAATGGCCTGTGGCACGCCGGTGCTGGCCGTAAACCGTGGCAGTATGCCGGAAATAGTGAAGGACGGCGTGACGGGTTTTCTGGTGTCCGATGTCGATGAAATGATGCGCGCTGTTCCGAAAGTAAGGGGTATTACACGTCTTCAATGCCGCACCTGGGTTGAAGAGCGTTTCGGGGTGAAACGAATGGTTGATGAGTACATCAAGGTGTATGAAAAAATTAGTGAAAAGACAAAGCGAGAGGATCACAGGCCGTGGGGATTTTATGAAATTCTTTCGGACAGGCCCGATCACAAGATCAAACGGATTACGGTCTATCCTGATAAGCGTTTAAGCTACCAGCGCCACTTTCATCGCTCTGAGCACTGGTTCGTGAAAAGCGGCAGAGCTGTAGTGACGAGGAACGGAGAAGACACCATCCTGAAACCCGGTGAGGCTGTTGATATACCTGTAAAGACCTGGCACCGTATTCGCAATTCTGGTAAGGAAAATATGGTGTTTATTGAGATTCAGACTGGTGATTATTTTGGCGAGGATGATATTGAAAGGTCGGAGGATGATTATGGGAGGGTTTAAGGAACCGTCCTTCCCGAATATTCATAGCCATTAAATTTATTGAGTTTTTAAGCTTGCCGAAATATACTTCATGAAACAGTTTTATATCCAAAGGGAGTGATATTTGCAAACATGAAAGCAGTTTGTTTTATCGTACTCAAGAATGAGAACATTGGATTGAAGGTCGCTTTTCTATCTTCAGTCATAAAAAAGCAAAAAGCTTCAGGAGGATCAAAATGAGAAATGTAATGAGGACTATTTTTACCATATTATCAGTAGGCATGTTCATTTTTTTAATTTTGGGTTGTGATAGATCATCAAATGATTTGGATGATGTGAATCAATCAGATCAGGACGTTGAAGTTGATGTCGTTCAATCGGAAAAGCAGCGCATCACATCTCCTGTTGTGTCTCAGGCAAACCTGGACGAAATTGTCGCTGGAAATTCGGAATTTGCCTTTAATCTATATCAGATGATTCGTGACGAAGAAGGCAATATCATTTATTCACCTTACAGCATTTCTCTAGCGTTGGCGATGGCCTACGCCGGTGCAGAATCGAACACAGAGCAACAAATGGCTGACACGCTTGTTTTTTCACTGCCCGAAGAGAATCTTCACCCGGCGTTTAATGCCCTGGACCTGGAGCTTGCTAGCAGAGCAGAAGTACCTGCGGACTCTGATGAGTCGGGTTTTAAGCTCAACATTGCTAATGCAATCTGGGGCCAGAAAGACTATTCCTTCCTCGCAGGATTCCTGGATGTCCTGTCAGAGAACTACGGCGCTGGATTGCGGGTGCTGGATTTCGCCAGTGAACCCGAAGAGTCCAGAATTACAATTAATAACTGGGTGAGCGATGAGACAGAGGGCAAGATTCAGGATCTCATTCCCCAGGGGGCGATCAGTAGCATGACCAGGCTGGTGCTCACCAATGCGATTTACTTTAATGCTGCGTGGGCTTTTCCCTTTGAGGAGGAGAACACAACAACGGCAGACTTCTCTCTGCTGGATGGCAGCATGGTTTCTGCAGATATGATGAATCAGGGCAAGATCATGTCTTATGCAGCTGGACAGGATTACAAAGCCGTTGAAATGCGTTACAGTGGAAATGAGCTTTCAATGCTGATTATTGTTCCGGATGAAGGACAGTTTGAAAGCTTTGAGAGCGGGCTGGACCTGACAAAAGTAGACTCCATAATTTCACAGCTTACTACAAAAGAAGTTCAGCTCTCTATGCCAAAGTTTACATTTGAACAGAGCCTGTCTTTGTCAACGATTTTGAGTGAAATGGGTATGAGTGATGCTTTTGTTCCTTCCGTAGCGGATTTCTCAGGAATCAACGGAGAGTATTTGTTGTATATTTCCGATGTTCTGCACAAGGCTTTTATAAAAGTCGATGAAGAGGGTACAGAAGCAGCGGCTGCAACAGCAGTTGTGATTGGAGTGACATCTATTCCGGAATATGTAGAATTAACGATTGATCGTCCGTTTATCTTTCTGATCAGGGATATTCAGACCAAAGCGATTTTATTTGTTGGCCGCGTCGTTAATCCGAATTCCTGACTAAATCTTGATGAAACTATATAGAGTGCCTTATAAATTTTCGCATACCGTACACCAACTCTGGATGAGGTTCCTTTTTGGGATTTTTAGGAGGGATGATTAAATATCTTCCATGGGGTTTTCAAGACCATGGATGGGGCGGTTTATCGTCTCGGAGTGGCGCTGCATGATTTAAAAGATCCTTCCCGGGTGTCGGCTTGGCTGATGAATGGCTATGGCTAAAGGTGAAAGAGTACAAATCCCAGGTTTTGGCACCTTTTCTGTTATCTGAAGGAAAGCAAGGACGGGAAGAAATCCCAAGACGGGCGATGAGATAAAGATCCCTGTAAGGCACTATGCCAGATTCAAAGCGGGCTGTGATCTGAGAGAGGCTGCAAGGGCATGTACTGTTAAATAATATATGGACATTACACGCAATAAGAAGTGCCTAAGGGTTAAATAATTACAAACATACGTAATTAATAGTCAATTATCAGGAATGATTACCTTTTAGATTAACGCATTAAAATTAATAGAATTAGGTCGCCTTATTTATTTTTATAAATTATCGATAAATCTTGACTTTTTTGAATAACAATCTTATTATAATTCAGATGGAGCATATGAAATAAAAGGAATGCCACCTAACATAATATAGTGGTTTTCCATCTAATATACTCTTAGCCCAATAATATTGATGGATAGAGAAAAAATCTCCAAACGCTTTCTTGAGCATAATTTCCATGATGCTCTACTCAAAGAGATAAATGTTAAGCCTGCAGAAAGTCAGAGAGCCAGCTCAATTATTGAGGTCATCCTGGCAGATTATAACGAAAATGAAATTATATATATTATATTCAAACAACCCAGCAATGTCTCATTTACATGTGATATTGATATATTGTTGGATAATGCTAGTTGCGGGAATACTTCACATACAAAAGTATCAACAAATTTAGAATATATATTACGAATAATTAATAGCCAGAAAAGACAATGGAACTTAAAGTATGATAGTGTGCCTGCTCCGAAGACGAATTTTTGGAATGCTCGGCTGTGGTTAAATAATTTATTTATTATAGATATATTATTGTTTTATCGGCGTTTTCTGGCGGCGATCTCAAGCATTATGGTGAAAAATATGATTACAAAAAAAGATATAAGAGCCTTATCCGCGCATAAGACTAGATTAGGAAAGATCTCCGGGTGGGTGATTATTATCCTTCCTTTCTTTTTTTTAATAATAGGTGTTTTGAATCTCCGTCTTGCTGCAAAAATAGGGGGGTATTCGGGGTATGATTTAAAAACACTATCTTACAACTGGTACAAGGGTATCGAAGTTAATAAACAATATTCAGGAATATATCTCAAGGCTATGGACCGTTTTTCAATTGCTGTCTTCGATTTTGGTACTGCGTTAATACTATCAATAGTTGTTCTTACTCTTCATAAGACAAAAAGGATGTATAGTAGAATACTTGAAACATTGGAAAACGCCAATATTATTAAATTTTAATTAAATAGAAAATAATATGAATGATATTGTTCCCTGGAAATGCCATATATGTTCTAAAGAATTTGATACTCCCCATGGGGGTATATGCTTTAAATGTAATCAAATAACATGCAATACTCACCTAAAGCAAATAAATAATAAAAAGGAAGGTCTAATAAGAAATAATAAAAAGAAAATATTTATTTGTGTTAATTGTTTTTTGCAATAATTCATTTCAATCCCTAAATATTGCAGAATACGAGTAACCGGATAACATAAAATGTTAACTTGACTTTAATAACTTAGATAAGATAAATAATACTCTATAGATAAGAAATTATTTAATTATAAAGAAAATCTAGTATAGATAATTTTCTATTGTTTTTAAGCTCTATTATTGTATTATTTGTACCAGTGATTGTCTCTAAAGAGCATTATATGAATATTATTTTATCCTTAATGAATAGCAATTGATAAATTCTATAGAAACGAAGAAATAAAAATGAGGCTAAATCGAAAAGCGTCCATAGATGATATCCGAGGGATTAACGTGGTAATTGAAGCGAATCAAAAAGAACCGGACAAGGAGATTTTTAGCCATGCTGGATAGTAGGATACTGGCTCTGATAAAAGAGGGTGAAGGCCTGCGGGTGGAATTCAAAACCTGCAGAAAAGAGCTGAACAGGGATGTATATGAAACTGTCTGCGCATTTTTAAACCGCTACGGTGGGGAGATTTTACTCGGGGTAAATGATAAAGGCGATATCACCGGTGTCGATCCTGGAGCCATTGATCAGATAAAAAAGGATTTTATTACCGCCGTTAATAATCCCCAGAAGATCGCGCCTTCTGTCTATCTCTCCATGGAGCAGGTAAACATCGAAGGTAAGCAGATCGTGTATATTTTTGTACCGCAAAGTTCCCAGGTTCATACCTGCAATGGGAAAATCTTTGATCGAAACCATGACGCAGATTTGGATATTACCGGGAAAAGCGCTCTGATCTCCAATCTTTACATCAATAAGCAAACCATTTATACCGAGAACAAAGTTTACCCTTATTGCGAGATGGCCGACTTGCGGTCGGATTTGATTGAGATGGCGCGGCGTCAGGCAACTTTTCAGAAGATGAATCATCCCTGGAAGAATATGGACGATATGGCTCTTTTAAAAAGTGCCAAGGTTTTTCTCAAAGATTATCAAACCGGAAAAGAGGGATTGAGCCTTGCGGGTATTTTATTATTCGGTAAGGATGAAACGATTTTGTCGGTGATACCCCACCACAAAACAGACCTGATTCTGCGCCGGGATAATCGTGACCGTTATGATGATCGAGATGATGTGCGAACCAATCTAATCGAAAGTTATGACCGAATTATCGCCTTTGGGCAGAAACATCTTTCCGATCCCTTTTATCTTGAGGGTACCCATCGCATCAGCGTGAGGGATAAAATTATGCGGGAGATTGCTTCCAATATTCTGATTCACCGTGAATATGTAAAGGCATTCCCAGCGAAGATTATCATTGAAAAAAACAGGATTCTTGCAGAGAATGGCAACCGGGCCATCAGCCACGGTCTTATTGACCCTGACAACTTTACCCCCTGTCCGAAAAATCCGGTCATCGCCCGAATTTTTAAAGAGATAGGGCTGGCCGATGAGCTGGGATCGGGTGTGCGGAATCTGTTTAAATATACCGCTGTTTTTTCCGGGTTGCGCCCTGAGATACTTGAAGAGGATATTTTCAGGGTGATTGTTCCCCTTGCTGAGCATGTAAGTATGGAAGCTGCCGGTCAAGCGATCCCGCAATCTACCGCACAAGTCACCGCACAAGTCACCGCACAAGTCACCGCACAAGTCGGAACATTTTGCATGGAGCCAAAGTCGTCCAAAGAAATTATGCGCCATATAGGTATAAAACATTGGAAAACATTTCAGGAAAAATATTTAAACCCCTTGCTTGCTGCTGATTTTCTGGAACGGACGATTCCGGACAAGCCTCAAAGTCGTTTGCAGAAATACCGCCTGACCGACAAGGGAAGACAAATCATGCAAGGAGCCCCCCATGCTTAAACCCTATGAATGGAAAGACCGCCCATCGCTTATGGAACACCTGTTTGCGGTTCAGAAGATTTCTGCGGAGAGTTTTAAGGAGCAGATGGCGGGTGCAGGCAAAACGCTCACTGCTCTGGGGAGCTACTGGAAAGGGCGAAAGCCTCTTATTCTCAATAAAGCCTGTATTTTGGGCGCTCTATTGCCAGCCACGGATAACATCTCAAAGACCTCGAAATCTTTGAACTGCTTATGGGGATGGATAGCCAAACCATGCAGCAGCGCCTTGAGGCAAATCTGCCTGTATCCAAACACTATACCGTTGGGGAGTACTTGATACTCCCGTATAACGAGCAGGTAAAAAGAGCCAAACGCCTGAAGAACTGGAAGAGAGCCTGTTTGACCATATCTGGAAAAAAGTGAATGAACATCTGGGAACAGATGCATCATCCTTTCATAAACTGATTGAGCAGATAGGTCTTGCCCGCTTTGGGCACAGGCCAAAGGTTGCCGATGTTTTTTGCGGCAGCGGGCAGATCCCTTTTGAAGCGGCATGCCTGGGATGTGATGTGTATGCCAGCGACTTGAACCCCATTGCCTGCATGCTCACCTGGGGAGCTTTCAACATCGTAGGGGCAAGTAAAGAGAAACGGGCGGAGATTGAGAACGCGCAAAAGAAACTGGCAGAGCAGGTGCAAAAAGAGATAGATGCTTTTGGGGTGGAGACGGATGGCACGGGATGGCGCGCAAAGGTATATCTTTATTGTGTTGAAACCACATGCCCCGAAAGCGGTTGGAAAGTACCGCTTATTCCGACACTCATCATTAGTAAAGGGTATAGGGTAATTGCCCGCTTGGTTCCGGTACCAGAAGAAAAACGCTATGACGTTTTGCGTCTATGGGAAAAATCAGATTTTGTTCCTCGTCCCAATGATATTTATCAGGAACGGCTCTATTGCGTGCAGTGGATGCGTAAAAAACCTTCGGGTAAGGGGGATGACTACCAATTCCGTGCAGTGACTGCCGATGACCTGAAACGGGAGCAGAAGGTGATTGACTATGTCGGTGCACATCTTGCCGAGTGGCAGGAAAAGGGGTATGTGCCGGATATGGTGATTGAAAAAGGTAATGAAACTGAACGGCTTTATCGTGAACGTGGCTGGACCCATTGGCATCATCTATGGGGTAGTCGTCAATTATTATATATAGCAACAATCCGTAAAAATATTCAAAGTCCAGAATACTATGTGTTTTTTTCTGGTGCATTAGACTATACAAGTAAACTGTGCCAATGGGCAACATCAGGTAGAAGAATTGCTAAGGATGGCAGTGGTAAGTATATTGGTGGGGCAAGTGATAATCCAGCACACGTATTTTACAATCAGGCATTAAACACATTTTTTAATTTAATACCTTAAACCACCAGCTATGCTGGTGAGTCCCAGCTTTGCTATGCTGGTTCCCTGGTGAATAGATATAATACCTCCTTAAAGCTGAAAGGTGGCTCTGAAGCTAAAAGGAGGTATTAAAAACAATGAGTAATTTCAAGAGATTATCACATGCAGTATGGGATTGCAAATATCATTTAGTTTGGTGCTCAAAGTATCGATTCAGAATTTTGGACGGGGAAGTTGGTGAATCGGTAAATGAAATAATCAGGCAATTATGCGAATGGAAGAATATAAAAATACTGGAAGGAAATATACAAATAGACCATGTACATTTGGTTTTGTCAATACCACCAAAATATTCCGTTTCTGAAGTTGTAGGTTTTTTTTATCGAAAGGTAAAAGTGCCATAAAGATATTCGATAGGAACATAAAGCTGAAGAATAGGTATTGGGGAAGGCATTTCTGGGCGAAAGGGTATTGTGTAAGCACAGTGGGTTTGGACGAAGAGAAGATCAGAAAGTATGTGCGATGGCAACTGAAAAATGACAATAACTAGGATAACGAGAACTTATAGAATAAAGTAACCCTTTTAGGGTCACCTTTCAAGCCACCCCTTTTAGGGGTGCTAGTTGACTGGATTGCCTGCACCGATTGCCGCTAATTTTCAATCTCAAATGAATTGACTATCTCTTATGAAACACGGTTTGAATAGGTTACAATGTTTACTAGAAGATAAATGCGAGGATGAATCCAAGTATCAGGAATTATTGGAAGAGCATTCGTGGATGTTGGGTGGGTATTATATTGGAGTATAAAGACATAATGTTTTAGATGATAAAAGGATACCAAATTTTACAGCTATTCGCTGTTATGATAGGTTCCACGATATAATTGAACTTAAGCAGCCATTTCTGAAATTATTCCGTCAGGGTGGCGATTTCGGATCTGTGTTTAATGATTCCTGGAATCAAGCTGAGGGTTATCTTTCTTTCGCAATACGTCAGCGTAGCTATTTGAAGGAAGAAAAAGGATTGGAATTTGAAAATCCGCGATGTGTGTTATTAATGGGATATAATTTGAGCGAACTGGAAATCCGGAATATTAGAGAAAAAGAAAGCATGTCGCGAACGGTGACAGTATTAACTTATAATCATTTGCTTAAGACCGCACAGCATTTACTTCATC
>JBLIRR010000054.1:0-38476 GCA_049472395.1 bacterium | reverse complement strand
AGGTATCTCCGCCCCACACTCCGTCTATACAGGTTTCGATTCCTATACTCGCACATGCTCCAGTTCCGCATGTTGTCGGATGAGTATCCTCTTCAGTACAGCTGATTTCTTCAGTGACACGTAGTCTTAACTCAGGATCACCGAACAGATTCAGTTCGTAGTATATATAGCGAATCCCCCAAAAATTTGTATACAAACGCCAAAGATTACTTTCCTTTGCCTCCTGATGCGCGCGACCAAGCTCAAGAATTCCTTCACCCAACACACTTTGAAAAAATTCCCGCGTGAACTGGGTTGACGGTGAATCAAGATTATTTCCTCCACTTCCCCATCCGTATCTTGAATTTAATATGGTTGCAAATGCACCATGTTCTATTGTTGTGATCTCTTCTCCAAAGCAGTCATCATAATCATACGATCCGACATAGCATGAATCATCATACACGAAGAAGTAGTTTGTATTTGTGAGATTTCCAAGGTAGTCATAATTTTTTTCACGTGTGTTATACGTATACAGTTTTACCATTCCCAGGGAGGTATCTCCATGGTCAGAGATGTAAATCATCTGAGGTGTCGTATTTCCGTTTTCTTCGTTTAAAATAGGAAGGAGGTCATCTGTCGCTGACCATCCATCATTATAGTAATCCCAGCTTACTGATCCGTCACCATCAAAGTCAGGCTCATGGTCATTATTATACCAGTCCTCATCATAGAGTGTTATCACAGTAAAATCACGTGCATTGGGAATAATAGGGTTTTCAAATCCATGGGTAAAGTGGCCGAGATAAAGGTTGGATCCTTGCCGTATCAATTCACAAAAAGGTTTTGTAAATTCCTGTATTCCTCCAAAACCAAGATAGCCGCCCATGGTTCCGACTACGTTCAGGTAATCATCGTCAGTTGATTCATAAGTGAGCGTTTTTCTGACAAAATTCACCACTTCCTGTCCGTTTTCAACTGCCGCGCGGCCTGTAAATATTTCGGCTGTCAGGTCAACTTCAACTCCTTCTGGGCCATCTTTGCTCTCTCCGTATTTTCCGTCACCGTCATTGTCAAATGTGTTTTCAGGAGGATCCACGCAGCCATAATACAGGTCAGCCGGAATACTGTCATCCGAGTCCTCGAACTTACGGACGGGAACAATGTCCTTGTCTCCGCCAAGAAGCGCGTATTCGGTGCCCCATGTCTGGTAGGCATCAATGAGAAAATTCCGAATTCTCGTAGCATTATCGGTGCCGCCGCTTGGTTTGGTTCCATCATAGTTGGCAAAAATCCATTCAGTGGTCACAACTCCTGCGGTAATACCGCGGGCAGTTTTTGAAGCACACAGTGCCTGAAAACTGAATGATGGATCAGGTATATTTTCCTCATTTGCGAGAGAGCTGTTGGTAATCACAATGTAGTTGTAGTTTGCCCCATAATACGGACAGGCTGGATCACTCAAAGCTGATGATCCTTCTGCGCTCCTTGCTGGAATGGAAGGACCTTCATCCGAATAAGTGTCATACAAAAGCAGGGTATCAGGATTGTCAATTTTTCGTTCCAGCTTTTCTTTTAACTTTTTTGTGGGTTTGATACGATGTGGGGTATCGAAGCTGGCAAAGCGTATTATCAGATGAAGTTTTCCCGCCATTCTTATTACGCCTCTTTGAGGTAAATATTGGAGCGGGAAAAGATTAACATACGCAATATTGTATCCGCGATTTGATTGTATAGTCAGCAGTTCATGATATTTCCCCGGCCAGAAGTCATTCATTTCAAAAATCGTGGGGTCTGGTTTTGATGGCTCGCCCGGTTTATCGGCAAAGCGGCGAAATGGTTTATTACCATGGGGAAGTCTATAAGGACCAGGCAACTGGATCGTATCCACTGCAGTACTGGTAATATCCACAATCTTTTCTCCAGGAGGGATGAGAATTGCTGCCGGCTTAACAGGAATAACAGGTTCTCCTGCTTTACTGTATCTCTCGAATCCGTTGATTGTCACAATATCAAAATCATCTTCAGTAATAATTTCCGGTGCATCAAATTCATATTCAAAGGTCATGACGTCTTTGTCTTTTGTTACCTTCGGTTTCTTTTTATCTGCGGCAACAGAGGTGTTGATGCTGCCTATTGTGAGTGAAATGCTAAACAATACAGTAAAACCAATTTTTACCATAGTTTTCATGGTTCTTTCCTATTGTTTATTTCATTATTAATATATTATTTATTAATATATTTTCTCCGTCTCCATAAAAACCGGTGTAGAAGGTGGAGGGAGGCTTTATGATATGAAAAAAGGAAAGGACACATAAGATTAAGATAACAATTTTTAAATTTATCTTAGAAAACCGTTTCATGGTTAATTCCTTTACTTATAGTGTACTATTTATAAATTGCTCATAGCGTCTTTTTTAGCCCCATTCCTCATATTATCCAATACCAGGGCATTCTCTCGATATCTAATACACTATGCTCACTAGTTGGATTTTATTCTCTTAACCTAAGCCCTTGAAACGCTTCTGTAAGTATCTTATCTCATATTTGATTCCCCTTTATATTCAATATAGAGTATTTTAGCAAAACTAATGCCATAAAAATTAAGCAGTGTAGACCTTATAACCTATTGTTTTTACGTATATAGAAAAATATAAAAAAACAATTTTTGTCCCTGAGGTGACACATTTCGTCAATTGATAGATATATACCTCGCTGACTATGTATATGATAAGCTTGAAGAATCTTAGGAGAAAGCAGTAGGCTCATATTAAAGAGGAAAGAATTATAGGCAATGAAAGAATATATTTCCTTTATGTGTGATAATGATTGAGTAATCTTTTTTGGATAAGAAGAAAGAAAGCGACTGGGATAATATCTATAGGATGATCATAAAACAGATCATTTTTTGAGACTACAATTATTTTGAACTTCTTGTTTAACTTCGTAAGGTGAGAATAATCTTCTTTTATAATCTTATTTTGGTATTTTACCTCAATCATCCAATTGTTTTTACTTACAAAGTCTATCTCAAAGTTATTTCTGTAAAAATAGAGATCCTCTCCATGAATCCGTTTTAAATTGTTAAAAACAACATTTTCTACAATGCGACTCGCTAAAAGATTATTCTTTATAAAATCACTATTCAGTTTAACTCTGGAGTTGACCCACCAATCAATCATATGTCCAATATAAGAATCGATGAAATATATTTTTTTGTTCTTACGGTACTGTACCTTTTGCTGATGAAAATCAAAATGATAGAGTTGATTGATAATATATGCATTTTCCAGGAAGTCAAGATAATCATGAACCGTATTGTGCGATCCAATGCCAGCATCTTGTAAAAATGAATTATAGGATACTGTCGAGCCAAGAGAAAGAGATATCCTATTGAGAATAATTTTTATTAAATATTCTTTTTTATTGTGTTTGGCAACTTCGGAACTAATCCAATTTTTATATATCTCTTGGATTTCATAATCAATCTCCTGATTCTTATAGAATTCATTTATCACTCTAGGGATTCCCCCACACATCAAATAATCGTCAAAAAGATCCGGAAGATTAATTTCTGAAGTAAGCTCATAATATTTTTTCTCTCTATTTTGATCATTTATATTTTCAATAAAACTAGGGATCCACGTATACTGCAAATTGAGAAAATCAGAAAAAGATAAAGGAATTAAAACAAAATCGATTCCTTTGGCCCTTCTTCCAGGGAGATATTCGCCGGTTTTCTTGATATTAACCGAACTCGATCCGCTAAGAATATAAGTAATATTTTTGGATTTACCAGAATCAACTAAAAATTTAACCCCCAAAATACCATCATGAATAGAGGTGATTTCATCTAATAAGATGTATATCCTTTGATTTAATTTTGGAATTTTACTTAAATACACTTCTACCAGTTCTACAATTTCTTTTTTAGAATCTAAGAAATCACAATTAAAATAGAAAAAAGCTGTAGAGTTTTCGGATGTTATATGGTCTTGAATGAACATCTTTAAAAGCGTACTCTTGCCGATCTGTCGGGGACCATATAAAAAATAAATGCCATCCTCAAAATGGTATTCCAGAAAAGATTTCTCCCGCCATATATATCGATACCTATTCAACCTCGCCAGGTGAACATCTTCATGAATGTTTCGAAAATCCATAAACCATGGATTTTGTTCATAGATTTTTGTAAATATACTATTCATTACAATCTGCAAATATTGTCAATGTCATTGACATAATTATATAAAATAATGTCAGCATAATCAACAAAAAAATGATAAGGCATACAACTTTTTCACATCCTTGATTAATCTTGATCTTTCCTCGGTCTCTCTCATCCATTATTTTTTACCTTTTGTATATACTTATCAAATAAATGTACGGTTGTTTGTCTTTGCAGTGCTTTTCTGTCAGAGCGCAGTTTACTCATAACGGGATCAACAGAATACTCCCTCTCTACCTGCTCCAGGAATGGAGCACGGTGGGATCGGTGGGAAGGCCGTCGAGTTCTGCGTCTGGAGTGAGCAGCAGCTCTATGCTCGTCACCTCACCTTCACTTACAGGCAGATTCACCGCTCTCGTTCTTAAGCTTCCCGACGAGAGGGGATCGGCTGAAGGGTCCCCAGAATTACTTCACTGATGATCCCGTCTGAGTCTGATGCCATTATTGTTGGGATTTCCTTTTTTAGGATTTGGTGGATATATCGCTTCATCAACTACAACGCCATCATCTGTAATATGTCGAAGGGTTAATATCTCTCCTTCAACAGTCAGTTCAGTACACCCATAATCATCTGTAGATCCCTCCATCATGTATTCATTATCGCCAAGGCTTATACTATAAAGGCTTGCACCTCCATTGCCGGTAATAATTTGAACGGTTCCGCGCTCGGCATCTACTAGTGGATGTTCCTGACCATTTAGTTCAAGCTTTTTAGATCTTACATAGTAATGGGCATGTCCCATAAAAATAATATCAGCACCGCCCTCATATAATGGAATTCCCCACTCATCATGAATTTGATCCTCATACGATTTTGCGCCAAAAGGGAATATGGGGTGGTGCCATACTGCAAAAAGCCATGTTTTGGGATTATTATCTATCGCATCTCTCAACATGTTAAGCTGTTCACCATTAATGTCACCATCTGAATTTAAAATAATAAACCGGGCATTTTCATAGTCGAATACGAAAAAGCACCATTATTGCCGAATTGTTCGTTCTGTCCTGGAAGAAACTGCAGCCAGTTGCGACGTCCATCACTATCTTCAAGATTATCATGGTTTCCTGGGACAGCCATATATTTGGGAGGAACATTATTTTGTCCGGTACCACCTAATATATCATTACATGCATCCTGCCAGGTCTCCCATTGACTTTCACTATTACCATCCTCCACCACATCACCTACATTTATAAGAAAGCGGTAGTCGGGTGTGTTATTGGTTATGGACCGGAGGACGTTCCGATGAGCCCTATCATTAGTTCGGGTGTCACCATAAATGATGAATTTCCAAGCCTCGCCCTCTTCCTCGACTGGGTCTGGAGGCGGGACTTCATCGCCGCAGAATGATTGCGGCTCCATGTCATAGAAAAAGCAAAATTGGGAATCACTATCTTCTTCATAGGCCTATTCTGTGATATTGTAAGTTCGGGCACAGACCATATCTTCATTTGGTTTAAAGGTATAATAGCGGACGATGGCCCCTTCATTTGACCTACATTGATAGTCTGTCAACATGAGGTTCTGGGTATATCCACTGGGAGAAGTTGCTGAATATTATGGGCAGCGAATATACCTCGCCGGTTTGAGTGCATTTGAAAAATATCGTTGCCCCACTCTATTGCATTCCCGTCGGTTGGCTCCTCAAGCAGGACGAGGACAAAATCCATGCCTCCTGCAGAGAAGAGGTAATATGCATTCTCAATACCGCCGTTCATGCTTCCACCCCACGTTTCCGTGTTCTCAAAATCACTCACTGGAAACCACTCGTTGATCGAATTTATATTGTCATGGTTTCCCTGGCAGGGTGCATAGGGTATTCCCACAGGGGGAAAACATCAAACGCCTCTCTTACCCGTGCCCATTCACTATCGACATCCCCATTTTCGGTCATATCTCCTAGGGCAATGACAAACTTGACATTCAAATCTTCTTTTCTGTCCACGAAGAACTGGTTCATGGCCTTAATCAGCTCTCCACCGCTATCAGACTCAGATAATTTCTGTGTATCGGGAATCACCCCAATAGTAAAAGCAGACTCGTCTACCACCCCCGTTCCATCGCTGCAATTACCTTCTTCTCCGGGTTCGATTCCGCTGCTGCCATCTTCGAACAGCTCAATCTCAGCAATCTGCAAAATATTTTCCAAAGGATATCTAATGGCAGAAATATCAAATCTATACATCTTGTAAGCACTGTTGTTGTTGACCCGGAAGACTCTCTTTTGGAAACGACTTGAGAAACACTCGTTGGAGCGCTCATCTAATGTTGTCCAATTTGTGCCATCATTAGAGCCATTGAAGCTCCAGACTTTTGGATCTCGCTCCGGGAAGTCATTGGCTGAAGTAATGCTATACCCCTTGATAATCTTAGCCGTGTCTCCAGGAAAATCGTATTGAATCCACCCTGAGTTTTCAAAGGTAAGCCACTTGGTGAGGTCATCACCATCGAAAGCCATCTCCTTGGTCTCATCATGCTCAACATACTCTCCGCTTGCAGTGATGATGGCGACACCGTCATCATCGGTATTTCCATCGGAGTCGGCCTCTGAATCGGAGCCGGCATCCGCAACTCCATCACTGTGCAAAGCGTCCAAGAATATACCATAGCCTGAATCACTCTCCCACTCTCTAGCTGGCTCAACAGCGGTCCCCTCACCCCACTCGTTGAAGGTCGTGATCAGCTGCCAGGGCTCTTGGGAGGCCACCATGTCGCGTATGTTCTGATACCAACGGTCCGCATCGCGGGCCAACAGTGGTGTTTCCTGGTCTGCTCGCCAGAATCCAGGTGAGATAACATACGAATATCCGGAATGTTGCTGTGCCGGACTGCCTGGGCCGTATTGATGCCAGCAGTCAGGTTGATCAACGCAATCCCTAAATCCACCAAAGACCTTGAGCACCACGTACCACTCGCCTTTGCTGGCCTGTGCCCAGCGACTGGCCACTTCACAATCCTGATCATCGGCATTGTATACAAAAATAACCGGCTTGCCATTGACGCGGGCAAACACTGGAGAGCAGGCGTAGTTCTCCATTAAGTAGGCAAGATCGGCCTGCAGCACTCCGACGCTCGGGTCGCCAAAACCTTCATCTTCATAGTAGAAAGTCCATTTCAAATTGGATCCTAAAGCTTCTGTTCGATTCAACAGCAACGGAATTCGAGTTTCTTCATCGTGGGTGCCGACTCCCCACCACGAGGCGATAGCCACATCGATTTTGGCGTAGTCCATATCCCTGATGTGTTGATCAATCACAGCAGAATCATCACTTCTGTAATACCCTTGAGCCACGTCGTAAAATACGTGTTCCTCACCAACTGTCCACGTTTCCGGGAACCAAGGATAATAGAAGGCCCCACGTATCGGAAATGTCAATGAGTTTGTTTGGCTGGTATCTGTGTCTGTATCGGTATCCGTCTCAGTATCTGTGTCCGTTTCAGTGTTTGTATCATTATCTGTGTCCGTTTCAAGGTCCGTATCGGTTGGGCTTTGGTTACCGCCACTGACAGTAAATGAAACCTGGTACTCAAGGTTGTATGAGTCATTAAAGAACAGACGAGCCTCATACTCGCCGGGGATGGACACGCCATCGAATTCCATTGTACCATCCGTGCCTCCATCTGAGTAGATATACTGCAGACATGCTTTGTGAGAAGTTCCCGCAACATAAATACCAACCCAATTTGTAGAATTGGGTGGAAGGTTGGAGTAGTGAACAACGATAGTTTCATTCACGTCATAAGTTGTCTTGGGCATAGACAGCGATGGGCCCAATAGACCGGGCGGATAACATGCAAAAATGGCAATGAGTAATAACACAATGGTTATCCATTTAAGTTTCAGAAGCTTTATCATGGACAGTCTAAAAAACCGTTTCATGGTTGAATCCTTTCCTTATAACGTACAATTTATTAGCTGCTAATAGCGTCCCTTTCAGACTCATTCCTCATATTATCCAACTCCGGGCTTACTCTTTATAGGCAATCATTCTCTCGATATTTACTACACTATGTACATTACTTGGATTTTATTTCTCAAAGCCTTTGAAACGGTGTATAAGTACCTTATCTCATATTCCATTCCCCTTTTCATCAAAGCTATCCTGCGATTAAATTTTCATATACGCTATATACTATTTGCAGCAAGACTAATGCCAAAAAAACAATCAGTGGCGCCTCATAACTTATTGTTTTTACTTTATGGTAAAACAATTTTTGTCCTGAGGTGACAAATTTCGTCAATTGATAGGCTTTTGCTTTTGAATCATTGAAATAGAATGATTATAATTTTTCTATAATTTTAAATAAAATTTTGCAGAAAAGAGGGTATACACCAAAAAAATAATCAAAATAAAGGGTGATAATAATATCCGAAGAGCATACTGATTGTTGCCGAAAAAAACAATAAAATTAAAATAATATAGTTAATCCCTCAATAGGAGTGAGTGATCAAGATGACGACAAACGAATCTTTTGAGAGATTACATATCCTTCTCGTCGATGACAGTATTGTTAATCAAAAGGTAATTGCTCAAATATTAAAAAAAAATCTTGGGGGGCCTGATTGTTCAGTGGAGATTGCTGATAGCGGTGAACAAGCCTTAAAAATACTGGGCATAGGCGATGGGGGCTCCCCTGAAGAGGGGCGCAAATTCAGGGCCCGCTTTGATTTGATTTTAATGGATGTGCACATGATGGGTATAAATGGCTTAGAAGTGACCAGGATTATCCGTGAGGAGGAAAAGGCAGTTGGTTGCCATATTCCCATTATTGGCATGACAGCCAGTATAAAGGGAAAAGACAAAGAAAAGTGTCTCAAGGCAGGGATGGATTTCTATCTCACCAAACCGATTAGTGCAAAAGATTTATTGGAGACAATAGATAATCTTTTAAAAGGTCAAATTCTCACATCTCCCAAGAAAGTCCAATCTGAAGTCTCAGAATCTAAAACAGAAGGATTGCCTATCAATTTGGAAATGGCCTACTCAATAGTCGATGGAAATATAGAATTACTTAAAAAAATGGTGAGCAGAGTTATGAGCTTTTATCCAATGGAAATAGAGGAAATGCAAAGGGCACTTTCGGATTCTAACGTGGAACAGTTGAATAGGGCAGCTCACCGCCTGAAGGGATCGATCGGGATGATTGGAGCAGAGAAAACCTATGAGCTTGCGGACAGGCTTGAAGAGATAGATGCGAATGAGGAACCGGATGAGGCAAAAACCGTATTAGCCTTATTAACGGAAGAATTAGAGAGAGTAAAGCAATTTGTATCCGAACCTGGGTGGGAGAAGCAGAGAGATAATGAAAATATTAATTGCTGATGATGATTTAATTATCCATGATGTTTTAAAAAAGGCTGCTGAGGATTTAGGATATGAGCCTATTTATGTCACAGATGGGTTTAAGGCATGGAAATGGATAGAAAAAGATGAGGATATTCGAATTTGTATAATTGACTGGATGATGCCGGTGATAGATGGCACTACACTATGCCAAAGGATTCGAGAATATATGACAAGCCATTATTTATATATCATTCTTCTCACTTCAAAGGCAAAGGCCGGTGACATTGTGTCAGGCCTGAAAGCAGGAGCGGATGATTATATAGTAAAACCTTTCTACTATGATGAGCTTAAGATGCGCATACTTACAGGTGAAAGAATAATTAATCTGGAGGATAAATTGTTGTGGGCTCATAGAGATCTTGAAAAAGAACAGAAAAGATTAGTCGAAATGATTGATTTTAAGAATAAAATCCTTGGGATAGCTGCCCATGATCTTCGCAACCCCCTTGTATCGATTCGCGGCTTCGCTGAACTGCTCCATAACAAAGATCTTGGTGAGTTGAATGATGATCAGGAGGATTTAGCCGAAACAATCTATACAATTTCTTCCTCAATGTTAAGTTTGCTTAATGATCTGCTCGATGTGTCCATAATTGAATCCGGCAAATTACGACTTGAAATTGGACCAAATAATCTTACAAACGCTATTGCTCAGGTAGTTCACCTCAATAGAATAACTGCAAAGAAGAAGAATATAGACATAAAATCTGAAAGTAAGGAGATCCCCGAGACTTTGTTATTTGATGCGAAACGGATCAAACAGGTTCTTGATAACCTTATCAATAATGCCATTAAATTCTCACCTCCCAATCTTACTATTTGGGTTTCAACAGAAATGGTAAACAATAAAACAATTATCTCAGTAAAGGACCAGGGGCAGGGGATCCCTCTCAATGAACAAAATAAATTGTTTCAGGACCTTGGACGGACAAGCGTTCAACCTACTGATGGAGAAAGTAGTACAGGGTTAGGCTTAGCCATTTGTAAAAAGATTATGGATGCCCATAATGGTACCATCATAGTCAATAGTGAGCCTGGAAAGGGAAGCGAATTTATCGTTTCTTTTTAATCAGGGCTTAATAAATAGGAAATAATCAGTGGCGATTGATAAAGGATAATAAAAGAAATGAGTAAAAAACCACCCATTCTCATAATTGATGACGAGGTCCATATTAGAAGGTTATTATATTTTATTTTAAAAAAGATGGGATTTGAAGAAATCCACCGGGCTCAAAATGGAGAAGAGGGGATTTCTTTGTTAAGAGAATATCATCCACAGATAATACTTTTAGACATTAATATGCCGATTATGAATGGGCTAAAGGCATTAGAGAAGATTATAGCCATTTCTCCCGAGGCCAAAGTAATTATGTTAACATCGTTGGCAAATAGAGAAGTAGTGGAGAAATGTTTAGCATTAGGCGCATCAGACTTCATCAGGAAGGATTCTCCTCAGGAGGAAATCATCCAGAGTATTGAGGAGCTTTTAGGATGATATATCCCACAAATAAAAAAGATGGGGACAGAAAAAAAAAAACTACTTGTAAGCATGTATCTTTGCCAGCCAGAAGGTTTTGCAGTATATGCGGGCAGGCTTTTCTAACCAAAACTTGTCATTGTGGTCATGTAAATTTATTCAGGGCATCCTATTGTGCATACTGCGGCTCGTCATTGGAGGATCTTAAAGACAGTCAACCCAAGGGCGCGCTTTCCTCCTCAAGTGAATACCCAGGAAAATATTTCCTGCCGAAGATTTTAGATGAGGCCAAAAGTGATAAGCTCTACTCCTATCCAATGCGTAAAAAAAATGAAATTCTTAGCCAAGACAGAATAAAAGAGTTATTTAAGAAGAAAAGGAGCCAAAAAGTCGAGAATGGAAAATAATAATTTTATTGAACTGCTCCAGGAGTCTAAATTAGTATCCTCGGATATTATAGAGGAGCTTATCCAAAATCATGACCACGGTACTATAAAAATGTTAGAAGAGATAATCGATCAGAAGGTGCTCTCTAAGGATAAGGCGTGCGAATTATGGAGTAAATCCATTAATGTAGCATATGTGAATCCCTGCCAGACGCAAGCCAAAGGGGAAATAAGCAGTCTGCTGCCTGAAAGCTTCGCCCGCCAGCGAATGGTTTTGACCTTGTATCGCTTTGGAGATGTGGTGACAGTTTCTATGGCTGATCCCCTGGACCTGCAATTAATTAATGAATTAGAACAGATGATTGGGATGAGAATAAGCCCTGTTTTCAGTTTGCCGAGAGAAATAGAGTCCGCTATAGCAATTTGTTATCAAACTAAGATGACGATAGAGCAGTATATAGATGAACTCACCTTATCAGGTCTGGTCATTGATGATACTCTTTCACCACAGGAGAAGGCGGAGGCCCTTTCCCAAGCCATGGAAGTAGTTAAACTTTTTGATTCTATCATTTATTATGCCTTGCGGGAGAGAGCCAGCGATATACATATAGAGCCTAAGGAAGATTCGATGTTAGTTCGGTTTAGGGTGGATGGTCTTATGCGCGATGTATTACAGTTTCGCATAGCGATTCATCAGGCTCTTGTATCAAGAATTAAGATATTAGGGAAAATGGACATTGCCGAAAGACGGCGCCCACAGGATGGCCGTATTGCCTATAAAATAGGTGTGGATAAATTAGATTTCAGGATTTCTTCCATTCCAACAATTTTTGGTGAAAAGATCGTGTTGCGAGTATTAGGATTACTCCATGGCAGGGATGTTGATAGCTTGGAATCTATGTATATTTCCAAGAGGATACTTAAGCCCCTCAAAAAGATAATCTTTAATCCAAATGGAGTTTTTTTTGTAACCGGCCCTACTGGGTCTGGTAAGACCACCACCTTATACGCTATACTCAACAGGATAAATTCACCCGAGAAAAATATAATAACTATAGAGGATCCTATTGAATATAGAATTCAAAGTATTACTCAGATACAAGTTGATCCTAAAATTGGTCTTGATTTTAACCAAATTTTGCGCTCTATACTGCGGCAGGACCCGGATGTAATACTTATAGGTGAAATCCGCGATGCTAAGACAGCTAAAATCGCCTCTGAAGCAGCACTGACAGGCCATTTGGTTTTATCTACACTCCATACAAACACAGCTATTCAGGCAGTGACCAGATTAGTGGAAATTGGGGTTGAGCCCTATATGGTTGCTCCGTCTCTGATTGGGATACTATCCCAGCGGTTAGTTGCTAAAATTTGTGATAAGTGCAAGGAATCTTATGATCCGGGGAAAGCGATCTTAAGAAAATATTTTTATGAGGAAGGCATTCGTGATGTTCCCTTTTATCGGGGGAGAGGTTGTGAGAAATGTGGGAATACCGGCTATTTTGGTCGCATTCCTATTCACGAAATTACCACTGTTTCAGAAGAGATGAGATATTTAGTGAGTAGAAATGCCAGGCTGGATAAGCTCATAAAAGCTGCTAAAAAGACAGGCTATCGAACAATGCGTTATGACGGGCTCAAGAAAGTTCTCAACGGCTGTACAACCATTGATGAGATTGAAAGAGTTACCGTAGCAGAATATTCTTAATTTTTTGAATTATTATTTCCAATTGAAACACACAAAACATAATCGAGATCCCATTTAAACAATAAAATCATAAAAAACTTGAACTCGAAAAGTAGGGAATAAAAGTCACACTAATGCCGATAAGAATATCTAGGATTTAATTATGGTATAAGGAATAATTGTGCAATGAAATTAAAAATTATTGGTCTGTTTATGATATGCATTACTATTGTAATTGTATATTATACTCTATTATATTTTAATAAATTCAAAGATTCAATCATTCATGAGACTCAACAACAACTTTTAGTCACCGCAAGATCCACTGTTAAAGGGATGGAACAATATATCAGGGGGTATTCAGACTCTCTGAAAGTTCTTGCACGAAATCCCCATTTTCAACAAAAGGTTTATAAAAAAAATACACAAAGCACGAAGAATAAAGGATACTATTATCGTCTATACGATTTTTATAGAGTACACAAAAGCAATATTAAAATGGTGAGCGCCCTTGACGCTGATGGTACTTTGCTGCAATGCTATCCGGTAAACAATAAGTTAAACGGCAAATCTTATAGTATATATCCGAGTGTTAAATATGTGCTTAAAAAAAGGAAATCCCATGTGAGTGAAGTATTTAAGCAAGATGGTCAATTCTGCGTATATATTTTAGAGCCGGTATTTTATAAGAAAAAATTTGTGGGAATATTACGATGTACGATTTCGATGGATGCTCTATTTAATCGTTTTATTCTGCCTATTATGAATGACAATCAAGGATATGCGTGGATATTTGATAATAGGGACAACATTATTATTGCACATCCACAGAAAGAGCTTATAGGAAAATCAGTAAAAGATATTATAAATATGGATAATACTAAGAAAAATCTAATAGAATCCATAATGAAAGAAAAATATGACAATCTTACTGATATAAAAGGTAAAAATGAGGGATATGGTATATTTAAAAATAATAAAATTAAAAAAGCCTGTATAATGGCTTTTAGAAGGGTCGAGGTAGGAAAGGGAAATTGGAATCTGATTATATCCAATGACTATTCAAAAAATATGGGGTCAGTTAATAAATTTGCCATACATATATTTGGACCTGGATTATTATTACTTTTGTTCTGCATGGAGGGATTTTCGTTGTATTTTAGAGAAAAAATGGGAATTTGATTAATTGGCAAAGTGCCTTATAAATGCCATGTCTTTTAATTGAAGAACTACTTCTTATGCGAATGAGCCATACCATACACCTTTAAAGAAGGAACGTACGTTTTTTCCGATAGTTTTAGTTTTATATCCGCCTTCCTGCACAAAAAGTGTGGAAAAGGGCAGCTCACCGATTATCATACCAATTCTATTAAAATCATCAGCGTTAAGCGTCCATGTGCCTGTCGGATCTCCTCGGGCCGTATCAAGGCCAAGCGTGACAACTAAGAATTTGGGATTAAATTTATTTATTTTTTGCACAGCCCTTATAAGAGTGTCGATATATTTTTCCGTTGACACGTTTTCGGGCAAAGGGAAATTAATATTGTAACCTTTGCCTTCATTTTCACCACGCTCTTCGACAAATCCACTGAAAAAAGGATAGGTAAAACGAGGGTGGCCGTGAATGGAAACGGTAAGCACATCGCTCCGTGTATAAAAAATATCTTGTTGTCCGTTCCCATGATGATAATCAATATCAAGTATAGCGACTTTTCCATGCGTGCTCAGATAATTCGCGGCAATTGCCGCTGAATTGAAATAACAGAAACCACCGAATACATTCCGCTCAGCATGATGTCCTGGCGGACGAACGAGAGCGTAGGCAAGGTATGCACCATCAAGTATAGTCCGGGCCGCAGTAAGCGCGCAGTTAACCGCATTGCGCGCAGCAAGATAAGCATTTTTATTAAGTGGTGTGAAAGTATCAATACAATAATATCCGGCACGCATGGGCAATTCTTTAGGCGGTCGGGTATTGTTTCGTATGGGAAATACATAGGGATACACCGATTCTTTATCAGGGACCCCAGAACATACTTTATGCAAATAATCCACAAAACCACGGTCGTGCACCGCGGTAATATGATGCTCGGCAAAATGCCGTGGAGGAATATTATGAAAGAGCCCTGTCTTATCAAGATAAGATAATATAGTTTTAACACGCACAGGTGATTCCACATAGCCTCTTTCTTGTATATGATGGATAGTATGTTGGGTGTTATAAACCAGAAAAATGAGTTTATCGACGGGCATTGGTTTATTTATTATTTCAATATATTTATTTGTTACATATTTAACCGGTCTTAATTGAACAGGATCATCGGTTATAGATTGTATTACCATGTCAATATACTCTATATTGCACACGTCAGGATATTTACGTTCTAAGATGGCTTTTATTATCTGACGCATCTCATTTTTTGTAAAATTTTTGTCTTTGCCTAAGGTGTCGACGACAAGATAGGGAGGATTATCATTGCCTTCTTTTATTGGAGTTTCATATTTAGTGTGTATTATAGGCCTCGCGCCGAATTTTTCATAAAACTTCAGGCGTTTTTTATTTTGTTTTAACACAAGAGGGTCTTTGCACAGAAGAGGATCATCCGGCAGACATTCAAAGAACAGGCCTTTTGACTTGAGCATAGCCACTTCTTCTCTGACACGTTCATACAGGGCTCCGCCGATACCTCTTCCGGTAAAATGTTTTGCTGCTGATATATAGTCAAGATAACAGAAATCAAGATCGGAAGCATGCAAAAGCAGGGCAAATCCACTTACTTTTCCTTTTAAATTGTCTGCAACAAAAAGGATGGAACGGAACCGGTATTTAAGCGGATTTTTGAGCATATCAGGAAGGCTATCAATTTCCCTCGAGTTCACTAACGCGAACTGCTCATAGAGTATTTCCTGTACCTGAGTGACCGCCTTTTTATTTATCGGATTGTTGGTATCATATATTCTGCGTATTCTGAACATCTTTTACTTCCTTTTGAACCTGCCTGCCTTTTCCCCAAAATTTTACATAATAGTTTCCTTTAATACAAAGAATTTTCGTGAATAAATACTTTTTATTTTACCTTGTCTGTTTGAGACGAAGCTTCGTTAGTATATTTAAAGGCACTTATGATATAATAAGAACCAGTGAGCAAAAAATAATAGAAAGATTCTAATGGTAAATATTCTTGTTATTGATATAAATAAAGACTTTTTTGCTGTAGTATCAGAAAAGGCCGGAGAAAAAGGATGTGAAATCTCGTATGCGTCTTCCCTAATAAAAGGTATTAATGTGTGCTTCACCCGCAGATTCGATATTATATTTCTTAAATCAACAATGCCCGATGGCAAAGCACTTGATGCGCTCCCAAAGTTTATGAATATTACCCCCCATCCCGAAGTCATTGTAATGAGTGAGTCAACTACTCCTGAGGAAGCAGAGTGTATGATTAAGAATGGAGCGTGGGATTATTTTGAATTACCTGCCAATCCACACGCTATTTATCTTATTTTAATGCGCGTTCTTCAATATAATGCCAGTAAAGTCCCCAAGGATAGCCTTGTTGAGAAGGAAAAAAATTCATTTAAAGGAATTATAGGGGAGAGCTTGCCTTTGAGAAGTTGTCTGGAAATTGTTATACAAGCTGCTAAATCAGATAGTCATGTGTTGATAACCGGAGAGACAGGCACAGGAAAAGAGCTTTTTGCACTTGCAATACATAATACAAGCAATCGCGCTCATAAGAATTTTGTCGTTGTTGATTGCGCCGCCCTTCCTGAAACTTTAATCGAAAGTACACTCTTCGGCCATGAAAAAGGGGCATTTACTGGTGCGGACAAAACCCAAGACGGTTTGATTAAGCAAGCAGATGGAGGAACGCTTTTTTTGGATGAAATTGGGGAAATGCCTTTAGCAATTCAAAAAAAATTTTTACGTGTCTTAGAAAGACAAACATTTTTAATGGTAGGGGGGAGAAAAAAACAAACGAGTGATTTCCGAATCATTGCTGCAACAAATCGAAATCTCGATGAGATGGTAAGCCAAAAACATTTTCGCAAAGATCTATTATTTCGTCTCAAGGCCTTCGTTATCAATCTCCCTCCCTTGCGAGATCGACCCGAAGATTTAAAACCTTTAGCTATTTATCATATGTCCGAAATCTGCAAAGCATATGGAATTGAAAAGAAAGAGTTTTCTCATGATTTCTTCAAAATGCTCCCTCAATATAAGTGGCCTGGTAATGTTCGGGAATTAGTAAATGCATTGGAACGAGCCATAGTGGCTGCGAAACATGAACCTGTTCTGTTCCCTCAACATTTACCTCTCCAAATTCGTGCAAAAATGGTGAGTGCACATGTTGCGACAGAAAAAAATCCGCACGATATCCCCAGGGAAGAGGAAGAGAGAGAAAGTGCCTTTCCCCAACTTCAGAAATTCCGCAAAGAGGCTATCGCAGAACTTGAGAACCGGTATCTTAGGGAGCTTATCGCGCATACAAATGGAGATACTACAAGGGCCAGTCACATATCCGGATTGTCGAGATCCCGTTTATATGCTCTTTTAAAAAAATATAATATTTCTCTCTCTCATTAATATTATTTATCTATCTTATCATGGTTTTTGTTTACCATTCGTGTACCTTAATATCATTTCTTCTCTTTATACCCCCCTCTTCCTGCGAGACAAGACAGATTATTGTCAGGCAAGATTTCTTCCTACATCATAAGAATATAATATAGACAGATTTCTTTGAAATGAGTCTCCCTACGGGGTTCCCGTACATTTCACGGATCAAGCGGGGATGGTATAAACATTGAATATATGAAATGGTAAACATATTACAGAAAAGAGACATTTCCCTATGCAATTATTATTATACAGTCAACATTCGAATGAAAATACAGATATTCTCTCTACTTTGGCAGAATCAGTCATCAGTCATAATGCTCTCTATGAATGCCACTCTATTGAAGAGGTGGGCTTTATTCTTCGCCATAGTCATATTAGTGGCACTATTGCACTGCTTTTTGTCGCTGATTATGACGATCTTGTCAATCTTCTTTCTCTCAAAGATATTTTTAGTTACATTCGCCTTATAATAGTTCTTCCCACGCACAATGAAGAATTGATCGCCCTTGCCCATCGCCTGCGGCCACGCTTTTTAACCTTTATAGATGAAAGTCACTACACACTCAAAGATGTTTTAAAAAAAATACTGCATAATGAGGAGTAAGGTTTCGATTATTAAATTTTATATTTTATTTAATAAATCTTTATAGCTATAAGCTGGAATCTCTTTTGCATTGATTTTAAAAAAAAAGAAGGAAAGAGACAAATAGGTTTTAAATAGAAAAGGATATGTAGTAATGGTCAAGGTAACAAGAAGAGCACAAGAAAAGCTTATAGAATTATTAGATAAAAGAGTGCCCAAATATCCTAATGTGTTCCTCAGGATTGATTATTCTATGGGTAAGCCAGATACATTAGCATTGGTCTATGGCAGGGAGAGAGAACATGATCATATAGCAGTCACTGATAAAGATGGTGACAAAGTATTGCTCATAGATCCTGTGGTGGCTACCGATATTGATGGGATGGAAATTGATTACGATGAATCAAAGAATCAAGCAGGCTTCACACTCAAAAACGTTACATGATAATGACAGAGAAATGAATCTACATGGAAAATGATGCCGCAGCACACATTAAAAGCAATTTAAGAGAAGCAAAAAAATGTAATTTAGGAAGAAAACCCTCCCCCGCTAATCTTTTAAGCTATGGGGGAAAAGTCTGTATTTTATGACATTTCACGCTGTCGTCCCTGCACCTCTGACAATCTTAGAAAATATCTTTAAGGTACCTCCTGCATCATTACTTATCATTGATCAAAATAATCACCGCAATGCAACAACCTATTGGTGCGCCTCTTATATCCCTAATCAACATAAGCCATACGAAGAGCTCAAAGATGAATTAATATACTTACTTGCACAGTCTGTTGAGCGTCGTTGTATTGCCGATGTGCCTGTTGGAGTACTTTTATCAGGTGGTATTGATTCGAGCTTAATTGTCGCATTATTGGCCTATTCGGGAAAATCTCATATTAAAACTTTCTCTATCGGCTTTGAGGATATTGAAGATGAGGAGGGAAATGAATTTTATTATTCTGATTTAATATCCAATCATTTTGCAACTGACCATCAAAAAATCTATATAAGATCCACAAAATTGCTCGATTCTTTAGAAGATTGCGTTACTACCATGTCTGAACCAATGGTGAGCCACGATAATATCGGCTTCTTCTTACTCTCTCAAAAAATATGTAAACATATAAAAGTAGTCCAAAGTGGACAGGGTGCTGATGAAATTTTTGGAGGATACATGTGGTATCCACCCTTAATGGAAAGTAATAATGCTCTTGAAGATTACACTCGTGTATTTTTTGATATCTCTCATTCTGAATTCTGCCAGGCAATTTGTTCTCACAATGTGTTCGAAGATTTTAGCCGTCAGTTTGTTAAACGACATTTTCAGCAAAAAGGAGCACAAGAGGCCATAGATAAAGCATTAAGACTTGATACGACAGTAATGCTTGTAGAAGATCCTTTGAAAAGAGTAGATAACATGACTATGGCCTGGGGGTTGGAAGCGAGGGTACCTTTTTTAGATCATGAAATAGTAGAATATGCAGCGAAAACACCGTCGGATTGGAAGATATATAACGGTATTGGAAAATATATTTTAAAAGAGGCTGCACGAAAGTTTTTACCTGCACAAGTGATTGATCGCCCTAAAAGGCCATTTCCAGTGCCAGCACTTAAATATATTCAAGGCCCTTATCTGGATATGGTGCGAACTGTGTTAGAATCAAATGCGTGCAGAACGCGTAATATTTTTCGACAAGATTATATCCGCACATTGCTTGAATCTCCTCTACGCCATATGACACCACTAAAAATGTCAAAACTCTGGCAAATAGCTATGTTAGAGTTTTGGTGCCAGTTACACCTTGATTGATTCGATAAATTTAATCTTATTGCAATTTTTCCCCATTGATTCTTGTCATGCAAGAAAAATTATTATCAGACAAGACTCATTCCTCTATGATGGGAAAAAGATGTAATGAAGAAAAGACACTGAAAATAGGCGGATAATAATAAAGAAAGGAGTAATTTTTATTGAATAAAATGTATATCCACATTCTTGGGCAATTGTATATTGAGCTTTCTGAGCGTTACGGCGGAGACAAATAAATTTATATCGGAGGGCGATGGCCGTTGAACAGGCAGATCAAGTGGCTTTGTACCCTGAAGGATTTTTACAGCACTATCGCCCGCTATTTTCCCCATCTTATAATATTCAGCGCTTATACATAAAAATGCCCCTTTGTTAAGGTATGATAGACTAGTCACACAGGTGGGTATTCTTCTTCGATTAATCCTTGATAAAATACGTTTGATATGCTTTGATATCTGCCAATCAGATGAAATATATATGCATGTTACGCTGTTCTTTATTCTCTTTAAATAAGCATTCAGAGGGCGATAATTCTTCTGAAATTCAAAGGAGATCAACTCATACCCTCTTTCTGTAAGATAGCTCTCCATTTCCTTTTTAGATTCTAAAGCCCTTCTATCTAGAGGATTATAAATAAATCCTATTGATCCTTTGCCCACAACCTCCTCTATTTTTTGAAGCTGTATATTTGTGGAGATAGAATTGGATACACCAGTCAAATTATGCTGTTTTTTATCCCACGATTCTATAATCTTATAGCCAATGGGGTCATAGACTATATTAAACACAATGGGAACTGTTTGATAATTCTCAGCCACCTTTGAAGTTATTTGAGAACCATACGTATACACTAAATTATAGTCAGATTCGCGTGCGGTAGTTAAAAAATCATGTAAAAGATCTATATTCTTATGTATATTAAAAACGGTATATTTTATCTTCTTATCTGGGAGCTTTTCAGCGATGGTATCCTTAAACCCCCTTTCTGCTCCTGCACTCTCCTGCCATAACAACATTAAAATACGTGGACTTTTTGCGTGAGAATTAACAGCTAAAAAGCCTAGGACACAAGCTATAGATACACCAATTATTTTTATTGAAAATTTCATCGATGGTATCTTTCCCTCACATAGCCATTCATATAGTATATTATGTCATAGGATGAATAGTAAATCCATAACCTTCTTTTGTAAGCTGGTAATCCACTATCATACCGCTCGTGTCTTTGGCAAGTTTCGGATCTATCACCAAAATTTTTTTCCCATCCTTACCAGTTACTATAATGCGATCATCCTTTCTTTCTTGATCAAAAATGAGTTGGAGAGAATTGCTCTTTGATCCGGAATACACAATCCGCAGAGTATCATTATTAAATTTTGATTCTTTTTCTAATATTTCTTTTAATTTGCTTTTTGCATTTTCGGTCACCTGTAACATGCCATACCTCCCTTTAGATGAGGTGATTCTTTTCACCTCTGTTTAAAAAAGATAAATAAAAATTAATTCACTTTAACTTATAAAAGAGCAAAAGTAATGCCAAATAAAAGGAGTGCGATAAAGGTTATGAATATTATAAAAGCCATATATCAAGAACCGGTAAATGGAAAGGGCTCGTCATAGTAAGACGGATTGCTGAATCTCTTGCCTCTTTGACAATAAATTTTAAAGTAATATAATGTTAATTAACATTAACTTACATCATATATAAAGTAGGCATACGACAATAAAAGGAGGAGATAATAATGGCAAAAGCACAAAAAGGTGATACCGTGAAGATTTATTATACAGGAAGGCTTGAGAATGGAAAAACATTCGGAACCAAGAAAGAGGGGGGGCCTATAAGATTTAAGCTAGGCGAGGGGCGAATGATCAAAGGTTTTGAAGAGGCAGTGATGGGCATGGAAGCCGGGGAATCAAAAACCGTAATGGTTCCGAAAGATGAAGCCTATGGCCCTTACATAGAAGGAATGGATATGGTACTTGATCGAAGCAAATTGCCCCTTAACATAAAACCAAAGGTCGGGCAACGCCTATATCTCGGCCAAAATGATGGCAAAAGAATAGAAATGTGGGTTACTGAAGTTACTCAATCGAGCGTAAAACTAAACGGCAACCATCCTCTGGCAGGGGAAGATATTACTTTTAATATTCATTTGGAAGAAATTGTATAACCATGCTATTACGCTCAGGGAGGATAGTGTATCGGTAAGCACAACTTAAAAGAACCAGAAATTATAAAACGCACAATGGTGAAGGGGCTGCTTGTGACGGTAACGATTATCTTGATAGTACCCTCCTTCATGAGTTTTACCGCACATGGCAGTAAAAATCAGGGGGAGAACAATGATAAAATTAATATGGATTTTAATACTGTAGACATCCGTCTTCTGATCAATTTTATTAGTGAGTTAACTGGAAAAAATTTTCTTGTGGATGATGGTGTGAGAGGAAAAGTTACTGTCGTCTGTCCCTCTCCCATTCCAAAAGAAGAGGCATATTCCGTATTTGAATCAATATTAGAAATTAAGGGATTTTCCGCCATCCCTGCCGGCAATGTAGTCAAAATTATCAAGTCCCGCAATGCGCCTCAGCGGAATATAAAAATGCGCACTCATACTGAAACTGTCAATGAAAAAAAGGACGATACTCTTATTACCCAGCTTATTCCCATAGAAAATACTGATGCAGGCAGAATTGCCAAGATACTTCGACCGCTTCTCCCAAAATATAGCAAATTAATTATTTATCAACCAACAAATACAATTATTCTTATAGATACGGTCTCAAATATAGACCGCCTCATCAAGATCATTGAACAAGTTGATATAGCCCCGGCCGAGCACTTATTTAAGATTATACCTCTTGAGCATGTTTCCCCAAACACGATTTTAAAACAGATACAATCAGTCATTCAGCATATGAATAAAGGTTCGGGGAAAAGTGTTTCCAGGCGAAAAAGGGGACGGAGGAGTAAGAATAACAGCTCAACTGAGCCTAAAATAATTTCTGACAACAGGATAGGCGCTCTGATTGTTCTTGCCCTGGAAGAGGATATGGAGATTATCGGGGATCTGGTTGAGCAATTGGATATACCTGCGCCACGAAGCCAGGATAAGTTAAAAGTGTATTCTTTAAAAAATTCACAGGCAGAACATATTGCCTCAATACTGACAAAAATTGCCAAACAACAAAGACGCCACAAAGGCAAAACGTCGCGAGCAATTGCGCCTTTGATCGGCAAGACGCAAATTGTGGCTAATAAATCGACCAATTCTCTTATTATTATCGCATCTTCCCAAGATCATACAACATTGGAGCGTATTATCAGGCAGCTCGATATGATGAGACCACAGGTTCTTATAGAAGCACTCATTGCTGAGGTGGATTTCCACAAGAATCAGGATATTGGGGCTGAATGGCGTGCTCTTGATGTGCCAGAGGAGGGAGATGATTATAAGGGCTTTGGAGGGACAAATTTTGGGCAGATCTCGTCAGTGCAAAATCTTCAGCCCCCAACTGGCATGTTTTTAGGAATCATGAGAGACACGATTACCCTTGGCGGAATGGAACTGCCAAATATTGCTGCGCTCATCCGGGCTTACCAAAGCGATAATAATGTAAATATTTTATCAACGCCTCATATTCTTACTATGGATAATGAAGAGGCACAACTTCTCATTGGCGAGGATGTGCCTATAAAACATGCTGAAATTGTTGATAATCGCACTATTTATTCCACCACTTATAAGGCAGTAGGGATTTCGCTTACAATCACCCCCCATATAAATCCTAAAGGGTATATAAAATTGGAAATGGGGCTTAAGGTTGACAAGGTCAACAGGGAGGCTGAGTCTGGGATATGGACAACAAGAAGGGAGGCAAAAACTATAGTGATGTTAAAGGATAAAGAGACAATCATAATCGGGGGCCTCCTTCAGGATGATAAGCAAAAGGGATTCTCCCGTGTTCCTTGCCTGGGAGAGATCCCCGTTCTCGGCCGGCTCTTTAGAAGCCTGAATACAAATAGGGGCAAGACAAATCTGCAAATTTTTATAAGCCCTCATATAATTAACTCCCCCGAAGAATTAAAGGTATTGCCTATGACAAAGGACTTTTTTATTAAAAAGCCGACAGAGGGTCAAGACACCATTATGTAATACTACAAATTATTTAATTAGGTTATTTTTTCACGTAAAATAAAATAGTACGCTTTTGATTATGTTATAATAATAAATATTTCTGATATATGGAGAAAGGAATATGGAAAGAAAATCCACAGAGGTGAGAAAGAATGAAATAATACATGCTGCGTGGGGACTAATGCGAGAGGACGGGGCTCAAAATGTCACTATAAAGAAAATATCGCAAGAGATTGCAACTTCAGAAGCAGCAATTTACCGGCATTTTAAAGATAAGCATTCAATTCTCATGGCCTTAGTAGATAGCTTTGAAGAAAATCTTATGGAAGCAATCGACAAACCGATGCGAAATTATAAAAGCCCAATTGATCAACTAAGGGAAATTATGAAAACCCATATGGTTTTTACTGAAAAGAAACAGGGCCTCCTCTTCGCAATTACTGCCGAATCAATCCACTTTGGAGATGATGAACTAAGACGAAGAATTCTAGAGGTAATAGAAAAATACAAGAAAAGAATAAAACAGATCCTTCAAGAAGCAAAAAAAGCCGAATTACTTGATGTGAACATTAATCTCGATGCAGTGAGTTTAACATTTTTCGGTTTAATCGACGCTGCCATCGTGCAGTATGCCCTTACTAATTACACTGTACCCCCAATTAAAAGATTCGATACTCTTTGGCGTATTTTCTATAGGGGAATAAAAAGATAAGTCAAAAGCATGCATATATATAAAAGGACGATACAATGGATAGTTATTCATTAGCACAACGGGCACAAAACGCCTCAAGAAAGATCTTTTCTGCCGGCACAGAGGGAAAAAATGCAGTCCTTGCAAAAATGGCGGACATTCTGAAAGAGCACAAGGAATCCATAATCAAAGCGAATCAAAAGGACATTGCCCTCGCGGAGAAAAAGGGAGTTCCTGAAACTATAACCCGGCGCCTCGTATTTGATTCCCGTAAATTAGAAAGCCGGATCAATTCCCTTAAGAAAATAATTGCTCTGCCTGATCCTGTCGGACAGATACGAGGGATGGAAAAAAGACCCAACGGATTGCTCGTGGGACGTATGAGAATACCCCTTGGTGTTATTCTTATGATCTATGAAGCACGGCCTCATGTGACCATTAATGCAGGTGCTTTTGCGCTTAAATCAGGCAATGCGATTATACTCAAAGGAGGCAAGGAGGCAGGTTTTTGTAATGCATTGCTCGGGGAGTTATGGAGAGAAGCCCTCTTATCGGCAGATTTTCCTGAGGATGCGATAATGTGTATAAGCGCAAGTCATGAAGAAATCTCAGGGCTTTTTGAGCTTACGGACTATATAGATCTCGTTATCCCACGAGGCGGAAAGGGGCTTATAAGATCAGTTGTTGAAAAATCGAAGATCCCGGTCATCAAACATTTTGAAGGAATCTGTCATGTGTATATTGATTCAGATGCTGATATAAAAAAAGCAAAAAGGATCACCTTGAATTCAAAGCGCCTCATGCCTGAAGTGTGCAATGCCCTTGAGACTCTTCTCATCTCAGAGGATAAGGCGAAGGATGTGCCTGATATCATAGCAGCTCTTAGAAATGAGAATGTGGAAGTAAGGGGGTGCAGCATAACAAAAGGCCTGGTACAGGATGTGCTGTCTGCCACGGATAATGACTGGCATACCGAATATTTGGACACAATTCTCTCTGTGAAAATTGTAAAGGATATTGATGAAGCTATTTCACACATCAATTATTACGGATCAGGGCATACCGATAGCATTGTGACGGAAAACTATACCAATGCGCAACGCTTTCTGAAAGAAGTGGACTCATCCGTCGTGCTGGTAAACGCCTCGACTATGTTTAACGATGGAGAGGAACTGGGTATGGGCGCTGAAATAGGCATCTCTACAGACAGGCTCCATGCACGCGGACCCATGGGTCTTGAAGAGCTCACAACCTATAAATTTGTCGTGCTGGGAGAGGATCATATCAAAACATGATACTACAAGAAGCAACCGAGTATTTTATAGATAAATTCAAGAGAGTTGAATCTCAAAGAGGATTACATGGAATGAGGCGGCGCGTTGGCTCAGAATTGAAGTTTCCCATGGTCAATTTGGATGGGAGCGCTGTTGATTGCGCACTCCCGGAGGCATTGTGGGATTTCTTAGGTACAAAGGACTGGTCCCCTGTGTTTGATTCTTGTGTAGGGAAAGTCACAGGTGCGGAAAAAAAGGGGGAGATGAACGAGCACCGGGCAAGCTGTGAAACAGGATTCTGCAAAGTGGAGTTTTCCCTTGCCCATATGGCGAATCTCCATAATATTCACGAGAGTATACAGGAATTAAAAAGCGTAATTCATGAATTTAGTGAACATTTCAGAGTGGCGTTTCTTGGATTCGGGCTTCAACCTCTCACCCCACCGGGCAAACATCTACTTATGAAAAAAAGTAGGAACATCTTTTGGGACCGGATATTTGGTGGACACACGCACATCCCTGAGCACCAGGGTACAGATGTGCATCTTTTTACTGTAAGCGCATCAAATCAGGTGCATATTGATGTGCAAGTAGAAGAGGCTGTTGATGCGATCAATGTCTTTAATGCCTTTGCCGGACCACAGCTCGCGCTGACTGCCAATTCAAACATATGGAAGGGATATATTCATCCCCGGTACAAATGTCTTGGAGAGATTTTCTGGGATTGGTGGCTTAAAGGTACACACAAGGCCCGTTATGGCGTGCCTGAAAAAAAATTTTCAAGCCTGGAAGAATACTTTCTCTCTATTCTAAAATTTTCACCAGTCTTTGTGAAAAGGGAGGATAAACCTGTGGGGCTTCCCTACTGTCCGAGCTTTCTTGATTTTTATTCCTGCACCGATGATGCTCTCCAATGTGCAAGCGGGTGCATGCGGAGAAGGCGATGTGGCCTCTTGGCTGATCAGACTGAGGTGAAAGTGACAAAAAAAATTCATGACCTCGATCAACACTTTACATTCTTCTGGCATAATGCAAGGCTTTCCCGATATTACACTCTCGAGAATAGAATCAACGATCAACAGCCCCCCGAAGAAATGATGACAATTCCTGCACTTACCTTAGGGATTATGGAAAATCTTGAGGATGCTGTGAGGCTCATGAACGAATATCCCTGGGAGGTATGGAGGAAGTTGCGAATTCAGGCAGCATGTGACGGACTTGATGCTCAATTGGAAAAAATAAGAGTGCATGATTTGTCCACACATATTGTGAAGATAGCAGAGAAGGGTCTGAGAAAGCGGGCATTAGGAGAAGAAATCTTTCTTGCTCCTCTTTATACGCGTCTTGAAAATAGGCAATGCCCTGCGGACATCGCCGCTTATGTGTTCTCCACGCAGGGATACGAGATGTTTGTAGAAAGATACAAAATAAAAAAAGAAGAAAAAGGATCGTGAATAATATTCCCGGTTACTTACGATATAAAAAGGCTAAGAACGAAAAATCTCCGGTTTGGTTTATAGATTGCCGGAACACAGACTTTTCACCAACATCCTCCCTGTGGCACACGAAAATCAATAAGGAAATTACAGGAACCCTCAATGAAATTCACACGCCTTATTGGGAAGAGCCAATTCTCATTAAATGCCATGTGGGTGAAAAAAAATGCAGCACCCGAATGCTCCCCCATTTTGCGCTGTCCACGATCTCACATTTCAAAAGTCGTGGAATGAAGAGGATAGTTGCAGGGGACTCAACTGTGGCCTACTCCGGAGACAGGGGATATAAGGAAAATAACGCCCAGTGCACACGCTATATGAGCCTTGCTCGCACGCATGGATGGTCTGAGGAAGGACCACTCGGGATTCCTTTTGTAGTATTAGACAGGCCGATGACTTCTGTTGAAGGAACATTTTCATTTAAGGATGAAGAAATAGCATTCATGACTCATAATGCAAAGCGCTTCAGGGAAGTCTACCTTGCGGGAGGATTTGCTGCCGCAGGTACGATTGTGAACCATATTCATCTGACTCTCCATGATATGGCACAACTTGCAGGTGCGGTCAAGGGTATCACCATGGGTGGCAGCAGCAGAAAAGGAAAGCTTGTGATGCACCAGTGTTATTCACCTCACATTCATGAGAAATTATGCACACGGTGTGGCACATGCGCGTCAAAATGTCCTGAAGAAGCGTTGATGTGGAATGAAGGAGAGGTCCCCCAGCTCCTTGAAGAAAAATGCATCGGATGTGGTGAGTGCCTCGCCGTATGCAAGGGAAAACATATATCCATGTGTGCACATGAGGTAGAGGATTGGTTGAGGGGAAGTCTCACCCTTCCTTATAGAATGGCGGATTATATGATGGGAATGATGGAAGGAAGATGGGAGAGACTACTCAATATTATGCATATGTATACAATCACCCGATGCTGTGATTGTCTTGATAAAGAGCAGAAATCCCTTATTTACTCCCTGGGATTTTTAGTGGGAAGAAATCCCTTTGCGGTTGATTTGATGGCTACCTACCTTATGCATGAAGAAATCTATACTCGTGTGCAAGAAGGTACGATATGTGCGGATAAAGATTTAGATAAAACAGAAATACTCAAGATTTTCTTCCCACACTACCACGGTCTCATGCCTTACAGGCATATCCAGGATGAATATGCAATCGTGGTAGAGCCGGAACCGATTCAGGTTACAATGAGCTAAACTTGCTATAATTAAAATCAGATTAGGGTCTAGACATATATGTTAGTATATGTTAACATATATATTTATAATAAATATAAGGGAATCTAGCATTTTATTGAGAGTTTTATTAGTTAATATTCATTAACATTTACTCATGATGACAGTAATTAGAGAGCTAAAAATAAAAATCAGCCCCTGGAAAGTATATCGGCTTCTTGGATATGACACGAATCAGCAGGTTCCAAAGAAGATAGGGGTTTATGTGAAGCGATCTATCAATTATTTCCATTCTGTCATGGATCCGCAAGCCCTTTACGTGGAAAGGGGAGTGAAAAGAATGGATAATGATACAGTGGTACTTAGAGAAGATATCACCTTGAGAAGCACGCACCTTACCCGTGCCATTAAAAAATGTGACAAAGTTATTCTGTTTTTAGTAACAGTAGGGGAAAAGCTTGAAAGGGAAATCAGCACTCTTATGAAAAAGAAAAAAATGACAGAGGCATATATCCTTGATGCCATCGGTTCGGTCGCTGTTGAGGAGGCGGCAGCCAGTCTTCAGGCAATGATCGACAAAGATCTTGAAACACAGCACAAGAGAACAAGCATAAGATTTAGCCCCGGGTATTGTGACTGGAAGTTAGAGGAGCAAAAGAAAATTTTTCAGGTGTTGGACAATCACCTAATCGATGTAAACCTAAGTGCAAGCTGTCTTATGTCACCCCGCAAATCAGTATCAGGAATTTTTGGTATCGGGGATTCCATGTATGTTGATCGTACCATTACGAATCCGTGCAAACTCTGTACACTTCAAGATTGCAAGGTAAGGAGGAAATAAGGAAGATGAGAACGGAGGTTAAGTAGGGAAACATGAGGAGTTGGCAAGGACTGGAGGGAGGCACGTATTGTCCCCTGACTGATAAAAATATACAGGCTATCCATGAGACATCCATGCGTGTATTTTCGGAAATAGGCATTAAAGTAAATAATAGGAAGGCCCGTGATCTTTTTTCATCATCTGGTGCCCATGTTGACCATACACACAACCTGGTAAAAATGGAACCAGAGAAGGTAATGGATTTAATAGGAAAAGCTCCTCGCACTATTCGTCTTTTTGGCAATGAACCGGCACATACCTTAGATGTGGGAGATAAAAAGGTGTATGCAGGGACAGGAGGGACTGCGCTCTATGTGGTGGATTATGAAAGCGGAAAAAAAAGAGAAGCAACGCTTCTCGATTTGAAAAATAGCGCACAGGTGGTAAATTCATTAGAGAATATCCATTTTTTTATGCTCCCTGTTCTCCCTCACGATGTAGCCAAAGAAAATATTGATGTCAATAGGTTTGGTATTGCGCTTACCTATTGCGGCAAGCATATTATGGGGGGAGTGTATACGGTGGCGGGCGTCAAAAATGTGATTAAAATGGCAGAATTGATCACCGGTTCCAAAGAAAAGCTGATTGATAAACCCATTATATCCATGGTAACATGTTGCGGCATCAGTCCATTCGTTCTCGATAATCATTACAGTCAATTGACCATTGAGGTGGCACGGGCGGGGATTCCAGTCGTGACCCCCGTTGAGCCCCTTTGCGGAGCAACTGCTCCTGTGACACTGGCGGGAAATCTGGTAGTGCAAAACTGCGACACTTTGGCGGGGGTTTTACTTGCACAACTGGCAAATCCTGGAGCCCCTGTATTTTATGGGTGCATTTCAAGTATCTCAGACATGAAGGATATGAAATATCTGTGCGGGGCGGTGGAAATGGGATTAATGAATGCAGCGGCTTGTCAGTTGGCTCGTTTTTATGAGCTTCCTATCTATGCTACCGCGGGAATGTCCGATTCAAAATGCCTTGATGCTCAAGCTGGTTTTGAATCAGCAGTCACTAATCTGCTTGTTGCCCTCGCAGGGGGAAATGTCATTCATGATGCAGCAGGTCTCTTAGAATTTTGCATGTGCGCCAGTTTGGAGAAATATGTGATTGATGATGAAATATTAGGTATGGTGATGCGTGCGGTACAGGGGATTAAAGTTAATGACGAGACCCTTGCCTTTGATCTTTTGAAAAAGATTGGGCCGGGCGGTCATTTTGTATCTTCACGTCACACTCGAAGATATATGAGACAGGAGCACTATATGCCCGCCCTCTGTGATCGCAGTACACGGGAGGAATGGAACAAGCAGGGAAGTATGGGGACAAAAGAGCGAGCCCGGAGGAAAGTGGAGGCTATACTGAATCAACCTGAACGTCCCGTATTGGAACAGAAGATAAGAAAAAGAATACGGGAAGAAATAAAAGGGGTCGACCATAGATACATATAGCGAGGAGACGTTATGATCATTATCGGAGAAAAAATTAACGCAAGCATACCCATAATTAAGAAAGCCATAAGGGAACATGATGATGAGAAACTGCAGCATATTGCCATGGAGCAGGAAAAGTCCGGAGCAGGATGTATTGATATCAATGTGGGATGTGGCGATACCACCGCTGATCGTGAGATAGAAGATATGCAGTGGCTTGTTCATAATCTCACTCCCGCTATAGAAGGACAGTTATGTATCGACAGCGCAGACCCTTCCGTGCTTGAGGCAGGTGTGAAAGCGGGGAAGGAGAGAGTGGGGTTCATTAACTCCGTCAAGGCAACAGATAAGAGCATTGAGGAGATTTTACCTCTTGCCGCGCACTATAAGGGAGCAGTTATTGCTCTGGCAATGAATGAGAAGGGTATTCCTCAAAATGTGTCCTCTCGTGTGCAGGCATGTGAGAAAATAGTAACATGCGGTGAGAATATGGGAATAGCTCCTGAAAGGTTTTATTTTGATCCTCTGGTGATGCCGTTGAGTGCCGATACCTCGCAAGGAATAATTACCCTTGAAACCCTCGGTGCTATAAAAAAGGAATTTCCTCAATCAAAGACAGTGCTTGCGTTAAGCAATATCTCTTTTGGCCTTCCCAGACGCTCTCTGATAAATACAGCCCTGCTTCACATGGCTATGTATCTGGGAGTAGATGCAATGATAATGGATACTCTGGATACATCACTTATGGTTGCCCTAAGAGCAGGAAACGTTGTTGTGGGCAAAGACAGACGTTGCAGGAAATATAGCCGTGGGCTGAGGGAGGCATCAATAAATAATGGAGGTTCCCCATGTTAGACACATACAGGGAAGGAGTCATTGTGAGAAGTCCTTTTGAAAGACTTACTAAAGACGAGATTCAGGCCATCGATAAGGCATCAAAACACATTCTGGAAGAAATAGGAATTCTCTGTTATAACGAAGAAGCACTGGATATTTTCATAAAAAATAAATGCAGGGTAATAAAGTATGATGACCATTCTCACCGGGTAAAAATCCCGGCGGATATAGTCACCAACGCTCTTGCGAGCGTCCCTTCAAAAATTACACTTGGTGCCCGTGATAAACGCAACTCCTTGGTGCTTGATGCGGAAGTGCCGCGAGTCTATTTCGGAAGCGGCTCAGAGACCAATATCTGGCTTGACACTGATCTGGATACCTTTGTGAGTGAAAAGGACCCAACCATTAAAAGGCAACTGCCAATCTTTACAGAAAAAAGAGGGACTGTGGAAAGACTGGTCACTGCTGCTCGACTGGCACAGCAGCTCGAACATCTCGATTTTTTCATAAGGCCGGTAAACATTCAGGATGAGGATATTACCAAGGATAATCATGATGTGAATAAATTTTATGCCTCTTTGAGTGCTCTCACTAAGCATGTGCAAGCAGGATTGACAAACATCGAGCAGTTGGACAACGTCATCCTTCTTGCTGAGCTTATTGCAGGGGGGAAAGAGGCATTAAAAGAGAACCCTCTCATCTCTTTTATAACCTGTACAATAAAGAGCCCTCTTCAGATGGTAAAGGATGCGACCCAAAAGCTCATCGAGATAGTCAAAAGAGGAATGCCCCTCGTGATCTCAAGTTCCCCGCAAGGGGGCTCTACCGCACCCTATCATGAAGCAGGAATGGTGGCGCAGATCAACGCGGAACTACTCGCAGGGATCACCCTTTCCCAGATAATTAATCCGGGCTCTCCGGTTATTTATGGGAGTGTGCCGGTAAGAGCACGGATGGATAACCTGCATGATATGTATGGGGCACCTGAATTTAACCACTATAACATTGATTGTATTCAAATGGCGCGCTTTTATAAAATACCCTGTTATTCAACAGCGGGTGTCGGGGATTCAAGAATTCCGGGTATTCAAGCCACAGTGGAAAAGCTCTTCACACAATTACCGATTCCTATGGCAGGGGCCCACTACATTCACTATGCCTTTGGACTCCTTGATAGAACCAATATCTTCTGCCCATTGCAGGCTGTGTTGGATAATCAACATATCGGTATGATAAAGAGCTTTCTCGCATCACCTCAATTCGGCAATGAGAGCATTGACAAGGCGGTTGAGCAGATTCAACGGGTTATGGAGTCAAAACAACGGCTTTATGTAAGGTTTGTAAGAAGTAGTCTTCGCGAAGGCCGTGTGTATCTCTCCTATGCTTTTGAAAGCAAGGCAAGAGAAGACAAGGTTATGGAGAATGCGCTACATCATATGGATACTCTTCTCTCAAAGCCCATGCATGTATTACCTCCTGACACGGAACAAGAGATATTCATGAAGGTGCCGGGATTGGTGAGCAGATTGAGGAACAAAAATTCATACGAACACTAATAACAAGGGTAAAGTACATGAAACAAGAAGAACTTATTCATAACATTAGGACAAATATCATCCAGGGGAGAATAACCAGAGATGATGAGGGCTTTGATGAGGGCTTTGAAGGACAACCTGCCACTATTGAGCATATCGAGGAAGCCCTTTCCGAGGGTGTGGATGTGCAATCCATAGTGATACAAGGATTGAGTGAAGCCATGCATATTGTGGGAGAGAAGTATGAAAAGGGCGTGTATCTCATCCCTGATATGCTTGCGTCTGCTGAAGCGGTGGGTGAAGCAATGGATATTCTCGCCCCTTACTTAGAGAAGGCGGGCATAGAGAGCAAGGGGAAAATTATTATCGCTACCGTGAAAGGCGACCTTCATGACATAGGGAAAAATATAGTCGCTATTATGCTCAAAGGCGCGGGATATGAGGTAATTGATCTTGGCACCGATGTGTCTGAAAAAGTCATTATCGATGAAGTAAAAAAAATCCAGCCGGATTTTCTCGGGCTTTCGGCCCTTCTCACCACAACGATGACTGAAATGGAGAAGGTAATAAAGAGCCTCCAAGCAGAAGGGATAAGAGACAGAGTGAAGGTCTTGATCGGAGGAGCCCCCATATCTCATGAGTTCGCGCAAAAAATAGGTGCTGATAAATATTGCAGCGATGCGTTTCAGGCTGTGTCATACCTCAATTCAAGGCCACAAAAGTCAATATGAACAGGAGAGCAGAATGGGTATTCAACAGCCATATACAGAGGCGGTAAATACGGGACAATATGTAAAAAGGTCCGGACTTTCCGGTAAGTATGATAATGTGCGCCGTTTCTGGGAAGATGAGGTGACGCGACTTTTTATCCGGCCCTATTTAAGCGAAATTGTTTCAGAAAAGGCTAAAAAACTTGAACGTCTTAAAATATTGGATCTCGGATGCGGCGCCGGAGATGGGTACGAGCTTCTTATGGGAACTACAACCAAGGACGTGGGGATTTACGAATATGAAGTCAAACTCATTGATCAGGAATTATTGGGCTTTTATAAAGGAATTGATATTAATAAAGATTTACTGTATCAGGCCTCAGATTTATATAGCACCAATGAAAAGATCTCATTTGAAGAGGGTGATTTTACCCAGGGTCTGCCCACAGATGAAGGGCCTTTCGACATTTATTTTACCTCCTATGGCACCCTCTCTCACAACCATGATAATGAGACAATACAATTATTGCGCGATATCGCCCTTAATTGTAAGGAACATACCCTGGTGATATGTGACTGGCTGGGCAGGCACTCCTATGAATGGCAGGATCTCTGGGAAGATACACCCTATCGGGAAACATTCATGGATTATAAAATCTCCTATATTTATCCTCCTGAGGAACGAGCGAAAGCAAATATCGAGTCATTCCCCTTGAGAATCATGTCACGTGATGAGGTGTTCCGTATTATAAAAGAGGCGAGTGACCAGGCTCATATAGAGATAAAGGTGAAAAAACTTTTTGATCGATCGATTTTTGTAGGAAGGCATATGGACACCACAGATTACAATAGATACTGCCCTCCCATCCGTAATACAATTAACTCTCTGCTTGAACCAAATCTGAGGACCGACTTAACATCCCTCGTCATCGATTATATATCAAAAAAAGGGCATATGCGCTTAAATAATTTTTTTGAAGGATTCGCAATGTGTTGGAATAGACTCATCAAACACACTATTGATTTTTTGTCGGAATTCCAATTACATGCATCCCACGAGGATGATCCCTATGATATATATACGTTTTACCCCGACCCTCTCAAAAATGCGGTAACAACCATTAAAAATGTAATACATGCAACAGGAACACTGCCTGGTGATTCACGAGCGAATATCATAGAACCACAACTTGCCTATGCCTTGAGAAAACTCGAAATGGACATGCAACCAGGGCTGGGAATCGGGCATGGCCTCATAGCCATCCTTGAGATACATCGATAATCGAAAAAGGCCATGAGAAGGTACACGCAGAATTTTTAAATTTCTTCTCGCAATTGCCCCAGCAGCAATGCTTATTATAGCCAATTGGTTTGTTGGCAAGGGATTCCCGCTATGCGTTTCGCTCAACAATCGGCTTTTAAACACTTCTAAGCTCGCCCTACGAAATTACAAAACTCGCTTCACCAAAAAATTTCGACTTTTTATTGCTCCACTTGGTTAAGAAGTTCTTATTTTAAATGATTTGAAAATACTTCCTAAAAAAGATTTGGTTGATTTAAAGAAGAATGATAAAGTCCCACAATTTAATTACAAATATCATAATAAATTTTTTTTCTCTCCAGGGATTTCTATTTTGACGCATAATAAAAAAACAATATGTAAGAAAATAGAGGAAGTAAAAAAGAGGTGCCTCCATCAAATGATGAAGGCACCTTGAAAAAATATATGAGTATTACCAGGGCTACGATGTCAGATTATTTTCTAACATCCCATTCTGTGTTTAGTAATTCCAGGTATACCAGTAAGCATCATTCAAATAATTCCACGAAAATGGTAAAGGGGGCTGAGCTCCCATTGGTGTTTGTGGAATTGTTGACACTATTGATCCTCGGCTTTCATTCCACAGATCGAACAAATTATTTCCTAACATTCCACTCTGTGTTGTGAAATTCCAGGTATTCCAGTAAGCATCATTGGTATAATTCCAAAACAATGGCAGGGAGGGCTGAATTCCCATATGTTCCTGCTGAATTTTGGACACTATCACTCCTTCGCTTTCATTCCCCAGATCATCACGCGTAGTAATTTTGAAAGTATAGCTCTTTATATTTTCCGCATCAGTCCATGTATAAGTAGTAGCAGTTTTTCCGAGGTTGATTCCTTCACCATATCCGGTGCCATCATCAATATAAAGAATCTGTTCTGCTAAATCTCCCGCACTATCTTGAGAAGCAGTCCAGGCGAGGGTAATCCCCACGTGCCCTCTCTTAGCAGTAAGGTTCTGAATATCTTCAGGTGGTATGCGATCTTCCACCACCTCTAAGCGGAAGGATTGAAACGCCGATTGTAATAGTATCATATCGCTGCCGGCGGAAACTTGCACTTGAACTATATGGCCCCCTATATTGTCATGGGTCGGTTGCCACTCTATGAGACCGGATTCAGGATCAATAGTCATTCCGGCTGGATTTCTATTTAAAGCATACTCTATGGAAATTTCCGGATCCAGGTCTGCCACTTGAACCTGATAGATAAAGCCGCGGCCAACAGCAACCTGGTCAATCGGATCAGAGATGATTTCTACAATTTCATCCTCACTTACAGGGCCTCCCGGGTAAGCAGAAAAACCCGCACTCCCATAAGAAGGTCCACTCGATCCACTACTTACTGAACCTTGCCAAGACAATGATCCGGAAGTTGAACCAAGATACCCAAATGTAGGTTGATAATCTCTCAGAAGAATATAGGGGTATTCATCCTTCTCAGAGTAGGTTTCCCCTACCTGAAGCTTCATATCGATTCCTTTGTGTAATTCCGAGCGCTTAATATGAATGATAGTTGCCAGCTCCCACTGATCCGACGCTACATTCTTGTATAACTCTCCTTGATAAATATAGGCAGGATCTAGCACAAGAATACGATAATCCCCTTCCTCTAAATTTCTCATTGTGTATGAGCCATCCTCATCTGTGAGGGCAAATTTCAATTGGTAATAATCACCATAAGGGCCATAAGGTCCGCCGCCACCAATACCAATAGGCGGACTACCTGATATATCAAAAGCATAAGGTTCGGCACTCATAGGATCCGGAGTCTCTGGCAGGGGATAAGATCCGGCATAAGGAGCAGGCGCGCCATAAGATGATGTGGCACGGGGATCATATTCTGACGGGATGGCTATAACAACTAAATTGCCAAGTGGCGTAAGATCATGCTCATCCACTATTCTCCCACTGAGCGAGGCTTTGGGAAATAAGGAAATAGTAATGTCTTCCCTTGACATTGATTGAGAAATAATAATAGGATCGAGTGTTTCAGAGCCGCTCCCCTCCGCACGATATCCACCTTGATAGTATTCTCCCCGATAATCCATGACTTGCACATAATAGGTCCCTGGAGGAAGACCTATAAATTTATACTTTCCTAAAGAATCTGAGCCAGTGTTTTTAATTTCCTTCATCTGCGCATCCATTAACGAAACATTACATCCTTTTGCTATTGCCTTGCCGGTTACAGCATCCCGCACACTGCCTTCAAGACTCATTCCTTGAATCAGATTAAAATCGATGTTATTTACGGTCTGTGCACTACTCACTGCCACCATCTGTGCTCCCTCTTGAGTGCTCGCCCCAGAGTAGTATTGTGGTTGATAGCTATTTTCCGATGAAACACTAACAAAATAGGAACCCTCTGAAAGTCCCTGGAGTATGAAGCGTCCTTGATTATCACTGGGGGATGAATAATAGGTTCGATTTTCTTCAGCCAAAACAACTATTCCTGATACAGGACTTCCTGTGGCATGATCCCGGATGATGCCCTTAATGGTTCCTCCTTTCACAAGGCTAAAGTCAATATGAGAAGTCTTCTCTCCCTCAACAACGGATACCGATCCCAGGGGATAATCGCCTTGTAAATATATCCCTTCCTGATCATATGCACTGATCCTATAAGTCCCATCTCGAAGCCCCTGTATTCTATAGGTGCCGTCTTTCGCAGTGTAAACAGGATATGCAGGGTTATAAGGATCATAAATAATATGCGAACAAAAAGAGATCTCGGATTCGTCAGTTTCATTATCCACCGGTAACATCGACATAGTATCATAAGTTACTGTGACCATGATCCTTGACAGGGGTTTACCCTCTGTGCTCGTTATTTTTCCGGTAATA
>JBLIRR010000053.1:0-39035 GCA_049472395.1 bacterium | reverse complement strand
TGAGGGAAGACTTGACGCGTACCTCACTGATTTTCCCTCTGGTGAATATATCCGCCACCCAAAGGCCCTGTGCACACCACATCTTGGAGCATCGACCGCTGAATCAGAAGATAAATGTGCTATGATGGCTGTTGACCAGATAAAAAAATATCTGCTTTACGGAACAATTGTCAATAGCGTTAATTTCCCAATGATTGAGACTCTTCCTGCCAGCAATATCAAATCAAGGGCTATCATAATTTATAAAGATCAGCCGGGTATGATATCCAAAATCACCTCCATATTTGGCAAATATAATATAAATATTGAGAGTATGCGTAACGAAAGCAAGGGATTTATAGGGTATGATATAAGCGATACAAAGACAGAATTACCTAATAAGCTTGTGGATGAGCTAAAAACAGTGCCTGATGTAATAAGGGTGAGAACTATTAAATTATAACCTCCTTGCGCCTTAAGCTTTGGAGTCTTCGCGGCAGGAGCATACTCTCGCAGAGTGGACCTGTAAGTATAAGATAAAAATAGTAAACGTGAACATTGTATGTAAAGGATATAGTAATGGATAATACATCATGTATTGGAGTTATCGGAGGAGGTTATTGGGGGAAAAACCTTATTAGAAATTTTTTTGAGCTTAACGCGCTCTCTCTTATCTGTGATACGGATACACAATTAGCGAATATATACCGAGAAAAATATCCTGATATTCGGTTTACACGAAAACAAGAAGAGGTATTTAACGACCCCCGGATAAAAGCGGTGGTGATATCTACTCCCGCTGTCCTTCATTTCGAATTGGCTAAAAAAGCATTGCACGCAGGGAAGGACGTGTTTGTTGAGAAGCCTCTTGCGCTCACTATTGAAGAGGGAAAGGAACTCGCTGCATTAGTGAAAAGCAGCGGCAAAATTTTAATGGTAGGCCATATATTACAGTATCATAGCGCCATATTAAAGCTGAAGGAATTAATTGATGATGGTATCCTCGGTAAAATCCAATACATCTATTCCAACCGTTTAAGTATTGGGAAAATCAGGTCCGAAGAGAATATTCTCTGGAGTTTCGCACCCCATGATATATCAATTATCCTCATGCTTCTCGGTGAAGCCCCAATGCACGTTCAGGCAAACGGGGGTGAATATCTTCAAAAAGAGATAGCTGATGTGACCTTAACCTGGCTGGAATTCTTAAGTGGGGTCAAAGCCCATATATTTGTCAGCTGGCTGCATCCTTTTAAAGAACAGAAACTTATTGTAGTCGGTGATAAAAAAATGGCGGTATTTGACGATTGTATTGATGAAAAATTATTGCTTTATCCCCATAAAATCGAATGGAAACAGCGAGTTCCCATTGCAAATAAGGCGCAGGGAGAAATTGTCAAATTTACGCAAAAAGAGCCCCTCAAAGCTGAATGTGAGCATTTTCTCCAATGTATAGAAAAAAGAATGCCTCCGCGAACCGATGTTTATGAAGGATTAAATGTGCTTCGGGTTTTGACCGCATTGCAGAATTCCTTAAATGCTTCAGGTCAAAAGATTGACCTTGTGACCCTTGAGCCATCTGTTGCCAATAAAAAGAGAAAACCTTATTTTTCTCATACAACGGCCTGTATAGATGATAACTGCACAATAGGAGAGGATACGAAAATCTGGCACTTTGCTCATATCATGCAGGGGAGCACCATCGGATCTCATTGCACTATTGGGCAGAATGTGGTCATCGGCCCGAAGGTAACCATTGGCAAGGGATGCAAGATACAGAACAATGTTTCAATTTATGAAGGAGTAACACTGGAAGACGAGGTTTTCTGCGGACCGTCAATGGTATTCACCAATGTATTTAATCCCCGCTCGCCCATTTCAAGAATGTCGGAGCTGCGTCCTACCCACATTAAAAAAGGAGCTACTATAGGAGCAAATGCCACCATAATCTGCGGACACACGATCGGGAGCTATGCCTTTATTGCCGCAGGAGCTGTGGTAACCCATGATGTTCCTGACTATGCTCTTGTGATGGGAAATCCAGCACGCGTGAAAGGCTGGATGTGCGCATGCGGGATTAAGATTATATTTAATAATGAAAAAGAGGGAACTTGTCCTGAATGCGGGACACACTATAAAAAATATAATAATAGAGTAGAACCCTCACTTTAAAGAGAAAACGAAGATGGACGTCAACTTTCGTTCCGCATGACGCCCATCTTTATCTCTTACTTCTTTTTCTCTTTCTTTTGCTCTTCTTTAGACTCTTCTTTAGACTCTTCTTCTTCCTTTTCTACTTTCGCCGGTTCTTCTGGAACTTTATAATCGCTAAAATTCGTATCATCATCCTTCTTCAGGGAATCTTTTATTTCACTAAAGCCTATAAAAAGCGCTATAAGCCCTCCACAGATAAGCATTATTGGGATAGTTCCCGCTAGTACCATCAGAAAATTCTTAAAGAAAAATATAATTCCTATAACACCTAATACTACAGCAATTATACCTCCCAGCACTGCCCATAATGCTCCCATTCAATCACCTCCTTTCTCAATTAATTCTCTCTAAATTACATTTTTTTTAATAAATTATCATAAGATATCATATAAAAGTCAAGCGATTATATCAAATATATCAAAATCAAAATTTCGATTCAAAGCATTTACTTATATCTTATAGTAGAGTAGTATATATAAATAGACAGTAAAAAACAAATTAAAAAAATGAAGAAAAATATCGTAGAAAAGATACTGGGCTGGCACCTTGTAGAAGGAGAGCTTATCCCTGGGCACGAGATAGGAATAAGAATAGATCAGACCCTTACCCAGGACGCCACCGGAACAATGGCATACTTGCAATTTGAGTCACTCGGGAAGACCAAAATAGCCACCGAGCTCTCTGTGAGCTATATAGATCACAATACACTTCAAGATGGGTTTGAAAATGCGGATGATCATAGATATTTACAAACTGTTGCGCAAAAATATGGTGTTATCTATTCAAAAGCAGGGAATGGCATATGTCATCAAGTTCACTTAGAACGATTTGGCGTGCCGGGGAGAACACTCCTCGGTTCCGATAGCCATACTCCCACTGCAGGGGGGATAGGGATGCTTGCTATTGGAGCGGGTGGGCTTGATGTGGCTATGGCGATGGCTGGCAAGCCTTTCTATCTTACATGCCCGAAAGTTATTAAAATCAACCTGTCTGGAAGATTATCTCCATGGGTGAGCAGCAAGGATATAATTTTAAAAATACTTCAGATCCTTACGACAAAAGGGAATGTCGGAATAGTACTCGAATATGGTGGTGAGGGGCTCCAGGGCCTTTCTGTGCCGGAGAGAGCCACAATTACCAATATGGGGGCAGAACTTGGAGTTACTACCTCAGTATTTCCGAGCGATGATATTACGGAAAAATTTTTAAACGCACAAAAACGAGGAGAGTGTTTTCAAAAAATTTGTGCTGATGAAGGGGCAGAGTACTCCAGAGTCATAGATATTACCCTGTCTTCACTTGAGCCGATGATCGCCCTTCCCCATAGTCCTGATAATATTAAAAGGGTTAAGGATGTTGCGGGTATTCCCGTTGATCAGGTTGCTATCGGGAGCTGTACAAACTCCTCCTTTCTTGATCTTATGCGAGTGGCTTCTCTATTAAAGGGGAGAAAGATATCCCCCAACGTAAGTGTTGTGCTCGCTCCGGGTTCGAAGCAGGTACTTGAAATGATAGCCCGAAACGGCGCCTTGGCTGATATTCTCTCTGCGGGTGTAAGGCTTATGGAAGCGACATGTGGATTTTGTATCGGTAATGGACAGGCCCCACAAACGAACGCAATCAGTATAAGGACGAATAATAGAAACTTTGAGGGAAGAAGCGGGACGAGGAGCGCGCAAATCTATCTTGCAAGTCCTGAGACTGCGGTCGCGAGTGCATTAACAGGAGTTATTACCGATCCTCGTACCCTTACAATGGAATTTCCTGCACTCACGCTCCCGGATGAATTTCTTATTGATGATTCAATGTTCATCAAACCGGACGAAAAGGCGAAGGATATCAAAATTTTTAGAGGGCCCAATATCGGTGATCCTCCCGAACTCAGAGCCTTGCCTGAAAATATCCAAGGCCCAGTAACGATGAAACTCAGCGACAAAATAACGACAGACCATATTATGCCTGCCGGCAGTAGATTAAAGTATCGGTCAAACATACCCAAATATGCTCAATTTGTATTTGAGTCTCTTGATAAAGACTTTTATAAAAAAGCCCTCGCCAATAAAAAAGAGGGAAAGGCGAATATAATAGTGGCAGGGCTGAGCTATGGACAGGGGTCATCCAGGGAACACGCCGCTATTTGCCCCATGTATTTAGGTGTTCAGGCTGTTATTGCAAAATCATTCGAAAGAATTCATAGCCAAAACCTTATCAATTTCGGAGTCATTCCCCTTATCTTTAAAGATGAAAAAGATTATGAAAAAATAGAGGTGAATGATATTTTACATATCACTGCTCTCAAGGACCAGATAAAAAAAGGAGTTGATATTATTGTTGAAGATAAAAGTAAAGGATTTACGTTTACTACCTTATTATCCGTATCTTCAAGGCAAAAAAATATTTTGCTTAAAGGCGGCCTTCTCAATTTAGCAAAAAATGAAGAAAACTAGCCTTACCTCCATATTACTTCTTATCACTCTCCTGCATGGAGCGGCATATAGCTCGGCACAAGATATTCAGATGGAGACGTCTGTCCCAAAATGGGTAGGAGAGAGGGCAATTTATCTATTTCAGAAATATATTTCTTCAATTGACGGAAGAGATTGTAATTTTTATCCCACCTGCTCAGAGTATGGAGTGCAATGCGTCAAGAAATGGGGACTGCTTCGAGGGGTGGTTATGACATCAGGACGTCTTCAACGATGTCATAGTTGTACGGGAACAGACCAGTATCCCTATCAAAAAAAAGGTCGATTGTGGGACCCGCCTGAGGAAAATAATTTTTGGTAAATGAAATTGGGCTATTAATTTTATGGATCGTAGCGCGTATCGTGTGAGCTTTGCTTCTGTGGTGTGCTGGTTTCTCATTTTTCTCTTCATGAGCATAGGCTGTCATAGGGCGGCAACGGGTAGTTCTCTCCAATTTGGAGATTATTTATTCGAGCAACAAGAATATGATCGGGCAATTACCGAATACTATAGGGAGTTTTTTATCTCCCCTTCTACCAACAAAAATGGCTTTATTGATCTTCGATTGGGAATCGCATGTGCTGCCAATGAAGATGTTGATAAGGCACGCTTTTTTCTCACGCAGGTTATCGAACAACACCCTCACACAGAGGAAGCAGGATGGGCCCTGTTTTCATTGGCCAAGCTATATCATCAAAAGCAGCATTACGATTTATCCTTGCAACATCTCGGTAAATTATTCGCGTTAGAAACAAATAAGGTTTTTGAAGAGGAAGCCGAAATAATTACAGGATGGAATTACCTTAAGCTCAATGCATGGAACAGTGCAGCAGACTGGTATGAATTACACAAAGGGAATCCTGATATTTCAGCCAAAATACGAGAAGGAAATCGATTAAGGTTAAAATCTCCCTTCATTGGAGGATTAGCATCAGCTCTAATTCCCGGAGCAGGCCATTTTTATGCGGGGATGTGGCAGGATGGCATCGTCTCACTCTTACTTAATGCTGCGTTTGGTTATGCTGCTTATGAAGCCTTTCAGGAAAATAACTCAACAGCAGGATGGATATTAACCTTCTTTGAATTGAGCTGGTATAGCGGGAATATTTATACGGGTATCGGATCTGTGCACAAAGCAAATAAGAAAACCATCCATGAATTTTTGCATGGATTAATAAAGCACGGACTCCCACAACCAAGCCTTACTTATGAGTTGCCTGAATAAAAATTTTTAGTGTATTTTTCCGGGCAGTGAAGGTATAATTTTTTCATGGGCCAACGGTTTTTTCTCCTCCATGTGCATCAAAGGCTTTTTTTAAAAGCTACACTGATATTGTATTGTGCTATTTGTAGCGTAATAGTATCATGTGCGCCACTATCAAAGCCCCCTCTCTTAGCCCCTGATCTTTCTCTGTATGAACAATCCCTTCGGGCTCTTGCCAAAAAAAATGGCATATATATCGGTGCGGCGGTAGATGTCATAGCATTGCAGACCGAGGATTTATATAGACAAATCCTTAATCGCGAATTTAATATGGTGACTGCAGAAAATGCCATGAAATTTGAGTCCCTTCACCCTCGTTACGATCATTACGATTTTAAAGCTGCCGATGCAATGGTTGATTTTGCCGAAGCTCATGGCATGAAAGTGCGCGGTCATACGCTCGTATGGCATAAACAACTGCCTAAGTGGCTCAAGGGAGGGGATTGGACGCAGGATGAGTTGAGCACCATCCTCAAAGAACATATAACGACAGTTGTTGAGCATTATAAAGGGCGGGTTTTCGCATGGGATGTAGTGAACGAGGCAGTGTTAAGTGATGGTTCATTACGAGAAAATCTTTGGTTTGATGCGATCGGCGCTGACTATATTAAAATGGCCTTTCAATGGGCTCATGAAGCAGACCCGAATGTAATGTTATTCTATAATGATTATGGCGGAGAGGGTTTGAATCAAAAGTCCGATGCGATCTATAGGCTTGTTGAGGATATGGTTTACCAGGGCATCCCGATACATGGAGTGGGATTACAGATGCATATAAGTATTGATGAATATCCAGATCCGCACGATGTGTATGAAAATATGGAACGTTTCGCTGCTCTTGGTGTAGATGTGCATATTACAGAGATGGATGTAAGAATTAAGATACCTGTGACAGAAGAGGGTCGTGGCCTGCAAGCACACATTTACCATGATATATGTGAAGCCTGCGTATCTTCGGACGCATGTAAGGCTTTTGTTCTCTGGGGCGTATCAGATCAGTATTCATGGATTCCTCATTTTTTCCGAGGATGGGATTCAGGGCTCATCTTCGATTCATCATATAATCCCAAGACTGCTTACAAGGCATTAACTGAGGCGCTAGTCATTCCAAAAAAGATCGATTAAAAAAATCTCATAAGTGCTCTGCTTCTTTTGCTCATCGTAATTATAATAAGCAATAATGCGCCCAATAGAATTATGGCGGGACCTGAGGGAATATCGAGATAAAAAGATACAACAAGCCCCCCCAGTGTCATTATCATACCGGCTATAACGGAAAATTTCATTGCTTTCGTAAAGTTCGTGGTTAATTCAAGGCTTATTGATGGTGGTATAGTGAGAAGGGCAATGACTAATATTATCCCAACAACCTGGATAAGCATCACTACTGTGAGCGCAATAAGTATTAAGAGAAGTATATTTAACCACCCTGTCGCCAATCCCTGCACCCTCGAAAATTCTTCATCAAAGGATAAAGCGACAAATTCCTTAAAGAATACGATTATGGTAACTATTACCACAATAGCCATAAAAAAAGTAAGCCATAAATCTTTGCGGGAAACCATCAATATATTCCCAAAAAGGTAGCTCATTAAATTTGGTGTATATCCCGGAGTAATATGAATAAAGACTATCCCAATAGCCATTCCGACAGCCCATAAGACCCCGATTATTGTATCATTTTGCTGAACCTTTCCTTGGCGGGCAATACCAATCCCGATTGCTGAAAAGAGCGCGATTATAATTGCCCCATAAACTGGATTTGCGCCTAAATAATAGGCTATTCCTAAACCTGCAAATGCAGTATGGCTTATGCCACCGCTTATAAATACTAATCTTTTTGTCACGACAAATACGCCAATAATACCGCAAATAATACTCGTTAAGATCCCCGCATAAATCGCATTCTGCATAAATTCAAACCGAATAATCGCTCCCACCCTACTTCTCCTTTTCCCTATTCTCTCTTTTTTTTCCATCATGACGGCACCCATGACCATGAGCTTTATCATGCTCGCGTAAAACCCGGTGTGCAACACCGTGAGATATAATATCAACAGGGCATCCATAGGTCTCATCAATCACCTCCTGGGTCAACTTGCCATCTTCATGATAGTGTAAATGTCGATTAACACAGGCTATTTGTTTTATACCCGTTGCGAGTGCAGTTGTGTCGTGACTCACTACTACGACAGGTATTTTTTTGTTTATATCCAGCAAAAGGTCATTAAGAATAAATTTTGATCCTATATCAATTGAGGATGTCGGCTCATCCAACATAAGAATCTGAGGTGTTGCTACTATGGCCCTCGCTATGAGCACTCGTTGGATCTGCCCGCCGGAGAGTTCATTTATATGGGAGTCTTTAGAATATAAGAGATTGACACGGTCAAGGGCTTCTTCAGCATCCAAATGATCTTGCCTTGAATATCTTTTCCATATACCCCTCTCTTTCAATTTTCCCATCAAAACAACGTCCTTGACATTAAGAGGAAAATCCCTGTCAAAATTGGAAAACTGAGGTACATATCCAATAACCTCTTTTTTATGAGGGGATGAAAAATGGAAATCAATTTCCCCTGTCCACGGCCGCAGTAAACCGAGTATAAGTTTGAGCAGCGTCGTTTTCCCACCACCATTGGGCCCAATGATGGCCAAATAATCATCTTTAAATATGGCAAGATTGACCGCTTCAAGAACCGGTTCTTGCTTATAGCCGAAGGTCACATTTAAAACATTAATAAGGGGCTCATACATATAACTCTTTTACTGTGTAAGTGCTGATTTAAAAATTTTCGAGATTTTCCTGATATTCTCGATCCAATTATACTCAAGAGGATTAATTTCAACCACGCTCCCCTTGATTTCTTTTGCAATAATAGAGGCACGATCCTTAGGAAAACCCTCCTGGACAAAAATCACCTTTATGTTCTCTTCTTGTGCCTTCTTAATAAGTTCCGTGAGCTCTAAGGGTGAGGGTTCTTTCCCCCCTGTTTCAATGGCTATCTGAATAAGTCCATACTGCGCGGCAAAATATCCCCATGCCGGATGATAAACCATAAACTTCCGTTGGGTAACACCTTTCAAGATATCTTGTATTTCTTTGTCTAAGATATCAATCTCTTTTATAAAAGTATTTTTATTTTTTATAAATTCAGCACTATGCGCCGACTCCATTTCACACAAAGCAGCACATATAGTGCCTGCAGCAATCTTGACCGTATAAGGAGCAACCCATACATGAGGGTCACTTGTATCTCTCCCCTCATGGTGCGATTCATGCTCATGATGATGTTGAGCTTTCATCTCAATATAGTGAAGCCCATCAGACATGTTTACCACTTTCATACACGTATTACCCTGCTTTATTCGTTTAAATAATTTATCCTCGAAAATAAAATTGGGGTGCCCTACTTTAATATAAATCTTTGAATTCTCAAGATTCGCGAGTTGCCGTGGAGAGGGTTCATAGGTTGCTGGACTCGCATCCTCCGGTAGCATAACCTGAACATTCACATAGTCTCCCCCGATCCTTTCAACAAAAAACTTCTGTGGCGCTACACTGACAGAAACATTTATTATACCGGCTCGACAAATACTATGTATGCTCACACTCAATAAAACAGCGCTCGCCACAAGTATATAATATGATTTCGACATCTTTTCTTCCCTGTTCATAAAAATAATCGAATAGTGTCATTTATAGCATGAACTCTCCTAATTTTCAATATCAATCCAGCAATTTACCTCAGCCCTCCTTATATCTGAACTCTATATAGTGTTATGTCGATAAAAAATACATGAGCATACAATATAGTATTGAAGATATTCAAACAAAGTCTATTGAATTTCACGGACACTTTTGTCCCGGCCTGGCAATCGGGATTAAAGTCTCGGAGATAGCATTGGAATTTATTGGTAACAGGAGCATGGATGAAGAAATTGTGGCAGTGGTTGAAAATGACTCCTGTGCTATAGATGCAATACAAATAATTACCGGGTGCACCTTGGGGAAGGGAAACTTAATCATTAAAAATTATGGGAAGCATGTGTATACCTTTTTCAAAAGACAATCCAGTAAGTGCATAAGAATTTCCTTAAAAAATACTGCACTTTATTCTGAAATTGAAGATAAACAGATAAAAGCATACACGCTTATATCCAAGGCTCCCCTTGAGCTATTTCATATTACCAGCGGAAACATACAGCCACCACCAAAAGCCCAGATATTAAAATCAGAAGAATGTGACCTGTGCCATGAGCCGGTCAAGGAAAACAAATTAATTAGATTTGGCAACAATAGGTTGTGCATACCGTGCAAGCGAGAGATAAAGAAAGTATATGATCCCTTATCAATCATTCAACCAGAAATCTCACATTAGAAGCAGTTTATCTCCGTTGAAGGTCTGGGTCCAAAAAATGGTCAACAGGATCATTCATTGGTAAGGCTTTTTTGACAAAAAAAGGCTCTCCAAAAGAACATCGTATACATGATCCATAATAGCGGTCCTTTATCTCTATGGCATGAAAAAATTTCTTAAAATCCTGACGAGCAGATTCGCCAAAATTATATGCTTCAAAAGATTTGAATTGAGAAGAATATGCCCCTAAGACGTCCAATTTTTTCTCAAAATACTGTGTAGTGTCTACAATAAAGGTGGGAACAAAACTGTAGTGAGACATATAATGAAGTACTTCTCTTGGCCGGTAATGTTTTTTACTCGCGGGATATTTTAAAAGACCCGCGAGAAAACTACACTTTGCGACTAATTGACCTGCAATACTATGGTCGGGATGAAGGTCATCCCAATAATTCGTCATTACAATTGATGGTCTGAATTCCCGTATAAGCTCAACTATTTTTATCCTATTGTTAAGATTATCAGAGATTATTCCATCCCCAAGGTTAAGATTTACTCTTTCACATACGCCCATCCGGCTTGCAGCTTCACTTGCCTCTCGAAGCCTGATCTGCTCTGCCCCATGAGTTCCCATCTCACCTCGTGTAAGATCAGCGATCACAACAGTCTTACCTCGATCGATTAATTTCAGTAAAGTACCGCATATACAGAGCTCTATATCATCAGGATGGGGACCAATTGCCAATACATCCACCCTCATGCTGATTCAATCTCCACAAGGTGGTGCTGTAAACTGAATGGGTCCAAGCTTTCGAGCGAAGCCTCAATAAAATCAGGACCATATAAAACAAGATATTGAAAAATATTGGCTACTCTCTCTTGCGGTTTGCCACCAGGAATGAGGGCATTTTTTATCCTCTCAAGTCTGCTTTTCCCAAGCCCAATTTCTTCAAGTTCTTCTTCCTTCAAACGACTAATTAATTTTACTATCCTCTTTTCGATCATATCTTTTTCTTTCTCTACCCAGCGTTTATTCTCTTTCCCTGCTGAAACTTTGCCAATAGCTGCCATCATCTCCTTAACTGATTCTTCGATCTTCATAATATCCGGATTCATGTCAACTTTTGGACGTCTATCGTTCAAGATCGTGGAGTCCTTTGAGAATATGGAGGGCAGTTGATCATACATATTCATCTTCAATAAAATTCTTTTTATTTTATTTTCTATTATTGTACCACTTATTCGAGGGAAAATAGAAGAGCGTGTAATATGCATTACGTCATACAAGGGTGAAATCTGCCATAGATACAATAATTCCGAAGGTCCGCCAACTGTGAGCAGGCAGGGGATAACAGCATCCTGCACTATGGGTCGTAGGGCAACATTCCCGGAAAATGAATCCGGATTTTCTTTTATTCTTTCCGCACCCTCAGTGAAACTGCATTTTCCATGATCAAAGATTATCCCATCTTCTGAAAAAGAAAGGGCTTTTCGTTTTCCATTGACGATTTCAAAGATCCCCAACCGGTTTAAGGGCGGGGAGAAGCGATGTTTTTTGAGTATCTCTCCGCCCTTCACAAGGGACTCAGATGCATCACCCCATCCGTCAACCATGTGGGCAAGAACCTGAGAGGTTAAGCTCCGGATCCAAAGTGGATTCACCACTATGAGGCCCCATGCGCTAAACAGTTTTATTAATAAACTAATAAATAAAGAGGCATAATTATCAAACGAAGATGAGGCTATCATATCCCTCACCCATGGACTAAATTCGCTCTCCGGCATATGAGAATCGAGGAATTGAAGAAGAAGATCGCGGCATTGTACTAATGAAATATCCGCAACCTGAGGAACCTGGCCCGTGATAAGCGGTGCCTCATACTTGAAAGTGAAACGCATGCCGTTGAAATAAAAATGATTGACCTCCATAATATCATGATCCTCGGCAGCGACCCAAAAAAGCGGTATTATGCGATAGGGGCACCTTTTTTGAAGTTCCCGTGCCAGTGCTATTATGCTCACCGCTTTATAGAAAATATACAGAGGCCCTGTCATGAGCACCGGTTGATGCCCACTTACAATAAAACATGCATCCTTTGCAATATCATCCCATATACGTTCATCACCATTATATCCATATTCAGTATTATAGACACGTAAAATATGCGATAAGTGCTCCCTATCCATAAATGAGGAGAAACTTGACAGGCCGGAAGGATCTGTCCCTTTTTTGAAAAAGGGGGAAGGAGTGACTCCATCATCTAGCCATGAGAAGAGATGATTCTTGCCGTATAAGGGCAATTCCTGATATTTGCAATGCCTGATAGTAAAATTAACGCTCAATTCCCCACCTGCTCCAGCCAGATTTTTAAAATTCCTTTATGCTTAAAGCCAAAATATAAAAATGCTGCTTATTTGTCAAGAAGAAGGCGTGCGAGATGCAGAGTAATCGCATGAAATATTTCGAGTTGTTTAATGAGAAGTTTAGATATTTTCTTAAAAAATATTTGACAGGATTAACAGGATACACAGGATTTAAAATTTATCTTGTCAATCCTGTTATCCTGTCAACAAATATTCCTGGAAAGGCACTCATGGGGATTATTATTTTATTACAGAGGGCACAGAGATCACAGAGATAGTCTGAATCTCCGTGTCCTCTGTGCTCTCTGTGGTGAATTTAAAAAGCACAAATTATAGTTTTGTTTAGTATAATGAATTGCATAGGATAAAATCTTTCATGCGATTGTCCTGCTGTGAAATGTGCTGTTATGAGAGGGTTGCAAAATAAGAAAATTTCTATAATAATTATCAGCAAAAAAAAGGAGGAATAATAATGAATACACGAACCGTTCTTTTTATTATCGCACTCTTATTTTTAGCCTCTGGGTGCACTCAAGGGGGAACTATTATTAAAATCGGCGGAGTCGGGCCTGTTACCGGAGGAGCTGCTACGTATGGTGTCTCAACCCGAAATGCATGCAACATGGCTGTCCAAGAGATAAATCAACAAGGGGGGATTGACGTTGGGGGAATATATTACAAAGTAAAGCTCATCTTTGAGGATGATGAGGGCAAACCAGAATCGGCTGCAAATGCATATCGGAAATTGATCGATATGAATGGAGTCCAAGCCATTATCGGTACGGTAATGAGTAAATGTTCCCTCGCCGGAGCACCAATAGCACAGGAGACCGGAGTGCCCATGATTAGTTCGGCTTCCACTAATCCTCAAGTAACCTTAATCGGAGACTATATTTTTCGCGCTTGCTTTATAGATCCATTTCAGGGCACTATAATGGCGAACTTTGCTTACAAACACTTAAATAAAAAAAGAGCCGCAGTATTATATGATAATGGCAATGATTATAATAAGGGGCTTGCTGAATTCTTTAAGGCCCAGTTTGAAAAACTTGGAGGAACTATTGTAAGTTATGAAGCCTTTACTGATGAGGATAAAACACAGGATTTTAGCGCGCAGCTCACTAAAATAAGGGCTTCAAACCCTGACATCTTATTTCTGCCTAATTATTATAGCTCTGTAGCTCTCATTGCCAAACAGGCCCGCGCTATGGGTATTAGCATCACACTTATCGGAGGGGATGGATGGGATTCCCCTCAGCTTACCGAGCTTGGGAAAGATGCTGTTGAGGGAAGCTATTTTAGCACACATTTTTCAAAGGATGACCCTAATCCTCAGGTTGTGGAATTTGTAAAGCACTATTCAGCCACATATGGTCAGCCTCCGGATGCATTGGCCGCTCTTGCGTATGATGCGTGCTTAATTTTATTTAATGCAATAAAAAAGGCAGGCACGACAGATGGCGCTGCGATCAGAGATGCCCTGGCTGCTACACAAGATTTTAACGCAATATCAGGGAAAATCTCCTTTGATAAAAATCGTAATCCTGTGAAAAGCGCTGTTATTATTAACATAGCTAAAGGGAAACCCGTATTTTATAAAACAATAGCTCCTTAATAAATTAACCCCCTAATAATAGTGAAAAAGACAAAAACAGCCTATGTCAATGGTAGTATCGCTGTTACTTTTATCCTCAGCACAGCACTTTATATCTATTCTTACGGCTGGGCTATTTTCGCTCAGCAAATTATAAACGGCCTCCATAAAGGAAGTATGTATGCCCTTATCGCCCTGGGCTATACCATGGTGTATGGTATCATTAAGCTCATCAATTTTGCTCATGGTGATGTTTTTATGGTTGGGGTGTATCTTGCCTATTTTTGCGGCAATCTCCTGTTAGGTGCCGGCGTCCGAGGTTCCTTCTGGATTGCCATGATCGCTGCCATGAGCGGTTGTCTTTTGCTCAATGTCGCAATAGAAATAGTCGCTTATAGACCTCTTAGGGATAAACCGCGTTTAACCATGTTAATCACCTCAATTGGTGTATCATTATTCTTGGAAAATTTTTTAGCACTCGATCCCATACAGATTCCATTCCCTTTCAAATACATGGTATTTGGCCCTCAATTTGTACCCTTCCCTTCAATCATTAAAGAAAAAGCATACCTTATCTTCGGTATTCTCGCTATCAGCAATATAAAAATAATTAATCTCGTAATTGCAATCCTGCTTATGGTAATACTGGAATTTATTGTAAAAAAAACAAAGATGGGTAAGGCAATGCGAGCAGTCGCCTTTGATATGGATGTTGCCAAGCTTATGGGCATTAATATCAATCAGGTTATCTCCTTTACCTTTGCCCTCGGTGGCGCCCTGGCAGGTACTGCTGGCATTCTCTATGGCCTCACCTACGGAGTAATTCAATCTCCCTTTCTAGGGCTATGGCCGGGGATTGTTGCATTTGTCGCTGCGGTGATCGGGGGTATCGGAAATATCCCTGGAGCAATGGTTGGGGGCTTTATGATGGGTATAATAGAAACCTTGGCAATCAGTATTAATTCAAACCTTGGGTATGGGGTTACCTTCTCTCTTTTAGTCCTGGTGCTGTTAATAAAACCCACCGGGCTTTTTGGCTCCCCCTATACGGAAAAAATATAATCATTATGAAGCAGACACACCATACTCAGTCTTTAAGTTACCATCATTACTATATTGGACTGACTATTATGGGACTGGTGGTGAGCCTTTTGGGAAGGATTGGTGTGGTAAATCGCTATTTTCTGCAAATCTTTATGCTCATGTGCATCAATATTATCATGACCGTGAGCTTGAATTTGATTAACGGCTTCACGGGCGAGTTCTCCATTGGACACGCCGCCTTTATGGCTGTTGGTGCCTATACTTCCTGCATAGTGACAACCGTCATCTGTTCAATGGATACAATGCCCTCACTTTTACAGATCCCAGTATATTTATGTGCCATTATCGCCGGAGCAATAGTTGCATTTTTATTCGGATACGTCATAGGCCTTCCCATTCTGCGCTTACAAGGCGATTATCTGGCTATTGTGACCCTTGCCTTGGTGGAAATAGTTCGCTCTACTATCAAAGTGACTGACGAGATCGCGATACTTTTGCATAAAATGCATCTGACAACGATAGGAAATATTGTAGCAGCCATCGGAGGTCCGCGAGGTATGGGGAAAATCCCTGGCATTACAAACATATTCTGGGTAATTCTTTTCGCTATCCTTGTCGTCTTCATAACGCGTCGTCTCCTTTACTCAAGTTACGGGCGCGTCTGGCTCTCCCTGAGAGATGATCAGATTGCGGCAGAGATGATGGGCGTCAATATTTCAAAATATAAAGTTTTATCCTTTGCTCTTTCGAGCTTCTGGGCAGGGCTTGGGGGAGGGCTTTATGCCCATGTGCTGCGCTATATTCATCCGGATAATTTTAATTTTATTAAATCAATAGAATATCTTGTATACCTTTACTTAGGAGGGATGAGCAGTATCTGGGGATCAATAATAGGAGCGAGCCTTCTGACTTTCCTGCTTGAATTTTTGCGCTTAGTTAATCTGCAGCAGTGGAGGATGGTAATCTACCCCTTACTCTTAATCATTATCATGTTAAAAGCGCCAGAGGGCTTATTTAAGAAAGATATTTAAAATGATGAGCATCCTTCAGATAAAAAATTTACATAAATCATTTGGGGGACTTATTGCTGTTTCAAATTTCTCTCTGCGACTGACAGAAAGAGAGATTGTCAGTATCATCGGCCCGAATGGGGCGGGAAAGACTACGATTTTTAACCTTCTTACCGGCTTTTATCAACCGGATTGCGGATCAATATATTTTCAGGATAAGGACATCACAGGATTAAAACCTCATCTTATCGCTGCCACAGGCATTAGCCGTACTTTCCAAAACATCCGACTTTTTGGACAGCTCTCAGTGCTCAACAATATTAGACTTGCCTTTCATTTACAAAAAAATTACGGGTTCTGGGATGCGGTTTTTATCACCCAACGATTCAAAAAAGAAGAAGATCGAATCATTGAAAAAAGTAATTATTTATTAGAAATGTTTGAACTGACACAAGAGGCATACAAGCTCGCAAGTGAATTGCCCTATGGACTCCAAAGAAGGGTTGAAATTGCCCGTGCTATAGCCACCGATGCTCAGCTTCTCCTTCTTGATGAACCGGCCGCAGGGATGAATCATACTGAAATAGATGAGCTGATGCGTCTTATTAAGTGGGTTCGAGAAAAATTTCCTATCACCATTCTGCTCATTGAACATCAAATGAAAATGATTATGGAAATAAGTGAAAGGATAGTGGTACTCAACTTTGGGCAGATGATCGCTGAAGGCACTCCTTCTCATATCCAAAAAAATCCGAGAGTTATCGAAGCCTATTTGGGATCGGAACACCATGCTTGAAATACAGAATCTTGAGATAAAATATAATATGATTCATGCGGTAAGCGGGATCTCTTTTAATGTGAATAAAGGAGAAATTGTGACGCTCTTGGGGGCAAATGGTGCTGGCAAAAGCAGCACCCTTCGCGCAATCTCAGGACTTCTTCGACCATCTCACGGTACAATAAGCTTTATGGGAGAAGATATTACAAAACTCAGCCCCCATTTAATCGTAAAATTAGGGATTATTCATGTACCAGAGGGACGTGGTATCTTTTTCAATCTCACTGTTTTGGAAAACCTTGAAATGGCGTGCTATTTACGCACAAATAAAAGGGAAATAAAAAAGGACCTTGCGCATGTATTTGAGCTTTTTCCTATCTTGCATCAGCGTCAAAAACAATATGGCGGCACGCTCTCTGGCGGAGAACAGCAGATGCTTGCCATCGGCCGAGCCCTTATGGCACGGGGGAAACTTATTCTCCTTGATGAGCCCTCCCTCGGTTTGGCCCCGAAGATTGTCGATAATATATTTCAGATAATTTCAAGAATAAACCAGGAAAATATTGCAATTCTCCTGGTTGAGCAAAATGCCCAGCGCGCTCTTGATATTGCAAAACGCGGATATATCATGGAAACGGGAAGGATTGTCTATTCAGACCGTGCTAACCGATTAATACAAAACGAGGAAATCCGTAAAGCATATCTTGGGGAATAAAATTTCATATGAACCCCATTCACTCAAGTACCGATAAGAAAAATGTGGTATTGTTCAAAAGCCTTTGATTAAATTGGCATTAAGGAATTTAAAGCAAAAGAAATAATTAATGGTATGGAATATAATAAAGAATTTTATCATTTCTTAGAATACAGTGGGAAGGATCCCTCTCGCTTGATTTTTGAAGATGAATTGACTGCCATCTATAATCGTCGATTTCTCCTGCAGTTCCTTGAATACAAAGTTCAGTGGGACCATTTGAACAATGATCCCTTATCATTGATCATGCTGGATGTAGACAATTTTAAGCAGATTAATGACACATATGGGCATGATATTGGTGACCAAGCACTCATCTGGATAGCAAATTTACTGAAAGAAGTTACAAATAAAGGGTCTATGGCGATTCGCTATGCGGGTGATGAGTTTATGATACTTATGCAGCACAGTGATAAGCGCGCAGCAATGAATCTCGGGGAGTGTTTGCTTAAGAGAGCTCGAGAAGGCTCCTTGCCCACTGGGACCCAAGATATTGACATAAAAATCAGTGTGAGCATTGGAGTGGCCTCTGCTCCTGAAAACGCCCAAACCAGTAAAGAACTGATTCAACAAGCAGATGTTGCCCTTTACTATGCGAAAAAAAATGGAAGGGATGCTTTGGCAAATGCTGACGATGTAAATCAAGAAGCAGTTTTTTCTAAAACAGCCATTTATAAGCTTAGCGATGTCAAACTGGTCGGCCGAAGCGCACAGCTTTCCCAAGTAACCGACGCACTCAACAAGCTTAACACACACCAAAACCAGTTTATGCTTTTAGAAGGTCCCAACGGCATTGGCAAGACCGAGTTTCTGGAAACAATCCGTCGCAATCTGACTGATGATAATGTTTGGAGTCTCAAGATCAATGGTGATAGCCAGGAAATGTTCCGGCCTTATTACTTAGCAATACAGCTCCTCCTTGAAATGCTTAACGTACACAAAAAACAAGGAAAGGTTGTCCTTGAAGAGCTCAGTGCCGAAGAAAGAGTTTATCTGGCTCAAATTTTACCCTCACTAGATTCAAAAAGGCCAACTTCCCTCACAATTAACAGTTCGATATACCGCGCAGGCATTTTTGAAACGCTGGTCAAAGTAATCACCAAAATGACTGGCATGAGGCCTCTTATCCTCCTCATCGATGATATGCATCTTGCCGATGAAGCGACCTTGATGTTACTTCGCAAATTAATGCACCAAAAATCCATTTCTCTCTTTATCTGTGCCTCTCAACTAAGGGAGAAGAAGACTATCACCTCCGCAGATCATCAAAATAATCCCTTAAAATTGTTCTATGAGTCATATCAGCAAGAGTTGTCCATAAAAAAGGTTGCGCTCACTCCCCTTACAATTATGGACATTGAGGAACACATCCGTGGAATTTTCCCTCATGCGAGGATTCCAAAAAATTTTTCCACAGATCTTGCTAAAGCAAGTCAAGGTAATCCGCTATTTTTGTCTGAAATATTGCGTAAGATGGTGCTTGATAACAAAATTACCCTAATCGGTCATCAATGGAACATCGAGACCTTAGAAGAGGGCTATTTACCCAAATCTTTTGAAGAAATTGTTTCTCAAAAAATTGCAGCCTTAGATGAAGAAAGCCGACAGATGCTCGACCAGGTATCAGCGTTCGGAGGGGATGTACCCTTGAGTATCATTACCGGCAGCTCACACAAGATGGAGGCAAAGGTTTTGGAGTTTATTGACAAAGCCAAAGCACAAGGGTTGCTGAGTTCCCATTTTCATTCCAATGATGAGGTAGTTCGGTTCCTCGGTGAACGGATCTTTGATATTGTGTATGGGGCCATTGAGCAGAATCGTCGTCAAAAACTCCATGAAGAGATCGGCATCTATCAGGAAGCGCTGTTTAAGGAAAAGTTGTTGCCCTCTGCAGCACCCCTTGCTTACCATTTCGAACGATCAGCCAATAAGCAGAAAGCAGAGAACTATGAACGGATATTGAACGAGGTCAACCAGAACACATTTAATTCAAAGGAGGCCGTGGAGTATTCCAAGATTTCCGGGACTGGGACTAAGGCACGTGAAAAAGAGATACCTCTCAATCCAAAGGACTTAGAATACATGCCGGACCTTATCAGAAATTTCATCGTCGCCGTGCGCAACATCAACTTATATCCTGCAGGAAGTGATTCCATTGTAAAAGTGATCCGTCAATTTAAATCCACTGTTGATCGTATATTGGCCAACAATGATTATCTCAGTATTCTTCAGATTAAGCAGAGCGTTCTTATCAATGGGCAAAAAATAGATATATCGGGCTGTAAACAGGTTGTCGAAACCTTCCTCGATCTGCTCAACAGATTTGAATTAAAAGGTATTGCTTTTCATCAGGGATTGAATGAGCGAGAATTGGAGATTGTCCTCCACGCTTTGGGACAGACGAAACCGAACATTTTCGATGAGAAGTATTGGGAACGCTTTGCGTCGGAAAAACAACTCGACCATATAGATTTGAAGCAAATGCGCTATGCGATAGCGGTTCAGAGCACAACAAGCGATGATCTCCAGACTAACTCCAGTGTGGAGCCCTCAACACACCAGGATTTGTATGAATCCGGCAGCACATTAGGCGATGTGGAGAAAAAGCTGCTACCGGATATTGTGCGTAATCTTTTGGGAACTATCCGAGCTATCAAGCTCTACCCCGTAAAAAGCGAAACAGTCGTGGCATCCATCGCACGTGTGCTGCAGATATTGGAACGTTTCTTTGCCCTGCAAAAATCCCTTACATTTGGTCGGGCTGGTGATGCTCTTCTGGTGAATGGTGAGAAGGTAGATATTCCTGAGAGAGCTGACTCTAAAGGACTTATGGTGACATGGGCAAAATTTTTAGATGAGGCTGGCCTGGACAGCTTAACTTTTCTTGAACATACGAGTGTTCATCAAATGGAGGCATTTCTCGGGATAATCAGCGAGATCTCTCAGAAAGTGGTTGACAAAGAGTTTTGGGAGGAAATGGCCCAAAAAAGAGGGCTGACGGCGATCCTTTTTAACCGGCAACTCTATGAAGTCCAGATGGCCCCACGGCTTACAGGAAGGACCAAAGTTATTGAATCGTCAGTTCAAACCATGGCTATGGCAAAAATCTCTCCGGATGGGGCCATCCCACCGGAACGTTTTGAAGATTATCTAAAGGACATCGAAGAAAAGATGGGAGCGATGTATTTCGAGGGTCATCTTGAGAGGATAGAGCAGGCTTTGGAGTCGATGTTTTTGGAATTTGCCCAGCGTGATCTCCCACTTCGGGAAAAGGTAATCGAGGTTTGCCAAAATCTGCTGGAGAGCCTTACTGTGGCCTTTCAGCACAACTTTGCCAAACTTGTATTTAGTCCGCTTCTTGAGAAATTCGACGAAGAAAAAGAACCGACACTTATTGCAGTAATGGGGACATTGCTGAATCGGATAGTTTCCATCCTCGTTCAGTTCATGGAATATCCCCAGGCCGCCCGCATACTGTTCCATCTTCATAAGCGCTATCGAGAATTTAAACATGAAAGTGGCTCTCACTCGCATATATTTCCCAAAGGCATGGAATGGAAGCTTGAATCCACCGTCCATCAATTGCTCATTGAGGACTTGAAATCCTCCGATCCAATCAGGCAGAGTAATGCCGCACAACTTCTCGCAAGTCTCAAATTTGAGTCATTACCTGTGCTCATGGATATTATTAAAGGCGAGGATAATCAGCGGGCTCGAAAGACAGCCGCTAACCTGATACGAGAACTCGGTCCACTAGCGATCGAAAGACTTAAGAAGTTATTAGTGCTGGAAATCAATCCGGATGAACGAACGCGCATACTTGAAATAATCGATACCATAACTACTAATCTGCAGACCGAATTAGTGCAGGCCTTGGGAGACGAAAATCCTTCGGTACGTCAGGCCGCTTACCGGCTCGCAGAGAGGCTTAAGGGCGATAAGATAACAAAATTGCTCACAGAGTTAGCCGGAAGTCAGCAGGTGATTCTGGCCACAGGTGCCATTAAATGTCTGGGCACGCTCAAGACTCCAGGCGTGGATGAGGAGTTAATCCATATTCTAAATTCCACTAAGGAGAATGATGTGCGCATTGCCTGCTGTCGTGCTCTAGGCCAAATAGGCAGGCCTACCTGTATTGAACCATTGGCGAAATTGCTCAAAACGAGAAGATTTTTATTTTTCAGGAAACGGAAAAAAGACCATATACGCGCGGTGGCAGCCTTTGCTCTCAAACAGATTCCCCAATTGCAAGTAACGCAGGTCCTTGGCCGGTTTATTAATGATCCTGATCCTGCTGTGCGGGAGATAGCCCGTAGTGTTGGACAAACAGCGCAAAATCCTGTCAAAGCCGCGGCAAATTGATCCCAAAATCATAAGAGCACCTCATAGATACTGAACAAATATGGATAAAAAAACTCTATTCTGGCTGCTCCCTGTTAATTGCCTTTGAAAAGGATAAGCGCTGCTCCGATAAACATAAGCAACGCCCCGCAAAAGCGCATGAAAAGATTCTTTTCCTTAAATATTACTCCTCCGTAAATAATACTGAAAAGCACGCTCAGTCTCTTTATGGAAATCATATATACTGCTTTTGTCAGCGAAATGGCAAGTACGTGTGTAAATATATGAAAGAAAAAGAGAGTTCCTGCTATGGTTCCCTTTATGGGGGCATTTATGAATGTACCTGGCAAAATCTTCCCTGAGATAAAAAGGAAAAGAAGAAATACTACATTAAACCCGGTGAAGAAAGAGACCGCAAAGAAAAGGGGTGATGAGTGCACAATCATAACCTTTCCTATAACAGCAGCAAAACTAAATAAAAAGGAGACAATAAGCATTATCCACGAACCAGTTTCTTTCCCGATCGCCTTAAGTGGAGTAAAAAAGGTCCATTTCTCAAAATTAACATTAAGGATATATCCACCCACACAGACAATTAATATCCCTAATCCACTCCACCATGTAGGTGTTTCATCTAAAAAGATATACCCTGTAAAAATGGTAAATGCGGGAGTGAATGCAAGGTATGGAATGGTCAGGGAAAGAGGGGAAACCTTTAACGCCTTTATATAAAGAAGGTAAGCAACGCCATTAAGAGGAAGAGCGATAAGAAAGTACCAGAAAAAGACAGGGTCTAATGAAGGCACTGAAATAAAGAAAACAGCACAAATAAAGAGGGGAAGGCTATACACTAATGGATATGCAGACATTTCATAGGAGCTCAGATGCGAAAAAGACCGTTTAACCCACGCATCTTCAGTTGAAACAAGCAGTGCCGTGAGAAGAGATAGGGAAAACCATATCATTATGTTCTCTCCAATGCCCTTCTTATTTTAAAAGTATGAATCTCTTTTTTTAACAGCCTCAAATCGGAATAACAGAGTGAATTATTATTCCACGGGGTGTAAACACGAAACATATCCACCATTGACATTAATCCCTCGCTTAAAAGAAGCAGGAGATTCCCACTAGAATAAATGTAATGCCAGCGGCAAAAGATACCTTTCTTTGATTAAGCCTTCTCAAGATCGTTTTGCTCAGGAATACCGCAATAAAAGAAAGAATTAATAAAGCAGATATTACGCCCAGGAAAACAATGTAAGGATTAAATTTTGCCGCAAATACACTTGCGGTGATTTGCGTTTTGTCTCCCATTTCTGAGAGAAGTACTACCCAAAATCCAGATAAGAAAGGATTCCTCAGGGTACATTCCGCTTCTTCTCTTTTTTTATCGAAAAAAGTAAGCACACCGAAAAGTATAAATATAGTACCGGAAATTATTTTTATATAGCCAATTGGAATCAAATCAACCATAAAATCACCCAAAAGAACAGCACACCCATCTGCTATAAGAAACGCCAGTATCACTCCCAGCAGCAGTTCAAAATACTTCTTCGTATTTGAAGCCAAACAGAGTATTGCAAGCTGGGTTTTATCACCAAGCTCCGCTATGCCGACTGTTATAAATGGTATAAGAAAATCCCTCACCAACATTTTATTAAACGAGCTGTTATAAGAATAGATATATTATTTTAACTTGATATTAATTTTTTTTATTTTATATTTTAGATAGAGTTACTAAAGCATTAGGTTTACTTTTTAAAATGTCCCCTGTAAAAACTAACTATATTCCCTTCTTTAATCAATTATATAGGAAAGAAATGAAAATGAAAGTCTGCATGCATAGGCTGAAAGAATTTTTTTTCAGCAATTATAATATAAATCTCTTGATCATATTCATAATTAATGCCTAGTGATCGCTTATTTTATAGAAGCGTTAAATAAATCCTCCCAAAAGATGGTCCATGCCAACTCAGAATGCTGTAAGTTCCAGATATAGTCGTGCTCGAGGTCAACGTGCCTACAAGATCAATATTCGCTATCCGAGATATGTCAAGAGGATCATAATAGATACCTTCCAGCTCAAAGGTAGTTGCACCGGGAAGCATAAATCCTGTCATAGGGACAGGTTCAGGTATTAAGCTGTTTACGCCAAAATCAACTATCCCGCTCAATGCACCAGTAGATGTATTATGGATGAGCTGCAATGTCAATGTCCCTGTCTGCGGACCTACCGATCCTTCAATGGCATACCAGGCTCCTATCCAATTCGTCGTCACAATCACTACTGGTACAGGTGGTGGTGGTAGTGCTACCACCGTTGGCGTAACTACAGGAGTAGTAGGCAAAACCGTACCCTGAACACGCGCGATTGGTAATATTGGTAATATAGGATTTAATAAAACAGGGGCCGGGGTAGTGATTGGTAAAGACAAAAGAGAAAGCAATCCGGTTAACTGAGAGATGCCAATCGGATATACTACCGCTCTAGGTGACGGAGTGTATGAAATTTCAATTGCAGCAGCTGGAGAGTTTGGAAATAAAAATAGTAAAAATAATACTCCACAACTTAAAATAAAGCAAAACTTTTTCATATAAGTTTACCCCCCTTTAAGCGTGCACGCAAAAAAGATTAATTCAATCAAAATTCTCTTATTTTCTCTTTATTATTTTTTTCCTCCTTCTAATTTAATTATTATATGAATAATAACCAAGAGATTTAAATAGAATACACAGATTAATAGATAATTATAGTACTATTAATATTCTTTAGACGTATATGAAAAAATAAAGGTTACGCATGATATGACAGCTATAAATCCCCTTATATTGCAAAAACACAGACGCACACATTGGTGGATAAAAATTGATTGCTACACGATATATTAATCGATCTGATCAAGAAAAAGCTGCACGTCGGAATTTGATAAAGCCTTATTAATATGCATCTGATACTCTTTTTCTCGTTTTTGTTGCATATAATCTGCTTCTACACGTGACTTGAGTTGATCGAAGGAAGGCTCCTGGGCATTATTAGGGTCCCTGTATTTTTCTTTGTTGACTTCAAAATAATTTTTAACATCATCAGGATCAGCCTCTATCTTTGCCTCAATCTCCTTCTCTTTTACTTTATTAACAATTAACTGCTTCCTCAAACGCTCCGTTTTTTTTCGTATATCTGAATCTTGTTCGTACCCCAATTTTACACCCTGACGGTAAAAAAGCTGGTCAGCAATATACATCTTGGCAAAGTCCTTTTTCTTTAAGTCTTTCTTTATAAATGCAGGAAGGTCCTCAAATGCCTCATCTATCTCATTGAGCGTTATTTCATCCGTGCCGATTTTAGCGACAACTCGCCCCCCCTTCTCTTCCATATCATGCATATTATTCCGAGTTGCCCTCGCCTCTAAAGCATATTCTGCCGCTTTATAATGACCCAACTTTTCCAAGCATGCGATAATTTTCGGATTTAATGCGGATTTAAGCTCTGTCTCAGGGTATGAAATCTCAACCTGATAAAACCATACTAATGCCTTCTCATAAAGTTGGGCATCCATATAAATCCGGGCAATATTATACGCCATAGTGCTTCTTTCTTCAGGTGTGAGGTCCGCATTAGCAATATAGGCTATATACGCTGCCGCACTCTCTTCCAAAAGTCCCACACCTTTTAGCTTATTAGCAACCGCCCTTTGATTTTCAGGAGTCCAAGAGGCATCTTCCTTCATACTCTGCGGTTTATCACCCAGTAAAAGCAAAATTAACACACCATATAATGCCAATCCAATTGCAAAGAAAAAAACAGTTTTCTTATCAAATAGTGGGGTACTGCTCACAATCTTTTCTCCCTTAATCTGAATAGTTTCACCAGTGGATCAATATAACTGCGCTCATCGTGAGAGATAGTGACCTCTACATAATCCAAATTTATAGAACGAAACAATCTCTGCCTCTCTTTTAACTGCTCGTCCCCAAGCATGAGGAATCTATCACGAGTCTCAACATTATAGGTATCAATCATAATTATCTCTCCTGTCTCAGCATCTTCTAGCTCAATAAAGCCAACCGAGGGCAATTGTTTCTCGCAGGGATCCACAATTGAAATGCTAATGAGATCATGTCTTTGGCCTGCAAGACGCAGTTGCTTTTCATAATCCTCTGATAAAAAATCTGATATTAAAAAGCATACCGCTCGTCTCCGCATCACCTTTACCATATATTCGAGCGCCTGCCCTATATCAGTCCTCTTATGCCCCAAATCTCCATTAGTCTGATAAGCCAATACCTCTTTAATGACACGCCATACATGCCCCTTCCCTTTCTTGGGAGGAATATATTTTTCAATTCTATCGCTAAAAATTATCAAGCCTACCTTATCATTACTTTTTATCGCAGCAAAGGCTAAGAAGGCAGCTATCTCCGCTGCTATTTCATTTTTAAGCTTATACACCGTGCCAAACTGCCCGGATGAACTGACATCAATTAATAACATTATAGTCAATTCTCTCTCCTCACGGTAAACTTTGACATAGGGATGTCCTGTCCTCGCAGTCACATTCCAGTCGATATCTCTGATAGGATCACCCTGCTGATATTCCCTTACTTCATCAAATTCCATACCACGGCCCCGAAAAGCACTTACATATTCACCGGCCATGACTTCTGTAACCAGACGATTTGTATGAATATGAATACGTTGTATTTTCTTTATTATTTCAGGATCAAGCATTCTTTCACGGCACCTCAACAGTATCGAATATTTTATTGATAATATCATCACTTATAATATTTTCCGCTTCAGCCTCATAAGAAAGAATAATCCGGTGACGAAGAATATCCATACCTATGGATTTAATATCTTGTGGTGTTACATACGCGTTACCATGTAGGAAGGCATAGACCTTTGCAGCTTGATTGAGATAAATAGTTGCCCGCGGAGAAGCACCATATTGGATCATATTGACAATGGGAAGATTATATAATTTGGGATCACGTGTAGCAAAAACGATATCGACAATATAATCTTGAAGCTTTTCATCAATATAAATTTTCTCAACTACTTTCTGCAACTCTAGGATATCATTGCCACTTATTACAGGTTTAATCTCAGGGATACTGGAGGCGGTCATTCGTTTCATAATCATCTTCTCCTCCTCCTTTGTCGGATAGGTGATAGAGAGTTTCAGCATAAAACGGTCTACCTGAGCTTCCGGCAATGGATAAGTCCCTTCCTGTTCTATTGGATTCTGGGTCGCCATAACTAAAAAGGGTTCATCGAGCTTAAAGGTTGTCTCAGCAATAGATACCTGCCGCTCTTGCATAGCTTCAAGAAGAGCGCTTTGGACTTTTGAAGGAGCCCGATTAATCTCATCTGCCAATATAATATTATGGAAAATGGGCCCTTTCTTTATTGTAAATTCACCGGTTTTAGGAAGAAAAATCTGTGTGCCGATAAGGTCTGCGGGCAAAAGATCGGGAGTGAATTGGATCCGTTGAAAACTGGTATTAATAGCCTGGGCTAATGTTTTTACCGCTGTTGTCTTGGCAAGACCCGGCACACCTTCAACAAGAATATGTCCATTAGCCAGCAATCCCACCAGGATTCTCTCAACCAAATATTCTTGCCCCACTATTATTCGTCCGATTTGATCTCTCAACTCTCGGATCATAGGTGCCTTTTCTTGAACTTCTCGTGTAATCTCTTCTAACATAACTTTAGATTTTCCTCCTTCTTTAATGCATGTTCAATATCTCGATACATATATTCCCTATCCTCTTTTGAGATTTTATGCCCCGAATATTTAATCCTTTCCAAAAGGGTACTCTCCTCTTTGCTATTCCAGCTCACGGTCTTTTTAAGTTTAATAATAGCCTCCACAAAGAGTCTATCCTCTCCCTTAACCTTCGCTTGTCGTGCTTCCTCTAACAAAGCAATTATGTGCTTCCCAATCTCTTTTTTTTCTTCCTCTTTGCTTTTTTCCCGGGCTAATCTCCGACGTTGTGCACGAAAGAAAAAAAACACGCAGACAATAAGGATAACAATCCCAAATATTATCATAAGCCATATATAAGTCAAGCCACATAGGTTCCAAGGCACCACCTGGATAGACACGGCTGGGAGCATTTTGGAAAATCCTTCCTTTTCCTCTTTGGGGATATACTTAACTTCTATTGAATCAAGTGTATAGGTACCTATTATGCGGGCTTTTAAATGATAGAGAAAAATTATCTGAATTCCTTCTCCTGAGAGCGCGCGCGTGTTCGTATGAGAATCAATTAATTCGACATTATCAGGAAGATTTAATAAAGGAGCCGGAATGAGATAGTCATAAGGCCCTCCTTCCCAGTTGACATCAATAGTCACCCTAAAGGGACGATTTACCATTATCTTCTCGTCCTCTACACTGATATTTATCTCAGGCGCGGCTAATCCTCTCCCTATTTTTATTAAACAGAAACACAGACAACACACTAATGAAGCAGAAAAGATCTTCCTATACATTATAATTATGATTTTTTTATTCTTTGGTAGTGAAAATCCATATTTTTGTAAAATGAATTGTAAACAATTTGTAGGGAAATTTCAAAAATTTTTTTGACAGGATAACAAGATCAACCTTTAAAAAACATAGGTAAAACACATTGATTAATGAAATAGAACCAGGGATTCTGCAGATAACAGTTTATGATAAATCTTTTTGATTCAGGTGATTACCTCATGTTAATTCTGTAATCCTGTCAAATATTTTAATTTATTTTGAGAAGATGTCTAGTATCTGCGATAGAAACGATAATAATATTTTAATGAGTTCGGTTTCACAGGACACTCTTCTGCGATCTTAAATCCATCTATCACTTTCTTATCTCTCAGTTCATATAATCGCGGGACCATCCAATCCCTTAATTCAACAGGTGTCATTGGATTAATATATATTTTGGTGCCTCCTTCAAAACCTGCAGGTACAGAAATTCTCCATTTAATAAGGATATGCCATGGCATGTAAACCGTTGCATCCCTCGGAGTATAATACCATTCCTCATTACAGGTAATGGAAGAACCCATTGCCTTATGACATGCATGAACAAGGTCGCTAAATCCTCTTAATTCCTCATCCGTATGCGCATTAGGGAAGACTTTCTCACTCTTTGAATATATGGCGATAGTAGGAAAACGATGCCCGATATCAGTAAAGGCTACCGCATGGTCATTTTCTGCAATGACTAAATTATGGTAAGAGGCAAAGTTAGCTGCATAATCATTGTACATATTGTGATTGTCTTTCACTAAATCCAATTCTTTCTCAACAGAGGTGCCCCATTCATCAAGAGCTACCATTTGCTTGTGCAGATGATCGAATGATGCTCCCGCATCTTTTAGCCAATTCTGAAATACACTAATATATCGCACATATCTATTATTCTCATAAATATCTTCCATAGCTTTTATCGTGAATTTAAGATATTCGGCATGCTCATCTTGCGTGAGCTCTCCTGAGGAGCATAAATCATAGTCATATTGAGCTCCCTCCTTGTAATGTTTCCGTGCCACTATCAGTTCGTGGCCTCCGCCAAAGAATGCATCTGCCATGGCCAGTTTCTTTTCAATAGGAGTGGATGATATATCCTGATCAGTTTTCCCTGATAATTTAAGCTTAAAATCAATCAATTTTATTACATGCTCAAGGCCCATTTTTGTGGATATATATCTTTCTTTCCATTCTTTATTGACCGCAGGAAGAAAAAAATCATAATTTTCTTTCCAATAATCTATCGTGACTATTTCAAAAAGATTCGGTATTCTTCTGAACACTACTTTCGTTTTATTTATATCTTCTGCATTCTGTCGCTCCAAGCACTCGTACTTGCCATTGCGAAATATCAACCGCGATTTTTCAGGTGGAGTATTAAAAAATCGTGCCTCACAAAAATTGCAGGAATCCTCAATTTCTGCTGGTTCGATTTTTTTTGGCTCTTTGATAGCTTCATTTGTTTTTGGCTTATGCTTGCGCCCGGGAATATTCCATACTTCAGTATTGGTAAAGGGATTGATCTGTTTTACTGTCCCATCTTTCATAGTTGAATATATCATATCACTTAATTTAAACATATATTTAACTCCTCTATATTTGCTATAATATAATTATCTGTACGTAAGATTATCTTCTATACTTAACGTAGCGTATATATACGCCAAGGATTCCTATTATTTTAATCGGTTTCTGCTTATTCATCTTCGTGATCAAATTCCATATTTATTTTTCTGTGATTTTATGATAAATTATCTCTGATAAATTATAAATATCATAATTTAAACTTTATACATACAAAAATCAAGAAGGCGGATAAAGAATACTCCTCGGATATATGCAAGCTGAGATTATCTACATTTTAAAAAATTTGAGGGACAATACGATAATTCAGAATGAGGTCCAGCAATTTGCGTATTGGCTTACAGATCTCGGATTATATCCTATTATAAGAACTCAAGCTATTGAGAATGATGCGTCCCTCGTTAATATAATAAACTGTGCATTTAAACGCTCTTCCCTCACGATCATTATCAATGACTTTGAAGCTCCTCTTTACAATAACATCAAGAGAATTATCGCTAAAATGTTTAACCGCAAACTGGTTCTCTATGATAATATTTTACTCGCTATTAAAAAAAAATACGAAGAATCCGGATTTAAAATGCCTGTTTCTATACAATCAAAGGCTCTTTTGCCCTATAAAAGTATTGCATTGGAGAATCAAACCGGTATATCCGCGGGATTCTTTATTCAAGAGGATGACAAATATGCGATTTGTCTTCCTTACTCATTTAAAGAAATACACTATATATGGAGGAAATCCTTATTTCCACTGCTTACAAAAAAATTAGATACCTCTACAAATCAAAAGATAGTATATTGTCGAACATGCGGATTAAGAGAGGAACAAATACATCATATTATAAATTCTCTTTTCAAATCTGAGCAATTACCGTACTGCTCAATGTCCCATGAAGAGGGTGTGGATTTCAGACTCACCTTATGCAAGGATGAACAAGAAAGCACCATTAAGGAGGCCCTGCACAAAAGATTAGGAGATAATATCTATTCCTGGGATATCACGAAAGGGATTGAAGAGGTGATTGGAGAATTATTAAGAAATCAAGAGATTGACCTTGCAGTAGCTGAATCCTGTACCGGAGGCTTGATTGGCCATCGAATTACCCAAGTACCTCAATCGTCAAAATATTTTAAATATGGCGTGGTTGCTTATAGCAATGAGGCGAAGGAAACCATATTACATGTAAAATGTGATACCTTGGAAAAATATGGAGCTGTGAGTGCTGAAGTTGCAGAAGAGATGGCGAAAAATGTAAGAAAAATAGCCAACGTTCACATTGGGCTCAGCACGACTGGTATTGCCGGCCCAGATGGAGGCTCATTGCAAAAACCTGTTGGATTGGTTTACTGCTGCCTGTCAACCAAAATGAAAAGTATATGCCAATCATTTCACCTGTCCGGAGAGAGAAAATCCATAAAGGCAAAAGCATCCTTAATGGCTTTAAATATGCTTAGGAACTATTTAATAACGAGGCTATCATGAAAATAGTAGAAGGAGGCAAGGGCATTCGCTCCTTTATTGCCATATTATTACCGGAAAATATCAAACTCAATTTAGATGAGCTTAGTCAAAAATTAAAAAATAATCTTGACTCAACCAGTACGAAGATATCATGGATAAGATCTGAATCTATTCATCTGACGTTAAAATTTTTAGGCACTATCGATCCTGCCCAGGTAAAACCGATACTTCAAAAACTTAATGACATAGCATGCACGACACAACCATTTTCTATTACCATGGAGGGTCTCGGTGTCTTCCCTAATTTTAGCCATCCCAGAGTTCTATGGGTGGGAATAAAAGAGGGGGCGAAGGAAATATGTCATCTCCAGCGCAGAGTTGAAGAAAAAATGAAAGAAGTAGGATTTACCATTGAGAAAAAAGAATTTAATGCTCATTGTACTCTTGGCAGAATTAAATCAATACAGAGTCGCGGAGTTATTGCGCGGGCATTTCATGCCATAGAAAATCAAAAAATAGGGGTGATGGAAGTAAATAAAATTAATCTCATGAAAAGTACGCTTTTAGCCTCAGGAGCAGTGTATGAACAATTAGGGAGTGCACACTTTGATAAAACTAAAACATAAGGATAATAAATAATGAAAAACAATCAGGATGAGAAAAGAAAAGCAATAGATCTCGCCTGTCAACAGATTGAAAAAGAATTTGGCAAAGGCTCCATAATGCGCCTCGGCTCTGACTATGCGCTTGATATAAGCACGATTCCAACGGGGGCACTATCTTTAGATCTCGCGCTTGGAGTAAATGGTGTGCCACGAGGGCGTGTGATAGAAATTTTTGGCCAAGAATCGTCAGGCAAAACAACGCTTACCTTGCATGTGATTGCTGAGGCACAAAAGCGCGGAGGTGTTGCGGCTTTTATTGATGCTGAGCATGCAATGGACCCTATTTATGCCAGAAAATTAGGCATAATAGTTGAAGAGCTTCTTGTATCACAGCCAGACACAGGTGAACAGGCATTAGAGATTACAGAAACCTTAGTGAGAAGCGGAGCGATAGATGTTATTGTGATAGATTCAGTAGCAGCCCTCGTACCAAGAGCCGAAATTGAAGGGGATATGGGTGATTCGCATATGGGACTTCAAGCGCGGCTTATGTCGCAAGCCTTGCGTAAATTGACCGCCACAATCTCCAAGTCTAAAACGTGTGTTATCTTTATTAATCAGATCAGACAAAAAATTGGGATTATGTTTGGTAATCCTGAGACAACGACGGGAGGCAATGCACTTAAATTTTATTCCTCTGTCCGAATGGATATACGAAAGATTGCCTCCATAAAAAAAGGAGAGGAAGTTATTGGCAACAGAGTAAAAGTAAAGGTGGTAAAAAATAAAATAGCACCGCCGTTTAAATCAGCTGAATTCGATATAATGTTTGGCGAGGGGATTTCGAAAGAGGGGTGCATCCTTGATGTGGGATTAGAAAAAGGGATTATTCAAAAAAGCGGCACATGGTTTAGCTATAATGATGAACGACTGGGACAGGGGAGAGAAAATGTGAAAAAATTCCTTAAAGAAAATCCTGAACTTGCAAGCCACATTGAAAAAAGCATTATTGATAGTGTCACCCTAAAACAAGAACCAACGTCGGAAAAAGCGGAAAAAAAATAGATGTCTTATTTAATAACAGGGACAGCTGGATTCATTGGATTCCATGTCGCTCATGTTCTCTTAGAGAGGGGCATGGAAGTAGTTGGATTTGATAATCTGAATGACTATTACTCTGTCACGCTCAAACGTGACCGCCATGCTATACTCAAAAAAAACCGTAATTTCGTTGCCATAGAAAGAGATTTATGCGAGTACTCCTGCATCGAAGAAGTCTTTAAAAAATACAAGCCGGAAAAGGTATGTCATTTAGCGGCACAGGCTGGAGTGCGTTATTCTCTTATAAATCCCTTTGCCTATCAAAAGGCCAATTTGGAAGCCTTCTTGAACATCATTGAACTTTCAAAATCCTATGGGATTGAACGTTTTGTCTATGCCTCAAGCTCATCCGTCTATGGAGGGTTACAAAAACTTCCTTTCTCCGAAGAGGATCGCGTCGATACACCTATCAGCCTTTACGCTGCAACCAAAAAATCAAATGAATTAATTGCGCATTGCTATACGCATTTATTTAAACTCCCTACGATAGGGCTTCGTTTTTTTACTGTATATGGGCCTTGGGGCAGACCCGATATGGCAATGTGGATTTTTACAGAATCTTTCCTCAAGGGGAAGCCTGTCAAGATATTCAATTATGGGAAAATGCAAAGGGATTTTACCTATATCAGTGATATTGTAACTGGTGTGATCGCATCACTTGAAAGGGATAATCTCGATGGGTATGAACTCTTCAATTTAGGGAATCACCGTTCTGAAAACCTTATGGACCTTATCTCAATTATCAAACAGGAATTAGGAAAAGAGGTAAAAGAAGAGCTCTTACCGATTCAACCGGGAGATGTACCGGCTACCTATGCGGATATTAAAAAGGCGCAAGAAAAGCTGGGATTTTATCCTGAAACATCGATAACCCAAGGAATACCCAAGTTCATACAATGGTATCGAGAGTATCATAATGAATAATAATAATTTTATCCATTTGCATGTGCATACATCATACAGCCTTTTAGATGGCGCATGTCGTATTAGCCAGTTATTAGATCTCACACAACAGTATAAAATGGGCTCCGTCGCCATTACAGACCACGGAAATATGTTCGGTGCGGTAGAATTTTATAATACCGCCCTTCAAAAGGGAATACATCCCATAATAGGGTGCGAAGTCTACGTGGCCCCTGGAAGCCGTTTTGATAAACATAGCCATGGCATACGTGAGTCAAACTTTCACTTGTTACTCCTTGCAGAAAATAACACTGGTTTTCACAATCTTCTCAAATTGGTTTCCGCCGGTTATATGGAAGGATTTTACTACAAACCAAGGATTGACAAGGAACTCCTGATTAAGTATAAGGAAGGACTTATTGCCTGCAGTGCTTGCATTAAAGGGGAGATTGCCTCTCTTATTTTATCTGACAAATACGCCCAGGCACGAGAGGTTGCGGCGCACTACAAAGATATATTTGGAAAGGAACATTTGTTCTTAGAGCTTCAAAATAATGGTATGCCTGAACAGAAAAAGGTATGCGAGGCTTTAATCTCGCTCGGCAAAGAACTCTCTATCCCTTTGGTAGCTACTAATGACTGCCACTATCTTCATCGTGAACACAGCGAAGCGCATGAGGTATTGCTCTGCCTGCAGACAGGAAAAACGCTCAAAGATCCAAAAAGGATGAGAATGTCCACTGACGAATTTTACTTCAGAAGCGGCAAAGAGATGTGGAACCTCTTTGGCCATATACCTGAAGCATTATCAAACACCCTTGTTATTGCCGATAGGTGTAATGTGGTGATGGATTTTGATAAAATTCATTTACCCGAATATATTGTACCCGAAGGCTATTCATTGGACGGATATTTACGGCATCTTGCCTATCAGGGTCTTTCCGCACGATACCCTCGTCTTGAAGATACTGAGAAAGAGCAAATTTTCCAAAGACTTGACAAGGAACTGGAGATAATATCAAAAATGGGGTATCCTGGCTATTTTCTCATTGTATGGGATTTTATTAACTATGCCAGAGAGCATTCTATTCCCGTCGGACCGGGAAGAGGGTCTGCAGCGGGTAGTCTTGTCGCCTATTGTCTAGGAATTACAAAACTTGATCCTTTAGCGTATGGTCTTTTATTTGAGCGGTTCTTAAATCCCGAAAGGGTAAGTATGCCTGATATTGATATCGATTTTTGCATGAATCGCCGGGAAGAGGTGATTAATTATGTGACCCAAAAATACGGAAAGGATAATGTAGCACAAATTATTACCTTTGGAACAATGGCGGCTAAGGGTGCACTACGAGATGTAGGCAGGGTACTCGGTATGTCATACGGTGACGTTGACAAGCTCGCCAAATTAATCCCCAATATTATGAATATAAAACTGGAAGAAGCGATAAATACAGAAGCGCGTCTCGCACAACTTATTCAAAATGATCCCGCAATCGCCAAGCTTTTTCAAATCAGTCAGGCATTAGAGGGCCTCGCGCGTCACGCATCCACCCATGCGGCAGGAATCGTTATCACACCTAAACCCATAGTTAATTACGTTCCATTATATCGAGGGCAAAATGGTGAAACAGTCACCCAATTCACTATGAATTATATAGAAAAAATTGGTCTTTTAAAAATGGACTTTCTTGGACTTCGAACTCTCACAGTCATCCAGGACACTGTCGAGATGATCAAAGAAAGCCAGGGAATTTCTCTTGAGATAGAGCAGATACCAACCGATGACGAAGAGACTTTCACACTGCTTCAGGAGGGCAGAACCATTGGGATATTTCAATTGGAAAGCAGTGGCATGCGCGATTTATTACGCAAGCTCAAACCAGAAAGTTTTGCAGATCTTATTGCCCTTGTTGCTCTTTATCGACCAGGCCCCTTAGGGAGCGGCATGGTAGATGATTTTATTAAACGAAAACAAGGGCTTGTGCCAATTGACTATGATCATCCCGCTCTCCGACAAATCTTGAAGGAAACCTATGGCGTCATTGTATATCAAGAACAGGTTATGAAAATTGCCAGTGAGCTGGCAGGCTTTACTCTCGGTGAAGCAGACATTCTTCGCCGGGCCATGGGCAAGAAAAAACAATCTGTAATGGCTGAACAAAAAGAAAAATTTATAACCGGCGCCCACGAGAGAAACGTGGATAAAAAGATTGCTGGTAAAGTCTTTGATTTAATGGCGCATTTTGCCGGATATGGATTTAATAAATCCCACAGTGCTGCCTATGCCCTCATTTCTTATCAGACCGCTTATCTAAAAGCCCACTATCCCCTAGAATATATGGCTGCGGTGCTTAACAGTGAAAAAGAAAATACAGACAAAATGGTGAAATACATTTATGAGACAAAAGAGATGGGCATTAAAATTTTGCCTCCAGATGTGAATAGAAGCACCACCAATTACCGTGTGCTTAATAATCAGATTTGTTTTGGACTTGCAGCAATTAAAAATGTAGGCGAAAATGCTGTTCGGGCTATTTTACATGCAAGGGAGAAAGAAGGCTCATTTACCTCCCTCTTTGATTTTTGTAAGAAGATAAATCTGCGAGTAGCCAATAAAAGAGTCATTGAGAGTTTAATAAAATGTGGGGGCTTTGATTCTTTAAAAACCGAGCGTGCTCAATTATTCTCGACTCTTGACAGGACGATTGAGTTAGCTCAAGAGGCCAAGAAAATAAAGAAAAGCCGACAAATGAGTCTTTTTGACACATCAGAGAATGCGCCTTCTTTCGATAGTGCTGAGATTACCTCCTCAATTCCCGAGTGGTCGGAACAGGAAATGCTCTTTCATGAAAAAGAGGCAATAGGTTTTTATCTCACCGGTCATCCTCTCAATCGCTTTGCACAAGAGCTGAAACGATGGACGCGCTCTACAAGCCTGACTGTTTCATCAGCATCTGATAAGGAGACAGTATCCATAGGAGGAGTACTTAATGTAATAAAAGAAATTAAGACACAAAAGGGTGAACTCATGGCTTTTGCAAACCTCGAAGATCTTCACGGATTTATTGAGGTTACTCTCTTGCCTGATGTGTACCGCACGTGTCACCAGTTTATCGAAAAGGACATTCCTGTGTTAGTTATCGGGACAGTTGAGAAAAATCACTCGGATGTTTCAAAGCTTATCGCCTCTGAGGTGAGTGCTCTTGAGAATATTACCATGCGATGTGCTTCTCATATGCATTGTCGCCTTTCTGCGCGATCGCTCAATAAAGACAATATCACCCAATTGAAAAGACTCTTCTTTCAGAATAGGGGCGAATGCGATATATATTTTCATATTACCTCACGCCTCGGAGAAGAAGTCATATTAAAGGCAGATTCGAAATTCAAAATTAAACCAACTGAACATTTGGTTCACGATATCGAAGCCCTCATGGGTAAAGATAGTATCTATTTTGAAGGATAGTATGGCACCTACAATACTTGAGTTTGAAAAACCTATTATTGAAATTGAGGAAATAATTCAAGAGACAAAGGGCCTTCAAAGCACCGGCAAAAGTAATACGAAGGTTTTGCTCTCACGTATGAAAAAAGAGAGACGCAAATTATATTATGATATTTACCGACAGTTAACACCCTGGCAGCGCACACAACTAGCCCGTCATCCTGACAGACCCTATGCAAAAGATTATATCCAGTATATATTTAACGAATTTATTGAACTGCATGGGGATAGGCAATTCCGCGATGATCCTGCCATTATTGCCGGATTAGCTAAACTGGATAATCAATCTATTATTGTGATTGGCCAGCAAAAAGGGAGGGGAACAAAAGAGAACATTACACGGAATTTCGGCATGCCACATCCGGAAGGGTTCCGCAAAGCACTCCGGCTGATGAAACTGGCAGAAAAATTTCAGTGGGCGATTGTCACCTTTATTGATACCCCGGGTGCCTATCCAGGTATCGGTGCTGAAGAGAGAGGGCAAGCAGAAGCAATAGCCAGCAATCTTTACGCCATGTCCCGGTTGAAGACCCCTATAGTGGCAGTGGTTATTGGGGAAGGAGGAAGCGGAGGAGCGCTTGCTTTATCGGTTGCAGACCGTATATTAATTCTTGAAAACAGTATCTATTCAGTCATTACTCCCGAAGCATGCGCTTCAATCATCTATCATGATGTCGCCAAAGCAGAAGAAGTCGCCGCATCTTTGAAATTAACCGCTCAAGAACTTTATCAGCTCAAAATAATTGATGAAATAATAAAAGAACCAATGGGAGGAGCACATAGAAATCCTCAATTGGCAGCCCATATTATTCGCCGTGCTCTCCGCCGACTCATTAAAGAATTAAAAAATATGCCTCTCGAAGAGCTTTTAGACAAACGTTATAATAAATTTCGTGCAATTGGTGAATATGGCATTGAAGAGAAAAAATGAAATTTAAATGGATTCATCGACCTTTTTATTATATAAAGCAGGCAGATAAATAGTGAACTTAGTCCCATAGCCTGGCTCACTATATACTGTAATCCTCCCTTCATGCTGTTTGACAATGCCATAGACAGTTGATAGGCCTAATCCCGTCCCTTCTTTCGGCCCCTTTGTACTAAAAAAGGGTCAAATATCCGATTAAGGATTGTCTTATCCATGCCTATTCCCGTATCCTCAAATGAGAGCATGACAAA
>JBLIRR010000052.1:0-40675 GCA_049472395.1 bacterium | reverse complement strand
AAAAGAAACAATCCCAAATGGAAAGGATGCCCTGAAAGGATTTGGCACCTTTAAGGGTGTGTATCTTCCGAGTATTCTTACCATATTTGGTGTTATTATGTATCTTCGCATCGGATGGGTTGTGGGTAATGTCGGCCTATGGCCAACCCTTCTCATCGTCACAATATCAAGTGCTATTACCTTTCTTACGGGACTTTCCATATCAGCAACAGCGACGAATATGAACGTTGGCGGAGGAGGCGCCTATTTTATGATCTCTCGATCATTCGGTGTTGAGGCGGGGGCAGCCGTGGGAATCCCTTTATTTCTTGCACAAGCAATAGGAATCTCATTTTATATTGCGGGATTTTCCGAATCAATACAAAGTCTACTACCCCACATTCCACTGCCAGTGATAGGGATTGTGAGTCTCGTCATGCTTACTATCCTTGCCTATATCTCTGCTGATGTGGCCCTGAAAGCGCAACTGTTTATATTCGGGATTATCATTGTATCTCTACTCTCCTTCTTTTTGGGAAGGCCCATAGGATCAACAATGACTGGCGCGGTTTCCTCCTTGCCCCGGGCCTCGTTTTGGGTTGTGTTCGCCGTGTTTTTTCCTGCGGTTACCGGCATTGAAGCGGGGATATCCATGTCGGGTGATTTGAAAGATCCTTCTAAGTCTTTACCGTTAGGTACTCTTTCAGCAGTAATAACCGGATATATTGTGTATATGCTTATTCCAATCTTTTTGTCAAAGGTTGCCACGGAAACAATGCTTCTTTCCAATCCCATGGTTATAAGGGACATTGCGCTCATTGGACAATTAGTATTATTAGGAATTTGGGGAGCCACTCTGTCAAGCGCTCTTGGCGCTCTTCTGGGTGCACCACGCACATTGCAAGCTCTTGCCAGAGACCGCGTGATACCGCAATTCCTGGGAAAAGGGTATGGGAAGGAGGATACACCCCGAATAGCCACAGCCTTCTCTTTTATGATTGCTCTTGTCGGTATTCTTCTGGGTGATATAAATGCCATAGCACCCGTACTTTCAATGTTTTTTCTCACCTCCTATGGTGTTTTAAATCTTATAGCGGGATTTGAAGGGATTATTGACAATCCTTCCTGGCGGCCAACCTTTAAGACACACTGGCTACTCTCCCTCACCGGGGCGGGGCTCTGTCTTGGAGCAATGTTGATGATTAATCCCGGCGCTACCTTTATCGCCATCTTCATCATCCTTATTATATATTACATTATGATAAAGAGAGATATTAATACACGATGGTCGGATATTCGCCGCAGTATTTTACTTTTTTTTGCCCGTTATTCCATTTATAAACTCGAAGAATCAAAGTCTGATGCCCGTTCATGGCGTCCCAATATTTTTGTATTAAGCGGGGCCCCTACTCAACGCTTTTACCTTATACATTTGGCGGATGCCATCAATCATGGAAAGGGATTCCTCACGGTTGCATCCATTGTCTCCACGGAAGCCATGGCTGAGGAACGAATAGATAACCTGGAGAAATCTATTAAAGAATACCTGCGAAAAAAAGACATACCTGCTCTTGTGGAAGTGCATAGTGCCGATGATGTTATCTCCGGGGCAAAGTCCCTTGTGAGGACCTATGGACTTGGTCCTCTTGCTCCCAATACTTTTCTACTCGGAGAGACAGAAAAACGGGAGAACTTTCTCCAGTTTGCCGAGCTTATAAAATTTATCTATCAATCCAAAAGAAATCTTGTCATTGTCCGTGAAGGGTCCCTCTCTCCCCTAGAAAAGGGAAAAAATAAACAGATTTATCTCTGGTGGGGAGGCAAGGCACAAAATGCGGGATTGATGCTTACACTAGGATATTTGCTCCAGACAAGCCCTGAATGGAAAGGCTCTCAATTAATATTAAAAACCATCGTGAAGAATGAAGAGGATAGGGCAAAAGCGAGTGAACATCTGGAAGGATTTCTTGCAAAAGGGAGAGTACCCGCCAGATTGGAGGTGTTGGTGAATGATCACCCGAATGATATCATCTCAACCACCATTAAGCATTTTTCCCAAGATGCCGATTTGGTATGGCTTGGTATGAGAGCGCCGGGGCCTGATGAATCGGTTGAGGAATATGCAGCCTATTATGAGAACCTCATAAAGTCAACGAAAAAATTCCCTCCCCTCGCTCTCATCCTTGCTGCTGAAGAGATCAATTTCGGCGATATATTCAGGTAACCAAAGACACGGTGACATGCGCTCAATTATAACAGCGGTACTGTTCATAAGGCGCGAGTATCTTGATCACATAATCGTATTTAATGAGCGGCATCTAAGAAGAATTTTAAAGAAAATTGCGTTTGAAATTCCGATATGCTGAAACAGGGAATTTATGTGAGAGAAGAAATAGGTGATAAGTTTAATGAAGAAACTGATAAAATATTTGCTAAATAAGATGCAAAAGTATATTTTTTATTGTTTAAAATTAAAGATTGGCTTATTATTTTTTATTGGTAGTATACTTTTTTTACAGGGATGTTGTTCAACCCCGTTATACAAACGACGGGGAAAACTTAGTGATGCGATGGAAAAGGCGAGTGATGAGTATAAGGGCGAACGGAAGGTATCAAAGATAGATGATTATATAAGCAATAAAAATGATTATCATAGAATTAATAAATATAAATATTTAGATAATAAAGAAGAAGAAAAAAATAACATTACAGATGTAAATGGTATAATCGAGTCTGATGAGGGTACAATGTTCAGTATGACAGGCGGGTCCGGATTAATTAAAGGAGATGACTTTTATGGACTAAATCACATTAATTTATCATTTGGTGGTTATTTTGAGGAACATCATCGGGGTGAATTATTTATTGGATTTGGTTGGACCCCTATACGGGAGACTAGCGAACTTGATAAATCCCTTGATGAAGGTGTATTTTTGCTAAACGCTGGTTTTGCCTATAAATATTTTACAACATCGCGCCATACTTTTTTAGGTCAATATTTTATATTTGGATTAGCATTTAATCATATGTTTTGGAGATATAAAAATCCAATAATTGTAGAGGATGGTTTATCAATCAGGTCTGATAATCTTGAAGGTATTGAATTTTTTACCGGCTTGGGAGTACATCTTGCGCAAACTCAATATTTCCAAATAGGAGCCGAAGTTTTACCAGGTGTAATTTTTTGGGACATGTATACAAGTAAAGGATTTGACAATGATGTTTTTGGCCCTTTTTGGATGTTAAAATTTAAGATTACATTAAGCTTGTTGTCCAAATAAATATACATGATTTCCGTACCACCACTTCTGGGGGTGGTAATTTGACCCCATTCTTTATAGCCGATATTACTCAGGATATACGTAAAATCACAAGATTAATACGTTCCTTTTTTCCTCGCCAACAGCCATTGCTGAAACCTTTGCTTCAATTAAAGAATAAATTGTGTCTTTTCCAATGGCTGCCAACAAGAGCAAATTAGCTCTTTTATCACGGACGGACCTGAGTAACTCGATTTGCTTTAAGATCAAAACGAAAATTCTTAAAAATCTGGGCCAAACTTGGTCACAAATCGCTCTATTCCCATGCCTGACCCTTAAATCCCTGTGAATGGTTATTTTTATCCCAATCTTTCAGTACCGAATACTATATAAAATACTGCCGAATAAATATGATTATGCTTAATAAAATAGAATTTTTTCTAATTTGGGTGTTTGATCAATTACCCGAAAAGCTAGATAAAAGAGTCGAATATTGTCTGCTCATATGCTATCCAATTATTATTTGCAAAGCGATAAAAAGGATTTTTTTTTCGAGAGAAAAGAAAAGACATTTAAATAGAGCCTTTCAGAAATATTATTATGAGGTAAAGGAAAGATTTAATTTGAGTAAAATTCCTGCTAATATTTTTGATGAAGAGATATGCGTTAGATTTTCAGGAGGAACTGATTCAACCCTTACTGCAACAACAATGGCTTATAAATTTAATAGGATTCATCTATTAACATTTATCACCACATATAAAAAAAGAATTTTTAATCCCTTTGGTATTATATCTTCTAATCCTGAAAGTGTTTTAATAAATTTGGATAATTTGAAAAATAAATTTGGGAAACAGAAATTTATACATAGTTTTTTAAAATTTGATGACTTACGAAATGAAATTTATTTCAGGGATTATATCCCAAATTTTTCCACCAGAGATTTTAAACAAGTCTCTTTTTGCCCTTCATGTAGTTTAGCAATGCATATTAAAACTATTATATACTGCTTAGAGCATAATATAAAATATATTACTGATGGATCAAATATAGAAAATGGTGTATTCCCCTGGCAAACCCAAAATCCTTATAATTTGGAAGAAATAATGGCTTTTTATAAGATATTCAATCTAGATTATATTATTAATCCAAACTATTTCAATTTAACTTCTGACTACGAATTGTATAAATTAGGTATAACTAAAATTAAAAATACAAAGAAAAATTATTATTATAGAAGAAAGACGCAGCAGTATTGTATACTTATCCAATTTCAATCATTATGTCGAAGACTGCATGGTAAAGTAGAAAATTATCCTTCTTCTCCTTGTTTGTATGATGAAGGAATGATATCAAAATATTTTAAGAGTAAAATACCCTTTTATAAAGAATATATTTATTCTAGAACTTAAAATTGATGTTGATCGTTTAGAGGCAGAGACTTAACGCTACAATTGTGATACATTGGGATATATAAATGGATAGATTTTGGAAGTATGAGGAAGTACCTGAAAAATTATGGAAAAATTGGAGATGGCAGCTAAGGAATAGAATTCAAAATAGTACTAAATTATATGACTATTTTCCTAATATGGATGCGTCTCAATTAAAAAGTTTTTATGCCTATGCAAAAAATTTTAATATCGGCATAACTCCTTATATGTTATCTCTCATTGAATTAGACAAAAACTCTAATCCAATAAAGAATGATCCTCTGTGGAAGCAATTTAGGTTTCATCCTTTAGATATATTATGCAATTGTAATGAGTATGATGGAATTAAAATTAATTGGGAATGTGCAGAAGAAATGCCAACGGCTATTCTTCATCACAAATATCCTGATCGAGCATTAATCAGAATTACCAATAATTGTTTTGGTTATTGTAATTACTGCTATTTGACCCATAGGACCTTAGATATTAAGCAAAAAAAAAATCTGAAAAGAGATGAACTCAAATGGAGAGAATCCCTACGATATTTAATCCATAATCCTCAAATTGAAGATGTGCTCATAAGCGGAGGGGATCCTCTCATTCTAAATGATAGTCAAATTGAAAGGATTTTGTTTGATATCTCTAAAATATCTACTATAAAGACGATAAGATTAAATACGAGGACATTAACTTTTAATCCATTTAGGATTACCAAAGAGCTTGTGAGAATACTTAAAAAATATAGAATTACTGTATTAGAAGTACATATAGTGCATCCATATGAGATTACGGAGGTTTTTGATGAAACGCTCAATCTATTTGATAACTGTAAGTTTCACCCCCTTATATTATGGAGATCTCCATTATTAAAAGGAATCAATGATTCTTATGAGGTCCTAAGAGATTTGCTTTTAAAATTATTTCAGAGACGCATCCTCCCTTATTATTTGTTTCATTATACTCCTTATAGCCTTGGACGTTCCATATATGGGACAAGTATCAGAAAAGGTGTAAAATTAATGTTACAGTTGCGAAGAACCATTCCCGGTCCGGCTTTTCCACGGTATACTTTATTTCATTTGACAGGAAAACATGACATCCCTTTAGAATTATCTGATTCCCCTACTTTTAAATATCTCAAAGATCCCAGGGGAAATCCGATTGTAAAATTTAAAAATTGGCATGGGCAATGGGTTACTTATCCGGATGAGCCAGAAGAAAATATTTAATACAAGAAACTTGATGATAAAAAATCAATCTTATAAAGCAGCCTATAGCCAATTAAAATTTAAAAGAATTCGTCTTTTCTTGGATGATATCAAGTCTCTATTGAAAGGCTGGCATCCATTTGTAACTCATAAGTTAACTTTAAATGAAAATAATAATGAGTGGTGTTGTATCTCGGATTTTTCCACATTCATAAAAGAACGAAGTGGACTGAATGAGATAAATCATAATCGTATTTATAATATGAAACTTTGTTGTACAAAGATTGATGGGCTCTTCCTTGATCCTCAGGAAATTTTTTCGTTTAGAAGAATAGTCGGAGAAGCTTCAAAAAGAGAGGGATATTTGGAAGGACCTATCTTAATTAAGGGGAAATTATGTTTCGCCAATGGCGGCGGACTTTGCCAGATATCTACCACTTTGTTTAACGGAGCCTTAATGGCTAATATGGAAATATTAGAGAAGCATAATCATAGTGTTGATATCTGGGGAGAAAATAGATTTATAGCGCTGGGCAGAGATGCTGTTTATGCTTACGCATTAAAAGATTTAAAATTCAGAAACAGTCTCAATAGAAAAGTTCTTATAAAAATGGAAGTAGATGAGATCAATAAAAGAGTTAATTGCAGATTCTTTTCGAAAGGTAGCCTATCTTATAACATTACTATAGAGGCCTCTATCCTTAAAGAGATCTCTCCAAAATCCGGAGTATATGATCCTGAGAGGAAGAAGATCAAGCTGATAAAGGGTTGGGAAGTAGTGACAACACGATTTGTTGAAGAAAATGGAAAGAAGAAAATCACATATAGAAGTAGAGATATTTATAAGCCAACAGTTATTAATGAATCCATTGAAGAGGAATACAATTGCGCATTAAGACCATAGGCCTAGTTTTAGAAACAAAAGAAGATGCGATAAATTCAGGTGCCTCTGATTTGAAATATGTCTATCACTGGCGTGAACCTGATGAAATAGAGGCAATAGTTGATGCTATAAGATCAATTGGGTATGAAGTTATTATAATAGGTCCTCCTGAAAAATTTTTTTTTGAATTTCACGCTTTTCATAATGAAATAGATTTTATTATGAATCTTTCTGTTGGATTTTATTCTCGATATAGATTGGCAATTGGACCCAACCTGTATGAACTATGCAAAATACCTTATTCAGGAGCCGATCCATATACCAAGATGATGAGCCAGAATAAACATTTTATGAAGTCTTTCTGGGATAAAATGGGAATATCAACCCCAAAATGGGTATATATTCACTCTAGAGAAGAAATAGAAAATATAAACTACCCCGAATTCCCAGTTATTGTAAAACCAGCTTATGAAGGATCTTCGATAGGTCTTCAGCACAGCTCGGTCGTATCAAACAAAAAAGATTTACATGAGAGTATTAATATTATATTTGAGACACTTAATATGCCAGTAATTATCGAACATTTCATTGAGGGTTATGAATATAAGGTAGGGATAATAGGCAATGAAGAGTTAGCTTTTTGTGGTATTATTGAAGACATTAAAAGTAATGGTCAATCAATGGGAAAAGAATTTCTATCCTTTGAATCTAAATCCATTGGAAAATATTTAAAGAGGCAATGTGAAAAAAATGATCCCAAACTTTCCAATATTATTCGGGATTCTCTAAGAGTATATAAATTATTTCTTCCTGTTGATTATGGTACTATGGATGTAAGAGTTGACAAGTATGGTAACCATTACTTTTTGGAATTTAATGCGGACGCTACTTTGCATCCTCAGAGGACATTAGCTCAATGTTGCCATTTAAATGGTCTTAATTTTAATGAAATGATTATTAAAATATTGTCCACTTCCATGAAAAGATGGGGTATTCAATGAGATTCATATTTAAATATGGCAAGAAAGAACTGTCAATTCGATGGAAAAATAAGGCTCACATTAAAAAACTAAGTGCACCGCAATCATCTATTGTCATTCATGATTATATTTGTGCAATGAAAGAGGCCGTAGAAAATCCAATTAATAGTCCATCCCTAGAATCTTTATTAAAAGGATGCACACCTAAAACTGTTTCAATATTAGTTGAAGATAAGTCGAGACAAAACAAAGAATATCCGGAATGTCTCAATTGGCTAATAGAAAAAATTTTAATCTGGAATCACTGTCAAATAAAATTGGTTGTCGCTTATGGCGCTCATTCTAAGCATTCGCGAGAGGAGAACCGACGCTTATATGGTGAGGAAAATTTAAAAAAAGCACTATTAATTGAACATGATTGCGATGATAAAAAAAATTTAACTACCATTGGGATTTTATCAACAGGGAATGAATTGGTAATTAATAAACATGTTTCGCAATCAGATTTTATTATAGGCTTTGGGAATATAGCCCCCCATGCATTTGCCGGTTTTTGCGGAGGCAGGAAGATTATATTGCCTGGTGTTAGTGGCAGAGAATCCATAAGGAGAAACCACTCTTTGATATGTGAGAATGGAGTTGGTTTAGGCCTGCTTGATAATAATCCAATTCATCTTGAAATGATGGAGGCTGCCCGATTAGCTGAACTTGATTTTATTATCAATTTTATTAGAAATACTAAAGGTGATCTGGTAAATATCTGTGCTGGTGCCTCAGACAGCTCCTTTTTCTCAGGTATAAAGATCGTTAAGGAAATGAATACTGTGGTAGCTCATGGTTTGTCAGATGTCGTATTGGTTAGTTGTGGAGGTCATCCAATGGATAAATCTTTATATCATACTCAGAGAACAATTACCACGGCTGTTAAATTAATTAAAAAAGGAGGAACTATAGTAGTTTTTGCTGAATGTTCCGAAGGCATTGGTAACTCAGTATATAAGGAGTGGCTTTCAAGATTTACCTTATCTGAATTACTTGCTATGCGAAAAGAACAGATTATATTAGGAGGACATAGCGCATATCTTACTGCGAGGAATTTAACTCATTGTGATATAATTCTCTTCTCTGAGCTTTCAGAACAAGATACTAATCAACTACATTTTATAAAATTATTTGATCTTTCAGAGATTCAACGATTTATTGAAGTAAAGCATGGAAAGGATTACAGTGCATATATATTACCGTGTGGTTCGTTAATATTACCTGAAGTAGTCATTTCATAAATATTAACTTGTCTCTTGTCAAAATATCATCATTTAATAATATCAATAAGTTATACCCATATAAATTTTAGTTGAAGTCTATGAAAAATAAGTGTAATATTATTTATTTCTTTCGAGAAATATACTTATATAAGTTAAAAAATAAAATTGTCGGATAAAATTTGGGGTGTGAAAAATTTTCTGAAATTGGTGAAAATAGGCAAAAAATATATAATATTTTCAATGGATTAGATTGACTTGAAACATAATTATACAGATTCATAAAAACCATAATGCGGAGAAATGTAATGGCAAAGAAAGTTTTAATTGTTTATAATTCTCTTAGCGGAAATACAAAAGCAGCAGCAGAGGCTTTTGCAGAAGGTATAAAAGAAGTAAATGGAGCAACAGTTGTCCTAAAAAATTGCTATAATACAACTGCTGATGATATCATGAATTGTGATGCGGTTGCTTTAGGTTCTTATGATGCATTTAGTTATATGGGTGGTGGACTTAAGGATTTCTTTGATAGAATTTATTATTCCACAAAGGAGAAGATAAGGAATAAACCCTATGTTGCTTTCTTAACTCACGGTGGAGGGGGTAAAGCTATTGATAGTATTATAGCCTTGGCTAATAAACTTGGGCTGAAAGAAGCTGCTAACCCCCTATTATCAAAGGGAAAGCCAGATAGAGAGAAAATTGAAGAATTAAGAAAAGCGGGAAGTCTCTTAGCAAAAACGGTAATAATATAAAAGGGGGATTTAAGCATGAGCAAAATATTAATTATTTACTATTCTCAAAGTGGCAACACGAAAAATATGGCTCAATTGATTAAAGAAGGTATTGAAAAAGAAGGTGGAGTTAATGTGGATTTAAAGAAAGTTGAAGATACACCTGCTGATGATTTGCTAAACTACAATGGAATTATTATCGGATCACCGACTTATTACGGAACAATGGCATGGCCAATTAAAAAACTATTTGATGATAGCGTCAAGTTTCATGGTCAATTAGATGGAAAAGTTGGAGCTGCATTTTCTTCAGCAGGAAATGTAGGGGGTGGGAATGAAACCACGATAATGGATATCATCAAAGCTATGATTATTCATGGCATGATAATTTATGGTGATCCAAAAGGGGATCATTACGGCCCAGTTGCTATCGGATCACCAGATGATAGAGCCAAAAATTGCTGCTTACGTTTGGGAGAAAGAGTTACCAAGCTAGTAAAAAAGCTTGCTTAAGGAAATAATATAGGGAAATAAAATACAACTTGATTTCAATAGCTTTATATTAAATGCAGAATTATACAACACCAAAATAGCAAATAATTTCTATAAAAATTTGCCCTATAATATTGAACTTACTTTCTGGGGTAACGAAGCGTACGGTTCAATTGATTTAGATCTCGGTAAAGAAAATCCTATACCGGATATTCCAGCAGGTGGACTTGCCTATACAAAGCAAGCAATTTTTGCAACTTTTTCACACACAAATTCACACACAGATAATTTGTATTATTTTAAATTGATCTGTTAAATCTCAAGATAAATTTTCAGAAATTCATCAGTCCTTCCCGAAAATACATTTTGCGAAAAATAAGTGGAGTAAAATTTTAGAAATTTGATTCTCAGAAATCTTCAGAAGGTAAAAGGACCATTATTCAAGTTACAGCATTAGCAGTAATTTGATGCAGCTATTCAAATGGTGATAACGGCCCCTTGATCGTTAAGAGGCGATTTCCTTAAAGGTTAAGCTGCCTTCCGTTCATAATGATGATGTAAACATCCCACTTCTGGAAGCGCAATTATTTTGCCCATCTCTTCAGACTGAATCGGTCTTGACTTTGGACAATCGCTATCAAGTGAGAGATAGGTTCTATAGCGTTGATAATAGTCAAAATAGCCCGTTAGAATTCTTCTTAGATGCCGCTCATTCAATACGATTATGTGATCAAGACACTCGCGCCTTATCGAGCCGATAAGCCTTTCAATATAAGGATTTTGCCATGGACTTCTCGGTGCGATCTTCACTTCTTTTGTACCCATGTTTTTCACTCGATTCTGAAAGACTTGGCCGTATATGCTATCTCGATCCCGAAGAAGATATTAGGGGCTGTGCTAAGCAGTCCATTTCGCTGTTGGGTGTCTCATTAAATTGAAATGAACCACTCGAAGACGGTCCTAAGCCAAAGCCAAAAACACAAAAAGAACTATATTTCTGATGGTTGGAACCACAAAGAAATCGCTGGGAACAAGATCCTTCGCACGATTATCCCAAAACGCCCGCCATGTTGGTGAAGGTGGCTTTCTATGTTTAACCATATATTTTTCGATGGTTGACTTGGCTAAATCGATTCCAACTTTCCTTAGCTCATCTCTATGAGGTGATCTCCAGATAGGATTTGCTTTTGACATATCCCGGATAAGAGAGATTATTTTGCGATCGACTGATGGGCGCCCAAGCTTGTCGTTTCTGCATAACTTCGTCCAATGTTCCCTAAACTTTTTACGTCTCCAGGAAATGACAGTAGCTGGCTTAATAAAGTATAAAGCATCCTCCCAGCCGGACCATATTTGAGAAAGCAATGACCGGAAGATTCGATTAGTTGGTTTAATTTCGGGCTTTCTATCTTTTCTTTTGTATACTTTCAACTGATGTCGAAGAGCCGCATTTTCCATTCAAAGAGACGTACGTTTCCGAAAAAAGGATAAAATAAAATTGAATACGATTAAACAAACTGCTTTCATGCTTGCAAATATCACTTCCTTTGGATATGAAATTGTTTCATGAAGTATAATCCGGCAAGCTTAAAAACCCAATAAATTTAATGGCTACTAATATTCGGGAAGGACAGAGTTATATCTTCTTGACAGTCTTTTTTTTATTTTTTGCCTTATTGTCCCCTATATTTCTAAACTTCATCATCATTAACAGCTGTTCTTAAGCCTTTTTGCTGAAAAATTCAAAAACCTTTCAATAAACCTTGACTTCTTCACTGTTTTAAGTTACTCTTAATTCCCATATGAAAAAGCGAATTCTTATTATTTTATTATTTATTATTTTATTGACGTCCCTGTCGCCTGACGGCAACGCTAGAGTGGTCTTCTGAAATACTATCACCGGGAGGCTGCATGATTTTTGATCAGAGGGGTGTTATTAGATCGCTACAGGTGGCAGTCCGTGAGACCCTGCGTCTCGCAAACCCATTCTACCCCGGCACCCCACAGCAAGACGCTCCGTTCGAACCAGAGATACAGGCCCGCTCCTCTGTGCGTATTGCATCAGGAGTCCCGGTTGGTGACGAAGCGGGGATGCCGGTCATCACGGCGAATTTTTCCTCGGACAAGACGTTCACGTTACGCATAGAAGCGCCCCCAGGGAATCTGGTCTGCGTGAACCCGCCTGCCGGATCCGTTGGGACGTTGATGTCTGTTCAATTATACAGCCATATGGAGGTTCCCCTCCCTCATGGTATCTGGAGCCAACCCACGTATATGTTCGAGGACCTCAAGGGCCAAGAGCCGGCTCTGGCGGGCGGTCTAGGAGTCGGTTATGCAGCCTACTGCACCCTGAATGACGGAAACTTCGGGATATACATGTACTTCGCTCTAAGCGGTCCATTTTCCTTCACCGCCTTCGAGGCATCATTTACAGTTCCGAATGAATACATCGCGGTATTCAATAATACCCCCCCTGCTACAGCATCATCTGTGCACTTCATATCAGATTTCCCGTGGGATGCCCCTGATCCAGGCGCGTGGGTGGCGGTTCGGCCAGTTCCAGTTTCATTTTGGACAATCCCCTCTAAAAGTTGGTCATTCATTGATCCCATAGTAGTAGCTGCTGATACCGCCGGGAATATCTATGTGGCGGATAATGGCACCCACCGGATTCAAAAATTCACTTCTGATGGCTCTTTCATTACAAAATGGGGGGCCCTTGGTTTAGGAATGGGACGATTCTATTTGCCCGTTGGCATAACTATAGATGGTAATTGAAAAATTTTTATTGCCGATAGAGGTAACAACCGGGTTCAAATTATCATGATTGGCCCTGATGGTGACGATGACGGCATCCTGGGCGATATGGATTACAGCGGCATAGCAGGTGATCATCCATGCACCGGGGGAAACACTGTGTGCTGCGACGATAACTGCCCCACTGTTCCAAATCCTGACCAGAGTGATATCGACGGAGACACTTTTGGAGATGTCTGTGACATATGCCAGGGTGATAACAGCACTGGCGACACGGACAACGACGGTTTGTGTAATGAGGTAGATTCCGATGATGACAATGACGGCCATTCAGACTCACGAGAGCAGGTTTGCGGTTCCGATCCTTTGATAGCTGCTTCAAAGTGTCCACCGGTATGTGGTTCTTTCGGCTGCGAGGATGGTGAGAACTGTGCGTCTTGTTCTGACGATTGCGGTGAATGTCAGCCTGGTTGCGGAGACGGACAGTGCTCAGATGACGAAGACTGTAGTGTATGCCCGCAAGATTGTGGTGGCTGTCCTGCTACATGCGGCAACGGCACCTGCGAGCCGGGTGAAGACTGCGGTCCATGCCCATCTGGCTGCGGAAACGGGATATGTGCCAGTGACGAGAGCTGTGTTACTTGCCCGATCGATTGCGGTCCATGCCCCGTGGTGTGCGGCGATTGGCGATGTGACCCGGGAGAGGATTGCATTTCGTGTCCCGCTGACTGCGGCGGCTGTCCCGTTGTTTGCGGAAACGGTAAGTGTGAGCCGACCGAAAACTGCGAAACCTGCCAGGCCGACTGCGGCCCTTATACACCCAACTGTGGCGACGGCACCTGCGCTGGAAATGAAACCTGCCTGACCTGTCCTACTGACTGTGGCCTTTGTCCACCTGATTGTGGCGACGGGACCTGTGAGTCGGGCATCGAAACCTGTTCGACGTGCCCCTCGGACTACGGCCCTTGCTCGCCCGCCTGTGGAAACGGCGCCTGTTCGCCCAAAGAGACTTGCCTGACTTGCCCTGATGACTGCGGGTTTTGTCCATAGAGGATGGATTTGGCAGGGCTATAATTCATAACCTTTTCGAGCATTGGCATTTGCATCATTTTGAAACAAATCTCGACTGCCTTTGTCATATTATAGAGACATTTCTGTAGCTTGAGACCATCGTGCTTGGTAACCGTCAAACGAACAGCATCTTCCTATAATATTGTGGTCATGTCATGATGAGCCCCGATTCTTTTGAGGAGGCGCGAATATGACAAATGGAGAAGGCCATGTGGCTGATTCGTAGACATGGGTATCTATCTTCACCTCATTGCCGAAAGGCGAAAAAAAGAGGAAATGATCTTCAGCTTTTTCGCACAATGAATTTTCGGGAAGGACAGAGACAACATCATTTGCACTTCAACTATCTAAAAAGCCGGTTTGAAGCTATGGCCCAGATATTTGGTTCAGCAACTTTAATTATGGAATTTCCATTATTGACACAAATTCCTCCAATCCATCTATCCCCTAGTTTCTGGCCTATTTCACAGAGGGCGCGGTAATCCTTATGGATAATATTTCTCCTATTTTTAATCTCAAATCCAATAATCCCATAGGGAGTCTTAATTAAAAGATCAACTTCTAACCCCCCACGGGTTCTATAGTAAAATAGTTCGGCTTCCTCTTTGGAGGTTTTTATCCATTTATATATCTCACCAATAACCATATTTTCAAAAAGATGACCCGTAATCTCACCTGTAAATCCAGATAATTGTCGTAATATACCACAATCCAGCCAATAGATTTTAGGCGATTTGATTACGGTGCTTGTCAGATTTTCATAAAAGGGTGGCAACAAGAACGTTTGATAGGAAAGCTTTAAATATTCTAAATATCTGCGCGCGGTATCTACACTTATGCCCGCATCTCTTGCCAATTCAGAATAATTTAAAAGTTGTGCTGAACGTAAAGCAGAAAGCTTCTGGAATTTTCTAAATGGGTTAAGGTCGTCAAGCCTCGCCAGATCGGATAAATCTCTTTCAAGGTAAGTATATTCATAGGACTTTAACCATTCCCTTCGCTCAGAATCGGAAAGGTGAAGTAATTCCGGCATACCTCCCCACTTGCATAAATAATTTTCCGATTCTTTTACCTCTGCATCAACTTCAGCCATAAGAACAGAAGGCATATCCCGCAGCATTTTGTTTAAACCAATACTATTTTTAATATTGATAATATGAGAGATAAGCGGTGATTGATCTTTTGATAGCGTATCCCTTACCAATTCACTCAGCATTAAGGGCCAGAGTTCATAAATAAAAACCCGTCCGGCAAGAGATTCTCTGATACGCTTTAATAATAAGATTTGAGAAGAGCCAAGCAAAATACAAAAGGATATCTTATGTGCATCATAAGCATATTTAATTTTTTCAAAAACTATGGGCTCCTTTTGTGCTTCATCAATTACCGCATTTCCAATAGATTTGCCCCAATGGGCACTATGGACCTCCCGAAGCATATCTCTGTTTTCAGGAGCATCACAGTTTATGTAATTTAGCTTTGAATATATTAATTGGGCTAAAGTGGTCTTTCCCGTCTGACGGGCTCCTGTTAATATTACTAAACGACGAGTGGAGGTTGTTGGTAAAAATAATGAAAGCCATCTATGTTTAAGTAAATCTTCGCTCATGATCGTAAATATTACAGCATAATTTATTATATGTCAAATATAAACTCACACTCATCAAAGCAGGAAATTGGACATATTTCAATAGATTAGTTTAAATAAGAAAATTTATTCATTCGGGTTCCACCCCAATCCTGCTGATTTATTTGGATAGAGAGTACCGTGAGAGAGGATAACCGCTCCTTGACATGGATCATCTAAAAGCCCAATATGGCCATCCAAATCCGCGTAAATTATATTGGGGCATGAGAGGGCAAAATGAAGACCAGCGGATATTGCCAGGGCAGATTCATCCATACATCCGACCATGGCCTCTAGCCCCGCAGCACGGGCGACGGCATTTATCTGAAGGGCCTCTGCAATCCCCCCGACCTTCATGAGCTTAATGTTGACCATGTCCACCAAATCCTTTCGCGCCAGGCGAAATGCGTCCCGGAGAGTCATCAAACATTCGTCTGCCATAACCGGTATGGAGACCTTTTGGGTCACCCGGCCGAGCAATTCCAGATCTTTCTTCGGGGTTGGCTGTTCAATTAACTCTATTTTTGCCTTTCGGGTGTGCTCCACAAATTTGAGGGTCTGCTCCATTGAATACCCTTGATTGGCATCAAATCGCAATTCAATGCGGGCCCCCACGGCCTCTCTTACTTTCAAAATACGGATAATATCTCCTTCGACATCTAATCCCCCCTTTATTTTTAAACACCTAAAACCGTGCACAACCCATTCTTTCGCTCGCTCCACTGTTTCTTGTTCAGATGATATGCCAATAGTGACACTGCTCCTCATTCGATCCCGAAAGCCGCCGAGTATTTTCCAAAGAGGAAGATTACAGACCTTCCCGAGAATATCATATAATGCCATATCCACACACGCTAATGTTGAAGGGTGCGATCTTACATGAGTCTTCAGATGTTCCATGATCATCGTCAGCCGAAGGGGATCCATCCCCTTTATAGCAGGATATACACAATCTCGAATATCTGCTAATACTTTCTCCGCATTGTCTCCGGTGATTTGCTCATCCGGCCCGGCACATCCATAACCACTATACCCTTGATTAGTTTCAATCCGGATGAATACATTGATCGCTGTATCGATGGATTCGTAAGCGATTTTATAAGGTTCAGCCAGTTTCATAGTAACCGGCCAGGCTTCGATGGCGGTGATTTTCATAATCTGTGTTAATATCTCTTCTCGTAAATCTCTTCTAAGCTTGTATTTTTGAGATGTTCTACAAATTCAACGAGATTTTTGATCATAATCTCCCAAATTCGTTCGCCTTTTTCCTTGTTTGCTTTTGTCGGATCTCCCAATACCCCGATTGCGGATATTCGGGAGGTTCGTGCGTACCATTCGACACTCTTCTTAGAGCTAAAATTAAGGTACAGGCTGGAAAAGTGAGGAACAAACGCCTGCCTTTTATCCACTCGGACAGAATCCGGACGAATAGCCATTGCAGTGCTGGTTTCAATTTCTCCGGCGTGGACGTCATTCGGTGTTTCCACGATTTTAGAGATATCCGAATCGCTTGTCTCTCCCGTATCCACACATGTAAAAATATGCGCATCACGGTTAATCATCTGAGCTGCAAATTGAAGCGAAGGTGTATTTCCGCCATGTCCATTGATAATCACCAGTTTCTTAATACCATTTTGCGCAACGCTCATCCCGATCTCGTAAACAAAATGTGCCAATGTTTCGTTGCGTATGCTGATAGTCCCGTGAAAATCCTCATGATGATATGATACACCATAGGGAATGAGTGGCAACACGATCGGCTTTGGAGTGCTGCATGATTCCGCAACCTTACACGCTAGATATTCTGCATCAAAGGAATCCGTATCCAATGGCAAATGCGGTCCATGCTGCTCTATAGAGCCAACAGGCAACAATGCAATGTCAATCTCTTTAAAGCGGACTTGGGCTTCAGGCCATGTCAATCTTCCCAGTAGGTGATTATTCTCACGCAGCCCCTCTCCTTGTGCTTCCCCCAATTCTTTCTCTTTTATCTTATAAGGGTATGGTTTCATCAATTCCTTCTCTTCTAATGGGTCATATTTCACCCACTGCCTATTTTTTTTCTTTACAGCCCCATTGGCATACTGTAAATAAATTTTATAAAGCGGCGCTCTTAAATCTTCAGGGATTTCATTTATGGGAGAAATCTCCGGATCAAACCGCAGTTTTATAACCTCAGGATGTTCTTTTGGCCATTGCTTCCCGTTGCCTTTAGTGGAAATGAGTCCTTTAGCGCTTAAGAGATAATATAAATGCTCTGATTCGGTAGATTCCTGATTAATCCCTTTTTTTACTAAAGAGTTCATGCAATATTTTATCTGCTCAGCGGTATAACCGCAAAGGGCAGGGTCCGCGTTCAGAGCGAACAACATCCCAACAATACGGCGGCATTTTTCACACTTCCCACAAGGATAGACCCTGTCTTGTTTAATATGTGTTGCATGGCAGGACATTTGGTATTGTTGATGAACCGGATAACGTTCCGTTAAAATCTTTTCCACAAGCATTTCGGAAAGCGGACGAAGTAGTGAGAATTGGAGAATATTCCAGCCTTTATTTATAAAATAACGCGTAAGCAGATTATCAAAATAATGGCTTTGATCGTAAAGGCCATCATAGTGAGGTATGCCTTGATAAAAACTCTGACGTGTGGTATCGAATTCATCTCCTATAAGGAGGCGTCCGATCCGGCGCTTGCGAAGTAAAGGGAGAACTCCAAAGAGAAATATTGCCACTGTCCATAAACGAAGGGGATATTCATCAGCGCGGATTCGAGCAAAATCCTGCCGTATAAAAGGAAAATAACGAAGCATGCGGGAGAAAATACGATCTGCATTGGTCCATACCCTGGCTGTTTCCGGATAGCTCGCTTTAAAATAGCGATACGCATTAAGCGCGGTGAACCAATGACGGCCCGATTCATTGACAAATATGGCGTGTGTTTCCACTCCCAATTCTCGCGCCAGGCTGTAGCTTAATAAGCTATCTTTTCCCCCACTGCTTAATACCGCATGTTTCGTCTCAGCCATATCCCAATAATTCTTTTTCTTTTGCGGTGCTTTCCCGGAAAAAAGAATCTTCGCCTGCAGATACGAATCATAGGGCCGGGGATGGATCTTATTTTCAAGGCCTTTTATAAAGGGATTTGGCTCTAAGATTTTCTTTACATAAATTTCTCGTGCAGTATTTTCGGCCATTTTAAGAATAAATTCCCGGTCAGCATTATCAAAATGGCCATGAAATAGTATTTCGTGACAGAATAATCCGTAATTCAGGGCGACCTGGGCTCCCATGACACTTGCCAAATTCTGGCAGGAGGGATCATCCGGTACAAAAACATCTTCTTCATAACAATACTCAAGGTTAAATGTATCTTTTCTATTATCTTGAATGACCTGGTAGGGTGCAATAAGCCGCCGTTTCTCTATACGAACCGGCCCAATTTCCAGGGTATCAAGTTTTTTTAAAAAAGATAATTCATTTCCCGGATGATTATCCATTCATTTTTCTCTCTTTAAGTGCTAATAACAGCGTAACTAATTTGTGAGCATCCTCTAATAAGACATCACACGTAGGTATGCCACACTCTTCTTCTATTTTGGAACAAATCTGTGAAATTGTGGAGGTATCCAAATGTTCATGATTGATGGTAATTGCAACAACGGGTTTTCCGGAGAGTAATTCAATTGCTTTTATCTGTTTCTCTATGGGATGGAGGAGATATCCCGGAAATCCATCATACTCCTTACGAGCTGGTGCATGCTGGAGGATGATCCCGTCTGGTCGGCCGGCAGCGAGGATCTCAAATCCTCCGGGATATGCCGGATTCATCAAACTCCCCTGCCCTTCTATGATAATAAAATCCGGATTTTTTTCCTTCCATGCCCTATAAATCACATGTTCGATTTCGCCGGCAACGAAATCATTGATAAGGGAATCCAGAATAATACAATATTCCGCTCCCTGCATCCACGCTGTTTGACCAGTGCCGATAATCTCCGCGGTATGGCCAGCGTTCCTTAATGCCTCAACTAAGATCCCTGCGGTTGTTCTTTTTCCGATAGCTGAATCTGTCCCCAACACAGCGATCTTAAATGAGGTGACCTCTTCGATTTTCCCGCAAAAAAAATGCAGCGCGTCGCGAGGGGGAGTTTTTCGAATATCCCGGATTACGACCTTTTGTGTCTCTGCCAATCCTGTGATCTCACTGTCTTCAGATAATAGATCATGTAATCCTGAGTCGATATGTAATCCCAATTGAATTGCCTTTTTTACATCCTCTCGTGCCTTTGGATCGAGACGCCCTCCATCCGGAGCTAATCCGATAACCAGATGCGTCGGATGAAACCCTGCGGCTCGTGCTTCATCAAAAGCCGTAGGAATATCTTGCCACACAGGAATATTTTTTGTGCGTCCCTCTACTACCATTCCGGCATCTTGACCACTGAATTGTGAATCGACAACAGATAACACATGGTAACGGTGTGTGTGACGAATCAGCCCGTGCGCGGTTTTCCCGTTTGGAGTGCCAAAAGCCCCCTCGCAATAAATAATCGCACCCGCATTATTCATGATTTTCTTCCGGTTATAATTACCACATATCGGTCATTCGGGAGATTCTGTTTTTTGTGTTGATCAATCAACGCACATAATCCCGCTGTTGATGCGGGCATTACATTCAGCCCCTCGCGTTCCCGTATCAAGCGCGAGTATGCGATTAAAATTTTATCACTTGCAAATGTTCCCCACCCGTTACTATTTCTTACCGCCTCCAATGCATGCTCGCCATCAATGGAATGCCAATTAATGAGGGGTTCATTTATGGCTGTTTCTTTTATTTTATGCGGATTTAAATTATTACAGCTTTCCGTATTTTTTAAAAGAGCTTGGATGATCGGATTCTTCCTAAAAGATGAACCAGCTACGATCTTTGGTATTTTTGACGTCTTGCCACGCCGATAGAGGCTTTGAAAACCTTTGTAAATACCTGCCAGTGTGGTCCCGTTGGAAACCGGAATAGCCACGGCAGAGGGCGCATCCCGGAGTTCATCATAGATTTCATAGGCAATTTCACCATATGCCCTCAATTGGAGAATAGTGTTTGCTCCTCCCGGATTTGCATCATAGATTTCTTCTTTCATAGCATGTTCCCGGGAAACTTCCACAGCATGCTCATAATCTCCCTCAATCCTTACAATCTCAGGATTGTATTGTTCTATTTCCTTGATCCGCCTGGTTTGGTATGTCTTTGGTATGTAGATAATGCATTTTAATCCGGCAAAAGACGCTGCCAGTGCAATAGCAACACCATAATTGCCGCATGTGGCCACAGTAATGGCATCAAAGCCGCGGCGCACAGCATCCATGGCTTGAGCAAAGGCAATGCGATCTTTTTGAGTGCCTGTTGGATTTGCTCCTTCGAATTTAAGATAAATTTGTCGTAAACCAATTTCTCGCTCAATATTCCTGGCCCGCGACATACGGGTATCCCCAACCTCCGATTCCATTATATCCTCAAAAGCCTCTACTCGTTCTTCGGTAGGTAATAAGGGATTGGCAGCGATCTGTTTTTGTCTTTCTGCCTCAGGGGCCATTACATTATCTTTGGAAGAAGCCCCATCTAAGATATTATAAAGGGTAATGCCATTTGTTGAATTAGATTTTTCTTCCATTGAATGAAATTCTCAAGATTTTTTTATACGATCCTATAAAAAATAAATATGGGGAATTGTACACTGAATTATAAATAGAAGCAAATATACACCGCAATTTGATTTTTTTTCAAGCCTCAAGACAGGGGTGAGGAAGGAATATGGTAAAGGTTGATCCTTTTGAAAGCTGGCTTTCTACCTCAATGCGTCCATGAAAGGCTTTGATAATAGATTGTGCAATACTTAAGCCCAGGCCGAAACCATCATTTCTTCGCGATTTATCCACTCGATAAAATCTGTCGAAAATATAGGGAAGGTCTTTTTCAGATATACCTATGCCCGTATCTCTTATTTGTAAAACAACCCAATGATCATCATTATACATACGTATGGAAATCGTGCCATTTTCAGGTGTATATTTAATTGCATTGTCAAGAAGATTGAGCACTACACGGGTTAATTTGTTTTTATCCCCCCTAATAGAGAAGATATGTTCGCTATCACTCTCAATCGAAATATTCTTTTGTTGAGCCAATATGTGTATATCCTTTAAAATACCACCTATGAGGCCTCGTAAATCAATTTCCTCCTCTACCAACTGAATTTCTTCGCAATCCAATCGTGCGAGTGTTAAAAGATTCTCTATTATACTGATAAATTTATTGATCTCCTCAAGGCAGCTTTTTAATACCTCTTCATATTCATCAGGAGAGCGCAACTGCTTTAATGTCACCTCTAATTCCCCTTTTAGAATAGTCAAGGGGGTTCTTAATTCATGAGAAACGTCTTGTGCGAATTGTTTTTGTGATATAAAAGCTTTCTCAAGCCGTATAAGCATATCATTAAAATTATCAGCAAAATTTTTGATTTCGTCCTTTGTGGTAAGGGTATTTATTCTTAATTTAAGGTTCTCCTCATTAATCTGGCCTATGATTTGTGAAATGCTCTCTAAAGGGCGCAGAGTTATTTTTGCCAAAAACACATTGAGAATACTTGTCATGAAAATACTTAAAGGAACCAGGATAAACAGGAGTGCTTTTAATTTATTAAGGCTCGATTGAATATGTGTGAGAGGGCTTGCCACTTGTATAAAAAACTTTATCACGCCTGCCTTCGCGATCGGCGTGATAACGACTCTTAAACGGAGAATCCTATTTTCTATTAATTTAACCGCAATATTATAATGATAGGTATCCCCCTTAAGAAGCGAATCAAAGGTTTCATCAGGAAGTTCAAGAGTGCGGGGAATATTCTTGGAGGAGGCTACCTGGTTTCCCTCACTATCATAGATTTGGAGTATAATGTTAGTGAGTTTTATGTCCTTTGATTTCCTCTCAACCCATTCTTGAATGGCCCTTATAAAATCAGCATCTGTAGTTGTGATCCCACCTTGTGCCTTTAATTGCGTGGACGCCCAATATGTATCAATTGCATTAACTACTATCTCAGCCTTTGAAAGGAGAAATTCATCAATACTTTCATATAAGTGTGTCTTAAAATTAAGATACAAGAGAAGACTGAATAACGAAAGAATTGCTGCTATTATTAAGGTAAACAAGATGGCGGTTTTAAGATGAAAGGACTTTATAAGCATGTCTACCCTTTTAGGAGGTATCCCCTTCCTCTAAGAGTATGAATTAATTTTTTCTTTTGCCCATAATCTATTTTTTTTCGCAGATAATTAATATAGACATCGATCACATTGGTAAAGGTATCAAAATTAATGTCCCATACGTGTTCGGATATCATGGTTCTTGTTACTACTTTGTCCTGATTTCTCATAAGATATTCCAACAGCGCATATTCTTTGGGAGTCAAGATAATATCCTCATTTGACCTTGTCACTTTATGGGTGACAAGATCAAGGACAAGATCGTCAACTCTGAGTTGGGTGAGTACATGATTATCTTTTTTTCTCAGGAGCACGCGCATTCTGGCGAGGAGTTCCTCAAAGGCAAAAGGTTTTGTAAGATAGTCATCTGCTCCCGAATCCAATCCTATTACCTTATCCTCAATTTTATCTTTCGCAGTGAGTATAATTATTGGTTTAAAATATTTTTCAGCCCGCAGCGACCTGCAAAGCCTTAATCCATCGATTTTGGGAAGCATTAAGTCAAGGATAATCAAGTCATACTCGTTGGTCATAGCTAAAAAATGCCCTTGTCCTCCATCATAGGCAATGTCAACCGCATATCCTTCCTCTTTTAATCCTCGACTAATAAAATTTGCTATCTTCATTTCATCTTCTATAATCAAGATACGCATATTTGATCCTTTATCGAACTCTCTTCTTATCTATTTTGCCCTTCCTCAAGATTAAAAAATTATAATCTTTTTTTAATCTTAATTTAATCATCAGCTTTTATAATGTATAGCATAAAAGGGCTATATTAAACAATCTACCATTAACAAAAAGGAGGTAAAAGAATGAGAAAATTCTGGATAGTTTTACTAATATTGCCTATTCTTTTTATATCCATCAATTGTACCAGTAGGGATAATAAGAATGAATCAGAGATCACAATAGAAGAAGAGGCGATGAATGAGGATATCTTTCATGAAGATTCAGAGGATAATGTTAACGATGAATTTGTCTATGAAAAGAAAGTTCCTCAAAGAAACAATCCTAAGAGAGAAGAAAAAAGTCTTGAGGAGGAAATAGGGGATTTAGAAGAAGAGCAGCATGGCGAGGATTATGAGACGGAAAATTATGATACGGAAGAAAATAATGCGGAAGAAAATAATGACGAGTATGAGAGGAGTGATGAGCCTGAGGGTCATTATTAAAGATTAAATTAAGTAATAAATAAATATATTTCATATTATTTTAATCAGGGCAGAAGGATCCACACTATATAGAGTGAATCCTTCTGCCCTGTGTTGTGCTATTTCTTTCAAACCTTTTCGAGAATTATACCCTATTCTATAAGGGTGGCAGCCCTAAAACCGTAGCCGGCGTAAGCAAAGGAGCATATATCGGATAACTTGAATAATATGCATTGTTGCCAATGGGTACGTTCGTTTGGAGCCAAGCCGTGCTTGTAGGGGCCAAGATACTCCATCCCGGGATTAATGAGAGGTTTATGGGAAGAGGAGTGCCAAAAATAGTCAGGAGGAATTTCTGGCTAAAATGGATATTTACTCTATAGTAACCATTATCCACCCCAAAGGATATTTACCTTCAATAAGATTTCTCGTTGTTCCCCACACAGCTTTGTCGCTAACAGGTTTAGGATTTCGATAATTATCCAATGTAACACTTTCGACACCAGAAAAGCGTCCAATCCTTAAAAGAAATGAATTTTTATTCAGTGCTGCATTCAGCAATTGTGCTGAATAATTTTCAGAAGCAGTGCCTTTATAAAATTTTCTGTCCTCTAACTCCATCTTATCTTTATAAAATTCATTGCATGATTGGGCTATCTGGTCAATAGTCAATTTCCTGCTTAAGTACTCTGTCGAGAATAGTTCCTCGTCTAGGCAAAGTTCTATCTCAAATTCTATGGATTTACCGGTCATTGCCGAATAAGTAACTTCACAAATTATTTGAATATTATTGGCTTCTAGGATATTCCTTTCTTTTCTCGATACATTTCTTACTTCCTGCACAATCATAGAATCGTTTTTCAGTGCTGCATCTTTTATTTTTATTCCTCTAAAAGGATCTTCTTTCCCATCTTCATAATCTAATACCTTTGACTCAAATGTATATTCTTCTCTATATCCTTTGGGTGGAGAAAGATTGCTTTTCTTTGCAAGAACACTCACAACAGCAGTTCTAATAGCCCCTTTAACAGAACTCCCAGGTATAAGAGGCTTCGACAATCCCTCTGTCCTAAAGAAAGCGTTAATCAATAATTGATTCTGAATATCCCTTAGTTTTGCACTATAAAGCTTCTCTATGCTGGGACTTACTTCTATTGAATATAAAGAATCAGTATCAGTATTTATATTTTCTAAAATATATTGCCTGAGTTTTATAAGATCTCCTATGTCAATTAATTTTTCGAATTCTTCTCGTTGCTTGTCATCCTTCATGTGAAGAATATATTTTTCTAATGATAGTCTAAATAACTTCCCATCTTTTATTATATAATTTAGTGGATCTATCTCATCTCCTGCTCCTATGTGAAGAGGTGATAGTATTTCACACTTCAATTTATATGTCTTCATATTTCTTCCTTCGCTACAGGCATGAGTTTAATCCCAATAGGAAATGCATAGGCATAATGCCTGATTTTTTGATTGTGATGAATATCTTTTAAAAGTTGACCATAGATTTTATCCTTATGATATTCATAATCATAAAATGTTGATCCGGCTGAAAACATCATCAAGGGTTTTTTAAAGGGATTCGCGTTTACTTCTGCGCCACCTTTTGCGAAATGTCCTCCTAATTTGCCATATTTAAGGAGTATCTGATAATATCCACTATTAGGATCATTGTCTTTCGGAATAAAGGAAGATAAGGACATAAACGCATTCGGAGAATCAGACTCCGGCAGATCTATCCCCTCTTTTATCTTGAATTCAAAATATCCTTTGCCTGTTGATTTATCCCTCCCAAAACCCTGGTCGCTAATAAAATGGAATATTCTCTCAAGATCATTAGGGCTAAAATAATAGGTCTTTAAATAGATTATAAATTTTCCATCCTCTTGATTATTATAAAAATATTCTTCCTGTGAATATAATCTTGTATTTCCAATTCCCAAGCGATTGACAGTATTATGTTGTATTATAGCGGATTGTACTTTTTTTAATTCCTTACTCAGGGCATCATACTGATTGAACATTTTTTTGAATAAATTTTGAGGAGTTATCATTTCATTTTGGACCTGAGCAAAATAATCCTTAGCTATAATTTTTGCCTTTTTTATAGTCTTTATTTTAAATGAATTTTCGATTCTATCCTCTCTTTTAATAATCCCTTCTAATACTTCCTGTTTGATAGGAGGTATAATAGGTTTTGGCAGGAAGCCCGCAGGAAAACCATTACTCAAAAGTAGTGGAGGAATGGATTCTTCTTTATCATAAAAATCTAAAAACTCAGCAAGTTTATCCTTTGCCTCCCATTTGAGATAACTGATAGCCCAACAAATATGGCCGAATATAGTATCCGATTGAAATGGAGTGACGATAGGTGATTTTAGCGAAATATCGATAGTATAATCTCTGTATCCAGACATCAGATTTGTCCTGAGGAATTTTCATATTCTGTTTTAATATCAGTTTCTTTTATTTGATCGAGACTTGTCAGATCCCCGTTTATTCTAATTTTAAATTTCACCTGCCCGCATCCTCTGCTTCCCGCCCCTCCAAGGGCATCCTTCTCGATTAGCCTCATTCCTTCTAAAACATACTTAAAGAGATTTTCATCATTATTCCCTTTGTCGCTATTTTCAAAAACCCTATAGCTCATATCTAAAGCAAACTTTACTCCTGATATTACTCTCTCAAAATTACGCGGATTTGCCCGTGCAGTAATACGATTAATGGTATTCTCATATTTATCCTCTGTTAAATATAAAGGAGACCAGGAGGTGTCTTTTCTCTTTTGTTCATCCTTATACTTTTCATCCAGTACTGCATCTCTTACGATAAGACGTGTGGGGCCTATACCAGCATCTTCAGCAGATGTCCCAAATATAACACAAATTGGGCATTTAGGATCTTCGCACCATTTATGTACCTCTCCATTCTCTTCTAATTTTTTATCAATTTTCCATTCAAGAAGAGATCTCATTTTCCCTTTTAAAGATGATCCCGGTATGTAAGGTTCTTTAGTAATGGGATGTTTTATTACTGGATTGTCTTTCCCGCCTATTTCAATGATAGTCGTGCTTCCTCCAATATGAAGACCAGTAATAACTTCAATAATACCTTCTATTCTTTTATATCCTTTTAGCTTCATTTTACCTTCCCCCCTCGCCATAGAAATAACCTACGACTGATTCAAAGCATAAAGCGAAAGCCTTGAAGTCTTTCCTATCTTCAATATGATCAACCATCTCCTCGATATATGCTCTGAATTCCACAGGAACTTTTCTATCTCTCCCTGTAGTTGGGCACGCATAGGCAACTTTAGATTTCAACATCTTTATCAATGGCCTTATTTTTTTAAAATCTTTTATATTTTTCACCCTTTCTTCTAATTCCTTAGCCTCGATATGAAATCTGCGCAATTGGGCTGAAGTCAACTTAGGATTTCTCAGCCATCTCTCCTTTGGCTGTTTTGCATTTATAAAACTTATTGCCCATGCCTTAGCCTGATCGGTTAAGAAACTCTCTCTGATTTTTTCTTTATCTTCATCTTCATAAAAATAGTTTGACATTTAGTCAACCTCCTTTTTCTTTAACTCCTGCCGTCTTTCTTCACTCTCCCTAAACCTTCTTGGGAGATGATAAAAATATTCAAAGTAATTTTTTAAAAATTCAATTGCATTCATTGCATCTTCTTCTGTAATTTCTTTATCCGGATATTTTTCCGGATGGGCGCCCCAATTTCCAAATTCAACAACTTCATTTGCTATATCTTTTAAATTGGAATCAATTATCCCTTTTTCATATAAATCTTTAATTCTCTGACCTAAAAATTTAATTTTATTTGTTTCTTTTTTGGGTATGGAAGCCTCCAATGATCTTCTGCACATTAGAACTGTTGCGGCGTAAAGATCATAATGAAAGCACAACCATGCTTCTATAAAACTCTCTCTTGATGATCTTAATTCTTTGTTATTAGGGATTAACTCATTTGCTTTAATAAATTCCTCCGCACCTTCTCTCTTTTTAAAATAACTTCTGCTTATTCTGGATAACAATGAAAATGCTTTTTCTTTGTCCTTTACATTATATGGAGGCAGCACTATAACTAAACCTTTACCCACTTTACATTCAAAACCAACGCAAGTATTCGACTTTTCTTTCAATTTAGCAAGAGGTGTTAAATCTCTAAATTTTTCAGAATCGGGATTATAATCATAGGATAAAAATGTAGGTATTTTTTTATATTCATCAAGGTACAAAAATACAGGTATTGTTGCCATTGGATAGATGTGTCTATTTTCCCGGAACTCAATTTTTTCCTTACTTTCAGGTATAAGTGCTTTTAAGAAGTCATAATTACTGAATCTCTGATCTTTATAGTAAACTTCATCTGGTTCTTTGTTATAATACTCATAATCATCCGATAGTTGTGACAGCGATGGTATATCATATTTTAAGGATTGTTCACGCGAACCACATATGACGAGCAAGATTAAATTATTCTTACTAAGAAAATCGGATTTTTCAAATTCTTTTTTCAATTCAGATAATAATTTGGTACGTTTAGGATGTGGCTTTTTATTCTTAAAGGTCATATCGACAATTATAGAATCGTATCCTCCTAAAGATAATGTGCGGAACTCAGACCATTTTACCCACTCAAATTCATCCTTACTGAGTGATTTTAATTTATAAAAATAATCAGAAATTACTAGTGTTCTCATCTGTGGTTGATTTTATTTTTCTGTTCCTAAATAAAGCCCAGAATAAAGGTATTTTCATGTAATTGATTAATGAATCTTCAGTCGGTTTTTCATTAATTAAACTTTGTAACATCTTGTATTCCTCTTGTTCCACTTTTATATTACCCTCTTTATTTTTCTCGATAATATTTCTCCCAATATCATAACTTAGAGCCGAGAGATATTTTAAGCCTATAATATTATCTTCATCAAAATAAGTGAGCGCCATACGGTGATATTCCAACAATCTATATAAAAATGCAGCATTAATCCTTGGATTTTTCTCATTTAATTTCTCATTAAAAAATAGAAAGAAGTCTAAGAGTTCTGCGAGCTTTCCCCACCGTATGGTAGTCCCAAAGAAAGTAATTCTATTCTTCCCTTTCTCTTTTGACTTTTCAAGTAAAATTTCTGCCTGTTTAATCCCGGAAGCCACAGGATGTTTCGGTTTGATAAATGTAAGACCTGCTGACAAGGTGATAAAATTATTATTACAAGTGAATTTACGAAATTGCATGTTAAGGAATATCGAGAAAATAATCATAGTTTCCCAGGGCCCGATAAGAACCAAATCATCTCCTCCGGAATAAACAGTATAGATATTTTTAAAATTAATTTGCTCCCCCTCCAGGTATGTCATGAATCGATTGTGATTTATCTCTTGCATCTCCTTTAGCGTATTAATAATATTTTTCTTTTGCACAAACATTATTTCTTTCATCCAGCCAGAGAAGAAAAGTTCAGTCATTCTGCTTAATGTCAAAAACCTGGAAACAGATTTCTTATCAATATTATTCAATCCTTTTTCAGCTCTTCGTGGATTATCAAATCCTTTGCTAAATATCAGACCAAGATTATCAATATCAGCTTTTAAAATACCTAGAAGAGTGCTCCCATACTTTTCATCAGCTCTCTGCCATATCGATTGAGTAGCTATTTCTTCAAAACATAATATCTCTTTATCATCTCCAAAGGGGACATGGTTAGCAAGATATTTTTTTATTGGTTGCAAAGTGCATTTCGGAATCACTTGCCTTTTACTATTTCTAATATCGTAGATGAGATAATAATTATTGTTCTCTTTATGCTCTCTTAATAATTCAACAAAATAACTATTTTCTTTACTATTTTCTTTACAATGAAAAATTACTATTTTTTCATTCCCATTTATAGGCAAGGAGCTTGTACCAAAAGCAATATAATTAGTTTTTGGTATTTGCGCTCCAATCTTGTGTTTATCTTGATGGCAAATAAAACAACATGTTGTCTCATCATCATCTCGAAACGTCGCTGGCCCTTTCCCACAAATGTTGCAATCTCCATTCCCATTATATTGGGAATATATTTTTTCTGCTTTAAAGGCCGCAACATTCCATAATTTATCCTTTGTATCCACACGACCTTTCAGCACATTTTCAAATTTTCTTACTTTTTCAGACTCAAGCTTATGAAACATTTTATCTGCAATATCAAAAAAGTTGTATACTTTAAATTCTTGTTTAAAACCTTCGATTTCCATCCATGCCATTAAAAAAGAAAATTGATTGAAAAAAGTTTTATTTATTTCTTCTTCAATATCAGTTTTGACTTTTTGCAAAATCTCTTTTATGCCATTTTTTATGCCATTAATGTTGGGCGCGAGAAGAAGAAATTTCCCTCCGGCAGAAAAGAGATTACAGATAAGGGGTAGGTCAAGAGCATGTAATATTCTATGGATACATACCTCTGAAAATAGAAATATAAATAATGATCGTGCTCTAAGCCTTTTAGCAGCCCCACCAAAGCCCCTATTTGTGACTTCAAATATATAATCTTGTATTCCCGAAAAATCGGCTCCAATAAATACTAACTCATTTTTTCTATTAAAATTCTTCCCTTCCTCCAAAGTCTCTAAATGCCGTTTATATAAACAAGCTGCTATAGCTGCGGAGGACCGGAGATGGTCATATAAAGATACATCAGAAAATTCATACCTAGTATCGCTAGGTACTGCCCATGTATATTGCTCAAGTAAATTTAACAAGTAGTTAAGAATATCATTAAAATTTTTAAAAAGAGAAAAATCCGGTATTTTTTTTTCAAAATCATTTATTAAATCTCTCACTTCTTTATCATTTAATTTATCAAATTCTTCAGGGAAGCTTGCTATTGGACTCAGAAGGGTTTCATGATATCTAAAATTTTTTTCCTTTGGTGAATGCATATCCAAGGTTATTTGAGAAAAAATAGAGTCCAAAGGTACTCTTTTCGATCCAACACCTTTTTTACGATCCTGCTCCAAATCCCTTTCAGCGCAAGAATACGTATCTCCATCACGAACAAGTGTTATTAATTTCCATATCTTTTCCTTCTTTTCTTCGTTAGCATTATTAAGGTACGGATCTTTAAACACAGTGAGTTTAGAATCTTTTTGATTATGATATTGCAATAACAACCTTACTAAATCGAGATCGTAAAGCGCATTATTTTGTAATTTACAATAAAATTTTTCAATAAATTTAGCAGAAGCTTTTTCATGCTTCAGCTCACCTTCATATTTTCCATCTCCACGGTGTAGAAATTTACCAATGTCGTGTAATAATGCTGCTAATATTACTGCCTGATATTCTTTTTTCTGGTCATTATTTAACCCTTTCATCATTACTTTTTTCCCTTAATTTATTTTATGCTTGCCTAAACCATAACTATTTCTCTAGTCTATATACTATATTATTCCCACAGCCTAGAGTATTTTCGATAGAGATCCAGATCTTTAATAGTCTTTTTCAGTCTCGATGCCATCTTTTAAATAGACATAATCTCAATAACACTCATAAACACTAACTCTGTACTCTTTCATTATAATTATTTGACATATAAGATAATTTAGTCCTTCTTTTATTATTTTATATATAATAAAAATAAGGTAAAAAAATTTTTCACACTCCACGTCGACCACCTCGTAATAATACACGCCCTTTAACACTCCTGCATCAAACAAGGATTTTATCACAGGGAAAATGTTTAAAATCCAAGAACCAATGAAAAGCTCTATAAAATGTCATTTTTCATTAGTTACATAGTGTCCTATATTTCTGATCTTTTGATTGAAGGTTACGCCTACGAGAACTATCTTCTTACCAATGCCTTCATATCTCTCGTAATAGGTATGCTCTTTTATTTGCTTTAGAGCATTCTCTGCCCTATCATGGAGTTTGAACTCAAATATATATATCCTCTTTTCAAGTTCTACGACAGCGTCTATCCTCCCTTTATTGGTGCTTACTTCCACCTTTACCTTTAAGCCCAGCAGCTTTAAAATGGTATAAAATATTGATTGATAGTACTTTTCATATTTCAGATGAATCTCGTAAGGGATATTGGCAAAGAATATCTTTAATGTCTCCAGAAAAGTATGTATATCTCCTGCTTCCAAAGAATCTATACATCTCCATAAATAACTGTCTACTCTGGCAGTTTCTACCTGTGAGTATCCGGCTGCAAGGTAATTTAAAAATGCCTGTTCTACCTCGAAGTTCGGATACCATAGTCTATAGAGCATTCGCTCTTTATGATAATCCTTTATGGTGAGATACCCTGTTTGAAACAGCAATGGCAAAACCTCAAGATTCTCTATTTCATAACTTGAAAATGCAAGCTCACTAACCGGTTCATCCTCCAGCTTTTCTATTTCATAATCTTTTTCCTTTATTAGATTTATCAAAAAGCTCGGTGTCGCTGTTTCGAACCAATAATTTTTAAACTCTTTGTGTTTGAATAAAAGTAAGAGCGAGAATGGATTATATACCGTTAATGTATCTGTTGAAAAGCGATATCCATTATACCACTCCATTATTCTTGCCTTAATCTTTTCCTCATCATCATCTCTGCTCATGAGGAGCTTTATATGTCCCATGAAGTACCGTTCAAGCTCTTCCTGAGTGCAGCCAAGCAAGCCCGCATAATCTGCTGCCATGCTGATATCATTTAGGTTGTTCAAATCCGAGAATACAGATACTTTGCTGAATTTGCTTACTCCTGTGATCAACACAAAGCGCAGGAATTCATCTGCTGGCTTTAGTATACCGTAAAGGCTTTTTAGGATATTCCTGTTCTCTTTAGCAATTTCAGTATTTGTAATATTGTCTATTAAAGCTTTATCATATTCATCTATTAAGACCACTACCTTTTTGTCTGTTTTTTTATGAAGCGCTTTTATTAAATTGTTAAACATCTCAGGTAATGGGATATCATGGATAAACTCTACCTTATAATCGTTACCTATCTCTATTAGCTTCCTTTTTAAACCCTCTTCTAACTCACGTGGGATTTTATTAAACAGGGTTGCGAAATCAATTCTGATTACCGGGTATTTCTGCCAGTCATACCCCGATTGTTCTATCCATAGATTTTTGAATAACTTTCTTTTCCCTGAAAAGATCGCCTCTAATGTGGATATTAAAAGCGATTTGCCAAATCTTCTTGGCCTTGATAGGAAATAATATCCGCTTGATTCGATCAGGGTATACAAGTATTTTGTTTTGTCTATATAAAGGAAATTTCCTTTTAACAGCTTTTCAATATCTTGTATCCCTATTGGTAAATCTTTGATCAATCTTTTCTCCTTCAAATGGATCACCTTTTTCCGCAAACTAGGTTAGATTTAATTATTAAGAAAAATGATGTTAAAGTCAAGGCAAAATTGACTCATAATCCCTTCTTCATCAGGTCTCAGTTTCCAACAGATGGCCGTATAGTGGATTACCTGATAGGAGTTATTGAGTCGCAATCCCTTCTCCATCAGGTCTCAGTTTCCAACCGAATCAATGGTAATCCAGCTAGGAAATGTGCTTTCGACTTTGTCGCAATCCCTTCTTCATCAGGTCTCAGTTTCCTACGATGTTGATTCAGACCAGATAGCAGAGAGAAACTACATGGGGTCGCAATCCCTTCTTCATCAGGTCTCAGTTTCCTACAATGATTATTCGGGAAACCGCAACTCGGAGAACTACAACTCGGGAGTCGCAATCCCTTCTTCATCAGGTCTCAGTTTCCTACTATTTGAAGAATTAGGAAATGCGATGGCAGAATCACGTCGCAATCCCTTCTTCATCAGGTCTCAGTTTCCTACCCTTTTCGCAATAGCGATTGCTATTAAGGGGCTCTGGCCAAAAGTCGCAATCCCTTCTTCATCAGGTCTCAGTTTCCTACAGTAGAGTAATAGGCTTCTATTCAAGTGGTCTTGACTGTGCGCTTCGTCGCAATCCCTTCTTCATCAGGTCTCAGTTTCCTACTGTATTTTCGTGGTGTTGAGATCTGCTTTGATGTGTCGTCGCAATCCCTTCTTCATCAGGTCTCAGTTTCCTACAGTGGGCATTTGGAGGCTAGAAACCACAATGCTTTTCAATGCCATTTCCTGTAACCTCCTTTTTTGATCTCTCAAATGATGTTTCTCTTTTGTATAATTAAGTCCAACTCCATTATCTTTATTTTAAAAAACAAATAGTTATAATTTTCCTGTAACCTCCTCTCTTTTTCACCGTTTTTTAAATTTCGTTCCCTCTCATACTATATAAACATCTTCAAGCTCACTCCTTTCCCCTTGCCCTATAATAGTGACCGCCTTTTCACAATTACCGCAAAGGGTGTATATACGCACGCTATCATCCTCCTCTTTAATGGCCTTTTTTATTCTCGCTACCATTCTTTTTAAAAGGATATGGTCTAAAAGACATTCAAAAACGCTGTACTGCACTCTGTCACCATAATCCTTTAATACCTTTGCCAATTTGCCTCTTCTTTTATCATCGGGTATATCATAGGAAATAAGGTAAAGCATATTCTTTATCCATTTCTCTCTACCATTGTGTCTACTACTATACTATATTTGAAGCTCAAATGGAATATAAGGCGTATCATTCTGAATACTTGCGGCGAATCTTTCTGCTTGCAGGCGGAAGCATTTTCTAAAGGTGGTAGCCTGTTTAGTCTCAGGATGGAGAAACTCACCATTTAACATGCTTTCATATTTGACAAAATAACGCTTTAATGCTTCACGTTTAAGAAAAACCCCGCCGCTTTTAGGATTTGAATAAAAGTCCGTGGGACTAAAGATACGGGTATTTATGAGATTAAGCGTGAGCCGGTCAACGATGGGGGATCGAAATTCCTCCATAAGGTCTGAGGCAAGAGAGGCCCTGCCATAATCAATGCTGTGATAGTAAGCGAGATAGGGATCAAATCCCAATCCATCAAGAAGAGATGATATTTCATTAAAAATCATTGTATACCCTAAGGAAAGAAGGGCATTTACCGGATCAGTGGAAGGATGCTTCTTCCTTCCGGGAAAATGAAACTCCCCAAGGAGCATCTTACCGAAAGCCGAAAAATAGGCACAGGCAGCACTTCCTTCATACCCTAACAGTTGGGTTATACCCGATGCTGCTTCTACCAGGTGAAGCTTTGTGCATAATATGTTGATCTCTGATTTAAAATCCAGGTCGGGATGATTGTATGAGAAAAGTCGGATTAGATTCAGACTATTCTTGATTTTCCCTGCCACTATCTCTCTGCCTCGTGCTAATCTAAAGTTGTTGTCCTCATACTTTTTAAATTGCTGAAGCCGTAAGGTAATATTTTTGGTGGCAGGCGAGGTTATCTGGCCCACCAGTTTGCCTGAACGCGTTAAAAGCGCCATTTCTATACCATGTTCAAAAAGCTCATGCACAGTCTGTGTGGTGAACTGAACATTCCCGAAGATAAGAACGGCATCTATTTTATGACACTGCACTTCAAGAAGAATCTCTTCGTTTTTTTCTACAATGAGGCGATCGCCCCGTTTGCGCACGATAGAGTTTTGTTCAGTCAAATAAAGATTAGCCATAAGTATAATCCCATTATAAATCCCCGCCCTATACCGGTATCCCTGGCTGACCGCCTTTGCCTTGCCTTGACTTTTCCATTTTACGATCCTTCCTCGGATTCAATACCATTTATTGTATATTTCCCCAGCCCAAAACTACTTCCCTTTCCTATATGGATATATTCGCCCAATGCAATATACGGCCAGAATGGCTCAAATTGACCTTCATAGGTGATTTCCCCCATGAAGCCCCCCATTTTCATCCTGGCTGCCTGACGGTTGGAATATCGTTCCCAATCTTCCCAGTAAAGGGACCGTTTGGCTATTTCGATATCGTGTGCCTGTGTAATGAGAGTTTTAAATTCCCTATCATCAAGCTTGTATCCGCAATGGAAATAAGAAAGAAGAGAAATGCGTCGCAAAAGATTTCTGAAGAAAATATGAAATTCTAACTCTTTGGTAAAATGATTTTGATATTTAAGCCGTGTAGGGGTAAGAAAGGAAAGATGAATGCTATCTGAAGGGGGTATACGGATAATATCATTCCATCCTACAGGCTGGTGTATTTTCTCAAGCATTTTATTAGTGCCTTTATACACAACCCTCCTTCCATATTGTTCCTGTGTGTGCGGTAGTTCTTCAATGACGTCTATCAATTGAAAGTTTCTCTTTTCTCTTCCGATGCCAATACGGCCAAGTTCCTCAAAGGCATAGATAAAATAGGGCAAATAATCCGTGGCCCGGCCAATGAGGATTAAACCGAATCTGATTGCTGCATCAGCGTGGTGATCATTCATTAATACATCAATAACAAAGGGATGAGGGGCTGCAGTATACTTCCTCATCATCTGGGTCTCAGCCGGGACAGGTGTTTCAAAAACCCAGGAGTAGATGCACTTTTCCCTTAAAAGGCAATCGCTGCATTCCCTGTTTTTAAATACACACACTATACGTCGGAAGGCGTGCCCAAAGCCGCCACGAATTGTAGATCCCTTATAGGCAGGCAAAAGCAATTCACTCTCACCCTTTATAGTAAAAACAAATTTGGAGAAAAAGAATCTATGCATTGCAATTATCATGAACTTTTCTTCTTCAATAAATAGGCATCCATGTCCAAAGGAGGAGGGTAAAATAATACTCTCTGTTTCTTCTTCGGCTTATCAAAAGGAACCATAATCAAGCTTCGCACAAAGATAACACCGAGAAATTTGAATCCATGTTCAAAACTGGTAATTTCTTCTTCATCCAATTTCAAAAAGAGATCTTCAAGAATCTTTTTTGACAACAGGAGGGCCTTCTTTGCCTCCTCTGGATTTTTACCCATAATAATAAAATCATCTGAGAATCGGATGAGCCGATAATTCTTTTTCAATAGTTCCTCATCCAACTCATCTAAAAACAAATTGGCCAGAATGGGAGAAATGATAGCCTCTTTCGTAATATTTTTTGATTTTATTAATAGCCTCCCTGACCGAGTGTCCTTTTCGATAAGCAAAGCTGCATGCTTCAAATTCTTTGTCAAGGATCGGTTCAATATAGTGTAAGACCGCGGATTGAGCCACCCTATCCCTGACGGTCGGAATACATAAGGGTCGTGCTTCACCATTGCCTTTATCTACTAATATTTTCAGCAAAGGGAGAGGAGAGTATGTGTGTGCAAGAAGCTCATTATATAATTTTTCAAGATTAGTATCCAGGTCCGCTTCAAACTTCTCTATAGTTTCTCCATCAACTCCCGCACATCCATGATTTTCTTTCACTGACTGAAAAGCGGAACATAAAGAGGACATAGTAATAAAAGAATTATCACTGCCCATATTCTTCTCCCGTTTAGAAAGGATTATGATCGAAAATTACAAGATCACCAGTTACAGGTGAGCGGTAGATCAATCTTTTTGCTTTGCCGTGGAGTGCATGAGAAACAGCTAAATATAACCATACGGGTGCTTTCCCGGTTACCACTACCTCTTCGCCTTCCCCCGCCGTATCAAGGGCTCTTTGACGATAGTGAGGCAAATCCTTCAATTTGGCCGTCTCGCTATAAAATTCGGACAGATCAATTGTAATCATATACCCAATCCTTTAGTATCCCATGATGAGAGAACAACATCATAACCTTTAACGTCCCATGGTGCATTGGTCTGCACATACTGGGCCCTTATCTCCAGATTAAAGGTCATAGCTGCCGCTACGATACTGGTTGGTTTCTGTCCACCGGTAATGTCAACTATAGTATCCTTATGTGAATAGCCCTTGCACGCAAATTCATAAAGCATCCTATCCATAGCTTCCACTATTTCATCAAAATCTTCAAAATTATATCCTTGAAAATTTTCAATATCAATCGAAGATGAAAGAGGGATAAGGATCGTATGCTCTGATTCTTTTGCTAATAAATAGAATGTTTTACTCTTAAGCTGTCTGTATTGTATACAAAGAGCATAAAAGAGTTTGATTTGATGAATAGATGCTTCTGAGCAGATAATTGTCACTGTTTCCAAAGCATTTCCTTTTTGAGTGCCATCTTCCAAATGATAGGCGATTCCCCGAAGAGGCATCTCCCATTTCCACATTAAAGGTGAATCCCCCTTTTTGAGAGATTCAATGGTTTGAATATCATGATGAATATCGTCCGATAGTTTTAATTCTTCGGGAATACCGGCAGTTTTTTCCAGGGTGGGTTTGAGATTTGAGAGAAAGAGCACCAGATGTTTTCTTTTCTCTATTGCTTGTTGTTTTAAGTGCCGTGTTCGGGGAGGAAAAAATTTTCCTCTAGACCTAATGAATAAAATGACACATATAATAAAAAAAAGGATATAGCCAAAGCGCAATTTGGAAAAGCAACCTAACTCTCTGCTTGCCCAAACTCCAAAGGTTCCGATAACTGCTTCCGCAGCTAAATTAACACTAAGGGCAGTAAAAGCCGCAATGAGCCATGGTGACCATTCTTGTGCTTTTTTTCCATGGTCCTTTCTATTTTTACTCATAATCTATTTCCGCTTCCAGCCCCTATGAAATTTATTAGATAATTAATTTGGGTCTATAGGATTGCAAAAAAAGCATTAAATTATATTTAAACAATATATCAGATAATACCAATATTGTCAAAAAATAAATATGGATATATTATTACATTCTTTTATTCATCAGGTCTCAGTTTCCTACACTGAAACCTACTCTGCCGACCCCAACGGGCCATTCTTATTTAACAGTCGCAATCCCTTATTCATCAGGTCTCAGTTTCCTACTCATATGGACAATCGAGGATTGTACCATTATCTTCACTAGTCGCAATCCCTTATTCATCAGGTCTCAGTTTCCTACGAAGAACTCCTTCAGATTGCCCTGGAATTAAAAGGAAAGTCGCAATCCCTTATTCATCAGGTCTCAGTTTCCTACGCTGAAAGCAATCAAAAAGCAGTAGAAGCGATATATGCGTCGCAATCCCTTATTCATCAGGTCTCAGTTTCCTACATTGATAAGACTATGGTGGATATATTTATTAATGATAGTCGCAATCCCTTATTCATCAGGTCTCAGTTTCCTACGGGTTGAGAATGCAGGTGTTGCAACTGCAATTAAAACACTGTCGCAATCCCTTATTCATCAGGTCTCAGTTTCCTACATTAGACAAAATATCAATTGCTCTTAGATATAAACTCGTCGCAATCCCTTATTCATCAGGTCTCAGTTTCCTACAGAAATAATACTTTAGTGAATAAAGGCCAATTAATCTAGTCGCAATCCCTTATTCATCAGGTCTCAGTTTCCTACTGTGCTTAATCCGGATGCGGATTATACATCCGATGTAACGCGTCGCAATCCCTTATTCATCAGGTCTCAGTTTCCTACAGTAGCTGTTTGGGGACCAGTAAATTCAATGCATTCCAATGCCATTTCCTGTAACCTCCTATTTTGACTCCTCAAATGATGCTCTCCTTTTGCGAAATTGAGGCCGATCTCACTATTTTTCTTTTAAAAAACAAATATTTATAATTTTCCTGTAACCTCCCCTCTTTTTCATCGTTTTTTAAATTTCGTTCCCTCCCATATTCTATAAACATCTTCAGGCTTTTATTCCTCCTTGCCTGAATCTAGTAGTTGCCTTTTCACAATTAGCACAAAGAATATATCTTGCATACTCTCCGTCGTCCTCTTTATTGGTTATAAATTCTCTCTGCCTCTTATAAATATTACTATACTATATTTAAAGCTCAAATGAAATAAGGAGTAAATCATTTAAATCTCAAAAATGAATAAAATAAATTACGAGGCATTGAGGTTCTCGGTATGCTTAAAGCGGATATAGATAACCTGGGAATATTGATGGGGAGAGGGATTAATGAGAAATGGGTTACCCTTACCCGATTAACCATACTCAGTCGGCAACTCAATTATTTTTTTGCTGTGTATCTGCCCTATCCTTTTTCTACAAAGATCAATTCGAGAATATTTACACCGTATTTGCAAGTGGAGACGACCTTTTTCTTATCGGCCCATGGAATAGCATCATAGAGTTAGCACGCTATTCACGTATTAAATTTGATGATTATGTGCGGAATGAAAATGTTCACTTTTCAGCCCGGATTAGCCGTCATGAGCCGTACACCCCCATAGATGTTATGGCAGAAAAGGTTGAAAAAGAGATTGAAAAGTCAAAAACAGCGGGAAGAAATAGATTGACCCTTTTTTCATTTTTTTCTTTTCTTTATTCTTTTATTTAAAATTATAATAAATTTATAATAATTCATTCTAATGGATCAAAAAGCGAGTTCCTATCACTTAACTGTACCAGTAGGGATAATAAGAATGAATCAGAGATCACAATAGAAGAAGAGGCGATGAATGAGGATATCTTTCATGAAGATTCAGAGGATAATGTTAACGATGAATTTGTCTATGAAAAGAAAGTTCCTCAAAGAAACAATCCTAAGAGAGAAGAAAAAAGTCTTGAGGAGGAAATAGGGGATTTAGAAGAAGAGCAGCATG
>JBLIRR010000051.1:0-41976 GCA_049472395.1 bacterium | reverse complement strand
CTACAAAGAAAATTAAAAATATAACATAATATATTGAAAATAAATAGATTATTACTGATTTGCCTCTGGAAGATCCGATACAAGACAGCTATTTTCTATGCCAGCTTACGCGGAATACCTCGCCGCATGGTATATGCCTAAAAGAATTACCGACCTCATTGACACCAAATTATGGCCATGGTATAACTCATACTACCAATTATTAAAAAATAATACTCTCCGTATAGCTTTCATGAAAGAATATTTGAGGGACAGTTTTAGACTCATTTTTATTAGAATTGATAAAATCCTGTAATAAAGTAAGTGAGGAGACAAAAAAATGAATTTCCGACCGGTTTTCGTAGAAGGCAGAGATATAGACGATACGTGGTACCAACTCTTACAAGCAGTATATGAAAAGGGGAGGATCTACACCAAAACATCCGGATCGAGAACAGGAATGAAGGTGTATGCATTCGACTTTGTGAGCGGATTTATTCATTACCCCCACAACAGGCCACTCGCACCGAGAATGCCTGAAGGATCGACATTACCGCCTCCCACAAATGATGAGAAGATAGAAAAATATTTCGTTGACTATCTTATGAACAGCCACCTCTCCCCGAAAGAGCATTATAAATACAGTACATGGATAGTGGGAAGTTCCGAGGAGCATCTGAGAGCCGGCGGAAATCATACATGCCCGATTAATCAAGTAGAATGGCTCGTGGATCATTTTAAGGTGCACGGGTATGGCAATACTCATTGTTATATCGTGGTTGGAAATCCCATTTCAAGTCTAGAATATAACAAACCCTACCTTGAATGTCCGGCATGTAAAATATTGTATCCCAGAAACAAAGAAAATATATGCCCGGTGTGCAATGAGAAACTCGTTATAAATGAGGCCCTGCGGCCCACAACACCATGTTTGCGGGGACTTGATTTCAGGATCATTGAGGGGGTTTTAACGACGAATGTAATTTATAGAAGCTGGGATATGTTTGCATGGCCTGAAAACATGGGCGGATTTACGTTGCTGAATGAATATATCGCGGAACAACTTGGGGATGTTGAGCCAGGCCCGCTTTCATTCGTGTCTAAATCATTACATTGCCCTGAGGATTGCATAGAGATATTGAAGATGAGGCTCGGCAAGTAAACTCAAATATTGGAGCGTCCGATCAAAATATTAGAAATAACCTCCGAGGCTCTCACGTCATTTCAGAATATCATTTATGAATATTACCATGCACAGGGGAGGAACCTTCCCTGGCGGGAAACTGACAATCCCTATTATATTCTCGTCTCTGAGATGATGCTTCAACAGACTCAAGTGGCAAGGGTTATGGGGAAATATCCCCTCTTCATCAAAACCTTTCCCGATATCTTCTCACTGTCCAGGGCCTCAGTGAAGGCTGTCGTGGGGGTATGGCAGGGCCTTGGCTATAACCGGCGGGCTATATCCCTGCAAAAGGCTGCTCACATTATTGTCAAGGATTTCAAGGGAAGGATCCCTTCAGATGTCGAAATCCTCCGAACACTTCCTGGAATAGGCGAAGCGACTGCTTCCGCCATTTGTGCCTTTGCATATAACAAGCCGGTGGTATTTATTGAGACAAATATTCGGAGTGTATTCACCCATTTCTTTTTTAGGGAGCAGGATAAAGTGAGTGACAGAGAAATAGCCCCCTTGATAGAAAAAACCCTGGACATAGATTATCCGCGGATGTGGTATTACGCACTTATGGATTATGGAGTAATGTTGAAAAAAGAGCATAAAAATATCAATAAAAAAAGCACCCATTACAGGAAACAACCCCCTTTTCATGGCTCTAACAGACAGATAAGAGGGATGATCCTGAGAACACTCATCGCATCCCCCCTGCTTTCAGAGGATGAGCTTGCTGATATACTCAAGAAGGATCAGACAAAGATAAAAAACACTATCACACAGCTGAGAGAAGAGGGATTTGTGAAAGAAGAGCGGGGAAAATACTCAATCCCCTGATAAGTGCCATTCTCAGAGCTCCTTCAAGAATTTATTTCTATTATCCATAAAGTCCTTATATATCTTATAGTGATCTGTCTCTTCATAGTGCACTGATTTAATGGGAACATGGTCAAAGCTATAGATGGTAGCTCCGGGGCAAGCGAGAAGGATCGGGGAATGGGTGGCAATGATGAATTGCGCATGTCCCTTGTGTCCCATCCTTGTAAGCAATTCAAGCAATTTGAATTGGCTCTTTGGGGAAAGGGCGGTTTCTGGTTCGTCCAGTAGATAAATTCCTTTAATCTGATAACGTGCTGAAAAAAATGACATGATCGACTGACCATGAGACTGGGTTACAAGAGATTTGCCTCCAAAGTAGTTAAGTTGTGCAGGATCTTCGGCAGCCCACTCCTCCAGAATTTGAACAAAGTCTTGGAATACGGAAGATCCGAAAAACGACCCTGGCACACGTCCATTACTCCACTCTATAGAAATATAGTTGGAGAATTTGTTTTCGTATGGATTGATTTCAACGCGCTGGCGAACCGGCTCTCGCCAGATATGGATGCCGCACGTGTGCGCGAGCGCTTCCAGCAAGGTCGATTTACCCGTACCATTTTCCCCGACAAATAGAGTGATTGGCGTAGTGAGCATGATCATTTTCGTTTTTCGGTAAATGGACAGATTGAAGGGATAATGATCCCTCGTCGGATATTTATGCGAATGAAAAGTAATTTTTTTTAAATGCATTGGTGCGTCTCTTTTCTCTTTAGTTGTTGTCTAATCTTTGGCTTAAAAAGAGTGTGTGTCCATACCCTATATATAATAACACAGGAATCATTAAAGGGAAAGCAAGTACGCTATTTACCAATTGCTCATATGCCTTTCTCAAGTATAACAGGTTAATACGTAGTATGTTATATAAATTTATTTCAGGTATAACTATAATTCGTAACTATTATTCTCTCAAGAACGTCTCATAAGGGAATTTTAGTAGAAGGAGAGAAATATTATCCAGATACAATGTGTAATTCATTGTTAATTTTAAAATAATAATTTCCTTTTTTTATTTATTCCCCATCACCATTTCCCCATACAATTCCCTTTATTGGTATTAATTTCGTTTCAATTGGCATGCTCATTAAAGAGAGTTCGCTGAGACACATATATAAAGATTCCTAAGAGAAGAATTCATAAAAGAAAGGAGGTGAAATTAATATTTATTTAATTGTGCTCTTTGAAAAATTACCTTCATTATTAAAAGAATAAATAATAAATAAAGTGGTTTAGATTATGAAAAATAAAAGCTTAAAGTATATAAATACAATCTTTCTTGTTATTCTATTATCAATAGTAGTATTACTATCTCAAGGCCAGGCACAAGTTTTTAATCCATTCTTATTCCCATATCCTACTTTCTTTGGCGTGCCTTCTCTATTTCCTATGGCCTCATCACCACTAAGTTCTTTATCACCGGTAAGAATCGCTGCAATTCCTCTGGCAAACATAACACCGGTAACTGTTACTGTCCCGCAAGTCACCCCAGCAGGCTTAACAATTACTTCCCTGGTGCCATCTCTTGCTCCCGCTCCCGCTCCGACAGTCTCTGTCATTATTAATCTTACCGCAGGAACACTTCTCCCGACAACGTTTATTGCTCCCTTTCCATTAACGCCCACGGTTGCTCCTGTTTTGCCGACAGTAACCGCTACTGTTGCTCTTCCACCTGCAACGCCTACGTTAACATCTCTCATAGCGCTAAATTTGGGTGGTGGTATTCCTGGTCTGGGTGGTGGCACCACGCTTTTAAGCACTCTGCCTGCACCAGTTCCCACAACCGCGCTCCCAGTTGTGCAGGTACTTCCTGCTGCTGCAACACCAACAATAATACCGGTTATTTAACGGATGAGGGGATTTGGGCATAATGAATATGGCTCTTGTGCTTGTGACTGTGCCTGGAAGACTATAAAAATATATTTTTAAAATATAAGGGAGAGAAAAAATGAAAAGAAAAGGAAAATTTTTTATATTATGCTTATTTCTTTCAGCTTTGCTTATTTGTCTAATAATGCAAAAGAATACTTCTGCTCAAAATTTATTTACTCCGTTAGATTTATGGTTTTCCCCTTTTAATCCTACTTCGCAAATCTTTATTCCACTATTCAATCCATTGTTCCCCGGCCTGCCTATTACACGCACAGCATCAGCTCTGACTACAACCACCGGAGGAGGTGCGGCGGCAGCAGTTATTGGAATCTGGAATGGAACATGGCTGAGTTTAATAAAATTCAATGGAGGCCTATTAACCCTTATTCTTGGTCAAGATCCTCTCACTGGTCAGATTGTCGGAACAGCATCGTTTATTTTAAACAAATTACTCCCCATACCAGTGGATGTGATCGGCACTTTTCTGCCTGGCGTTACAACGGTCTTGGAATTAACGGGTGCCTATCTTGATATTTTGAGCGGTACGTTATATACCCTTAATATGACCTGCAACATAATTGCACCTGGTGTAATGGATGGAACTTATTCTATTATCAGCCTAAAGAGTACGGACTTTGGTACTTTTAACGCGACGTTATAGTTGCTGTAACGCCCCTCCACTCTTTCCATCTTCTTCCTGCATCTTTCAGTTGGGAGGGGGAGAGCCCCATTCGGCCTCCCAGAGGGCGCTCTCCCCTTCTTTTTTCATCAAGAACTATGTATAAAAGTTTCATAAATTTTCTTCTATAGTTGAAATAATTTAGTAAATCCGATAAAGTTTATATTATATCGAAAACACTTTAAAATTTGTAGAGATCTTTCGTGTATGTAAGAACTTTTTATCTCAATAAAATAAAACCTTTTATTAATAAACCGGTGATAAAGGTAATTACTGGTATGCGTCGGGTAGGAAAGAGTTATTTTCTCCGGCAAATCATTGACCTTCTTCAGCAGCAAGGAGTAAAGGAAAAGAATATCCTTTACATTGATAAAGAGGATGTTACTTTTGATTTTATTCAGAATTACTCTATATTAAATACCTATATAAAAAAGAGATTAGAGGGTATTGACGGGCATAAATATTTATTTGTGGATGAAATTCAGGAGATTATCGAGTGGGAAAAGACTATTAGATCATTATTCAAAGAGGAAGATATTGATATTTATATTACTGGTTCTAACGCTCATCTTTTTTCATCAGAGCTGGTCACTTTGCTTGCAGGGAGGTATATAGAATTTCCTATTTATAGTTTGAGCTTTAAAGAATTTCTAACCTTCAGGGGAGAGCGCAGAAGGGATAGTGCTCATGAATTCAACGATTATCTCCGTTTTGGAGGTATGCCGGCACTTCATTACTTTGAACCTGTGGAAGATGTGATTTATCAATATCTAAAGTCTATTTATGATACCATTCTCCTAAAGGATGTTATTCGTAGATATAACATTCGCAATATTTATTTACTTGAGAATATATGCAAGTATCTTTTTGAAAATATTGGGAACATTTTCTCTGCAAAACGTGTTTCAGATTATTTGAAATCGCAGAAAATCCCTGTAAGTGTTGAGACTGTCTACAATTATATTTCTTATTTTTTATCTTCCTATGCCATCTTCAAGGTTCAGCGTTTTGATATCAAAGGGAAAAGAATTTTGGAAATTCATGAGAAATATTTTCCGGGCGATATAGGCATTCGCCATGCTATACTCTCATTCAAAGAGAATGATATTTCCAGTCTGCTGGAAAACCTTATCTTTTTGGAATTAAAAAGAAGAGGGTATGTCGTCTATATTGGTAAACTTGATGAAAAGGAAATTGACTTTATGGCTGTGAAAGAAAATCGGAAATATTATATCCAGATTGCCTATTTATTAATCAACGAAGAAACAATACAACGAGAGATCGCGCTTCTCACCCAGATTAAGGATAATTATCCTAAGTATCTGCTTAGTATGGATACCCTTCTTTCTGATGATTTTGCTGGGATTAGGCGATTGAATATCATTGATTTCTTGCTAAGTGATGAATTATAAAAAAAATGAATTTTCATAAGGTGCCGGGCAGAAACTCAATTCTGCCCAACACCTTATAGTGCTTTGAAATCTTTAGAGTAAGCCTAAAATAGCGAGAGTTGTTAACGTACTGGTACTGATGCTACCCCCAAGCAGCAGTGATGTAATTGTGGGAGACACAGTAGGAACAAGCGTTGGTGTGGTAATCGTAGGAGTAATTGTAGGAATAACTGTAGGAGTAATTGTGGGGACTGTCCCCAGTGTCGAGGTCAGGAGGGATGAAGTACTTGTTGTGGGTAGCAGTGTCGGGGTAGTGAGCAAACTTGATGTGCCACCTCCACCAAGAAGCGAGGCGAGTAACAAGGTACTGGTACTAATTCCCGGTGTTGCAATTGATGTTGTCGTAGTTGGGAGCAAGAGCGATCCTGTTCGGGAAGGAGTGACCGGAAAAGGCGGAGGGACGGGATAATAATAGCCAGTATAAGGATCAACAACAACTGGCCCGAGATAAGGATCATATATTACGCCCTGGGCATGGCTTAACGATGCGCTGAATGCGAATAACAATGCAATAATCATTACAGAAAAACACAATTTCTTCATAATTTAATTCCTTTATAACAATTCCTTAAGATAACTCTTTAATTAATAGGTTTATAAGTAGTGTTATTTATTTTTCTGGGCTGCTCTCACCTCCTTTTGGTTGATAATTTACCCATAACTTACAAAATTTTTAGGTTAGTGATAGGCGCTCGCGAAGCTTTATGGTGCATGGATAGGACTTAAAGGCTAATTTAGGCGCAGCTTCACACTCTTGGATAAAATATATCTCCCTTGGTATTAAAGTGATTGATAAAAATTTGATGTAAATTTATAATTCAAAGGAAAGACGTTTAGCTCTCAAAAAAAGATACGCGCAGAAGAATAATGATAGTGCAATACTAATTTTGACATACACTATGAACTATAATATAACTATCTATCATTTATGTATGATATATGATTCATTACTGAATAAATATTTCGCCGTGCTGTTTACAAAATTAAAAGGAGAGCATTATGATTGATTTCAGGGAAAGACGCAGGTATCCGAGATATGTAGCGCGTGTGCCATTAAAACTTAAGGAAATAGGGAGTGGCCCTCATTCAGAGAGGAGAACGTTGACAGGTAACTTGAGCGAAGGCGGGGTCAAATTTTCTGTCGATAGGTTTATCTCCCCGCAATCCCGGGTGTTTCTTGAATTAACAATTCCCTCTGCGCCAAAACTTCTAAGGATTATGTCCAGAGTGGCGTGGATAAAAAAATTACCGGACACCGATAGTTACGAAGGCGGGAACGAGTTTCTTGATATGACAAAAAAGGACAAATCGGAGATATTCGACTATATTACAAATAATTTAGAAAACCAATATTAGAATAGATTATATTTATACAATTTCTATTTATATACACACCTCTTATGGCCGTAAGATATCCTCTCCAAGTCCTTTATTTTTAATATTATTGCCATGCCATTTTATAAAATGTGAAAATTATCAATATATAATGATTACTTCTTTATTTTAATAAAAAAGTGTTTGATAATTACTTCTTTATTTTAATAAAATCGTTTGACAATTTATTAAATCATATCTATAATAGTAATCAATGGCTCAAAGGTATTCAATATTTAGATTAACAAATTTAATTTATATGCCAATTCAAGTTTTCTCAGAATACAAAACAATTCCCTCGGTCTATTACTAAGAATTATATATATATTTTACTAAGAATTATATTTATATTTTTTTTATAAATAGAATAAATTAGTTGTTTTGCAGTAATTAGCCATTTATTTTGCAGCAACTTATTTGTGCTAAAACATAAGAAGAAGCGTGTAATCGAGGGGGCGAAGCTATATATTGATCCGTTCGGACACTATGACATAATTTTTTCTTTTTAGAAAGAAGGGACGGGCTCCCGACCGCCAAGAAGTGAACCCGTCCATGACCCTGCGAGGCGCCCCCATTTTTTTAATGGAGGACTCAGGCCTTTTTTATTTTACCATGTTGTGTAATAATAATCAAAGAATTATGTTAATCTTATCATGGAGGGGAAGATGAAAATGAAAGAATTATATTCCATAAGTCCTGAGGGGGAGAAGTTTGCCATTCCCCAAGAGCAAGAGTATCAACCTGAATATCAACGCTTGTCAGATTTAACGGATAAGCAGCGTGCTTTGGGCCGTGAGATCGTTGTAGTGGTTGGAGTTGGCTTTGTGGGAGCTGTAATGGCTGCGGTTGTTGCTGATGCTGAAGATGATAAGGGCCAGCCTTCAAAGTTTGTCATAGGGATGCAGCGGCCCAGTGTCAGGAGCTTTTGGAAAATACCTCTTTTAAATAGAGGCGTATCCCCGATAGAAGCAGAAGACCCTGCTGTTAACAGGTTAATTCACCGCTGTGTAGTGGAAAAGAAAAATCTTATTGCGACGTTCAATGAAGATGTTTTAAAATTAGCCGATGTCGTCGTGGTTGATGTGCAATGCGATTATATTAAGGAATCCTTAGGCGACCTTGCTACCGGTCGAGTAGATATGGCAGCCCTTGAAAAATCCCTTTATACCATAGCAAAGCGTATACCTCCACATGCCTTGGTCCTTATAGAAACCACAATTGCCCCTGGTACTACGGAGCAAGTAGCGTATCCGATTATGAAGAAGGTATTCCAGCGCCGCGGCATTGAGACCGATCCACTGCTGGCCCATAGCTATGAGCGGGTTATGCCAGGGAAAAATTATGTTGCAAGTATTCGCGATTTCTGGCGTGTATGCAGCGGCATAAATAATGAGGCGAAGAATAAAGTTGTAAAATTCCTTAACGAGGTATTAAATACCGAAGAATATCCCTTAACGGTTCTTGACCGGCCCATAGAATCAGAAAGCGCCAAGATAATTGAAAATAGCTATCGTGCTACAATCCTCGCTTTCTTAGATGAGTGGAGTCTTTTTGCCGAGCAAAATGGCGTTGATCTAATGAAAGTTATCGAGGCTATAAAAGTCCGGCCTACGCATGACAATATAATCTTCCCAGGCCCTGGCATCGGGGGGTACTGTCTTCCCAAGGATGGTGGATTAGGCGTATGGGCCTATAAACATATTCTTGGCTGGGAGAATAATATATTTAAAATAACTCCCAAAGCAATAGACATAAACGATACCCGTGCGCTTCATGTCGGCCAGATTACAAGGGATGCCCTGAGAAATATGAATCAGCCGATAGCTGCTGCAGAGATTCTCATCCTTGGGGCCTCTTACAGAGAGGACGTGGGAGATACCCGATATAGCGGATCGGAGATAATTGTGCGCAAGCTTACCGAGATGGGCGCGGAAATAAGAGTACACGATCCTTATGTAAAGCACTGGTGGGAATTTGAAGCACAGGATACCTACCCATCCCCGGGATATAGCAAAGCCCGTTTTTTCAGAAACCAGGAAAAACTCAAGAATCTTCGCATCATTCAGGATCTGAATAGTGCCCTTAAAGGCGCGGATGCCGTTATTTTTGCTGTTCGGCATAATCATTATTTAAATCTTGATCCGGATGATCTGGTGGAAAAGATCGGAAAGCCAATCGCGATCATTGATTGCTTCGGCATCCTTGATGACAAGAAAATTCGCCGTTATTTTGAGCTTGGCTGCGAGGTGAAGGGACTTGGCAGAGGCCATGTGAATAGGATTAAAAAGGCTGTTGCAAAGAATCGGCCTGAAGATATTCCTTAATCCTAATACGTTATGATACGTTCAATTAAACAATATAAAGTATTATTTAAAAAAGCATGCATATATTTCCTATTACTTCTCTCTCTTTTTGCTTTTCATCCTCTCCGTAACATAGCCGGAGAATACACTATCGGTCCGGGTGATGTACTTTCGATCACGGTGTGGAAACAGAATGATCTTAATAAAAAGGTCACTGTGGCGCCGGATGGCAGTATAAATTTCCCTCTTCTTGGCACTTTGACAGCATCCGGCCAGACCCCTGCGCAGTTAGAGGCGAAGATTACCAAACTTCTAACAGATGGATATTTAAAACATCCTCAAGTTGATGTGATTGTGGAAAAATATAAGAGCCAGAATGTATATGTGCTTGGAGAGGTGAATGCACCTGGCCTGTATTCTCTTACAGGAGAGACGAAGCTCCTTGATATAATTTCAATGGCGGGAGGCATGAGCCTTGATTCCGGTAGAGAGGTTTATATCTTAAAGGCATCGGCGGAAAAACTGGAATCAGGACAAGAAATCCCTCAAATTATGCAAGAGTCGGATCCTCTGCAGATAGATCTTGATGAGCTTTTATTAAAGGGTAATTTGTCAAATAATATAACTGTCCATGCAGGGGATATTATTTATTTTACCTCAAATAAATTAAATTCAGCGCAAAAAAAAATTTACATAACCGGTGAGATACAAAAACCAGGTGCATACCCATATCAGAAAGGTTTGAGCCTTTATAATGCCTGTATAATAGCCGGTGGTTTTACAGAAGATGCAGCCCCCAACAGGGCTACTGTCACGAGGCATTGCAGCAAGACAAAGGTTATAAAGATTAATATTAAAGATATAAAGAAGGCAAAATCAGAAGATTTTCCTCTTCAACCAGGTGATAGAATATGGATCCCAAAAAGTTATTGGTAAAAACAAAGACTAATGAATCTATAAATGAAGAACATTTATTAGATTATATCAATATCTGTCTCAAGCGAAAGTGGATAATCCTGGCGTGTCTATTTATTGCGTTTTGTACTGCTTTAATCCAAAACTACAACCTCCCGCCTATTTATCAGGCTACATCTCAAATAATTATTGATAAGGAACGAAACAGGTCTCCCATTACCGGAAATGATATGCAAGATTACTATTATTATGAGAGCTATTACTCAGAATCTCTCACCTTCCAAACTCATTTTAAGATGATAACCAGTCGACCCGTGCTTGAAAAAGTTGTGAAAAGGTTGAACCTGGATCAACAAAGAAATAAGGGAAAAACACATGATACTCATTTAAAAAAATTCTTTGCATTTTTTACAAACGCCCAAGCTGATAGTGCAAAAATGGAACAGAATATTAAGAATGATAATAATCAGGTTGTTGAATTAGTAAAGGAAGAGCGATGGAATACAAATTTTATAAAAGCCATAAGGGGTAAGATAGAGATAAAGCAGATAGAGGATACCCGGCTGGTAAATATAACCGTGACTGATAATGATCCCGTAATGGCCAGTCAGTTAGCCAATACAATTCCGCAGGTTTACATAGAGTATGATGTTGAAAACCGGCTTCAGGCATCAAAGAATTTCATACACTGGCTTACACTGCAAATCGCTGATATGAAGGCAGAATTGGAAGAATCAGAGAAAAGATTTTTTGAATTCAAGAAGCAGGAGAGGATATTCTCCATACAGGGTAAACAAAATATTGATACCCAGAAAATAGGAGAGTTTAATGCAAATTATATTCAAGCGAAAACAGAACGTTTGGAGATAGAAGCTAAAATCGAAAAGTTGAAAGATATTCTCGCGCCAAATAACAATATCAGAACAAAGGGTATACCCGGATCACAAAAGAAATATTCAATTCCTTTAATTGTGAGTAATAGTCTTTTAGAAGAACTAAAAAAGAACCTGGTGCTTCTCGATGTTGAATTATCAAATCATTATACTGAATATGGTCCTAAACACCCAAAGGTCATTGAAATTACCAAAAGATATAAATTATTGGAGGATAAATTTTTTAATGAATTAAATAATGTGCTCGCTAAATTACAAGCAGAGAAAGCAGTATTACAAGCACGAGAGGAGGCCCTGGCAGATGGGATGAAGCAATTTGAAAGCGAAGCCTTGGAGCTTACCAAAAAAGAGGGCACCTATGCCATACTGCAGCGTGAAGTTGAAACCAATAAAACTCTCCTTGATATAATGATCAATAAATTAAAAGAGATCAATCTTGCAGAAGGAACTTCCAAATCAAATCTCAGGCTGGTTGAGTCCTCTCCTATTCCTCAAAAGCCTATTGGACCTAAAAAAACCAGGAATATAACCTTAGCAAGTATTCTCGGACTGGGTTTTGGTTTATTCCTTGCCTTTTTCCTCGAATATTTAGATTGGACAATTAAGCAACCGGATGATGTAGAGCGTTATTTAAATTTACCAGTCCTTGCTATAATACCGAAGGTGAAAAATGAGAAGAAACACTGATTTAAAAACTAAAGCACAGCAAAGACCAATAATAACAACCGATGATGAAGCATATAGATCTATTTTTACAGAGTCATATAAAACTCTTAGAACAAATCTGAGCTTTGCAATTGACCGCCCATTAAAAACTATTCTGGTGACAAGCAGTGGCCCGAAGGAAGGAAAATCAACAGTGAGCGCGAACCTTGGCATAATTATGGGGCAGGCGGGAAATAGAGTATTAATAGTCGATACTGATCTTCGTATACCCGTGCAGCATAAGATATTTGGATTAGATAAAAACAAAGGATTTACTAATTTTTTGACAAAGGTCTATAATACTCCCATACTAGAAGGTAACACCACTGATTTATCCGTTCCGGATATCTTTCATCTTTTAAAGATGCAAGAAAAAACAGGTATACTGACTGTTGAAGATCATGAAGACACCTATATCATTATCTTTAAAGACGGGAAAATTACCAATCTTGATTGGAACAATAGGCCTGAGGAGAGAAGACTCGGATCACTATTAATAAAAAATAATAAAGTGACAGATATCCAGCGAGAGGAAGCGTTAGATAAAAAAGTACATACCATGCAGCCTCTCGGATGCGTATTAGTCAATATGGGTTATATAGACCCTCACGATTTGGAAGGCCCGCTTACTTTGCATTATACAGAAACCTTACGGCGTATTTTGGATTTAAAGGATGCACATTATATATTTTCTGACAATGACATTAACAGCACTACAAGGTCAGTTTTTGATTATAGCTCTTTATTAGATGATAAGCTTCTCATGGAATTGGATGATCCTCAAAACCTCACCTTTTTTAATAGAGAAATTGATTCTATTTTATATGATACGAATTTTGAAAATTTAAAAGTAATACCTTCCGGCCCTCAACCTATCAATCCGTCAGAGCTTCTTGCATCACGCCAGATGAAGTCTCTTATATCCTTGCTTAAATATAGGTTTGACACGATTATCTTTGATTCGCCGCCAGTCACTTCTGTAACCGATGCTTCCATATTGGCTGCGTTTCTTCACGGTGTTATCTTTACTATAAAAAGCGGCGCATATAATCGAAAGCTTATTATGAGGGCAAAGCAACAATTAGAAAATGTAAAAGCAAATATATATGGAGTAGTTTTAAATAATATAGACATAGAGAAGGAAAATTATTATAACTACTACCGCTATCAGTATCAGTATTATAGTGAAATAGAATAATATTAATCTATAATAAAAATAATAAGTTATAGCATTTGATAAGAAGATTAGTTTAACAAAATCATTTTAGAAAAATACACAAAATTAACAAAAAGGAAAATTATCCTGCAATAGAGATTGCTACCTTGGAAATATATGGAGGTGCAAAATATGGGAACTTATCATAATGATTACGATAAAAATGAAGATCCAATGATGTGGGAGCTGCATGAAGTACGACATCAATTAGCAGAAGAATTTAAACATAAAACAATTGAACAGATAAATAAAGAAGCTATGGAAATATGGCTGGAATGGAAAGCAAAATATAGTAAGAAAAAATTAAGCAAAGCTACTTAAGATTTTTATTATCTTTAAGCATGAGATCTAGTGGGAAGATATTTATCGTAGAAAAGAGCTATCTAAAAATGAGCTCATGCAGATTCCACAAGCACAGAAAAAACTGAAAGAGGCCGAAAGGCAAGTAAAAAAATATGGAGAGAGCCTTGAGGCGCGGCACGGCAATCTGAAACTGAAGAAATTTGCAGTAGTCGCCCTTGGCTTTGAAAGAGTGGCATATTCATCTCTGAATTAAATAAGATGTCAAATTTCATAGGCAGATCCCATCTCTCCTATCCGAAAATAAGCAATATTATCAAAAAGAGCTTTTAACGCTTATAATAAAAGATCTGCCCACCCATCTTTATGCTGTTTTGCCCACAAAATTAAATAAAAAATTTTAGGATGGAATTTTCAATAAACAAAGATTTAAAAAAATATTTTTCACTTTATAATTATTATAGATTCATCGCAAAAAAAATCGGTTATAACTTAATTATTGATAAAATGGTCAAGCCCATTTCTTTTCATGAATTAAGTAAAATAAAGGGTGTCAATCTTGAATATTTCGATATCAATAAGTCAGAGTATAAATTATGGGTAAAGAAGTATTATCCAGATTGGGAGAGTCAGTTTGGTTGTATATTTCATAAAAAATTGATTGAGTTTTACATAACATTTAGTTTCTTGACACCTAAACCCGATGATATTTTTATGGATGCAGCTGGCGCTGTTAATTCATATATATCCAATCTTAAATGTAAGAAAAAATATTTACAAGATAACAGGATACCCCAATCCATTAGAGCCAAACTGGGTAATGATATTCACTATATAGAAAGTGATGGTGGATCAATACCACTGTCTAACCGAAGTGTCGATAAAATTTCCTGTCATCATTCGTTTGAACATTTTCAAGAATTTTCTGATATATTGTTTATTAATGAAATCCAGAGGCTTTTGAGACCTAAAGGTAAGTGTTGTATTATTCAAGTATTCATAGGTGACCGTTTCATAGAGCTTACAGATGCTATCACGTTAAAAAAGAAATTTGATGGCAGATCAAAACGCGTTATAGATCCGAGCTCTATTCTTCCTGGTGGACGTAATTGTGGTAATTTCGCAAGAATATACGATGTAAAAACTTTCCAAGAACGAGTGATAGAAAAAATAGACCTTCTTAAATTTAATGTCACTATCTCCGAATTACGATTGGATAGGCAGAACATTCCCGATCTTACATTAGATTGCCATAAGCACGTTACGTCCATTAATCGACCATATAGAGCAATGACAATTGAAAGAATAAGTGACTGATATTTCATAATGTCTTTTTCATGTATTGTATAAGATTTCCTTAGAGTAAAACATTAGTTAAATATGAGAAAGGTTTCCGTCATTTTGGGTACTCGTCCTGAAGCCATTAAGCTGAGCCCAGTAATTTTAGCATTACGCGAACATTCGGAATTTGAAAGCCACGTATGCGTAACAGGACAGCATAATGAAATGCTTTATCAAATTTTGGATATATTTGGCATAGCGCCAGATATTGATTTGGAATTAATGGAAGAGAACCAGACACTTGCTGATTTTACATCTCGCGCAATAATAGCACTGGATGGTTACTTTATAAAATATAAGCCCGATATTGTGATAGTCCAAGGTGATACCACAACTGTGTTTGCCGCTTCGTTGGTTGCTTTTTACTCAAAGATACCTATTGGTCATGTTGAGGCTGGACTAAGGACACACGATAAATATTCCCCATATCCTGAAGAGATCAATCGCGTTCTAACAACACATATAGCTGAATACCATTTCGCGCCTACTGAATTATCGAAATTGAATCTTTTAAAAGAAAGAGTGCCCCCTGAACATATTTTCATTACTGGAAACACAGTTATAGATGCATTATATATTGCTATTTCAAAAATAAGACAGCAGCAATTTAATATTCCAGGCTTGCCTATTGGACACTTATGGATAAAAAATGTGAACGGCCAGTAATTTTAATAACGGGCCATCGTAGGGAAAACTTCGGCTGTGGATTTGAATCTATCTGTAAAGCCATCGCTAGTCTAGCCGTACGATTTCCCGATTCTGTATTTGTTTATCCTGTCCATCTGAACCCGAATGTTCGTGAGCCGGTATTTCAATTATTGAAAGATATTGAGAATGTTCATTTGATTGAACCGCAGGATTACCTTTTATTCGTTGCTTTGATGGATCGTGCTACTCTCATTTTAACAGACTCTGGTGGTATACAAGAGGAGGCCCCCAGTTTAGGGAAGCCTGTTCTTGTAATGCGGGATACAACCGAACGACCAGAGGCGGTGAAGGCAGGAACAGTGAAACTTGTAGGTACAAATTATAAGACTATTATTAAAGAAACTTCCCTATTGCTCACAGATGTTAAGGCATATAGGGCAATGGCACAATGTCACAATCCTTATGGTGATGGTAAAGCTTCTCTTCGGATCATCGATGCATGTAATAGGTTTCTCAATTAGGGAATTTTTTTGGATTTCCATGAATCGTGTCCTTTAAAAAGTCAACAGATCATTAAAACAAATGTGGATTTGCTTCATGCAACACTTCATTTATGGGTAAAGCCTAAATGGGTATAAATTTTAAATGATAAAAACAATGAATCCACCATTTAACCTTCAGGGTAAAATTAAAAACTCGAATTGATAAAATATTCATTTACAAAAGGGAATTAGAGTGGAAAATAGTATGAAAACGAAGCAGGGGCTGAGAATTCGCAGTAAGTCTCTGATTGACAATGCTGCATGGAATCTTTTAGGGCTAGTAATTAATATGATTATCAGTTTTATAATTGTTCCGATAGTAGTAAAAGGAATTGGTGTTGCAAACTATGGCATATATGCAATACTTGCAAGTATTGGTGGGTTCGCAGCTTTAATGAATCTGGGAATGGGAACAGCGACTACAAAGTATGTTTCAGAATATCATGGAAAAAATGATTTTAAAGGTATTAACAGGGTCCTTGGTGCAACATTAACTATAAATGCAATAGGTGGCATGCTTGGGTGCGTGGTATTAGTTATTTGTGCATCCTGGATTGCAAGCCTGTTTAAGCTGAATCCAGAGCAAGTTGTATTAACAGAATATCTTTTAAAAGTTGCAGCAATCAGTTTTTTTCTTAACATATATAGCCAAACATTTTTGGCTGTTCCAAGAGCATTACAGCGATATGATATATTTCAGAAAATAAATATTATGATATCTGTAATAGATGGTGCCGCAAAAATCTTAGTAATAAAACTTGGCTATGGATTGAAGGGTCTAGTTTTTTGGCTAGTGGGGCATTCTCTGGTTAATCTATTAATGTTTTGGGGTATAATCCGGAAAATTATTCCCGGAATCCAGCTGTGGCCCAAAATAACATCACATGGACTTAGAGAAGTTTATGAATATGGGATATTTTCTTCTCTTAACCAAATTATAGGTACCATAGCATCTCAAATTGACCGTATTATCCTTGGAATATTCTTTGGCCCAGAAGAGGTAGCCTACCTTAACATCCCTAAAAATTTGCTAATGAAAGGGGCCGGTGTTTATCGAGCATCCGGTAGAGCTTTATTTCCAAAGTTCAGCGCAATGAATGACGAGGCATTCATACAAAATTTATTCTTTAAAAGTACATGGTCACTCCTCTGTCTATCGCTGGTATTATTTATTCCTATAACAATAATTTTACCTGGATTTTTGGGTTTATGGATTAGCGAAGAGTTTTCTCAACATAGTGCATTAACTGCGCAAATAATATCCGCAAGTATGGCCCTCCGAGGAGCCTTTATACCATATGAGGCCCTTTTGAAAGGTACTGGGAGAATTCATTGGTTAACGCTTTTGTATTTTGTTACAACAACAATTAATATTATCGCAGCTATTGTGCTCATATCAATATATGGTTTGCTCGGGGCAGGAGCCCGCATGTGGGTAACGGTATGGCTGGGTTTCATGGTTATTTTATTTGTGAGTAAAAAGGTTTTCCCTAAGGTTTCATTATGGGATGTTATTGTAATGCTATCTATACCTATTTTCTTATCGCTATTGTGTGGCATAGTCTTTTACCAGTTTTATGGTAGATGGGCATCATTTGGTTGGTTACAAATCATTACTGCATGGCTAATCATGGCATCATTATTATTGTTAGTTGTGTGGACTACAAATCGTTTATTAAGTGGGCCAGCTGGTGCAGGAGGGCAACTATATGCTGCATTACAAAAGTTTTTATATCGATTATATCTACGATTCTTTTCTAAATCCATAGCTTAAATACTATTAATAATTTTTAAAATATTAATAAATATTCTTAGAAAACTGCTTTATATCGATAGGTTTTTCCCTTTTCTACTGCTGAAAGGGACTTCGTATCCAATATCGTCCCATATCATTGTAAAGAGAATAGCAACAAAGATATTTTGACAAAATAGGCATATTTTAAATAAAAAATATTTAAATAAGAATATAACTCTTTTGGGATATCGCCAAAGGGCTTGTTTGATATTGTGATTGAAATAAAGAAAGAAATGTGCACTGGATGTTGTGCATGTTTGGAAGTATGTAAAAAACATTGTATTAAAATGGAATGTGATCAAGAGGGCTTTTGGTATCCAAAGGTTGATGTAACTTCTTGTAATAATTGTGGACTTTGTAAGTCTATTTGCCCAGTTATAGAAAAAAAATCAAATACTATTCCTGATAGGCTAACTTTACCACATGTTTTTGCTGCATGGCATAATGATATGCACATTCGTTTAGACAGTACATCTGGCGGTGTCTTTTCAGCATTAGCAGAAAAAATGTTTGATTTGGATGGATATGTTGCAGGAGCAATATATAAAAAAGACTATAGTGTTTCGCATATTTTAACTAATGACCGAAAAAATCTTGATGCAATCAGAAGTTCAAAGTATGTGCAAAGTTATACTGGTGGATTATTTGAGAAAATAAAGAAGCTTCTTAAGTATGAAAGTAAGGTCTTGTTTTGTGGGACTCCTTGTCAGGTAGCAGGGTTATACGCCGTATTAGGAAATGACTATAAAGAATTGATCACATGTGATCTTGTATGTATAGGTGTAAACTCACCGAAAGTATTTCATAAATATATGGACATGTTAGAAGAGCAATATGGATCTCGTGTTACAAAAATTAAGTTTAAAAACAAAACCTATGGCTGGCATCGTTTTTCAACAAGAGTAGATTTTGTTAATGGAGATAGATACATAAAAGATCGATATCATGACCTTTTTATGCGTGGTTATCTTAACAGTAATATTTTTACACGACCATCTTGCTATTCTTGCCAATTTAAAGACAAACTACGACAGGCAGACATAACCTTAGCAGACTTTTGGGGGATTGAAAAGATTAATCCCACATTAGACAATGATTACGGTACATCTTTGGTTATTCTTAATTCCCAAAAAGGCAAAAATTTTTTTCATAGTATAGGAGATACGGTGTTCGCGCAAGAATGTACTATGGAAGATGCAATTAAAGGGAATCCTGCACTGGTTCGATCAATGAAATCTAATCCACATCGCAAACAATTTTTTAATGATTTGGATTCTATGTCTTTTGTTGAATTAGCCAATAAATATTTCCCTGTACCTGGATTTTTTACAAGAATTACGCAAAAGCTCGCAGCTCGGATAAAGCATATTGTCAAAATAATTCTCTTACTTTTTAGCCGGATGGGTATATCTATCTCATCATGGTGGCAATTTATTTATTTTAATAGACTACGTAAGAATACTATTTCTAATAACTTTCGTTTTATTCCGTCTCAGCGGTGTTTATTGGAGGTTGATAAAAGTGCTAAGCTTGTATTTAATAGTAAATTTTTCTTAGGTAAGTTTCCGTTTCATAGATCTAAGCTTGAAACTCGATTACAAGTCGGTAAAAATTCATCGCTCATAGTTAATGGTCCTTTTAGCGTTTATGATGGTTGCGATATTCGTGTATTCCCTAATAGTATATTAACCTTAAATGGAGGTTTTTGTAATAATGGTGTAGAAATTACATGTGGTCAAAAAATAACTATTGGAAAGGGCTGTTCAATTGCGCGAGGCGCTATAATACGTGACTATGATGCCCATCAGATACTAAATTCTAAACATGAAATTGCAAAAGAAATTTATATAGGCAATCATGTGTGGGTAGGAAATCGTGCAATTATTCTGAAAGGTGTTACAATCGGTGATGGCGCCATTATTGCTGCTGGTGCTGTAGTTACAAAAGATGTCCCACCGCGATGTATAGTAGGTGGAGTACCAGCCAAAATAATTCGTAAAAATGTTGAGTGGAAATAGGGCAATCAAAATACATTAATGATGAATATAGTTTTAAATAACGGTGTTAAGATGCCAGTGATCGGGTTGGGGACATATCCGATGAATAGGCTTAAATTGGTAAGTGTAGTGTGGAAAGCAACAAGAATGCAGTATTGCCGCTTTGATACAGCGGCAGCATATGGTAACGAAGAATGGCTTGGAAGAGCATTAAAATTGTGTGGCAAAAGAAGGCGTAACTTGTTTGTTACTACCAAACTCAGTAATTCTAACCAACGTAGTGGTGATGTAAGGCTACATTTTAAGAATAGTTTGTCTAGATTAGGACTTAAATATTTGGATTTATACTTAATGCATTGGCCAAATCCAGATACATATTTGAACTCGTGGAAACAGATGGAACTGTTATATGAGGAGGGATTAGTTCGTGCTATAGGCGTATGCAACTTTCACCAGCATCATTTAGAAAAGTTGTTTAAAATAGCTAATGTAGTTCCTGCAATTAATCAGATAGAGCTTCATCCTATGCTTTCGCAAAAAAATCTTGCTGATTTTTGTGAGAGAAATACGATAAAAGTTGAAGCATATTCACCTTTAGCAAGGATGCATGATAAGCTTATTAAAAATAAAACGCTGGCTTCCATCGCCCAAAAGCATAATAAATCAGTTCCGCAAGTTATTTTAAGGTGGAACTATCAAAATGGGCACTTATCTGTACCCAAATCATCCAACCTACTTAGATTAAAAGAAAATATTTCTATTTTTAATTTCACATTATCTAACAATGAAATGTTTTCAATTGATCAATTGAATTGTAATTTTAGAGTAAGGTATGATCCTGATAATTGTGACTTTAATAAGTTATAGAGTTTTAATTAAAATCTTATAACTATTTCTATATATTGTTAATTTTATACTATTTATGTCTTTATCCAGTAATATAATATCCGCATAATAGAATGATGGATTTGACTAGCAGTTTAAAAAACAGACCCAAGTGCGAAGTAAAATTGATCTTTTCCTGGCGCAAAATTCCTATGCCATTCTCTCGTTAAAGTATTTTTTCTTGGACAATCCTTTTCATTGAAAGTTATTTTAGTAATACGTAAGGTCCTTTTAGAACATAGTTATTAGTAGTTATTAAAATGAAAGGTTTGATTTGAAATCCCCACATTTTTTACTTCATGGAATAGGTGGTGTCTATAATTATGGATGCGAGGCTATCGTTCGCGGCACCGTTATAATCTTACGTACAATTTGGCCAGAGTGCAAAATAAGATATGCTTCAAGACGGCCTATAGAAGATCGTCAGGCCTTGGCTGATTGTAATATTGAAGTTGTTGATCATTTATCATTTCGTCTGTTAAAGCGAATAATGGGGCATTCCCTATGGCGATGTCATTTGCCTTATAAATGGGTGTATCGTGAATCACTAAGATGGGTTAGAAAAAGTGATTGTATAATATCAATTGGTGGTGATATCTTTACGCTTCCTCCTCAATTTTCTTCAAAAAAAAATTTTACACAGGTAGATTTCGCTAACCGCGTCATTTCTTCAAAAAAAAAATTTATTTTATGGGGAGCTTCTATAGGGCCATTTGATGATTGGCCTTCTGCTGTCCCAATTTTTAAACGTATACTCCAAAATACAACTCTTATTACAGCAAGGGAGCAAGATACGATCGATTATCTCAAGAGCCTTGGAATACTTAAAAATGTCGTTAGAGTAGCCGATCCAGCCTTCTTAATGTTAGCTACAAAAGGAGATAATGGATTTCCCTTTCCAGATAGTACGAAGCCAGTCTTGGGGGTAAATTTAAGTCCATTATCAGTTAAATATGTTTTTGGGCTAAACATGATTGACCAAGTGAGAAAGGAACAAATAGAAATTCTGCGAAAGATCATTAACGTTCTTGATGTGAATATTCTATTAGTTCCACACGTTATTTGTCCACAGCAGAAAAACGATGATGATTATAACTATCTTTTCAATATTTACGAATCTTTAATTAAGAATAATAACTTGCAGGATAGAGTAGCCCTCCTTCCGCCATCATTAGGCGCAAGACGAACTAAAAGGTTAATATCACGTTGTGACGTTTTGCTTGCTGCACGCATGCATTGTGCAATAGCTGGAGTATCGTCGGGTGTCCCTTGTCTTTTTTTATCATATAGTGCGAAAGCAAAAGGTATGGCTAAATATGTATATGGAAATGGAAAATGGGTCATTCCCCTCCAAGATTTTAAAAGAGAAGATATTATTCAAAAGATAGTGGAGCTGATTGAAAATAGGAAGATAATTCGTGAAAAACTGTCTAGCTCTTTTTTAAAATTTAAGGAAGATGCCCAGAGAGCCGGAAAAATACTTAAGGATATAATTTAAACATATTTATATAGTTACGTTTATTAAATAGGATGTGCAATTAGACAATGTGGAATAAATATGATGTGTTATAAGCACGCAGGATGAAAAAGTATATACACAAAAATAGGCATAAATAATATTTATAAAATTTCTTCATGAGAATTCTTTTAACTTCAACAATATTCCCTCCTATTCTATCACCGGAATCAATTTGTGTGGGCAAATTTACCAAGGCACTTATCGCCCATGGCCATGACGTTGACGTTATCACAACTGGAAATAATGGTGGATGGCGAATAGATAATTCATACATATGGAATATCTTTAATAATAATTCAAATATAATATATTTAAAATCTCCACTAAGTACAACTAAACAAAAAATTAAAAATTTTATTATAAAGATAAATAATATGAACCCAGGTGCATCATTTTGGGGTCTTTCAGCGCTAGCTTTGGCAAAGAAAAAACATGAAATAAATCCATATGATTTTATTGTATCAAGAGATGTTGCAGATAAGAGTTTGTTTGTTGGATGGTCGCTCTATAAGAAGTATGGTGTGCCCTGGATAGCAGCCTTAAACGATCCATACCCTAGTTCTCTTTATCCTCCGCCTTATAATAACAAAAAATCTAAGTATATGGAATTTTGGAGGGAAAAAATAATGAGAAAAACATTATCTGATGCAACATTTGTGATGTTCCCGTCCAAGAGGCTTTTACTTTATATAGAAAAAAAATTCGGTATTAAATATAAGAATAACATAATTCTACCCCACATTGGTTATAGTGCAAAACAACGTAGCCTAAGTATTTTTGAAAAAAAGAAACTAGTTATCCTTCATGCGGGAAGGATTCATGCCGGAAGAAGCATGGATATATTTATAAGATGTTTTAAAAAAGCTATCGAAAGTTATACTTCCTTAATTCTTGATGTGGAATTACGGTTTTTAGGTAAAGTGAAAGAATATGAGCGCAAAGAGATTGCAAAGTCGGAATTCGCAGATATAGTTAAATTTCAAAGCACAGTGTCATATGAAAATAGCTTAGAAGAGATGCAAAATGCAGATGCACTCTTGCTTATTGAGGCCGTGTTACAAGAGGGTATTTTTTTGCCTTCTAAATTTTGCGATTATGCAATTTCTGGTAAGCCGTTGCTATTATTTTCTCCTAAGAATGGCACAATAGCTGATATTGTTGGCAGGGAGCATCCAGGGTTGCTTGGCCAAAAAGAAGATGACGTAGTAAAAGGCCTTAAAGCATTTTTTAATACAGTAATTTTGAGAAAAGGACTTGATAGATATCTTTGTCCTGATCCTAAGCAGTTTTCAGAGGAAAGAACTATTGATAAATTTTTAGAATATATTACGAAATATAATCATAGTCCTTATCATATCGCTTGTAATAATTACATGGCCATCAATGAAGCAAAATTTAATTAATTTGATCTGGATTATTTATTTTGAATCTATCCATCCTATTAATTTAACTATTCATAAAATTGTAATCCAATAAAATACAAATTTTAATAGTTATTTGTATTATATTTTTAAAATTGTCAAATTATATTAAAAAAGGAAAATATTTCCTTAGTATTTATGATATATAATTATTTATATGTATAGCGGTTATTTAGCAGGAATAAAAAAAGAGGGATGCTACCTCAAAATGAATGAAGAGATATTTGTAAGTGTAATAATTCCAACTTACAATCGCGCCAAGCTATTGGATGAAGCTATTAAAAGCGTGTTGGAACAGACCTATAAGAATTTTGAAATTATCGTTGTCGATGATTGCTCAACAGATAATACAGAAGAAATTGTAAAAAAAATTAAAGATACTCGAATTCGGTATATTCGCCATGAAGAAAATCATGGCGGCTCTGCAGCACGAAATACGGGAATTAAAGCTGCAAAGGGTGATTATATTGCTTTTCATGATTCTGACGATTTGTGGCTGCCTCAAAAATTAGAGAAACAAGTTGATATTTTAATAAATCATAAAGATATTGCCTTAGTATATACTAATATAATCTATATTGATAATAATGGGAAGTACTTAAAAGTGGGATTTGAGCCCACGAAGTTTGTCTCTGGTTATGCTTTTAAGGAATGCCTTTTAGCTGACACACCCTGTCTTCTGGCCACGTGGTTAATTAGGAAGAGTTGTTTTGACACATTAGGATATTTCGATGAAGACTTTCAGATGGCGCAAGGTAGAGAAATGGAACTAAAAATAGCAAGGATATATAAAATATATGGAATAAAAGAACCTCTCTATCTTAATAGAATTCATGCTTTACCAAGAACTTCTGGGAAATCAGCAGAATTAAGTGAATATTATTGGTTTAAATTTCTCAATAAAACTTTCAGAGAGAGTGGATCACTGGTGGATGAAAGGACTAAAAGAAAGGTGATTTCACATTATTATTTTTTAGTAGGCATACGATATTTTAAAGAAATGAATCTTACTAAAGCGCGGTTAAAAATGCGTAATTCGATTATACATTATCCATTTAAATTAAAGGTATATAAATATTTCATTGCCACATTTATCAGTGTGAGATGTCTAATGATTATAAAAAAATATAAAATTAAGAGGAAATACAAATGATTATCCTTTTGATAACCATTGACTGTCTAAGACATGATTATATTCTTAACTCAAATTCCTATACACCTACTATATCCCGCCTTTCTGATAACTCCCATATATTTAAAAATGCATATGCTACGGGGAATAGAACACCATTTTCTTTTCCCTCTCTTTTAGGCTCATATTACCGCATTAGTCAGCCAAACAACAAGTTCGATGTTCGCAGACCTAGTATTGCCAATATATTCCAAAATGAGGGTTATAAAACTATTGGAATCCAAGCTGCTAATCCATATTTAACATCTTATTTTAACTACAATGTTGGTTTTAATAAATTTTATGATTTTATTTCAGATTCAAATATATACAAAAAATCTTTCGATTCTCCATTTTTGAATGGAAAGAAGCAGAATATTATCACGAAATTTATCTCTTACAGCAAGGCAATTTTTCTAAATAAGCTTCCTGGAGTCGATTCCTATAAGATCGTATCATTTGCAATAGAAAGACTTAAGTCACTGAAAAAAAGTGAAAATATATTTATGTGGTTGCATTTTATGGATACGCATGGAACATTAAAACCCCCAAAGAGCTTTCATCCGGATGATTCCAGTCTAAGATATTGGAGGGATATTATTAAAGCGAAAAGAATTTATATGAATAAAGAGAATATACATCAGAAGAAAAAAGACCTAAATATTAAAGATTTAGAAATAGTTAAAAAACTTTATCTAGCGTGTGTTAATTATATTGACTACAATTTAAATATATTATTTTCCTGGCTTAAGGATGAGGGATGGTATGATGATGCAATCATTATTTTAACTTCTGACCATGGTGATGCCTTCATGGAACATGATTCTTTTGAGCATGCGGCCGCTAATATTTACAATGAGCTAATAAAAGTGCCGTTGATCATCAAACTGTCTAATCAAAAAAATAAAAAAATATATTTAAAGAATATAAGTCATATTGATCTATTTCCATCAATACTTAACCATTTAAATATACATATCCCCAATGATTTTCAAGGAAAAGAAAACCTATTTAATTCGGAATCTGATCATTATCCGGTTTTTTCTTGTGGAAGGAGCAAATCTATACCATGGAAAATATCCTGTATATATAAAAATTGGAAATTAATCACGGATCATAGTGCTGAAAATCCAAAAGCTTCTCACCTCTTTAATTTAAAGATAGATCCCAATGAGAAAAAAAATTATTTGAAAAAAGAAAAAAAGAAGGTATCAGAATTGCTGAAATACAATCTAGAATTTTATGAAAATTTTAGATCTAAGGATGCTATTGAAGAAAAAATAGATGATAAAGAAATAAAGAAACGTTTAATAAGTTTGGGTTATATAGATTCTAAATGAAAAGCAGTAAAAATCCAAAGGTCAGTGTAATCATACCAACCTATAACAGATCACAATTTATTACGCATGCTATAGATAGCGTTCTATCGCAAACATATCATGATATTGAAATAATTATTGTTGACGATGGCTCGACTGATAATACAAAAAAAATACTTATTAATTATAATAATAGAATAAAATATATTTATCAAGAAAACCAGGGGGTCGCCGCAGCGCGGAATACAGGCATCAAAAATGCGAAGGGAAAATATATTGCTTTTCTTGATTCTGATGATATGTGGCTGCCTCAAAAATTAGAACAACAAGTAAAGATTTTAAATCAGTATGAAGATATAGCTTTAGTCTATAGCAATATTGCCTACTGCAATAGCAATGGCCAATTCATTAGGGTAGCTTTTAGTTCGCAACAATTTCTATCGGGTTATATTCCCCAAAAAGTTATATTATGGAAGGCTATGTGTGGTTATTTACAGACATGGTTACTTAGAAAGACTTGTTTTGAGGAAGTTGGCTATATTGATACCTCCCTTAAAATGTCTGAAGATAGGGAAATTTCAATAAGAATAGCAATGAAATATAAAATATATGGAATAAAAGAACCTTTAACTATGGTAAGGCAACATATACCTGCTAATAGACTGGGAAGGAGCCCTGCAAAGGAAAGAGAATATTACTATTTGAAATGCTTGAGGATATTGTTAGAAAAATATAATGATAATCCAATTATAAAGAAGAATAAAAAACGCTTAATCGCAGGTTATTATTTTTATGCAGGTAAGAATTATTTAAAGGAAAACAACATGGGATTAGCCAAAAATAGGTTCTGGAAATCTATTGTATACAATCCTTTTAGATTAAATGTGTATATTTATCTATTTTCGTCTTTAATTGGCAATAAAGGATTTAAGATTATTAATAAAACAAGGAAATCTATATTGGTATTATCGGACGATGTACGAAAAATCCAATATAAAAAGAAAATGGAAGAAAATTCTCAAGTAACTTATTGAAAGTAAAGTTTAATGAATATGTACCGTGATAGAAAGCCTTTGGACCTGTATGAACTGTGCTATATTCAAGATAGAATACACAGGCTTCTTACACTATATTTTAGTGGTACTTATTTATCAAATTTAAGTAAGATTTTTTATCCAATTATTAATAAATTTCATAGAGATGTAAATCAGGAGCTTACAATATCAAAAAAGATTTTATGCAGTACCTGTAATATAAAATATTCGGATCCATTAAATTGTATTCTAGCCAATTCAATAAAATGGTTCAATGAAAATGTGAATGATACTACATATGCACTTAAAAAGGCAAATATTAATATATCTCAAAAATATAATAAAATAATTTTCATCGGACCTAAATTAGCCCCTATTAATAGATTATGCGAATATACCACAACAAATTTAGCACAATATCTTGTGGATGGGTATTTACATGGCAGTGTGTCCTCTATGGATTATACAGAATACAGCGATTTAGATACGCTCTTTATAATTAAAAAAGAAGTTTTAGAAAATGCCAAAGAAATAAAAAAATTAGCGAGGCTTTTTATTAAAAGCAATAAATTCTTATATGAGTTTGATCCCTTACAACATCATGGCCATTTTTTTTTAATGGAAACAGATTTGAAATGCTATAACCAGGCTATTTTGCCATTGCCAGCTATTAGATTATCAACAAGTATTTTGGGGCAAGGAATGAATCTGGTTTTTTCAATTAGAGATTCTAAAGACGAAATTGAACTTCGTTTTTTAGAGTCTATTCAAATAATCCGTCGTTATGCTACTAAGGATGTTAATAGACTCAACTCTTTATATTATTTGAAAGGATTTTTAAGTCATTTTATGATACTGCCCGTACTTTTTTTACAATTAAAAGGAGAATATGTTTCTAAAAAAGAATCATTTGAAGTATTAAGAAAAAGGATTGGCGATAAGGAATGGCAATGCGTGCAGAAGGTAAGCTCAATTCGAAAAAATTGGAGGCAATTTACTTCTTCATATAAAAATACGATTATGAAAATAATTAATAAACAGAATCCTCTCTTATTTCCATATGTGGCTAGGCTGATATACCAGAAGTATCCATTATGTCATAAACTATTTAATCCCAATTTGTTACATGAAATGTATGATTTTACAATATATCTTTTCAAATTAAGCGGACTTAATGCCAGTAAGCTTGAATACTGATAATCTTACATTTATAGATTTCCCCCAGCAAATAGCTTTACAGAAATATGAACAGAATATTCAGGAATTCGTAAAGTATTTCCGTACACACCCAACTGTTTCAGCTATTTATCAAATAGGGGGCATAAATGATCCTGGGATATCAGATCTGGATTTGGTCCTTGTTCTTAAAGAGAACGAGGCTTTATCATCCAAAGATAATGATTTTTTAACTACATTAAATCAGTATTTATTTATACATCCTCCATTTATTATCTCAGAAGATCTCTTTGTGTATCTTCCCTATTTTTTTTATGCGAATAATATAAGGAAACTTACTGGGAAAAATTATCAATTTCTTGAACCTGAATTATCTTTAGATAATCTTCAATTATGCGCGCTCTTATGCTATGAAGCAGCGATTGGGCGGTTGAGCGATATTATATATCAGACCACATGCGGGAATAGCATTAGTTTAAGAAAGATGCTTCTTAAATTAAATTCCATCAAGCATAATATTTCTTTGATGAATAAGGTTATAGATACCTGTGAAGGCAATGGATGGGATAAATTTATAATCCAAATAGGGTCTCTGCGAAGATCCTGGTTTTCTCTTTCAAAGGATGAACAAATTAAAAATACATATTCTGCTTTATACGAAGGAGTAAATGTATTATTAGAAATTATTAATAATCTTGCTTTACGATCAAAAAATTTATTTAGAATAGACAATATTTGTAATGAACATCCGGAAGCTTATTATATTTATCCAAATTCGTTACAAATTATAAAATATAATGGTGATAGCAAAAGCAGCATAAGTACCGTAAGAAATCCCTTTTTTTTTCTAAAGAAACTGCGATTTAAGGCACAAAAAAAGATAGCACGGCATGTGAATGACTTATCAATCATTACCCTTCCCAAGGAATTGATACTTTTATTATTATTAATTGGCACAAAAGACAACTTATTTGTACGAAACCAAAAATATTTTTCTTGTGTGTCAAAGCATAATGTCCCAGCGGTTATTAAGCTGCGTGTTGATTTATTAAATAAATACAATGAGTTTATTTCTGCGCATAAAGATTTACATATGTCTTACTTAACAATGGGATCTAGCTTAGAGAAAAAGGCCAAATTTTATACTATAAAAAAGTGTTTACTTAAAAGTTTAATAAAGTATCAGGTTGTTTAATAATAAGATTAGAGATATTTCCCATAATGGGGATAGCATGGTCTTTCCTAAAAGAGTGGTTAAATCTTTTACCTTTATTGTTTTTAATCTCTTTTTTAAATCTCATCTGGAAAGACAGGATAGCAGGCGGATTAATAAAAAGATTTTAGTCCAAATAAATTCCGGAATAGGGGATTCTATTCTTGCATTGCCGATGATTCACGCATTAAGCGTGGATGGTTTTGAAGTTTACGCACTAGTGAACAGATTAACTGCCGCAGTTGCATACTTTTGTCCTGATATCAAAGATTATTTTATTATTGAATATAAAATTTTCAATTTAGCACATGTAATAAAATCAATCTACAAATTAGAGCGACTGAAATTCAACTATTATATTGGAGCATTACCATCAAATTTAATTAGATATGCTTTTTTGCCAATAATCTTGAGAATCCCTATTCGTATTAAACATAATACGCCCCATAAAGAAGAATATAGGAACTATGATCTTCTTTTTAATAAAAGGGCAGGGATTGATTCCAGTATGAATAATGCTCTTTCTAATTTATCATTACTATCATTGATTGATGTTCCAGTTATAAAAAAATTAAGAAAGAGTGTGAGGTTGCCTGGTAGGACATTGGATAGGGTGGCAAACATATTAAAAAATTTAGGGTATGTAAATAACAAAATTACAATAGGCATTCATCCGGGCTGCAAGGAAACATGGGCATTTAAAAGATGGCCTGCGGAAAATTTTGCACATTTAATAAATCAATTAAATAAGAAAAGAAATGTGCAGATATTGGTATTTGGCGGCCCTGAAGAAAAGAATTTGGCATCGAGGATTATCGGGAGCGTATCATGTATGCCTATTAACGTAACAGGAAAGTTCACATTGGATGGCACTATATGCGCGATACATTTTTGTCAGATGTTCATATCCAATGATTCCGGATTAATGCATATTGCCACACTGTTTAATATTCCTATCATTGCTTTATTCGGGGGACGAAGCAATGAGTTGGCCACAGGGCCTTATGGTAGCCAACATATTGTAATTAAAAAGAAGAAAATAGAACATATTACTGTTGATGAGGTGCATGATGTGGCAACTAAGCTATTACATAATATACATCCTACCCTTGAAGACAATATGCAAAGATGAAAGACCATACTTTTTTCTCAAATAAAGCTTCATATATTCATAATCAATTTGTTACACATTATTGTCTTGAAGTTCCATTTGATCCTCCCGAAATATATCCTGAGTTACCTTTCATTAAAAGTATTAATAGAAACAATAAGGTATACCCAATGGTAAGGGAACTTTTAATGAAATTGGGATTAGATCCGGAAAATATCGGAACTTCTCAATGGAATCCTTTCAAAGATATTGTGAAACAGGGAGATAATGTTTTAATAAAGCCAAATCTTGTGACTCATAGGCATTATTTAGGTGATAATTTTTTATATAGCACCATTACACACGGCTCTATGCTGAGGCCTATTATTGATTATGTATATTTAGCTTTAGATGGAAAAGGGTCTATTATTATCGCGGATAATCCTATACAACGGGCTGATTTTAATGTTTTAATGGAGTTTACCGGTATTCAAAAAATGGCCGATGAACTTACCAAAAGGGGCTATAACGGTATTACAATCCTTGATCTTAGGCCACGAATCTTACATGAAAATAATAATAGTGATTGTTGTTATGAGGATTCAGAGGGCGATCCTCTTGGGTATGTGACAATTGATCTTGGCAAAGATAGTTTATTTGCTGAATTCGATGAAAATCCTGATATTCATTACTATACCTTAGCTGATCCGACTGTGGATCATATAAATCCCAAATATATAGGAAAAAGCGCAACAGATGATTATCATAATCAGGCTACTCATAGATACATCATATCAAAAACGATATTGAACGCAGATGTAATTATTAATGTGGCAAAAATGAAAAGCCACTGTAAAGCGGGGATGTCTTTGACCTTGAAAAATATGGTCGGCATGGTCTATGAAAAGAATTGTATGCCCCATCACCGCCCAGGTCCGCCACCTATGGGGGATTCATTTCCATATTATCCTGCATCACATTATGTTTTTGCGCGAAAGTCCTATACGAAACTTAAAAAATGTATACAGTTACATAAATTGCCCGGCATTAAATCATTGCGGGATTGGTTACAGAAAAAGGGAGTATTGGTCGGACAACACATAGAACATGGCAATTGGAAAGGGAATGATACCATTTGGCGTACTATTCTTGATTTAAACAGAATAGCAATATATGCGGATAAAGAGGGCCGAATGCAGGATATACCACAAAGACACAACTTTGGTCTTATTGATGGCATTATTTCACAGCAGGGCGCTGCGCCAATGAATGGCGATGCCGTCACCACCTCAATGATTTTCGGTGGATTCAATCCTGTTTGTGTAGATGCGTTGGCTATAAAATATGTGGGATTAGACTGCAATTCATTTAAGTTTATTTCTAAGGGAAGCAGCATTAAAAGATGGAAGCTCATTAAGGATAACGGCTATGATTTTTCTGGTTCGAATATAGGTCCTCCATCTTTAGAATTCAAACTCCCCAAAGGGTGGAATTAGAGATGAGCGGATGGCTCGCAGAAATTGGCGATTTTTCACTTTTTGAAAATCGACTGCAAAGGTTAAAAAAGAAGTTTGCTGTAAGTGGTGTGCCCGCGCTGCGGGTAAATGTATCTGAATATCAGTCTCACATAAAAATCATTCGTTGGGGATGGACCGGAGAAAAATCCCCTGATATATATATAAAATGTGCAGATGATGATTCCCTACTTGTTTTATCAGGAGTCATAACTGATTTAGGCTATTTTGGCAAAACACCAAACACACAGGATAAAGTTGCAGAGAGATTATTATACCTATGGGATAAACATGGTGATAAGATAGTTCAACAATTAAATGGTTCTTTCAGCATTTTGTTCTATAGCACAAAGTATAATCAGGCAACTATATTTACAGATCGTTTTGCATCCCGGTCTGTGTGGTGTGCAGAAGAGAACGGATCATGGATTATAGGAAATTTCCCTTCCGCTGTTGCAGTCATGCTTAAAAATACGCCAAAAATTAATCCGGTAGGACTTTGGTCACTTTTATATTCTGCCAGGCATTTAGGAAGTAATGGATTATTTCATAGTATTAATGCACTGTTAGCCGGTCAAAAAGCAATTTTATCACCTCATAATAAAGCAGTCATCACATATTGGTGGAGGAGAAAGTATCAGACGGTGAACGGATTATCCAAATCAGTATGGGGACGCCATATTGCAAATGCGTTAGTGAATTCGGCGAGGCGTTATATGAATGTGTGTAAGAGACCATATCTTTTTCTCAGTGGCGGATTAGATTCCAGAATTGCTGCAGCAGCAATAGGGCACCCTCTGCGCAGTGTGACATTATGCACAGTGCCTAATGCAGAATCACGATTAGCGTCTCTTGTTGCACACACAATCGGTATTAAAAATCATAGAATAATTCGTACTCCCTATTGGTACAGTGATACAATTGATGCTGCCGCATTAATCAGCGCGGGCAATTTTTTTACTTACCATGCGCATTTTATAGTTCCGGTGCACACTATCTGTTCTGCTCACCCTGAAGCGGAATTTCTATTGGGTGATCTACTGGAAAATTTTAATAAACATTATTTCAGTATACCCAAAGGAATAAAGGCGAATTTTAGTCCGGACAATATAATAAATTTTTTGTATTCTTCTGTTCCTTTTACGATTAAAGATAGAAGTCGCATTGGAATACATTTTAATAAAATATTTTTAGACTCTTTTAGAGAACAATACAGATATGCTATGAAAAATTATTATGATATGATAGCGGGCGTATCTGAAGATTATGCTGATTGTCTCGACACATTTCTGCGCTGGGCAGATGTAAGTATTACACCTACCTATAATATGCTCACCTGCATATGGCCATTAGCGAAGGAAAGAAACATTTGTTTTGACAATGATCTCAATGACTTATCATTACAAATTCCTTCATGCATAAGAGGAGCGGGAGTTCTACATACATGGATATTATACCATTTAAACAAAAAATTAAGTCTGATACCTGATGCAAATACATTCTTGCCACCGCTGTGTTTTAACAAACTAAAGGATTTCACAAAGAAAACACGTCCTTTCCTTGGAAAAGTGCGTAGAGGATTTATTCGCAATAATGGTAATAAGCCTAAAATAAAGACGTCAGGATCTTGGCTCATTTTGCGTGAAATGTATCGTAAGGATCAAAAGTATAAAGATTACATGGACACACTAATTAAGGATGAATCGATATTTCCTTCTTCAATTTTTAATTTAGAACAAATCAAAAAGACCTGGGAGGAATATCTCGCGGGTAATATTAATTTACATTATGAAATAATGGGACTGTTGTCTTTTGGAAGCTTACAGAAAAAAATTTTATGCACTGAAATTAATATTTAACATTAATTTATATAGAATTTTTTATAAGATCACATGGTTGTATTAATCACAAATATTCCAACACCTTACCGCGTCCCATTGTTCAATTTGATTTCAGAAAAACTTACATCGCTCAACCAACAATTTCATGTTGTGTTTGAAATGCTTACTTATAAAAGGCGACAATGGAAAGATGTCATTGAAGAGGCGAAATTTGCCTATACAATTCTAAATTTGCCCAAGATTCACGTTGGATATGAGAAAGCATTGACACTGCCTTTGGGATTGACGAAAAGAATAGCTGCGTTAAATCCAACATGCCTCGTAATTGTAGGCTATAATATGTCTGCCATGATAAGCGCTATTTTTGCATATCATCATAATATCCCATTTATTATATGGTCTGGTGAAACCGAGTCACTATATGCTCAGAGGTTTGGGAGGCTAGGACGCACATATATCAGGAAAAAATTAATAAAGCACACATCTGCCCTTGTGGCATATGGTACGGCGGCACAATCTTATTTGCAGTCCATAGGTGCCAGTAAAGATAAAATTAACATCGCTATTAACTGTGTGGATACTAAATTCTTTAAAAATAGAGTGCGTACTCTTAGGCACAATAAAAAATTAAATCCAAAGAACAAAATAAAATTATTGTTCGTGGGGTATCTGCAGCATCGAAAAGGGCTTGAATTTGTTATAAAGGCTCTGAATCATATTGAATCTGATTTGGTAGAACTAGATATAGTTGGGGATGGACCTGCCCGTGGTTATTATACAAAATTAGTACGATCACTGAATCTGTCAAATGTCACCTTTTATGGATTTATACAAAAAAAAGAACTTCCCTCTTATTATGCTCAAGCTGATATTTTTATATTCCCCTCAATAAAAGAATTATTTGGTCTGGTTTTGGTTGAAGCTGCTGCTGCCGGTTTGCCTATTATTGCCTCAAAATTTGCCGGTGGCACCATGGATGTTGTGAAGGATGGCAAAAATGGATTTATTGTAAATCCTTACGATATAGAGGGATTGGCACACCGGATAAAAAAGCTTTGCCTGGACAGGAAATTACGAGAGGAAATGAGCAAATACTCATTGGAAATCATTAATAATTCAGTAAATATTCATAAGAGCGCGGAAGGTTTCATGAACGCAGTTATGAGCTGTGGTTTAAATTTGACCAATAGCTTAATCCCTAGCCTATAGCCAGTGTCTGATTTTCACAGATTTTGAACTATAATTTTTTATATAATTATCCATAAGGTAGAGCATACTAATAGTGGCTCATTCTAATTCCACCAAGAAGACTAAAATCCTTATTATAGGACCCACACCGCCTCCTTATTACGGCGTGGCAAATGCCACACATATAATATTGAATTCAGCACTACAGAAAGAGTTTAATCTTTTATATTTAAATACGAGTGATAGAAGAGAAAACCTTAATTTTGGAAAATTAGATATTATAAATGTATACCTGGCCTTAAAACATATATGTCAGCTAGTATGGCTAATCTTCATTTTTCGCCCTGCTATAATCTACATCCCTATATCACAGAATATTAAAGGATATTTACGGGATGGGATTTTTATATGTATCTGCGCGCTTTGTAAGGTTAAGATTGTGCTCCATTTAAGGGGCGCATATTTTAGAACGTTTTATAAAAATTCCTGCCTGCCGGCGAGATGGTTTATTAAGAAGTCTCTATCATTCGCAGATAGGATGATCGTTTTGGGAGAAAGCCTTAGGTATATATTTAGCGGTCTCATTCCTCCTGAAAAGATTTATGTAGTGCCAAATGGAATTGATCCTTTGAAATTTAAGGTAGCCACGTTAGAGAAACGCACGAATGGCAAGGTGAGAATATGTTTTCTTTCTAATCTTCACAGAACAAAAGGCTTTGGTGAAGTTTTGCAGGCAATAAGGATTTTGTCCGAAAAATACCGGATAGATTGCACCTTTGCAGGAAAATGGATTAATAAGACAGATGAAATAGAGACTTTAAAATATATTGAAAAGCATTCATTGAAAAATATTGCTAAATTCGTTGGAACAGTCAAGGGTAAAGGCAAAATAGATCTTTTGGCTAATTCTGATATCTTTGTATTGCCAACCTATTTTAAAAATGAGGGGCAACCGTGGGCTATACTGGAAGCAATGGCTACCGGATTACCCGTCATCTCAACTGATCATGGCTGCATCGCAGAAACAGTATGTGATAGTGAAACAGGTTTTATAGTACCAAAGAGAGATATTTACGCGCTTGTAATGAAGATAGAAATCTTGATTACTATGAATAATCTAAGGATTCAAATGGGTAAAAAGGGTCGTTTGCGCCTAGCATCAATGTTCACAGAAGATAAGTTTATTCATCGATTGAATGTTGTGTTTAGTGAACTACTTTAGAAAAAAAATTTTAAAAAAGTCTGGTAAAGCAATCTTTATTCTATCTGATAAACAGAGCAAATTTTATTTGATCGTTGCGATTTTATTCTTTTCCTTTTTTCTACGAATAGGAATTGCATATACAATGAAAAGCTCCTTCTTTAATCGGGGCAATAGATATCATACTATAAATTCAATTGCCCAAAATATCATTAAGTTACATGAATTTAGTGAGGTTCCTAGTAGTCCAACTGCAAACCATGAACCGATCTATCCCCTTTTTGTTGCATTTGCTTATTATCTGATGAATAACAAATGGTTCGCTGTGGCTTTATTACAATCAATTATAAATATAATAAATGGAATTATTATATACTATATAGCTAAAATAGTATTAAATAATAAGATAATTTCTCTTATTTCTATGTTTTTAGTTTTATTCTATCCTTATTATATAGTTTCTTGTAATTCAGTTTGTGATACAATAGTATTCTGTTTTTTTCTTGCCTTATCAATATATTTAATAATTTTAAGTTGCAGGAATCAAAACTTTTGGGCGATTTTGGCATGTGGTTGCTGCTGGGGATTAACGTTATTAACGAGATTCTCTGCTATTTCAATATTTTGCTTTGCTTTAATATATTTCTTTATGAATTTACCATATTCGCGGGCGATTAAAAGCAGTATTATCATACTATTTGGATGTCTATTAATTCTAATTCCTTGGCTTTATAGAAATTATATTCTAACGGGCAAATTTTTTGTTACTACTCGTGGCGCTATTGAGATATGGTTTGGCTACAATGATGATAGCTTTGAAATAATTAATAACAATATAAGTGTTGACAAAATGCGAAAGGATTTAGACGAAAAGGTACCATCGCTCAAAGGAGTAAGGCAAAGAAATTATCATTCTTCTATTTTTAAAGAAATAGAAGAATATAAAATATTTATTAATGAAGCCATAGCCTTTATAATCAATAATCCCTGGCAAAGTTTCAAAATGATGCCGATAAAATTTATGAAATTTTGGTCGTGGAATTTTAATCCTATTCCATTTCCTCGCAGCACTGAATCTTTTTTATTCAAGATACGGCGTATTGTTTATACGATTTCGTATTTGCCAATTCTGCTTCTTGGTATACTTGGAATATGGCTTACGAGATATTGTTGGCGCACCCATTCTATTTTTTTATTAATTTTTATCGGTTATTCAGTTATGCATACGATAATTTATGGATTCACGCGACTAAGAGTTCCAATTGATCAATTCCTTATTATATATGCTGCATATTCAATATTTTATTATATGAAGAAATTAAATATTATTTCCATCAGCTAACTCACCTATTTATACTAATTATGAATAATTTAATACTTGGTTATATAATTCTTGGAGTTTTAGTTTTTTTAACATTCTTCCTTGCAAATCCAAAAAATTTTATTTTATTATTAATTGCATCATCACCTATTATAAATATTTTCTGGTCATTTCGTATCTCTGGATTTAGCATTGTTGATATTTTTACAGGTATTTTCCCAATACTCTTCATATTTATCTTAATTAAAAAAAACATAAATGGAGAATGGATATGGGGAAAATATAATAAATTTTTTATTCTTATTTTATTAGCGTATCTAATTCCGTTAGTACGATTGATTCTTGAAAGGAAGCCATCGACTAATTCACTTGAATTCTTATTGAAAATATTATGTGGATATGCTAGTTACAATTTAATTATTAATTTCTTTAATAGTAATGACGAGGACAGGTTTATTAAAGCTATCCTATGCGCGGTATCTATTGTAATGATTATGGTATCGTATCAATTAATAACTGGAAAAGGTACAAATATTTCAGCGGATTATTATATAATTGGATTTTACCATGATGTGGGTAAATATTCACGAATGGCTTTGTTCGGAATTCTTATTATTTTGCCATCACTTCAAATTATTAAGAACAGAATTGATTTAATTTATAAATATATACTATTAACACTATGTCTTATCACTTTATATGTTGCGATGTCGAGAAACGTAATTTTAAGTATTATTGCCATTCTAATCGTTTATGCTTTCTTATGGCGTAAATATTTTATAACAATGATTATTATTTCTATAGCTCTAGGATTATTTATTTTTTCGCCTAAAATCCAATCAATTTGTCGCAAAAGATTTTCTAAAGAGATGGCCTATATTCAACACATTAAAAGTAATAAGCATTATATTAATGTTGATGCGTTAGGTGCGGGAAGAGTATGGTTATGGAAAAAGGCGATTAAAGAATTTGAAAGATCCAGTTTTATTGAAAAAATATTTGGACTTGGCAGAAATGTCGGTCCGCATGGGCAAATAATTGCCTCACTGATGTCCACTGGAATTTATGGACTCATTATCACAGTTTTGTTTTATTTAAAATTGTTGCTTGATACCTTTTACAAAATTAGATTGGATAAAAATAATCTTATGGCGATATATAGTTTCCTGATAAATATAATTATTTTTGTAATGTTTATTGGTTCTACTCCTTTAACTAATTATTATCTTCAAATGATATTTTTTTCTTTTGTTGCCCTTACTGAAAAGGAAGAAATCGAAAAAAAACTATGCCATGAAATAGAAGAAATTATTGATAACATTAGCAAAAGTAAGAATTACCCACTTCAAATTTCGGGTAGCCTTTGTAAATAAAAATCTTTCAGGGGATTAGAGTACAGAATTATGCAATTCAGTGAACACACAAGAGTTCTCGAACTGGATTTCGTTAAAGGCCTATTGGTCTTAACAATGGTAATATACCATACATTTGTTAAGTTCTTCTCTCACAGTGGATGGATAACATCTCCCGCTAAATTTGTATCGGGTGGGTTTGTTTATATTTCAGGATTTTTGATAAGTTATCACTATTTAGATCGATATGTACAAGGCTTACCCGGAATACGTAAGAGACTTTTCATACGAGGATTGAAAATATTTTTTATTTTCTTTTTTGCTAATATTGGTTTTTTTTATTCTAATAAATTTTTTTTTATTAAATATTTAAGACATATTATTTTTAGATATTACATTATTGGTAGTGGAAACTCATATTTTGAAATATTATTACCAATTAGTTATCTATTATTTTTTTCCTGTTTATTTCTTCCTCTACTAAAAAGAGAAAATAAATATTTTTTAAATTGCCTTATTATTTTCATATTCATTCTAGTAAGTATAGAAATTATAGAAACTAATACAAATAGTATCTATGTGCTCTGCGGAATTTCTGGTATAATTAATGCTCTTTTAGCAAACGAAATTAATTTAAATAGTAATATTTTAAAGGCACTTGTATTTTCTTATTTTCTGGGCATGGGGGGGTATCGTATTTTCAGAGATCCCGGCAGGGATAATCTCTTGTACCTCCTTTATATAATTGCAGCGCTTTATGTATTTTATTTTATAGGTTTAAAACTTCGCTTAAAAGAAGCGCCCTCTAAATATATTCTCCTGATCGGACGATACTCCTTGTTTGCGTATATTTATCACCTCTGTATACTCGAGGGCTTAAGGAGATTTATTTCCATTCCTTTTATCGGCCTAGAATTGAATTGTCTAATTGTGGTTTTTGTTAGTTTAATCTTAATAATTACTTGTCACCTATTAGACATCGCCAGAGGGAAAATAGTAGTCATAAATAAATTTTATAGAAGCATCTTTGCATAATAATAAAGCTAGGGAGCAATTTAAAAAAGTAGGATTTTAAAATAAAATTTGACTGACCTCTGGTAAAAATCTATTAAATCGATTAAGATGATTATCCTAACTATAAGAATTAAAATAAGGGGGGATAATCATGCAAGATAATGAATCAAAAGATAGAGATCAACTGCGCATTATTGAAGAACAAATTCACAAGGCGCTTACAGATATTGAAGAGTTAGCCAAGAAGAAAGTCTTAATTAAAAATGCAGAGGATTTAGAGGCAATAGAGAAAGAGATAATCAAAGCTACAGATAAATTAGCAGGGCTCATCACAGCCCAAAAGATACAGCAGAGTTTAGATTCCCCTGAAATGAAGACAGAATCTAAGCAGTTAGTTGACTCTATGCCGAAGAAGTTAAAAAATCAAGGTCAGCGGGAGGTTAAGATATATCCATCACGGGGTGGCCCAGTAAAAGTGAAGACCAGTTATTATTCTAAAAGGGGTAAAAAAAAATAAAGAAAAAGCAGTCTGGTTTATATCCAGGCTTATTTTTATTGGGTATACATGATCATTATACTCCCTGTTTATCTTCCGAAATAAGCTGTATGGCCACTGTATTAGGATCATTTAAGGAGACTAAGCAGATTTTACAAGATAGAGGTCTTGATATTGGCGAGAATACAATCAGGATGATTACCCATCGCTATGCGCAACGTGCTAAGGCGGCCTTAAGTGAGCATAAAGTTGAATTCACGGAAAATATAGCAGGTTGCCGGGTGGTAATTTCTACCGATGGTGGACGCATTCGTATTCGGAAAAACAAACGGGGGCCTAAAACTAAAAAGGGGAGGAAACGATATTCAACTGACTGGCGAGAGCCGAAATTATTAATCATATATACCGTGAATGATAAGGGTGAAATGGATAGGTCCTTCTGTCCTTTTATTGATGGAACAATGAAAGGTCCTGATATCATATTTGGATTGATAAAATTTTATTTGAGCAAGCTGAATATCTGTAAAGCTGATAAGGTATTGTTTGTTGCTGATGGAGCTCGATGGATATGGAATCGTGTAGCCACTTTGATGCTGTCGTTAGGGCTGTTAGCTCATCAATTTTATGAGTTAGTTGATTTTTATCATGCAGTAGAGCATTTAAGTAAGGTGGCTGAGTTACGGAAGGGATGGAAAGGGAAAGAAAAGAAACGTTGGGTGAAAAAGTATTGTAAATTACTTTTAAGAGGGAAAATAGAAGAAGTGGTTAAAGCAATTCGGGAGATATGCCGGGGGAGGCGAAGTAAAGAACTATTAAGGGAAAAGAACTATTTTGAAAGAAACCAAAAACGGATGCGATATGACAAGATTTCAAAAATCGGATTGCCTATTGGGAGTGGTGCAATGGAAAGTACGGTACGGCGAGTAGTAAATTTACGTCTAAAAGGAGCCTCAATTTATTGGTTAGAAGGCGCAGCTGAGGCAATGCTCATGATCCGTTCATATTTTAAATCTGGGCGATGGGATATGCTGAAAAAGTTAACATTCTCAACCTCTTTATCATGTATTTAGTAACTTCTCAAAAAATATCGACCTGTGCAATTAGATTTAATGGTATTGCTATGCAAACTATATTTAATAATATTTACAAAGAAGATTATTATCA
>JBLIRR010000050.1:0-42854 GCA_049472395.1 bacterium | reverse complement strand
AAAAAGAAAACACATCTGCCTATATTATTTGAGCTACCTTGGCTAAATAAAGAAACTAAATTATCCTGGTGGGGAGTAAATATAAAATTCCAGTCTTATACTACCTCTTAGGTTACCTTAAAGATCTGAATGAAAATCAGTGTTTATGCCAAAACATCGTTTTTAGCTGGCTCTGATTCAAATGTTTTTAAAAAATTACACGTTATTTTTCTCGAAATATCTGTGTTCAAACTGAGCAAGAATTAGTGAAACGAATTTATCAAGGTAAGAATTAGGTCAACGAGGGATCGGTTATTGTTCGATGGAATTTTAAAATGTATGAAATTATTATTTGGTTTTTATATATTATTTATGGAATGTTATATTAGATTATAGAATCGTATTATCAAAGAACAATCGGTATAGGGAATAAGTCAAATTTGACCAAGAGGATAATTTAAGAATCTCCCAAATAAAATCATTACTTGTATCCCCTTATATGATTATTGCCCTCTTAAAGAGGAATCAAGTCAGAAGCTTCTCTTGGAGTTTCTGTTGTCCTGTTAATTTTTATTGACCTGTTTCTGAAGATTTGAATTATTTACTCCTACTTATATTCAATGTTACAAAGCCAAAATAAAAAAGGTAGCAGCATCTCACACCTTGGATAAATGTGGCAAAATTTTATTCGACAAACTTTTTCACCCATTCTGGATTAGAGGGAGGATTAGACTTTAATAAATCTCTCCACGTTTCATCGGTAAAAAAAAGAGATAAAAGATAAAACAGTCATAAGTACTGGTCGCATTAGGGAGGCAGGAGGAGGACGCAAACGTCTAACCCACAAGCATCCAAATATAGTTAAAGACCTTGACATGATGATCGATCCGCTGACCCGAGGTGATCCGGAATCACCATTGCGTTGGACATGCAAAAGCACATATAAATTAGCAGAAGCCCTCCAAGCGAAAGGCCACCGAATATCCCAGAAAGCGGTTTATTTATTGTTACAAAAAATGGGGTATAGTTTGCAGTCAAATCGCAAAAAAATGGAGGGTAAGCAACACCCAGACCGGGATGCTCAGTTTCATTTTACAAATCGAAGAGTCAAGGAGTTTCAAAAGCAAGGGCAACCTGTCATTTCGGTTGACGCCAAGAAAAAAGAAAATATTGGAAGGTTCAAAAACAGTGGAGTGGAATGGGAAAAACAGGGTGAACCGATGTTGGTGAATACTTATGATTTTCTAGATAAGGACAAAGGAAAGGCCTGCCCCTATGGTATTTTTGACATGACCCGAAATGAAGGATGGGTTAATGTAGGCATAAGCCAAGATACAGCTGAGTTTGCGGTAGAAAGCATTCGTCGTTGGTGGTATGGTATGGGATGTTTTCGATATCCTAGTGCAACAAGTTTATTGATCACTGCTGATGGCGGAGGAAGTAACGGCTATCGAATAAGATTATGGAAATTTGAAATTCAGAAGCTTTCAAATGAATTGAGCATTACTATATATGTGAGTCATTTTCCACCAGGAACCAGCAAGTGGAATAAAATCGAACATCAAATGTTTTTTTTCGTAACAAAGCAAAATTCTTACTTGACATTCATTACACTTCATAGTAAATTTATTTTCATAGAAAAAATAGGATATAGTATTTAAAATATTCTAAAAGTAAATTTTTATCTTTCAAGGAGAAGGTTATGAAAAAAGAAAGTAATGGACCAGAATACCAGTCTATCGAAAATGCAGTTCAGAAGGTCAGGAAAATGAAGGAACACTTTCAAAAAGAATTTGCAGCCGAAGATTTGAGCCAACTCGAAAGCTTTGTGCTGGACCTTGGATCTGTTTTAGATCTGGGCGCTGTTGCGGCTTGTCCTTGCGAAGATGTGTGTGGTTGCCAAGATATGTGTACAAACGAATGCAATTCTCAGTGTACTTGTCATGGCGGACATTGTCCATGCGAGCATCAGTGTCCATGCAAAGACGTGGATTCACATTCTCAGTTTGAACAGGTTAGCCGTCCTGTAGATGTTTGGGATTTAATTAGACTCTATCCCGGTATCAATATTCTGCAAAGACTAATACGGTAAGCGTCGATAAATTCGGCATCGTTTTTCGCCTCATAATCGCGGTCTTCTTCACGGAATACTTTAGGATAATTGATAAGCGTTTCGATTATATGGTTAGGCGGATATAATTGTGGTTTTATTAAGGGGCGCTTTGATGCAAACAAAAAATGATCATAAGGAATAACCATTGACTGACCAAACCAAATCGAAACAGCAAGCGAGAAATAGGCCATTCGTTGTAATGCCATTTGTTAAGAATCGTTTTCTCGTCTCATTTCCCACAAAAAAAACCATTCTTGAAACAGACCAGCAAGGTGTAGACGAGTTGAATAAGTTTTATGCCCATTCAGATGGAACCAATATCTCTGAGTTTATAAAGACACTCCAAAAAGATGGCTTATTCGACGATTTACTGATGCCTTTGTCTATAAAGTGCGAAAAAGTTCAATACACTCCGACCAGTGGGACATTGCAGTTGACAATGGATTGTAACTTAAGGTGTCCGTACTGTTACTCTTCTGGTGGTGATCTTCGCACTTACATGAATATGGATATAGCAAAGGCTGCGGTAAACTTTATCGTCGCAAATAATCTGGCTCAACAAAAAGAGAAATTTATCCTTACGTTTCACGGTGGTGGCGAGCCTACTTTAAACTGGAACGTTCTGATAGAAACCACAAAATATATCAGAAAACTTTCAAAAGCCTTGGGTTTAAAGCCATCCGTGACTTGTGGTACAAACGGATGCATTCCAGTGCATCGCCTCAATTGGATTATTGAAAATCTCGACTCAATATGTCTCTCTATCGATGGACCTCGGCATGTGCACAATGCTCAGAGAAAAAAAATAAATGGTGATGGCAGTTTTGATGACGTTTGTCGAACACTCAGAGTTTTGGAAAGTAACAACTTTTCGTACAACATCAGAACTACTACTACAAAAAAACTTTTGACTCAGCTGCCTGAGTATTTCCAATTTTTAAAAGAAAATGCGCCATCCTCAAGAGGCATACAAATGGAGCCGATGTTTCCGGTTGGAAGAGCGTTGAAAAAAAAAATTGAGCCTCCTACAAGTGAGGAGTTCTTGACAGGATTTCAGGAAGCACAAGAATTATCGAAGAAACTCCAATATCCTGTAACCTATGCCGCCTGCAATGTTGAAAAGGTAAGAAATGAATTTTGTGGGGCCTATGGTAGCAACTTTATCGTCACATCGACAGGTTTCGTAACGACATGTTATGAGGTAGCGACTCCTGATGATAGCAGGTGGGAACTTTTTCATATAGGCCGGTATGATGATAGAACCCGGAAATTCTTCATCAACTATGACGCAATCAAAAATCTCAGGGTAGTTGAAGAAGAGAAGCTACAAGAATGCAGAGATTGTATAGCTTTTCTGCACTGTGCTGGGGATTGCCCCGCCAAAAGGGTATTGCTTGATTCGCCTCGGAATGGTAACCCGCGTTGTCTTGTTACGCGAGCACTTACTGAAAAGGCTCTTCTCGAAAAGGCTGAACCTTTACGAGGAAATAAATGATATTGATAAATCTTTATTGATTTTTTAGGTTCCATTATTAGTTAATTCATTATATTGTCCTTGGCTTTATCACGTAAACGAATGTTCATGATATTTGTCAATAAAGGATGGATCTTTTTTTACGATAATAGCCTTGCCTAAAAAAGAAAGGGAAGGGATGAGTGGGTATGGGACGGCCGGAGAATAATTACTAACTCATACCCTATATTCCCCGGGATGAACAATAACCTCATCTCCATTGCGTGCAGCGTTCGTATACAGTCATTATTACTTTATGAATTATTAATAGCTAAATTTGTTTTCTGAATATCTTGTATACTGTACATTTGTAAATTATACTGCTAAAATGGACAGTAATAAGCCAGGCATTTATCATCCAAGGGATCCGGAATCATCTCCGCTATGGAGGCTTTTCAATGATCATTTTGAGACATTCGAAAGGAACTACGAAGAGAAATTTGAGAAAAAATACGGGTATTGGCGTCCAGTTATCAAGGAAGTTGTGGAAGAATATTTGCGATGTGGTGACCTGAAAGAGGGATTTGCCAGGGTACCGATGTCCGGACTGTGCTCATGAATACCTATTGGCGTTTGCCACGAAAACCTCAACGGAGCTCTCGGTGTATGAACTTCGGACCGAGATCGAAGGCAACCTTTGGATGATAGCTCCGGAGGCATTCCGGTATTTCCTATCGGCCTTCCTGCACGCTTCCCTGGAGTCCTATGCATCTGTCAGTGTCTTCGTTTCCGAGCTTGTAGGTGCACTCACCGAACTCTCCCGCCCAGACGTCGTAAAAGCGCTCGATCGAGTTGCTCGGATCTCGCCCGGCCCCGGTTTGCCGGACGACATGACTGACCTGCTTCGTAAGCAGCAGCTCGAATGGTTTGATTCCGGGGCCCCAACTGCCATTTTCCACGAGCGTGTCGACAGCCTAACTCCCGCCGAAGGTACCGCCATTCTCGCCTTCTTTGTCGCCCTTTAGGAGACTCACGGTGCGGATTTTTCGTTCGGGGAACTGGAGATCGCTGTCGACCGATACTGGTCCTGCTATAGAACTTCGTGAGCGCTTCCGACGAGACGCTAGTGCGTGCTCCTCCGAAATTATATAGATAAATCAAAATTCCAAGGAATATGTTACCCTAATTTGTATTATCTTTTATTATTTTTAAATATTTACTCTCCCTTATACACTTTTTTATTGAAAATTATAGTAAGTTTTCATAGCAATATTATAATTTTTATTCCCAAGGTTCAAAAAGCGAATGTCTGGTTTCCTGTAAGTTGAAATTAAATTACAAATGAAATATACTACCTCGATAAAGAAACGGTGTTTTCGTAATGATCATCTTTTTGAATGGGCCATCAAGTTCAGGCAAAACAAGTATTGCAAAAAAATTGCAAGCTATATGGAATGAAGAGCCTTGTATGCATTACAGTATTGATACCTTTATCAAATCCTTCCCAAAGGGACTTATTGATAATGCGGAATTATGCCGGTCCTTCCTGCCGAAAGTGCTTTCAGCCTATCATACCTCCATAGCAACGATTGCTTCCTATGGAATCAATATTATTGTTGACCATATCCTGCAAGAGGAAAGCTGGTTAGAGCAGTGCGTCAAAGTCTTGAAGGATTATACCGTGCTTTTTGTGGGAGTAAAATGCCCTTTAAAAATATTAGAAGATCGGGAGAGAAAAAGAAAAGTTTTAACCCTTAAGGGAGTGCGTTACCAATTTGAGCGGATTCATTCTTATGCAGAATATGATATGGAAGTCGATACATCTGCCATGAATGTAAAGGAATGCGCCCAGAAGATAAAAGATTATCTTCTCTCCAATAGAAATCCGAGGGCTTTTTTAATACTACAAGAAAGATTATACGTTCGAAGATCATAAGTTTGGGATTTTATTTTATGCAGAAACCTTTATATTGCCTTTTACAAAATCGATATTACCGAACGTCGATCCCATTCAAAATCCAAAATGATGACCTTGTTAACTATATCATATTGTTAGCTTGAATAAATAGAAGAGGTGTTTCGATCATATGTCAAAACATATTGGAATAGTGGGTTGCAGCGCAGAAGGGGCCGCGTTATGCTATAGGACTATTTGCATGGAAGCGACCACGAAAATGGGCGAGCATATGCACCCTGAAATCACTATGCATACATATCCCCTTGGGACCTACATGAGGTATATTCGTTCTGGAGATTGGATACAAGTTGCAAAACTGATGCTCTGTTCGGTGAACAAATTATCCACTATAGGAGCTCAATTCGCAATTTGTCCGGACAACACCATCCACCAAGCCTTCGATCTTGTACTCAAAGATTCCCCAATCCCCTGGCTTCATATTGCGGAAGCAGTAGCTCAGGAGGCCCAGTCCCAACAATTCGGGACTCTAGCAATCCTTGGAACCAAATACCTTATGACCGGGCCTGTTTATCCTGAGGCACTTAAAAAATATAGCATTTCCTCTATGATCCCGGATGATGATGATCGAGAACGTATTGATAAAATAATCTTCTCAGAATTAGTCAATGGAATTTTCCCTGAACAATCCAGACTATATTTTAATGAGGTTATCCAGAAATTAAAAAATCAGGGATGCGATGGAGTTATTCTTGGGTGCACAGAAATCCCCCTCCTTGTCAATCCTGATGATTGTCCCTTGCCTACGTTAGATTCTACCCGGCTGCTGGGGCGCGCAGCCTTGAGAAAATCTTTGAAGTAAACAAGAGAGAAAAAAAATAACGCACCGACAGTATGCAGCAAAAAATCTTATCATCTCGTTATGATTTTATAAATCAAATCTGTACTCTCGAATGCCTTATTAGCAGAGAGTGAGAAAATACCTATTTTTAATTGACGACACTAAGATTTTTCAGCAATGATAAAAAAACAACTTGCCAAACCAATTTCTTGGCTTAGCATCGTAACAAAATTCTTTAATTGAGTATTTGCCCAGGGACTATCCAGAAGGACTTGAATTGGGTCATCATGAACCTGAATCTCTTTAGACTTGATGACAAAACCAGTTGATTCAAGCATTTTAGCAATCTCCTCAATGGTATATAAACGATAATGGTCATATTGAGGAGTATGTTCAGGGCTTCCTCGATATCCTCGAAGCCATACTGATATGGGCTCAGCATTTTCAGTAGCTAATAGCAACGCTCCTTTCTTTTTCATGGTTCTTCTTATCTCATGTAATATATGTACAGGATTCTGAAGATGTTCTATGACATGGGCAAACCAAACAACATCAAAAAAATTATCCCGATAAGGCAGCTTTTCCCTATCGATATCAACAACAGCTAATCGAGCTTCGACTTTTTTATTGGCAGCAAAAATCGCTTCCGGTGATATATCAACTCCATACAATTGTTTTACACCTAGTTTATCCAAAGCAATTAAATAATGGCCGATCCCGCATCCAACATCAAGAATTTTAATATTTTTTGAATAACGCTCTACTATCCATTGAGCAATCTGGATGGCTGTATCAAGCCTTCTTTTAAACTCTGTGCTTGCATAACTCACAAAGTAGTCATAATTGTACATTGCTTGTTTATCAAGCTTGCTCAGTTCTTGATTTTGTCTATATTGTTTAAAAAGCGTAACTCTTTCATTCGAGGGATTGCTATCCATTCTTTCTCCCAATAAGCATAAGATTGATGCCCAGCCCTATTTCAGCATCCAAGGAGATGAGAAAATTCTTTAGATTTTGATTAATCCAGGTTGAATGGACAAGATCGTGTATAAGGCCATCTGTTGTCTGCACTACTTCTATATTAAACACGGGATGGAGCAATCGTTCAATCTCCTTTCTTGTTTTCAATTCATAGATTTCAAAATATCCATAGAGGGGATTACCATAGTAGTTATTGAGCCATTGGGCAGCTCTATCTCCATTAATAGTAAGAATGAGTAATTCACCATTAATTTTCAAAACTCTGGTTATCTCTTTTATAATAACCTCTTGATTTCTTACGTGTTCTAAGACATTTTTAAAACACACGAGATCAAAAGAGCCTGAATCATAGGGGAAGTTATCGTTTTCAATATCGAGCTCTGTCACATCTGCTTCCACATTATTTTTACAATGATTAATGGCAAACGGCGAAATATCTACTCCATAAAGTTCCCCAATACTATATTGCTTACATGCTTTGAGAAAATAGCCGCATCCACATCCCACATCTAAAATTTTTAATTTTGAAGTATAACGCTTTTTTATATATTTATTCACTAATTCTAAATTAAAATTATAAATGGACTCTTCCGCTTGAGAATGGCATATGATCTGAAAATGATCTTTGTTGAACATCTTCTTTTTATCACTCGTTTTTATTCTTTTATTTTCCCTGTATTTATTAAAAAGCCGCTCTCTTTCTGATACCTTGGTAGTATCCCCAGACATATTTATTCGCTCCTCTTCTTTTTACCATCATTTTGACAATAAGAATATACTATTAGTTCATGGCATTGGCAGAAATGCTAAAATGATGAGTAATTCCCCCTAAAAAAATACTTGTATATCCTGCAATCACATTCATTTGTTTCAATCTCATCACTCATTGCATAGAGTAAGGCATAGGGACCGTCTTCCAGATCCCTGCGCCTTACTTTTTCATTTATTTAGAAATTCTATAGGGGAATTTTGTATTTTAATAATCACATTTCAATGTTCTATATTTCAATGGTCCCAATAGTAATACTGGCTGCCTGCATGATATCCAGGTTACCACCGGAATTTACGTATCCATTCTCAACCATACCATTCACAAATCTATCCATTGCACTGAGGAGAACATCCGAGTTAAATCTCTCTGGATTAGCATTTAACTTGACTCCAGCATCCAGAAGGTCTGTCATCAATGAGCCTCTTAGTTCAGTCATTGTATTCAATTTAGTAAGATTAGCACCTTTCAGTACTCCTCCAACCTCGGTTGGCTCGGTAGTCGTAGCTGTCGGCTGAGTAGTAGTCGTGGCCGTCGGTTGAGTAGTCGTGGTGCTCGTTGGTCGTGTAACTGAGGTAGGAAAGAAGCTGCTCGTAGGTTGTGTAAAGCTCCACTGCGCTTGGCTCTTTGCTGTCAATCCAAGGGCAAGACCACTAGCGGCGGCGGCGGCCAAGGCTGTTTTTCTAATAAGACTTCTTTTTTCAGGATCCTGAACCTCTTGGTCTTGTTGAGAGCTATCCTCAACAATTTTATTTTTGTTTATTTCTTTCTCAACCATTTTTTCCTCCTTTTGAAAAGTAAATAAACATTAAAATAACTTACATAAATAAAGCACTTAATCTCTCCATCACATCGCCTCCTTTCCTCTTATGAGTTTTCATGATGATGCATCCCTGCCTTGACAAGGAACTATGTAATATAAATATATTAATTCACAATAATTTATAAATATACAAAAAATATTTATTTAATTAAAATTCAAAATGATCCATATACGGTATACGATATTATAATAGATTTAATAAAAAAATCAAGTAAGAATCTATCGATTCTTATTTGGGAAAATACTGCAGAAAATGCTGCCATGTTGAAAATTAGTTTTATATAACATATAATAGAAAAAAATGGTAATCATTTTCGGGTTTAAGGTTTTTTTTATCCTTGAGCTTGGATGAATCTCAGATTATTCTATTCTCATATGCGAACCTTTGAATTACGATTAATTTTTACTTTATCTTCTTTAGGAATATAAGGGTTTACCAGGAGCGATGAGTTTAAAAAACAAAGAGCTTGTGAAAATTGTACGGGATGCGATCGGTCATTATCATCCTATTGCCACGCCTGTGTATAAAAACAGGTATGAGAAGGATGGTCCTCTCATTCTTATCTATATGGATAAATCAAAGAGAATAAAGAAACACGTTGCAAATACCACTTCTCAGAAAATCTATGAATTGTGTGATGGCCACCATAGCCTTATTGATATCAGTCAAATCCTGGGCCGATGTTATCCCGAAGCTACAGATGATGAATTATTTGAAACAGTGGTGTATAACGTCCGGTTGTTTGAAAAAAAAGAGATTATTTTCTTTCAGAAAGGATCATGACATCATTCTTATTAATTGACAGGCTGTTACGGAATGCCAATTTTAGTCATTTTGGGATTTGTAAATGTTTGAAATTAAGAAACGGAAGTTTGGAAAAATTGAGTTTCGTAACAACCTCTTGAGTCTTTGATTGAGGCAAGGAGAGAGTGCAGGAATGTATATAAGCGATTATCTTAAATTTGTCGATATCCATGACTTAAATACCCTTTACAGCCATTTTGTTTACCATGCTTTCTATGGAAATATAGCCTTCATAGAAAAGGAAGTTTTTGAGGTTATTGATTATATAAAAAAAAATCCCACCATTTCTTTCGATGATGAGATTCGTTCCTGCTTGCTCAAGGCCCACTACGGGGCGGACGATCCAGGGATAGAACATGAAGAAATAAAAAATATTAAAACCTTGATCAATCAAGCAACCAAAAGCTATATACAGATTGGGCTTCTCTTCCACCCCAAAGAAAATCTTAAAACAAAGATAAATCTTGAAACCCTTCCCCTTATCATGAATGCTCTTGGCACACTTTTTCATGAAAAAGAGTATACCCGTTGCATCTTCTATCTTTGGCTCACTGATCTTGAAGCAGGCGAGCTTTTCTATGATTTTGCAGAGAAGCTTACCGCCCTTATCAGCAAACCGGAGAATAGTAAAATACAGTTTCTTTTTGTCATCACCACCCATGGCACCTTTCCCTTGGATTACTCTCGCCTTTCCGTTCTCAAAGGCCAGCGAGTCGTGTTTAAGATTATCCTTCATGAGTTTTATCATCGGGCGTTCCCGAGCACTGACGCCTATTGCGACCAGATATTGCGAACCATGAAACAGACTGCGCAATGGGGATTTATCTCAGAGGTTCACCTTGATATTACGGAACGCTCAAAGGAGATCATGCTCAATGAGATTTACGATGCACTCATTATGAGTGGGATCTATGGAAATATTTTCCAGGATATAAAAATATCCGCATCTATGGAGCAGGAGGGAGAACCAGACCTAATCTGCGATTTCAAGGAGTGCAATTGGGGCCTAGTTCAGTATCTGATTGAAACAGTGGGGAAAAAAAGAAAGTATAATGTGGCAGCGCTCTGGGGGGCGGGAGTTATCCCAAAATTTCATTCTATTATCGCGGCGGGCCAGAAATTCATACCAGATATCCATTACTGCCCCTTTGTGAAAAATTCCTATGTATTCGACCTCGATGGCTCTCTATGGTCGTGCCTGAAGGCTTGTCACGAACATACAATGCCCGAGGCCAATGTGGTCGGGAAATATCTGCCTCAACTTCTACTTTTTGAGGATAAGCTTCAATATTGGCGGGGACGTGCAGTTACATCGATTGAGGGATGCCAGGGATGCTCCCATATATTCCTCTGCTCAGGGGGATGCCCCTATGCTGCTCAACTAAAATCCCACACCATTTACGCACCCCTTTGTCAGCCTGTTGATGCCTTTCTCACAACCGGGATACGGGCGAATATGAACAAATTATTGCGGGAGTTTACTCGCAGGAGGAGCTCCCAGGGGGAATCTGAGAAGAAATGTCCATAAATACCGCTAACTATTTCAAGGAATTAGAATGTTACAATTATGTTGATGTGGAGAATAGAGTTCTTCCCTTAAGTAAAGCACTGAAAGATGTAATCTCCAGTGAAGAATATAAACAGTATACGGGGCTGCTCCCCAAAAGGGGGTATAAGACCCCCTTACAGGTGCAGATTGAGCTTACAAACCGATGCAACCTGCAATGTGAATTCTGCTATAATTTTTCAGGCCTCTCAAACCGCAAAGAACTGCTCTTTGATGATTTGCTTCATGTTGTTCAAGAATTGATTGATATGGATGTGCTCGTTGTTATTATAACAGGCGGTGAGCCCTTTATTGATCAGGAGAGGCTTTTTACTGTCCTTGATCTTCTCTCACGCAATAATGTGAGTATTTATTTATTGACCAATGGATGGTATATTACAGAACAGGTGGTACATCGGCTCATGGAGTATGCCATATTCAGCGTTCAGATCAGCATTGACGGCGGAAGCGATATCTATCATGACAAGGCTCGTGGGGTCAAGGGCAGTTGGAAGAGAGCGATCGAAGCAGTACGATTATTCACGGAACATGGCTTTTATACAAAAGTGGCGTGTATTATGACGAAAGAGAACTGGGTGACGCTCGATGATTTTATTGATCTATGCTTTTATTTAGGTGCCCAAGAAATCGACTTTACTGATATAATCAGTTATGGTAGGGCTACCACGAACTTTGACAGCCTCAAACTGGATAATGACCTTTACGAGGAATGTCTCGGGATCATTGAACGAAAACGCGAGCAATACAAGAATTTAATGCTCATATCAATGGGCGTCAACACCGCCTTTGTACTCTGGTCCTATATTCTGGTACAACCGAACGCGTGTCAGGTCTGTGGGGATGGAACGGTTATCCCTCATTGTCTATTGCCCATAAATATGGGCAATATTAAGAAAGAGCCACTGGCAAAGATTTGGGAGACTCAGTTCAGCACTCGATTAATAGAGAATAAAAAGATACAAAATTTCGTAAACAAACTTGATTTTATGGTAACAAATCGATTTAATATATTACGTTCCCTCTAATGAGGGGACATAGCAAAATGGAGGAAACATGAGGAGGCCTGAGCTCAGAAACATAACCCTTCTTGCTCCCCAATCCTTTCATTCGCCCGTGCTGGGGAAATATCATGGCAAGCAGTTAGATCCACCATTGGGCCTTTTATACCTTGCCTCGGTTTTAAAGGATATGTGTGATATCACCATTATTGATTGCGAGGCGCAGCATTTAACAGCCGAAGAAGTATCTGATGTGATTATCGCCTCTGAGGCGCAGGTTGTGGGAATCACCCTCAATTTTTCAACCCTCCTTAAAAATGCCAGAGTCATTGCAAAAAGAATTAAAGCGAAGGCGCCTGATAAAATAATTGTCTGGGGAGGCAATTTAGCGACATTTTATGCTGATACCCTCATACAGGAGGAATATGTTGATCTGATCGTGCTCAAGGAGGGGGAGGACACGATACGAGCCTGTTGTGAAAAAAATTTTGATTTTACTGCTTTTTCAGAGATAGATGGCATTATGTATAAAGGAGAGGGAGACATCAAGATTCATCCCTTTACCCGATATATCGAAGATCTTGATTCGCTTCCATTTCCCGCATATTCTCTGTTAAAGGACCCGACACACTATTCCATGGAGATTTGCTCGAGCAGAGGCTGTCTTTTTAATTGTGTTTATTGCTCCACAAAACGAATGTGGCAAAAATGGAGAGAACGCAGCGTGCCGAATATAATGGCAGAGCTTGAGGCACTCATCGCGGAATTTGATATTGACACCTTTAGCTTTGCTGATGATAACTTCGTAGTGGACAGGAAGCGAGTAAATGAATTTATTCGTATGATGAAGGAGAAAAAGATATCCTTAAAATATGGGTGGGGATTTTCCGCGCGGATCGATATGATTGATGCCGCTTTTTTGGAAACCCTAGCCGATGCCGGATGCAATCGTATTTTCTTTGGGATTGAAAGCGGTAGTTCCGTTATCTTAGAAAAACTGCGCCGCACTTATAGCATCCATGAAGTTCGGGAAAAGATCGATCAATGCATACACGTAGGGATTCTGCCCACTGCCTCCTTTATGATCGGTCTGCCCTGGGAAAGGAGAGAAGATATTGAAGCAACCCTTGACCTTGCCGAGACAATCAATACACCCAAGGTACAGATTCATCCCTTTACGCCGATGCCCGGCACATTGATGTATATGAACCCAGAGCAATTTGGTCTCACTATCCATCCCCATGATATCGAGGATGAGAGCCTTGATCAAGGCAAGGTGTTTTATGACACCCCCTATCTTTCAGCGCAAACGCTGCGTGACCTGACCATTGAAGGCCGAGGTATCATGACAGAACGACTCCGAGAGATGGAAAGTTATATGGAGATGATGTTTAAAAAAGATAAAGGGGAGGATCAATGCTCATGACCCTTAATCCATATCCCCATGGACTTATCGCCCAATTATTAAAAAAAGGCTCTTTTCATCTTCAAGGACCAGTTGGAGAAAAAGTCATGGATAAAGTCCGACACATGAAGATGCAACAAAGAATCGAGGATGAACATCGCCTTCACATCCTTGAAAAGTATAAGCAAGGGAAAGAGTTATGTCTTGATGATAAAAAAAGAATCTTTCATCAAGACTATTTCAAAGAGGCATACAGGGCGGCATTGGCAATTAAAGAGTTTAATAAAGAACTTGTCCATTTTTATATCACCCAACGATATTCATCAAAAATAGCGCTGTTGGATGTGGGGTGCGGATTGGGTTATTTCCTGGAAGCCTGTCAAAAAGAGTGCGTTGGGGAGCTTTATGGAGTTGATATTTCCCCTTTTGCTGTGAACCTGGCGACGAAGAAAGGAGGGTTTCACATGACTGAAGTGGATATTGAAACTGAGAGATTGCCATTTGAATCAGCATCGTTTGATTGTGTATGGTGCAAGAATGTGCTTGAATATTTACGAGATCCCGCATATGCATTCCATGAAATTCATAGGGTTTTAAAGAGTAATGGCGAATTAATACTCAGCACTATCAATGGAGAGAGCATGGCTCAATGGATAAATAATCATTATGGCGACCCTGCACTATTTCAGAATGAAATCTTTGAATTAAAAACAAGGAGGGATATAGATCATTTATTGATCCCTGAGTTTAAGATCGAAACCACCCAATCCATCCATGGGCTCCTGCAGGAATTGATCACTTCTCAATGGATCAAGGATACTTTACAGCAAATTTTATTCAGTTTAAATCAAGGGTTATTGCTCGGAATTACTCTGGTGGTCATAGCACGGAAAGTTGACCATCAGGACGATGAGCAACCTTAAGAATGGAAGGGGAAAAAATGTTTGGCATAGGGATAGCAGAATTAAGTATTATTCTTGTGATCATATTGATTATCTTTGGGGCAGGAAAACTTCCTGAAATAGGAGCTGCCATCGGCGCGGGCATTAGAAATTTTAAGGTCGGCGTCAATGGACCTGACAAGGAGAATGAAAAGACAATCAAAACAATAGAGCCAGCGCAGAAAAATGAAGTAGAAAAATTGACATGAAATTAAATACCATCAACGCACTTATCTATCGTATTGGAAAAAGAAATTATAGGGGATCGATAGTTCATAAGTATCGTTGCAAGGATACTAAGTTTTGTTTTTGCATATCATGCCATTGTAATGCGATACAGATATGATATCCGTTCCAATAATATATCAGGCAATCTATCTCTATTATCGATCGTTACTTCCATTATTTCAATATCTTTTCTTGCTTTTATTCCATGGATAAAGTCATTACCTCCCAGTGTTATTGTACCTATAACCATATATGTTGCATCAAGAGTCTCAATAGCAGCCTTTTTGAATTTCTCAGAAAAGCATTCCATCTTACCGATTTCATCAAGAATTATAATAGTATTTTGTTCCGGTTAATCAGCTCTAGTAGAAGCTTTCCCATACCATTTCAGCCTGAAGAGATGGGCAAAGTAATTGTGTTTCCAATGGTGGGAGGTTTTCATCATCATTATGAACGGAGAAAGGCAGCTTAACCTTTAAAGAAATTGTCCCTTAACGATCAAGGGACCGCTATCACCATTTGAATGGCTATATCAAATTACAGTTACTGCTGTAACTTGAATAATGATCCTTTTACTTTCTAAAAATTCTTTACTCCACCGATTTTTCGTAAAATGAATTTTCGGGAAGGACGGACTGAAATTGTTCGCCCATCGCTAAATATGTCCAGGATCACCTATGACGTGAATGAAACTATCGTTGTTCACTATGCCAACCTTCCTGAGAATTCTGCGAATTGGGTTGGTATTTTTGTCGCAGGGACTTCTCATGAAGCATATATTCAGCGCATCTACTCAGATGGAGTCGCAAATGGAACAATGCAATTTGACGGCTTGCAAACCGCTGGAGAGTATAATGCTCGCCTGTTCTTTAATGACTCATACATCCTTGAGTATGAGATTTCATTGCTCATAGTAATTCATCTTATTTCGGATGCTCAGAAGATGTATTGGATGATTAATTGAAGGTATCAACAGGATTTTTCCGAAAAAATAGTAACATCGCGAAGCTCCGCCAAAAATAGACTTGTAACCTGTTGGTGTGAAGAGGAGAATCGCCAGGTATTGATACGATCGCGAGACAAAACAGTGAGATAGACAATGATAATTAAGAGGCAATTTATACAATTTCAGATACTATCCATCCTACCCTTTGCTGTCACAATTTTTTTTTTACTTCCCTCTTTATCTGACGCTGATTCGCCTCCCAGTCGATATTTTTATAGTGGCGATGGCACTATTCATCTCATCAATCAGAAAAATGGTGCGACTTTTAATGGGAAATATCGAGCTGATGATGGCACTTATTTTAAAGAAGCGCTTGAGGAGATCCATAGTGTATTTGATACCGAATATGGGGATCCGGTTTCTGCCATATCGTTAAGATTAATTGAATTTTTAGACTTTCTGGTGGACACCTTGCGTCCTGAATCAAAAATAACGGTTGCATCTGGTTGGAGGAGTCCCGAATATAATAAAAAACTTCAGGAAGAAGGGAAACTTGCCGCTACAGCCAGTCTTCATCAATATGGTATGGCCGCTGATATAAGCGTTGAGGGTGTTCATCCTAAATACATGTGGAACTATATTAAAAAGCTCGGATTCGGTGGTGTTGGTTATTATCACGGCAAACTCGTCCATGTGGATGTGGGTCCTCCTCGTTCCTGGAATGAGACATCATCTGGTGTGGGAACAGGGATCTCGGATGATAATAAGTTAATAGGTATTATAACAGATCGCGACATTTATTTACCCGGAGAAATCATTACACTCAGATTTATAAGGATGACGGCTTTCCCAATTGGTGTTTTAGGCCGATTTATATTAGAGCATATGGATGAAGAGGGTGATGTCCGGAGGATTGTCATGTTCAGCCCCTCATTTAAAAAAGAAGCTGATCACTTCTGTATTCAATTTTATACTATTGGCCAGATGATGGGTATAACCTGGAAATTGCCGCGTCATCTTGACGCGGGTTACTATCGAATCCGTTCATTTTTATGTGAAGAACAATGGGAGAATATGCCTACCGATATTACAACTTCAATCTTCGAAATACGTCAACCATAGTATATATTACCTTATGGAATTAAGAAATCTTGGACTTGCATTTTCGATCACGAGGCAGTGTCCCACCCGGATCAGATGTAATTATTGATCAGATAAGTATTGATTAACTGGGGCGATGGCCCTGGTCGCGCAGGAAAATTAAAGCTCTCATCGAGGTCCTCTCTGAAACTGAAGCAGAGATTATAGCCTTTGAAGTCACATTCCCCTCATCAGAGCAAAATATTCTCGACGAATTTATCATATGCATTTGGGTCAGGTATTGATGAATTGGCAGGTGCGGCAAGGGCCAATGGATTTTTTAATATATATCCTGATTTTGACGGTGTCTTTCGCTGGATTCCTCTTCTTATCGAATATAAAGGCCTATTTTATCCCTCCATGGACATGCAAATCATAAAACATTTCTGGAACCTTTCTGATAATTCAATACTGATCCGGTTGGGTGATTATGGGATTGAAAATATGTATATTGAGGATATACCTATTGATTATCCCTATTAATTTATCACCTCGGATTTTTGATTTTCCTATATGGACTATATGGATAAAGCGCCTTCATCAATCCAAAGACGTATTATCCCCTGTTCCTGTGGGCTCAAAAGTTGCCCTGTCGGGGGCATAGTATTTTCTCCATCCGGCAATGCTTGATTGCTTATTCGTTGATAAAGGATGCTGTCTGATGAATTAAAGGGGATGACCCTGATACCTGACGGTGGGGTTCCCGTTCGTGTGGCCGGTATATTCACCAGCGCATCATAAGACTCTCCCGGCATTAAGGATAAAAAGTCTGCAATACCTCCTGAACGGTGACACTGAGTACAGCTATTATCAAAAATAGGTTGCACATTATCGGAGAATGACACTGTTGTCTGCGTCGTTGGAGGGCTTACATCATTTATATCAGGCTCGACGCTTGTGGGGGGAGCAGGAGAGATGATTGAGAAGCTTTGGATAATGGGAGTCCCTGTTGGATCAAATACAGGTTTATCTGGTCCCGGAAACTCAAACGTCCCTATTACCTGATTATCTTCATGAATCATGGCATGCAGTGTCTCATCACTAAGCACATCACGATTGAGCGTCACCGGTATATCAAGATTTATCCCCGGTACGAGTGCTGATCGTCCTAAAATAGCACCACTATCATCATGAATAACAATCCATCCGGGTGCACTATAGGCCACAATCTTAATATTAACCATATTCGCCTGATCAGGTATTTGATCATGGGCAGTGATAAAGGGGACGGAGCCATTGGGCGGAAGTATCATATAAATCTTACCACTTGTTCCTGTCGGAGCAAGAGATTCTGTGGTAAGCACATAGAGCTCTCCTGCCTCATCCTGTCCGAAGGAAACCACAAATTTGCCAAGGCGGCCATTTTTACTTGTGGAGATAAGTATTTCGTCAATAGGCCACAAGGCATTAGCTATCGGTGGAGGATTTGCCATTAATAACGAACCATCCGGCTGGTTAATGGATGTGCTCCAATCCCCGAAGATATATTTTCCGAATAAATTGGGTAAATTACTCCCACGATACACAAATCCACCGATGATGGCCCTTCCCAATCCGCCTGTCACATTGGAATTTTGGTACTCGAGAATCGGATCTATGAGAGAAAATCCATTTGGACCTACATTAGAGCAAGTATTTGGGGGTGTTTGGGGATTTTCAGGATTAAAACAGTGAGTCCCTTCTTTAACATTCCATCCGTAATTATTTCCCGGCGTCACGATATTTACTTCTTCCCAAAGGTTTTGACCAACGTCGGCAACGAACAAGTCATGAATGCCCTGTAAATCGAAGGATATACGGAAAGGATTTCTGAATCCGAAGGCGAACATCTCATCAAGGCCGGGTCCATTGATAAAGGGATTTTGTGGAGGGATAGCATATGGAATTCCATGATCCACATCAATGCGCAGAATACTACCCAATAGATTATTTATATTCTGCCCGTTGTCAAGGAGTCCATGACCGACATCTTGATCATTTGCACCCCCGCCGTCTCCAAGAGGAATATATAAATAACCATCAGGCCCGAAAACAATTTGGCCCCCATTATGGTTAAATTGCGGTTGATCAATCTCCAAAATTATTCGTTCGGAATTGACGTCAGCCTTCATAGGATTATTACCGGAAACACTGAATTCAGCAATACGGCTTGTATGATCCCAGCCAGCAGGAGCATTTTCTCGAAGAGGAGCACTATAGTATACAAAAAATAGTCCATTATTTATGAAATCAGGATGAAATGCCAACCCGAGAAGCCCACGCTCGTCATATTGCTCATTGGGCGATACCATTTTAGTGCGAAGATCAAGAAATGGCTCCTCCAGGAGTTCTCCCTCAGCAGTCAGTATACGGATCACTCCTGTCTGATCCGCGATAAAGAGCCTGCCTGTATTATCGTAAGAGGATGTAAGCACCACCGGGGTGGTGAATCCCTCAGCTATAAGTTTAAGCGCAACCGCCTCCTGAGGCCCACTGGAGATCACCAAATGAACGACAGAATTGATAGGCAACAAGATGCCTGCAACCGGATCCTGGCTGATTACAAGTCCCACCGGAACTGTTGCACTGTGTTCTATGTTTATACTCCCTACCCTGAGATTAGCTGACGCGAGGGCATACTCTGCGTCAGCTCTCGTTAATCCAAGTGCACGAGGAACATACCGTAAAGGAGAAGGAGAAGATGGAAAAGACCATAATGGTTGCCGTGAGTAAGGCCATGTAAATAACTGATAATAAAATGGATTGTAAAAAGCAGAGGGTGAATAGACTGGTAATGGAGGAACAGCCCAGGAGGCTGTCACATTGGATACGGGGAATTGGGGCCACAAAAAAGAGGCCTGAGCCTTGAGAGCATTTATCCTAAAAAAAAGAATACTTATTATAGATAAAATGAAAATAAAATATATATTTTTCTTCATGATCCTCTCCTTTTTCATCATTTTTCTTCAACCGGATATTGAGACCTATACCATTCTCTCCACCCCCCCTTGAGAGGATAGACCTGCTTATATCCTTTATCCAAAATCTTTTGTGCCAGGCCGGTTACCATCATAACAATTACTGACCATTTACTTCGTATCATAATTCCTCCTTTTTTTATTTGTTACCTTCCTCTGCTTAACAAAGGGCTCAACCAGAATCGTACGATGCCCACGAGAATAATAGGGACAGCAATAATCAACATGGATGTAATCAAATGTAAATATTGCCCATCTGTTCCCAATAGGACAAAAAATCCCGTGAGTATGACGAGTAGGCCGATAACCGACGACACCGGGAAACCTGAAACCTGCAAAGTTTGCGATCGCTCGACAATGGATTTTCTATTTATCAAAGCACAAAGATGAACCACTGCATAATTGAGCAACCAAAAAAGCATGCAGGCCCTTATATAAATGTCAAGATCCGGTTTACCGGCCATCCCTAATCCCATCATGACGGCAATCCCTCCTGCCAGAGCAATGAGAGGGAGCAATGTAGGATTTTCACTCCGCATTAAAAAGCGGGGAAGTATATTCTGAGCCACCATTGCCAATATAATACCGACCAGAAATGTGACACCCCACATGCCTATATTATTTCCCAACACTATCAACGATACCGGTGATATCATAATCCCAATTGCCAGTGAAATAGCCCTCACACGCACACCCAATGATGAATCCTTATCGAAAATTATAATCTCCCCTTCTCTTAAATTGTTTTTAATTTATAAAAACATTTCGACTTTTATAACATAAGCTTTAATTACTAGTAAATATGTTAATTCGCCTTTTTTTTGATTCTTTTCTACTCCGCGCCCAGCTCAATGGGGAAGTTTGGTGACTGAGTTACCCCAGCAAGATAGAGGTAGTCACCAACAGATACCATACTATAGATGATATCGTCATCATAATTCCCCGGTGGATCTGGATTGGCACAACCAATAAAGGTTGAGGCCAATAATGGATCGATGACCACTTTAAAGTCTGGCTTGTGTTTCCCTATCTTAAAGCCGTAATGATCGTCGGCAAACACATACGCGGCTTCAACCATGTGACTTTCTCCCTTTTATTGACTTTGTTTCACAAAATTATAGAATTTAGAGCAGAGCCGGTTTCACTTATAAATGTATGGAATAAAATCATAAAAAGGTGGCTTTATTCTATTTACATATTAAAGTGTCTTCTATTAGTATTGTTACCATTCAACAAAATTAAAATTTTTATTTTTATAAAGAGGGGAAAAGAAGTGCTCAAGGGGATTCTTTTCCTCCAGATACAAAATAAATCATTTTTTTAAACTTAATATTGTTACCATTTTTTAGAAAGGGGGCTGATTTTATGAAAGGCATTGTATGTTCAAGATGTGGATTTATTGCATTAGAAGGAAGTGCTCCGGAACAATGCCCTATTTGTGGTGCGCCTAAAAATGCATTTAAGGAAAAGAACAACGCTATAATTAAGCCAAGTCAAGTAACTGATAAGCAGGAATCAAATAAAAAGCATATTCCTTATTTTATGGTGAAAAAAGAGTGTACATTAATTCCAGGTGGGTGTATTGATGTTCATGTGAAAGTCGGAGAGATAACTCATCCAATGTTGCCAGAACATTATATAATGTATCTCGATAGCTATCTTGATAACAAATACCTTTCGCGCACATATTTTAATCCTGATAAATTAATAGCGGATCTCAATAGCTATCTTGATAACAAATACCTTTCGCGCATATATTTTAATCCTGATAAATTAAATCCGGCTACAGTACTTCATGTGAAAGCAAAAGGTGGAAAGTTTACAGCTATTGAGAAGTGTAATATACATGGTACGTGGATAAATGAAATTGAGTTATAGGTAAATTGTATACAACTTCTTCAGGGGCATTAGGTGAAGGCAGATGGGATAGTGTCTAAGGTATTTTAGGGATGCTTGTAGGTGCCGGTATATTTGCTGAAATCTATCCATTAATGAAAAAAACAGTGCTAACATGGGGAGATTACTGCAAAATTACTTTACCAGAACTCCTTAATTTAAATCACTGGATCATTATTATTCCAATCGTTATCGGAACGATTGTATTATTTCGATGGTTTGAGAAAAAAGGACTCTGACTTAAACTAACACAATGTGTTGGCTAAATGCAGATACCCATCCATTACATGTGTTGTCAGTATAAACTGTCAATAATCATGCCCGGAGAGTCCTTCAAAAAGGCTCTAAAACAAAGGAATAAATCATACGCGTATATTCTTCACATATACTATATGGGCTTTCCAAGTATTTCACCCGCATTAAGCGGATTCCGGGAAGTAGCAGAATATTTCTAAACCCATAAATATAAAAAGTACTCACTGATCGCCCTGGTCTTTGGAATCAAAAGATTCTCCTATTGATAGATATATTGATAAATATTTTTCTTTTTGCTAGAATTAACTCAAATAGATTCTAAAAATACAACAATGATATTTATGACGTTAAATAAAATATGAGTACTTCTCATATATTGTTATAATGAAAATAGCTGCGCAAGGGAAAGAGAAAAACAAAACCGAAATATAAACCTTTAGAGAGGAGGGTACAATGTCAGGGATTCAAAAACTTGAGGACCTATTAAAGAACAAGGAGAAAGAGATATTAGAGGCATGGATGAAGGCCCAGCTTGCCAACATAACTCTTCGGGAAGACCTTATGGATCGAGAGGAGCTCAGAAAGGAATCGATAGAGTTTCTGCGTGCGTTTGTCAGGGCAACCGGTAAAGGGAACCTGGAGGATATTACCGTACCTGAATATAAAAAGATCATCGAGATATTGAGGGATATATCAAAGAAGAGGGTGTTAAAGGGATTTTCACCTGTGGAGACTGCAACCTTTATTTTCAGCCTGAAAGACAGCCTCTTCCCCTTTTTGCAAGAGGCGTACGAGAGTGATTCCACACAGTTGAATATAGAGGTCATCAGGATTTCAAAGCTCCTTGACAGGCTCGGTCTGATAACCTTTGAAGAGTTTGCCGAAGGACGCGAGACGATTATTAAAGAGCAAACTGAAAGCCTCCTCGAGCTTTCCTCACCGATTGTAAGTCTCTGGGAGGGGATACTGGCAATACCAATTATCGGAACGTTGGACAGCAGACGAACACAGCAAATCATGGAAGATCTTTTAAAGAGGATAGTGGACACCGGATCAAGGATAGCGATCATAGACATTACCGGCGTGGGGATCATGGACACCCTTGTTGCAACACACCTTTTAAAGACAGCCAGTGCAGTGAAGCTCCTTGGAGCAGAGGCCATCATAACCGGCATCCGCCCTGACGTGGCCCAGACGATCGTTCATCTCGGGGTAAACTTAATAGGGGTTATCACCAAGGCAAGCATGGCGGAAGGACTGCGCTATGGATTTGAGAAAACAGGCATTAAGGTTACGCAGGAGTAATTTTCATGCGGAAGATCCCTATAATCAAAGTGGGAGATAATTTAATCGTCTCCCTCCAGTTTGACATAGATGACAAAACCGCCTTAATTCTTCAGAGAGATCTATTAAAGGAGATACAGAGAACAAAAGCGGAAGGGGTTCTGATAGAGATATCGGCATTAGACATGGTTGATTCCTTTTTGGGAAGGATGCTTTCGGATATTGCGAAAATGTCGGCCTGCATGAATGCAGAGACCGTTATAGCCGGTATTCAGCCTTCGGTCGCCATCACCCTTGTGGAGCTGGGACTTAAGTTTGATGGGGTGCATACAGCACTGAATACAGAGGCGGGCATAGAGCTTCTTAAGCACCTTAAGGCTGCCCAGTCGGATCGACGATAATGAGTGAAGTGGAGATTAAGGAGGAGAAGGACATTCTCATTGCACGGCAGGCAGCAAGGGAGGCAGCCCAGAGTGTTGGATTCGGGATTGTGGATCAGACGAGGCTTATTACCGCGGTAAGTGAGCTCACCAGAAACGCCTATAAGTATGCTGGCGGGGGGCGGATGACGTTGAAAAAAATCGAAAAAGACAGAAAAAATGGACTGATGGTCACTGTCATCGACTGGGGCCCTGGCATCGCCAATATCAGACGCGCAATGGAAGACGGATATACCACTGGTGATGGCTTTGGCAACGGGCTTGGGGGCGCGAAGAGGCTCGTGGATGAGTTCACCATACATTCAAAGGTTGGTAAGGGTACGAAGATAGTTATAATAAAATGGCAACATTAAACGAATTAACCATACAGGTGCGTGAGTGGGCCGAGGTTGGAGCAGCTAAGAGGAAGGCTGCACGGATGGCAAGGAATATCGGCTTTTCCGGAAAAGCGATCGAGGAGATTTCTATAGTTATATCCGAGCTTGCTGAGAACCTTATTGCACATAACACAGTGGAGGGAAAGATCATATGCTCCACTATAGAAGACCATGGGCAGAAGGGCATCCAGATAATCTCCCTGGATAGGGGACCTGGAATAACAGATATAGGGAAGGCCCTGCAGGATGGATTCTCCAGGAAGAACAGTCTGGGAATAGGACTTGGAGCGGTGAAGAGGCTTATGGACGAATTCGACCTAAGCTCAAAAACCGAAAGATCAGGGATAGCCCTGTATGAGGACAAAAGAGAGGGCATCGGCACGGTTATTATGGCCAGAAAATGGCTTCATCGCGAGGAGAAGCCGGAGAAAGGCTTGCGCAAGACACGGTTTGCGGTGATGAGCAGGCCGAAGCACGGGGAGACATATAATGGAGACAGAGCTTTCCTGCATTATTTCGAGGGCAAAACGATTGTGGCCCTCATCGATGGAGTAGGGCACGGGAAATATTCGGAAGAGGCAGCAAGGGAGGCGGATCTGTACCTTATGGATAATTATCAAAAGAGCCTTGAGCGTATCATCACTGAAATGCACATGAAGTTAAGGAAAACGAGGGGGGTGGTGATATCCATAGCCCTTATCGATGATGCCCACAAAACGATGGAATACGTGGGGATAGGTAACATTCTCACAAGGGTAGTAAAATCACCCGTCCCTGTGTCTCCGGCCAACTATAATGGGATCGTGGGAGCTACCCTTCAAAGTTTCAAATGCTTCACACACCCATGGTCACAAGGGAACGTGATAATAATGACCAGCGACGGTATATCGGATAAATATGATCTGACAAAATATCCCGGACTCATCATAAAGCACCCTGTGATAATAGCAAACATTATCCTCAGAGATTATGGCAGAGCCTCGGATGATGCCACCGTTATCGTTGGAGGGCCGGCATGAGGGTCGGAAAGATCTGCGTTGAAAAGGAAAAGGATATCCTTATCGTGAGGCATACAGTTAAAATCCTGTGTGAACGGCTTGGCATGGGACATATAGATTGCATCAGGGTTGCGACAGCGGCGAGCGAGCTTACGAGGAGTCTCTATCAGCGCCCCTTAGGCGGCGAGATTACCTTCACCCTTTTAGAGGAAGGAGGCAGAATGGGGCTCAAGATGGTGTTTGAGGAAAGGGATAAGAATAGTGAGAATGTCAGGAAGGGCCTGGATGATGAAAGCCTGTCCATGGATGATAAGAGGATAGGGCTTGAAAGGGCGAAGATGCTGATGGATGAGGTTGAGATTGCCTCGAAAAAGGATGGAGGAGCCATGGTAACCTGTGTCAAGTGGCTCAGGCAAGGGATGAAATTGCACAAAGTTGACCTTCCAGAGATCAGGCAGATGTTTGCAGCCATCTCGGAGCAGTCTGCACTGGACAGCCTTACCGCACAAAACAGGGAGCTTGTTGATGTCCTGGATGAGCTGAGAAAGAGAAATGCCCAAATAGAAGATGTCAATAGGGAATTGGAGATGACCAATGCGGGCATCATATCTCTTTATCAGGAAATAGACAAGAAAAATGAGGAATTGGACCTTAAGAATGAGAGAAAAAGGGATTTTATGAGGGCCTTTGGCCATGAGACCCGTACCCCTTTAAATTCCATTCTGAGCCTCTCGGCAATCTTGGAGAAGAAGATCGATGGAGAACTGAGCGCCGAACAGGAAAAGCAGATTGCAATGATCAGGGAAAGTGCTCAGCACATGCTCACTCTGGTAAATGATCTGCTGGATCTCTCCCGTGTAGAGGCGGGGATCATAGACCTTAAGATCTCGGGTATTGAAATTGGGGAATTGGTCCACAACGCCTCTGAAACTATAAGGCCCCTAGCCCATGAGAAGGGGTTGAGCCTGAAATTTGAGTATGAAGAAGGGCTGCCGGAGATCCATACTGACTATAGATCCCTCTTTCAGGTGATGTTAAATCTCCTTTCCAATGCAGTGAAATATACAGACAGAGGGGAAATAAAGGTTATCGTCCAAAAGATGCAAAAAGATAATAGGGAGTATATCAGAATCAGTGTAAAGGACACGGGTATAGGTATTCCAGAAGATTATACAGAAAAGATATTCAATGAGTTCGTGCAGGTGCATGTTAGGGACGACATTCAAAAAGGGAGTGGTTTGGGGCTTGCGATCACAAAAAGGATCCTCGATCATCTGGGAGGGCATATCACGGTGGAAAGCAGGCGCGGTACTGGCACCACATTCACGGTCACCTTGCCGGTTAAGTTTTATAGAAAGAAGTGGAAGCCTCGGCCTCTTGAATCGGAAAAAATGATCCCTGTAGAAAAGGAAACCATACTGATTGTTGAGGACGATGAAAAGATGATATACGCCTTGAAGAAGCACCTTGAAGCGGCAGGTTTCAAGGTGCTTGTTGCCCGTACACCCGAAAAGGCGCTGAGCCTTGCCTCAAATCGATCGATTTTTGCAGTATGCCTTGATATCCTTCTGCCTGATGAAAAGGATGGGTGGATGGCCCTCAAGGCCCTTAAGAGAAATCTTCGGACCAGCCATATCCCTATTGTCGTAATAACGATACTTTCAGAGGCGGAAGAGAAGGCTAAGGCCCTGGAGGCAGACGAATATATGGTAAAACCGATCGAGATGGATGAATTGATTGATAAATTAATGACCTATAAAAAAACAGGAAAATTAGAGACACTCCTCATCGTTGATGATGACGAGGCCGAAGTTAAGAGGTTGAAACAATGTTTTGGTAATGATTACCGGATACTTACAGCCGGCAACGGCAAGGAGGCCTTTGAGGTGCTGGAGAAGGAAGAACCCGATCTGATCATCCTTGATCTGATCATGCCTGTTATGGATGGTTTTGAATTCCTCGAGGGGCTCAGGAAGAAAAAAAGGGGCGGTAATAAACCTGTGGTCGTTTACACATCAAAGAATTTAAGCTGGAAAGAGGAGAGCATTCTCAGGAAGGATACCCTAGAGGTTATCAATAAGGGCGATATAACTACCAAAGATTTTTTCATGAAGGTGAGGAAAATTTTTAACCTTTTAAGAGAGAGGGGTGGTTAACAGGTGAGAATCCTCGTTGCCGATGATAATAAGACCAACAGGTATATATATAAGAAAATCCTCTCTTCCAATGGCTATGAGGTTGTCTGCAAACAGAATGGGAAAGAGGCGGTGGAGGAATTTAATAAGCAGATGCCCGATCTTGTGATTTTAGACGTAAAGATGCCCCTCATGGACGGCTATGAGGGAGCTGAACAGATACGCCTTCAAAAGAGCGCATTGCATGTGCCTATTCTTTTTATCTCGGCTACTTATAGGGATATGACCTTTAAAATGAAGGGAGTGGATATAGGAGGAAACGACTATATCACCTATCCCATTGATCCCGAGGAGTTGCTCTTCAAGGTAAAATCCTTGCTAAAGATGAAGCTACTTTATGATGAACTGCTTTGCGTGAAAAGAGCAAAGGAGGAAAGCGAGCAGAGATTCAGAAGCATCTATGCAGAATCGCCTATCGGAATAGAGATCTATGATGCCGAGGGCCGGCTTATCGAGGTAAACAATTCCTGTTTAGACATATTCGGCGTGGTTCATCCTGAACATCTCAAGAAGCTGAGTCTCTTTAACAATCCTAGCTTTCCCGAAGAATCAAAAGAGAAGCTAATACGCGGTGAGGTAATGCGATTTGAGACTCTCTTTGATTTTAAAAAAGCTAAAGAGGCGGGGCTCTATGAGACAACAAAATCAGGATTTGTCTATCTTCAGATAATAATAACACCCTTAGGAATTAAAGAAAATATTTTTCCACAGGGCTATTTGTGCCTGATTCAGGACATCACTGAGCGCAGGAGAATCGAAGAAAAACATAAGGAACAGTTAAAAAAAGATAAAAAGGGCCTGGAATTGGAGGTAGTAAAAAAGTTAATGGAACTTGAAAGAACTCAAAAAGAGCTTGAAGACGCCCAACGCCTTGCTGATATCGGCACCCTTTCCGCCAGTTTAGCACACGAGTTAAAAAATCCTTTAACCGCCATAAGATTAGCGACCTTTAATATAAAGAGAAAGAGTAAGAAGAATAAATCAATTGACAATCATCTTACTCACATAGATAAAAAGATCGAAGAATGTGATCAGATTATTAAAAACTTCCTGACCTATGCAAAGATCAAGATACCACATTATGAGACCATATCATGTCTGGAGATTTTGAATGAATGTATCAGGCATATGAAGCATAAATACATGAAACGGAATGTTAAAATCATAAAAAACTTAAAATGCGGCCAGGACGATATCATAGAGGCGGACCCCCTTCATATGAAAGAACTTTTTTTAAATATTTTTGATAATGCATTCCAAGCCTTATCTGATAATAAACAGGGTACCATAGAGATAGAAGGAGAGTATAGGAGAGAGAAGAACGAGCTTTATATTTCTATTAAGGATAATGGCATTGGTATGAACGAAGGAGATATCAAGAATATCTTCACACCTTTTTTCACAAACAAGACAAGAGGCATGGGATTAGGCCTTACAGTGTGCCAGCAGGTTGTAGGGCTGCACGCAGGTACGATTGATATACAGAGTAAAAAGGGTAACGGAACCACGGTCTCAATTATCCTTCCGATTAAAAGGATGAAAGAACAGCGCATTTCAGATTAGTCTTACCTGGAACACCCATATTATTGGGTTTCCCCCAGGGCTTAATATAACAAGGCGTTGAAGCAGAAAAAATTGTCATCATGCCTTTTGTTAATACAACTACTATTTGGACAATTTTTCTGCTTAACTCAAGCGCTATCGCCTAGCCAAAAGATGCGGCACGGTTATCGTGTAGATTGCGTAGATCATACACAAAGATGCGGTTGAATACATCAAGATGTGCATGGCTCTTGATGTATTCACTGCCATAATTTGAAAGGAGGAAGAGAATAAGTTGGTTTAAGGTTGTTCAGGGTATTTATTACCTATTCTTATACTATTTTTTACGCTCTTGTGTTTCATAACGAGAGTGCAGGGAGCCGAGCTTGTTATTCGCCTGGATAATAGGAGTCGGGAGGGTGACGTGGTGTTTCTCCTATTCGATTCTCCTAATACATTTGGTAATGTTCGCGATGCAGCAAAGATAGACAGATTTGCCTCCGATGGGAGAGACGAGTATCGGATTTCGAATGTGCCTCCCGGATAGTACGCTCTGATGGTGTATTCTAGAAATTCTTTATATCTTCAAGGATCATATAGCTGACCGGGACGAGCAGGAGTGTGATAAAGGTTGCGAAGAGTATACCGAAAGCAAGGGATGCCGCCATGGGAATGAGAAATCGTGCCTGCAAGCTCCGCTCAAGGAGAAGCGGCGATAGCCCGGCAAACGTAGTGAGCGAGGTCAGTATAATCGCTCTGAACCGGGCAACTCCCGCCTCTTGTATGGCCTGCATCAGTGGCGTGCCCTTATTTCTTGTTCGGTTAATGAAGTCCACCATCACCAGGCTATCGTTTACCACTACACCCGCAAGGGCAACGATACCGAACATGGACAGAATCGTAAGATCAAGTCTCATGAGTATGTGCCCCCAGATGGCGCCCACAATGCCAAAGGGGATGATGCCCATCACGATTACGGGCTGCAGATATGATTTAAAGGGAATCGCAAGCAGTGCGTAGATTACCAGGAGTGCGAGAATAAATCCTCTTTTCAGACTGCCCAATGCCTCTTGCTGATCCCGCCGCTCTCCCTCAAAGGAATATCGTATTTCGGGATAGTCTGCCAGAAGTTTTGGCAACACATTGAGTTTTAGATCTTCAATGATCTCATTTGCATTGGACTTACCCTCATCGATCTCTGAGGTGACATCCAGGGTGCGTTGTCTGTCGGTGCGTTCGATAAAGGAATATCCCCTGCCGATATGTGCATCTGCTGCAACGGAAAAGGGCACCTCAACTCCGCTGGAAAGCCGAATGCGTTTTGTCTCAAGATTGGTAAGCGAGCGTCTTTCATCGGCTGGGTAGCGTACCATTACTTTCACTTCGTCACGTCCCCGCTGTATTCGCTGGGCCTCCTCTCCATAGAATGCCTGCCTCACCTGTCTGCCCAGGTCTGCCAGGGCGAGCCCCAGTGATTCAGCCTCTGGAGTGATGGAGAGCTTCACCTCCTGTTTACCTTGCCGGAATGAATCCGTGACATCGTACACACCGGAATAATCGGTTATTTTTTCCTTAAGCTTTTCTGCTGCATGACGAAGCGCATCTTTATTCGCACTTGCAAGCTGAATGCTTATCGGAGCCCCTGTGAAAAAAGCCTGCTGTGCTCCCGGCCCCCTCGACTCGTTTCGAGCCGGCTGCTCCCCTACAGAGGTAAGTATATGGCGAATAATATGATGCTCTTCGCCGAATTCCTCCTCCAGGGCATGCGCGGTCTCCTCAAGACGCATAACCGCTTTCCGCGTAACCTCTGCCGGTGTGCCAAGGGGCATGGTAAGCTCTGCCGTCACATTATCTGCATCGATTTTAGGGAAAAACACAAACTTAATCCACCCACCCGCGACCATCCCTACGGTAAGGAGGAGAATAGCGATGCCGGCTGCGACGGTCGCATAACGGTTTCTCAGGCAGAGCTCCAGGCTGGGACGATATGCCCTGTCCACGAATGTCTGAAAAAGATCCGTGAATTTCGTTTGAAATCTTTTCCACAGCGCGGGAATACCACGCGTGCTCACCTCAGAAGTAAGGTGCAGGTGCGCAAGATGGGAAGGCAAAATAAAGAGTGATTCAAAGAGAGAAAAAAGAAGGGTAAGAATAACGACTATAGGGATCAAACGCATAATCTTTCCGATAACTCCTTCCACCGAAAGCAGAGGCCAAAACGCGGCAATCGTGGTGAGCACAGCGAACACGACCGGCACTGCAACACGCTTTACGCCGTCGGTTGCAGCCTGGGATTTTGTTTTTCCTAATTCAAATTCAGTGAAAATGCTCTCTCCGACAACGATTGCGTCATCCACAAGAATCCCGATAACGAGAATGAAGGCAAAAAGCGAGATCATGTTCACCGACACACCGAACTGCGGCATTATCCAGAGCGCTCCCAAAAAGGAAAAAGGGATACCCATGGCTACCCATATGGCGAGTCGAAATTTCAAAAAGAGTGCGAGCACGATCAACACAAGAATCATCCCGCTGCGGCCATTTCGCATCAAGAGATTTATCCTGCTCCTGAGCACGCGGGAGTCATCACTCCAAATAGTCAGTTCCACCCCTTCGGGCATTCTCTGTCTCCGCTCATGGACATACCCTCTTACCTGTGATGCAACGTGGATAGCATCCTCATCTCCCACCCGGAATACCTGGATAAGCGCGGCGGGTTTCCCATCAAACCGCGCGCTTTGATCTGTCTCTGCAAAGCCGTCGATAACCCGAGCGATATCTCCTATGGTAAGGCGAGTACCATCGGCCCGCGTTCGCAGGATAATATCTTCGAAGTCTCTGGTGCTATATGCCTGTCCTTTTGTCCTCAGCAGCACCTCTCCTCCCTCAGTCTTGAGCGCCCCACCCGGCAGGTCGAGTGAGGATCTGCGAATAGCCAGCACAACCTCGTCAAATGTCAAACCGTACCTGCGAAGATCTCTCTCAGATACCTCAACAGAGATCTCATAGGGCCTGAGGCTCGATACCTGGGCCTGTGAGATGCCTTTAAGCGTGAGGATATCCTCCCTGATCTCATCACTCAGGACCTTCAGGGTTTTTTCATCAATATCCCCGGATATTGCTATATTGATAACCTGCCGCCTGTTCAACATCTCCTGAATAACCGGCTTTTCTGTTTCTTGAGGAAAGCTCTCGATTGCATGGCGAGATACACACCCGATCCCCCTGATCAAGGCCTTTCGAGACGATAAGAGTACGGGCATTAGTTTTTACGACATTCACTTTCCGATAGCGGAGCCTGTTTTCAGAATCGATCACAAGGACTCTCTCACTATCCCTGATGGCAGAGCGCTCGATCACTGCAGCATTTGCCACAACCTTCCCTGCGATCTCAGCATCCACGAACATCCCCACCGCCAGCGGAGCCTTTTGAGCGCGAATATTTATGTTGTACGGATCCTCTACTGAGCATACCAACGTCACCATTCGTGTCATAGGATCGATTTCACCCTCGATCCGGGCGATTGTGCCCTGCCATGTGTGGGTGTCTCCCGCGAAATGGGCGCTGAGTGTGACCGGAAGAATAGGGCAGGTAAAGTGCCCATTGAGTGGACTGAGGCACACATCAAGATAGGCAAGCTCTTTATCGGGCACGGGGAGCCTTACCTCGGCGCTATCTACGGAATAGACGGTTCCGAGGCGATATCCCGGGCTTACGTATTGGCCGATATCCGCATTCTTTTCTCGCACACGCCCCGCATAAGGTGCTATGATGCGGGTACGAACGAGGTTCAGTTTGGCTTGTTTTACCGACGCCTCGGCAGCCTTGAGAAGCGCACGAGCCTCTTCAAGCTGAGGTTTTCTCAGCACAAGTGGACTCGCCTCGCGTGAACCTCCGATACGTTCCCACTCAGCTCGCGCAATGGTTGCCTCCTCTTCTTCTCGCTGAAGCCTTAGCCGTGCCTGAGCTACCTCTGCCTCTAAACGTTCAAGAGCGTATTCATAATCACGCGAATCGATCTGTATGAATAGCTCATCTTTTCTAAAGAAGCCCCCTGGTGCGAATTGCGAGGAAATGCTGACAATGGTGCCTGATACCTCCGATACTATCGCTGTCTCGGTACGGGGAGTCACTGTTCCCTGTGAGATGACGGTTAGCCTAGTCTCCTGTATGTGAACTGTCTGCGCCCTTACCAGGGGAAGAGGAAAGCTTACAGGCCTCTGTGTTATTGTGGGTTTTGACGCAACTATCACCAGGGCGCCGATAAGCCCAATGAGAATGATAAAAAATGGCACCAGCACTCTCATATTTCTTGTGACTCTCATCTTAATCTCTCTCTTCTTCCTTCTTTGTGTGTGTCGCGTTCATGAATCCTCCGCCAAGGGCAAGATAGAGATCAATGCGCGCATCAATCCTCTGACGCTTGAGACTAAGCAGTTGGCTTTGCGCTTCATATGCGCTTCGCTGTGCCTCAAGCAGCGTGAGATAATCAACCAGCCCTGCCGTGTATTGTTCTTGTGCAAGATCACGTGCGGCCAGTGCCTGCTCAACGGCCAGGCTCTGTACCTTTTCTCTGCGCGCAAGGATTATTTCGGTATTCAATGTACTTTCCACCTCGGCGTATGCATTAAGGAGACTCTGTGCGAAAAGCGCTCTGGCCTCTTTCACGCGAGCACGGGCAAGGGCAACTCCTGCCCTGAGTTTTCCTCCCTGGAAAAGCGGCTGGACTAAATTGCCAGCCAGACGAAAGACCGAAAAATCTCCGTCCAGGAGCTCCTCAAGCTCATCACTGGATCTGCCGCCGGATGCAGTGAGGGCGATTCGAGGATATAATGATGCCTCTGACTGCTTAATTCGCAAACCTGCTGCAGCAAGACGGTGCTCTGCCGCAACCAGGTCAGGCCTTCGGCTGACAATCTCTGCCGGAATACCAGCAGGTACAGAATTCATGATCGTGGGGAGGCGATCACCGACTTTAAGCTCACCGGAGGGATAGCGTCCCACGAGAATTTCCAATCGCCTGATAAGGAGATGGAGCTGATCCTGGCGAATATAGAAACATGCCTCTGCCGCCGACACATTGGCCTCTGCCAACCGCACATCAAGAGATGATGCCAATCCCCGTTCATATCGCATGCGGATCTGATCTCGGCTTTTTTTAAAATTATCAACATGCGCGTGGGAAAGATCAAGCTGCCCTGTAGCCTCTATACAAGCAAACCATGCCTTTACCGTCTGTGCGGCAAGTGAGAGCTTGACTCCCGAAAGTTCCGCGTGAGATACTTCTATATCTGCGATTGCAGCAGAACGCGCAGAACGGAGCCTTCCCCATAAATCAATCTCCCAACTCAGATTCAGTGAGGCTCCGAAGGAGTTTGAAGGATCGCTGGGAAAGGATACTCCACTCACATTTTGCTTTTGCCTTGACGCAGAAAAACTACCATCCATGACCGGGGCGAGGTCCGCGCCAATGATACGTGCCTGGGAATTGGCAGCGTCAATTCTTGCCAGGGCTGCTTTTACATTATAATTACGTTTGAGTGAATGTAGTACCAACTCGTTGAGTCTGTCATCCCCGAATCCCTCCCACCAATTCTCGATCGTTCCGGAAACGTGGGGATAAGAGGCGCTCCATGCCTCAGGGGTAATCATGGGGGGAGGCTGTGTGAGTTGCCGGGATGATGATGCACATGCGCACACGCATGTAATAATAACACAGTAGAGAACAATAACTGAAAATTTCACTTTTGCATATACCTTTCTTCTCTTTTTAAACGTGGGAGAAACCTATATACACATCATAGACAAAAAATGAAGATGAGAATGTATAGTGACATCCGGCTAAAAAAATGGGGCTGATAGAGTAACTATCAGCCCCGGATGTAGCGAGTCCCTTAGCATGAACCGCCGCATTTGCATAGACCCTTGGTCTCTTTTTTTATTTTTTTAATTTTCATACCTTCTCACCTCCCTCCATCTATAAATTCAGGAAATAATAACTTTCAACCTAATACTATTTAAAATAAATAAATTCTTCTGAAAAATAAATGGTCTTATTCTCTTTTTTTTTGATTTTATTCTACATTTTTTCATTTTCTGCACCTCCAGTAAAGGCGTTCACAACTAAACCATCTTTTACAGACTTTTCCAGTACATCTTCTGTACCCCCAGTAGAGACGTTCACAACTGAACCATCTCTTACAGGTTTTACCAGTACATCTTCCTTATTGTGGTGGATAATAGACTACACTATTTTACACTAAAAAGTAGTGTAAAAAGAATGGATGGAACGTTCTTCTCATCTTAAGGATTCGGTCTACCCCCAGATATATAAATACTCCCAATCTGCGTTCCATTCATTTCTCTTGTCTGTCATGGCGATTTTCATCTGATTTCCTTTTCTTTTTTGTAATGTGTGCCTTACCGCATGAAGCCTTTCTCCGATACCCTTGCCGGCCGTGTCCAAAGTTTTTTCGTGCCCCTGCCCAGTAACCCGGCATAGTAAACTAAGATTGTGCCAGGTGGTCGGTTAAATATGCCTTTATGAGGAGTATGCAGATTAAAAAACCTTTCAAAAAAGTTCATATTTTTCTTGTTTTAAAATGATTTAGAAAAAATTAGTAAGAAAATCTGCACAAAAATAAAATTTGGTTGACCTAACTGCGTAATTAAATCCAAAAAATAATACAATGAATAACAAAATATGGTAAAATCAAATTGATTATCCCTATTATTTATCACCTCGGATTTTTGATTTTCCTGGATATGGATAATAATTTATATTGTCAAATCTTTCGTATTATGATATAATAATTTTTTAGAATATTGATGGATCAAGATGGTTTAATCAATTTTTAAACAATGAAGTTCTTCAGTTTGGACCATTTTACACAAAAGGAGAGAATATGAAATACATAGAGATTTATAGTAGACAAATTTTTTTAGGAATACTTATAATATTTTTAATATCTATTAGTTTCCCAAGAGTGGCAGCGTGCCAATTTTCTATCGGGGATTTGCATCGCTTCCCATCTCTTAGGGATGATAAGGAAGAAAATAAATGGTTTCGCAATTGGATTGCTGCTTTTCCCGGAATAAAGATAAATTATCCAGCTGTACGAATTGGTACCCAACAAATTGACGTGAGAGATATCCCTCATGAGTGGGACATCGCCAACCCTAATAAAGGATGGCCAGATTATATGTATTTAATATGGGGAGAGGGAGAGTCTCAAACAATGCCATGGTTCACTGGAATTTTAGAATACTATAGCATATTTTCAACTTTCAAAGCAGCAGGCGAATCAGCTGCGTTGGTAAATTCAAGTTACGATTTATGGACATTCCCAACATTTGATTATGTATATAATTATACAAAATACGATTTAAATCTGCACACTTTAGGTCTTTCATCTACTATGGCTGGAACCCTAACCGACGTATGTATGCCAGGTGTTTGGTGCGTTGATTGGCCTAGAATTGAATGGTAAATGTCCTTCCCGAAAATTGATTTTGCGAAAAATCGGTAGAGCAAAGTTTCAGAAAATTTGATCTTCAGTAATCTTGAGAAAGTAAAAGGATCATTATTCAAGTTATAGCAGGAGCTATAATTTGATGCAGCTATTAAAATGTTGACAGCGGTCCCTTGACGTTAGGAACGATGTTCATAATGATGATGAAGATCTCCCACCTCTGGAAACGCAATTATTTTGCCCATCTCTTCTGGCTGAATCGGTCTTGACTCCGGACAGTCGCTATCAAGTGAGAGATGAGTTCTATAGCGGTAATAATAGGCAAAATAGCTCGTTAAGATTTTTCTAAGATGCCGCTCATTCAATACGATTATGTGATCAAGACACTCGCGCCTTATCAATCCGATAAGCCTTTCAACATAAGGGTTTTGCTATGGACTTCGCGGTGCGATCTTCACTTCTTTTGTACCCATGTTTTTCACTCGATTCTGAAAGATTTGGCCGTATATGCTATCTCGATCCCGAAGAAGATATTTGGGGGCTGTATCGTATGGGAAAGCTTCTACTAACTGCTGAGCAGTCCATTCCGCTGTTGGGTGTTGTTACATTGAAATGAACCACTCGACGACGGTCCTGAGCCAATATCAAAAACACAAAAAGAATTATATTTCTTATGGTTGGAACCACAAAGAAATCGATGGAAATAAGGTCCTTCGCATGATTATCCCAAAACGCCCGCCATGTTGGTGATGGTGGCTTTCTGTGTTTAACCATATATTTTTCGATGCTTGACTTGGCTATATCGATTCCAACTTTCCTTAGCTCATCTCTGATATGAGGTGATCCCCAGATCGGGCTTTCTATCTTTTCTTTTGTATACTTTCAACTGATAAAATTTTGATGTGCGAAACTTTAGCAAGTTATTTTTAATGTATACTCTATTTTTATTTTATATTCTCTTGACAGAGTATTATATTTATGACAGAATATTAAAATCCAAGAATAGTATAAATGCTATAATGAATCAGAGTTCAATATAAGCTACGATATGCCTATTTCTTTAAAATCTTTATTCGGGGTTTGCATACCATTCGTTCTTCTATGTGGGTGGATAAAAACCGAGTCTTTTATCTTGAAAAAGGCAGCAGCACAATTATCCATCGAAAGCAACAAGGAAGGTGTTTCCGGGGAAAACGCTAAGGTGAAATTTTTTCGTCGTATTCCGGCATATCCCGGTTCACTCTTCGTCCATGCGGATGAATCTAAAAAGACCGTTATCTATCAAAGTAATGCTGGTGCGAAGGATATTTTTTCTTTTTACATAAAGGAGATGGAAGAACGGAATCCGCCTCGCAAAAAAGACCACATACGGAGTTTTATCAGGGCCAAGCAAATGGCGTGTAATATCAGATGGCATTGTTTTGAATTTAAGGATGTGCTTTATATCATTAAAAATCAGATGGCTTTGACTATTCGAGTCTCGGACGGATCAATTACCTATCAGGGAATTGATCGCAATCAGGCCTGGGCCGAGATAGTAAAACGAGCAGAAGGAGAAGATATTCTTATTGAAAAAGATACGGTGAAGTTTTTTCAGCATATTCCTATTTATCCCGGCTCACTCCTGGTCTATGCGGATGAATCTCAAAAAAGAGTTATCTATCAGAGTGATGCTCGTGTTCAGGATGTTTTTTCTTTTTACAAAAAAGAGATGGAAAGATGGAAATCTATAGGCAGAAAAAAAAATGGAAAAAATGGTATCACGGAGAACCAAAAGGGGTGCGCTATCAGATGGAAAAGTTATGAATATGAAAATGCACTATATATTTTTAAGAAAAAGATGGCACTGACCATACGTGTGTCGGATGGATCAATTATTTACCAGGGAGTTGATCGCAAGCAGGCCCGGGCTGCAATATTGGCTTCGGATAAAAGTGACGCTGACCCTTTGGCAGAAAATAATATACAGTTTTTTCGCCGTATTCCCGCATATCCCGATGCAACGATAGTCCATGCAGATGAATCTGAAAAAACTGTTATCTATAAAAGTGATGCTGATGTGACGGATGTTTTTTCTTTTTACCGGACGGAATTGGAGAGGCGTAATCCTCCACGAAAAAAACATTACGGTCAAAGTCTTATGAGGGCCAAACAGATGCATTGCAATGTCAGATGGCATTGTTTTGAATATAAGGATGTGCTTTATATCATTAAAGATCAGATGGCTTTGACTGTTCGGGTCTCGGATGGATTTATCACCTACCGGGGAATTGATCGCAAACAGGCTTGGGCCGAGACCTGTATATTAGACAAAAAAAACTATTTCAAAAAAGTGTATGCTTTTGCCAGAAGATTGAGGGATTCTTATAGCACACCCGATCAAGAACGAGAAGAACTTAAAAAAATCGGCCTGCTTCTTTACTGTACGTTCGAACGATTGCAGGAATACACACGTATATATGCCCTCGACTTGATGAAGCACCTTCAAGATAATCCCAAATGGAAAAGAAAAGGGCTTATTCCTTTCCTGGTAAAGATAGGTTATTGGGAATGCCTGGCTGAAGCTGTCAGGAATCATATCAACATAAATACTAATCAGGATAATAAATTCATAATACAATACGAAGTATTCAAAAAAGAATGGTCCAACGAATGAAGGATCCGGAAGGAAAGCCGAAACGAAATCTTATCAAGGCTTTTGTAATTGGCGTTTTATTGTTATTAACGGCTGATAGTATATACAAAAATGTAAATAACATTACGTTTCTCAATCGAGATAAATGCATTCTGTATGCGATCCTTCCCAAATTCTGGTTTTTGGTGTATGAGTATTTTTTTGAACTCACCGCGATCGTAATTGCGGGGATTTTTATCGCTATCCTCCTTGAGAGATGGTTTTCCAATTTCAGTCGCTTCTACCCGAAAAATCCGGTCACATCCTTTATGTATGCTTCGCTCCTACCTGTTTGCGCTTGCACCACAATACCCCTGGTGCAATCAATGAAAGAGAAGTTACCGTTTCGGACCATCATTACATTCATTGTGTCTGCTCCACTGCTGAATCCTGTCATAATAATGCTTTCCTTTTCAGTAATAGGGTATGAATATGCAATACTGAGGATTGTCAGCGCATTTATTCTAGCTGTTTCAGCCGGTTTCGTGGTTGAATTGTTCTATTCAAAGGATACAATCGGGGAACTCACACTCTTAGAGACGTGTCGAAAAAAGTCCTGTAGTATAGGGCAAGGAGATGTATATCTTGTGTCCTATGAGCTGTTAAAAGCAATTCTTCCATACCTGCTCATAGCAGGTGGTTTGGGAATGGCGGCAGAATATATCGTGCCGATGAAGATAATTGACGAATATAATCTTTCCGGCAATCTGGCAGGGATTGCCGTCGTTGTTTTGATTGGACTGCCGCTTTATTTCTGTAACGGCGCTGATGTGCTCCTTTTAAGACCACTGATGCATTTCGGGGGGCTTCCTTTAGGTTCGGCTGTTGCTTTCTCACTTACTTCCACAGCCGTGTGCATCTCATCACTGGTGATGCTTTACAAATTCTTGGGGAAAAGGCTGACTATACTATTAGTAACGCATATTCTTCTTGTCTCCTTGTTGCTTGGCTTAGTGATAAATACTCTCCATGAATGGCTTGAATTCAGGCTTTATTGGTCTTTTTTAAAAAAATGATACAGCGCATATGAGAAAGGAGATTTTAGAAAAGATGAAAAAGTACGTTGATGTCTCATCAGTTATTTTTTTTACTATCTGTATATTCTTTATTCACTCGTTAAGCTTTGCTGGAAAAACAAAAAGAAATAATCGCAAGAGTAATCTTGCTTCTCCCAATACTTGTGAAGACAGCATAGATCATGATTATGAATCTGATGTGGTGTGTACCAACGTGTGTACTCTAGTGGAATTTAAGGCCTTTGGCGATAAAGACTATATCAGAGAAAAGGGGAAACCACACCGAGTTAACGATACGTTTACCATCTCTAATTTAGGGCTTCCATATGTATTAAGGATTTATGATCACAATGAAGAAGACTATGAAAGTAGTAAATCCAAGAAGAAGAAAAAGCATAAGGGCGTCAGCAAATATCGTCACAAAAAACATAAGCGGGAAACGTATTTAAAAATCACTATTAATCATCGAAAAATTCTTTCCAAACGTGACTTTAAAAACGAAGACTCCTTTTTCGAAATCCCTTTAGATGCTTGCCTTCTTTTAGGTGAGAATACCATTTCAACGGAAGTAAAAGGAAAGCCCGGCGGAGCATTTACAGTAAATATAAGTGGAATCTGTACAGATTCGGATTGCGATGGCTTTGCACTGGAAGGTGGTCAATGTGGTCCTATAGATTGTAATGACAGTCGATCTGATATTAATCCTGATGCTTCTGAGGTATGCAACCAAATAGATGATAACTGTGATGGTGAGATAGATGAAGGGGTAAAAAATACCTATTACGAAGACGCTGATAGCGATACTTTCGGTAATCCCGATAGTTCTATTTTAGCTTGCACTGCTCCTTCGGGTTATGTGGAAGACAACAGCGATTGTGATGACACAAAAAGTGATATTAATACCGCAGCTCTTGAAATTTGTGGGGATGGTATCGATCAGGATTGTAGCGGAGAAGATTTGGAATGTCCATGCACTGATATTGATAATGATGGTTTTGCCATTGAAGGAAATAAATGTGGTCCGATAGATTGTGATGATACAAATCCTGCTATTAATCCCGGCGCACAAGAGATTTGTGAAGATAATATCGATCAAGATTGTAATGGAAATGATCAGCCTTGCGTTTTAAAGGATATTGACGGAGATCTTTTCTCCGAAGCTCAAGGCGATTGTAATGATAATAATCCGGATATATTCCCCGGAGCCACTGATATTCCGGACAATGGCATTGATGAAGACTGTAATGGTGAAGATGCTATTGCGTATCATTTAACGGATATGGATTCTGATGGTTATACGGCATTTGATGGTGATTGTCACGATCAGAATCCCGCTGTATATCCGGGAGCAGAAGAGATCATATGTAATGGAATAGATGAAGATTGTGATGGAGCTGACTTATGCGATCAAGCCCCGGAGGCAAGCGATACATCGGCATATATTGATGGAGAGGTGTTTGATGCCAGCACTAAAGCACCCATAGCACATGCTCGCATTAAGATGGCTGACGTAGGACAGAGTATAACAAATGAAAGAGGAAAATTTTCATTCCCAACACCAGATGAGGGAGTATATTTATTATTAATAGAAAAGGAAGGATATACCTATGCGCAAAGGCGTATTCGAGTAAAATCAGGGCATGACTTTGCTGTCGATTCTATATATTTAGTGCCTCTTGATCCTATTGTAGCTTCTATTACCCCGGAAGCTGGCGGATACCTAGTGAATTCAACACAAGATGTTGAGCTTCATTTTGAACCGGATACCGTGTCTGAGACTGTTGGAGTTTCTGCGACCCGCTTTCATCATTCCCAAGAACTTCCTGGTGACTTGCCTCCTACTTCTTACTTTACCTGCGCAGTGGAATTATTGCCAGATGGCTTATCATTAAAAAAACCCGTACGTTTATTAGTTGAAAACACGTTTGACTTTGCCCCGGGAACCCCTGTGCCGGTTGGATATTATAGAAAAGATTTAGGGCAGTGGGTAGCGGATGGCATGGGAAAAATTACTGCTGATGGGAAATATATGGAATATTATGTGAGGCATTTTAGTCCCTACGATCTTAATTTTCCCGCAAGCCCACCGGAAAACGCCACACCACCGCGAAAAGAAAATATAACAGATGAAAATGGCAAGGTTAATGAACCGAAGCCATGCGGCAAAGCCGGCAATAGTGGGCAATCTAAAGTTGTTTTTCGAAATGGAGAATTAATGGAGGAGTATAAACTCCCATCCTATCATGCATTAGGACAATCTTATTCATTATCATTAATGTATACAAGCAATAGCGCTAATCCCAAAAGCATTCTATCAATGAACTACGATATTGACTCTGATCAAATGGCTATACCGGAAAAAATTGAATTTGAGACAAGTGTAGGAGGCAGAAAAAGAAGAGGAGTATATTGGGGAACAGAAGGCATGATAGGATCTAAATTTCTATTTAATGCAATAAATTTTCAGGAGAAACAACTTTCAACTGGTGTTTATCCTTATTCTCTAAAGCTCACCTATTGGTACACTGGGTACTATAATTTAGCCAGGGCATTTGGAGATCCCGCCCTCGGATATGCGCTTGATAGCCAAGGAAGACCAATTACAGTTGATTTCCCCATGAAAAAGGGCTTTAGTGGACAAATGATCATCAATAATCAGATAGATAGTCCTTTTGGGGCAGGATGGAATATTAGTGATCTCTATAGGATTTATCCATGGTATAATAATTCTGTTATATTAATTTCAGGCTCAGGGAGTAAGAAATATTTCGACCTGTGCAATTAGAAAAACGCTTAGGCTACCAATTTGAACTTTAAATCGCTATCCTGGAACCAATGAGTAT
>JBLIRR010000005.1:0-235734 GCA_049472395.1 bacterium | reverse complement strand
GCTTGCCGAGTGGGGTTTGCAAAATGAATAGCCACTAAAAGAGAGCATCATATCCCATACCTGCTCTGCCGTCTCCTTACTCACACCATTTCGCAGGGCGCCGCTGAAGAATTTCTCCTTAAAGTCGCGCAGTTTTTTATATTTGTCTTTTTTACTTATAATCTTCCGTAAGGTATTGGCATCCTCAAAGCTAAAGTCCGCCAATGTCATGGCAACCCTTGAGACATCTTCCTGATACACCATAATGCCATAGGTTTCGCCGAGCACTGGGGCGAGTTTCGGATGGAGGAAGGAATAGCTACCTCCCCGAAGCCGCCGTATATACTCTCTGATATAGGTATTAGCGGCAGGCCTGATAATAGAGGAATGGATCACCAGATGCTCAAAATCACCCCTGCCTGTCTTCTCTTGCAGAAGACGCATGGCAGGGGATTCCACGTAAAAGATCCCCATTGTCCTTCCTTTGGCCAGAAGTTCCTGAGTCTTAGGGTCACTCACAGGGTCCCACCTTGTTTCATCAAAGGGATAGCCTTCAGCCTTAATCATGGCAACAGCATCCCGTATGACGGCTAAGGACCTGTTGCCGAGAAGATCGATTTTTACAAGCCCCATATCCTCTGCCCCATCCTTTTCCCATTGAATGAGAGGCAATTTTTTGGCTGAATACTGCACAGGGACGGTGTGATATATGGGGCCTGGCGTTATGATAATGCCCCCGCAATGAGTCGCTATTCCGCGCGGATGCCCCATAAGCCGCTCTGCCAGGTGTATAATCTCAGGCCAGGGAGGGTCGAGGTGAATATCCTTCAAATGTGAGGCATACGGGGAGGATTCCTTTTCAGGGTGAAAAAACCAGGGAAGTTTCTTGGTGACTCTGCCGATCTCTGCCTCTGGCAGGCCATATACCCGGGCCGTCTCCCGCAGGGCTGAGCGCGGTTTGAAAGTGAGGTGCGTTGCCACCATGGCAACGTGTGTAAGGCCATATTTTTCTATCACATACTCAAATACACGGTCACGCTCATCCCAGGCAAAATCAACATCTATATCGGGTGGGTCGGTGCGGCCCGGGTTCAGAAAACGCTCAAACATCAGATTGTGACGCAGGGGATCAACATTGGTGATGCCAAGACAATATGCCACGAGGCTTGCCGCTCCCGATCCACGGCCACAGGTCCGGGGAGATTGTCTGACAATATCATCAACAATGAGAAAATATGAGGCAAACCCTTTTTTACCGATAAGGTCAAGCTCATAATCAAGACGCTGCATGACCTCCGCAGAGAGCTCGCCGAATCGTCTCAGGGCGCCCTCAAGGGTTTTCTCACGGAGGGTCTTGAGCGCGCATGAGCCCGAGGCGATTTTGGGGAATATCAGCTCTCCGAAGTCCCGACGGGAGCAGATAGTATGGGTGAACTGCTCTGTCGCTTGAAGATGCTCCGGGAATGCCTCAAACTGATCACAAATATCCTTCCACGGGCGAAGGTATGCGTCGCTGAGAAATAATTCATCCTCTGGTATCCTTGAAAGGGTTGTGGTAAGCTCTATGGCACGGAGAAGACAATGGAGCCGGTAGTCACCTTCAGATAAAAACACGCATTCAGGGAGGACAAGGGCGGGCCGGTAAGGGGGGACCTTCGGTCTTCGCATTCTATAATAGACAGGCATTGCATCGCATAATGCACGCACAAGATCCATATTATCCGTTGCAGCATAAAGCCCCTCAGGAGCGGACAGAATTGAGTTTGCACACTCAAACCTCTCCTTGCAATGTCTCTCGGTTATGACCCTGCACAGGTTTGCATAGCCCTCATCCCCATGTGCATAGAGAAGGACGCTTTCTTTATCACATACGATTTCAGCACCGATGAGCGCCCGAAGGGCATACTGCTTGCAGCAGTGGAGAAACTCCGGCAAGGCACAGAGATTATTCCTGTCAATTAGAGAGACGGTATCATAACCCAGCTTTTTGGCCTGTGTGCAGATATCCTCGGGAGAGAGCACCCCCCGCAAAAAAGAAAAGTAACTTCGTGCGTTAAGAAAGGCCCCTGCCATCTGTCTGTCTCCCACAGAAGGAAATGGCCGCCGGGCCAAACCGTGTCCGGATGCTGTCAAGGGCCCTCATAAGATTTCTCTCTTTATCCACCCTGCCGAGCAGATCAAGCTGCCCATAGGGGAAAGACAGATGGGACAGCCTGAGCGATAGTGTGCTCAGGCGTATTCTGCGCGTATAGAGTGCGCGCGCAAGGGGCAGAAGTTTCTCGAAAATGCTCAGGTCTCCACACAGGGGCGGATTAAGGTTTAACGAACGCTGCCTCGATACCCCATCAGCATACCTTATGACAAGCTCTGCTCTTTTGGTTCCTAATCGCATCTTTCTGAGGGTGAAGCCGCATTGAGAGACGAGTTGAAACAAGGCATTCTCCACCTGCTTATCATCATTGGTCTGTCCCCTGAAGAGGAAGGTCTTCCTTATAGAAGGCTCTGGCGCTGTGTATTCACGCACAGGAGTATCATCCTCTCCCCTGGCGAGTCGATGGATTTCATGGGCGCGCGCGCCAAAGGCTTCATAAAAACTCTCCTCTTTAAAGGATAATAAATCCCCGATGAGCTTAATATTAAACTGCACAAGCATCATGGTAAACTTATGATCAAGACCGGGCAAATAGGTAATGGGCAGCGGAGCCATAAAGTCAGCCTCTCCTCCCTCCATGATCTCACATATACCGGTGGGTTTGACGACGCGGGTCGCAATCTTACTCACAAGTTTGTTCCTGGCGAGCCCTACTGCCGGATCTAAGCGAAACTTCGCCTTAATGGTTTTCCGCAGACGATCTCCCGTCCCCATACTCACCCCCAAAAGCCTCTCCGTGCCAGTAAGATCGACAAAGAAATGACCAGGGCCAGCAGGCTCAACCCTGGGGGATAATCTGCCGACCTCATCCAGAATAGCCGCACAGGCACGTTCATACAACTGTGGAGATGGATGAAGGACCACGAGGCGTGGGCATCTTCTTTTGGCAACATCAAGCAACATCCCCTTATACAGGCCATCCCCGGATGCCTCCTGCGAAACATCAATCAAGACTCGCCGCGCCATCCCAGGGGTTACGACAGCGACAGGATATGAGAAAAGATGCGGCTGCACGACCCTTGCAACAGCAATGTAAAAATTGGCTATATTAAGATGAAGAATATGCGTGCGCACCTTACACTTTCCTTATAACCCCGATAAGCTTGCCGGCAACCTGCACCTCATCTGCCCTCTCCAAAGGAATGGTAATATCCGGATAATCCGGGTTCTCGGCGCGAAAGATTATATTCCCATTCTGGGTGACGTAGCGTTTCAGTGTTGCCTCACCATCAATAATGGCAACCACGATATCGTGTATCTCAGCACTTGGCTGCTGTCTGATAATGGCTATATCACCATCGAGAATGCCGATACCCTTCATGCTCTCCCCCTTGACCCGAAGGCTGAATATGCCTGAGCCCTTGAACATGTTCTTATCAAGGGTAATATAATCCTCTATATTCTCATTGGCTGTAATTGGCCTTCCCGCAGCCACCGATCCCACCAGGGGCACCTTTATGCCCCGCCGGCCTTCATCCTTCTCAAATCCCATGGCAAGGCCTATTCCGCGGGCCTTGCCCGGAAAAAGACGAATGTATCCCTTTCGTTCAATAAGGCGCAGATGCTGACGGGCATTATTGACGCTTTTGTAGCCAAAATGACGCGATATTTCCCTCACCGTAGGTGGCGAGCCCTGATCTTTCTGACATTTCATGATAAAGGAAAGGACTTTTTTCTGGACCTTGGTAAGCTCTTGCATACTATTACCCCCTTTATTATATGGTAGTTGTTCACACGTTCAGGGTTCACCCATCAAGTCTATATTTCCTTCATTGAGCGTGAATGAACCTGAACGTGTATACTTTAATTATACTATACAATTGTACAGTATGCAAGAGATGATTGTCAAAAAATGATTATAATGTTTAGTCGTCTATTATTCCCAGCATTAAATTAATTATGGCGACGACCTCATTTAAGTCCATACGTTCATTACCATTTGTATCACCGGGCCACGATTTATATCCTGCCGCGTCCGCTACCTCCGGATCAAGATATGTCCACTTTTTATGGTATACTATGGCTTGCAGGAGATCACTAAGCCCTTCCTCTCCCTCGTCCCATGCTCCATTTAAATTCACATCAGGGCCGACGGGATTAAGGATTATGCTCGCGCTTGTTGTGTCATCATAGGAGGCGGTGATAATATGGGTCGCCACTGAATTCTCTAATTTATAGGTAACGTGGACCTGACCATTACTATCGGTAAACGCAGTGTAAGCGCTCAAGGTGCCATATCCGTTTGTAGAAAAGGTAATCTGTTCAGCAAGATTCTCACTCGCAGATTTGGCACCTAAAGGATTACCATATTTATCATAAGCAGTGGCTGTGATTATGACGGACCCACCTGCAGATACATTTGGGTCCGTAAGGCTCAAAGAGATAGAATCATTTGGATCATTTGCATCAGTTTCCGCATACACATTGAACTGTTCTTGGATGGGTGTTGCAGGATAACCCGTTAAGGTCAAGCCATTATATACGCCACTTATATTCATAATATACTCACCGGCTTTTGTCCCTACCTCTAGCGTGACTGCCGCTTTTCCACCCGCATTCGTCGATACTGTAACTGATGTCCCATCTGTTGCCATACTCTGCAAGGTCCCTTGTGTAACCGTAAATGATGCCTTTCGATTCAAATTATTCACATTCGTTACTGCATTGTTGGAATCAACTTCAAAGGTAATCTCTGCTCCTTCAACATACGAAGATGAGTCGAGATGTTCAGACACGGTGACAATAAAAGGACCGAAGGAATTTGAACTATCGTCAACCTCATACCATTTCTCGGTATACATACATATATATTGAGGTGCGGCTTTCACATAGACATATGTTTTACTTCCAATAGCAGTTATTGAATCCCCGAACACGGTGGAAACCTGCTGTATTTCCCCACTTAATGGACCATTATCTAACCAGAGTGCTATATCGGTAGAGGTATCATCCACAATGAGTTTGAAATATACGGTCCCAATATTGATGCCATCAGGAATCTCAGCATTGACTCCTGTCGATTCATTAATAATCGTGATATTAAGGGTTTTATAGGTATCATTGGTTGGATCGCTATCAATGTTTAGGAGGTGGGCTTCTTTTTCAAGTCCCTCATTTATTCTAAAGACTGAGGATGGGACATTTCCTTCATTATCCGTTGAAACATCAAAAAAAGTAGAATCATAGACAATTCTTGCCGTCACTGCGCTAATTTTGCCGGCTCCATTAGTTCGAAGAAGCAAATTAATCGGAAGATTCGCTCCGGGCGCTGCCATACCTACCCCTTCCCTGCCTGCCGAGAGGGCAATAATAGGTTGACCAGACGACAAATAGTTCAAACTGATTGATTCTGTGGAAGTCGAATTATAATCAGTTCGGTTCACATAGACGGTGAATTCGCCGGATAAGCCCGAGGGAGAATGTGGTGCGGGAAAGGTAAGCTCGAAGCCTGAGTTACACGTAACCTGGGCGGCAGGAACCGTTGTCTCATCTGTCCCATCTGAAATCGTAATGCTTGTGTAGCCTTGTTTAAATCCCGACCCTATTACTTTTATTGTATCTCCTCCGCTCACAGGTTGGATATTGGGTATAACGGCAATAACCCGAGGCTGGGATTTGACTGAGGCGGATAGAAAACCGCCCGGACCATTTGCGATATAAATATGAGGGGGGGTTGAGGCATCAGCAGTGCCATCAACATCTCCATACGTTATCCCCAATGCTGTCCCATAGATATCCAACCCACCTTTAACAAGGATATTTTCCGGATCAGCAACATCAAGGGCTAACAATTCACCATCCTTCATTGCCACATAGAGCGTCTGGGTAATCCCTTCATACACAAGATCATAGGCTGCACCGTCAATTTGACCAGACTCAGGATAAGTACCTAAGCAGCTATAGTTATTTGGTTCAGTTAAATCAAGAATAACCACCCCTTTACTTCCATAGGCAAGATACGCATAGCTTGGAGAATTCGGATCATCAAGCACGACAGAGCGCAATGTGTAAGGGGAACCTTCTGAATACACAGATGTTTGGTTATTGAGGAGTCGAGCGGCAATAATCTGGTTGGACTCGCCGAACATTTTAATATTATTCGGATCAAGATCAATAACAACAAGCCCATTTGAGCCATCAGCAACATAGATATAATCATTCTTTTTATCAATAGCAAGGCCGTATGCATATCCGTTTGTGTTTATTACTCGCGGTGTTTCAGTATCACCCGTCATATCACCCATATCAATCATATCTGCCTGTTTACGCTCAGTTGTCCCCTCCTTGTTAAAATCAAGATCCAGGATCACCACCCCGGCACTTCCATTGGCCACTGCAGCATATTCATGTGTATCGGTAAGGTCATCCTTATTAAACTGAAAAGACTTAATATCTTCCGCAACTCCGTTACCAAGCGATGGCTGCATTATATAGCCATTACCATGACCATTCGATACGCTACTATCATACCTTATCGACATAGCATCGGGAACATTGGCCACCCGCACAAGCTTAACTCCCGCTTCACCATCAGCCACCAGGAGGACGGAATCAGCAGAATAATCATCAGTACATTTAATAAAATCAAGACCACGGGCATCTCGGATATCCGCATCACCCGAGATTTCCCCTCTCCCGTCGACATCATTCAGGCGGGTTAAGAACCATTTTCCGCTATCAGCCGAAGCATCGGTCGGCCTCTCAAAGGTGATCTTCACAATCCCCTTGTCCCCATCAGCGATAAACACATCACTGCTATGATCAATATTAAGATACACATCCCTGGCATAGCCACAAAAATCCTCATAATTGCTCCCCTTCCCTGCCTTTACCGACACCTTATCATCGGTTTCGTCAGACCGGAAACCAACCTCTACCAACACATCATTTGACACATCATCCACTCCGAACACATAACCTGCGAGTGCTATGTAATGTGTGGTATCAGAGGTTGAATCAGTTGACGCATCAGCCTCACGAAAGTAGGCTGTCTCTGACATGATTCCATCTGAAGTAATATCACTCGTCGTATTAAAACGATCTGCCGCTACTTTATAGATACACCCTGTCTCATCCTTAAATATATAAATATCATGACCATCACCGGTAATAAAGGCAATGTCGCCATAATAAGGGATACTGATATTTGCACTCTCAGAGGTAGTACTTTCAGAAAAGTCGATCAACTGAACACGGGAAAGACAATTCGACACATCCTTTTTCCGCCCATAGAGGTAATTGTCTTGTATGAAAAGAGGTGTATATACATGAGGCTCTAATTTTTTTGTTGAGGTAAGCTGGAAATGGTTCAGGATGTTGCGCACCGCATCAGGAGTAGTACTGGACCATTGAGAGGTACTATATTTTATGATATCACCGGTCTCATCAACTGCGCAGATATTATTAGCATCAGCAACTAAACCGCATATATCGAGCGTGCTTGCATTTTTATAAGTATCATCAGATACTCCTTTCTCAGACGGTGTAAAATTTGTTCTGATCTGGCATACACAATCGGCAGAGCCATCGCCATATTGTGCCCCTTTACCATAACATATCCCATATATATAATCATCAGTAACGACGAGTTTTAGCTGACTAATATCAGCGGTGGTATCAAAAATCCTGGCACTCGTTTCAATCATGTCCGGTGATTCTGAAAAGTTATCAATGTCGAGCCTACCTATTTCTCCCTCCGAGGTAAATTGCAATGTGGGATCATTGGATAAATCATAATCGAGAAAAAAGACATCTGTCCCATTCGTAAACAATCTGAGTATATAATTTTCAACTGCAACACGACACGTGCCAAGATCGTTTGTATAGTCTGAGGCCTTACTTTTAGAGCATTGTGCAAGAGAGGCCGCGGAAAAGGTCGATTTTTTCACACGCGCTATTGCGTCCATGCTCTCATCATCAACGCCATAGATATAATCTCCGCAGGAGACAATATTACCGATGATATTATTTCCCCATACCCCATTCACATCATTCGTTACATCAGAGAATATCTGATTTGTCGTTGTCACGATACTCATATTCTTTCCAGGTGTTATCCGGGTTAAACGGCCGGTGGCATCCAAGAGCCAGATATAGGTCCCATCGGAGATAAAATCAACAATTTTTCCAAATGATGCATTCCCGTCAGTGCCCACTGACGTGTCTATCTCACAATATTTCATCTTAACCTTGCGCATACCAGCCTCTCCCCATGCAACAATCGGATATATTCTTGAATTTGCAGCATCAGAACTCACATCCAAGGTCACATCATATGCTGTTCCGCCCAACCGGTCGTTGCTCACATCCGAATCAATATATGAAAGCTGCCCTCCATTATACCCGAAGGTAATGTCCACAGGATTATTGGGATCAGACACATCTGCGACTCTAAGTCCATCACGTCCGTGAGCAATAAAGGCTGTGGTACCAAAAAGTTGTACATCATAGGCTACCCCTGAATATCCTGTCTGGCATGCGAAAGCGAGCGAGCCTTTTAGTGCCATGCTTGCGGGCGTGCTCACATCATACGCTTTCAGCCCTCCCGATCCATCTGCCACAAAGGCATAAAGGCTACTATTAATCTGGAGCAGATCAATACCCAATGCTATACCGCCAGTGGTAATATAATTCGGGGGATCAATGGAATATACATGAGTAGAGTTAAAATAGAGAGGGGTAAGATTCAGTGATTTAATCCCCTCGGTTCCGTCAGCAATAAATAGGTAGGGATCGCTCGCTTCCCCATCATTATTAAAATCAGCAATGAAAACCATATCACACCCACCCTCAGTGTTGGGATGATCGTCATCCCTATCTAAATCAACGCTCCCAAGAAGGGTTATATCCGTAGGATCATTCACATCGAAAATACTCAATTTCGTGGTACCCGGTGTTTCCGCGGACCAGAAAGCAAGGGCAAAGGCAAACCAATTGCCATTAATGGGGGCAACCTTGACGGCCCTCACATTGGGGAGGGTATAGGAGCTTGCAATAGAAATATCATTTGAGACATCAGAAATATCGAGTACGTAGAGTTTTTGGCCATCTGCATAAAAGGCATAATCAGTGGGATTATTGCCCGGATCATTAATGGTTGCAGCGTCAATACCTGTTTTAAAATAATCGATGTTTCTGCCTGATGCACCGCCATTATATGAGCTCACAGTAGGATCAGGGAAATCATTCACCCACAGGGGTGTTTCATCGTTTGTATAAATATGGAGTCCTGATTCAGCTCCCACCAGAATATAGAAGGCATCATCAACTGTTGTGGCTGTATCACAGGTATGCTTATACAATTTCACTGAATAACTCTTTCCGCCAAGATGACCTGCAAGGTCAAATGCTCGTTGATGCGCTGCATTAGCTCTTGGAAGAAAAGAGAGAAGAAGAGAATAAATAATACTACAAATAATTTTCTTTTTCATTGTATGCCCTTATTTTACTGTGATAAACCATACAATATGTCCCCATACACTATTTCTATAAAACAGGCATAGTGTCTGGGAGTTTCTTTATCATCAAACCATCCTTCAGTTGCGCCGTTACTATTCGACCACAATGCGCCTAAATCCCTCACTACATTTACATCTAAGGCATCGGCCATGGAATTGCTCGCCTGATTCGGGCCAATATTAGGATCAATGCAAATCGCTATTGAGTTATCCGTTGGCGTAGCGCCAGGTTTTACTTTAAAATCGATAGAAAAAAGGTCGCCATCAGTCAAAGGCAGATCATTATACACCTCAACTCCTATCATAATGCCGATGATCCCATGCTGCTCTTCATCAAGCCTTATGCTTATGTCTTTATTTTCAAGAGCCGGATAATCGGAATCAATATCAACCTCCCTCACAGTATCAAACACCTGGGTATCATAACTGACGGTTGTAGATAAGCACACCGGGTATACATCGTCCCCTTTATATATACTAAAGGTGGCCCGGCAAATCTGCTCACTATCGGTTACAATCCCTTCTGATCGAATGTTAAACACTATCTCATTTGGATCAACCAGATACGCCTGTATGTGAGGGGAAAAAATTATAATAATGAGCAGGAAGCAGCAACAGCTCAACATAATTGCCCAATACTTCTTCATGGATTACTTAGCTCCTTTATCTTCTTTGTTATCACACCCTACCTATTTTAAAACTCTTTAACCATAGACCTTAGATTATCCCCTTAAGCAATTTGGATGCCTGATTTGCTTTTTTCTCTATAACGTACTGAAAAATTTATAGTTTATATATTATACGATGTACGCTCATGGGAGGATGGTTCATTATTTCACCCGATTTAGTCGTATTTTGGTGCAATTTATTTTTTACGAGCCCTTATATTTTGGTGCACATAAGGACACAAAAGATGTAACGAGTTGTTTTTACTAATGAGAGGTCGGGAAAGTAGAACAAAAAAAAGGCAGCACCCCAAAATGCCAGATTATTATTGAACCACAGAGGACACAGAGATAGGCATGAGGAGAAAATCTCTGTGTTCTCTGTGCGCTCCGTGGTAAATATGAAAAAGGGCAATTTTTAAAACAGCTGTCGCAGGCGTTGCTTTCCTAATTCGTCAAGGGCAGCCAAGGCATCTTCTCGCAGCAAGCTTTGAGGGTACAGGGTAAGGAATTCCTCAAAAAGTTTCTTTGACTCATCAATTTTCCCCTCAGTTGCTAATTCAAGTGCAGCGGTGAACTTTTCAAGCTCTTCCATATGAACAGTCATGGCGGACTCTTCTCCTTTCCAATATAGTGTGCTGGCAGAATCATCCTTTGAGCCCCTCACGCCCCCCACCGCAGTCGTTACCCCTTTGTTCCGGTCGGGGGTAATACTCTGGAGCTTTGCTTCAATTTTTTTCCAGAAACTTGTTTTCTCTTGTTTCTCTTCTGCGTATGATGCAGAAACAAATCCACATGCAACGGATACACATATAATCACATAAAGGATTAGTATTCTTTTCATTTTTTATACCCCCTTTTTATTTCTTGTCTTAGATCTCTCCCATTAGCTCCAGTGAGAGTGTTCGATATTTACCGGAGATTATCGGATCAAGTGTGCACGCCCTGGTAAAAGATTCTTTCGCTAATTGTTTACTGCCCTGTCTTAGATAGCACCGTGTGAGATTCACCCAAATAAAGGGATCATCAGGCTCTTGATGAGCAGCTTTCTCATAAAGCGATTGGGCCTCGCTATAGCTCTGCTTAAGAAAATGAATATTCCCCATATTATTTAATATATCCGCACTTTCTGGAAAATGGCTAAGCGCTTTTTCAAAGACCTTCATCGCTTCATCTGTCTCCCCTTCCTTGCCATAAATTATACCCAATTGCAGCATCGCATTGAGATCTGTCGGCTTTAATCTAAGAATGTCCATATACTTGGAGCCTAAAAAGCGTATCTTTAATTTTCTGACCGTGCTGAATTCATTATAAAACCTTGCGTCTATATCAGCCCTTTTGAGGGGGTCAGTTTTCCATAATGCAGGAGAGAGGCTCGCGGGCTTGAATCTCTTCCAGGAATCTCTGATATCCATGATGGTCAAGCCGCGCCCATTCCATCCGTTATAGGTTTTGCTCCCGACCTCCCATGCTTTCATAAATGAGGAGCCCACCATCGTTGTTTCCACCGGGACCCAAAGCTGTCCTTCATCAAGCACAAACATTCCGTCCATAGTTCCCCTTTCCTCAGAGCCTCTTATACCGGATGCAAACATCATTAACATATGGCCCGGGACTTCAATGGCCTTGGTATAAATTCCCAGGCTCTCGAGAGCAGCACAATAGAGCCCGACAAGGTCATCACAATCTCCGGACTTTCGCTCCAGGGTTTCCCGTGGGTATTGGATATAGTCGACAAAATCCGTTTTTCCTGAGGTAATTTGATAGGGATTGCTTGGGTCCTGCATATAGGTAATTCCCATGGCTCCTAAGGCATCGAACACCACCGCAGCATACAGAAGCTGATCTTGAGATCCGCCATATTGTGTGACTATTGACCGTGTAAAATCAAGCACCACATCATCCTTGGGCGTAATGAATGTGGCAAAGCGTTTTCTCACATCCCACATCAGGCGATGTTTTTCATAAATATTAACAGTGTAATTCTTTGAATATACTTTCGGTTCCTGATTCATATAATAGGTAACCCCTATTTCAGCCTGAACCGGCGTATCCTCTGTGACATTGAGTATCTTGTTATTGAAAACTGCCTTAAGCACAACCTCTCGGCTCTCTAAAGCAGCCAGGGACTTAATTTCCATCTCGGAGGTAAAATCCATAAATTCTTTTATACCAAAAGATACCTTGAGCTTTGAAATATCATCTCTCGTATTGTTGGTTATGCGTAATCGCCCTATACCTTCGGTTTCATAAATCTTATAGGTATTGGAAAAGATATCTTGCATTTCCAATACCTCTATATCTAAGGGGGGTTTTGTTTGCACTTTTGTGCGGGCTTCTATGACCTCTCCCTCGCTTTCCAACCCATCAGAGCTTACGGCGGTCACCATATATTTATATGAAGTATCAGGATCAAGAGAAATCTCGGAAAAAGAGGGGGTTTTTGTTTTTCCAATCTCTTTAAAGCCCCCCTCCTTTTCCTTGTAAATAAGGTAGTGTGCTACAAAATTTTCCTGAGTCGGTTCCCAGTTAAGGTCCACTGACCACACATCGGTGGTGGCTTTTAATCCCACGGGAGCAGAGGAGACATATTTATCAGCGACTGCATTAAAGCTGTTCGTCTTGACGCTTTCATTTCCCTGTCGTGCTGACGCACTTATCCGATAATAGTAGGTTATCTCACCCTGAACATCCGTATCTTCGTAAAGGTTTGTATATACTGAGCCAATCTCCTGAAAACCGGATTTTCTCTCCTTTGATCGATAAATTATATATTTTTCCACATATGTTTCAGGATTACTATTCCACGAAAGCCGGACGCTTCTCATACCTCCTTTTGCAATCGCGTCCTTCGGAGAAGAGGGTGTATAGACATTGAGGAGTTTCTGAATTCTCTTGTTGCCCGTATCTGAAATGAGCAGATGAATGTCATCGATAGCGGTGATACAGGTAGGATCGCGAAAACTTCCCTTGCCAGACCCGGGTGATCCGAATAACCTGAGAAATGTGCCATCCCGGTCAAAAACCTGTACCATATTTTTCCCCTTATCAAGAACAAAAACCTCATTATCCGTGACCGCAATACTGACCGGGTCCTTAAACTCTCCCCTGCCCTCCCCCGGTCCTCCAAAACTCTTAAGCATCTCCCCCTCCGGAGAGATAAGCAACACTGTCTTTTTTCTCTCATCAATAACATAAAGGATGCCCGCACTATCGAGCGCGAGCGCTAAAGGCTTCTCGACGATAGCGTCTTTCCCCTGTTTCTTAATAACCTTAAAAAACATGCCGTCCACGTTAAAGGCCTGTATTCTCTTATTGCCTTTATCCGCCACATAAATAATGCCATTTTTTGAGATAACCATATCTGTCGGTTTGGAAAGATACCCATCCTTGCGCCCGGAAGAACTAAAACTCATAAGGACCTTCCCTTCATCGTCCAGTTTCATTATACGCCCTTTCCCTCCGTCAAGTATCCAGAGGGATCCCTCAGAATCGAGGGCAACAGATACAGGGGTGCATTTGGGCACCTTGAATGTTTTTATTATTTTATTCTCCTTTATGACGAGAATTGATTTCTCTTTACGGTCAACCGCCCATATTCTCCCCTGCGCATCTCCTCTTATTCTCCCCGCTTCTGCATCAATATCTTCAATCCATTTCACATAGGTTGGCGGAGGGGCTATTTCCCATTGCTCATATTTCTGACCCTCATCGGGAGAGAAGACCTGGACCATCCCTCTTTTCGTATCCGCGGTATATACGTTCCCTTCCTGATCAACACAAATATCATCTAAATTCAGAAATTGCGCCCTTCCCTCACCCTCTGATCCAAAAGAGAAGAGTTCATTCCCATTGAAATCATACTTTTTGACCTTATATTTTCTGATATCTGATATATAGAATCCATCCCTGGCCATACCAATGGAGAAAGGCGTCCCCTTTATATCTATTTTGCCGAAATATTCCCCGGACTGTTTGTAAATCTTAAGTTTATTGTCGACACTATCAACTGCATAAATAAAGCCTCTATAATCAACAGCCACATCTGTGGGATTTTTCAGCCTCTCCCACTCTCCGCCCTCTTCACCGATTGCACCCAAATAAACTCCATTAGGACCAAAAGCTTGTATTCGTTTATTCCCCTTGTCAGCAACATAAATGACACCATTATATACACATATTCCCTCAGGGTCATTGAATTCCTTGGGGCCCTTTCCTTTATCTCCGAAACTTTCAATATAATGGCCTTCCCTGGAAAAAATTACTACCTGCCGCAGACCCTTATCCATGATATAAATATTCTCATCATAGGGAGCGATAGATCCAGGTTCTTTAAGGACTGATTCCCCCTCGCTGCTCGCTCCCCCCAATGTCATAGCCATATTGCCATCTTTTCTCCTGGCCTTCACCGATCCATCCTTTTGACTTGTATAGCACCGTCCACGCTCGTCAACAGAAATTGCTAACGGACGCCCGAATATCATTTCCCCTATGTATTTCACCTGATGGACCGCATCGGAAGATAAAGAGAGAGAAAGTATCAGTATTAAAACCAGAACTAAAAATAAGAAAAATGGCTTACGCATAATAGCACCTCAAGGTTAATGGATTTTCGCACATTATATCAAAATTATGTAAAAATAAAATTATTTTCCCTTCCTCTCGTATACTCCATCCCAATCATCAGGCGGAGGATTGAGCTTAAAAAATTGACATCTTTCCATAAAAATTTGTGATGCTTTATCCTCGGGATTTTTTTCGCATAAATTGCTGAATATTTCTATGCCCTCATCCCAAAGCCTCTGCTTATAGAAATGAAGGCCTTCTTCGAATTTTTTTATATTATAAAGCAAGGCTTCATCGCTTTCTTGATTATCTTTCTCTTTTACAAGCTCATAGACCTTTATGGGCTTTTGTTTCCCCACTACCTTAATATTGTCAAGTTCCCTATAAATAAAACACTCCTTCGTCTGTTGATAGGTACTCTCAGACACTACTGCGGTGACTCCATAGTACTTCGCCGTGCCCTCGAGTCTCGAGCTTAAATTTACATTATCTCCTATCACGGTATATTCAATCTTTTTCCCTTCTGCTCCAATGTTTCCGGCAATGACCTCACCAGTATTGATCCCTATGCGAAAATAAAAGGGTTCAGTGCCCTCGGCTCTCCATTTTTCATGCAGTCGCTCCAGTTCCCCAATCATTGCCAGAATGCACCGTATAGCCAGCTCAGGATGGTTTTCCTGATCGATTGGCGCTCCCCAATAAGCCATAATGCCATCCCCAAGGAACTTATCCAGCGTGCCCTCAAAGTCCATTATCACCTTTGTCATGGCCGCGAGATACTGATTAAGGATAGTGACAACCTCACTGGGGTTTCGTTTTTCACTATATGATGTATATCCCTTCACATCTGAAAACATGATAGTTATTGTCCTGCTATCGCCCCTTATCGTCGCGAGTTCTGGATTTTGAACGAGCTGGTCCACAACCTTCTTTGATACATAGCTTGAGAACAGGGAACGTATCTCCCTCGCCTTTCTGTCAAGAAAGAGAAAACGAAGGTACGCAATCACAGAATATGAAAGAATAATGCAAAGACCGGGATATACCATACTGATCCAGCGCCCTCTAAGGAACATGTAATAGGCAAATCCCACATAACTTAGCCCACACACTAATACCAACGGAAGCGCTGTAGTTGGCTTCATCTTCAGAGTGATGACATACACCGCCCATCCGAGGAGAATAATCAACAAGAAATCAAGAGCCATCTCAACGCCCCCCCGCTGAATAAAATTTCCCTGGATGATCGTGTCCGCGATAGTGGCATGAATTTCCACCCCTGGTGTATTATTGAAAAAAGGCGAAACTCTCATATCATAAATCCCTAAGGCGGTTGCTCCGAGAAACAATATCTTATCCTTTAATTTCTCATTCTCAACCCTCCCTTTGATGATATCGCAAAAGGAGAAGGTTTCATAGGCTCCCGGCGGACCGGTGTAGTTAATAAGCATCCTCGTGTCACCATCTATGGGTATGAGTTTATCTCCAAGCAGAATCTCATAATCTGCAACCATGAATTCTCCCAAACCAAGGGCTTCCATGGCGCCTACAAGACCCAACGATGGGTAATAATTTCCTCTATAACGGATCGCAAGCCTTGCCCACCTGTTGACACCATCCTCATCAGGGAAAAAATTTATATGGGCACTATTTTTCGCAGCTTTTCTGAAAAGCGGAAGGCTTGAAGTCACCCCCTTTATGCGTCCCTCATCTGAGAATTCAAATGCCATGGAGAGTGTGACTTTCCTGGAACGTTCAATAGAGGCTGCAAACTTTGCATCTACCTCCGGTGATTCTTCCTCAGGGAAAAATACATCCATGAGCAATGCCTTAGCGCCTGCCTGTGACACTCTATCTATAAGAGCATTATAATTATCCCGTGTCCAGGGGAATCTCCCGATTTCTTTAATGCTTTTTTCATCTATCGCTATTATTCCGATATTCGGAGAAGGCGCAATAGGGCCGCGCATTGTTTTGAACCTCAAGTCATACGTCCTTGCCTCAAAGCCTTCAAGAAATGGCAGTTGGACATAATAGAGGAAAATAACGAATATAATTATCAAAAACACGACAATAAGTGCAAATCGACCAATATTTTTCTTTGAGATATTCATATGATCAATGCTGTTTACTTTTTATTCCGTAAAGCTTTTTTGCAATTGTCACAAGGGCTGACGGAAGGTCCTTACTTTTTGAGATGTCCCTTAGATCATTTTTATGGAGTAATAAAATAAGTCTTCTTGACGTCTCAAGAGGACATTTAGGATTGCGAATAACTGCCAATTGCATCTTATAGTCTTTCATCCATTCTCTATTTGAGGCAATGGTGCGAATAATGTTCTCATCCACCGACCTGCTATTGGCCAACATGAGCACTTCTGATGCGGTAATGCGCCCATTGTTGATCAATCCACGAAGAATCATCTTGTTTGATTCTCTTATGAGCAATGACCGTGCTTCCTTATTACCATTCTGAGCAAGCACCATCTTTTGCCCAATCGTCATATTCTTCACTTCCCTCCACAGTTCGAGATTCTCTTTCTCTCCCTCATTTTGTGCAGAGGGGGTTTCCTTCACGAGCTCTTGATTAGGAATTGAAAAGAAATCGATTATATAAGGATGGACAGACTGATCAGCCAAGGCAGGTTTAAGAACGGTATCGAGCAAAGAGGAAAGTGCATTAAGCGCCTCCTCTTTTATTTCCTCCTCCGGATCATCCATTAAAATATAGAGAGCCATAATGGCCTCACCAGGCGGCATGACTTTTATATTTTTAATAACTTCGGATCGTTGGGATAATGGACTCTCAGGATTTATAATTGCTTTAATCGAATCGGGGATTTCATTATAAGGGATTTTTCTATATTCATTCATTTTTAATACACCACTTATTAAGTGTTAGCTTTACATAATCACTCCCCCATCTTTTTCACCCATTATTTTCTTATCGGATACTCCGTGAGAACTATTCCTCCATTAGATTATTTTTTCTATTTATTTTTTCCACATTGCACTATCTCCCAAATCGTGTTTCATAAAGCCTTTTTGCAAATGAGGAAATAGCTCCTGAGACCTCTCTGCTCTTAGAAAGAGTGCTGAGCTCATATTTCCCTAATTCCTGAACAAGCTTTCTTGCCTCAGATATTTGGAACTTGGGATTATGAATGAGAGCCAATTTCATCCTGTAGTCTTTGACCAATCTTTTGTTACCGGAAAGTATTGTCATAATCCGGTCATCTATTGATTTGTTCTGGACTAGAATACAAGCTTCACGACTGGTGAGGCCCGGATTATGCACTAATCCCAAAAGAACCATCGTATTTGGATCCCTTAAAAGAATCTCTCGTACTTCTCGATTACCTCTTCGTGCCAGAATTATTTTTTGTGCATGAGGCAAATTATTAATTGCATTATACAATGCATGCTTTTCCTCCTCTGTATAATCCTCTCTTTCCTCCATGAGCTCTTTTTCAAAACCAGCTGGTAATTGGCTATCAGCTATTTGACTAAGCTCCTCCTGCGAAAACTCCTGCATCATGTCTTGAGAACAATGAGGAAGCACTAATTCTATCTTCTCTAAAATAGTATCAATATCTGTCGTCTTCTGGGCTTTACTGCCCAGTTCCGGGATACTTTCAACCACTATGCCACAGTTCTTCGCATAATCTATGAGAGAATCAAGGGCAGATTTTGGAGTGTCGGGATTTTTATAAAGGGCTTCGAGGATTTTAGTATTTTGCATAACACGTGAGGGATCTTCGGCAATAACTTGCAGATGTTCCGGAATAGAGGTGGAAGCAGCCTCTATCAACGTGGCGTCAGAAACAGATGGATTTTCAATAATGTCAAGTCTCAGCGAATAATTCGGCGGCATTCTTCGAAAAAGAAAATCGAGCACATATGGATGCATAAATGGATTGCATAATGCTGGTTTAAGAATAGAATCACGAAGAGAAAAAAGCGTTTTGACAGCCCCGTGTTTTATGGTCAGATCAGAATCATCAAGAAGGACATAAAGAGCAGTAACCCTGTCAATTGCCGGCATTGGTTTGATTCCTCTGATAATCATAGATTTAATATGGTGAGGTGCTGCTGGATCTACCATATTCCTTATGGAATTTGGCAATTCACAAGGTGGAATTCTTTCGTAAACGTTCATACTTACCTTAAAAAAAATATGACTATATAACTAAACAGTAGTATCAACATTTTTTTATCGGCAAATGTGATATTAAAATTCAATCCGGGCAATTAGAATTTTTCGAACATAACCTTCTTTTCAGGACCCATGAGTGCTTTAATTGTATCTCCTTCCAGGAATTGTCCCGCAAGAAGCTGCATTGCAAGGGGGTTCTGGATGTGATTTTGCAATGCCCGCTTTATAGGGCGGGCGCCATAGGTAGGATCATATCCTTCATGCGCCAAAAACTCTTTCACCTCATCTGAGATAACGAGATCAAATTTTTTCTCCTGCAACCTCTCAATCAACCTTTCGAGCTGAATATCAACTATCTTTTTTATCTCTTCGACTCCTAGATTATGAAAGATAATAATTTCATCAATCCTGTTGAGAAACTCCGGCTTAAAATGATTCCGCAGGCTCTCTGTCGCCATTTCCTTCATTTTGGAATACTCTTCATCCCCCAATTTGTGAATCCACTGGCTCCCTATATTTGAGGTCATAATAATGACGGTATTTTTAAAATCAACTGTTCTTCCCTTCCCGTCACTTAAACGGCCATCATCCATAATCTGAAGCATAATATTGAATACATCATGATGGGCCTTTTCAATCTCATCAAACAACACCACACAATAGGGATGTCGTCTGATTGCCTCTGTTAACTGCCCCCCCTCTTCATAGCCGACATACCCGGGAGGTGCGCCTATTAAGCGCGCGACAGAATGCTTTTCCATGTATTCCGACATATCTATACGCACCATGCCATGCTCATCATCAAATAAAAATTCCGCGAGAGCACGCGCAAGTTCTGTTTTCCCGACGCCGGTAGGTCCCATGAATATAAATGATCCGAGTGGTCTATTCGGGTCCTGAAGACCTGAACGTGCCCTCCTTAGGCAATTCGACACCAAGGAAAGCGCCTCATCCTGGCCCACTACCCGTCTGCGCAAACGTTCCTCCATGGTAATGAGCTTCTCCTTTTCTCCCTCCATAAGATTCGATATGGGAATACCAGTCCACGCGACCACCACTTCGGCAATATCCTCTTCATCCACCTCCTCCTTGAGCATCTTTTTGTCCTGTTGAATATCAGCAAGCTTGTTACTCTCTTCTGCTAATTTCTTCTTCAATGACTCTAAGGTACCGTACCGAAGTTCCGCAGCCTTTTCAAGATTTCCACTCCGTTCTGCACTCTCCGCCTCGATGCGCGTCTCCTCAATGCGCTCCTTTGTCGCACGTATATTTGTGATCGTATCTTTCTCAGCCTTCCACTGGATGCTCAGTTCATTCTGTTCTGCCTTAAGATTTGCCAACTCCTTTTCGATCTTCAAAAGCCGCTCCTTTGAAGCCTCATCCTTCTCTTTCTTAAGGGCCTGCCGCTCAATCTCAAGCTGAATAATTTTTCTTTTTATCTCATCAATCTCCGTGGGAAGGCTGTCTATTTCAATACGTAACCTGGAGGCAGCCTCATCGATCAAATCAACGGCTTTATCAGGGAGAAATCGATCCGTGATATAGCGGTGCGATAATGTCGCTGCCGCCACAATAGCAGCATCCGTAATCTTTACTCCATGATGAACCTCATACTTCTCCTTTAATCCTCGCAGTATCGCAATAGTATCGGTCACGTTAGGCTCAGCCACTAGGACCGGCTGAAATCTCCGCTCAAGAGCGGGGTCCTTCTCAATATATTTTCTGTATTCATCAAGGGTTGTGGCTCCGACACAACGAAGCTCTCCCCTCGCCAGGGCTGGTTTTAACATATTTGAGGCATCTATAGCCCCCTCTGCACGTCCGGCACCCACAAGGTTATGAATCTCATCGATAAAAAGAATAATCTGGCCATCCGATGCTTCAATTTCTTTAATAAAGGCCTTGAGGCGATCCTCAAATTCTCCGCGGAATTTTGCTCCTGCGATCATTGCGCCAATATCCATTGCGACTATCTTTTTGTCCTTTAATCCTTCGGGTATATCACCGCTTATAATTCTCTGTGCCAAGCCCTCAACAATGGCAGTCTTCCCCACACCAGGCTCTCCGATCAATACAGGATTATTCTTGGTCCTGCGGGAGAGCACCTGAATCATCCTTCTAATTTCATCATCCCTGCCGATTATAGGATCAAGTTTGTTGCGTCTGGCAAGCTCGGTGAGATCGCGCCCATATTTGGATAATACCTCATATTTATCCTCAGGATTGGGATCTGTAATTCTTTGCTGGCCTCGTATGCTCACGAGTGTGGCTAAAATCTTATCCTTTGTTACACCCATTTCATTCAGGATCTTGCCTGCTGCTTCGCTGCCCTGCTCTGCTATGGCAATCAAGAGATGTTCATTGCTCACATACTCATCTTTTAATCTCTTGGCCTCCATAAAGGCATTATCAAACACTCTTTTAAGCTCAGTAGAAATATATGCCTGTGTCGCGCCTCCATATACCTTTGGCAGATTGTCGATCTGCTGTTTTACCCGATCTCTCACGAGAGCAGGATCAACACCAAGTTTTTTTAATAAGGGGAGCGTAACACCCTCTTTCTGGTCTATCATTGCCAAAAGCAAATAGAGGGGAGAGATAATCTGATGATTATTCTGTTCTGCTAACGATTGAGCCTCCTGAATAACCTGTTGGGCTTTTAAGGTAAGTTTATCAAATTGCATAATCACTCTCCTCTTTTTCAAGCGCCTTTTAAAGGAGCTGGCCTTGAAATTATATTATCTGTTCAAGATTAGAATGGGACCTTTGTTATTCCTCTTTTTTATAATATAGTATATAATATTATCAAAAGATTTTCGGAAAGAAAAATGAAAAAATGAAAAGAATAAACTTACATATTCGTTTTATACTCGTAGCAGCAGGCCTTGCAATTCTTTACTGGATCCTTGAATCAGCTATACATGCGTATATCTTCCTCGAAGGAGGTGGGCTCATGGAACATTTATTTTCCCCTAATGTCCACGAAATATGGATGCGAGCATTAATTATACTTATGATCATGACATTGGGATGGTATGCGCAGCACATGATCATCAGGCTTAACCAGGAGAAAGAGAGAATCAAATATATAAATTTGGAGCTTGATCAGATATTCAACACTGCTGCCGATGGTATGCGTCTCATTGATAAAAATTTTAACGTACTGAGAATTAACAGGACATTATCAAAAATGTCCGGCGTAAGCATCGATGAGGCGAAAAGCAAAAAGTGTTATGAGACATTTCATGGCCCTTTGTGTCAAACGGTTCACTGCACATTAAAAAGAGTCCTTGAAAGTGAAGAGAGCGTGGAATGTGATATAGAAAAAGAGCGAAAAGATGGGACTAAAATCTCGTGCATTGTGACAGCTACTCCTTTTCGAGACCCGCATGGCGAGTTAATAGGAATTGTTGAAGATTTCAAGGACATTTCAGGTCGAAAGGAAGCGGAACTCAAGTTGGCTGAGCGTGCAGAAGAGCTCTCCCTTTCTAATTCTGAACTAGAGCGGTTTGCTTACGTGGCATCACATGATTTACAGGAACCTCTGCGTATGATAGTGAGCTATCTGCAGCTCTTATCGCGCAGATATAGAGGCAAACTTGATGCTGATGCAGATGATTTCATCAATTATGCAATAGATGGATCAAAACGCATGCAAAAGCTTATTAAAGACCTGCTGGCGTATTCACGAATAGGGAAAAAAGGTAAAAATTTTGAACCAATTGACTCCACAATGGCTTTTGATCAAGCGGTCACCAATCTGCGAGTGGCGATTAGAGAGACCAATGCCTCAATCACGCATAATTCACTGCCACACATTATTGCTGATAACTTTCAGCTTGTTCAATTATTTCAAAATCTTCTTAGCAATGCTATTAAATTTAGAGGGAAAACTCCGCCCCAAATTCATGTCTGTGCGGTGCAAAACGAGTCAGAAAGCATATTCTCAATACGTGATAACGGGATTGGCTTTGACACCCAATATGCTGAGCGCATTTTTGAAGTCTTTCAGCGCCTTCATTCTCAATCCCAATATCCCGGTACGGGTATCGGACTGGCTATCTGTAAAAAAATAGTGGAACGTCATAATGGCCATATATGGGTTGAATCTGAAATGGGAAAAGGGGCTACATTTTATTTTTCAATTCCTCACAGATAAATTGACAAGATAAGGATATTTATATTACTATCTATCACTATAAATGAGTATACATAATAAATGAGTATACATACTGACTAATAAAATGTGTGAAATTTTGCTCGTAGAGGATAATGAAGGAGATGTGCGCCTCACCATAGAAGCTTTTAAAGATTGTCATGTATGGGACAATTTGCATACAGTTGAAGATGGGGAAGCAGCCTTAGCATTTCTCCGCAGAGAGGGACCTTATGCTCATGTTCCCCGTCCGGATATCATCCTCCTTGATTTAAATCTGCCGAAAAAAGATGGACGTGAGGTTCTTAAAGAGATCAAAACAGATGAAAAATTAAAAAGCATCCCCGTGGTTGTGCTTACAGTCTCAGATGCCGAGGAGGACATTAATAAAGCCTACAGCCTGCATGCTAATTGTTATATCTGCAAACCGATAGAACTTGATCAGTTTACAAAGATCATAAGATATATAGAAGAGTTTTGGTTAGATATCGTAAAACTTCCATCAGGGTGAGGCGAATGAATACTACATCAATCAGAATCTTATTAATCGAGGATAATGCCGGATATGTGCGTTTAATTGAAGAAATGCTGTGTGAAGCACACGATATAACCTTCGATTTGAAGAAGGCAGACCGGCTCTCGACAGGAATCGACCTTGTGACTAATGAAAATTTTGACATGGTCCTGCTTGATCTTTCTCTGCCGGATAGCTTTGGATTTGAGACTTTTTCCAAGATACACTCTTTAGCTCCCATGATACCCACTATCGTTTTGACCGGTTTTGATGATGAGTCAACAGCTGTCAAGGCTGTTCGGGATGGTGCGCAGGATTATCTGGTCAAGGGACAGGTAGATGCAAACGTGCTTGTCCGCTCTGTACGTTATGCTTTTGAACGTAATAAGGCTGAGAAGGCTATACGAGACTCTGAAATGAAATTCCGGGCCCTCTCAGAGAACTCCCCCAACATGATCTTTATCAGCAAGGAGGGCAAAGTAATATATGCCAATAAGAGATGTGAAGAGATTACCGGCTATAAAAGAGGAGAGTTTTATTCTCCGACCTTTGATATATTCTTCTTACACCCTCCTGAATCACGAGAAATAATTAAAACAAATTTCAGCAGGCATATGAAAGGTGAGAAGATACCTCCTTTTGAGAATACTATTATCACAAAAAAAGGTAAAAGAATAGAAACGATTTTTACCACAAAAATGATTAATTATGAGGGAGAAAAAGCTATCCTTGGCATAGTAACCGACATCACAAAGCTTAAGGAAGCAGAACAGGTCCTGAAAAGAGACAAGGAGAGTTTTAAAAAACTCGTGAATGAGAAAACCGAGGAATTATTGAAAACTCAAAAAAAATTGGCTGATGCAAAGCGCCTCTCCGATATAGGTGCCCTTGCAGCAACAGTTGCTCACGAGCTCCGCAATCCTTTAGCAGTTATGCAGGCTGCTGTCTATAATATAAAACGAAAACGGAAGAATCCCGCACTCGACAAACACCTTGCGAATATAGAAAAAAATATATTTGAAAGCAATCAAATTATAAATAATCTCTTGTTTTATTCACGAATCAAGACACCGCATTATGAAGTTGTCAATATTATTAATATCCTCAATGAATGTATTGCCTCTATCAGAGAAAGATGTAAGACACAAAAAATTTCTATTGTGAAAAAATCCAAATTTTTTCAATCTGCCCTTGTGATGGCAGATCCAGTCCAAATGAAGGAAATGTTTCTGAATATATTAAACAATGCCACTGATGCTCTTAAGGGAGTTAATGGGACATTAGAGATAGCAACAGAGTATCAGAGCGAGAAGGTAATCTCCATATATTTTAAGGACAATGGGAATGGAATTCGGAAAGAGAATTTACAGAGAGTCTATGAACCCTTCTTTTCCACAAAATCAAAAGGCACTGGGCTAGGTCTTTCTGTGTGCAAACAAATAGTGCACCTTCATGACGGGACACTCCACATAGAGAGCGAAGAAAATAAAGGAACGAACGTGACCGTATCTTTACCGCTTGTATCTCACTATGCTATACCACCCGACACATCGAACCATTCTTTATAAGAAGAATGGCAGGAATAAATATCTTAAGAATAAATCAATAATTTAATCTCATCCTATGATATCAAACCAGGATATGCACCCTCTTTTAATACCACAGAAAAAATTTCTAATTTCCGCATTTCTGATAGTTGTAGTATTACATTAAATATAATAAAAACAAAAGAAAATGCATTCACATACCGAATATAAGGTAAAACCTAAAATATAATTTTGAGTCCAACACAAAACGCGACGAAAACGAGGTTTTTTGGGGTGTGTTGGGAAAAGATAGAGAACATAGTGCCAGGGATTGGTTGACAAATTAAAAAGATAGGGTAAGTATACGGATATGAAAGCTATTGGATTCGGCCTCACTGATAGAGGGAAAAGACGGCCATTAAATGAGGATTACTATATCTGTGATAACGAGAATAATATTTATGTTGTTGCTGATGGGATGGGCGGAATCGAAGGGGGTGAATTGGCAAGTAAAATGGCAGTGGATGTCTTTTTAACCACAATTTACACATTCCTTCATGATGAAGAGATTACACTGCCTTTTGAAATAGATACGAATTATGAATACCTTGCCTCTATTATTAAATATGCTGCTGATCAAGCGAATGCTTCAGTGTATAAATATGGTTTAAATAATCCGGCAAAACGGGGGATGGGAACTACTTTTACAGTCGCTCTCGCTAATGGTGAAAAACTCTACGTCGGTCATATTGGTGATTCCAGGTTATATCGAGTTCGTGGAGGAGAAATTACTCAACTTTCCGAAGATCATACATTAGTGCACGAGATGGTAAAAATAGGGAAGATTACTCCTCAGGAAGCCAGATTCCATCCGAAAAAAAATATCATTACACGTTCACTTGGACCCAGGAATAAAATCAATCTTGATCTTTTCTCTGAACAACTAATGATCGAGGATATTTATTTGTTATGTAGCGATGGCCTTTATGGAATGGTGGAAGAGGAGGAATTTCATGCAGAGCTTCTATCCTATGAGGGGAAAGATTTGGAAGATCTTGGTAAAAATTTAATTTCTTTAGCAAATGAAGGGGGAGGGAGGGATAATATAACCCTGATACTATTTAAGATAGAAAAATAGAGTCTATGAGAAAAACGGAAAAGGATTTGGGCAATTATAGGAATATCGAACAAATGACCACCGGGAGTGCGTCTAATATTTACTCGACTGAGCTAAAAAAAAATATCAAAGTCTATAGTCAGGAATAAGTTCTCCACACTCTCAAACCGAGAAGGGTAAAGGCAAATTTTTCATCAGAATTGTTGTGCCGGAGATTTTGAAATTCTTATGTGAATACAGTAATATGAATACGCAGCATTAACTCATTGAGAAGGATACACGCTTGTTTCCATCGAACATATCGCAACCTATTATATTTATGTTCTCTGGGCAGGGTTCCCATTTTTTTCAAATGGGCAAGGAACTTCTTGATCATCAGCCCTTCTTTAGAAAATGGATGCGTACCTTAGATGATATCGCCGGTAAAATCATAGGAGAATCCATACTCAACAAGATTTATGATGAAAATAAACGAAAAAGCGATGTGTTTAATCGCACATTATATACCCACCCGGCGATTTTCATGGTAGAGTGTGCCCTCGCTCATACCCTTGTGGAAAATGGCATAAAACCTGATTATGTATTAGGCGCAAGCATGGGTGAATTTGCATCAGCTGCCATTTCCGGCATCGCCTCCCCTGAGGAATTATTGGAGTCAGTTATTACCCAAGCGCAGATTTTGGAATCTTACGGCAAGAGCGGTGGGATGCTGGCAATTCTCTCAGATATTTCATTATATGATGAAATATCTCGCATATTCGAAGACATTGAATTGGCCTCTATTAATTTTCATTCTCACTTTGTTGTTTCAGGCACACATTCTGCGTTGCATGCTATTGAAAAATATTTAAAAGAAAGAAATATACCATATCAGGTGCTGCCCGTGTCCCAGGCTTTTCATTCATCATTACTGGACCCTGCTGCATTAGCCTATGCGGATTTTATGAGGGAAAGAGTATTTTCACCCCCTCATATTCCCTTCATATCCTGCTCACGGGCATGTATTCTCAACGATCATGAGAGTGATAATTGTAAAAGTAATGATTTTTGGCGTGATTATTTTTGGGAAGTTGTGAGAAAACCAATCGAATTTCAAAAAACAATAGAAAATTTGGAGAAAAAAGAGAACTATATTTATATTGATTTAGGGCCTTCAGGGACCCTTGCTACGTTTATCAAATATATTATAAGAAACAATTCTCAATCACAAGGTGTGGCAATAGTGACACCATTTGGTCAAGATTTAAAAAACTTAGAAAATGTAACACGTTATGTTACTCCCGTACATTCAACACAATCATCAATGAGGGCAAAAAAAATGAACGCTTTTGTATTTCCAGGTCAAGGATCTCAGAAAAAAGGAATGGGCAGTGAACTATTTGATCTGTTTCCCGAATTAACACGGAAAGCCGATACAATTCTCGGTTATTCCATAAAAGAGCTTTGCGTGGAAGATAGCCAAAATCTTCTTAATAACACCCAATATACTCAGCCAGCACTATTTGTAGTCAATGCCTTGATGTACACCAAAGAAATTAATGACACAGGAGAGGTGCCGTCATATGTGGCAGGGCATAGTCTTGGAGAATACAACGCGTTATTTGCTGCAGGAGCTTTTGATTTTGAAACAGGCTTAAAGATTGTAAAGAAACGGGGAGAGTTAATGAGCAAAGCACACGGAGGCGGGATGGCAGCTATTATCGGATTAACAGAGGAGAAAATAAAACACGTTCTAAAAGAAAAAGGGCTTTCTGCTATTGATGTAGCCAATTTCAATTCTCCCGCTCAAATAGTAATCTCCGGCCTGTGCGATGATATTGCAGGGGCAGCGGATATTTTCAAAGAGGCTGGGGCAAAGTTATACATCCCTTTAAAGGTCAGCGGAGCCTTTCATTCCCGGTATATGAGCGCAGCACGAGAAAAATTTGAGCATTTTCTGCACTCTTTTGAATTCTCCAAGCTCAGCATACCTGTCATATCAAATGTCGAAGCGCGGCCTTACGAGCGCAAAAAAATAAGACAACTTCTGGCAGATCAGATCACCCACTCCGTAAAATGGACGGAAAGTATTCAGTATCTAATGGGCAAAGGCATACAGGAATTTAAGGAAATAGGTCCCGGGACAGTGTTAACGAATTTGGTGGCTAAAATTAAAAAAGAAGCACCACCCCTTATCATTACTGAGGAGAGTAGCCCCGAGGAGGAAAAAGAAGCCCTATCAGGGAAAATCACAGCGTCTTCCTTGGGGTCGAAAGAATTTAAAAAGGATTACCACATCAAATATGCTTATGTGGCAGGAGCAATGTACAAAGGCATTGCTTCAAAAGAGCTTGTGGTGAAAATGGGCAAGGCAGGGCTCATGGCTTATTTGGGGACAGGGGGCCTTTCGTTGGATGCGATTGAGGAATCAATTCAATATATTCAAAAAGAGCTTGATCATGGGGAAGCCTATGGGGTAAATTTATTGTGTAATCTGCAAAACCCGAAATTAGAAGATCAGACGGTTGATCTCCTTCTTACCTTTGGGGTCAAAGATATTGAAGCAGCAGCGTTTATGCAAATGACACCGAGTCTGGTGCGCTATCGCCTCGAGGGCATTCATCGAAATGCCAAAGGAGAGGTTGTTGCCCCGAACAGAATCATGGCAAAGGTTTCTCGTCCGGAGATTGCTGATATCTTTATGAGCCCGCCTCCAGAGAGCATTGTCCAAAAATTAATCAGCGCGGGGAAACTGGCTGCTGAACATGCCGAGTATGCGAAAGAGATCCCAATGGCTGAATATATATGTGTTGAAGCAGATTCAGGAGGACACACGGACCAGGGAGTTGCTTATGCGTTGGTGCCTGCGATGATGGTATTAAGAGATGAAAAAATGAAAATGTATGGCTATAGGAAAAAGATTGGAGTCGGCGCGGCAGGAGGCATTGGCACACCTGAGGCAGCAGCAGCCTCCTTTGTGATGGGGGTGGATTTTATCCTTACCGGATCGATCAATCAATGTACTGTCGAGGCAGGAACAAGCGATGCTGTCAAGGATATGCTGCAAGATATCAACGTTCAGGATACCACCTATGCGCCGGCAGGTGATATGTTCGAAATAGGGGCGAAGATACAGGTCTTAAGAAAAGGAGTATTCTTCCCTGCACGGGCAAACAAGCTGTATGATCTTTACTCTCATTACAATTCATTAGATGAAATCGATGAGAAAACAAAAAAGCAAATTCAGGATAAATATTTCAAGCGTAGCTTTGACGAAATATGGGAAGAAACAAAGGCCTATTGGTCTGAGATGGATCCTGCTGAGATTGCAAAAGCGGAGCGAAGCCCTAAACACAAAATGGCCTTGGTGTTTCGGTGGTATTTTGGACGATCGACCTGGCTCGCGCTCACTGGCAGTGAAGAGCAAAAAGTCGATTATCAGGTGCAGTGCGGCCCTTCATTAGGCGCATTTAATCAATGGATCAGGGGCACAGGGCTTGAAAGCTGGCGGAACCGTCATGTGGATGAGATTGCCGAGAAGCTCATGAATGAAACAGCCTCCTTGCTCAATGAACGCTTTAAGATGCTGACGGGTACACCCTAAGTGGGAAGTTGTTTTTACCCAGAAGAGACTGAGAAAAACTTAGCGCGCATGGGAGTTTACACCTGGAGCAGACTGAAACCTGTCGTCTTATCAAACAGGCGGGCCGCTTTCGTGTCCATAAGCTCAATAAGCACAACTTCCATTATATGCCACACTTTTACTCCCTTCCGGACACATCCGGTGAGGGTGGATGTCCCTCTTCCACATGCGATATGCATATGCAGAACGGGTTTGCCCTCATCATCAGGGAAAATAGTGCCTGTCCCTGTTATTTCATGAACATTGTCAAGAATATGCTCCATGGGAACAACCGGTTCTGCGCGCCCATGTTCAGGGCCAACCACAAATCTGCTTCCTTTATCCGCTCCTCCTACAACGATTAATGCAGCAGCCTTAATGGATTGCTCACGCGCCAACCGTTCAATTTCCTCATGAATAATATCCCCATCTTCAAGACGGATCACAAAAATTCGTCCCTGTTTCGCCTGGGCATATTTCATACTCTCTCTACCTTTCAACCTTACCTTTCAACGGGAAACGCTCGTTTGATTTGCCTGATGGCCTGTTTTAATCGTGATTCATTTTCAACTAAGGCGATCCGAAGGTAGCCTTCACCATCTTCACCGAAGCCCCGGCCCGGAGAAACAGCTACTTCTGCCTCACTCAAGCATTTCATGGCAAATTCAATCGACCCCATTGCTTGATAAGGTTCCGGAATTTTTGCCCATATAAACATTGTTGCTTTCGGTTTCTCAACCTCCCACCCTGCCCGTGCAAGGCCTTCGCATAGACAGTCGCGACGTCTCTCATATACTTTAGCCTGCTCTCGCATCTGTTTTTCACAATGACGAAGGGCGATAACGGTCGCAATCTGGATAGCTTGAAAGATGCCATAATCGTAATAGCCCTTAATACAGCCAAGGAGTTTGACCATATCCGGATTTCCCACCACAAAACCGATCCGCCAGCCAGCCATATTATATCCCTTTGACATAGTCATGCACTCAACGCCAACCTCCTTTGCTCCGGGTACTTGAAGCAAACTCGGGGCTTTGTAACAATCAAAGGTTGTCAGTCCATACGCAAAATCATGAATCACATAAAACTCAAACTTTTTGGCCAGTTTGACAATCTCTTTGAAGAACTCTACCTCAACCGTCCGTGTTGTAGGATTATGGGGGAAATTTAATATGACGATTTTAGGACGCGGGGATACTGTGCGGCACATTTCCGCGATATGCCTTAGGAGCGCTTCTTCCCCGTCATTTAACGTTATCCCAATCACATTTGCCCCGGCAATTACCGGTCCGTAAAGATGAATAGGGAATGAGGGTGTTGGAGTCAGAACAACATCGCCAGGCCCGAGAGTCGCCAGACAAAGGTGACTGAATCCCTCTTTCGATCCTATGACAGCAATGACTTCAGTTTCAGGGTCCAAAGATACATTCCAATGCTTTTCATAAAATAAGGCCAAATCTCGCCGTAAATTAAAAATTCCGAGAGAGGAAGAATATCGTTGATTCCTCTTAATCCCGACAGACTCGCGAAGCTTATCAACAATAGGCTCAAACGTCGGATCGTTCGGATTCCCCATCCCTAAATCAAGAATATCAATGCCCTCTCTTCGCAGCTTCATCTTCAGGGCATTTATCTTGCCAAAAAGATAGGGGGGAAGCCTATGCATCCGCGCCGCTGAGACAGGAGGAAGCTCAACATGTAACAAAGATTTTACCGAATCAGCATCATTCTCTATATATTCTGACATGATTGATCCCCTTTTTAATTATTCACCTTATTTATTAACGACTTCTTTGATGCATCCATTCCCTCATCAGTGCTTGGATGAGTTGCCATGCTCAGGCGAGGCATGCTCTTCTGACGATTTTTTCTCATGTGTTGATGCAGGGGAATGATGCTCATCTTCAAGGCCTTCCGGACTGGTCACTGCCTTTTTCAATTGCGTGTAAGCTCTAATATATTCTTTCAATAACTCTTCATTATTTGTTGGTTTGTGAGGGAGATTCTCAATGTAATGACACACTAAATGAATTATTAATGGAGATGAATTAATTGAATCCGGAACAGGGGGATAGGGAGAGCCGAGAATGCTTGTTGGAGTGGCAGCAGAGACTAATGAAGAAAAACCTAAAATAATGATAAAAATAGTAATTTTTTTCATGATCTACTCCTCTTAAGTATTTGATTTTCTGCCCATGCGTTAAATTATTTACACATATCAAGACATACACACAGTCTCTTCAGTATAAAACAAATTATTCTATTTATTTATCATTAATTATGTCAAATCCACCATAATAGTGCAATGGGCAATTATAAAATAAAAAAGTCGATGCCCTTTCTTAAAGAGCATCGACTATAAAATATATATACTCTTATTAAGGAATACAATAAATGGTTTTTCGGTAAATCCACCAATCACCGGACACCCCACTCCATTTGAGCAGCGTTTTGGTCCATTTCTTCCACAATATCTTTACCCATATATAAATTTTACCAGCCAGGGCCCTCAGCCACTTCCTTATGGAAAGTGAGAGGCGCACCCTGCCTTGAGATGCCGGCGCTATGGTAGCAGTGATGGGAAGGCTCTCATCCAATAAATTCAAGGTCGTCGTAATACCTGCACTCGCTAACCACACATCAACAGATACAGAACCTGATGTCCATGTATTGGCATAAGGGCGAACATAGGCACCAATTTGAGTAGTATTTACCCCATATCCCGCATACATACCTACTGTTCCACCTGCTTTAAGCTTCACCTTCACCGGTATAGGCCCGATCCAGAACCATTTTGACACGGTAAAGGATTTTGACTTACTGAGGTTTTTATTCACATTCAGTTGATGGCTATCATATATGGTGTTACCGAATAATTTCAGCTTTACGTGTGCATAGGGATTTGAGCGGGAGAGCAAGTAGGCATACGCATAAACGAGGCTTTTGTATTTATTAAAAATGCGAACATACTCATTATTCGACCCGTAAAACCGCCGATATGTAGGTCTTGCCAATGCTGATGCATGGATGGAGAAGCCTGCGCAGACTAATGGACAGTAGCCCCATTCCTTACTATATGACTTTTTTAATTCTTGACATGAGGAGGCCTGGTAACGCTTATCCGAATGATATTCATCTGCCGCACTCTCCTGCTCAAGGGTTGGCCGGAACCGTATCGAAGAGAATGAGGGCACGGTTTTTATTGTGCTTATCGTTGGGAAAAAACTTGTACCGCCAGAGGATGGGGTAGCGGTGAATGCACTGGGGAATGCAGATACAGCACCTGAAAAAATTGGAGTTGCAGAAACCGCTGGTTTTTCTGTAAGTACCATCTGCTGACTTGTCGCAGTCTTTATCAAATTAGCCTCATCTAAAAACGCCATGTATTCGCTATTCTGACCAAATGTCTGCATATCTTGATCAATTGAAAGCATATCCTCTTTTATGCTTGAAAAATCATCCGCCTTCGTGAGGTCCTGAACAGAAGAGACAAGATCCGCATCATGCACAAATATAGGCTCTAGCTGATTTTTCAAAGCTGCTTCATATTGGGTAAATGGTAATGTCTCCAGTTGATCCGGAGCAGTCATTGTCCGCTCCTCTATTTTCATTTCTTGAAGATGATCCTGAAAACGAATGACCTGTTGATCGAGATTCTCATTAACCTCTAAGGGTTGTGCAAAGGTGACGACATCAACAAGCTCTCCTGCCTCATCGCTCACTTGCACCATGGATGCAAGTCCTTGGGCGGTTAATTTTTCATACTCAAGTTCAAGCGCCTCGTCAATCTCCTCAGCAGTCATCGTCTTAACACTTCCATCTTCTTGAATAAGCCTATATTCCTCTTCATCATCAATAAGCTCTACCTTCAAATAATCGGGCACAACTCCTGACGGCTGTTTAGTCTCTGTTTTATCAGGCTTCACTTCTGTGGTGGCGGCAAATAAACTGCCCACACTGAGCAACGAGGGTGCGCTTAGAGCCTTCGTCGAAAAACTGAAACTGCTCAAGGAGGGCACTTCCGGGGAACTTGCACGCTGAAATTGAGCCATGGAGGGCTTTCCTCGCACAAGGATCGTGAGAACTAAAAATAATAGTATAGATGTTATCTTCCTTTTCATGATTAATAAACTCCTCTTCTTAATTGCGTTATAATTACTCATATCATTCTCTATACACTCTTTTTCAACGTACACATGGGTGGAGGGGCTCTGATTTGTTGCGTGCACATTTCTTTTCTCTATCCTCATCTTATCTGAGTTATAAATTGACCTGTGTTTAAGCGGGATTTTCCGTTGTAAGAATAAGGCTCGTGGCAAGATCACGAATATCCTTTGAGGAATCTATTTCTGCTGCGTTTTTTACTATGGTCACCGCTTCCGGATATTCCTGTCTTTTCTCCCAGAGGGCTCGAATAATCTGGGACCTCACCATTTCACTATCCTCATTTATGTATGACCGTTTCAATTGATTGAAAAGCGTTTCACTCACCGGTCTTAAGCCCGAGATACTCGCAGCCATGCTGCGCACCCGTTCCGACTCATCGTCACTCAATGCCCTTCCTATAATGGAATCCGTCTTCTCTCCGGAAATATTTCTCAGGCCCTCGAGTGCTGATATACGTACCTCTTCATTTACATCCCTCGTATAATCTTCAATGACGCCGAGTGCCTCAGGGTGTCCTACATTGCCGAGAGTTTCCAAATAAAGCGTTTTCTCTTCTATTGAACGGGCATGTTGAAGCGCATCAAGGGTATATTCTGTGATTCCTGCAGCGCGTTGATTATCAATCGTATGCAGTGTATGAGCCATGACACCAAGCGCAAGGATACTTGTGCTTGAGATATCAGGATCCGGTTCATTCTCAAATAAATCCAGTAAAAGCGCCTCACTTTGAGTATCAGGATGTGGCACGTGACCCAATGAGGGAATAGTTAAAAGCACTGTTTCTTTCTCTTTTCTGCGAAGCTTGATTATATCCCGTAATCCTGCCTGGGCCTCAAGATGAGGAATTAATTCCATTGCCCCGAGTATTGTAGACATGGCCGCACTCCCATTTTGTTCCCGAAGGAGGCGTGCGGTAACCTCCTGAATTCTATCAGGATACAAATACATGAAGGACTCAAGTTTGCACATGGTAGTAAAACGGAGCTGCCCCTCATCATTTATTTCGAGCTTATCCAGCGTATCAAAAAGGTCTTCAAGAGATGCTCCCGCAAGAATTTGTTCATGTTCCCGCTTTTCCATGAGAGCATGGCCTTCTCCGCCAAAAAGAGGGATTGACTCTCCCTCGGCCCTCAAGAGGCCCACGTGCTGCTTTATCAAATCATGCCACCGAGCTTCTCCTAGTTTTGCATACCTCACATCTTTTGTTTTCTCTTTAAGCTTTAAAGCACAATTGATCCGTGAGCCTATGTTTTGTTGAATCTGACCGGGAAGCGCTATCTCTATCTCTTCCTTGGAGATTATTTCATCAATATAGCCCCCCTCCCTGTGAAAAATGATATTCCCCTTACTTTTTCCAATACTGATGAAATCTGACATCTTCTCACCCGAGGACGTATCTTCTAAGAGCGTTGTATATTTGACCTTTTCCTTTTCAATTTTCACTGTAGGTGCTTCAAGAGGAAATGACAGCCGATAGTGAGCAAGGTATGATCCATTAAGATCATTTTCTTTATTCCTCCACTCTTTTTGAGAATGTCTGGGAAGAATGACTTGCGTACCGGCCATGATGGCTTTTAAAATATTTCTTATATCGGAGGATATTCTTTTTGGGAAGGTAAGGGCTTCTATCCGTCCATTTCTATTCATTTCCACAAGTACCTCTTCCCTCAGGGAATCTTCAATAATCCTCGGATCACCAGAACCCGTATACCTTACATCCCCTGAAAAACTCACCCGGGGATTTTCAAAATAGCAGCCGAGCACTACTTTTTGACCACCTATGGTATATACCCTCTCATGTAATAATCCCTTTAATGAGATCTCCACCCTACTTTTTTCATGAGTTGTGCCGGCATCAAGGGCCATCTTGATGTCAACCCCGTAATTTATTTGATAGGTAAAATGGTCCCCCATCTCAAAATGATAGGAAAGCCTGGGAATAGTCGACTTCTCTGATGAGGAGGACAGGTCTTGCGGTATTCTTATATCTCCCGCCTTTGGGATGACAACAGAAGGCGAAGAAGGGATATGCGCCGTGGAACCCTTGTTTGACGTAGTATTGGTAAGCCTCCATATACCAAAGGCAGTACCAAAAAGAAGAAGCACAGCGACAGTAAATAACTTTGTTCTCTGTAGTGCATGTTTCATCGTATTATCTCCTTTATTATTACTATTTAATAAATAATAATTATATAAAAAATATTAATATATTGACAGGTGGACAGTGAGGTAATAATTGGAAATATTATAAGAAGAGTGTGGTGATCATGTGATGAAATGCCCCCCGGATCCTTTATTACAATGCCCTCTCACCTATGCATATTCCTTCATGAAATAAGGAATGTGAGAGATATGGTAATAAAGACGAAAGGGAGGAATTTTTTTTCAGAATATTTTTATAACGTGAATTGACAAAAAGACAGTATCAAAGAATTCCAGCAACCGGATCGAAAATTGGCCGTTGGTCCTTTGGCGCCTGTTGCTGAACATTCACCCAATCCTCTGCCTGTTGTATGCTATAAAGCTTCGGATCGTAATGCTCAAGGAGTTTTCGTTTATAAATGTAATCGCTCAATTGATCAGAGCTTGAAAGCGCTTTCCAATGCTCATCCGGTATCTTTATATTGAAATCTTTTTCAATGGCCTGAATTATTTGAATCCTTTGGATATAAGTGGGTGCACCACGCCCACTTAAAGGTACGCTGGTATTGACATCTATTCCAGCTTTCGTGATAGAACGGACAAGATCGTTTACTTTTTGCCGAATATCTTTCTGCAACTGCTCATTTTTCATTGTTGTTTCGATCTGTTCAGGGATAATAAGTTCTCCCGCTTCTGCTATCCCTGCCATATAGTCTTTATTGGACGTCATAAGGCTTTCCCTGCTGCGCGTGTCGGATTGCCAGGCTATACGCTCCATTTTGAATCCGGGGGGATCATTATTCACTATGAGACGAAATTCCTTTGTCAAAAATACATTGCTCGCTTTAATGGTGACATCATGCCACGCATGATCATCTTCATGATAGATCTGAATCCTCATACTCTGCGGGAGGCGGGCAACAACCGGGATTGACCAGTATCCTGATTCATTGGTTTTGAATTTTAATAATCTTCCTTCAATACTCGTTTGCAGATCAACTCCTCGATACGGAATAATGCCCCCATTCTCGGTTACTGCCACCACCTGACCATTTAAAAAACGAGGAGCCATGTAAAGATATACATATAAACATAGCAATACTATATAGGTCATGACCTGGACCCATGTGGGCATTTCTGAGAATTTTTTTGAAATGAACCTTAACGCACCGTCCATCTGTGTACCCCCCCTTTTAATAATTTATTCCTTATTGTATATCTACAATCTACTATATGCAATTAAAAAAAGAGGATTCATACTCCCTCTGTGATCTCTGTGTCATCTGTGGTAACATAATAATACCCGTGAGTGACATTTAAAGGTATATATTGTAGACAGGATAACAGGATTGACAAGATAATTTTAAAATCCTGTGTATCCTGTTATCCTGTCAAATATTTTTTTAAAGTCCCTTCTGGATAAAAACAACTTGGCGTGTATACACTTTGAACCTTTGAAAGAATACTTAAAATTTTTCATGCGATTGCCCTGGATATAGGATTGCATGAATTGAAAAATTTCGATAGAAAGTATATAATAATGCTCTACAATATATTAATTTCGCACATTGTAATTTCATGCAGAGTAATCGGACATTAACGTTAAATAAATCATACAAGGGGAAAGCATGCATGTAAAACAATTCCGTACGGGTGGAGACCGCAATTTTGGATATTTAGCCGCAGATATCCGCACTAAGAAAGCGCTTATAGTTGATCCTTCCTATTCTCCAAGCATGATTGTAAATTATGCTCAAGAGAATGATTTCGCCATTACCTATATTTTTATCACTCATTATCATTATGATCATACTCAGGGTAACTCGACGATTGAAAAATTGACTAAGCAGAAAGCCCTTCTCTATGGGGATATTGATCCGACAACAGGTGTTCGTATTGAGGATGGGGCAATATTTCCACTCGGGGACCTGAAAGTCACTATCATCCATACACCAGGTCATACGAATGATTCTATCTGCATCCATGTTGATGACGCGCTCTTTTCAGGGGATACGCTTTTTGTAGGAAAAGTTGGGGGAACTGATTTTGGAGGGAATGCGAGCAAAGAATATGATTCTCTCCATAATAAGCTACTGATTCTTCCCGATTCGACCCGTGTTTTCCCTGGGCATGATTACGGCACTCAGCCTGAATCAACAATTGCTCATGAACGCACAACAAATCCTTTTCTCCTGCAACCAGATTTTAAAGCCTTTGTTTTTTTGAAAAAGAATTGGGCAGCCTACAAGAGAGAGCACGGCATTTCGTGAATGATTGGTACAAAAAAAGTTTTGGGAAAACATATCTGGAACTCTATTCCCATCGCGGGAAAGAAGAAGCGCAAAGGGACATCGAAAGGCTTGTTCAGTGGCTCTCCATTTCAAAAGAAGAACTTCTGCTCGATCTGTGCTGCGGGGCAGGACGGCATTTATTGGCCTTGCACAAGGTTGGATTCAGGCATCTTATAGGCCTAGACCTTTCAAAAGAGTTACTCCAGTCTGCAGCAGAAGAACTGTCAAAAGCAGGAGCACACCATATTAAACTGTTCTGCGTGGATATGCGGAATATTCCCTTTCAAAATTATTTTGGCGTGATTCTCTCTCTTTTTACCTCATTTGGCTACTTTGAGCATGATAACGAAAATCAGAGGGTCATTAGGAAAGTGGGTAAGGCCCTCCGACCAAATGGCATTTTTGTTCTTGATTATCTCAACAGAGACTATGGTCTTGAAAATTTAGTAACCGAGGATGTGAAGATACGGAAGGGCCTATATATTAAGAACTCACGCCGTTTGAGTAATGATAAAAAACGTATCATAAAAGAGACTTTTATTGTATCAGAAAATGGTGAGCGACAAACTTTTTATGAATCAGTGCGTCTCTATAGCGCGAAAGAGCTTGAGACTATACTCAGGATCTGTGGATTTAAAAATATTAGGCACTATGGCTCATTACACGGAGAAAAATACAGCCCTAAAAGCAAACGACTCGTTATTGTGTGCGAAAAATAACTCAAATGTTATTGTCGCTCTTGCACCCTCCCCTCCAATCCAAGGTCCTCCGGCAAAATATTGACACCAACCTGAAGAATGCGCTTTCTCTCAACCTTATCTATTTTAAAAAGAAGGTTTTCCCATTTCATTGTATCCCCTTGGCTGGGAATCCTTCCAAATAGGGCGCATAAAAAGCCACCCAGCGTGTCATAATCCTCCTCTTCCGGGATTGTTATGTTCAGTTCTTCATTTACCTCGTCAATACTTATTCCGGCAGAAAAAAGGTAATTATTGTCTGAAAGCTTTATCATTGGGGGAGGTTCTTCTTCATCATATTCATCTTGAATCTCTCCTACGATCAATTCCAATATGTCTTCTATTGAGATGACACCAGATGTCCCCCCATATTCATCCACTACAATAGCTATATGGTGCTTGGTCTTTTTCATCTCTGTTAATAAGTCGTCAACCTTCTTCGTCTCTGGTACATAATGGGCCTTTTTAATATAGTTCACAATATCGTTCTTTTTTTCTTCAGCCCCCACATTGAGTAAATCTTTAGCAAAAATAATACCTTTGACATTATCGATACGGTTTTCATACACTGGTATCCTCGAATGCCCGGTTGACCTTATGACATCAATAACCTCTTGAACCGACATATTAATCTCCACACACGCCATATCCGTTCTCGGGGTCATAATTTCCCGGGCAATCGATTTATTCATGTCTATGACCCCTTGAATCATCTCCTTTTCTTCCTCTTCAAGAATGCCTTCTTCGTTGGACATCTTTAATATATAGTTAAGCTCATCATCTTTGACGAGAGATCCTTTTTCCGGAATTGTTCCATCGATAAATTTAATGATTGTACGGGTAAAATGACTGAGCACCATTGTCACAGGAAGCATAAGTGTTGTAATAGCCTTGACCACGTGTGAAGAGGCTAAAGAGATTCGTTCCGCCCGTAATATTGAGAAATTCTTCGGGATTATTTCTCCAAAAATAAGTATCACTAAGGTCATAATAATAATCACTATTGTAGTGATCAATGCGATATTGGCTAAATGGCCATCGAAATACATTATCGCCACAGCTGTCGCTAATGCTGATGCAGCAACATTGGCTAAATTATTTCCTATGAGAATAGTGGTAATTACTCTTCCGGGATGTTCAAGTAATTTTTCCAAGGTTTTTGCTTTGCGGTCGTTTTTATCACTTAGATTCTTTATCTTTAACCTATTGACTGCCGTAATTGCAGTTTCTATCCCTGAGAATATTGCTGATAATAAAATTAAGAATAATACAAAAAAAATCCATGCAATAAATGTTTTTATCTCTGAGTCACTCAAAGTTGCTCTTTACTCCTTTTCACTATGTGTATCCTTTCTCATTATTTTTAACTGCTACTTATAATTTCTATTCTCGCACTTTTTTAAAAATAAAATCAATAGAAAATGATGCGTATATTATTTTATATTATTTTTTGTATTAAAAATCGAGGGATTATATGGACCATAGACATCACAACATATTTTTCATACTATCTCTTATTGAATTATGTAATATATATTATATCGGTTGGTAAAAAAAGTGTCTATTATATAAAAAATATGGTACACTGAGGAAAAAAATAGGGGGTAGTATACTAATGAATATACTGGTTTTACTTGGAAGTCCAAGGAGAGGCGGCAATACAGAGATACTAGTTGATATGCTCTTAAAAGGGTGTGAGGAAAAAGGAGGTGTGTGCAAAAAAATACTATTATATGATTGTAAGATTAGCCCATGTCGCGAGTTGTATGCATGCACAAAAAATGGTGAATGCGCAATACGAGATGATATGGATAAGATCATCCCTCAAATTTGTAATGCAGACAGAGTAATTGTGGCATCTCCCATGTTTTTTTATAACATATCAGCTCCCACGAAGGCCATGATAGATAGATGCCAATCTCTCTGGGTAAAAAAGCACAAGTTACATCTGCCTATTTCGGAGCACCAGAATCGAAAGGGTATTTTTATTGGCGTCGGTGCAACAAAGGGTGAAAACCTTTTCGTGGGTGCCCGATTAACCATTAAATATTTTTTTGATGCGATAGATGTTCCTTATGCCCATGAGCTTCTTATACGAAGAATTGATGAAAAGGGAGCGATTAAGGAGCACCCTGAATTTCTCACAAAGGCTTATGAACTAGGGAAGGAAATAACATCTGTATAATCATGTATCAACCGATTATGTCTAATGTGCGCCCAAGCATTTCGTCCGCAGTCTGAATGGTCTTCACTTGTGCTTCATAATATCGTGTGATCAGCATCATATCAGTTATCTCTCCGATTAGATTGACATTGGATTTCTCGATCAATTTCTCTCCCTCATTGGTGTGCTCATACACAATGGGCCCCAGTGTTTCTGTTTTGTGTATGGTCACTTTCACACCATCTGGAACCCCTTCCTCCAACGTGACACGTGTTGTTTTGTAGCCATCCGTATTACTATTCGCGATATTATGGGCAGTGGAGTTAAACTTCCTTTGAAAACCTATTAATCCCGAAAGTGCCGAAGAAATGCTTTTAAGCATGACATACCTCCTTGTTATATCAAGGGCGCAGATATCCCTTTCTTTCTTAATCGGTATGTATATCCGGAGACTTCATCATTCTACTCTGTATTTTTTTTGACATGATGCTTCATCACTGATTTAATAAATTTGCCGAACTGTTTATCTCTGTGGCGTTTCTCACAATATGACATTTCATTGTACACAGATTCTTTATGCATTTTTATATAATTTTGATACCGTTTCTCTGGAATTGTCCCGTTTTTTAAGGCGGCTAACACCGCACATCCCGTCTCCTGAGTGTGGGAACAATCCTTATAGCGGCATTTATATGATAACTCCGCTATTTCGTCAAATGTCTCGTGAATCCCTGATTCGCTCCCAATAGTTCCCAATTCACGCATCCCTGGTGTATCAATGATCATTGCATTATTATGCAGATTAATTAATTGACGACGGGCAGTAGTATGTTTGCCCTTTCCATCCTTTTCTCGCACAGCCTGTGTCTCAAAAAGCTCTTCCTCCAAAAGCGTATTTAATAAAGTTGTTTTTCCTACCCCAGAGGATCCGAGCAGACAATATGTTTTCCCACATATCAATAATTTCTTCACTCTCTCTATACCAGAATTATTGATATTACTAAATGCTATTATCTGAATTGCCGGCATCACTGTACGAATTTCTTCTATCTTTTTCTCCTGGTCAATCGGGGATAATAAATCACTTTTGCTTAAAAGTATGATCGGATCAATCGCGCTCTCGTGTATCATTACTAAATACCGCTCTAATCGTCTAAGATTATAATTGGAATCAAGAGATTGAATAATAAATGCTGTGTCGATATTTGCGGCAATTAATTGAAACTCTATCTTTTTCCCTGCTGTTTTCCTTTTTAAGATTGATTTTCGTGGAAGAATTTCATGAATAACGGCAAAAGTATCATTATCAAGATATTGCGCATAAACCCAATCACCCACTGTTGGATAATCTAAAGGCGAATCAGCAGTGAACATTAACTTACCGGTTATTTCCGCAAAGACATCATTTATTTCATTCTTGATTACATAGCTCTCCTTATTGACGGTAATTACCCTGGCAATTTTAAAATCCTTTAATTTGGCCGCATCAATTCTTTCTTGAAACCAATTACTCAAACCCAACTCATATAAGTCCATTGGCATCTTCCTTTACCCATGAATCCTGTGCAGTTAATTGAGACCTTATACTACCAATTATGACTTAATCATTAACTATAGGCAAGACATCACGAAAAAATAATGAAAATTACTGAACAGCTCCTACAAAGGAGAGTATATATTATTTATTAATGCAACAAGACTAGGAGGAATATTAAATAGCCGGGCTGCTATGCCATAGGGCAGATCTGTAAGATACGCGGATGGATATGGCTCCAAAGGCCCTGATAAAACAGCAATATCCGCTCCTCGCTGGGGGACGATATAATATTGTTTCTTCATAATCCCCCCATTCCAGCAATTCTAACTTTAAGCAATGAGTGTGTACCTAAAATTAGAATTGCTGCCCCCTTTGCGACTTTGTTAAAAATTTATTAATTAATGAACATTTTAAAGAATATAACAACAATCAACTTCATTCAATCGGGAGGAATCCTGAATTTTTTATAGGGTATCTGCTCATTATAATGACAGGACATCCCTTTCCATTGTATAAGAGATGGGCATATTTATAATAGGGGAATCCCTTAAATGTTATCTCTTTAATTAACTGAAAAGACTATCATAGATTTTTATACGATTCATAACCTTTTTTAAGTAATCTCTTGTCTCACGGGGTGCTTTATTTATAAGAAGTGAATAAAGCTCCTGACTGTCTATATGCTCTATGTCATATTTATTGATAATCTTTTTAATTGCGCTTGGACCTCTATTATACGCGCAAATTGTAAGATAATTATTCTTTAAAGTATCCTTTATTCTTCCAAAGTGTTTATTTTGCAGCAATGCCAAATATGCTGTTCCTAATTCAATATTATTCTCTGGATCATATAAGTATTTTCGCGAAGGAATCCCTTGATTATCATATACGAAATGAAATGCGTCTTGGGCACCATATTTGGGGATCAACTGCATTAAGCCCACCGCTCCCTTGGATGATCGTGCACGGGGATTAAAACTAGATTCTGTATGAATAATAGCCATAATAAGTTGGGGGCTTATCTTAAATCTCTCTCCATGCACTTTTACTAAAGAAAAAATTCTTTTTGCTTTCTTATTAATATAGCATAAATTTAAATTAATATTCTCCTCTATTTTAAAAGTTTCAACCTCTTCCTTAATAATAGGGTGAGGAATATTCACCACAAACCTTTCGGAAAAAAGCCATGGCTTATTGCATTCAAGGGTAGGTGCATTAGATAAATATGTGATATGTGAGGAATCATCACCTGCAATGTTTTCATAGTGATTTTGATAATGAGAATTATCAGTGATGATTGTAATGCTACGTGCTCTATTATTTCTGCAAAGCAAAATGCCAAGGACGAGGATCACACTAAAATTGAACAAATTGATTAATAAATTGCTTTTCATTATCTCCTCCAAATTAGATCATAATCTCTTTTTCAATCTCATATCCTGCTATCATGACTTCATAATAAAGCAAAGAATATGCTCAAAATGAAAAATTATATTTCAAAGATTACCAATACAAATTAAATCAATATATTATAACATATATAGTAATAAAAGTAAACAAAAAATTATACCTAAAATAAATAAATATTGTTCATAAAATTGAACATTGTGTTCAATAGAGTGATCCCAAATCATAGAATCATAGTGTGAGAAGAAATAAAAAAATGGATACACGAAGCTTATGTAAAATCTGCCGAAATAAATAGAGGTAGGAGAAAAACCTTTCATGTCAAATATCTTAATAATTAACAATGACTTATCCACAAATAAGTTATTAACTCGCACTATTGAATCAATGGGGCACACTATCTCATGTGCCATAACCATCAGGGAAGGTCTCAATAAATTATTTACTGATGCTTTTGATCTTGTCATCATTGACACTCATATGCCTGATGGCAATGGAATCGATACGCTGGAGGAGATTAAAGAGGCAGATTCCTCACCCGAAATCCTTATCACCGGGTATCCTAATCCGGACTGGGCTGAAGATGCGGTTAAAAAAGGTGCCTTAGATTATATTGTAAAGCCTTTTTCCATAGAAAGCCTGGCCTTATCGATACTAGGGACTCTTGAATACCGAAATGAGAGAAAAGTCTATAAAACCCCAATTACGATACAACGGGAAAACATAATAGGGAGCAGCCTTAAAATAGAGGAAACGCTTGATCGTGTCGCCCATGCAGCAAAGAGTAAGGCGAATGTTCTATTATTAGGAGAGACAGGGACCGGCAAGGAGCTTTTTGCCCAGGCTATTCATAACAATAGTCCTCGGGCTGAAAAAAAATTTATTGTGCTCGATTGTGCAGCTCTCCCTGAATCTCTCGTTGAAAGCACGCTATTCGGCCATGAGAAGGGGGCTTATACAGGTGCTCACGAATCAAGTGAAGGGCTCATTAAAGAAGCTGATGGAGGAACTTTATTTCTTGATGAAGTGGGAGAGCTTCCTGTTGCATCCCAGAAGGCTTTTCTCCGGGTCATCCAAGAGAGGCGATTTCGTACAGTGAGAGGGAAAAGCGAAGAGAATATAGATTTTAGACTGATTGCTGCAACTAACCAGGACCTTCATGAAATGGTTCGAAAAGGCCAGTTTCGTAAGGATCTCCTCTTTCGTCTTTGCTCAATCAAAATTGAGCTTCCTCCGCTTCGTGAACGACACGAAGACATTGAAGAATTGGCCATCTATTATATTAATAAGCTTTGTAAGATGAATAATATAGAGCCAAAAAAATTTTCTTATAAATTTCTCGAAGAGCTTACTCATTATAAATGGCCGGGAAATGTCAGGGAACTTATCAATACACTCGAAGAAGCTATCATCAATGCACAGCATGATCCTACCATTCTTCACTTTCATCTGCCCACAAATATTCGTGCCGCTGTCACACGCACTCATGTAAACCGTGCTATGGGGAATCCGGAAGACGCAGTCCCCAATAAGGTCACAGAAGATCTTTATTTCGAGGAACTCCCAAAATTTCGGGATTTTCAGGAAATTATGGAAAAAAAATACCTCCAGAACCTGATAATGATTTCAAAGGGGAGTAAAAAAGAGGCTTGTCAAATTTCTGGATTATCCAGGACTCGTATATTTCAGTTATTTAAAAAGTATGAAATCTCTTCCTAATCTCCTGTTCATAATTTAGACAGACTGTTCAAATATTTTTCTTTAAGGAGTGTGGCTGCTTCCTTTTTGGTAATCCTCGGATTTTTATCTCTTAATTCTTTGAGAAATTCCATAATCGTGCTCATCCAGGGTCCTGGTTCTATATGGAGAATATTCATCACCTCATTACCATTCAAAACAGGTACGGTGATGGTTTCTTCTTCCAGTAAACGCAGACGCTTTTCCAGGCTCTTATATTGTTGCACTTCCGCTTTGTCAATCCTTTCGGTTTTGGAACACGCATCAGCACGAGCGAGATTGAATACATCTTGCCAATCAAGGGAGTGCTCTTTCATCTGTCGAATAAAGCGTCTCAATGATGGAGCGTCACTCCCCCTTTTTTTTAATAGTTGACGGGGTCTCATATGGTATATTGCTAATCCTGCGACTTGTTTGATATAAGGCCCCATTTTTAGATACCGTAAAATATGCAGAGCGATATCTGCGCTCGCCTCCTGATGATTGTAGTAGGTAAAAGTACCGGGATGGGCCATACTGGCTGCTTGTATGCCGCTATATAGTTTCCCAAGGTCATGTACTAAGGCAGCTAAAATCATAACCGCTCTTTTTGCAGCATCCGCCTCTTCATATATGTGCATAATGTTTTTGATCACTCTCACAGTATGCTGCCAAAGAGTGTAGTGATGATAAGGGGTGTTCTGATCCATATCAAAAGAAGCCATTTTCCCCTCATAGCAGGTCCCTTTGAGTGCTTCAACCACAATATCATTCCATAGGCCTGTATCCTTCAACAACTTTATGGCGCGGAGAGGATGAGGATTTTTCAACATTTTACTTATCTCCGTACCTATCCTTTCCTTGGATATCTTTTGATTTATTTTATCTCTTATTGAGGGAAAGCTCATAGCTCTATATGTTTCATTGCTTATTTTTCCCTTATATTGGGCTGCAAAGCGAATAGTCCTGAATATCCGTAAGGGATCATCCATGAATGTTTTCAAGGGATTCATGGGCGTTCTGATAGTAGATGTGCGCACATCATGAATGCCTTTCCCTGTGAAATCTTCAACTTCATCCTTATTTAAATTATAAAACAGGGAATTAATGGTCAGATCCCTTCTCATCGCATCTTCCTGAGCTGTTGCAGGTTTTATATCCGGGATTCGGGAGGTAGCTGTATATACTTCTGAGCGGGCAATGGCAAAATCCACTTCTTGGATTTTCCCTGTTGAAAGAGGGATATAGGCTTTAGCCGTTTGAATATGTTTAGACTTTTCAGGATTCTCCTTGATCAGATGTGGCCCTCTCACCTTCAAGAATTTTGTTACATGACGAGCAAAAACTTCCCCTGAGATATTATCAAGCATGATATCGATATCATCAGAGGAAATTCCCAGAAGCTTATCTCTGACCCATCCGCCAACAACCCGAATAGTGGTAGATGGCATCTTTTTCCCCACTTCTTTAAGAATGGAAAAAAGTTCTTCTTCCTCCCTGGTCAGCCTGTTTTTTATATCTACCTGCAAGGACATCATTTCTTTTTCTCATTTATTGTGTGATGATTGTGTACCCTCATCCCTTTATTTCTTACTATGACAAAAATATGGTCTGTGAGTCAAGTATCATTATACACCCTCCAGGGCACTCGCATGAAAAATGACGTTTATCTTTCAGAAAAAAGCCATATGGTGCCATATGGTATACATGCAACCTGTAAACGGCTCCTAAAAGGGTATTGAATAGGTAATCCTTAAAGATTCCAATCCAGGATTTCTATATCCCAGATTTGCATTTGAATAGTGCCCAAAACCTACGCCCAGCCGTGATTTATTGTTGAAAGGACGTGCAATTTCAAAGGAAGATCTGAATTCTAATAATGATCCGAGATCTACACCTTCATTGTGATCATAATACCCTACTCCGAAACTTGGGGTAAAAATCCAACAATCATTCAGTTTTATATCAAAAAGGAGCCCCATACCGATATAGAGTTCCTTTTCAGCCTTTTCCAGAGTTATCCATGGGGACAATATATTAAAATAATAGGCTGGTCTATATTCTATAAAGGAATACGTAAGTTGCTCATCATCAAAGACCCCCCCTAAACCAAAGCCAACAGTAAATAATGAGCAAGATTGTGCATATGATATATGAATCAAGAATCCGAAAAGAGTAAACAGTAGATTCGTGATCAAGATAAATGTAATTATAACAACCTTTCTTCGAGGTGGCTTTATTTCAATAAATCGCATATAGTATCCCTCTTAAACAAACGCTGAATCAATTTTTAATTTATGCATATTATATGCTCAATTTCAACAGGCGAAATTGTGAGGATCTAAAGAGGGACTTACCCCTTGTATAATAATTTAATTGCTATTATACTTAGGATTAATCAAGCATATTGAGCAAATAAAAGGAGAGAACATGGAGAACGCAAAAATAATTTCGGAAAAAAGTAAAAAGAATGAAATCTTAGAGGCTTACAATGAGCTTTTAAACAAAGTAAAATCGCAAAAACCTTTAGATCGACAAGCTGAAATAGCACAGGTGGAGAAAAAGAAGGTAGTCAATGCAGCATCACAACTGTCCGTTGAAAAGATCATAAAAGATTTGGCAGATATTAAACTGGAAATTGGAAAGCTCTTCGATAATCTGGAAGGAAAACTTGTTACTCAATATAAACAATTTACAGAGCTTCAGCAGGCAACAGAAATCGAAAAAAAGAAGCTTGAAGAACTTCATGAGATAAAAGCGAATGCAGATAGCTTAGCTGCTCTTTTACTAGCCCAAAAAGAAAAACAACTGAGTTTTGAAAGGGAGATGGAAGAGAAAAAGAGAGATTTTGAGAGCGCCATGAGCGAAAAACGGGCTCAATGGCAAAAAGAACAGGAAGCCTTTTTATTGGCCCAAAAGGAAAAGGACTCCCAAATAAAGAAGGAAAGACAAAGGGAGGAAGAGGAGTATACCTATAATCTGAAACTCACCAGGAAAAAAGACAGTGATGCGTATGAAGAAAAAAAGGCTGCGCGTGAAAAAGAGCTTAATGAAAAAAAAGCCGCACTTGAAAAAGAGCTTAATGAAAAAAAAGCTCTCGCAGAGAGAGAGTTCGCAGAGAGAGAGGCTGCAATGGGAGCCAAAGAAAAGGAATTTGACCATTTACGTGCTCAAGTTGAGACCTTTCCAAAGCAGCTTGAAAAAAGTATAAAGGATACTGAGAAGGCGGTTTCTGAAAGGCTTGAAATTAAATATGCACACCTTGCGGAACTCACGGCAAAGGAAATTGAGGGAGAGAGAAAATTATACAGGCAATCGGTTGAGGCACTTGAGGCAAAGATTAAGACCCAGGATGCTCTCATTCAACAATTAACCCAAAAAACAAATCTAGCAGGGCAACAAGTACAAGATATTGCAATGAAAGCTATTGAAGGGGCTGCTGCACATCGAATATTTACCACAAGCTTTGAAAAAAAAACCGATGAAGGACACTCTGCTCAGTAGTGACTGATACTATGCTCAACTGGTTGCAGCAAAGCTTCTCCTCTGCTTAAGGAGTAAGATGATAATAAATTCAGCTCCTTCTCATGCTCAATATTATGAGACATATATGCTATTTCTTGATATATTCTTCTATCATATCCATCAAATCACCCACAGTTAAAAGATTAAAGGCTCTACTTTCGTCAATCTCTATGCCAAATAGTATCTCTAAGGCTTGCAATGCCTCCATTGCAAGCAACGAATCGACGTCAAGTTCTTGACGAATGAGGCTATTCTCAGAAAAAGAATTCTCAGGGATCCGCATTATCTGTGCTATAACCTGCCGGATCTTCTGTCTGTTTTTCATTGATTGTCTGTGGTTGAGACTAATCATTTGTTTGATATAGGAAGATACTATATTCTTTTCCTTTTCATTCAAATCAATAAACTTAACCCCCAATCCATAGTGTACCCTTTGAGGAAAAATTTTTAATTGGTATATCCAGGCTATATCCGCTCGTGAATATAAATCATAATCTTCTTCCAATAATCGTATTTTAATATGTAATGCTTTTCTTTTGCTTAAGAGAGCATTGAGCACATTTTTGTTTTCAATATTCGCATTAAATGAGACGCCGCCAATCCCAATATCATGAGTTACTGTTGAATAGTGCTCGTGATATACACTAAAATTTACAGGCAAGCTTTTCACTAATCTTATATAACGTCTATTATCAGATTTTGTTTTTAATGCAGGCATAAGATTACTTTCAATCATTAAAAGCGTCTCCTTTTTTAGTATGTTATTTATTGTATCAATTTTATAAAATAAATGAGCAGGCATTATAATGTTCTGGTTCATCTACATGCATAAATTGTACTTTGAAAACTCTTTTTGCAAATTTATTTAAAGAGAAGTGCTATTTTTAGATAAAATATGAAGACATCAAATAAAAAGCTGGGTTTTGATAAGATAGTTATTATGATAGGGCATAATTTTTATGTTTTTTTGTATTGAATTGCTTACGAGAGCATCATGCTTTTCTCTGTCCACACCTGGACCAGATTAATAAGTGTTTCAACTGCTTTTTCCATAGCCTGGACCGAAATCCATTCCAATGTGCTATGATAATTCTTCCCTCCTGTAAAAATATTTGGTGTCAAGAGCCCTTTACTGCAAAGCATGGCACCATCCGTTCCTCCTCTTATGAAACGACGCGTCGGTTCTATGCGCGCGCGTCTGACCGCTTCCAATGCATACTCTACGACCCTCGGATCTTTTTTCAACGATACGAGCATATTCTCATACTGGTGTTTAATGTCCAAATCGATCCGGGCCCTTGGGTATCTCGTGTTCATCTGCTTCCGCAGTAAGTGGAGACGATCAGCTTTTATCTTCATTCCCTCTTGTTCAAAATCCCGGATAAGAATCTTTAATATGACTCTCTCAACCCCTCCATTGAGGATATAAGGGTGAAGATACCCTTCGCGATTCCTGGTTGTCTCAGGACGTGGCTCCTTGTGCAAAGTGTAGATAATATCCGCTGCAATGCGAAGCGCATTTATCATTTTATCTTTCGCATATCCGGGGTGAACATTAATCCCTTTGATAGTAAAAACAGCGACTGCCCCATGAAACGTCTCATCCTCTATTGATCCCACTCCCTCACCATCAACAGTGTAGGCAAAAGCAGTATTAAATTTTTGAACATTGAAATATTTCGTGCCTGCGCCCACTTCCTCATCCAAAGTAAATCCCACGCGAATTGTCCCATGTCCAATTTGGGGATGTTGAAGAAAATAATCGATCATCGTAACAATCTCGGCGATTCCTGCTTTATCATCAGCCCCTAACAGGGTAGTACCGTCAGAAGTGATGATATCATGTCCAATACAATTCATAAGATATGGATTATCCTCTACCTTAATTATCTGTGTTGTATCTTCGGGAAGGATAATATCTCCTCCCTGATAATTCTTATGAATAATCGGATTCACTCCCTGTCCGGAAACCTCAGGGGAGGTATCCACATGAGCAAGAAATCCAAGCACAGGAAGTCCTTTATTGTTTTCCTCGCTCAAATTACTGGGAAGTGTTGCTGTCACATACCCGTATTCATCCATGGAAGCATCATCCAAGCCGAAGTCCTTAAGCTCTTTAAGCAATAATGCGGAAAGATCTTTCTGTTTATGTGTACTGGGGTAATAATCCGTGACATCTTCTTTGGATTGCGTATCAATTCTTACATAGCGCAGGAAACGGTCTAATAAATGTGCACACATAATCTCTTCCAAAACAATCGTATCTCTCATGGCTTTGTTCTAATTTTTTAATCCTGTTCAGGAAATGTTATGGTAAAACAGGTGCCCCTCTCCCTGTCAATCTCAATTGATCCCCTGAGTTGACGGGCTAATGAAGTAACCAACTGCAAGCCTAAAGAACTTACGTTGTTAATATCTATTTCTTTAGACAAACCGATCCCATTATCCTTCACAATTAATACAAACCTGCCTTCATCCCTATTAATTGAGATCCCTATCTCCCCGTTCTCTCCTTGAGAGAAGGCGTATTTAAAGGAATTTATCACAAGCTCATTTATGATCAATCCGCACGAGATTGCGGTATTAATTTGAAGCAGGATATTCTCCGTTTTATCAATCTTAATAGCTATATTACCAATAATTCCCTGATAGGATCGCCTGAGATGAGCTATCAACCTTTGCATATATTCAATGAAATTAATCCGCGACAAATCCTCGGATTGATATAGTTGCTCGTGAACAAGTGCCATGCTGTTGACCCTGTTTTGCGCCAACTTAAATACCTCGATCATATTTTTATCTTTTAAGGAGCTGCATTGAAGACTAAGCAGGCTGTTAATGATTTGCAAATTATTCTTTACCCGATGGTGTACTTCCTTAAAAAGGACCTCTTTTTCCTTAAGCGAGCACTTAAGCGTGTGCTCCAGGTTCTTACGCTCGGTAATATCTGTAAAATTCTCAACAACCCCGATAATTTCTCCATCAACGCTCTTAAAGGGACGCGCCGTGACAATGCATGAAATCATTGTCCCATCGCCCAATTCTTTATCAACATCATATTCATAGATATCTTTACCGCCGAGTATTTGCTTCATTGGGCATTCAGCGGCATCGCACAAAGGTCCCTGCCATATATCATGGCATTTTCTACCGATTACCTTATCCCGCTCCATTCGGAAAAAAGAGGAGAATGAATCATTGATCTTAAGCATGGTGAAATTTTTATCAATTACACATAATGGAACAGAGGCACTGAATATCTGATTAAGTTCGCAGTAGGCCCGATTTTTATCATCCTCTGCCTGCTTCCTCTCCGTGATGTCCTCGCCTGAGCTCAGTGTGCACATAATATTTCCTGAACTATCTTTTAGGATAATATTGTGCCATGCTATCATCCTCTCCCTTCCATCTTTAGTCAACACAGGATTTTCATAATACTCTACCGGTTCGATTTCTGCAGTCATCAATTTGTTAAAAACGACCTTAACCTCATCCCTGAATCTCTCAGGAATAAAATTATCAAACCAGTTTTTACCGATAATCTCTTTTTCATCAAAGCCTAAAACCTCAGCGCCCTTCTGGTTTATAAGGCTCACTTTTTGATCAGCGTCAATCACTACAAGTATAGCTCCCGCGACATCAAGATATTTTTGTGCTCTGTTCTTTTCCGCTATCAAAGCTTTTTCCGCATGTTTAAGCGCGGTTATATCAACAAAGGTAATGACGATGCCCTTAATAAAATTTTCCTGTGTCCGATAGGGCAGGATGCGCATGGAATACCTTATGCCTTCTGCGCTTTCAAGCTCCATTTCCTTATGCGTCAATGTCTTAAGCACCTCTTGAGCATCCTGTTTGAGATAGTCGTATTTGATTGTTGAGGTGATTTCATCTAAGGGACGACCAATATCCGAGTCTCGTAAATGAAATATATGAGCTATGCAGGGAGTATAACGCTTAATACAGAGTTTTTCATCCAAGAAGATGGTCCCGATTTCAGTGCTGGCGAGCAGATTGTTCATATCATTATTGGCTCGGCACAATTCCTCTATCTTTTCTTCTAGCTCGCAGTTCACTACCCTTAATTCTTCATTAGTTGATTGTAGTTCCTCTCTGGATGTTTCAAGCTCTTCGTTGGAGCTTCTTATCTCCTCATTTGCGGATTGCAGCTCCTCATTTGTCATCATAAGGTCTTCGTTAGAGGTTTCTAACTCCTCGATTGTTCTCTCGAGATGATCCTTGGTATAGTGCAGTTCCTGCTCAAGGGATTTTATATAAGCTTCAGACTCTCGGCTCTCAGATATTTTTTTATTCTTTAAAGCTGCTGGATCAGAGGATGTTTTTTCATTGAACACTACGAGCATTAATCCATGCTGCACATTTTGATCCATGAGAGGCTTCACGATTAAATCAACAATTCTCGTTCCACTTTTTTGCTCAATATGCATATTTTCACAGACAATACTCTTTTTTTCTTTAAGAGCTTTACGGAAAATAGCGCCTAACCTGTATTGCAAGCCACCACGAACCATCTTCATAATATTGAGGCTTGCCTCGCCTGTAGGAGGTGTCAGATACTTGTGAGTGTGCCCCATAAAATAGAGAATTTCAAATTTATCATTGATTAACACAGATGGCGGAGAATAATTATCAAGGACCATCTTTTCAGCCAGACGATAGACAACTTCTTTATTTGACAGTGTCTTCCCATCATTTTTTAAATGTGAATAGGGGCCATAAAAAACAGGCAGGCTGTGACAATATATGGTTTCCGCTATATTTTTTTCTTTGAGCTTAAAAATCCTCCATCTCTTATCAACAGGAGAAAAAAAGCTGTCGCATGCCCCAAGAGATTCTGATGAGCCGAGAAAGAGCAAACCATTGTCAACCAGCGCGAATTTAAAAAGAGTAAGCAGCTTCTTTTGAAGGTCAGGATCTAAATACATCAATAAATTTCTGCAACTTATCATATCGAGTCGCGAAAACGGAGGATGGTGAATCACGCATTGAACCGCGAAGAGTATCATTTCACGAATCTCTTTTTTGGCTCTATAGGTGTTACCATCTCTTATGAAAAATCGGGTTAACCGCTCCGGAGATACATCAGCGGCAATACTGGCGGGATAAAGAGCCAAGCGAGCATGCTGGATGGATTTTGCATTTAAATCAGTGGCAAATATTTGAATCTTTGGTTTCTTCTTATAATGCTTCATAATTTCTTTAAGAAGCATGGCTATTGAATAGGCTTCCTCACCCGTGCCGCACCCTGGGACCCAAATACGCACAGGAGAACCAATCCTCCTTTTTTTTAATAAATCAGGAAGCACTTTCACTCTAAGAACCTCAAAGGCCTCCTTATCCCTGAAAAAATTAGTCACTCCAAGGAGAAAATCTTCAAAGAGAATATTTACCTCAGCAGGGCTTTGGTATAAATACTCAACGTAATCTTCTATCTTATTAATTTTACAAATAGCCATACGCCGCTCTATTCTGCGAAGAAGGGTATTTTTTTTGTAATCAGAATAATCATGTCCGGTTTTTGAATGAATCTCAGTAATTATTTTCCTCAAGCCATCCTCAATGTCTTCCCTATCAGTTTTAACTGTTAAAGGATCTTCTGCAATATAGGAGTGCGCGACATAGTTTATGAGTTCATCCGGCATTTTTTCCACAGGCACAATATAGTCTGCACATCCGGTATTTATCGCTCTTTTGGGCATCATGGAATTGCCAGCCTCATCTTCTTCCTGTACAATGACTATCCCACCTGCGTCCTTAACTGCTTTAAGCCCCGATGTCGCGTCAATAGTGTTCCCTGAAAGAATAATGCAGATGGACTTATCACCCTCCTCTTCAGAGAGAGAACGAAAAAAGCAATTAATGGAAAGTGTGACGTCCTTTTTCTTTACCGGCCCTCTCAGGGAAAATATACGATTCTTAATAACCATGTCCTTGCCTGGTGGATTAAAATATACGCAATTTACATCAATCTTCATCCCCTCAGCCGCTTCCAATATTTTCATTGCGGTATATTTCTTAAGAATTGTGCTCATAGAGCTTTTCTGATCCGGGGTTGGATGCTGTATGATAACAAAAGCCATACCGCTGTCCGGCGGCATCTTTGAAAAGAAGACTTCAAGAGCTCCCAATCCCCCGGATGAGGTGCCGATGCCAACTATAGGGAACCATGTTCCTTGTTCTCGGTGGTGAGATATATTCTTACCTTTCAGGCTATTTTTCTTTTGATCCATAGGAACCCCTCTTTATCCGGAGAGAAACTTTTACAAAATTATAATATATAATAAAAATTGTACTAAAGCAAGCTCAAATTAGCACAGCAATTCTCATTATGGCGCACTCCCAAAAGTATAAGGGATTTCTGCTATTTGTTGAGTGGTGTAGCGAGGTCTTTTATAGAACCTCTTAACGACGCGGAGCGATAAAAAATTGCAACTGTCTGAGCGAAGCGAGTTTTTGCAATTTCGCGGAGCGAGCTTAGAGGTTCTTAAAAGCTGAGCGTTGAGCGAAACGAATAGCAGAAATCCCTTGCCAATAAAACAATTGGCCATAATTAGAATTGCTGAAATTAGCAGGGCAATCGCATGAAAGATTTCATCTTATAAATGAGTATCACTCAATAATCCAGACATAGCCTTGTAACGTACTGAAAATAAATATACAGATCAGGAGTTCTGTAGTTATATCTTGAATATCCTGTTATCCTGTCAAAAATTCTCCGATCTGGGCAATCAGAATTTTACTTTGCCCTTAGAAAATAGATTCTATATGCATTAGAAAGAGTAGGATGATCCCACATATCCCATGATAGAGGAAGTTGTGACCTTTTGCACATTATATCCCCCTTGGACTTGCGCTTCTCCTGAACCATATTTATACACTATACCTACCGTCAGGCTCGTTCTCCTCGCAAGATAGCTTATATTCATACTTCCTCCATACATATTAATATGTTCACTTTGATTTTCCTTCCCCCTCTCAATTTCATAGGTATTGGCAAAATCAGTAAATGCCCCTACCCGCAGGGCTATAGATTCTTTCCAATAATACTCTGTACCAAAAGAAAAATTAGTCACCGCCCTCCTTCTTTTGTGCATAACCGATCCGTCTGTAGCGGTGTAATATGCGATATCCCCTGAGAAAAGAAGAGAATGGTTGGGAAAATACGCAGCCCCGAGTGTTATAATATAGGGATATTCTTTCTTTTCTGAAACCGATAGTATATTCGTACTGTAAGGATAGTACTGGGGATCATTGGGATCACGAAGTTCTTTCGAAGTCCATGTCTCTATGTTATCTGAACCACAGGTGCTCTGTTGTTGTCTCTCCATGGAATCAAAGATAAAGGTATGAGAAAGCGTGAGGCCAACTGACATTTTACCCCTCTCAGGTGACCATATACAGCCTACAAGTGGTTTTATCCCCCACTCCTTTATTTCATAATAGGTCGTTTGCTGAAGATGCCGGTTATCCCCCTCTTGAAAATTAAAAACCTGATTCAATATCCACTGATTTTTCCTGTGATGGATATAGAGGGTAGTACCCAAAGAGAAGGACTTGTTTATCTTCCAGGCATATGAGGGGCCGACATTGTAGGTGTGATCCTCATTATTATAATTGAGCACGCAGTCACTGAGAACTTTTCGATTGGGATCAATACCGCTTATAAGGTTTAGCTCAAGATCGGCAAATTGTTGATCCTGATCCTCAATCATGGCATCTGCGACCGCATAGGAGAAGCCCACCCTTCCTTGGGAAAACGGTTGCACGATCCCAAAAAAGTTGGGAAGGAGCGCAGAACACGTCCTATCCCATCCATTATCTCCCAATACGTTATCATAATGTTTTTGCTCTTTGTAATACGTATTCATACTCGCAGAGAGCTTTGTGCCATATGAATAGACAATACCCGCAGGATTGTAATAAAGTCCCGCGGGATCATCTGCGATAGCAGTATACGCACCCCCCAATCCCGATGATCTCTCACTCACGAGCATATTCACGTAATGATAAGGATCAGCATGGGAATAAGGAGAAAGAAGCTGGCAAAGAATGATTGCCGCCCACATAATACCATATCGTATCCTTGTTTCTGAAGTCACCTACTTCCCCTTTCTTAAATTATTCTCCCACGAATGACTAATTATTTTATCGGAGTATCCAAAGAAAAAATTATAGATGACGATAGAAGAATAATGGTGAGGGTATAATAAATTTTATCACACAATTATATTTACTTATATTTTCTATATATATCTTCTAAATAATAGGAATAAGGAGAATATTATAGAAAAGAGTTAAAAACCCACAGATAAGGAGAGTAAGTATGAAAGAGACACAGAAAGGATGGCAAAAAATTTTTAAGGGAGCAGGGTGTATTATTATACTCATAGTAATGGCTTTCTTCTTATGTTCCTGTATAGGTTCAGATGGAGATGATGAGAATAACCAGGGAGCAATTACCGAGACTGTAAAGCTTTCTGGTTTAGTCGCATCGGGTGCACCGCTGCAAAGAACATTTGTGACCTTTCGAGATGGAGAGGGAAATCGTTACACTGATATCACTGATACGGATGGGAAATATGTCAATGTGGATATAACAGCACACGGATTGACAGTGCCCGTACTGATAAGAGTCCAAGATCCCACAACGGGTATAATGTACAGCTATGCATCAAGAAATGGGACTGCAAATGTTCACCCCCTTACAGATCCTATTATCAGGGCATGGTTCAGAACAAAATACCCCACCAGAGACCTTGATCAGGATTTCTACGATGACACAGCCACTTTCTCACTGCCTACCCAAGCTGAGATAGACTTTATAAAATCCGTCATCATGGATGTAATGAAAAGCCTCCTCACTGCAATTGCGGCAAGCACCGAAGGGCTCAAAGACGCGGACGGAAATACGGTCGAGGTTGAAGATTTTGATCCAATGGAAACACCCATAAATGCAGATGGAACAGGATTTGATAGAATTCTTGAAGAGACTGATATCGGAACGAGCGAGGAATCAGGGAACCTCAATATAGTTGTCGATGAGGGTTCAACCCTGGAGACTGATTTGGAATCAAGCGGGGGTGCAACAACCATCACAATTGATACCGATACCATCGACGAGACAGACACCACACCACCAGCGCAACCAAATGCTCCCGTGGCACTCCAGGTGAGCAATACTCAGATACTTATTACCTGGTCCCTTTCAGATGGTCAGGCAGCTAGTGACATAGCCTATTATATCATATACCAGAATGGGACAGAGAAAGGATCAGCAACCTCAACAAGCTTTATTATCCCTGGCCTTGAGGCTGGCGGAAGTTATTCTTATACTTTAAAAGCATATGACGGAGCAGGGAATGCCTCCGAGATGAGTGCTGCCTCAAACACTATCACAATAGCCACTATAACCGACACCGGTGCACCAACTGCCGGCAGCGTTTCTGCCCAAGCTCTCGGTTTCAACGAGATAGAACTGACATGGAGCGAATTTTCAGATGATCGTGGCATAGTGAGTTACAAAATATACTCCTGCCAGGATGATCAAGGGACAAATCCAACGATTGTTGCGAAAGTCATGGGACAACCCTTTATCCATTTTAACCTTACAGCTCAAACGACTTATTATTATATAGTCAAAGCAGTGGATGCCGCCGGAAATGTTTCTAATGCGAGTAATGTTGCAAGTGCAGTGACAGGTGCTGCTCCTCTTACTGTTGATGCAACTCCTCCTGCTGCACCGACAAATTTCAGCGCGACCGCTTCCTCCTATAGCCAGATAGATCTCACATGGACTGCCCCGGCAGATACTGATCTTGCGGGCTATTTTATCTATAGGGGCATTAATGTAATCGTTATGCTTGATAGCGATGCCACAAGCTATAGTGACACCAGTCTTATGGGAAATACAACCTATAATTACTGGATCAAAGCCTTTGACCTTAAAGCGAATCTTTCTGATATCACAATAACGAGCGCTACTACGCCGGAGGCCACGGATACTACCGCACCCTCAACTCCTTCTAACGTAACGGCTACTGCTGACAGTGCGACACAGATAACCATTTCATGGACCGCTTCAACTGATAATGATAGCGGCGTCGCGGGATACTACGTTTACCGTGACGGAGACCAGGTTGCAGATATTACGACGGGGACAAGCTGTGAGGACACAAGTCTTACACCGGAAACGACCTATAGCTATCAAATATCGGCGTATGATAATGCAGGAAATGAATCTGTAAAAAGTACTGCGCAAAGTGCAACCACTCCTGCCGGGGCTTTACCCGATGTTTCCACGCTCATTGCAGAGGCAAAGGCACTTCTGGAGGCACAGAATATACCCGGAGCAAAAGTAAAATTCCAGGCAGCCTTTGACCTGAATCCCACAAACAAGGATGCCAACTTCGGCCTCGCCATTACAGAGGGCATTATGCTCCTTAATAATTCCGATATTGCTAACTTCTTTGACGCTTACGAAACCTATAAACCAACCATTGACAATGTCATCTATGGAATACTGGATTCAACCTATGAGGTATGGGGAGGCAGCACCCTCCTGTGCGATAGCGATGCACTTGATCCTAATGCCAACGGCTATACAAAACTGAGCAGCTCACAATCTCCTGCTACAAGTTTCTCCGGTTATGATTATTATGTGATCTATACATCACCCTTTAGCGAGATTGATATTACTGTGTCAGGAACTAATATTATGATATACTGCGATAATGAGGCTGAAATAACCGCATGGTCAACAGACAGTTTTTCGGCAACTATCGGAGGGCAAACCTTGTTTGGAGCTTCTTTATCACTCAGTGCCCCCCAAGGCATGACGATGTCAGTCGGCGAGACTTCTCAGGCAAGGGCTGTGGTAAAAAGGCCGCGCAGCAAAGTACCTGCAACTCTCCAGAATGATAATAATCAATCAATAATGAAAGATGAGCTTGCCTCTTTGCTACACAAGTTCCCTAAAAACAAAAGATCGCCCTTGAGCAGACTAAGGAGAGCCGCAAGGTCATTGGCTGAAGGACCACCGACGATTTCCGATATGCAATCACTCATAAATTCAGCTTTCCTCCCGACTATTAACAGTATGATCCCCAAATTGAGAGCAGTTGAAGGATCTGATCCTCCCTATGAGTTCACTATTACACCGGCCATGACAGGCGGGGCAGAAACACAAAACACCATTCTTGACGACGGAGAGTTTTATGCCCTTGATGGAATGCTCTGCATCCTTAAAGGGGTCATGAACTTTATCACAGCATACAATCTTGATGTGGATTATGACATAATCGAGTATGACCCACTCAGCCAGATCAATAATTCCACCTTTTTTACCTTGAAATCTGATGGAGCGACGCGGATGGAAAGAGCTCTTACAGCCTTTCAAGATGCAGCAGACAAGGCTGAACTCGCATATACCTTCATCTTCAACGAGTGGGGATATATTGAAGCCGGCTTTACCGATATCCAAAGCAACGAATGCCAAATCTTAGTGCCTCAAAACACCGTGACTGATAATGGTCTCAGGCTTCATAGTGATTATGATGCATACGAGCTTTGCGACTGTGGCGGTTCTTATGACTTTTTGGCCGAGGATGATGAAAATATAAGAAACGCTCTTAATGCAGTCCAGATAGTCCTCGCTGGTCAGGTGACGTATACCGAAGAAGTGGTGAGCAATGTCGAGAAAGAATACATCACGAATGGCACAGATACCGTGACATTCTATTCCGAAACAACAACCGATCCCGATGAGGTACGATTTACCGTCACAGGGAATCTCACGAATTTCTTTACAAATCCGCTCAATAGAACTGACCTTCCGACCTTGGCGTATGATTTGACACTTGATACAGCCGCATCTCAGGCCGCAAATGAGCCTATCCATGTCTATGCCGGACCTGATGGTGTCATCGGTACATCGGATGATCAAGAGGTTGAGTGTAACGTCGCTATCACAAGTGATCTTCCCGACAATACGTTAAATGGGATTTTTCCGCTTCCGCAAGGCATCCCTGAATTCGATGGTATTGTCTATCTTGAGAGCACTGTTGTGCTCCATCCTGATACCTGGCCTGGCGTTAATCAGTCGGTTGCGTCGGATGGGACCTCAATCTATCTTTATAAACAGGATGACTGGGGATCCTCCGGTGCAAAAATTTGGATAATCAATCCCAGTACAGGCGGTATAACTACTACGTATGTTTTAAGCCTCAACTCACAGCCCAATGGCATAGTCTGGATAAATGATATGACATGGCACAACGGGGCCCTGTGGGCAACAGGTTATTATGCAGACGCAGGCGGTGCAACGAACTATGGTGTCTTTCAGGTTGACCTTGCAAATTCTCAATCAGCGCAACAGATACCTGCAAGTTCTGGTATATATCAGGTATACGGCATTGCAAGTAATGGAGCATCATACCTTTATGTTGAAGTTACTGTAGAGGGGGGGAATACGGGTATCGTGAGGTTTACGACTTCCGACAGTTCGATACCTTCTTCTCTCTTCTTTGGGCTTGATGATATTAGCTGGCAGATATTTTACGGCGGCGGGTATCTATGGTTTGATGAAGCAGAAGAGAAAGTCGATCCTGCCAATGGTTCTATTGTTATGGAATATTTAACACAGGGTTGGACCAATGTATATCTTAATAACACACTTTACTCGGTTGATGCTGAGGATGATATGAGGATATATGTCCTTACCGAGCCTTGATGAGTGAAGGGAGAAGAGGGGAGAATAAAAGGGTGGCCTTCGGGCCACCCTTTTTCTTTATAAGAGCCTGGCGAAGCTGGCTACAGAATGCTCAATACCGGATAAAATAAAGTAAGCTAGAAATACCATATAACCTCCACTCCATGGAATGTGCCACCTGGCGTATCCTTTATTGAGTCCCATACCTCCTCGATATCTTCCCACTCAAGGGTTGACCCCTTCTTCTCTTCGCTCTCACCCCCCTCCCCTCCTCTTTTTTTCATCGAGAGGGGAATAAATTGAGTAAAACCATAGGTCACCTCAACACTCTTTATCCGGAGACTAAAACCGAGCGCAATCACGCCAAAGGTTATTTCGGTATAAGACAACTCCTTCACATACTCATCTAATCTCCCAAGACCCGTAAAAGGAAAGGGTGTCCAATTGTCAAAAAGCCCTTCCGGTTCCATCTCGATATACTGAAGCCCACCCCTCAGGGTAACCATGTTCCCTCGTTTTCTTTCAACACCCATATGATAGGCTGTGGAGTCAATCCCGATACTATAATTAAAATACCTTTTCCCTGCAAGGAGATTCTCCCAAAAGTTCACAATTTCCTCTGTCTCCACAAGGCCTGCGCTCTCTGAAAAAAAATCGATTCTTTTCATGGCAAAATAATAAGTTGTTTCTCCGGAGCGCTTATATTGAAGCGCCGCACTCCACAGGCTATAGTCAGCTTCACCATTGTTATGCCCACTTGCCTCACCATTGACGTAGAGGTCCTGATGATAATCAAAGCTTCCATATGCCCGAAGATATGCGAGCGTGCATCGCTGCGTCATATAAGCATACACCCCTAATTTTCTTCTCTGATCATGCTTTCTGTCAATGACACCATACACCATCAATTTATCTGAGAAATGCAGTTTTGTCATTATTTCAAGAACATCCTCAGAATATTTGATGGGAATGCGTCCCTCCACCCCCTCTTTTGCAATGTTAAAATCAAGATCAAACTTTCTTGAAAAATTCCTCAGACCAATCTCATATATCGAAGGCTTCCTCAATGCTGCTTCCCAGAAAACGACTGTCCTATTGTCATATTCCTCTATCCCTCCCCCACAGGAGAAAAACGTGCGGCTTTCAATGCCGCACGCGAGTAGTGTCCGCCGTATGGTCGAGCCATAATCAAGTTCAAAATTATCCTCTGTATAATCGGCTTTGCCTGTTGCTTTATCATACGCATACTGAAATCCGAAAGAGAATTTGTGGATAAAGCCATCAAATTTATTGTGTATCATGCCCTGCAGTGTGCTCTCCCTTGACTTTATAAAAATATTTTCCCACTCACTCCCGTCACTGTTCAACACATTTTCATACGAAACAGTGCATGAGAGAAAATTTTTATTCCCCTGCACCATCCTCGCCGGATGATATAAATCGACTCTATCACATTGGATAGCAAAAATATTGTCTCCTTGAGCCAGTCTCCTCGGATTATCCGGTACATAGAAAGTAAGGATATCAAGGTCCATCTGATAAGAACTCGCATGAGGGGTTGGTATGAAAATAAAAAATATAAGAAGAAAAAGGGCGAGATGGGCTGCGTTCCTGAAATGTGGAGTATACATCATCTGATAAATAGGTCTCCGTTGGTGTTTGTATTTGGCTCTCCAGAATATATATTAAAATAAATGAATAATCAAGAATATGTAAGTTCTTAATTCAAGGATGACTATAATTGCTGTCAGACAATCAGCAATTCTAATTTTGGCGCACTCCTAAAAGTATAAGGGATTCCTGCTATTTGTTGAGCGGTGTAGCGATGTCTTTTATAGAACTTCTTGGCGACGTGGAGCGATAAAAAATTGCAATGTCCGAGCGAAGCGAGTTTTTGCAATTTAGCGGAGCGAGCTTAGAAGTTCTTAAAAGCTGAGCGTTGAGCGAAGCGAATAGCAGGAATCCCTGGCCCACAAAACAATTGACTATAATGAGAATTGCTGTAGGACAATTTGCACAAATGACGAGAAATATCGTAGACTATAGAATCATAAGAGTTAAAGCTTAAGATATATACTGTAAATCTATGTAAGGAGCATCATCGATATATATGGATATAGTAAAGCAATTAGTTAACGAATTAAAACTTAAACCGTATCAGGTTGAAAATACCCTTACACTTTTTAACGAAGGAGCCACCATACCTTTTATTGCGCGATACCGGAAGGAGCGTACAGGGTGTCTTGACGAAGTGCAACTTCGCAGCTTGCAGCATAAGTACACATACTATTTGGAACTTGAGGAAAGACGCGCCACAATTCTTGACACTATTGAATCGCAGGGGAAATTAACTCCCGAGCTTGCGCACAAGATAAAGGAAACCATAAGTAAAACGGAATTGGAAGACTTCTATCTTCCGTACAAACCGAGACGGACTACAAGAGCAAAAAAAGCTCTTGATGCAGGACTTGCCCCCTTCGCACAGTGGCTTGTTGATTGTCATGAATCCTCGGTAGACTTGGAGCAAGAGGCTGCGCGCTATATAAACGAAGACAAGGGGATTGATTCAAAGGAAAAGGCGCTGCAGGGTGCATGTGATATTCTCGCGGAGCAGTTGGCGGATAATGCGGATATCAGGAAATGGCTAAGAGCCTATGCTTTGGAAAATGGGCTCATAACCTGTTTGGTGAAAAAAGAGTATGCTGACAAAAAGACGAAATTTACCATGTATTATGATTATAATGAACGGGTAAAATCACTGGCCTCTCACCGCACCTTCGCCATGTTCAGGGGTGAACGTGAGAAAGTCCTGCGGCTTAAGCTTGAATATCCGCAAGATGAAGTTCTTGATTTTCTTGAAAATAAGCTGGTGAAACATCCGCGCAGTGCTACACATACTATTCTAAAAACAACTATTGCAGATTCTCTTGATCGGCTCCTGGGGCCGGCCACTGAGACTGAAATAAGAAAACAGATACGCACACGTGCTGAAGAAGAAGCCTTTAAGGTCTTTGGCGAGAATTTAAGCGCACTCCTTCTTTCACCTCCTGCCGGGAGAAAGAATGTGTGCGGCGTAGATCCTGGTTTTAGGACAGGATGCAAAGTCGTTGCTCTTGACAGTACAGGGAAGTTTCTGGAATATAAAACCATATTTCCCCATGAACCGCAAAAAAGGGTTACAGAGGCAGCGTATATAATGAAAGAGTTGATACACACATATGAAATTGAATTAATAGCAGTAGGAAACGGAACAGCAAGCAGGGAAACCGTTGCTTTTCTCAAGAGCGTATGCAGCGATATATCGACGGAGAAGCGGCCCTTAATTATAATTGTCAATGAGTCGGGGGCAAGTGTATACAGTGCTTCAGAGGTTGCACAGCGTGAATTTCCCGATCAAGATGTCACTGTGCGGGGTGCAATATCAATTGCACGACGCCTTCAGGACCCATTATCAGAACTTGTTAAAATTGATCCAAAATCGATAGGTATAGGCCAGTATCAACATGATGTCAATCAGGCACAGCTCAAGGATTCACTTCGTGAAGTGGTGGAAAGTTGTGTCAATTGTGTGGGTGTTGATCTCAATCTTGCCTCTGCAGAACTTCTTAAATATGTATCCGGTCTTAATCAGAAAGTGGCTGAGAGCATTGTTGACTATAGAAATAAAAATGGCGCATTCAAATCCCGTCACACTCTTTCTCAGGTATCCGGCCTCGGGAAAAAAACCTTTGAGCAGTCTGCAGGTTTTTTGCGAATATCCAATGCTGAAAATCCTCTGGATAATTCGTCAGTTCATCCGGAACGATATCACTTTGTGGAAAAGATGGCAGCACAGCTTCACACAACAGTAAAAAAGATGATCGGAAATACACAACTTCTGCGGACAATTAATGCCTCCGGTTTTATTACCGACGAAATTGGCCTTCCGACAATTAAGGATATTATTTCAGAGCTTAACAAACCAGGGCGCGATCCGAGGAAGGAGTTCACCTATGCACAATTTGCCGATTCAATTAATGAGATATCGGACCTTAAAGTGGGAATGAAACTTGAGGGAACAGTGACCAATGTAACTAATTTCGGTGCCTTCGTTGATATAGGCGTGCATCAAGATGGATTGGTTCATATATCGCAGATGGCAAACAGATATATTGATGATCCGAGAAAAATTGTTAAGGTTGGCCAGGTAGTAAAGGTGATGGTCCTTCAGATAGATGAAGAACTCAAGAGAATATCCCTTTCCATGAAATGAGATAATGGATTATATATTACCAATCCCCCCGGCACTATGCTCGGGAGGATTGGTAGTGTTTCTTCATTTATTAGGTTTTGATTTCGATCTTTTTCTGAGAGTCTATGGCCTTGGCTGTTTTCGGTATTGTTATTTTCAGAACTCCTTTTTTAAAGGAGGCCTCTGCCGTCTCTTTGTCAATGCCATCGGGAAGTGGAATCGTCCGATAAAATGAACCATAGGATCGTTCCATGCGATAATACCCATTTTTATTATCCTCTATTTCCCTTTTCTTTTCACCCTTAATAACGAGTGAATCATCTGAAAGCGTTACATCAATATCCTTCTCATCCATTCCCGGCATCTCAGCTGAGATTTTTATATCCTTTTTTCCTTCTTTTATATCTATTCTGGGAGTAAAAGTGCTCTCTCTTTCCCCAAATTCTCCAAAATGACTGGGGAACAAGTCAAATCCATCGAAAAATCTGTCAAACACTCTGTTTATCTCTCGTTGTAGTCCATAAAAAGGATCATGCTCCCTTTGGGGTGCGAGTTCCTTTTTCCTCCCATGCCATGATACAAGATCTCTAATGGACATAACCAATCCCTCCTTTCATAATTTAATTGCTCATTTATTAGCCGCTCTTTACGGCAATCTTTTTTGGCTTTGCTTCTTCAGCCTTTGGGAGATGAAGACGCAAGACACCATTCTTCATAGTAGCTTCGATCTTATCCTTATTAATCTCATTTGATAAGGTAAAGGAACGCTGATAATCCCCAGTTTCATACTCTGCATATGCAAGCCGATACCCATCAGCTTTCTTCGCATCGACAACTCCCGTGATTGTCAGTACATTTTTATCCAAATTAATATCTACGGACTTTTCGTCAACACCCGGCAAATCAGCAAGAAGAATAGTATCATCTCCCCTTTCGAATATATCAACCTTCGGTACAAACACTTTTCTGTTTTGAGTACGTTCAACTTCTGCAGGATGCTGAACTTCTTTTTTTGTGAGTTCTTTTCTATCATTAGCCATAATAAAGCACCTCCTTTAAAGTTTAAAATGTTTTATCTATTATGATTTAATCGTTATTTTCCTCTGTTTCTCACTTTCTGCTTTAGGTAATGTAATTTTTAGGACACCGTTCGCATATTCAGCTGCAACTTTATTGCTGTCCACCACAAACGGTAATTTAACGGACCTTACAAACTTGCCGTATGGACGCTCTTGCCTGTGGTAACTCTCTTCATCTTTGAGCTCTTCTGCATGACGTTCACCTTTCAGTGTGAGCGTATCACCACTTATGGATAGCTCAATACTTTGTGCATCGATTCCAGGAAGCTCCGCGGTAAGCAAAGCCTCATCTGCCCCCGACCAAATATTGATCGCAGGGTACTCAGTAGAAGTTTGTACCTTATAATCGGAAAATACTCTATCCATTTCATCTTTTAGCCTATAAAGGTCCCTCCATGGGGTAACTAAATCAAAATCTGTCCAAAACATATGTCATCCCTCCTTTTAATGTTAAATGTTATTTATTTGACTACTATTTCTATCAATCAAAGCCCCCCTTTCACTACCTTATCTCTCTCACCTCATCTCTCTCAAGAATGCTTGATTGCGTTTTTATCTATATTAGAAAACAAATATCGTGCCAAAAAATGAAAATTTAATTATATCAATAGGTTATATGAATTGATCAATGAGTGCACAGAGACAAATGGGTATAATCGTACTCTTTTTTTGGGTAATACTTTTCCCTTGAATACAGGAGACAGCTGAAATAAAGCCCTCATAAGGGGAATATATCATCCCATTAGAAAAAATATTTGACAGGATAACAGGATACACAAGATATAAATATAGTGAATTCTGAAATAGAAGAATCTTGAAATCAAGCAGAGGGTCAGGGAGTTAAATGAATGATCCATAGGATTGTAAAATTATCTTGTTAATCCTGTTATCCTGTCGACAATATACCTACAAAACTCACTCACAGGGATTATTATTTTACCACAGAGGACACAGAGATCACAGAGTGAGTATGAATCTCCGTGTCCTCCGTGCTCTCTGTGGTTAATTTAAAAAAGTCCACATTATGTCCTTTCAGAATATAGTAAATTGCACAGGATGAATTTTTTCATCCGATTGCCCTGATGCATGGTCTATTGAAATTAAAAAAAATTTTCTTTAGAATACGGGTGAGATTACATGCCATAACATTGATATGATTTTACTTGTTTGGAAGGGAGGATTTCTTCATGACTAAGCCTGATCAGGAAAAACTCTGGGCCTTAATCGAAACAGATTATTTGGGGTATGACAAAAAAGCATTGCAGCGATCCTTTGCAAATCATTTGGAATATACACAATCAAAGACACGGTATACCACAGAAGCACTTGATTGTTATAAGAGCGCTGCATATGCCGTAAAGGACCGTTTAATGGAACGATGGAATGATGCGAATCAGACCTATTATGATAAAAACGCGAAGCGAGTATATTATCTCTCAATGGAGTTTCTTATGGGGCGTGCCCTTAATAATGCCCTCCTCAACCTCGGAATACTCAAGGAAATGGAAGAGGCGTTGAAAGAATTCGGCTATTCGTTAGAGGATTTGAGTAAACTGGAAGTGGATGCTGGTCTTGGCAACGGAGGATTGGGTCGTTTGGCAGCGTGCTTTCTGGACTCCCTGGCCACATTGCAGATTCCCGGTGAAGGATACGGTATCAGATATGACTATGGTATCTTTGAACAGGAAATACGCGATGGGTATCAGGTTGAGAAACCTGAAAACTGGCTCCGTGCAGGGTATCCATGGGAAATAATGAGACCGGAATACCAGTATACTATTCATTTTCACGGCAATGTAAAAAATTATAAGGATGATATGGGAAATGTGGTGTATGAGTGGGTAAACACAGAGAAAGTGTATGCGCTCGCGTATGATATCCCTATCCCAGGCTACAAATCACCTACGGTGAATACTTTAAGACTCTGGTCAGCCAAGGCCACACAAGAGTTTGAGCTCAGCGAATTTAATATGGGAGACTATATAGGGGCTGTTCAAAGCAAAATAAAATCAGAAACCATTTCCAGCGTTCTGTATCCCAAGGATGACATCCTTCCGGGAAAAGAACTCAGGCTGAAACAAGAATATTTTTTCGTTTCAGCCACTATCCAGGATATTATTCGCCGTCATAAGGTGAAAAATCCGTCGGTTTTAAATCTGCATGAGAAGGTTGCTATTCAGTTAAACGATACCCATCCGGCCCTTGTTATTGCAGAGCTGATGAGATTTTTAGTCGATATAGAAAAGATCGGCTGGGCTCAGGCATGGGAAATCTGTGTTCACACCTGCGCCTATACAAACCATACCATGATGCCGGAGGCATTGGAATTATGGCCCGTCAGCATCATGGAATCCCTCCTTCCCCGTCATATGCAGATTATATATGAAATAAACCGTCAATTCCTTGAGAACGTCAGTCAACAATACCCTCACGATCCGGGGAAAATAGGGCGTATGTCCATAATCCAGGAATACCCCGGAAAAGCAGTGCGCATGTCTCACCTTGCCATAGTCGGCTCCCATGCGGTGAATGGTGTATCGGCTCTGCACACAGAGCTTGTCAAAAAGAAACTTTTTTTAGATTTTTCCCAGCTCTGGCCAAAAAAATTTATTAACATAACCAATGGCATTACTCAAAGAAGGTGGTTGCTCCTTGCTAATCCATCGCTCTCCCAGCTCATCACCAACACAATTGGAGAGAAATGGATAACTGATTTGCGTGAGCTGAAACAATTGATCCCCTGGGCTGCGAAAAAGGATTTTCAAAAATCATGGCATACAATTAAACACAAAAACAAAGAAATTCTTGCTGCTTACATAAAGGAACATAATGGGATCACGGTAAATCCCCATTCCCTTTTTGATGTCCAGGTAAAACGAATCCATGAATACAAAAGGCAGCTTCTCAATGTACTTAATATCCTCAGGCTCTATACGGCAATAAAAGAGAAACGCATTCCGGATTGTGTCCCCCGTACCTTTATTTTCGCCGGTAAGGCAGCGCCCAGTTATTATAAAGCCAAGCTCATTATTAAATTGATCAATAGTGTCGCAACCATGGTTAATAATGATCCGGCGATAGAGGACAGAATCAAGGTGGTATTCCTTAGCAATTATTGTGTTTCCCTTGCGCAGAAGATTATTCCTTCAGCTGATCTCTCCGAACAAATATCGACCGCTGGCATGGAAGCATCAGGGACCGGGAATATGAAATTCGCTCTTAACGGGGCCCTGACAATCGGGACCCTTGATGGTGCAAATATTGAAATGCGAGAAGAAATAGGGTATGACAATATTTTTATTTTCGGATTAAATGCCGAGGGTGTCAAGAATCTCAGAGAATGCGGATACGCTTCCATTGATTGGTATAATAAAAATCAGGAGCTTAAGGCTGTAATCGATATGATTTCCTCTGGTATGCTCAATCCCGGACAACCTGATCTTTTCAAACCCATCACCGACTCATTGCTCTATGGGGGTGATCCCTTTTTCATTCTGGCTGATTTCCAAGCCTATGTCATGTGTCAAGAAAGAGTGAGCAGCCTGTATCAGGATCAGGATGCCTGGAATAAAATGTCAATCCTCAACCTGGCTAACATGGGCAAATTCTCAAGTGATAGGACTATTAAAGAATATACAGAGAAAATTTGGCATGCAAAACCTGTAAAAGCAAAAGCTCATTCTATGAAGCGCCCTTATAAGCACACACCCTAACAATTGAACCATATTCGTCCACATCATTTTGTCCGGGTAGAGAAGATGCTCATGTAAATGTACGATATGAATGGTAATGGTCGAAAGAGGGGAATGGAATGAGGGAGTAAAATGAGGATTATCCTATGAACAAAGAAGAAATAAAACAATTCTTAGCAACAAAGGTAGAGCTCTTTCATAATTTTCCTGAGGACAAATTAACCGAACTTATAGAAGGGTCTCATCTTACGACGTTTGAGGGAAATGAAGCGGTAATAGAATTCGGTGAGATTGGAAGATTTCTCGGCATCTTGATTGAAGGAGAAGCTGAGGCTTCTGTTACTGATGATGCGGGGGAGAAATATCGTATTGCTCTTTTAAAATCCGGTGATATTTTTGGAGAAATATCGCTCATGACAGGGGACAGAACAACTGCGGATATTATCGGCATTAGCAGATGTAAAGCCTTATTCATACCCCATGATCTATTTTCAAGACTCCTTATTACCTACCCGCCGGCAGTAATGTATCTTTCACGACTTCTCAGCGAGCGGTCAAAAATATGGACCAAAGATGAAAGTGGCAGGGACCTTATTGCTGCAGCCTTAAAAAAAAGTGATGATCCATACGGATTTAAACTCAAGACCGATACACCGGCAAAGCTCTTAGTGATAAACTGTGGTTCATCATCCCTTAAATACCATCTTTTTGATACGGGAAATGAACAATTTAATATAAAGGGAAATATTGAAAATATCGGATCTAGTGGAATAATTCAAAACTCTTGCAGGGATCATAAAGAAGCTTTTTCCATAATGCTCTCGCAGCTCACCTCATCAGGGAACACAGGTATTTCCTCACCTTCAGAAATAACCGCAGTCGGTCACAGGGTTGTTCATGGGGGAAGTGAATTTACAAGTTCCGTGATTATTGATGATAAAGTCATCAACATTATTGAGAAAGTCTCGCACCTGGCTCCCTTGCATAATCCAATTAATCTGGTGGGTATTAAAGAGGCGATGCAGGCATTCCCGGAGGCATTCCACGTCGCTGTCTTCGATACATCATTTCACCACACTCTCCCACCCTATGCTTATTTATTCGGACTTCCCTATGAGTTGTATAAAGAAGAGGGCATACGACGCTACGGTTTTCATGGCATGTCACATTTATATGTGTCGCTGAAAGCAGCAGAAGTGCTTAAACGATCATTTAACAGTCTTGAGATTATAAGCTGTCATCTGGGTAATGGTGCTTCCATGTGTGCGATTGATCACGGAAGATCGGTTGATACAACAATGGGCATGACGCCGACAGCAGGACTTATTATGGGCACACGATGCGGCGATGTTGATCCGGGAGTGCTCACTCATTTGATGAAAAGTAAACAGATGTCAGTTGATGATCTCAACACTCTTATCAACAATAAAAGTGGTCTTAAAGGGCTATCAGGCATATCCCATGATATGAGAGACATAGAACAGAAAGCGCAGGAAGGGCATCATCGATCCTTACTTGCTTACAAAAGCTTCTGCTATCAGGTAAGGAAATGCATTGGTGCGTATGTCGCAGCTATGCAAGGTCTGGATGTCCTTATTTTTACAGGTGGAATTGGCATGGGAAGTCCTGGGGTACGAAGTTTGGCCTGCCAGGGACTTGAGTGCATGGGTATCATCATTGATGAAAAGAAAAACAGAGAGGCTGAGGGCAAAAACCTCGTATATGACATCTCAACAGACATTGCATCGGTCAGGGTCCTGGTAATTCCTACTGATGAAGAACGAATGATCGCACGGGAAACTATCCGGACAGTAAAGAAAAAGGATATCTCGATACTCCTCAATAAACAGGAGCCTTTACCGGTGCCAATTGAAGTTTCCGCTCACCATGTTCACCTCTGTCCTGCACATGTTGCGGCGCTTTTTGGTCCGGGGCACCAGTTGACCCCTGTTACCGACTTGTCGCAGCCAGGCCAATATGCATGTGAGGAAAAGGTTACCTTAATAGGCCCCAAGGGTAAAGTAGAACGAGTGCGTGTCCTTGGTCCGCCGAGAAAGGAAACACAGGTTGAAATTTCCATGACAGAGCAATTTAAGCTCGGGATTCATCCTCCTATTCGTGAATCAGGGGATCTTGAAAACACACCAGGCATCACCATTGAAGGAACGTACGGATCAATCAAAATAGAGAAAGGAGTTATTTGCGCAATGCGCCACATTCATATGTCACCACAAAATGCTCTGCAATTTGGCCTCCGGGATAAATACATAGTACGCGTAAGCGTAGAAGGCGACAGGGAGCTGATTTTCGGTGATGTGCTTATCAGAGTCAATCCTGATTATAATCTGGCCATGCATATTGATACGGATGAGGCCAATGCTGCTAATATCTCATCCAATGTGGTCGGGTATATAGATGGTATCCAGAGCAGAAACTGAGATGAAAATATACACATTTGCATACGGGAGAGAAAATGGTATACTATATTATAAGTGTTGTTACTTTTGATTTCATGGATTTTGCGTATGCAAAAACAAAATATTCATGCATTACTTACACAACTCCACAATGAGCTTGAGGATATCCAATCTGTCGATGAAAATGACCGCAGATTGCTTACCATGTTAAAAAGTGATATTCAAAACGTTCTCGATCACAGGGGCATCAACCAATCCCGTCAGCACAATTCCTTAATCACACAGCTTACTAAAGCTATTCATTATTTTGAAAAGGCGCATCCTACTCTTACATTGACCATGAAACAAGTGATCGATACCCTTAGCAATATGGGTATTTAGATCAGGAAAGGAGAAAAAAAATGGAGCGTAATATTTTCAAGAAATTAAAGAAAATAGTATTTGACCAGGGACATAATAATGCTCTAAAAAGGAAGAGTGGGACCATCACATGGCTTAATCGCGAAAAGGGGTATGGGATTGTTAACTATGATCAAGGAGAGGAGGTTTTTGTTCACTATGATCCACTCTATGGCAAACATTATCATTCGTTAAAAAAAGAAGATAGGTCTGATATACCCGCCTTTCAGAGAAAAAAAGAAAAGCATGTAGACTTCAAGCACGATGATCATAAAATGAGGGTCACTAAGCCTACCCATTATCGTGGTATAAAATAAAAAAAATTTAATCCTCATATTCACGGCATAATGAGCCAAAAATGTCGATAAGCTGAAACAGAAGCATATGTGTTAGTAATTTTACCTCAGCATGAAGGGCAACAAGGCTTATGGACAATGGCTTAAAACCTTTAGTCCTATGTATTGATGATAATCACTACATCTATAAATTAGAAGAACTCTATTTACAGAAAGCCGGTTATAATGTCATGGGCGCCGAGGGGGGAGCAGCGCATTCGCCCTTATACACGATGCTCACCCGGACCTCATATTGCTTGATGTAATAATGCTGGGAAGGAATATAAAATTCTTAACAAATAGGAGAGAGAGGAAATCACCCAGATGACATTTTATATTTTTTTATCCTCCCTGCTCCTTATAATTATTATTTACGGAATTATTGTCACCTATTATCTAAAAAAGAGCTTCTATCATCACTGCCTTGCAGAGAAAGAACTGCAAAAAGCACAAATAGAGGCTAAGGCCGCGTTCCAAGCCAAGTCAGAATTCTTGGCACACATAAGCCACGAGATACGGACACCGATGAACGCAATCATCGGGATGGGTGAGTTACTTTCAGGGACCCCGTTGACCCCTAAGCAAAAAGAATATGTGAAAATATTACAATCATCGGGAGAAAATCTTATCAATATTATTAACGATATCCTTGACATATCAAAACTAGACGCTGGGCAATTCAAGCTTGAAGAGATTGAGTTTGATCTTCACACTCTTATGGAACAAACTTGTAAATATACCGCTCCTCAGGCCCGTAAAAAGGGCCTTGATCTTCGTTTCACTATTTCACCCGATATCCCTGCTGCGCTGCTGGGTGATCCAGGCCGTGTGCGCCGAATTCTCACTAATCTGATTGAGAATGCTATCAAATTTACTGAAAAAGGCGAAGTATGCATTACTATAAAAAAGCAAAACACATACGCTACCGGAGAGAGGTCCATTGAACTGCTCTTTTCCGTTACTGACACAGGGATTGGGATACCATCTGAGAAAATGGATACAATCTTTTCCATCTTCATGCAATCAGATTCATCAGCGACCCAAAGGCATCTGGGTATGGGCCTTGGTCTTGCCATCTCAAAACGGCTGGTTGAGCTTATGAATGGCTCAATCTGGATACACAGTGAGGTAAACAAGGGGAGCACTTTTTATTTTACCGCGCAGTTCTTGGGTGCCATGGATCAACAAAAGGCATCTGATAAAAAATCAGACGTTCAAGGACTGGATAATGACATGAAGGATAGCTCTCCATTCACCTATTCATCCCCTAAAAAAGGAGGGGTCATGACACAGGATACCAGTAAAAAAGACCATGATAACGCGGGCGAACAGAATAATAACATTATTGTTTATGCAGACCCTGATCTTAAAGATCTTATCCCGGAATATCTCAGGGATATTCGTTATGATGCAGAAAAAATGCAGGCATCACTGGCTCAAGATGATTTTGAAACTATCAGGACTATAGCCCATAGGATGAAAGGATCGGGTGGTGGATTCGGATTTGATCAGATATCAGAATTGGGACTCAAGCTTCACAGTACCGCGATAGATAAGAATGCCAGAGAAATTCAAAGATTCCTTGATGAACTCATATTCTATCTGGAGCATATTGAGGTCGTGTATGAAGGCGCCGTCGCTGCATAGTAATCTATGGTCATTGTGTTTTAGCGGGTTGATAAGATCATAGGAAGTCGATTCAAGGGCCTTAAGCACTTCGAGCCCATTGGATACCGCATCTGCTCTAAAACCAAGTTTACTCAAAATACTAAAAATCAATTTCTGATTAATCAAATTGTCTTCGGCAAGTAAAATACGCGCCTTGCTCCATCGCGCATCGGCAATAGAGTGGATATATGAATGATACACATACCTGGATCTGGTGGAATATGCAACCGCATAAACTTAGTGGGTCTTATGGTGTGGACTAGTTCCTGGCGTGGTTGCGCCTCAGATTGCGAAGCCTCTCTGAAATATTAAGATAATATTGAAACGCCTTGAATGGCTCATCGAATCGTTTTTTAAAAAGGTCCCGCACTTCATCAAGGGGAAACAGACCCTTTCTTACCATGGTAAATAGCCTGTTGCCGGCCATATACCCAAGCTGTGTGCTCAGTATGACGAATCGTGAAGATTTCGGCCTGAACACCGCAGAAAATTTCTTCTGATAAATCTCCGGATCTTTTGAATGTTTTTCCAAGTAATGGTGCTGAAGGATTAGATGAGCAATGTCTATTTTTTCTTGTTCCTCGGGACTGGCACCATTGTTTTTAAACTTGCCAAGATAGGTGCGGAGAGCGTGGGAGGAGAGGGATTTTCGTTTCTCATTAATCAGTTTTGAGCCGAAGAAACCGAGCATCTCTATAATGACATAAAAATAGAAAAGATCAAAGGAATTATGTAGATTCCTATGCGGTCCGCGCAAGGCCGCATTTATAAAATGAGCCGCTTCCTCGGCCGCCATATTGGTACTTGAGTTGGCGAGATAAATGAGATATGCCTCCCCCCATTTTGAGTCATACTCAAGCAGAAATCCCTCTCCATTCTTTATTCTCCTTTTGATAAAGGGGAGCATATGGGCCAATTCTTCCGACTGACTTATCATGGACATAAATTCGAGATTTGTTGAATAATATATTGTCATATGCTGCAAGGCCTTTCGAGGGAAGGGCAGCCCCAAAAGAGCACATATTTTCTTTGCAAACTCAGGAATCGTGGTACTATCATCGGCTTCAGCAAGTTCTCCCCAGTCGGAGTTTATCGGATACCATGCATCATCTGAATATTCCATCCAGTTTAAATAACTCTGCAGCTTGTTCGCCGGAGTGGTGTTCATAATGCAATAACTATCCTGAGAAATCTGTAACACATCTGCCTCTTCCTTCTTCTCCTCAGCAAGTTGCCAGTAAAGATTTTCAACATTCTGATAGATAATGGTCCGCTTACCCTTCTCATCAAGCAATGCCAGAAGGGCATCTACCTCCTTCGGTAAATGATTCGGGGAAATATGATAATCACCATCAACTACATAGACAAGTTTTCCAGGATTGCGCAGAATAAGCTTGGTGATTATCTGTGCTGCATGATAATCACGGCTGCGAAGTGAATTAGACCCAGAAGACATGTCAGAGTTAATTCCGATAATTGGGAGCGCATGCTCCATAGCAAATAAAATCAAAGGCCTCCAATATTCCCATTTATACTCCCATTTCTGGGCATAATTAATCTTTTTCAAAAAGGTATGCTCACTCAGTTTTCCTGCCACGAATTTATCGACAAATTTCTGATCTTTACTATGAAACATCTCAAGGCAGAGAATGATCTCGCGTTTACCGGTGATTTCCCGGAGTACACGCAAGACACACCGTTGTGACTGCTTGAGGGTATGATAATCGCCATGATAGACCACATCACTCGAAAGAATACGATAGATAAGCTCTGATTTTGACGATATTGATTCAAAACTCTTCAGATAGTGATTGTATTCCCGTGCATATTTTGCTACCTGCTCATCAAAAGAAAGAAATTTATTGATGAGTCGCATATTTCTCTTATACATCTGCCGGTGCATAGCAAGCAGCTGATCACGAAAATCCGACACAGCCATCTCCCTCTCTAAGATATTAAAATTTATACTCTTTTTTAAAGTGCTACATAATATATTATACTTGGGATATACAGATGTTCAATATAATAATCGACATATTCACTATGAAAACCCACCCTGTTTTTTAAGTATATGGTGTCATTAGATAATACCTTTTTTATATAATTTGTAAACAATTGATAACAGTGTAAAGATAATCGCACATCACTTTTTTAATATGCTTTTAAGAGCAGACGCACGAAAAATTCATGAAAATGAAATGAAAACATAATGATAGACCTTAGGAAAAAAGATTTTATCATAATGGTATATTTTTTGCTCTTCAACTAATATTTAAAATATTCCTATAATAAATTAATTAAACTGTAAATGTTATTATTTAATAACACCAGCAATTATCATAAAGATCAATCAACAAACAAAATAATTATAAAATTTCCCCGTAATCAAATAAGTGGGGTAACAAAGCCATAAAGCATATGAGAGAAAAATGAGGGAATAGATGTTATGGGAGTAATAAAGGATAGGAACCAGAAGGCTTACAGGGAGAGCAAGGAGAAAGGGAGAAAAAGCGATTATACAACAAGTACGGATATTGCAATAATAGGTATGGCCTGTCGCTTTCCCGGAGCGCACAATTACCGTCAGTTTGCCGATAATCTCATGCAGGGGATTAACTCAGTTAAGGAAATCCCACCCTCACGTTGGGACATTAAAAAATATTATTCCCCCAATTTTGATGAGCCGAATAAAAGTATCAGTAAATGGTGCGGCCTTGTCGATGGCATCGATAAATTTGATAATCATTTTTTTAATATTTCTCCCCGGGAAGCCAACAATATGGACCCACAGCAGCGCTTATTGTTGGAGGAGACATGGCATTGTATTGAAGATTCAGGAGTATCTCTCACCCTGCTTCAAGAAAAAATCACCTCAGTGTATGTGGGTGTGATGGCTGTTGATTATCATCAGGAAGCCTCGGCTCCGGAGGTTATTACCGATAGCTACGCCTGTTTAGGCAACTATGAATGTGTATTGGCGAACCGTATCTCTTATATCTTCGGATTGCAAGGCGCGAGTATATCCATTGACGCTGCCTGTGCCTCATCTCTTGTTGCCATCCATGAAGCCAAACGTTCCCTCATTATGGGGGAGAGCGATTATTCCCTGACAAGTGGCGTTTCTCTTAATTTTCATCCATGGAAATATATTTCTTTCTCAAAATCCCGGATGCTGAGCCCTGACGGGCAATGTAAAACCTTTGACATAAATGCCAATGGATATGTTCCGGGAGATGGGGTAGGTGTTCTCCTTCTTCAGCGCTTAGAGGATGCCCTTAAAGATGGCAATCATATCTATGGGATAATCAAAGGATCAGCTATAAGTCATGGAGGCAAAACCCTCTCAATTACTGCTCCACGAGTGGATGCTCAAAAGGGTGTCATTTTATCCGCATATAAGGATGCGGGGCTTACTCCGGAAACAGTGACCTATGTGGAAGCCCATGGAACTGGAACTTCTTTGGGGGACCCGATTGAGATAGAGTCGTTAACCAAAGCATTTCGGGAGTATACCCACGATACCCAGTATTGTAAAGTCGGTTCAGTCAAGTCTAATATTGGGCACCTTGAGGCTGCTGCCGGAATAGCCGGTGTTATGAAGGTAGTGATGATGATGCGCCATCGTAAAATACCCAAAAGCTTAAATATCAAAAAATTAAATCCAATCATTAATTTTAAGGAGTCTCCCTTTATTGTAGCCACAGAACTAAGCGAATGGGAAGCACGAGATCCGGCCTTGCCCTTGCGCGCAGGAGTCAGCTCTTTTGGATTTGGTGGTGTCAATTCTCATCTTATTTTAGAAGAATATCCTGAAGGAGCTATGGTCCCCAATAATGGAGCTACGTTCAATCAGCTATTCCTTCTCTCTGCAAAATCATCATCCAGTATTCAAAACCTCATTAAACAATGGAGAGAATTTGTTCACAGCCCTACTTTTACGCACAATAGTCTGAACGATATATGCACAACGTTGAAGCTTGGAAGGGGACAATTTCCTTACCGCTATGGCGCTCATCTCCATAGTAAAGATGAATTAAAAGAGTTCTTGAATGCGGCGGCGCCTGCTATCCCTAAGCAGAATAAAAAATATTGGTGCTTAAGGATAGGTGATTTTTTATTCGATGGCCTCACCCAATTTCAAGGGTATTTGGGGAGATTTGACTTATTTAAACAACATCTTGAAACGATTGTGACATGTTTTCTGAAGCTGGGAGGGAAAAGAGCAGTCCTGCACGATTTTTATCAAAAATCATGGACTGAGCCACACAAGACACTCTATTCATTTATGGTGGTCTATGCAGGCAGTCGCACCTTGATGGATTTGGGATTTAAACCGGATGTGGTGACGGGAGAGAAGGCGGGAGTATTAGTAGGATTAGTCCTCTGCGATATTATGAAGTTAGAGGATGCTCTTGCAGTCCTGGGTAAGAAAAAGGAGTTATATGAAATTCAGTTTACCCGCCCCAAAATTCCCTACTATGATTCCATTCTGAAGAGAACTATCATGCCCTTTCATTTTAGCCACACCTATCTTCATCTGCTCATTGATGAATTAAGCAGAGGCAATAAATTGTTAGGACAAATCTTGGTGGACGGGATCTTATATACTCAAAAGGCGAAGTCTAAGACAAGTAGCAATAATTTCCTGGGAAAATTGCTTTTAAGAAATGGGATAATTACCGAAAGCCAGCTCGATGACGCATTGGCTGAACAGAAAAAAACAAAGGATTATCTGGGAAATATTATCGTAGAGAAAGGATACTGCAGTGCAGATGATTTAACTGAGTCTTTAACGCAGCAAGATATTCTTCGTCATTATGTGCATGAGACATTCCGATATTACGTGGATAAGGCACGAATGCTCAGCGAAAGCCAATTTACCTTTAAAAAATATTTACAAGAGTGGGATACCATCCTCAAAAAGTCAGGTAAAAGCCTTATGGAATTGCTCCATGATGATAAGCTCCTCTCAAGAAAAGAAGAAAGATTAAGGAATGAGAAACTACTCCTCATGATCATTATTATGAATTGCTTACGCAAGCTTAATCAAAAATGGAATCTGACCGAACCAGATTTTGTAAAAGAGAAACGATTTTATGAGTTAGTAGATCTTATTACTGATGGGGTCATGCCAAAGGAGGATCTAGTAGAGCTTTTTCTGAGCAATAAACCGGACTATATCCGCATTGCCCATACACTTAACACACGCCAAGCATATATGAATTTAGATAATTCGTACCGATTTATTAAAAGATCAAATCAAAATATCCGTGAAATCCGAGATATACCAGGCTGGCTTATAGAGCAGATGGAAATAAAAAACATTCTTCCTGAAGATACTCTTGCCTATCTCCCCCTTGACGATATAGCGTTTTATGAATTCGGAGCTTTTAAGGCTCCCTTACCGGTAGAAAGCACAGTACATCTTAAATTGTCAGGAAATATCAGCGAATTATTTACCGATAGCCTTCTTGATTTATGGATGAACGGTATTGATATTCATTGGGAGAAACTGAGTAAAGAAGGCACTTATAACACACTATCCCTGCCTCTTTACCCCTTTGATAGAAAATCTTTTTGGTTGCGCCCACAGAGTCCTCAGGGAACATCTCCCTTAGCTCGCGCGCACCATGAAACGCATACTGAACAAGATGTGCATGTACATCGGCGATTCTCAATTCACGACTCCATTATTCTCAATCATGTTATTACAGGAAAACCTATTGTCCCCGCATCATCCATGATCGAGTTCGTCCTTGCAGCTTCCCAAGAATTATCCAAACAACCTGTCAGGGTATTGCATAATATCCTTATTCAGGCTCCATGCGTTATTGATGAAGAGACACGAGTAGAGGTTACCATTTCTCCCCATAAGAAGCGGTTCATCCTCCAAAGAGAAACTACTTCTTTATGCAATGGTGAATTTGACTCATCAAAGACAAGTCCCCCACCAGCCCTTGATCTTTCATGCTTTACACATGTGCACTCCCAGGACATTAAAAACCTTTATCAGTCATTAGCACGTATAGGGTATCAGTATGGCAAAGGATTGCAGGTTATTGCAGATATATGGGAGCACAAAACTCTCTTCGTTGTTGAGCTTAAAAGATCATCTGAGAAAGAAAGCCTCTCGACGCATTTAGATCCATGGATTCTGGATGGCGTATTCCAGGCAGCATTAGCATATGAATACTGTGAAGGAAGGCTTCCAGAGGATAATACCCTCTATGTCCCTTATTTTATTAAATCCTTACACATGTTCGGTCCACTGCACAACCGCTGTTTTGTCTGCCTTGACAAAACCGATACTGAAAAAAAAGGAGCCGATCTCAAAGCCCGGCTGCGCGTCTTCGATGCATCGGGACAGTGCATTGTCCTGATTCAGGATATGCTTTTTAAACGAGTGTCAGATCAATTCTTAATCAAGCCTTCCCGCATGGATTCATCATCACCTCCCACTCATGCGGCACTTCAGAAGGTCTATTATTATAAGCCCCGGTGGGTCATACAACAATTAAACACTTCAATTCCCGATGTATCAAGACGCGCGGCGATTATTTTAGAGGATGATGCAGGCAGAGACCTCTCTCACGAGATAGCTCGACACTACAGGACTGTTTTCTTTGTGAACAAGGGAACTTCTTGTGCGGCGCACAGCAACGGGCACTATACAATCAATCCGGAAAAAGAGCAGGAGTATGAAGATATTCTTCAGAAGATAGCTGCCCGGATGGAAGAAAGTTCGTCAGGGTATGATATCTTCCATCTATGGGCAGATGGAAGGGAAATCCTTTCTTTTTCATCTTCTCTTGATTTTAACAATAAGCATAAAGAAGGGGTGCAGAGCCTTTTCTTCCTGGCAAAAGCCTTAACAAAGGCCCAGAATGCTCAGGAGGTAAGTATTGTTGTGAATACATGCAATGTTCATATAATCACAAACGACGATACAGGGGAAGGATATGTGTATGGGGGGCTTGGTGGTCTTGCTAAGAGTATCATGCTGGAGAATCCTAAGATAAAAATAAAGATCGTTGATTTCAGCCATGATGATACTCCCCTCACCCAGAAGGCACGTATTCTTCTTGATGAGAGTGCATCGCCTTCTGATGAAAATATAGTGGCGTATCGAGGCACGAACCGCTATGTTCGAAGTTTTGATCTCTTCCTGCCCACAAAAAAATACCGCCAGGGTGTCATAAAAGATGGTCATGTATATCTTCTGATTGGGGGTGCCGGTGGTATTGGAGCAAAAATAGCCGAGATGATCGCACAGGCGGTGAAGGCGACTCTCATTCTTATTGGAAGATCTCCATTAAATCCCGACAAAAAGCGCCTTATTGAGCATCTTCAGATGTATCACAGTGAGATTGCTTATATTCAAGGGGATGTGACGAATCAGGATCAGATGGAAAAGATCATCCAACAAATTAGGGGACGCTATGGATATATCAATGGTGTGATACACACAGGGGGTACCCTTGATGATAAGCTTTTGGTAAGAAAACAGTGGGCATCCTTTCAGCGAGTGGCCGCCCCTAAGGTAGAAGGAACCTGGATCATACATCAATTGACACAACAAGAGCCACTTGATTTTTTCATTGTTTTCTCTTCCATCGTATCCTTGGTGGGAAATGCAGGTCAGGCAGATTATGCAGCAGCCAATAGTTTTCTCGATTCTTTTATCCATTATCGTACCAAGAATAACTACCCCGGCAGGAGTATGAGTATCAATTGGACACTGTGGGCTGATGGAGGGATGGGTATTGATGAGTACACACAGAAAAATTTCGAAAAACGGGGGTTACCTGCTCTTTCTTCAGCACAAGGATTAGATGCATTTACCGAGATTATACAACAGGAAGGGCCCTGTCAACTGGCTGTGCTCGGCAAACGATTCACAGAATCAAAAATTGGTAAGACCGAACTATCAGTGAAGAAAGGGAAAGTGAAGCAAGGAAAAGTCAAAGGGAGTGATCCGAAAAAGCGTGGTGTCACGAATAAAGCCGCCATAGAAGAGTGGCTTGCCGCATTAATTGCCTCTAAAATAGGCAGCAGCGAAGGGCAGATAAAAAGGGACGAATCCTTCTTCTCGTTGGGAGTCGAATCAATTATCATTCAGGATATTATGAGTGAGCTTGATAAAAAGTATGATACCCTCCCGCCCACACTCCTTTTCGAATATCCTAATATCAACCAACTTGCCGCTTACTTAAAAGATCAATCCCCAAAGGATGGGCTGATTATGGATGAGGAAAGGAGGGAAGAAGAAATAGAAGAAACAGGGGAGGAGGAGGATCATGATGATGATGATCATACCCATGATGACGATACTCGTGAAACACACGATGAGCATCCGGTAACACAACAGCAAGGAATGGCGCCATCTCAAAGAGGATATGAGATTGCCGTGATCGGCATGAACGGAAGATTCCCCATGGCGCCCGATCTTGATACCTATTGGCGCAATCTCATTGAGGGAAGGGATTGTATTGAAGAAATACCGGAAGATCGTTGGGACTATAAACGGTTTTTTGATCCTGATCCGAATAAATCAAATAAATCCTATGGCAAATGGGGAGGATTTATCAGGGACATAGATAAGTTTGATCCCCTTTTCTTCGCCATCTCACCACGGGAAGCAGAACAAATGGACCCCCAACAGCGACTGCTTCTTGAATGTGTCTGGGCAACCATGGAGCATGCGGGATATGGCGACAGGCAGCGGTATGGGGATAGATCAGTTGGGTTGTTTGTGGGGACAATGTGGAATGAATATTCCCTGATTGCTCATCAGGGCGGATTTCTGAATAACACCTATTGCGGGCCAGGATCGATTTACTGGGCCATTGCAAATCGGGTGTCCTATTTTATGGATTTTAAGGGGCCGAGTATATCCCTCGACACAGCCTGCTCATCATCTCTTATCGCGGTGGATCTTGCCTGCCAGAGCATTCTAAGGGGTGACTGTGATATGGCCATTGCAGGTGGCGTCAATCTCTCCATCCATCCGAGTAAATATATTTATCTCAGCCAGGCCAAGTTTCTCTCATCCGACGGACGGTGCAGAAGTTTTGGCATTCATGGAACAGGGTATGTACCCGGCGAGGGTATAGGCGCTGTACTATTAAAACCTTTGCATAAGGCCATTCACGACAGGGACCATATTTACGGGGTTATTCGAGGTTCTTCGACCAATCATGGGGGAAAGGCCACCGGCTTTACCGTTCCTAACCCTGAGGCACATACCCGTCTTATTATAAAAGCCTTTGAGCGCGCTCATATATCAGCCGAACAGATTGATTATATAGAATGTCACGGAACAGGGACATCACTGGGTGATCCTATTGAGATTGCAGGATTAACTAAGGCTTTTCACCACTATATGCAGAAAAGGCAATTCTGTCCCATTGGATCGGTAAAATCGAATATCGGCCATTTGGAAGCAGCAGCAGGAGTTGCGGCACTCATTAAAGTCTTACTCTGCATGAAGCATAATACACTACCGAAAAGCTTGCACAGTGAGACTACAAATCCTCACATTCAGTTCACCACAACCCCCTTCTACGTTGTAAATGAAACAATGGAGTGGAAAGCAATCCCTGAACGTCCTCTGATAGCGGGAATAAGCTCGTTCGGTGCAGGTGGGGCGAATGCTCATCTCATCGTCGAGTCTTATTCACATGCATACAAGAAGGCCTCTTCAAAAGCCCTTCATCTTGCGTCCCTTGATGAAGAGCCGCAGATTATTGTTCTTTCTGCAAAGAATGAAAAGCAGCTTAAAGAGCATGCGCAGAAGATGATAGATTTCTTAAAACAGACAGACATTTCCCTTCCCGAGATCGCCTATACACTTCAAGTTGGCAGGGAAGCCATGGGAGAGCGCCTAGCATGTATAGTATCAACCACTCGCGAGCTTATGGAAAAGCTTATGCACTATGCTCTAGGGGAAAAGGAGATTCCCGATTTCTATCAAGGAAGGGTTAGGGCGTATGCACCAAAAGATGCAGCATTTACCACAGAGGAGGAAGAAAAAAAATTTATAGAGAGACTTATAAAGGAGAAAAAACTTGCAGACATCGCCCATCACTGGGTAGCGGGTGTGACCATAGAGTGGCACCTTCTCTATGAAAAGGATACCCCCCACCGTTGTGCCTTACCTACCTATCCCTTTGCAAGGAAGCGTTATTGGATACCTGATACTGATACAATAACACGCGGTGCTGTCGATGAACTATTCCATCAGGGACGATATCATCCTTTGATTGATCCCTCTCTCTCGATCATAGAGGAAGGAAAATTTGCCCGGCATCTCACGGGGAATGAATTCTTTCTTGAAGACCATCAGGTTAATAAGAAGAAAATAATGCCCGGGGTGGCTATAGTGGAGATGGCCCTGGCTGCTGCTGAGATGATGGGTGATAAAAAGATACAAAGACTCAAGGACATTGTATGGCTCTCGCCCATTTGTGTCGGAACCACACCCCGCACCGTATATATCAATCTGTCTCCGCATACAAGTGGCGTCACATATAAAGTCATAACGAATGATGGAAAGGGCCAGCCAATAATCCATGCTCAAGGAAAAGCCCTCTATGATCAAGGGGAAAATAATCAGGATGCTCTCTCTGATATTGATGCCATAAAAAGAAGATGTTCCGCGGTGAAGGATGGCAGCGAGTGCTACCGGCACTTTCACACACTGGGCTTTCAATATGGTCCTCGATTCCAATCAATTAAACGACTTTGGAGCAATGAAACAGAGGCCCTCTCATTACTTGAAGTACCGGCACAGATAAAAGAAAAATTCGAGGATTTTACTCTTCATCCATCACTTATGGATGGTGCACTGCAAACACTGCTAGGCCTCATCAACGAAAGTGGAGGAGACTCCCCCCTTCCCTATCTTCCATTCTCCGTTGGTAAGGTCTACCTTTTAAGGCCATTTGCGAAAAAATGCTTTGCACATGTGATACTTGATAACACCAGGCATCTTCCCACAGAGAAACGATTCACTATTGAGCTTATGGATGAGGCAGGACATGGAGTGGTAAGAATGCACAATGTAATATTAAGGGCATTAAAGAGGCAGGATACCACAGCCATCTCATATTATAAAGGGGCATGGGAGCGGGCATCTCTCACTGTGGCTCCTGAGGATATTAGGGCATTAGACACTATCATACTCTTTGCTCCTCATGAAAGCGTGCGCGTTGCGCTCAGGAAAAGTCTTAAGCGGGCGGAGGATATTCATATCCCTGTGGTAAAACCGGGGAAACACTATGAGGAGTTTGATAATTTTGTCTTTACGGTAAACCCCGGACACAAGGAAGATTATATGCGTGTAATGAGTGCCCTTAATCAAAAGGGCCTTCTTCCCGGTACAATTATTCATCTGTGGGCGAGTGATACATTTCAGGCAGATGAAAAAGTACTTGCCACCCAGCTTGAACGAAGTGTCTATTCGGTGGTGTACCTCACACAAGCCCTTATGGGCCATAAGCTCACAGATAAAGTAAGAATGCTTTATGCGTTTGCGCGGGATAAAGATGCCCCGCATCCCGCCTATGCAGCCGTGAGCGGGTTTGCAAAAACCCTTTCCAGGGAAAATACCCGCTTTATCTATAAAATCCTGGAAATGGATACGCCCTTAAACAGAATGGATATCATAGCGCACGAAGTACGCTTTGGCGCTGATGATGAGAAAGAGGTCAGGTATGAGGGCGATAAGCGCCTTGTGAAGGGTATGCGGGAATTTACACCGTTTAGTCGTGGAGGGGATACAATCCCCCAATTACTAAAAGAAAAGGGGGTTTATGTCATCACGGGCGGTATGGGTGGATTGGGGCTCATTTTTGCTCGATACCTTGCCATGGCTGTAAAGGCGCGATTAGTACTGACAGGACGATCCCCCTTAAATAGCGCAAAAGAAGGGCAAATCAGAAACCTTGAACATGATGGGTCAAAAGTGCTTTACATTCAGGCCGATGTGTCACGGCGCGATAATTGTGAGCGGCTCATTGCCGAGACCAAAGCGCATTTTCATTCAATCGATGGGATTATCCATAGCGCCGGCGTTATTCGAGATGCCTTTATCCTTAAGAAGACACGGGAGCAGGTAGAAGCAGTCATAGCACCCAAAGTATACGGCACCCTCTTCCTTGATGATGTAACCAAGGATGAGACACTTGATTTCTTTGTCCTGTTCTCATCCATTACTGCAGTCATGGGAAATGCCGGGCAATGTGATTATGCATATGCAAATAGTTTTATGGATAATTTTGCCGCACGACGGGAAGTCCTTCGAAGAGGAGGGAAACGGTCAGGTATAAGTGTATCCATTAACTGGCCTCTCTGGAAAGAGGGCGGAATGAGAGTGGATGAGCAGACAGAACAATTCTTAGCCAAGACAATGGGCATGAAAGCGCTTTCCACAGAAGCGGGAGTTGCCGCCTTTGCACAAGGATTGCAGGGACAGGAGTGCCAATTCGTGGTTGCGGAGGGGGACCGTGAAAAATTAAGAAAAATAATGGGAATTAAGATAGAAAACACAATGGTTCAGCTAAAGGAGACTGATGAAATGAGAGATAAAACTCGCGGAGGGGACCTTCGTCCAAGGATACAAAAGGATATTATCCGGATTGTTTCGGATATATTAAAGGTAAGTGAGGAGGATATCCATTTAGATGAAGATATGAGCGCCTATGGTTTTGATTCGGTGTCGTTCACGGGATTTGCAAGCCGCATCAATGATAAATATACTCTTGAGATTACCCCGCCAATCTTTTTTGAATATCCATCCATAGAAGCGTTTGCCGACTATCTTTATACAGAGTACCGGGGAAATTTTGTCACTTATTATCAATCCTCATCTCACGGTACTGATAAAACCAGAGAGCAGGTGATGCCACATAATGATACTGGGCTTCACACAATCGGTGAGACAAAGAGAAGTATACAGGAGACCAAAGAAAAGAATAGAGGGCACAAAGACCCTTGCGAGCGCAGATATGAGCCGTTAGCCATCATAGGCATGAGTGGTGTCATGCCCCAGTCGGAAAATCTGGATGTTTTCTGGAAACATTTGGAAGAGGGGAAGGACCTGATCACTGAGATACCGAAAGAGCGTTGGGATTGGACACAATATAAAGACAAAACAAAGGTCAAATGGGGTGGATTCATGAAAGAGGTGGATAAATTTGACGCGCTCTTTTTCGGCATCTCACCTCGAGAAGCAGAATTAATGGACCCTCAGCAACGACTCTTTTTGGAAACAGTGTGGAAGACAATAGAGGATGCGGGATATAAACCATCGGATTTTTCTGGAACAAAAACAGGAATTTTTGTGGGAGTGGCAACAGCGGATTACAATGAGCTGCTCGGACGCAAAAACATTGCTGTCGAAGCCCAGACATCAACAGGACGGTTTCACTCCATTACCGCAAACAGAATATCCTATCTTCTCAATCTCCATGGTCCGAGTGAGCCCATTGACACCGCCTGCTCAAGCTCATTAGTTGCGATGCACAGAGCAGTGAAGGCAATAAGGAGTGGAGACTGTGATATGGCAATAGTGGGTGGTGTAAATGTCATGCTCACCCCGACCTTGCATATTTCTTTCAGCAAGGCAGGAATGCTCTGTGAGGACGGACGATGCAAGACCTTTGACAAACAGGCTAATGGATATGCACGGGGAGAAGGCGTTGGTGCGATTTTAATAAAACCTCTGCACAAAGCCGAAGCAGATGGGGATCACATTTATGCCCTAATCAGGGCCACTGCTGAAAACCATGGGGGACACGCAACATCCCTCACTGCCCCGAATCCGAATGCACAAGCAGAGCTTCTCATACACGCCTATGAAGAAGCAGGAATCGATCCTGCCACTATCAGTTATATAGAAGCTCATGGGACAGGTACAAGTCTGGGGGACCCGATTGAAATAAACGGATTAAAGAAAGCCTTCAAAGAACTGTATACAAAGTGGGGGAAACCGTTCCCGACTGAGCCACACTGTGGTATAGGAACGGTGAAGACAAATATCGGACATCTTGAAACAGCTGCAGGTATTGCCGGTGTGTTGAAAATGCTTCTTGCAATACAGCATAAGAAGTTACCGGCTACTGTCCACTTCAAGGAACTCAATCCTTATGTTCAATTGGAGGGAACTCCTTTCTATATCGTTGCAAAAACCGAAGAATGGGAGACTCTAAAAAATATATATAATCAACCGATCCCTCGACGGGCAGGCGTCAGTTCATTCGGTTTTGGAGGAGTAAATGCCCATGTGGTTCTCGAGGAATATACACAACCATCTGCACGGCCAACTATAGAGAGCCACTCGCCGTATATTATTATCCTATCGGCCAAAAACAGGGAAAGGCTTACTGCCTATGCAACAAAGCTTTTAGAGTTCATACGCACTGCCAACTGCAGCCTTGCTGATATGGCCTATACCTTGCAAGTTGGACGGGAGGCTATGGAAGAGCGCCTGGCCCTCGTGGTATCAGACATGGGCGAGTTGTCGAGCAGGCTCATTGAGTATTGTAAGGGGATAGCTGAGAGCAAACATGTATTTACAGGCAACACAGAGCACAACAAAGAACGAAAAGATCTTCTTATTGAAGGTGAGGAAGGAAAAGAATTTATCCGCGTTATTATACAGAATAAGAACCTCGTCAAACTTGCACGTCTGTGGACAGCGGGAGTGGATATAGAATGGAGACTCTTATATCCTTCGGGTACTCCTCATCGCATATCACTCCATTCATATCCATTTCTAAGAGAGCGTTATTGGATACCAGAAGGCTTGCGAGAGACCAGTGGTGAAATAAAGACATTGCATCCCCTTATTGATACCATTGTGCCCTCACTGAGCATAAATGAGGGACTTGTGTTTCAAAAGATCCTGCACGCGAGCGATCTGCTTGTAAAAGACCATTTAATAAGAGGCCGGGAACTATTTCCCGCTGTTGCCTATATGGAAATGGCACGAGAGGCCATCTCCCAAATCAACAACAATTTCAATCTTACCCGGATGGTTTGGCTTCGACCCCTGGCAGTGCGAGAGGGGAAAAAAGAGATTCACCTGATATTAAAAAAGGAGGATGAAGAGCATATACAGTTTGAATTTCAAAGCGGCACAAATGGCCACCCTCTCGTACATGCTAAGGGGATAGCCCAGAGTTCTGTTCCTTCTGAAAAAATCGATCAATCACTGTCCATTGATGAAATACGCATGCGCTGTACACGCCGGATAACAAAAAAGGAAGTCTATGAACGGTTTAAAAGGGCTGGCATGAACTATGGCCTTTATTTTCAGGCTATACAACAGATATGGTGCAATGAGGATGAAGCACTTGGGCATTGTATGATTCCCCGTGAGTTTGAAAAAGAGCTTACCACATACTCCCTCTGCCCCACACTCATGGATGGGGCCCTCCAGACAATAGCAGGCTTTTATAAGGACATATCACGGCCTCTTGTGCCCTTTGCAGTGGAAAAAGTGGAGATACTCCATCCCCTTACACCACAAGGATATGCCTATGTCAAGGCATTGGGAAAGGGCCGTTTTCATGTCGCCCTCTTGGACGAAGCCGGCCTTGTTCGCGTCAAACTCCATGAAGTGACCATGAGAGAAGCAAAAGACGATTTTCAAGATTTCTTTTATGTTCCGCAGTGGACTGAAAAGCCCTTACTACTTACCCTGCATGAGAAACAGCTTTCACATGAGAGGGAGAGGGTGCTGATTATCTATCCGATACATAGCCTTGGGCTTGAAAAAGCGGTTATTTCCGCCCATCCGGAGGATGAGATTATTGAAATCAGATTAGGTACCGAAACTGGGCAGTATGCACAGAATTGTTGGGAGATTAATACAGAAGATCCCTCTGCTCTTGATAATTTAATCCGCCATATACCGGGCATCGATACCATCTATTTTCTCGGAGGAGTGCAGGATAAAAAATTCATTGTTGAAACTCTAAAAGCCTTAGAGCATACCCAAGAGCGAGGTGTCGTCTCGCTTCTCAGGCTGATACAGGCACTGAGCAGGCATAATCATATCAGAGAATCCTTAAAGCTCAAAGTAATCACCAATGATGCGCACCAGCTTGCCTCAGTGCATGTCATGAACCCTTATGCATCGACTTTATTTGGTTTTACAAGGGTAATGGCCAATGAATATCCGATGATGCAGGCAACCTGTATTGACGTGAGCATCATGGGAATAGAGATGAACGGATCGGGCCATAAACTACTGGCCCTTGGCAATGCGATTCGGAGTGAACCGGCAGACAACAACGGGGCAGAGGTTATCCTACATGATGGTAAAAGATATACCAGGACCCTCGTGCCGAAGGTCCTCTCCTCCCAAGGCACAACAGCCTTTCGTCATCAGGGAGTATATGTGATCTTAGGCGGCGCAGGAGGCATCGGCCTCGAAGTAAGCCGTTATCTAGCAAAAAAGGTAGAGGCGCGATTGGTTTTGCTCGGGCGAAGTGAGCTTGACGATAAGCGCAGGGAAAAAATAAAGCTGATTGAGAAAGAAGGTGGTAAGGTCTTGTATATAAAGGCTGATGCCACTGATCTTGCGAGTATGAAGCAGGCAATTGATAAGGCCCGCAGTCAATTCGGGCCACTCAATGGAGTTATTCACTCCGCTCTTATCCTAAAAGATATGCTCCTTGAGAACATGGAGGAGAAAAGCTTCCGGGAAGCCCTGGCTCCAAAAGTGAGGGGCAGTATGGCCTTATACAAGGCAGTAGAAGGCGAATCCCTTGATTTTATGATGTTCTTCTCATCGGCTGTTTCCTTTATGGGAAACAAGGGACAGAGCAATTATACCGCAGGATGCACCTTTAAGGATACCTATGCACGTTATCTTAACCAGAGGACACCTTACCCGGTAAAGATAATTAATTGGGGTTTTTGGGGAAGTGTCGGGATTGCAGCCTCAGAGAAATATAGAAAGTATCTGACAGCGCTCGGGGCAGAATCCATTGAAGCTGATGAAGGTATGGAGGCAATAGAGCGCGTAGTGGGGAATCCTGCTGATCAGATTATGGTCATTAAAGCTCATGAGGACCTATTGGAGAAAATGGGTGTTGACCTGCCGCATCAGGCCACGCCCTCATTTGAAGGTGACCTTTCGATCATGGCATCAACTACTCCTATGAAACCTATGAGAGAGAGTAAACCTTCCCCTCAGGACACCTTCGATCAAAGGGTGGAACGTCCCGCATACACCATGGTCCAAAAGAGAGATATTACGCGGAATAATGTGAAACACGATAGTAAAAAACCAACAGAGGAAAACCTCATACAGTACATTCAAAAACACCTTGTTAACACGATTGGTGCCTCTGTCGGAATGAATCCTTCGGCTATAGATTTAGCAAAATCCTTTTCTGACTACGGCGTTGATTCTATCATAGGATTGGAACTTGTCAATAATCTCAATAAGGTCTTCGGCATAACACTTAAAACAACGATAATGTTTACCTATGCAAATGTCAAGGATCTATCCCGCTATATTTCTGAGAAGTATGGAGAGGAGATTGCCGCCACACGCTCCATAGGTGATAAAAAAGAGAAGATGGCTCCTAAGCCTCACAGGGTAGCTGCTCATGAACTATTTCTACAGACCGCGCCTGAAGCCCTTAAAAAACCTGACCTTGATGAATACACCTTTCATGCTATTCTCCTTACCGGTCCTACAGGAATTTTAGGCGGATACATACTCAAAGAATTGCTTGAGACAACAGATGCGCACATATATTGTATAATTCGGGCTCGTGACATTGCCCATGCACAGGAGCGGCTTGCGAAAATCCTGATAAGTTATAATGCAGAAAAAAGCCTGCTGCAAGAATTGCAACGAAGGGTTATACCACTAATCGGGGATATTACCAAAAAAAGGTTCGGTCTTTCTAAGAGAGACTATCGCCATCTTGCAGATTCAATAGATTGTACGATACACATCGCAGCCTCAACCAATCTTGTGATGCCCTATAATTATCTGGCCCCGATCAATGTGACAGGGGTTAAGAATATCATCGACTTAGTTCTTGGGACAAGGCAAAAATATTTGATCCATGTCTCAAGTTATCACGTGATGGCTGATGTTATCTATAGGAGTAATTTTGCCTTTAAAGAACAGGATTTTGATGTGGGGCAGAAATTCACCAAGATGGGGTATCAGGAGACAAAATTTGAAGGTGAGAGGTTAGTGCGTGACGCATCCAATAAAGGCTTAGTATGGAACATTATACGGCCGGGCAATATATTCGGAGAGTCGGGGAGCGGATTATATCCCCTGGAGATGAGCGGCGCTGCCAGTATTTTCCATAGATTATTTGAATTGATTATTAAATCCGGAGTAGCAGCAATCGGCAACAATTATTTCGACATAACCCCTGTTGATTATATTGCCAAGGGCATTATCTCCTTAGGCCTGCACAGAAAGTCCTTTTTCGAGACATATCATCTGCTTAATACTGATAAGAAAAGGTGGTATGAAATCATAAATATAGTGAATGAGTATGGCTATAAGATAAAACTTTTGCCAGTTGATGAATATCTTCGGATGGTGCATGAAAACACATTGCCCATTGATGAAGAGGTAGCGCCGGAGTGGCTTAATCTAATGAAATACGGTTTTGCCACCAAAGAATTCTTCATAAACGACGGTCATGCTGATGCGGAGTATACGCACGCTCTCCTCAAAGATCGGGGAATTGCATGCCCTCCTATTGATCTACAACTTTTAGGGCCTTACCTTGCATATTATGCCTCAAATGGGATCATCCCTCGGCTTACTGAGAACAATGGCCACAAAAAGAAACCACTACCCACATTGTATGGGAAAAGAATACATTCCAGATTAAAGGAGAGAAAGATGGAAGGCACACATAATAAAAGCAAGAAATACGAATTTATTATCGTTGGATCAGGGGCCGGTGGAGCTACCATGGCCAAAGAACTCGCCAAAAGGGGCAAGAGGGTAATCGTCGTCGAACAAGGCAAGCGTTATAAGCATATTGGCGGCCTTTTCAAAAGTTTCCAGCTATTTGACCACCATGCAATAACTATGTGGCCCAAAGCATCAAAAGAGGGAGTCTTTCTTTACAGAGCTATTATGGGTGGAGGCTCGACTGCTGTTTCATGCGGCAATGGAACCCGCTGTTCAGAGGAAGAATTGGCAGCCTTCGGCATTGATCTTACCACCGAATACGAGGAAGCAGAGAAAGAGATGGACATTGCCCCTTACAAAATGCGCCTGTCAAGTGGGTCCAAAGCAATTCTGAAGGCAGCCGGAGATCTTGGTTATCATTTTGAGCGGATGCCTAAGTTCATGCGCTATGAACGGTGCAAACGCTGCGCAGCATGCTTTATGGGTTGTAAATACAATGCAAAATGGACCTCCCTGGATTACTTGGATGAGGCCATAGAGAATGGAGCAGAGGTCATGTATGAAACAGCCGTTGAGCAAGTAATCATCAGAAATGGGAAAGCCGTAGGAATCAAGGGGAAAAGAGGATGGGGACGGATTAAAATTTATGCAGATGTCGTCATTCTTGCCGCAGGGGGGCTTGCTACTCCTGTTATCTTGCAAAAGACAGGTATTAAGAAAGCGGGGACACACCTTTTCGGAGATCTGCTTGTGAATACCTATGATGTTGCCAGCGACCTCACCCAGCTTGGGGAGCCATCAATGGCCCTTCTTGATAATGAATTTCATGAAAGCAAAGGATTTATTCTCTCCACATGGCCACAGCCTTCGAGAAGTTATAGATTTGCAGAGGCAGGAGTGCGAGGGATGCTTCTTCCTCCGGCGCATACGCTTGGCATTATGACAAAAAGCGCTGATGATCCGACCGGCCGTGTGTTTCCTGATGGGACTTTTTCCAAGACAGTCACTGAGAGTGACATGGCACGACTCAATGAGGGAGTTGAAATTTCAAAAGAGATACTGATTAAGGCTGGGGTGAATAAAAAATCCATTGTGGTGGGCAAACCTTTTGGTGCACATCCGGGAGGAACTGCAGCCCTTGGAAGAATTGTAAACAAGGATTTGCAAACGGAAATTGATAATCTCTTTGTCTGTGATGCAAGTGTGTTCCCAAAATCGCTGGGAGCGCCTCCCATTCTGGCGATCGCTGCGATGGCCAAACGATTGGCGAAGATGCTTGGCGCACGTCGAAGCCTTCATAAAGATAATGTTCAACAGCATATACCGGTGAATAATAATATGAAATCCCGAGACAAGGGCACTGCCAAGATTGCAGTATCCGGAGGTGTTAAAAGGTAGGTAGGATCCAATATTGCTTTACTTTGGTAAGCAATAATTGGGGAGGAAATTAGGATGATACGTAATACAAAAGATACTCAAAAAAAGACAGAAAAAAACCAGGAAAAGCTTAATCAATCTACAAATCACAAGGAACAACAATATCCGGATTACAAAGTGACAGACGTTGCCATTATTGGTATAGCTTGTCGCTTCCCCGGTGCCAGGGATTATGACCAATTTTATGATAATCTGGCGAGGGGAGTCAATTCGATTCAAAAAATTCCTCCTTCCCGGTGGGATGTGAATGCATATTATTCTCCTAATATTGATGAGCCTAATAAAAGCATCAGCAAATGGTGCGGGCTTGTCGAGGATATCGAACGCTTTGACAACCGGTTCTTTAATATCTCGCCCAGGGAAGCACATAATATGGACCCACAGCAGCGGTGTCTTTTGGAAGAAACATGGCACTGCATCGAGGATGCAGGTATTGCCCTAAGCAGACTTCAAGAGAAAAATACTTCAGTCTATATTGGTGTTTTATCAACAGATTTCCACTACGAGTCATCACGATCGGACGTGCTCATTGACAGCTATACGGGACTAGGAAACTTTGACTGTATCTTATCGAACCGTATTTCCTATTTTCTGGATCTGTCAGGTCCAAGCCTCACCTTGAACGCAGCTCATGCATCCTCCCTTTTCACTATTCATGAAGCCAGAATCTCACTGAGTGTGAAGGAGAGTGATTATGCTCTGGCAGGTGCTGTAGCATTAAACCTGCACCCCTTAAAATATATTTCTTTCAGCAAAGCTCGAATGCTCAGCCCGGACGGACAATGCAAGCCCTTTGATAAAAATGCTAATGGCTATGTCCCAGGAGACGGAATCGGAGTAATTCTGCTCCAGCGCCTTGAGGACGCGGTCAGGGAAGGTAATCATATCTATGGGATTATCAAAGGATCAGCGGTCAGACATGTGGGGCAAACCATATCTATTACGGCACCATCAGTGGAGGCGCAGCGGGAGCTGATACTGTCAGCTTGCAAAAACGCAGGGTTTGGGCTGGATACAGTAAGTTATGTGGAGGCCCATGGGCCAGGAACTCCTCTGGGTGATCCAATTGAGGTAGAAGCTTTAAGTCAGGCTTTTCGAGAATATACGCAGGAAAAACAGGTCTGTAAGCTCGGTTCTGTCAAGTCGAATATTGGACATCTGGAAGCAGCTTCCGGAATAGCGGGTCTCATCAAGGTGCTTCTTATGATGCGTCACCGGAAAATACCAAAGAGTCTCAATATTAAACAATTAAATCCTATCATTAATTTTAAACAATCTCCTTTTATGATAGCGACCCAAGCGAGTGACTGGAAAAATGGCAACGGACTTCCACGGCGGGCTGGCATAAGCTCTTTTGGAATTGGTGGTGCCATTTCCCATGTTTTAGTAGAAGAATACATTAAGGAGAAAAGTATTTCCGATCATGAATCTGATACATACGAGTTTTTCATTCTTTCAGCCAAGTCAGCAGATAGTCTCACTCGTTTGATTGTGAAATGGAAAGCCTTTGCACATAGTGTAGCTTACTCAGAATCCAGCTTGAGAGATATATGTCGGACTTTGCAACAAGGTCGCAGTAGTTTCTCTCACCGCTGGGGGGTGTGTTTACAAAGCAAAGATGATCTGAAAGCATTATTGAATAAGGCTATCCCCTCTATTCCTGAAAATTACAAAAAATTCTGGTGGATGCACATGGGAGATATTTCTCTGAAGAGCCTGGAGGAAGTTCAAATAAGCGTTAACCAGTTCGATTTGTTTATGCAAAATCTGGAAAAGGTTGAGGGTTGCCTGGTGAATTTAAGTAAAAATAAAGGTCCGATAAAAGATTTTCGTGAAGGTCTATGGCCGGAATCGAAGAGGCAGCTCTATTCATTTATGGCAGCATACGCACTATCTGCGACAATCCTGGATCTTGGTTTCACACCGAATATCATATCAGGGCAGGAAACTGGGATTATATTGTCTCTCGTCATCAGTGGCATAGTGAAGCTGAAGGATGCCCTTTTATTCCTCAACAAACAGAAGAAATTAAATGAAATAAGTCTATCCCGCCCCCGCATTCCATATTATGATGCCATTCTAAAAAAGACAATAATGCCTCAACATTTCGATGAAAAATATCTCCGCTCACTCATACAGGGATTAAGGATTGAGAAGGAGAAAATAGATTTCTACATGAAAAAAGCCCGTGCGGTAGGGCAGAACCAGTTAGCATTCAAGAGATATCTTACTGGTTGGGATCCGGTAATAAAAGGTTTACTTCCCAGAATAGAGGAACTATTCGGGGATGCACCCCTTACGGATCTCGGCGAGAACCACTATGAAAAAAAGAGACTTTTACTTATGATTATCATTATAAGCTCACTTTTTAAACTGAATAAAAAATGGAAATTGCGGGATGAAAAGGATATAGAGGATCAAAGATTTTACACACTGGTAGATCTGGTGGTGAATGAAGTAATCCCTAAAGAGTCGCTTGTAGAGCTTATCTTGAATGATACTCCGGACTACGCGGCTATTGCTCACACTATCAATGAGCATCAAAGTGTACGCAGCCTGGAGAACAATCCTTATCATCCCCTGCAAGGATTAGACTTGAGTCTAGAAGAAATAGAGGATCTTTCCATGTGGTTCAAAGAAACCTCAGAGATAAAACACATGCGACCTGAGGAAAAGTCTGTCTATTTACCTTTGGATAAGATGGCATTTTTCGCAGTTGGAAAGATACATAATTCATTCCCAGAAAAATCTGTAAATCTGGACATTACGGAAAATACCGGTCAATCTGTTACGCACAGCCTGCTTGATTTATGGCTGGGTGGTATAGATTTGAAGTGGGAAATTCTGTATAAAGATGGCTCATATAACAAAGTCCCTCTGCCTAAATATCCTTTTGATGGAAAGCAGTTCAGGCTGCGGCATCAGGCTTATCCCTCCATGCCTCTATCCTTAAGAAATAATGAAAAAGAACCTCTTGCAGATCAACAAGGATCGCACACAAAGACAACGTATATATTCCCAGGTCAAGGTTCCCAAGTAAAGGGTATGGGAGGGGCACTGTTCGATGAGTTTCCGGATTTTCTTGCGAAGGCAGATAAGATTTTAGGGTATTCAATAAAGGAACTCTGTGTGGAAGATCCTCACAATCAATTGAATCACACTGAGTTTACTCAACCTGCTATGTATATTGTGAGTGTTTTAGCCTACTTAAAAAGAATCAAAGAAAGTGAGAAAAAGCCTGACTTTGTTGCAGGTCATAGTTTGGGTGAATATAGTGCCCTTTTTGCGGGAGGCGCCTTTGATTTTGAGACGGGTTTAAAACTGGTAAAAAAGAGAGGCGAATTAATGGGAAAGGTTGCAGGTGGTGGTATGGCTGCGCTAATAGGTTTGAGCGGACAGAAGATTGAAGAAATTTTAAAAGAACACGGATTGAATACCATAGACATTGCCAATTACAATACCTCTTCTCAAATTGTGATTTCCGGTCCCCGTGAGGATATTGAAAAAGCCAAGCCGATTTTTGAACACGCAGGGGCGAGTCGGTATATTCCTCTCAAAGTGAGCGCAGCTTCTCACTCCCGCTATATGAAAGAGGCCAGGGAGAAATTTTTAGAGTATTTGAAAGGGATAGAATTCTCAAAACTCCATATTCCTGTTATTTCAAATGTCACAGCACACCAGTACCAGCAAGAGGAGATAAAGCCGCTTTTAGCTGATCAGCTTATTAAACCAGTACAATGGGTAGAAAGTATCAAGTATTTGATGGGGCAGGGAGAGATGGCCTTTGAAGAGATCGGCCCTGGAAATGTGCTCACGGGACTTGTCAAGAAAATCCAAAAGGAATCCCAACCTCACAATGGAAATGGCATATTACATTATATTCAACGGGATTTGACGAGAGCCATTTCTGATATACTCATGATTTGCCCCAATGAGATGGATCTCAATAAAGAGATGGGTCAATACGGTTTCGATTCCATGAGCTATTCAGACTTTGCCAATCACCTTAATCAAAAATATCATCTTGAAGTAGCCAATAATAATTTCTATGAGCATCCCACGGTTGATAAGTTTTCAAAATATTTATACAACGAATACAAAGATACGTTCTCCAAGTTTTACTCACACAAGCAAGATCAGGGTAGTGTGTCTATTCTATCAGGATATAGGCATGCGGGAAAGACACAATTTAACAACACATACCAGCCGTCGAATCATCATATTGTCATGGCTGAAAGCGCAAAGCAAGTTATGAACCAACATGTCATACCCTCAATGGGTAATCATGTCTCCCAGATCGATGCGAAGGATTTATTGCCCATGCTTCGAAAAGATCTATTAAAGGCTGTTACTGAAATCTTAATGATTGGTGCCCAAGAGATAGATTGTGATAAAGATATGGGGCGCTATGGTTTTGATTCGATGAGTTATTCGGACTTTGCCAACCATCTCAATCAAAAGTATCACCTTGAAGTAACCAATAATAATTTTTATGAACATCCGACAATTACGAAGTTTGCACACTATTTATGTGATGAATATCAAGACACACTAATAAGATTCTATAATAATGGCTCAAGCCAAGAGAGTATTCACATTCCGCAAGGATCAGAACGGGATCAGGGTGGCATTTTCGCTGATATTTCTGAAAATCCTTCGGCTGTTCGAGAACGTGCGCGAACAAGCAGTTTCCAATCACTGCGTAAGCAGACAGAGGCCCATTCACGCCCACTTAATGCGCATGAGTATATGGAGAGATTAAAGATACAGCGAAGCAAATTAGAAAAGCAGAATGCCACTATACCCCTTGATCCGCATGAAAAAAGGAGATTTAGATTTCGCGGCGTATGCTTTGAGGATCAACGTATCGATCCGCATATGTCATTTAAGGGTGGCTTATGGGATATGATATGCATGCTCAGTATAGATCTTACAGGTTATCAAACACCATTCTTTTTTACTTACGCCAAAAACTTATTGAAACTATTATACTTCAAAATGCGTTACAGCAAAGACAGATTTAGTATTGGTAAAAAGCCCCTTATACTGGGGAATTTTAGAGTGAGAATTTTTGAAGAAAATCCAGGTGAGAGAGGCAGCATAAAGATTGGAGATAATTTTCTAAGCTTCTGGTTCGATTCGAATCTAAAAGACACGCAACTTGACTGCATGCACGGGGGGAATATTGAGATTGGTAATGAGGTCACGGTAGTAAGTACTCATATCGTGTCATTCAAAAAAGTGACGATTGGAAACAGAGTTATCCTTGGATGGGGAAGCCGGATCATCGATAATGATATGCATCCTGTTGATTGGAGCTATCCAACGGTTGCGCGAGAAGTTATCATTGAAGACAATGCCTGGATCGGTACGAAGGCCACGATCTTAAAGGGAGTAAAAATAGGAAATGGTGCTGTGGTTGGTGCTAATTCTGTCGTTGTATCAAACGTGCCTCCTCATACTTTGGTTATGGGAAATCCCGCAAAGATGATCCGGAAAATTAATGAGAGATAAGATAACCATATAACCATATAGAATTATTTGTCCTGTACTGAGATAAATTTATAATTATTCATCCTAAATTGTGTAAAATGGTTTCTCCTTCAACAATGTATTTCCATTCCTTCAACACTCTGTCTTTTTATCGTTCAATGATTTTACCAGTAAGGATGACACGTTCAACATCAAAAATTGACAAGTTGTCATTGAAGATAATGCCTGGATCGGTACAAAGGCCACGATCTTAAAGGGAGTAAAAATAGGAAATGGTGCTGTGGTTAGTGCTAATTCTGTTTGATAAGGCATAGCTCTTTCCATATTGACAGATAATACATACAAAAGATGGCACACACATTAGAAAAGAGTTTAACATTGATACGGATATTGCCATTATCGGTATAGGGTGTCGGTTCCCCGGAGCAGACAATTACCGGGTATTTGGCACTAATTTACTCAAGGGAATCAATTCACTTAAAGAGATCCCGGCTTGAACAACTCAAGGAATATTTGGGACGATTCGATTTATTTAAGCAGAATCTGGAACAGATAGAACAATGTCTTGCTGAATCGTATCCTCAGAAAGAGATGATAAAAAAATTTCATGAGGTAACTTTTCATAGACAGCATGCTGCAATTATGGCACAATGGTGTTGATATCCGGTGGGAGAAGCTCTATAATGAGGGATCATATAAAAAAGTTGCGTTGCAGGTCCATCACTTTGACCGGAAATCATTTTTAAAATACTCAAAATAAAACTGCTCAAAAGTTTGATAACAACGGAGGAGTGCAGAGAATCCAACACGAACGAGTTATCAACAAGTGTTTCGGAGCTTTTGGGTGTTGATGAGCATGACATAGACCTTTATGAAGATATGAGCATCTATGGTTTTGATTTGATGAAATTCACAGAGTTTGCCAATAAAATCAATAAAAAGTATTCTCTTGAAATAACACATAATATTTTCTATGAATACTCCACAATTGACCCCCTTCCACACTATTTATATGATACATATAAAGAAAGCTTTATGAGCTATTATAATGCCGAGGATGTTCCTGCATCGAGTGAGAATAAAATGCCTAAGATCGCTATAAAAGTGATGCTTAGTTGGGGAGCACGGATTGTGGATACGGATATGCATCCTATTGATAGAACCTATCCGGCTATTCGACGGGAAGTTGTCATAGAGGATAACGTATGGATCGGTTCAAAGGCCACTATTTTAAAGGGGGTGCGAGTGGGAAAAGGCGCCGTGGTTACGGCTGATTCGGTTGTTGTATCAAATGTTCCCCCATATACTTTAGTAATGGGGAACCCGGCCAAAGTAATAAGAAAGATAGGTGAAAGAGGGTAGTATGATTTTTGCTTAAAGATGTTTTTAATATGAGAATAATTATTAAAAGGAGAGAAGGAATGACGAAAGATGAGATTTTCTCCATTGTAAAGAAAAACATTATAGAGATTCTACCTGATATACCGGAGGAGGCAATAGAGATTCATCAACGGCTTAAGGATCTGGGAGCAAATTCCATTGACAGGATGGAGATTGTAACCATGACAATGGAAGCTCTCCGCATTAAAGTGCCGCTCGTTGAATTCGGAGAGATTAAGAATATTGAAGGCCTGGTTAATTTTTTCCATGAAAAGGCAAAATTGAACTAAATCTTAACAATTCAAAGGTTCAAAGGGCAAAGGTTATAAAGAAAGTAACGATAATGAAACAACCAGTAGTCATTACAGGAATGGGCATCGTCTGCTCAATAGGCAGCACTATCAGAACCTTTGCACAATCCTTAAAAGATGGCAAAAGTGGGATAGGTCGCTTGCATTATGAGGGTCACCCTCCCATACCAGTCTCGATTGGTGCAGAAATAAATGATTTCTCATTTGATGCTCTTCTCAAGGAAAGATCGTGCGGTGCGGACACACTCGTTCAAAAAGCACAACGAGCTGCCAGACGTTCACCTTATGCAGTGCAATGCTCTGTGATTGCTGCTTTAGAGGCATGGAAAGAAGCAATGCTCCATGAAGAGCCGATTCCCTCCGGCCGCATAGGAGTCATCATAGCAGGGCAGAATCTTACAAGCAAATATCAATATGGACTGTATGAAAAATTTACGCAGAACCCCGAATACCTTAATCCACGCTATGCGCTCCATTTCATGGATACCGACCAGGTAGGGACATTGAGCGAGATTTTTGCCATACAGGGTGAAGGTTGCACCGTGGGTGGGGCCTCTGCCAGTGGCAACGTAGCTATTATTAAAGGCATGCAGCTTATACAATTGGGCATTGTTGATGCCTGCATGGTAGTAGGATCTATGGCTGACCTTTCACCAATGGAAATACAAGGCTTTTGCAGCATTGGGGCCATGGGAGGGAAACGTTTTGCCGATCAGCCCTTTAAAGCATGTCGGCCTTTTGACAGGGATCATGAAGGATTCATCTATGGGCAGGGATGCGGCTGCCTTATTTTGGAATCAGGCACCTGTGCGGAACATCGAAAAATAAAAGTAATGGCTGAGATAGCAGGTGGGGCACTTCTACTTGACGGTAACCGGCTTTCGGATCCGAATGAGGAGGGAGAGATGCGAGCCATGGAATCTGTCATGGGGCAAGCCCGGCTCAAAGTCTCCGATATTGATTATATTAATACCCATGGGACATCATCGCCACTTGGGGATGAGACTGAAATAAGAGCTATCAGGAGAACATTCAATAAACGGGTTTCCGATATATGGATAAATGCAACAAAAGGCTTAACCGGCCACTGTTTATACGCAGCGGGTATTATAGAGTGTATTGCTACCATCATTCAAATGAGAGAAGGATACGTGCATCCTAATATCAACCTCGATAATCCCATTGATCCGCAGTGTCGGTTTTGCGGTAAGAGCGCCGTGCAGGCTGATATTAAGAAAGCCATCAGCAATTCATTCGGATTTGGGGGAATCAATACAAGCATACTATTAAATAAAGGAGATTAGAGATATGGAAGTTGGTATTGAAGCATTGAATATATACGGAGGGTCTGCATATATCGATGTTCGAACCCTGTTTAAAGCACGAGGCCTTGATTTGGAACGGTTTGATAATTTGCTAATGGAAAAAAAATCTGTGGGCCTTCCCTGCGAAGATCCCATTACCAATGCAGTGAACGCGGCAAAACCCATTATCGAGAAGCTCACCGAGGAAGAGAGAAACCGGATAGAGATGGTAATCGCCTGTAGCGAATCGGGCCTTGACTTCGGAAAAGCCATGAGTACCTATATCCATGATTACCTTGGATTGAGCAGAAACTGCCGTTTGTTTGAAGTGAAACAAGCCTGCTATGCAGGGACAGCATCACTGCATATGGCCTGTTGTTTTATTGCGGCTAACGTATCACCCGGTGCCAAGGCCCTGGTAATAGCCACCGATATTGCCCGTGCCGCAGTGAGGATGACCTATGCTGAGCCGTCACAAGGAGTCGGGGCGGCAGCAATGTTGGTGAGCAATAAACCTGAGGTTCTTGAAGTGGATCTTGGTGCAACCGGCTATTATAGTTATGAGGTAATGGATACCTATCGGCCCTTGCCGGACATTGAGACAGGGGACCCTGATTTGTCCTTGCTCTCTTATCTTGATTGTCTTGAGAATAGTTACAAGGCGTATGAGGAAAAAGTAGAGGGCGCACACTTTGGTGAGACCTTTGATTATCTTGCCTTTCATACTCCCTTTGCCGGTATGGTCAAAGGAGCGCATCGCAAGATGATGCGGCAATTTGTCAAAGCTCATGGAAATGAAATTGAAGAGGATTATCAAAAAAGAGTGATGCCTTCACTGCGTTACTGTGTGAAAGTGGGTAATGTCTATTCTGCTTCGCTCTATTTTGCACTGAGCAGCCTTATAGATCATGCGAGTTTAAACGGATTTCAACGGGTTGGCCTTTTCTCTTACGGTTCAGGGTGTTCGTCAGAATTCTATAGCGGGCTTATCAGCTCACGGTCAAAGGCTGCCATGCAGGACATGAGAATTGGAGAGAGACTTGAGAGTAGATATGCGCTCACTATGGAAGAATATGACAGGCTTATAGATTTAAATACGGAATGGATATTCGGAATAAAGGATAAGGATGTAGATGTCTCTTCCTATGCCGAAATTTATGAACACTCACTTAAGGGACAAAGATTATTGGTACTTAAAAAGATCAAAAATTACCATAGGGAATATGATCGGTCATAAGGAGAAGTAAGAAGGAAAGTTATATGGATTATGAAACAATTTTAGTGAATAAATCCAAGGGGAGCATCACGATTATGCTCAACCGGTTGGCACAGAAGAACAGTATAGACCGGACAATGCTCAAGGAGATTAACCAAGCCCTTGATAACGCAGAGAAGGACCCCTCATGCACAATGATCATCATAGAAGGACAAAATGGTGTTTTTTGCACGGGTATGGACTTTAAGGATTCCTTTGCCGAGGAAGGATCGAATGATTTTTCCTCTTTGTATATGGAGACGATCAAGCGTTTTACCATGATGCCGAAGGTCATCATTGCCAACGTGGATGGCCGTGTCATAGCAGGAGGGGTCGGATTGGCGGCGGCAAGCGATTTTGTGATTGCATCGCCGCGCTCTCAATTTAGTCTGTCGGAGGCATTATGGGGATTGCTCCCTGCGTGCGTCACTCCATTTTTAATTCGGCGGGTGGGATTCCAGGTCGCCTACCGCATGACCCTTACCACTATGCCGATCTCGGCCAAGGAGGCTTATAATGTGCAGTTGGTTGATGAGATGAGCGAGTCACCCTTAGAGAGTATACGGCGCATTAAGCTTCGCATCGCCCATATCGACAAGACCACTTTGCGCAGTATGAAACAGTACTTCAGGGATATGTGGATACTCACTGAGGATATGGAAAAAAGGGCGACAGAAGAGCTTTCACGATTAAAGTCCCTTCCAAAGGTGAGGGAAAATGTATTGAATTATTTAAATTATCAGCAATTCCCATGGGAAGGGGCAAAGAATTCTCATAATGATTGAGTGCTCACATGCTCTTATTAAAACATACTTAAAACATGAAACATAAGGAAGATAAGAATCATGACAGAGGTAATACGACTCATTCAAGAAGGGGATATTGGGATTGTCATTATGGAAGAGAGAGAGCATAAGAATACCTTTTCGCAATCCTTCAATGCGGGACTCACGGATGTATTTAATAGAATTGCACATAGTCCGGGGATCAAAGTAGTGGTTATCCATGGCTATGATAATTATTTCTCCTGCGGAGGGACGAAAGAGGAGCTTCTCGGAATCATGGAGGGAAAACTACAATTTACTGATCTTCAGTTTTTTGATGTACTACTTCAATGTGAGCAGCCTGTGATTGCGGCAATGCAGGGCCATGCCTTGGGTGGGGGGTTGGTTTTCGGAAGCTATGCAGACATCATCGTTATGGGAGAAGAGTGTATATACAGCACGAATTTTATGAAATACGGGTTTACACCCGGTATGGGAGGCACCTACATTATTCCTAAAAAATTTGGAGAAGCCCTTGGTTCTGAAATGTTATTAACAGCAGCCAACTATTATGGACGACAGCTCAAAGAAAGAGGCGCTCCCATGAAGATTGTGAGAAAAGCGGATGTGATTCCAATTGCCATGGAAGCAGCAAAGGAATTGGCGGATAAACCTTCATTATCATTGAAACTATTAAAAAAACAATTAACTTACAGTATACGCTCAGAGCTTCCATCAGTGATTGTCAGGGAACTTAAGATGCATAAATTATCGTTCGCTCAGCCAGAGGTGCGGGCGAGAATTGAAAATTTGTTCGGGAAATAATCCCTTATTAAGTATGTGGACTATTTCAGTATACAAATCCCCAACATTCTTTGAACACAACTGTCAAGATTGCGGAGTATAGATACGTTCTATTGAAAAAAGGAGAGAAAGGTCATGGGAATCTTCCTCTCCTTTTAAACTTATAGATATAAACTTGGATAGGTGAGGGATATATACCGTGGGTAAGGAGTAAATACCATATTATTTTCTTCTGTTTCCTCCAGATCATATATAATAAAGTTTTCAATGTACCACCCCTTTCTATAGTCGTCTATATCTATTATCTTTCTTTTCTTCTCATCCATTGCATATTTTATTATCTCTTTGTGTTCACTGCTTATTGGCCCACACATCTCCTTCTTCCCCCAATTTTTAAAGGATTAATCTAATAGGATCACTACATATATAACATAACCTATTCCTTAAAAGTGCCCTCATGTGCCACCTCCCCCTTTCTTTTTTTCTTTTTATTCTTTAATAAATATTTTATCAATAATAATAAAGGAATATGTATTTAATAAATCATCCTAATATACTCATTTATATGACTAGACGAGTCTCAAATTTATATCTTACTATCTTTACATTTAATATTTTATTTAATATAACAATGTAAATACAATGCATATTTTAACAGAATGAATAAATATTTTTATACTGATATAGGGAGAGATAAAAAATAATAATATATATTGAAAAAAGAGTAAAAAATGAGTAATATATAATGTAAGGGAAAATAAAATTTTCTATTGAATATATAGAACAAAGGAGACTTCCATGAAAGATAAGCTAGGCGTGCAGGCCCATATGAGTCAGGAGTCGGTTGATAAACTTGATGCCATGGGGAAAAAACATACTGCGAAAGATAAACTACGCGTACAGTTCGATATGAGTAAGGAGTCGGTTGATAAACTTGATACCCTGGGGAAAAAACTTGCCGCTCCTACACGAGCTTATACTATTAAAATGGCATTAAGTCTGCTGGAGGCTTTATTAAAATTAAAAGAAGAAGATGGAGGACGCCTTTACTTCGAAAAAAATGGTGAGAGAAGATATATCGTCATACCAGGTTTCTTTGACTAAAAAGGGTAAAAAAAATAGCCCCTGCCCTCAAAATAAGGCAGGGGCGAAAATCAAGAATATCAGAGAATATTTATCCTCCCTATCTAAAAAAATCCTCTACTACGCGCACTCCTTTCAGGCGTTCCCAGTATCATTGGCATTTGTAGAGGGTACATATTGTATAAATCTTCCGGAGGAATTGGTAAAGAGAGCATACAGAGTGATGGGTCTGATAGTCGCATCAGAAGTATATAGCGGTAGTTTTGTTCACATGAAATTTCTATAAGATCTAAGATGTTATCAATATTAAAAGCATAGGGAAGCGGAACACCATACATGTTAAAAATGGATCCATGGTGGGGCATAATGCTATAAAAACCTTTAAAAGGATAGCATCGGAGGATCATAAGGCATTCATAAGGATTGCTTTTCTTAATTTCCTCTAATAGGCCATTTCCAGGAACCACTACTGATAGATTACCGAATGGATCGGCAGTTATAAAAGGCTGCATGAATTGATACCCAGGTATCTGTGCTTTTCCTCCTGTATTCGGCATCATTACCATATATATAACTAAAAAAAATAATATTAAATATTTAGCTTTCTCGTTCATAAGTCTTCTCCTTTCATTATAAGGTCAGCAATTCTGTTGTGACCAATTGCGGTTTAAAGACTTTATTTGACATTGAATCATAATAAATATATTATGGTTTTGCCACTGGTGGCTGCTATCTTCAAGTAAATATTGTAAGCCAAATACTATTTTGAAGATCAATTAAAGTTGCGGCCGCCTGTGGTCAAAATTTTTCCGCAGTATCTTGTAGGTATAAACCATAACATAAATCTAAGTTATTTCCCCCTTTACTATAAATTTATAAAGGGGGCCCTCGGATATTACTCATTACAGTATATTCTAACTCCTCTTTTAAATGGTATTATCTACGTATATTATACTCCATTATTACTCATTTTTCAAATAATTTTTTCTCAAATAATTATATGTGTAGGGATAATCTTTAAGGAAGGAAAAAAAATAATCAGTGGCTATTTCTCTTATCAGGTGCCCGTTATACCGGGAATAATGATTTGTGTTTTTTCACCGTTTCTTTCTAAATAGAGGACTCCTTTATCTTTAAATTCCTCTACGAGTATATGGAGTATGCCTAATGCCATTTTAACAACCTGAGCGCGCGAAGGCGCCGAAAGCTTGCTGCAGAGGTTGTCAAGTTTCTCAACCGACTCCTTACTCATATCAAACTGCACACGTATTTTATCTTTACTCATTGTGTTCCTCATCTTCTGTCATTAAATTACTGTTCCCTCTTCTTTCTCATCGGAATAAAAAGTAATTTAATGGTAGATAGGTAGTTTTTTTGCTTCTTAGCTTAGAAAAATATGCAGAAAACTAGTGGCATCACAACCTTCCAAAGCAGTTCGAAATAAAATCTCAAGAAATAATATTGATAAAATAAGATAAATTTATCAAATAAGTTTATGATTTATACCGATAATATGATATATAAATAATAAGGGAATAATTTTATATCATTATATATTTAAGGAAATAGGCAATGATTAAAATGATACTCGAATTTAAAGGTAAAATACTCAACCAATATATAACAAATGATGAATTTATCACTATTGGCCGACATTCCGATAACCTTATAAAAATCAATAATGATGCTGTTTCAAAGCACCATGCGATAATTATGAAAGAAAAAAATAAGATTCTTATCGAAGATTTAAGTAGTACCAATGGTACTTATGTGAATCAAAAACAAATCCGTCAACATGAATTGAAAGATGGAGATGAGATTCTCATTGGAGAGCATTCAATAAAGTTTTCTCTACATGATAGTAACGATCCTGGCCCTAACAGCAATGATATGGATAAAAAAAATACAGTAATAATCCATTCTGACCATTATAAGAAGATGCTCTCAAAACAGGATTCTTAAGGAAGCTGCCACCCTCTTATAAATTTATTAAAAGATTCTGGGAAAAAGAGCTGCAAGTAGTAATGAAGGATTTGTTGTGTAAATGAAAAGCTGCGCCTTTTTGTCATAAACAGTATATATCTTCCGTATAAAATCTATAATATTTTTCTCTTCTTCGTGCCTTTCTAAATATAATTTTATTTTAAAATAAGTTCATAATTCATAGAATATCTTGGTATTTCGTATGCATATAGCGTAGTAATATTAAGTAGTTACAAAACAAAGCAAGACGGTCTTTAAGAAGTGATATGAGAGGAAAAAAAGAGGGATGATATATATTAAAAAAATCATTAGTGACTCGGCTAAAATAATTTTTCATAAAGAAAAGCCACTAAGACCACAACTTATCGATATCTCGATTATTATTCCTCTTAAGGATGAAGCTGGGAGTATCAAAGAATTAAAGGATAGGATCAATCAGGCCATGAACACACGCCCATGGTCCTGGGAATGTATTTGGATCGATGATGGCTCGACAGATCATAGTCTGCCAATTCTAAAGGAACTTTGTCAAAGGGACGCTCATCACCATCGATATCTTTCTTTTGAACATAATGCGGGGCAATCAGCCGCTCTCTGGGCAGGATTTAAGGAGAGTAAAGGCAGCATTTTGGCTACATTAGATGGGGACCTTCAAAATGATCCGGCAGATATTCCTTATTTAGCCAATGTTCTCTATTCTCAAGGAGTCGACATGGTCAATGGTTATAGAAAGAAACGGGAAGATAATCTGGTGAGAAAAATTGCCTCTAAAATTGGTAATAGCGCTCGCACTTGGATTACAGGCAAAACCATACGGGATGTTGGGTGTTCAACCCGCGTTTTTAAAAGAGAATGTGTGCGTTTTCTCCCTTTATTTGCTGGTATGCACCGCTTCTTTCCCACTCTGGTAGCTATGCAAGGCTATAAGTTGATTGAGGTACCGGTAAATCATGGTCCACGACTATATGGGAGGACAAAATACAGTATTAATAGTAGATTATGGGTGGGCATTATTGACATTCTGGGAGTGCTGTGGCTTCAAAAGCGTGCTTTCCATTATAGAATTATCAAAAAATCCTAAACTTAATGCTTTCAACTTAGCAGGCCCTAGGTGTGCGAGGAAAGGATATTATGGAAAAACTTTGGTTAACGCTCGGCTTTATAGCCCAAGGCATTTTTGCGGCTCGATTTCTGGTTCAGTGGATTGCCAGTGAGCGGGCAGGCAGGAGTATTGTCCCTATCGGTTTCTGGTTTTTGAGTATAAGCGGGGGATTACTTCTTTGCATGTATGCCATATGGCGTAAAGACCCCGTCTTTATTCTCGGGCAATCCATGGGGGTATTTATTTATTCAAGAAATCTTTGTCTGATCTATCGAGAGCGGCACAACCAGCCAAAAAACCTCGATAGATTACCCATACAAAATTCAATGAAAGAGCATTAATGCACAATGATTTTCACACGAACATCTCCTTCTTCCAACATTTGGAACACTCGCTTCTATTATGCTTTGGCACTCCTGTTCTTATGGAGACTACTCTACGTTATTATTGTACCACTTGATCTGGTCCCTGATGAAGCGTATTATTGGGATTGGTCGCGGGTGCTTGATTGGGGTTATTATAGTAAGCCACCCCTTATCGCCTGGATCAATGCCCTTTCTACAAGAATTCTCGGCTCTTCACCCATCACAGTACGGCTGCCCGCCTGTATTCTTGGAATAATCGGAATCTGGTTCCTGTATTTTTTAGCAAAACGCCTGTTTGGGTCAAAGGTAGCTTTTTGGTCCGCAGTTGCCTTAACCGCTTCCCCGGGAAGCAGTGCGCTTGGACTCCTTATGACCATTGATGCACCTCTTGTCTTTTTTTGGATTATCTCTCTCTATTGTCTCTGGAGGGCAGTCAATGATCTTGATGATAAAGGATACTGGTGGCTCATATCCTCTGTAACCGTCGGTCTTGGCATGCTCAGCAAACAAATGATGATAGCCTTTCCTCTTCTTATGCTGCTCTTCTTGTGGCTCAGTCCTCACGACAGGTATATTCTCAGAAGGCCATGGCCTTATGTGTTTGTTATTGTCTCCTTTTTAGCCTTATTGCCGGTATTATGGTGGAACAATCATCATAATTGGATTACCCTTCAGCACACAACCCATCATTTTACAGCAAGCCCAAAAGGTTATATCGATTTTCTAGGCTCCCAATTACTCGTTATATCACCCCTTACATGCTTTCTTTTTGCTGTGGTATCTGTCAGATCGATGATATCTCTGCGAAGAAAAGATCGTGAGATTCTTTTCCTCCTCATATTCAGCTCAGTTCCTCTTATATTATTTATTATGATGAGCTTTCGCCAAAAAATCAATCCCAACTGGCCAGCAGTGTTCTATCCAGCCGGCATGGTGCTCCTCGCCGCATGGGGGTGTGGATCGTTTTCTTGTGGCAACACGCTGGACCGCCTACGAAAATTATTCCTGCCAGGAATTATTGTTGGAATAGGATTCGCAATCCTGACCTATGCACTTCCTTTTCTGCTTACCTCATCACGTTTAGGGGGAGGTCCTCTTGACCCCACTGCACGTCTTAAAGGCTGGCGCCAGCTTGGTCATGATATTGGGGCAATTTATTATGCTCTTCCAGAACGAGAGAGGACATTTCTTGTGACTTCAAGCAGGCAGGTGGCGAGCGAGCTTGCCTTTTACATACCCGGGCATCCTCGTGTATTTCTCTGGCCCGACCGCACAGATGATATTCGCAATCAGTATGATATATGGCATGGCCCTATTGACAAGGTTGGCTATAATAGTCTGATCCTCTTGAAAGAGGGCCAAAGTCCTCCAGCAGGACTGCTCGATGCGTTCGAATCAATAGAATTATTACAAAAACTTGCTATCCCTCTCGGACAAGCGGCAACACGCCACTATACCTTATATCTCGCGCATTGTCTGATAAGTTGGCCTTTGAGCGCAAAGCAGATAAAATATATAGAATCAAAAACAAAGGGAGCCTTACGTGATGGACATTCGTTCTTTTATCTCTTCGAGTCCTTTCATACCCAGAGTTTTCAGGATCACCACCCATCCTACAATAACCCACAAATAGGCAATAAAAAACCTCCACAGAATGACAAGTATACCGAGAAGGTGTTTAGGAACATAATTATAAAAAAGAAGATAAAACCCCCCTTCAGCAAAACCACTCCCCCCTGGTGTCGGAATTACATACAGAACAAAGTAAAGAATTATTTGAATAACCAGAACTTTTAAAAAGTTAATATCATGATTCATTCCTTTGAGCAAAATATACACAATGGAATAATTCGTGATCTGGGAGAGAATCGTGAAACACGCGGTATACAAAAGGCTTGCCTTCTTTTTTTGGAACAGGTATTTAAAACACGAGATAAATTCCTCTATCCATATTTCCATATGTTTCACTCGAATCTGGGGGGAAGGATGCTTCTGAAAGAGCTTGAATTTTTGAAAAAAGCCAATTATTCTTTCCAATACGCTACGGACCTTATCCAAATTGAAATAGCTATAAATACCTAGTCCGATAATGATGATAAAGATAAGGGTTGCATAGTCAAAAAATGCCCGCATAAGTGCGATTTCAAAATATTCACGCTCAAAGAGCAAGATAAGTGGGCCAGCAATAGCAATGATAAGGATCAAGAAAATACCACGCACTATAGCGATAGTGGTGGCCTTTTGAGTGTCCATCCCTGTTGTGTCGGTGAGCATATAGATAAGCACAGGCTCTCCCCCCAGGGCAGAGGGTGTAATATTGGCCAAGAAGTTATACGCAAAGATAGCCTTTAATCCCTCCTTAAAAGGGAAATAGTAACCAAAGGCTTGAGTAAGTATCTGTATACGCAGCGTATCAAAGCAATTTGCCATAAAACCAAGAAGAAAAGAGAAAATGATATACTTGAAATAAATTTGATGGAGGGCATCCCAGGTCTTCGGTCCGAACGTGAGAAACGAGATCACGCCGATAATAACAGCACTTATAAGAAAGAAATTTATAAATAAAAACCGTGTCGAACGAGATTTTTTCATTATCTATGACTGAATCCTCTCATTATCATATGAAGGATGCAATCCGTTTTCCCTATTCTTGGATCACATAATAGCAAAGGTCCCTCTTAGGAGACCGGTCCTCAACTCACATTCTTTTCTTTAGAGGCTCTATTATAATACAGAAATTCATAATTAGAAATATCCCAAAGAAATAATTCACCATTACCATTACTATCACGTGCTGAAATGGAGTAATGACCCAGATTCGTGACTCTGAAAAAATTAAAAAAATAGAGACGACGACATTCATGCAATTATTCCCCTCCTCGATGACATATTACCGCCTCCTCCTGAGCTCCCTCAGAATGATATAAAAAGTCTTAGACATTTTCGTCGAATTAGGGTTGTTATTTTCGGCAATAATGTCGAAAAATAGAATGAGTTCTCGAGCATAAGTGAGCTAAGCTATTGATTTTTAGTTTATTTCATATCTGGCATAGAGTATGCTTTTTTATATAAATAAATGCTGACAAGAAGGGGGTGATAAGATAAAAGAAGATAAGATATATTAATAGGAAATTTAAGTGTAAATTACAATCAATAGAGGAGGGTAAGATAAAAACAAAAATTATTCAAATATTATTGAGCAGAGTATATGCAATGTAACAACAGGCTATTATTCATTCTTGGTCCTTTTTCTCATTGCTTATAGTGAAAGGAGGAAAAAGTATGAATAGAATATTAAAGGAGAAAAGAAGAAACCAACTTATTTATTTAATTGTCGCCATAATAACATTGATAATGATAGGAAATGTCGGTGCTGCAGAAGCATCGAAACATCCTTCAACGAAATCAACTGATATAAGTCATAGGAGGTTTATATTCAATAATAATACGTACGATGTATATATAAATCATATAGAAAAATTCATTAGTGTCCATGGCAAGGCTAATAGCTGGGAGGAAATAAAGAAAATTGAAAAACACTTTGAATTAACAGCGCCATCTGATTACGAAATTGCGTATGATATTAGTCTTGGGTATGATAATTATAAATTATAAACAAAGCTCTCCGGAGTTCATCTTTAGAGAGCTTTTCGTTAATCTAAAAACATTACTCCACTTTAGAGAGCATTGAACCCTCATTGAGGTTCAATGCTCTTTTTATTATTACAAGTTCAATGAAAATCCATTTAAAAAGGAAATCAGGGTCTCTGGCGCTAATCCCTCGGAGATCGTGGTTAAATTTCGTATATCGGAGAAAAGAACGGTCAACACTTGTTTTCCCCATTTTATAAGCGGTGTACCGCATATCATATATGGTGGTAGCCGTCGCTCCTATTAAAACGATTGTATTCTGTAAATCCTTGAGAGGGACACGGTGCTCAAGTATATCAGAGATGGAATAGTTCTGAAGTTTTCAATACTCTTTTATAATTTGTATAGACAAGGATGGATAAAAGAAAAAAGAGAGGTGCCTTTATTATAAAGATAAAGACACCCCTCACAGGAGAGAAAATTATAAAAGTTTTACCAGTGCCACGATGATAGGTTATTCTCCAAAATTGTCGTACTTTGCGCGCTGATTGTGTCCCAATAAGACATATTGGAATAATTCCATAAAACTGGTAATGAGGTGTGCTCTTTTGTTGGTTCCTGCGGCAATGCAGTATCTGTCACAAAAAGATCCGTCACCTCTTCAGGAGGTGTTGTGTCCGGTGCCATACCATATCCATATCCGGCATACCCATCTGTTTCTTGATAAAGCATGGCGTCAGGTTCTTGCTGTACCTCGATTGTTGTAATCTCTATTATTGAGGTGCTTCCATAATAGCCACCTACAGGATATCCATATTTACGATTAAGAGCATCTAAAGAGGGGATACCAAAAAGCGCACTCTTGCCACTAATTCCTTCTTCAGTTCGAATATCAAGAAGTTCTGCTGCCTCAAGCCTAAGAGCAAGGGTAAGCACTCCGGGCTCTCTCACACCCCACACTCCAACAGACACAGGATTTAATGGATCCGCTATCGATACTATATCCATACTCCCCATCTCGCGCAGAAAGAGATAATCAGCGCTATTGTCAACAGAAGTGTATGCAGCATAACATAATAATTGTACACCAATCTTTTTCATCATTAACCTCATGCAAAATACATTGTTTTTAAAAGAACTAAAAAGAGTATAGAATTGAAAAAGTCGAGAACAACTCACAAGGCTTCATGCATTCAAACGCACCCCTCCTTTCCTTTGAGCATAAAGAGCAAATGTTCTGGGGCTGTCTTTGTGACAACAAAACCGGATATAAATTTTACTATTCAAAAATATAATATTAATTGACATCAGAAAATAAATAATCTTTCAATTAATAGCAAAAAATTATTAATATGCTTCTTCTATATTGTGTTATAATTACGAGTTTTGCATAAAATCTGCCATTCATTAAACTGAAACAGCTCTCATCAAAAGGCTCCTTATCCTCCCTGTACTGAGAGTCAAGGAGAGCTGCCCCCTCATAATTATTTCTCTGAAGTTATCGCATTACATTATTTAATATTACCGATAGAGAAAGAAAAAAATTTGCCAAAAGGATAAAAATGCATGCGAAAAAGTATACCTAAAAACTCCATTTCTTATCCGTATTGGGAAAAACTGGTTTGATGCATTGTATTTAGAGGATACGATGAAAGAGACGGCAAGGCTCATATTCTATAATCTCATGGTTTATGGAAATGAAAGAATGAGGGTTTGCCTGCTATTGCCATCATCCCTTTATCTTTTGAGAATAAGGTCATAGGATGTCTTAATGTAGCTTCTCATAAGGTATCTGAGGTGCCCAATTATGCCCATGATGCTCTTGAGGGAATTGCCGCCCAAATAGGCTGCGAGATTCCCGGTTGAGAGTAAAAGAAGCACTAAAAGAGAGTGAAGAGATGCTCAAAGAAGCCCAAAGAATTGGGAAAATTGGGCATTGGGTATATAATGTCCACACCTCACAAGGAGTCTGGTCGGAACAAGTCTTTCACCTTTTTGAGCGCAATCCTTGTCTTGCTCCCCCTTCTTATGATGAAATGATCTCTTATTATTGTCATGAGGATGCAGAGGTTTTGCGCCATCATATTCATCATGCCATAAAAACGGGCGCACAGTTGCAGATGGATGCGGGCATCATACTTCCCTCGGGGAAAAGCGCCTATCATTCGATTATTATTAAACCCATACAGAACCACCATAGCACTGCCGTAAAATTAACAGGAATAGTCCAGGATATTACAGAACGAAAAGAGATCGAAAAGGCTCTTCGAGAAAAAGAGTAATAAATATAGGCTCATTAGTGAAAATATTCCTGTTGCGGTCTATACGGCACTGCCCGACGAAAACTCCCCTACCCTTTTTGTCTCCGGAAGAATAGAGGAGCTTAAATGATGGACAGAATGCAATCTCACTCTATAAGTCTTATCCTTCCGTAGACCTCATACTCATGGATATTCAGATGCCCGTTTTAGATGGTGTAGATATTCTTTCAAGGAAAATAAAGAGCGTGTATGCTTAACCACATTGGCTGCAATTTTTACTTACACAGGTACTGCATGAGGATGATCCTGCACCGGCTGAACCAGACGAGGAACGGGTGGATTTGAAGGCAAAGGCGGATAATTTCTTCTGAATCTTGTCAGAGCCGCAGCGTGGGCATATTATTTGTGCAGAAGAATTGAATACAATCTTCTCGAATTCATTCTCACAGCTGTGACATATATATTCAAAAATAGGCATAATCAGTAGTGCATCGCTATAATTGTTGTGCGTTAAAATTGTGTGTATTCTTTGATAAAATAATAGTATAGTTAAGGCTCAATTTCAAGCATGCATGATTAGTTATTTTTGAGCACTTCCCTTATAGCCTGAAGAAGCGCTGATCCGTCAAAAGGTTTAGGAAGAAATTGTAACCCTCTCTTTTGAATAATATGCCATTGTGATTTTTGATCAATATACCCGCTCGTCAGTAAAACAGACAGATCAGGTTTTTCCTGAAGCATTGTATCCACTAAGGTAACACCAGTGCCATGGGGAAGGACCACATCGCTAAACACAAGCTGTAGATTTTTTTTATGTGTTTTAAAGATTTCCAGAGCCTCCTTGGCATTTTCAGCTGTAAAAGGCACATAGCCATTTTTGCGTAATATCTTGGAGATAAATTCTTTCAAGCTCTTATCATCCTCTACAACGAGTATATGTTCTCCATGTCCCTTATAGTCCTTTACTATGACTTCTTCTCTATCAGGCTCTTCCGCTTCTAAAAAAAAGGCCGGAAGATAAACCTCAAAGGTAGACCCTTTTCCGGGTTCACTATATACATTGATCCATCCGCCATGTTGCGTTACAATACCAAACACTGTGGATAAACCGAGGCCACTCCCTTTTCCCTGTCTTTTGGTAGTAAAAAATGGCTCAAAGATACGGTTAATGGTATCTTTACTCATACCGCTCCCCGTATCTTCAACAGTGAGGCAGACGAATTTGCCGGGCTTGGCATGAGGAATTTCTTTTTGACAGTCTTCCTTCATAATCACGTTTTTCGTCTTGATATGGATCTTCCCACCATCCGGCATGGCATCTCGAGCATTAACTACGAGATTCAGAATAACCTGGTCGATCTGGCCAGGATCAGCCTTCACTTGAGCAAGATTAGGTTCGAAAGAAGTATATAACTCAATATCCTCACCGATAGTATGGCGAAACATATTCTCCAGGTCATGGAGCCTCATCTTCAAATCAAGCACTCGCGGCTTGAGTATTTGCCCACGGCTAAAAGCTAAAAGCTGCCTGGTCAAATTAGAGGCTATTTTGCCTGCCTTTTTTATGTTTTCAGCATATAAATGAAGTTGGGGGCGATCTTTAAGATTCGAAAGAAGGAGTTCTGTATAACCCATTATCGTGGTGAGGATATTATTAAAATCGTGGGCCACACCTCCCGCAAGTCTTCCGACTGGCTCTAATTTTTGTGCTTGATGAAGCTGCGCTTGAATTTCCTGCTTCTCATGCTCCGCTTTTTTAAGTTCTGTAATATCAATCTTAATTTGCGCCACCACCCATTCACCCTTATCATTCTGAAACGGAATAGTGCTTACTTGGATAGGCCTATTATTTTCTTTCACCAGAATTTCTTCGCTAATGATGACACTCTTTTTCTCGAGTGCATGCAGGGCAACACATTCAGGGCAAATAGTAGTACGACCCATAAAATACTCATAGCATTTTTTAGTACCAGGGTCGCCGTATACTTTTTTCCACGCTGGGTCCAGATATTGAATATTAAGATCAGAATCCAGAATATGAAGGCCTGTCTTGGTCACGCCTAACACAAATTCAATTTGCTCTTTTAAGTCCTTTATCTCTGCCTGCTCTCTGGCAAGCTCGTCCATCGGGGGATGCAGGGACGCTGATCTATTAAATGGCGCGTGATTGTCAGGTATCCTGGCCATGGAGGGAAAACTTTCAATAATGCCCTTCAATTGTCCATGAGCATCTCGTAAGGGAATTATTTTCATTCTACATGGGATTTTTTTAGTCCCATCCCTGCCGAGTCGTTCAACATCATATTCAAGGCAATTTTCTCCTTTCAAATCTTTTTTTATAGGACACTGTGCAGTATTACATACACTTAGTGGAAGGACTTCGTAACACTTTCTCCCTTCTATCCTTTTTTTCCTCATACCTGCAACATAAGAAAATGTAGGATTCACATTCTGTATAGTAAAATTGGTGTCAATCACACACATGCCATCACCACTCTTCTCAAAGGCCTTTTCAAGTGCTCTATTCAATGTCTGATCTTTCCCCCTGCCCATTTTCAGGATGAAATAGGTATAGAGAACCATCAGGGCAAGTATTCCCATGACTGTTATACGTACCCAGATCTGATGCAGATGTAAAGAGAATAGTTGACTTAGAAAAGTACCCTTTTGGAACACAAAGGCATTGAGGGAAGATTCAAAAATCCAGAAAAAAAATGACAACATGCAGCCAAACCAGATTATACGATTTAATTCACTACTTTTATCCTTTACCTCTAATCCCGAATTCATAATATTTCTCCCTACTTCTAAAATACATACTTACTAATGCATAATGCCCCCCTTCTTTCTCAATTAATTTATTAGGTATTGTTACTTTTTTATAAAAAAGATGCAATTAGATTGCCATCTGATCCATATTTCTCACCACACTCTGCTTCAGACCGATAAAATTAAAAAAATTTCTTAATTGTTACCATGCATAAAAATAAAAACTATAAAAGATTAGAAAGAAATTATAAATAAATAAACTATTAAAAAACAAATAGTTAGCGTAAGATTCTCAATTATTTATCGTCTTACAAAAAACAGGAATGAAGGGAAAAAGAGAAGCATCTTTAAGAATCTTATGAGGATGTGTCGGAAACCAGCCTTATAAAATTCTTGCGTTTTTTTATTCCCTCTTTTTAAATACTCGCTCTTTTTCCCTTTTTTTATAGATCCATCTTAATTAAAGTATAAGTATTTTGGTATATGATAAATAAATCTTTTTATTTTGTCAAGGGCCAGAAGGAAAAAAATTAAGATTGGAAAAGGGCTTCACGTAATGGAAAACATCATATAATAAAAAAAGGGCTTGAATAATGAGTATGAATAATTCAACTCCAAATAATAAAGATTATTTGCACGAACTGCAACGTGCATTACGTTTAAAAAAGCATCGAATGGTCCTTATTTGGAGCTTCAAAGCAGGAGATGATATCACCTCTATTTGTCAAGTAGATTATCTGGGGAAAAACGAACACCAAAAACAGATCGTAGTCGGCTCAAGAGACCATAAGATATATTCTCTTTCCGTAAAAAAAGAAATTATTTGGGAATTTACTGCTCACAACGAAATAACATCCTTATATACGCATGAATTACTCGATGATTCTTCACAGCTCATTGTTGCCGGTTCATTAGACAGCTCCGTCTATGTTCTCGACGTCAATGGAAACCTCTTATGGAATTACACTCTTAACTCTCCCGTCACATGTGTGACTGCAACCCATAGAAAAGACGAAGACATTATAATTGCAGGAACAACATCCGGAACCGTTTATTTTATAAAATATTTGAGTGAAATAGAATGGGAATTCAGCTATGGTACTCACTGCATAATTAACGGCATTTGCCTTACTTCTATAGATACAGAGGGTGAAAATGCCAATTCTTCTGATTATAATAATCTCATTGCTGCCACCAACAAAGGGAACATTATTGTGTTGGATATTCATCGGCAACAATTCCTCTATAACTTTGCTCTTCCCGATAAGGGTGCTGTCTATTCGATTCTCGCAAAAGACATCGATCTTGATGGCCAGAATGAGCTTGTCATAAGCTCTGATTCTTGTGTTGTATATATGCTTGATTGTTATGGCAGGCAAAAATGGCAATTTCAAACAAAAGACTCAGTGTATTCTGTTCACTGCTGTGATATAAATCATGACCACAATTACGAGATACTTGTTGGCACCAAGGATAACCATGTATATATATTAAATTCCAACGGGGAATTCATGTGGGAATATAAAACAGAGCATAATGTGTGGAGCATCTATGTGGGGCACCTTGTGAATCCCAATTTTTATGATGTTTTCGCAAGTTTAAGCAATAAAACAGTCAATTGTTATAAACTCGTGGAAATACATCAGGTATCACAAATAATTGAGCATGCTTATAAGAATCTCTTCAATAACACTCAAGAGGAGATGAAACTCTTAGAATTCTTAAGCAATTATGAAGATGAATACTTACGGGGTTTTGCACGAACAAAAATTGTCCATTTTGCGACCTATGATCACCATTACACAGAAAAGGTCTTTACCATCCTTGAGAAAGGTATGCATGATGTCTCTTCCATTGTGCGGAGCGAGTCCATAAAATCCTTTGTGAAAATGCTCGACTTTGAATTTGATCGCAGCATAAAAATGATGAAAGACTTACTTATTAATGAAAAAGATAGCGAGATACGCAATGATTTTATATTATCTATTGTCCATGCCTCTCTTCGGATCGCACGAACAGCCAAAAAAACAGAATTATATGATTTGCTCAATAAATTAAACCTTTCCTGGGCCCAACTGGAAAAGAAAGATCTGGTTAATCTTCTTGAGATGGCCAAAGATGATCTTATGACAGGCAATTATCAAAAGGCTTTGGAAAATTTTGAAATCCTGCTGGAAAACAAAATGGACCTTATCTGGAAATACCCTACAGCAGGCTTTGTAACCTCAATTACAGCTCATGATATTGATAGCGACGGAGTTTTGGAAATTATCCTCTCTTCAAGGAAAAATCACGTGTATATCATTGATTCTAAAGGTATTATCAAGTGGGAGGTAAAGGGTTCATGTAATGGCATTGTCGTCATTAAGGATAATATTCACAGCAGTCAAGCAGAAATAATAATTGTGTATGCCGATGGCACAATCCACATTTACAGCCATGATGGCACAAAGAAAAAGGAAATAAGCCTTAATTTACCTATTAATATTACTCATGCGGCCATCCTGCGTGAGACAGATAGTACAGGGAAAATTATATTACTATGCCATGATGGCTCTCTTAAGTTATTTGATCTTAATAACAATGCCCTTTTGGACTATACGGGCCATTATTCTGCGCACACGATTTGTCCCTTTGACATCAATAGGGACCATAATGAAGAGATCATCGTGGGCACACGGTTTGGAAAGGTCATTGTACTTGATGCGGAAGGCAGCGAATTGCAAAGCTGGCAATGCCCCCATGACACCCCTATTGTTGCTATTAACGCCTTTCACATTAAGAATACAAAAAGAGTATTGATTATTGTGGGATATTCGTCAGGGATAATCCAGGCATTTAACGGGAAGGGGAAGCTCCAATGGGAGCATGTTGCAGGCTCTTCTATTAATGACATCCTCATCGCTGATTTTAACAATGATGGTGTGTGTGAGATTTTAGTGAGCCTTGAAGAACAAAAAATTCATATTCTTAATTATAAAGGTGATACCTTCTCCATAATCGAAACGCAGGCATGCATTCGATGTAGTGCATACTATCAGCCTGATCAAGAGGGGTATAAAAAATTACTTCTAGGAGGAGAGAATGAGGTTCTCTATGCTTATAATATAATGGTTCAGGATGAACTTGAAACCTATATTCAAAAGTGCAAGAGCAATGTCTATAAAATTGAGATCAGGGCTAATTTTGATAGACAATCAATTTTTAAAACCATTAAAAGCACTCTGGAGAAGAGCCCACCCCCTCAGAAAATTATTCTCAATGGATTCTGGGGTACGGGAAAAAGTGAAATAATCTGGAAAATTAATACAGGCTATCTGGGAGAACATTTTATAACAGCGTATTTCTCCGGCCTTAATTATTGGGAATTTAGAGATACGCACTCTTTTATTCTCAAATTTATCGAAGTAATAGAAAAAAGTCTAAAGCGACTTAAGATCAATGTTTGGCCAACAGCCCACTCTCCCCTTGAGGAGGATTTTGATTCTCGATTTAATCACTTTTTGAATACTGTTCCTCGGAAAGTAGGTACCACTCAGAAGATTTTATTGCTTTTAGATGATTATCAACTCCTTGAAAAAGAGATCAAGGATGGAAGACTTGACAATGGTATTTTTTATTTCTTTAATAAAATTCTTGCCTCGGATAAATTTACCTTTATCATTGCTGTGTCCACGGGATATATCGAGTCCTCGGAGCAGAACGAATGCAGAGAATTTTTGACTCATAACAAAGAAATCATAGATGTGAATTTCCTGGAACGACATGAGGCGGAAAAGGGTCTTACAGAAAGGCTTTCCGATTATACCGACCACTACAATGAAATAGGGGAAGAAATAATAGAATTATCCGGCTCTCATACCTTTCTCATTCAAGTGCTTCTTTCAGAAGTGATTAAATATCTCCAGAAGAACAACATCACAAATTTAAATAATAATGATTTAGAAAATATTATTAAGAGTTCCATGCCCCGCATTGGTACTGCCCTTGTTCGCCCCTGGAACAGCTCCGACTGCTATGGGAAACTGGTATTTACCGCTCTTGCGATGTCTCCAAATGGCTGCGCAACATGCTCGCAGATTCGAAAAAATCTCGGTGCGTTTGAAAATCTTATCTCAGATGAAAAACTCAATACTCTACTCAAGAATTTTACCTATAAGGGAATCCTCAAGGCCATGTTTACAGAAAGCGAAATAAAATATACATTTTCCATTCCCCTTTTCTTTATATGGGTCAAAGATAATCACAATCTCCTTGACATAATGAATGAATATTCCACCTCCCTCCTTAAGGATGTTCCCATAAAGCAGTTTATTAAATTTGATTCTCAGCTCAAGGCAGAGCGTAAAACCCATATATTTCTTGAAAGCATTCGTTTTGATTTGCAGCGATGGGCAGTGCTTATAAAGTTCTGTAAAAAATGGGTTGCCGTAACGGAGAAAAAAAGACATCGACGGGGAAAAATATCAGATTTAAGCTTATTGAACGGATTAGTGAAATTCTTGGCCTCTATTTTTGGCTTATCCATCATAAAGTCAGAAACAGCCGATGAATTAACACTGTATCGTCTCGGAGTCCCTACCTTTCGCTTGAAAAAGTTGCAGGGAATGATAATGATCTGTTTCCATAAGAAAAATTTAGATGAAAGAGACTTTCATATACTCCTCAACAAGATTACGCACATGGGAGAAACAGAAAGGGTCTTCTTAATTCTTAATCTCACGGATTCACGTGCCTTTGAAAGCCGATGTAAGGATTCAAAATTGGATTTGGTGCTCCTGCAGAGTAAAGATATATTAAATATACTCTTCTCTGAAGATTATATGAAGGCATTTATTCATGATATCATCTTACAGCGAATAAGTATTGTTGATATCTCACCTTATGAAACAAAAGGTCCTGCAATAAATTTATTTTTTGGCAGAATTAAAGAAATCAGAACCATCCTGCAGCATCAAGAAAAATGTTATGCCATTATAGGCTCAAGACGCCTCGGAAAGACCTCTCTCTTGATGCAAATCCATCAAAGAATCGCCCAAAACGAAAATCTTCGAACCACTTACATCGATTGTTCCAACTATGGCATGGACCAGTCACACATACTTCTTCGATTTTGCAGGGATGTCCTCGCCCGTCTCGACTTTGGGGAAATAGATATCAAAGAACTGCATGATTTTAAATCATATATTATTAAGTGCTGCAAGGAACACAACGTAAAGATTGCCCTTTTTCTTGATGAGATTGATGAACTGCTTGCCATCGATCACCGTCACAAATCTATCCTTTTTAATACATTACGGGGTCTTTACCAGGAACATTATTTGACATTAATCATCGCCGGGTATGAAGAGCTTAATTCCAGAATCAGGGATTATACATCTCCTCTCTTTAACTTTCTGGAAGTAATCACACTGACTTCCTTGGATAAAGAATCATCAATCAAACTTATTAATGAACCGATGCAAGAATTGGGTATTGACTTTGAAGGTAATTATACAATCATTCAGGCAATATGCAATGTGACCTCCTGTTTCCCCAATCTTATTCAGGACTTGTGCGATAGACTCATTAAACTGATAAGCGATAAGAAGAAACGGAGAATATCACTGTCAGATGTTGAGGAGATCATTGAAAAGGTTGAATTTCAAAATAATATTATAGATATGTTTTTCCAATACCTCGATACTATTGGCAAGATCATTGTCATATTAATGCTGGATATGCAGGAATTTAATTCCTCTCAGATCGATAATGAGCTTCGCTCTCATGGCATTGAACTGTCGCTCTCTGAATTATCTGAGGGGATAAATAAAATTATGCTTGGTTCTCTTATAAAAAGAGAAAAAAGAAAATACCACTTTGCCCTCCCGGAATTCCCCTCAATATTTAAGAATTCCATGTCACCTCACTTTTTGCTCAAAAGATTGTTAAAAGAATTTAAAGAGAATTATACAAGATAGCCGACAAGATAAATAGGATTGAGCATAAACATGTCATAGTGAAAGGAGATGTATAATGGGATGGATGAGTTATATGTTTGTAAGTGACACAGACCAAAACCGTGATCTTACTCAGCAGAAAGCGGACATTCAACGTCTTAAATCAAAATTAGCCAGTCAAAGAAGTTCATGTTCTTCTTATGAAACAAAGAAAAGAATATTACTCCTTGAGAATGAAAATGATGAATTACGCCTCTATATCACCGCGCTGACAAGACTTCTCATCGCAAAAGGTATGATCACAAAGGAAGAGATTGAACAATTGGCCCAGGAGATCGATGCTGAAGACGGAAATATAGATGGCGGGTTTAAAGGCTCAATAACATAAGGAAACTTCCTACCTTTTTTCCTTTCGCAAAATACCGATATAATATAATAGAAATATTATGCCACACGTGTATACTCTCTGTGGGTCAAAATAGCAATTTCTTATAGCATATGGGGAAAAATGATAAAATTATATAGTAAACAAGGTATAATTCTAATATTATGTATTATTGTATTCTCCCTACCAAGTATGGCAGAGGATGCGCCAGAAGAAAACTCCCTTCTTCTCAATCAGAAGATACACTCCCTTTTTTCAAAAAAAGAAAGGCTTTTTCGCGGTGATCCAGACTTTTATGGTGAAAAAAATATCCCCAAATGCGGCACCCAATTAATGCGCAGCGCGAGACATTATTCTGAAAACTTGTGGCCGGAGAACCGGTTTATTCTGAATCGCCCGAGTGACCCATATGATTATGATTATTATGGAGCCGGTGTAGACTTATTTTTCTATGACACTGATCATTTTCGTCTTCATTATACGGAAGAGGGGTATCATCAGGTGCCGGGTTCGGATCAGGACCCTACGACAATCCCTTCATATGTGGTGAATTTCGGCAGCTACTTCGAAGAAGCATGGAACTGGATTATCAATGAATGGGAATATAGACCCCCCACGCCCGATGAGGGGAAGGGAGGCAATGATAGTGTTGATGTGTATATAATGTACATCAATATCTTTGGATTGACAACAAATGATACTGATGAATATCTTTATATCATAGTACGAAACAGTTACGATGGATTAAGAGATTATGGTGATCCGACTCTCCAAGAGGGATTAATGAAGGTGACTGCTGTGCATGAATTTTTTCACATAATTCAAAATGAATATGACCATTGGGTTGAGGAATATGGCGGTATCAATAACTGTTGGTGGGAAGAGACGACCGCCGTATGGCTCGAAGATGAGGTATTTGACAGTGTAAATGATTATTTACATTATTTAGGAACGCCTTATGATGATACCAATCATAATGGCCAATGGGATGCGGATGAACCGATTTATGAGATAAATGGTGAGCTTACAACTGGCACAAGGGAAACGGGCTGGTTTGATTATCCTTATAGACCGATTGATTATGTGAATGGGTATTATGAATACGGCAATGCAATATGGGCCAAATTTTTAAGTGAAAATTTTGGGACTAATTTTATCAAGCGTGTTTTTGATTACAGTAGCACTCAATATGATTTATACTTGCAACAACAGCTCTCTGATAATACAACTCTAAAAGCAATAGCAGCAATCGAATATTGTCTGAATGAAGATATGACGAGTCTTTCTGAGGCACTGTCCGACTTTCGCTTGGCTAATCTGGCAAAAAATTATGAAGAGGGTGATTATTATCCTCCTGTGGCTTTTGAAGAGCAATTCATAAATCCTAATGATAATGCTCCCTCTATGAACTACTGTATTGATAGTGATTCATTACCTCACGGAGATCTAAAACACCTCACGTGTCATTATTTAAGCATTGTCTCCCCGGAGGGCAGCACATCTTTCAACGTCACCATTACTCCGGAGGATGGTGAGTGGGATGACCTTGTTGTGCTGATTGTCGGAATGGAGAGTGATTACTCTTTTACCTATTTAAACAGCTTACAAGATAATGGCAATAGTACACAAATATGGTCGCATCAATTATTCTGTGACATCTACCCTCAAATTTTGGTAATTCCTTTAAATACAAATTTCAATAGTACCAAAGGGTATCGCATATCATATTCCACGGGCGATGCTGCCTTTTTGGCGCCAACTCCGAAATCTCCTTATTATTACCAATCTTTAAGGGCAGGGGGTGTAAGCTTCACGGTCATCAATCCAGATCAAACCTCTGATGATGCCCTCACCTATGAATTTGAGCTTTATAATGACAGTGATGATCTTTCCTCCCAGCATCTGGTTGCATCTGCCTCCGCTATTGAAGAAGGAGAGGCAGAAACAAGCTGGTATGTAAATGACATCCCGTATAATACCAATGAAATCCCTTGGTATCATTGGCGATGTCGGGTAAAAAATGGCCAAAGTTATAGCGCATGGACCTCGTTGGTCCCCTTTCAACTATCATTGTCTTCGAATGAAGATGAGGGGAAGGGAGAAGAATTATTTGGCTGTTTTCTCCATGTGTTGTATGAATGAGCCTTGAAAAGGGTAATTTTTATACCTGCATACGGACAGACACCAGCAATTCTTTGGCCAATTGTTTTGTGGCCCAGGGATTCCTGCTATTCGTTTCGCTTAACGCTCAGTTTTTAAGAACTTCTAAGCTCGCTCCGCGAAATTGCAAAAACTCGCTTCGCTCAGACAATTGCAATTTTTTATCGCTCCACGTCGCTAAGAGGTTCTATAAAAGACCTCGCTACACCGCTCAACAAATAGCAGGAATCCCTTATACTTTTGGGAATACGCCATAATGAGAATTGCTGGACAGACACACGAAGGCTGAAGGGAAAAAAACACATTAACACTCAAAGTCATAATGAAACTTACGTGAATATGCTTTAGATAAGGAATATAAAACACGTGGTTCAAGGTTTTTGGATTCTGACAAATCCGTGCATATTGACAGAAGAAATACACTAAGGGTAGATTATTATAGAGGTTGTAGTGGTTCTCTTTTTTTATAAAGGGAGCATTAATAATTATTATGATAAGGAGAAAGAAAATGGTTGAAATCAGCCTAACCAGACAAGAAGCAGGTGAACTGCAAGAGATCCTCGAAAGTGACCTTTCTGATCTGCGAATGGAAATCGCAGATACAGATAAAATGGATTTTCGAGAGAATCTTAAAAGGAGGGAAGAATTCTTAAAAAGGCTTATTCTCCTCCTTCAACAAAAGAGTGAGTGAAAAAAATTCAAGCCGCCAACGGTCTCCACATCACATGGTATAAAGTTACCCTTTGTTCAGGGCAATGAGTTCGGCTCTTTGTGCTTTCAGATATCCGTTAATAATGTCACTGACTGGATTGATATTTATTTTCACAATGTTCATCTCCCTCTGCACGCTCTCTAATGAATCAGATGCATGAGCAGTGTTGACCATTACATTGTGTCCAAAGTCGCGCCTCACGGTTCCTGCGGGAGCTTTGGTCGGGTCCGTAGGGCCGAGTACATGACGGATCTTTCTGATGGCATTTTTACCCTCGTAAATGAGAACCATACACTTCATCTGTCCCGGGGCATTCAATTCTTCCGGAAGAATATTTTCTGGATTCTTGCCTGACATGAATTCGATAATTTGAGCAAATTGCTCATTCGCATAGTCAATTCCCACAACATTGCTGAGTTCAGCCTCAATACCTTTGTGCAGTTGAATCTGAAATTCCCTTTCAAGGACTGTTCGGGCCCGCTCGCCTATAAGAGGGGCATACTTTTTATAGAGTATGTGTTTCACTGGCCCATAAAATTCAAGTGCCTCAGCGACCGACATCTGATATATTTTACATCCCACGATACGCAATCCTGTACGGCTCAAAATATCAATGATATTACCCGGTTTGGTACTTGGATGTCGCCAATTGTCAGGTTTTATCATAACCAAGGTCTTCTCTCCATGATCTTCCTGGCCCACAATATTATCCACTATATTGGGTTGACCTTTTGCAAATTCTGCAAATAAACTCAATTTCTCCAGTGCATGTGCAGGTGAGGGAGGAGTCATTACCGCAGGTTCAAAATAGCTTACCGCACCATCACGTCTTGTGACGAGATCACCATACGTATCTCGGATAGTCTCGCCGGTTACTTCCTCACTCTTAGCTGCCAGGAGGAAAAATCCGACCATGTGGAAAAGCTTTCTGCACGCATCCTCGCCCCTGAAAAGGAGGAACATGATACGTTCGCGCCTACCATTTGAGTGGGGAACGAAGTTGGCTTTAATATAGTCGCTGAAAAGTTTAGCGATCCTGGGATCTCGCTCGCTCACGGTCTTTTTCACTAGGGCAGCATACTGCTCTGCAAACTCTTTGGTTGGGGCCAGGATCTGAGTCCCCACAAGATCAAGATCCGTGCGAGACAGAAGCCGTGCCATAACTCCGCCGGTTCGAGATTTTCTGATTGTATAGGGCGTTATCAAGACGTATGAAAGCTCTTCGGACATATCCTCCCTCTGTTATTATTATCCTGAGAAACCTCTATACTAATAAACTTCAAATAATGCATAAGCGATTCTCATACTATAAATCTCGGAGATAAAAAGTAAATTCTTTGATATTGCGCACTCCTATTCTATAGTGCATAGAACTTATTTAAAAAGGTGCTCTCCTGCCCCTTGCGCTCCCCTTCCTTGAGCATCATTGCAAAGGATACTCATTTTGTTAATAGTATCAAACTGATAGATATTCATTGAGCCTTGTGAAAATGATTAAATTATTTTATTTTGAAAGGTTTTTTATTCTATTCGGTCAATAAGTAACAAATGCAGCAACAATGAAATAAGCTTTTAAAATACTGATACATAGAAAGGGGGTATGTATATAAAAACTAAAATAGCATTATTATTACTATGTATTAATTTATATATTTTTTATTTTAATATTTTTTCAAATGTTACAAAAAAATTTATAGAGGAGAAGAAGATGTCTTTCAAAAGGTTATTGAGTTTAATCACATTAGTATTATTTATTTTTGCAGTATCTTTCATGAGCAGTGCACCTATAACGCGAGCAGATGAATACGAGGACGACATCGTTGTCGGCAAAAGCGTAAATGAAGGAACACGGGGCGATCATGGAATGGTTGATGAAGAAGACGCGGAGCGAAGCGCAGATTTATATCAACATGATACAATGACCTCCCCATGGGGCGAAGTAATTCAAACATGGCATTATGAGCCCGATGTTGGATATGGAGAGGTCGGAGAAGGTTATATCTATACAAATCCATTAACTGGCGAGTCGGTAAGTTATCAAGTAACCGGCATGGGTATGGGAGCCATTCCTCTTCCAATATATGGCGGTATGGGAAGTGAATTTGGACAAGCATCATACGGTATATTCTCAACTGGTCAGATTCCTGTTGTCCAGTCAACACCTGGTGTGTATACTGAAACTTCTACCGCAGGCAGCGCATTTGGCGAGGGATATCAATATGCTGCTTCTCGACCGGATCCGACTGCGATGATGGCAACGAGCCTGATGCAAAATCCTTCCACCGCAGCTTTGGGTTATGCTCTTGCATATACCTCCGGTGGCTTAGGGAGCTTTTCATTGCCCACCTCATTTGGTGGAGTAGGTGGAATTGGCGGTTTAGGCAGTAGCATAAGCTCCTTCGGAAGTCTTGGTGGCATACGCAGCATAGGTGGGCTCGGCATTTCATCAAGGCTTGGCGGATTAGGCAGTTTTGGTGGGCTCGGTATTTCATCAGGGCTCGGCAGTTTGGGATATTCGGGTGCAAGTTATGGAATCAATCCGGGATACAGCGCTTACTCAGGTGGTTTAGTGACTGCTCCTCCTGTGTATGGAAGTGCCTATGCTCCTTCTTATGGTGGCGGTTATACTGCTGCTCCCACCACGTCAGCGTATGCTCCCTATGGATATCAAAGCGTCCCGGCTACTACTCAAACGCAGGCTACACAGCAATATGCGCCTCAATATCAATATTATTACTAATACATACACGCATAAAAAAGGAGGGCACGGTCTTCAACTAAGACCGTGCCCTTTTTTTATTCCCTCCATAACCACAAATGTCAATGAGTGGGGAAAAAAGTCAAAAAAAGGGGGCATGAAACCCTTGAGAATGAGCAAAATTACTTGTTTAATTAATAAATCATAGTCCAAAGGAGAAAGATATGCTTTTAATTCATCCCATGGGGCAAATATTCGGTATTCTGCTCAGCTTCTATGTATTTTATTTAGGTCTTGCGCGCTTTAAATCCTTACACGCTCATCAACACACCACTTTTAAATGGAAGCGCCATGTGATACTGGGTATCATTGTGTCGATGTTCTTTGTAGGAGGGCTTATTGGCGGCATGAGTATTGTGTATTTTTATTGGCATGGATTTTTTATGACAAAGGTTCACAGTAAAATCGGATTGATAATAGCATTCATTATCCTATTCGGACTGGGATCAGGTCTTTATATGAACAGCACGAGGAAAAAACAAACCATTTTGCCTTTAGTACATGGTCTTAGTAACCTTGTGGCAGTGATGCTCGCCCTAAGCCAAATATGGACCGGTGTGATCGTGTATTTAAGGTATGTGGTAGGAATATAATCATGCAACCTTTTTCACCATAGGAAGGGAGAACCCAATGAAAAAAGTAATTATTGCAGGTCTATCCATCGCCCTATTTTTTATATTTGGGAGAGCAGCATTTTCGGAGATGCCTCCTGCAGATCCGGCAAAATTATGGGAGTATATAACAAACGAATCCCCTTATAAGGAGTGGAAATTTTGGCCGGACCACCAGGGCATGCAGCCAGGCCGCGCCCCTCACGGACCTCTTCATAAGGTCTATGTGAATGATCATATCTTTCACTCAACAAGACCCCCTGTGCAGTATGGCTCTATTCAGGTGAAGGAAAATTATAACAGAGCTGAAAAACTCCAGGCTATCACTGTGATGTATAAGGTTCGTGACTACAATCCTTCTGCCGGCGATTGGTTTTGGGTGAAATATTCTCCTGAAGGTAAAGCGAACCCTTATGGGAAACCAGACGGGTGTATAGGGTGTCACGGGACTCGCGCAAATAACGATTTTATTCTTGTACACGAATTCAGATAACGCTCCTTATATGTCCATCAATAGATCTGTGATAAGCGGAATTTCCGTATGGAAATGATTCTGGAGGGGACAGTCAATTATCCAGCTCTTTTTATCAGGTATATCAGGGGCTATACAGGGGCTTATTTTACCGAGAATATCATTTTCTAATTTATCAATAGCTTCAAAATAAAGTCCCTCTTCAACCTGCTTTATCACTGTCTTGATTTTTTGAGACAAGGTCTTCTGCATATTTTTATTACAGAAATAAGGTTAAAAATACCCCTTTCCAAAGAAGACTTGCAGATTCAGGATCAATAAAAAAATAGGAAAAGAAGTGCACCACTACAGCCTCACAAGACGATGAACAGATTTATCATTCACCGTCTTGTGAGGTAGTGGTTATAGTCATTTTGAAGGTTTTTCCCTTGAACGCGGGGTCCCCCCCTCCCCCCCAAGGTCATCTGCGCAACAAAATGAGAATTACTGCCTCAATTGGAACCTACCAGAAAAACGGGATCAATCCTCCGATGGCTGCTGGAGTAGCTACAGGAGTGACAGGCGTTGTCACAGGAGTGACAGCCGGTGTCACTGCTGGAGTTACAGCCGGCGTTGCTGCGGGTAACGTGACCGTCGGTTCGACAGGCGTGATGGTTGGTCGACTCAATAGGCCCGCTAAGAGGCTAAATAGCCACATATCATAAAGTCCGGCACCATAAAGACCTCCGCCATAAAGACCTAAGCCATAGAGCCCTGCACCATACAGGCCGCCGCCATAGAGACCTAAGCCATACAGACCATAAAGGCCACCGCCATAAAGCCCTAAACCATACAAACCACCGCCATACAAACCATACAGGCCACCGTAAAGACCATAAAGGCCACCACCATAAAGCCCTAAACCATACAAGCCACCACCATACAAACCATAAAGACCATATCCGCCATACAAACCATAATATGCGTTGGCTTTTTGGGTAGAACATAAGCTCAAGGCAATAAGTACGGCCATGATGATAAGAATATAAATTCCTTTCTTTCTCATTTCTTACTCCTCCTGTTTAAGCTCTTTACCCTAAATTATAAGAAAAACTTTCTCTCAATAAAAAGTTAATTCTCATATCACCTCCTTTCACAGGGTTTTTTTATTACTGTAAACATCATTCAAGTTTCTTAAACCACAAACGGAAAGGATATGTCAGAAAATAAAAGAACTCTCCACCGGAATATGACAAAAAATTGCATTCTCGGGTAGATAATTAGCCGGTCACACATGGTGAGTTACTTGCTGCTCAGGAAAGAATAGAGATAAGGATTTCGGGCATCTTTTTATTTTTTAAAGAACTTTATTCTTACATTCTAGCATACTATATCCCCAAATCGGATTTTTGTCAAATATAAGCAGAAAGTCTCAGCAGTTCTCATCTTCAGCAATTCTAATTTTGGGCACACAACATGTGGCGAGTGGGGTAACAGAATTGCTGTCTCATTTTGCATACCATGGGTAAATGTGTTACAATAGGGTATCTTCTAGATATAACATATTGTTTATTCAGGTTTTTTTCATAAACTTCAGCATGAGCTGAAAGATATAAAGTGATAAAATAGAAGGAGCACGATATGGGCGAAGAAATGAAAATCGGTTGCGCAAGACCAACCGGCAGCCCTGTTGGTGAAACAGAACAAAAACAAGAAACAGAACAAGAAAATATGAAAAAGGAGACACATTCAATGATTAAAGTAGGGAAAAAGGCCCCTGATTTCATGGCCCCAGCATATCATAAGGGTAAATTTATCCAGGTAAAATTGTCTGAATATCTTGGTAAATGGGTCGTACTATGTTTTTATCCCGGTGATTTCACCTTTGTCTGAGCAACAGAGATTTCGGCAGTTGCCGAAAAATACCCTGAATTTCAAAAACTTGGCGTAGATATCCTCTCCATGAGTGTTGATAGTATTTTTGTGCATAAAATGTGGAATGATAACGAACTTTCTAAAATGGTATCCGGTGGTATACCCTATCCTATGTTATCAGATGCGGGTGGTAGAGTGGGAACAATTTATGGTGTGTATGATGAAGATGCAGGTGTGGAAACAAGAGGAAGATTCATTATCGATCCGGATGGTGTAATTCAGGGATATGAAGTACTCACTCCTCCTGTGGGAAGAAATGTTAATGAATCCATCCGGCAGATCCAAGCATTTCAGCACGTGAGAGAGAGCAAAGGTACGGAAGCTACTCCATCAGGATGGAAACCAGGCAAAATGACACTTAAACCCGGTCCGGATTTAGTAGGAAAAGTATGGGAAGTGTGGAAGACTGATATGGCATTTGATTAAATAGATAAGTCAACAAAGCCTTTAACATTTTTCCATTGTCATATTTTATTCCTCATGATATAATGGATTTGCTTTTTAATCCTCGATAGAAAAAAACTCTCATATATTCTTATAATTAATTAAGGGCACGCCCTCATGTAGGCTTTTTAGATAGAAAAAAAGCGAATCAATAAGAATGAGTAAAAAGAAACATCACAAAGACAAAAAAAAATCTAAAAAAGTCGATCTTACCAAGATACCCCTCACAGAATTAGAAAAAAACGCGCGCCTTTATCTGGAAAATAATCAATATAAAAAGGCCATTGAGAACTATAAGGCTATTTGTGCCATGAAACAGGGTGACAATGAAGTCGCATTGCATCAATTGATGCGATCCTATGAAGGACGAGTCAAGGAATTAGGACTTAAAGGCATGCATCATGAATCCATTGAGCTCTATGAGCATGTAAAACGTGTGCATGGAAAAGAGCTTGACATTTGTTTCTATATACAGCAACTCTTTCTCGTTCAGAATTACCCAAAAGCGGTCACGGAGCTATATGCTCATCGAAATAAATTCAGCGATCCAAAACAATTACATAAATTGGAATCCATAGTGGCCCTTCTTATCCTGGCTGAGACTCCCGGCATTCGTGAGCTTATCCCTCCGGAATCAATTATTGTAAAGCATAATAGGTGCATAGAAGAGGCGCTCCTCGCTCTATTTTCAAAACAGGAGGATAGAATTGGCGAAATACTCAAACCCATAGGCGTGCGATCTTCCTGCCGGGATTGGAAGGCTTTCATTAAAGGGCTTGTTGCTTTTTATCACTATAATGACGAGGAGGCAGCAGACATTTTTCAACGGATGCCGGGGGATTCACCAATAGCATGTATCTTACCGCTTTTTCATTCAATTATATGCTCTGCCCACGAACCTCACCTTTCTTCTCTTCTTCCGGAAGAAACTCATCTTTTAAATAAGATTGTGGGAACTCACGCTTCTCTCCTTTCTTTGTCCATTGCATTTACAAAAGCCTGCCAATCGAACAATCATAAGGAGATGCTCAAAATAGTAACGAAAATGAGTGATCATCTGCCGCCGGATGCGGACAAAGATCGGGAATTATTGCGGCAAAGCTCTGTCCATATCATGCTCAATCTATCTCAAGTGAAAGGAACTTCATTGGGCAGTCTCCTGAAAAGCTATGAATCTTTATGGGGCGATACCCTCCCTTTATATGAAAGATACAGGATAGAAGCCCTCTTTTATGAAAATCAACGTAATTGGGACAAGGCTATTGATACATGGGAAGCATGCCTTGATGAACTTAAGCATAACCGTGCTGAGGGATACCCGACTCGGCAAGAAAAAGATTTAGCCATAGCCCAAATCCTCAGACGTATAGCAGACCATTGTCCAAAAGAAAATCCCCTGGAAAATATCTTTCATGCGATGCTTTTTGGAAAAAAGTTACAACATAGACACGATTATATCTCATATCTTACCGAAAGTGTGAAATTTGATCCTACTGAGAAAGAGATTTATGAAAAGATTATCCAATTTTATAAAACGCATAATAATCAAAAGCACGCTCAAAAATGGACGGAAAAACTTCTCCATGTCTTCCCTGATAACAGTGATGCTCTGCTATCCTTGTCCAAATTTGCCTTTCAGAGAAAGGCTTTCCAAAAAGCCCGTCAGTACTTGGATAAGCTTCTTCAATTTGATCCTTTAAATGAGAAGGCTCTTCATCAAAAAATTACCATTCATATTCATTCTGCACGCGAACGAATTACTAAGAAAAAATTCACTCTGGCGAGAAAGGATTTTCAAATAGCGTCTTCTTTATCATATTCCCCAAAAAGACGGGGAACCGTGCACATTATCTGGGGAATTGCTGAAATAGCTATGGAAGATGAAGAAAAAGGGCATGCCCTTATTCAAGAAGGGCTTCAATCGGTTCAAAACGATACGTTTGCTTACTTTTATACTCTCCTTGAAGGAGTCAATTGGCATATATCAGGGAAAACCTTATCTGCCTATTTTGAAGTTCTCGAGAAAAGGCTTGAGCAGAAACCATCAATTAAAGATGTGTCTAACCTCATTACATTGCCCTTTGCTATGGTCTGCGATAATCAATCCCTCTCTCCACCCTTGCGGAAAGAGATGAAGATAATCGGTCCTTATTTGGAAAAGGCCATGCATCATCTTACCTTTTCTGAGGAAGAATTGCTAGATATATGTCATTATCTGGCAAGCGCCCAACTTTATCCTCTATTGCTTCAGTATGCCCGTTGCGGCACAAAAAAGTATAGCCGAAATCCTCGTTTTCTTTTCTTCTCCTATATTGGTCGAAATAAAGGGGTATTTAAGGATTATGATTGCGAATTAGAGGACGAATTACTAGATATACAAGATCTGTGCGTGGATAGAAATGATCATAGGACAGCCTGCGAGATTGAAGATTTTATGGACAAGCGGCATCCTTTTTATACACGAAATCCTCATGAAAGGGAGCAGGTATCAATCTTTAAACCAGTGGTACCGCTCAATACAGAAAGACCAAAAGAGACTCAGCCGAAACCACCAAAGTCAAAACCAGCACCCCGAAGCAGGCAATTGCCCCTTTTTGGGCCAGGTGCAGAAGGAGTGTGAGAGATGAAAAACCCGTTCAAGGTATTACAGGTTTTATCCAATGCAACAGATGATGAGATAAAGGAGGCATATATCCGGAAAGTCAAACAATATTCACCTGAAAGATTCCCTCATGAATTTATGGAGATTCGGGAGGCGTATGAAAAGATATCAACATTAAAAAAACGAATACATTACCGATTGTTTACGGTGGAAGATATGGATCCGCACCATATAAAAGATATTTTTATAAAATCGAGGGAAAGGAACAGAATTCACCCCAAAGAATTGATCAACGCAATACTGAAGAAATATCAACAGACAATAGTTAATAATCGATAAAATAATAGATAATAAAACAATAGATAATCAATGATTGACAAATAATTATCATATCCGAGGATATCAATGGAAACGAGCATTTTTCAAGAACCTTCAGATGAAGATTTCGACAGGGCACGCACGCAGCCTGAAGAAGAGAGGGATGAAAGGATTGAAAAACTAAAATCGCAGCTTATGATTAAATTTCACCATTGGCTTGAGAAACAACCCCTTCATAAAATTTCTCATATCCCATCCCCATCACGGGAAGGTTCTGAGAAGGTAAGCTTATTCTCTCTTTTGTCGGAATTGGTGGCATTAAAACAGGAAATTAAGATTTCCAACCGCCAGTTGAAGGCAGGAATGGACCAGTGTGAAAAAATGTCCGAAAATACTCGGCAAGCCATAGAGACCGCCCAACGGGCACAAAACCAGTGTGGGGCAGAGATGGCTCATCAGAAGGCTTTACATATCCGTCCATTACTGCAAGGTATATTAGATATTCGGGACCGTATGGAGCAGGGGATCAGTGTTGTTCAAGAACAAAACTCCTCCTTTATAGAGCGATTAGTGAAAGAAGATAAGAGCAAGAATGACCTTATCGAAGGGCAGAAAATGACCTTACGAAATTTAGACAGACTATTGGCATCCTTTGGAGTTTCTCCCATTGAAGCGCTGGGAAAGATCTTCGATCCCTATACTATGCGAGCCATCGAGGTGGAAAGTTGGACTAATGTGACCAATGGATTAGTCATTGAAGAAATCAGGAAAGGCTTTTTATTGCATACAGAGGTACTCCGTCTTGCAGAAGTGAAAGTAAACAGAACAAAGAATGAATAATAAAAAACAAAAATATAATTAATAATAGAGGAAATGAGGAGAAAAAATCATTATGGATACCATTATCGGAATAGATTTGGGGACAACGAATTCTGAAGTGGCTGTAATGCAAAATGGCCAACCGCTCGTCATTGTAGGGGAAAACAATAGTATGATCATGCCCTCCTTTGTGAGCTTTACAGAGGACGGACAAATACTTGTTGGAGAACCGGCGAAAAATCAGTATGTGCTCTACCCTGACCGAACTATAAAATCCATTAAGCGAAAAATGGGCAGCAATGAACGTCTCTCCATGGGAAAGACGGTCTATAGTCCCCAGGAAATATCCGCTATCATCTTGAGGGCTTTAAAAGAAAGGGCTGAGAAATTCCTGGATTATAAAGTTGAGAAAGCTGTCATTACTGTTCCTGCCTATTTCTCGGACGCGCAACGCCAGGCAACCCGAGATGCCGGAGAGATCGCAGGACTGGAGGTTATGCGCATTATCAATGAACCAACGGCAGCTTCCCTTTCCTATGAAACAGATCATCATAAAGAGGAAAAGATATTAGTATATGACTTGGGAGGTGGAACTTTTGATGTATCGGTCGTGAATATTCATGCAGGCGTTGTGGAGGTATTGACAAGTCATGGAAATAACCATCTGGGAGGTGATGATTTCGATGAAAAATTATATGAATTTATTCTCAATCATTTAAAAACAGAACTGGGAGAGGAACATAGAGAACAATTAAAAAATGATTCACGTTTTCACGCAAGGCTGCTGCGAGCTTCCGAGAAGGCTAAACGCGAATTAACAGACCGGCCTTTCGCGATGATCGAAGAGGAATATCTCACCGAGAAAGATGGCAAACCCTATCATCTTTCCTTAGAGATCTCACGACATGCGTATGAAGAGATGATCCTGCCGTATATTGAAGAAACCCTGAAAGCTATTCATATTGCCCTTGAGGGAGCCCATCTAAAGCCCACTCAGATTGATCAATTTCTTTTGGTTGGAGGAGCCACACGAACACCGATAATAAGTAGGGTGATACAGGAGAGACTGAGCATTACAGCTAGACAGGAGCTTGAGCCTGATCTGTGTGTGGCGATGGGGGCGGCTATCCAGGCAGGAATGATTGCCGGTGAAAAGGTCTCGGCTGTCCTTGTCGACATTACTCCCTATACATTCGGTACCAGTTGCCTTGGAGAACTTCATGGATTACCCTATGAAAATGTTTTTGCACCGATCATAAAGAAAAACACACCTATCCCCGTATCAAAAAGTGAGGTCTTCTATACCTTCGCTGATTACCAAAAGGTTGTGGATATAAAAGTTTATCAAGGTGAAAATTCCGATGCCCTCAATAATACTCGTATTGGAGATTTCACAGTTGAGGGGCTCAGCCATGTGCCGGCACACAATGAGATAATCTGCAGATTCGATCTTGACTTGGATGGCATCCTTCGAGTCTCTGCAACTGAAAAGAGGACCGGATTAAATAAACATATTATCATAGAAAATGCCATATCCCAATTTCAGACTGAGGACAAGAAAAAAGCGAGGGAGAAAATCGACAATTTATTTGGAACAGAATCTCATACATCGGGCTCTCCCGATGAACCGGTATTGACCAAAAACCACAGAGATAAAATTGTTCAGGGAAGGGCATTGGTTGAAAAGGCTGAAAAAATGTTGTCCTCCATTCCTGAAGAGGATAAGGAAGAGGTCATTGATTGCATCGAAGCTATTAAGGATAACATCCGTAACCCTGACTTTGAAGCCTTATCCTCCAGTGTTGAAGACTTATCCGAAATTCTTTTTTATCTGGAGAGTTGACATGGGGAAATGGCATTGTCCCACGTGCAAGGCACTTTACAAAGGAGGCACTGAGTGCTATCGATGCCACTGCGACCTCAGCCTTCTGATAACGATACGTGAGCAGGCAGATGAATGGAAAAAGACCGCCCTCCTCTTTCTCATGGAAGGATGGTTAGAGGAGGCCCTCGACGCTATCACACGCTCTTTGTTCCTTTATCGTGATGATGAAGCTGAAGAATTAGAAGCCCTTATTTATGCTTCCGAGGGAAGATTTGAAAAGGTTCTCCCATTCCTTATATGAGAATTAATATTTTTCTGCGCAATAAATTTTAGATCCCTGCCCTCTTCTTGATATTTTCGATATCGAGGGCATCGATCCATTGAAGAAGATTGTCCCATATACTATGAAAACCAAAGCCTCCCTGAGTCATCTCTTTTATAGCATCTTCTTTGCTCCACCCTTGTACGGCGATACGGTACAGCGCGCACATTGTTCCCGTGCGATCCGCACCATGCTGGCAGTGAACCAAAGCTGGTGTACACCTGGGATTTGTGACAATTTGGAGGAATCTTACTGCTTCCTTTTCCTCCGGATGCCATGCTTTCATATATATATGTTCATATGCGAGTCCTAGCTCCCCGATTTCCTCTCTGTCTGAATGGAATGAACGAAGGTTGACAATGGTCTTTATCTCCATGGCTTTTAAATTTTTCATACCAACCGCAGAGGGCTGGGCACTGCGATACAGGGTTTCAGAGATTTGGTGAAAATTAGGAACCCCCTCAAGTTGTATAGGCTTGGCCCAATGGGAGGGGCGATTGGGAGGGGATTGCTCGGTTCCATACACATTACCGCACATTAGTGCTGCTCCGATAAGGACAAAGCCAATCCAGTGCATTCTCCGCACCCGGTGAATATAAAAGAAGCCGCTGCAACACCATTTATGTAAAAAAAGGCTATTTTTGATCATTTATGCTCTTTATTTCCTATATTATTTGTGTAGCCATGTAAGATGCACATTTTCTTTAAAGATCATCAAGTAAAAATGATCATAATTGACTTTTTTTTAGATTCATATCATAGCTCCACAATCTTTTCTGAATTTGATACGCGTTTATTATAAGGCCAATTACGCAAGCCACTACAACAAGTGGTAAGAGGACATTGAAATTGTCGGTCCCATAATATATTATATATATATTAATTAATATAAAAACTACCCTTGTTTCAGTAGGGCCTATACCATAATAATAGATTTCAAATTCGTTCGTTGCAGCAAATGATAAGAATGAATTTACCATAAATGCACCTAAAATGACCACCAGAGCAAAGTACCAAATCTCCAATCCAACCGGCGAGATCATATATCCTACGAATACGAGAGAGCATAAAAATAAGTAATCCAGGAAATGGTCCATATAGAATCCCCATTTTATAAGGCCCGTATTTCTCTGCCTTCCCAGCTCTCCATCGAATAAATCAGTCACATATTGAAATACAATCATTAACGATACCAACCATAAGAGGGAAAGATTATTTTTAGCAAAAAAGCCTATCACTATATTTGTTATACTCCACAGCAGTGTCATTATGGTAAGATGATAGGTTTCAATACAATGCGGTATCTTGGGGACGGCCCAATATTTGAACCGGTTTTCAATATTACTTAATAGTGATTTTCCTACCTTTTTATCTCCGCCAAATTCTTTATTTGCCATTTCATTATTCCTCTCAACATAAACAAGGTTATTAACTGGCATCGATCAACAGATTCTTGCCTTACTTATATTATCGTAATAATCCCTGCGTACATTGAGCTATCCTTCTTTAACTTTTGTCTGATCAAGTAGAGTGTCTTTGATGATAATATGCCATTTGGGTCGTGTCCAGCTTTTTTTAAAAGCTTCCACATCAGCTCTTCTCGCTTTATTTGTTTTTTCGTCGCCATCTAAAAACAGGACAATATCAAGTTGCGGATTTGAATCATACTCTTCATCAAATAAGCGGGCAATATTATTTGGAGACAATACTTTTCTCCCAAGCACCTCGCTCAGTGGGAGAGTGAGACCTTCATCATTTTTTTCCGGCAAATATGACTTATAGACCAGTTCACTGCATACCAGAGCCGCATCTGTAAGAAAATCAAAATTAAAATCATATGGTCTCCCATGAAAATGAAAAGCCCTGTAAATTGCAAGGGCTTTTGTTTTTTTGGATAGTTTTGGCCTTAACACAGCCAAAGAGTCCGCATATGCTGAAAACTCAAGTGTAGTAAAAATAACGCCCTCCCCTTTTGCTTCGATAACTCTTATCATATGTCCGTTTTCCTGGGGCTCAAGGCTTTTTGCATATGTTTCCGGATACTTTGCTTTTAGCAGCTCTTCAATATCTTTAGAGCTACGTTCATATAAGTGAATCCATTGAACAACTTCCGGATCATCAAAATATTTTTTTCGTTCTTCAGCAGTACCAATATAGAGAGCCGCATGCGTCCAAAAGCCCGGAAGCCCAATATTAGTAAGACACCACTCTCGGCGCTGAAGAAGTATATCGCCCGGTTCTAATTCAGGTATAATGTTGTGTATCTGCTCGAGGGTGATGAGAAATTCATCACCTCGTCTGACCCTAATCTTGCTCATAAAATTTGACACACCCTTTTGTACCGGAAACCATGCGGTAAAGGCACTGTCCTGAAGAATGCGAATCCCGTTTTGCGCTGTCTGCAAAGGTCCTCTCCCCTTTCCCGCATCCCAGATGGCTGAAATATCTTCTTCCATACCCCTGGTTAATATCAAATCTTTATCTTGACCGTAAAATTTATACACAGCATTAAGACAGGCAAACTCTGCACCCCGAATAACATTGAGAAACCTGAATTTCAAACGGGCATACGTTCCTTTAGGAAGACCGATTTCAGGAACAGGTTCATTCAGTACCACATGAAAATCAGGATTTTGCTCTATGATAGTAATAAAATCCATAGCATACCTGTACTGAGCCAAAAATGCGGCAAAAGAAATGCGAAAGGTCTCTTTCTTTCGCTCACCTTTAGATTCTTTATAAATCTTGGAATAGTTCATGCCGATGGAATCCATGGCAAGAACATGATCAAGGAATGCCTGCCATACATGCCATGCTTTGAGACGTTGTTCACGATTAAGGGACACATTTTTCTCTAATTTAACTGGTCCAAACAGGTCCGGCGTGTTGTGCATATAAGAAATAATATCCGCCATTGCCTGGCGTGAAACCATCACGGTTTGAATATCTTTATCCATAGTATCTGACAACTCTCTATCCTCGATTTCCATTCCTGCATATCCCAGCATTAAGAAAATAAAAGTCGTTAAAAAAAAATTAGCTATAAATATATTTTTTTTCATCGCTCACTCATTGTATACAATATAAAATAATCACACAAGATGGCAAAGGAATTAAAAAATTCTGTCAAGAGCAAATATTGAGTATCAAGATATACAGAACATGCTATAAAAAAGAAATAAGTTTTTTTTGTGCCTGAAAAGATCCGGGAGACAACCGAACAGCCTCTGAAAGAAATTGTATCGCTTTCTCATACTCACCCAGTCTATCAAACAATGAGCCAAGATTAGTATACGTCAAAGCATAACCAGGATTAAGACGGATCGCCCTCTTGAAATGACTAATTGCCTTTTTAAAATCACCCCTATTTTGCAAAGCAACGCCAATATTGTTATGCAGGATATGAGCATCAGTGGATTGAAGGTGCAAAGCCTTCTTAAAAGAGCTGATCGCCTCATCAAATGCTCTCAGTCGAAGCAGGGCCATGCCCAGCTTATTATGCGCCAACGCATATTGAGGCATGCCTCGACAGGCGATGCGAAGAGCACGTGCAGCCTGAGAGTATCAAGGTCACGGGCCTTGATATATCTTTCACCTGCCTTATCATATTCTCCTATAGCCAAATAACATCGACCAAGACGGAACTGCAAGTCGGCATAACCATCATCTATTCTCTCTGCGTCAAGATAGCGTTGAATGGCTTCAGAATATTTGCTCAAATCTTCCAGTATAATGGATCCTCCATAAAGGTCCTCCCATTTTTTTTTCTCAACCTCAGTAATGGAAGCCCTTTGTAGTGATGCAAAGGGAGGGCACTCTCTTAAATTAGTGGCCACTGTACATAATATGACATTAACATCGGATTTTTGCGCAGTGTGGCATATATCCATATAGTCAAGAGCCAGAATAGCCTATAATGCCTTTTTCCCCTATTCTCTTGTTTTTTCTGTGTTGTATGCATTGGTTGATTCATATGTTACCCCCCTGCTTACTGGAGAAGCTCCGCCTTTCACCGTCCCGATGTGAGGCGGTGTGAGGCGGAGCTTCTCCAAAACCTAATTCCTTACGCGCTAAAAATTACCAGCCCAAAGCAACCAAATCCCCCGGTGTGCCATACACGTCATAGTAGGTTAATAATGATAACGGATCTATACCAAGATCATTACCATACGCTACCATATAGCTTAAATTACCCAATTCAAAGGTATACAACGCCAGTGAAAGAGGTGGTATTTCAATCAAGGACCAGTTTAATGGCAATGCAATAGGAGCCGGGGCACCTGTTACGGGATCGAGTAAATTTTGAGGAGGAAAGGGATTGATACCAAAATACGTATCAAAGTACACTACACCTGTAGGACTATTATACAGAAGCCAGGGTTGGACATAGCCCATGGGAAACTCGAATCCATAGGGATTGAATAAATAGGCCGGCTGAACCGGAAGAATGGTATCGCGTGTAATCTCACTCAATAATGGAGTTGGAAGACCCGTTACAGGACTTATTGGGGAATAGGCGGAAGACCAGAGCGGCCACAGGAGATTGTAAGGGGGCATGATTGCCCAGTCTTGAGCCTGAGCGGATAGGGCAGCTATCAAAGCCCAGGCCATAATTAAGGTCAAAATTAATACTATAGATTTTTTTCGCATTATTTCTCCTTTCCATAGAGCATATAACCTATGTAGTCAGATAAATTAAAAATACAATATATACATAATTTAATATACTCCTACAGTGAGTGATGGCAGCCCCCAAAACTCCTGGGCTGTCAGTAAAGTAGCGATTGGCACTCCATAGGTGTTGGCATACACGAGATTTCCCAGGATGAAATGATAGGCATTGATCTCTTCAAATTCTATCGGACCGAGCAATGAATAGGCAAGGGGTAGTGGAATAGGAATAGGAGCTGAAGTCACGGGGTCTACCATGTAATCCGGTGGAAATGGCCTCATGCCATAATACTGGTCCCATATTATAAGTCCGCCGCCAAGAGCAAGGGGAATATTATACGCTAACCATGGCAGAGGCCCATTATTAGCTTCAGGTGAGGCTGGGTCCCAGAGCATTGCCGGCTGAACCGGAAGTATAGTGTGTCTGGTCACGGCATTGACAAGGGGAGTTGCGAGACCGGTCACAGGATTCCCCGGAGATAAGGCAGGCGACCATAATGGCCACAGGACATTATAAGGTGGCATGGCGGTCCAATAATCTGCCTGGGCTTGGTTTACAAGCAGTGCACCAAGGAAAATGGTTAAAATCATTATAAAAAATATATTCTGTTTTTTTCTATGCATAGTGTTTTCTCCATTCTACGTTATATTTAATTCTTGAGGCTCAATAAATTATGGGAGTAATAGGCACTCCGACCCGTAATACCGGCCCCCAAATATCAAAAGGCTGCAAGAGGTCTAAAAACGGCTGACCACTGAGCCCAAAGGTAAGTGCATAATAGATATTAGCTATGGGAACATAATACTCCCATTCACCCGATGCATAGGGAGAAAGCAGGGACCATGCACCAGGAAGAGGAATGGGTGCGGGCGCCCCGCTAATCGGGTCAAGCATATAATCAGGAGGCCAGGGATTTAGACCATATGCCTCATGGTAATATAATAGTCCGGCACCAACTGTGGGAGGAGTATTATAGAGAAGGAAGGGGACTGGTTGGCAAGGATCCCAGACTAATCCCGGCTGAACCGGAAGCACGGTATCCCTGGTAAGAGAGCTTACCAGGGGCGTTGTGACGCCTGTTATGGGACTTACAGGTGATAATGCAGGAGACCATAATGGCCACAGGACATTATAGGGCGGCAGCGTCGTCCAATATGCACCCACACTAATACCTCCTTGAGCGGCTGCATTACCGGAGCACAATAGGCAAAGAGCCATAATTACAGGTATTATTAGAATAAAATTTCTGCTTTTTTCTAACATATCAATCTATTCCTCCATATATTAATTATCTTTCCCCCCACCTATTGATTAATAAGGTGTTAATGGTACTACTTCTTGGTTATGTCTTTGATAGGTCACCTCCCTTCCTAAGCTATGGACATCAGTGGGACAGTATCAATGTATGCTATGGTGTGGGTCATTTTAGGGGCGCTCAGGTATACATCCCCCTGTGGGTTTTTATGAAATGTAGCTCTTTCTTTCGAAAGGTTGCGGAAATAGCCCTATGGCCAAAGGCAGATATGTCTCAAAACGTGAGGAGGTGATAATATATGGAGGAGTCTTCTCTATTGAAAAAGCACTAATAATTTTTTATCCCTTAATTCTCTCTCTTCTTTTGCTGGGCTTAGCTTTGCTGGGGAATGACAATTTCAGAACACAGAATTTATATCAAAAAGTACACTCACCTTTTTTTCACTCTGCCTTCTTTTTGTCCTGCTATGTGCCCACTATATATTTTGCTATTTTTTTATAAATGCTCCTTTCTTCTCTTAATAACTAATGTAATATTATTTTTTATTTCTTCCCTTCTAATATTAAATATAGCTCTTTTATAAATATTTTCAAACAATATTATTTTTTTATTTATATTTATTTAAATCATTAATTCCTCAGTTCATTAATTTTCTCTAACAGTGAATAGGCCTGTTGATTACCCGGCTGAAGCCGTATACTCTCTCTGATTTCGCCGTACGCTAATTCATACAGTCCTTGGTGATAATAGACAGATCCCAGGTAATAGTAAGGATTAGGATCTTCGGGATTCATTTCTTTGGCCTTTTTCCACGCCCTAATCGCCTTATCATACTCCCCCATCTGAGAATAAGCCATACCAAGATTTATCAGATGTGTCACTACATCAATATTCTTCCCTACCAAGGCAATATTCCATTCTTTTATTGCACTCTCAACAAGCTCCTTTTCAAAATAGGCGTTCCCTAAATTAAGATGTACTCCGTTAAGATGAGGATTTAAAGAAAGGGCTTTCCCCCAGCTGTAAATAGCCTGGTCATTGTCTCCCAAAGCCTGGTACGCCTTGCCCATATTATAGTAAGCCTCAGGATCATTGGGTTTGAGAAAAACCATTTTTTTAAAGCAGGACAGCGCCTCTGAAAATTCTCCCCTTGCCAAATAGAGTTGTCCATATTGATTATAGAGTTCAGGATAGTTATCATCAAGCTCAAGTACCCTGCGATATGCGTGCTCTGCCTGTGTATAATCTCTAAGATAGAAATAAGCTATCCCCAAATTGATAAGGGCCTTTTTATAATCGGGCCTCAGTGTTAAGGCCTTGGTACATTCAGTCACAGCTTCATGATAGTTGCCTTTGCCAAGATAAATCCCCCCCAAGTTATTATGTGCTTCCGGATTGTCCGGATCAAGAGCGGCAGCCTCTTGAAAATGCTCAAGGGCTAATTGCATCTTGCCCTGTTTACTATAGATAAGACCGAGGTTATTATAGGCTGATGAATTTAACGGGTCGATCTTTATCGTGCGCTCAAAATTAAGGGCAGCCTTATTCATATCACCTTGGTTAAGAAATATGTTGCCGGCATGGTTATACGCATCAGCGTAATTGGGATCAGATCGCAGCGCATCTTCTATGGCAGCTATGGCTTTCTGTGGTTGTCCCAATTTGTCATATACCAGACTGAGGTTATAATGGACCTCGGGATATTCCGCACAGACCCTTGCCAATTCAAACTCCTCCAATGCCTTATCATACTCACCCTTCAGATAATAAACAAGACCAAGTTGATTATGAACGTCCAGAAAAGATGAATTCATCCTGAGGACCTCTCTAAATGCACTCTCTGCCAGATCATACAGCTCTTTTTTAAGATACGCGACCCCTAAATGAAAATACGCAGCGTCATTGTCCGGATTAACCTCAATTACCTTCTTAAAACACTCAATAGCCGGATCATAATAATATGATTGCAGATAATTTACTCCCTGGTTAAGGACATTCATAAGATGGATCATCTCTTTTGGATCTCGCCTCTCTTTTGTCTCATCCTTCTCGTGGCCGGTCCAAATATAGCCAAGGCTCCTTAACCTCTCTTGCACTTCGGAGCTCATCCTAATCTCTTTACCCGGTGTAGAGTCTGTATGATAAGTATTTTTTAGTCCATCCAGCTCTTTCTTCCACCGGATGCGGGCCTCTTTATTCTGCTCGATGAGATTTTTTCTCTCCGTAGGATCATCTTTGAGGTTATAAATCTCGGGCAGGGGAGCACGGATATACTTCCACGTGCCGGTTCTTATTCCCTCAAGCCGACTCCAGCCAAAATTAAGCTCCGGACAGAGACTCTCAACCAAGATTTTTTCATGGATCTGGTCTGCTCCTCCACCTATTAACGGCAGTAAGCTTTTACCCGCAAGGTTGGCAGGCTTTTTAATCCCGTATAATTCAAGAACCGTCGGAAGAATATCTATAATGCTCACCATCGCTGAAATAGATTTTGCCTTGGGTATAACTCCCCCAGGCCCCTTTATGATCAAAGGAACATGGAGCGTTGCCTCATAAATGAAAATAGCATGGGTATCTTCCTTATGTTCACCAAGCCCTTCTCCATGGTCCGCAGTGAGAATGATCAAGGTCTTATCCAGAAGGCCCATTGTATCCATACCCTGGAATAGATCTCCCAGGCACTTATCAGTATAAGCAATCTCCCCGTCATAGGGATGCGACTGATAATCACGGGAGAAGGGGTAAGGAGGCGAATAGCTTGCATGCGGGTCAAAGTAATGCAGCCAGAGGAAAAATTGTGTATCCTTTTTTTCCTCAAGCCATCTAAGTCCGGTGGCGGTTATTTCCTCCGCCTTACGGTCATTATAAAGAAGATCGGTTTGTTGCTTTCTACGCGCGGGAAGATCGTCATTATAAAAATCAAAACCTTGATCAAGCCCGAAGGCCGAGTCAAGCACAAATGCGCCAATACACGCCCCGGTTTGATAACCATTCTCTTTCATAATCTCCGCGAGGGTAATAGCTTTTTGGTCGAGGATAAAATTGCCATTATTACGCACACCATGCTGAAGGGGATATTGTCCGGTCATTATAGATGTATGGGAAGGCAATGTAATAGGTACCGGTGTTACTGCCTGAGTAAATAGCACTCCCCCACTGGCTAACCCATCTATATGCGGTGTTTTAATTTGTGTATAACCATAGCAGGCGAGATGATCCGCCCTCAGGGTGTCTATAGTGATTAAAAGGACATTATAACGGGGATTTTGAGGCCTTTTGCCCATAGCAAAAAGAGCATTACCCTGAAATAATAGAATCAGTATCCAAATTGAGGTGAGCCATTTTTTTATATACATTTTATAATTATTCTACTTCATATTTTTTAGTATAAAACAAAAAAAAATATTATGTCAACTTACTGAATAGAGGATCTATATAAAAGGGGGGAGATATTTTATGTATCTCCCCCTTCAACATCTTTCTATTAATCACATTACCAACTGGTAGAGGTCAAGACCCCTGGAGTTCCATATACATCATAATAGGTCAGAAGCGACGCCGGATCTGTGCCAAGGGCATTTCCATACCCAATCATATAGTAAAGATTACTTAATTCAAAAAGGTATAAGGCGAGTGAAAGGGGCGGTGGTTTAAGAATAGACCAGCCCAATGGCAAGGCGATTGGAACCGGGGCGCCTGTTGTCGGATCGAGCAACTCAGGAGGTGGAAATGGATTTAATCCAAAAAAGACATCATAGTATATCACTCCTGTAGGACTATTATACAAGAGCCAGGGATTCACATAGCCCATGGGGAGCTCAAATCCGTTGGGATTGTATAAATACGTCGGCTGCACAGGCAGTATTGTGCTGCTTGTAACCTCACTTAATAGGGGAGTCGGAAGACCCGTGGTAGGACTAATTGGGGAATAGACTTCAGACCACAGAGGCCAAAGCAGGTTATAAGGAGGCATTGCTACCCAATCTTGAGCCTGAACAGATGAGGATAATATTAAAGCCCAGGCCACCATTAAGGTCAAAATCAATAATAAGAATTTTTTTCTCATCTTTTCTCCTTCCTATATTTCTCCATAACATAATTGATCACATTTATTTACCTATGATTATTGTTTAATAGACCCCCACAGTCAGTGGCGGCAAACCCCAGAACTCTTGAGGCGTGAGCAAATTGATCAATGGTACCCCATAGGTGTTGGCATACACAAGGTTTCCTAAAACATAATGATACGCATTGATCTCGTCAAACTCAATCGGTCCTAAAAGCCAATAGGATAAGGGGAGAGGAATGGGGACCGGGGCTGATGTGACAGGGTCTACCATATAGTCTGGCGGAAATGGTCGCATCCCATAGTATTGGTCCCAGATGAGGAGCCCGCCACCAAGAGCGAGAGGGGTGTTATATGCTAACCAGGGCAAAGGGCCATTATTTGCTTCAGGCGATGCAGGGTCCCAAAGCATTGCAGGTTGAACCGGAAGTATTGTATGTCTGGTCACGGCATTAACAAGAGGAGTAGCAACGCCGGTCACAGGATTTTCGGGAGATAAGGCAGGCGACCATAATGGCCATAAGACATTATAGGGTGGCATGGCAGTCCAATAATCTGCCTGGGCTGTACTGATAAGTAGCATACCCAAGAAAATGGTTAAAATCATTATTAAAAATATATTCCATTTTTTTCTATGCATAGTGTCTTCTCCATTTTACCTTTATTTTATTCTCTAAGTCTATAAAATTATGGGTGTAGTCGGAACACCGGTGCGCAACACCGGACCCCAAATATCAAAGGGCTGCAAGAGGTTTAAGAATTCCGCACCGCTCAGTCCAAAGGTAAGTGCATAATAGATATTGGCTATGGGGACATAATACTCCCATTCGCCTGATGCATAGGGCGCCAATAGAGTCGGCGCTAAGGGCAAAGGAATGGGGGCGGGAGCGCCGGTGATAGGATCGAGCATATAATCTGGTGGCCATGGATTTATACCATAGGCCTCATGGTAATATAAGAGCCCTGATCCTACTGTCGGCGGGGTGTTATAGAGAAGAAAGGGGACTGGCTGGCATGGGTCCCATACCAACCCAGGCTGGACCGGAAGCACTGTATCCCTTGTAAGTGAGCTCACGAGTGGCGTTGTGAGGCCTGTTACAGGACTAATGGGTGATAATCCGGGAGACCATAATGGCCACAAGACATTATAGGGTGGCATAATCGTCCAATACTGAGCAGCTGCACCACCAATAAACAACAGGCAAAAAGCCATCATGAAAGTTAGTACCAAAATAAAGTTTCTGCTTCTTTTTAACATACTCATATATTCCTCCACTTATTTTTAAAGTTACTTTATATAATGAGGTAATACTGTGTAATGTTCTCATTACTTATGCTCAATGATATATTTAACCATTTCCCCTCAAATGAACCACCTCCTTTCATAATGCATCTGTTAAGATATTGATCCTTTAAGAATAACAAGAAGAGGTCAAAAAAAGGAAGAATAGGGCCTGTGAATAGACTGTTAAATATAGAATTAAAGGAAATGAATATATGAGGAGCTGGGGAGCTGAGAAGTGAGCGTGCTGGGGAGCTTTGGCGCTGGGGAACTTTAGAAAACACTTTAGAAAAATTATCAGAATAATATATACTATTCTGATCTAATTAAAGAGAATATATTTTGTTATAATCAAATAATCATAAACTGCGACCATCTTCAAAAATAAGGATCAAGAGTATGATAGATTATTAATTAATAAATAAGAAATTTATTTTGAAGGCTCTCCACATCCCCCCTTCCTAATATATAGTGTAGTTGTTGTAATGTAGTTATTGTGCAAATGACGCATATATTAGAATTACAGGCGGTTTTAATAGCATAAAACTTACGTATTAGATGCTGGCTTTCTTTGTCATGCCATTGAAGTTATCCCCCCCTATAATTCAGGGATGAAGAGACGCTTTCTCCTCATCCCTTCTCATTACTTTAATCAGCAACTATTACCAGCCCAGAGCAGTCAATACTCCCGGTGTTCCATATACATCATAATAGGTCAGCAATGATGCCGGATTTACCCCGAGATCATTTCCATAGGCAATCAAGTAGCTTAAATTTCCCAATTCAAATGTATATAAAGCGAGTGAAAGGGGTGGTATTGCAAGACTTGACCAATTCAGTGGTAAGGGGATTGGAAGTGGTGTGCCAGTTGCTGAATCCAATAGATCAGGCGGTGGAAATGGATTTATGCCAAAAAAAGTATCATAGTATACTACACCTACCGGGCTATTATACAAAAGCCATGGTTGGACATAGCCCATTGGAAACTCAAATCCATTAGGATTAAATAAATAAGTTGGCTGAACTGGCAATATTGTGCTGCTTGTAACCTCGCTTAATAGAGGAGTCGGAACACCCGTGACAGGATCAGGGGGTGAATATACCGGAGCCCACAAGGGCCAGAGCAAATTATAAGGAGGCATACTCGCCCAATCTTGAGCCCTGGCGGATGAGGACACTATCAAAGCCGAGACTATAATTAAGATTAGAATCAATACTATGGATTTTTTACTCATCTTTTCTCCTTTTCCTAAGTCTCATAAAATGGATTAAATGTAAATTTACACGAATTACATCTCTAATATACACCCACAGTCAGTGGCGGCAGACCCCAAAATTCCTGCGGTGTGAGCAGATTGAGCAGCGGAACCCCATAGGTGTTGGCATACACAAGGTTTCCTAAGACAAAATGATACGCATTGATTTCTTCAAACTCAATCGGCCGAAGGAGCCAATATGATAAGGGCAGCGGAATGGGGACCGGGGTTGAGGTGACAGGATCTACCATATAATCCGGTGGAAATGGCCTCATCCCATAGTATTGGTCCCAGATGAGGAGCCCGCCGCCAAGAGCAAGAGGAGTATTATACGCTAACCAGGGCAAAGGACCATTATTTGCCTCCGGTGATGCAGGGTCCCAGAGCATTGCAGGCTGAACAGGAAGTATGGTATGTCTTGTCACTGCATTTACAAGGGGAGTTGCTACGCCGGTCACAGGATTTTCGGGAGATAAGGCAGGCGACCATAATGGCCACAAGACATTGTAAGGCGGCATAGCAGTCCAATAATCTGCCTGTGCACCGGCAACAAGTAATGCGATTAAAAGAATCGTCAAAGTCATTACTATAAATACAATTCTTTTTTTTCTATGCATAGTGTTTCCTCCATCATAATAGGTATATTATCTTAACCTAGAAAATTATTGGCGTTGTAGGAACACCCGTTCGTAATACCGGCCCCCAGATATCAAAGGGATCAAGCAGATCTAAAAATGCCTGACCGCTTAACCCGAAAGTAAGGGCATAGTAGATATTCGCTATGGGAACATAATACTCCCATTCACCGGATGCGTATGGTGATAAATAGGTAGGTGAGAAAGGAGTTAACTGGGGGAGGGGAATAGGAGCGGGTGCCCCGGTAATAGCATCAAGCATATAAGCAGGAGGCCAAGGATTGAGACCGTATGCCTCATGATAATAGAGGAGCCCGGACCCAACAGTCGGCGGAGTATTATAGAGAAGGTAGGGGACCGGTTGGCAAGGATCCCAAACCAATCCTGGCTGGACAGGAAGTACTGTATTCCTGGTAACTGAACTCACCAAAGGGGTTGTAAGGCCTGTCACCGGGTCGATAGGCGATAAACCGGGAGACCATAAGGGCCATAGAACATTATAGGGAGGCATAATCGACCAGTATGGGACAGTGAGGGCCTGGGCCGATGCATTACCCGCACACACCAGGCATAATGCCATGATTATCATCATTATTAGAATAAAATTTCTGCTTCCTTTTAACATATTCATTTAGTCCTCCAATTATTTATTTTTATTTCTACTTATCTTAAAAATTGATTACAGATAATAGAATCCTTATGCCTCGAAGCTTCAAGGCATAAGGATTTTTTTTAAATGTGTTATTGCCTAATATGGCGTTATGGGTGGTAATCCCCAAATGTCTGCTGCTGACAATAAATCGAGCACTGCTGCTCCGTTTAAGCCAAAAGTCTGGGCATAGGTAATATTTGCAAGTGGTATAAGATACTCTAAGTGACCTATATCCACGGGTGCAATAAGAGTTAAGCTCAAAAGATACGTAATTGGATTTGGAGCGCCTGTAATGGGATCTTGCAAATAGGGTGGCGGCCAAGTATTGAGCCCATAAGCCTGGTCAAAGAACAATAATCCTGTGCTAATAGTCGGGGGCGTATTAAAAAGTGCCCAGGGTGCAGGCTGACATGGATCCCATGCAATGGCCGGCTGTACCGGAAGTATAGTGCTCGCAGTAAGTTCCGAAACCAGAGGAACGGGAGCTGCAAGACCGGTAAGCGGATCAACAGGACCAACTAGGGGCGAGAGGACTGGTGAATAGAGGGGCCAGAGCACATTGTAAGGGGGCAGAGCAGCCCAATATTGCGCCTGTGTATCCCGCGAGGAGAATAACCCTCCTGAGACCACGACAGCAAAAACTAAACACACAAAAACTATGCATATAATCTTTCTTTCACGTGACATAACCTCTTTTCCTCCTCATTTTACAATTATTTATTTTCCTGATTTAAGGAATACCGCCGGCGAAAAAGATAGGAGTACCCCAGATATCAGCAAATGTCAATAATGATGTTGGATTTATCCCAAGTGGTACACCATACACAGTCAAATAAAACTGATTCGCCAAGGGGATAAGGTACTGGGTCTCTTTAAGATCAGGGAGGGGAGAAAAAGTATAATCAGGTGGCAGAGTAATCGGTATCGGCGCGCCTGCCGGGTCGAGAAATGTCTGGGGAGGCCATGGATTGAGCCCATAGAGCGCATCAAAGAATACCACACCCGTTGGTCCGTTATAAAAGAGCCACGGCATGGTAATACTCATCGGCCAGGAGTAAGAATTAGGATTCCAGCCCATAACAGGCTGCACTGGAAGTATCGTATCACTCGCCAGCTCATTAAGCAAGGGGGTAGGAGCACCGGTAACAGGATCTGGCGGGGACAGGCTTGGAGAAAAAAGCGGCCAAAGGATATTATATGGGGGCAGTGCTTGCCAATTTTGAGCCATTAATGTTCCCGAAGCAGCGAAGGAAACTATGACCGATAACGTTATTATTACAATCACATGCTTTCTTTTACACATAATCTATCCCTCCGTCATTAAATTATAGGTGCAGGTAAACTGGCCAGGGGGGGAAGCCCCCAGATTTCGGCTGTCGTCAATAAGCTTGAGAGTGGAACTCCATATTGATAACCGAAGATTGAATTGCCAAGAGGTACAAACCAATCAAAATGGGATAAGCTTATTGGTGACAAGAGCGACCAGCCCAAAGGCAAGGTGATCGGTGATGGAGCACCGGTAACAGGATCGAGCGTATAGTTTGGCGGCCAAGGATTAAGGCCATAATACACATCCCAATATACGAGCCCGCCACCCAGGGTTGGAGGAATATTGTAAAGGAGCCAGGGAAATGCCTCTACATCGGGTTGGCATGGGTCCCATGCCAGGCCAGGTTGTACGGGGAGCACGGTATTTTTTGTAAGGGTAGTTACTATAGGGGAAGCTACTCCTGTCACCGGATCAGCTGGTGAAAGGGCAGGAGACCAGAGGGGCCACATGACATTGTATGGAGGAATAGCTGCCCAGTACTGAGCGCGGACAGATAAAGGAAAAATTATAGCGCATGCTATTAAAAGAAAAAATAATAAAATTAAAAACTTTCTTCCTTTAAACATAAAATAACCTCTCCTCTCTCATTAAGCTACGTTTCTGAATTATTGCAACGGATATTTATACTCATTTTCAAAAACCATACATCACCCCCTTCCGTATGTTATTGATTTCAAACATAATTGAACATCTCGGTGTTCTATTCTTTTCTATCTATCGTGCATCGCATCACCTCCTTTTTTGCACAAATGATAGTAAAGAGTGAGAAATAAAGGGAATATAAGACTTGAAGCGATAAAGCCTATTACATCTTTAGAAGGGACAGCTTTGGAATGCTCGATAAGATTTTAATACTTTGGATAATAAAAAAATAGGCACATTAATATTCATTCACACATTGTGTGAAGGGGAGTTTGAATATCAAGTAGTGATGAGGATATTAGTTTTTTTTCTCTCTCTTCTCTTCTTAGGATTACACATTAAATATCACGCAATTCTGAGTTAAGACTCATATTTTTCACAATAAATATTCGCCTTCTTCAAATCTGCTTTCTTTATGTGATATAAGTAATCAGACGAATAGTTCGTGTATAAGTATTACTCCTTTCTTGGTTAAATATAGAATTATAATTTTTATATTAATAGTTTTCTTATTTAAAATCTATATTTAAGAATTATAAAATATAATGTATTTATTATGACATATTTATTGCACTGTGTCAAGCGCCATTCATTGAAAAGAAGGGCAATCGCATGAAAAAATTCATCCTGTGCAATTAACTATACTCAGCAAGGATATGATGTGGTTTTTTTAAATTAACCACAGAGAGCCCAGAGGACGCGGAGATTCATACCCCTCTGTGATCTCTGTGTCCTCTGTGGTAAAAATAATAATGCCCTTGAGTACCTTTACAGGTATATTTAATATTTTCTTAAAGTCCCTTCTGGATAAAAACAACTTAGCGTGTATACACTTTGAACTTTGAACCTGTGAACTAATACTTAGAATTTTTCATTCGATTGCCCTTTGGGAAACACGAGGAATACACCTGTCAAGATGAGAACTGCTGTGGGGAAAAGGACTGAGGCATTTGACAAAAATTTTTTCTTTATGGTATTTAGTATATCTATCTTTAGGTCCTGCGGCAAAAGCTCGAAAAAATGCTGATAATTTTTGCTGATTATATGATAAGATACAACAAGGAAGGGGTATAAATATGCAACGATATTCTTATGTAGTCATGATTATTTTTCTATGTATAATCTTTATAGCACAAGGCACGAGAGGCGCTGAAGAGCATGAAGTAATGAAAATCGTGCAACAGATTGATGAGCTTTACAGGAGCAGCTCGAGTTATGCTGAGGTTGAAATGGAGATTGCTACCCCCCACTGGCAGCGGACCTTGCATATGAAAATCTGGTCAAGGGGGATGAAGCAGACCTTCATCCGCATTCTCTCACCCAAGAAGGAGAAGGGTATTGGGACCCTCCGGCTGGACAAGGAGATGTGGAACTACCTTCCCAAGACCAATAAGGTTATCAAAATTCCTCCCTCTATGATGATGAGTTCATGGATGGGGTCTGACTTTACCAATGATGATCTGGTACGAGAATACACCTTTTTGGAGGACTTCAACTTCAGTCTCTTCACCCCGAAGGAGGCCGAAGAAGGGCTCATCTTTGTTGAATGCCGTCCCAAAGAGGGACGCCCCATCATATGGGACAAAGTGACCATTGCCGTGCGTGCCTCAGATTATATACCGGTGTGGCAGAAATATTACGATGAAAAGGGAAAGGTGATGCGGATCATGTATTTTAAGGATATCAAGACCTTTGGGGAGCGAAGGATCCCTGCTGTTCTGGAGATGGTCCCACAGAACAAGAAAGGACATAAAACTGTGATTCGTTATATGGACGTGGTATTTGACCAAGAGATTACAGAAGAGGTATTCTCAATGCGGAACCTGAGGGAAAAAATATAACTGAAAAAGGCATAACCCATGGAAAGTAATGCATAAAATCGCATTTCGAAACATCTTCCGTCAAAAGCGGCGCTCTATCCTGACGGCCCTTACCATGCTCGGTGGCTTCGTGCTTGCTGCCGTGGCTATTGGCTGGGCGGATGGGGCATACAATAACATTATCAATATGTTTACCCGCAACCGTCTGGGGCATATCCAGGTGCATGCTGCAGGTTACCTGGATAAACCCTCTTTGTATAAAAACATCGAACAGGTAGACCATATTGGCGCCCTCATTGAGAATGTGGAGGGGGTGGAAGCCTGGAGCCCTCGTCTTTATTCAGTGGGGCTCGCCTCGGTGGGGGAAAAGAGCGCGGCAGTGCGCATCATTGGCGTTGACCCAGAACGGGAAAATATAGCGACGCATTTCGACAAGAAAGTTGTGGAGGGTGATACTCTTTCACGTCATCCTACCAAAGAAGTCCTGATGGGTAAAGGACTTGTAAAACGACTTCGAACAAGGGTGGGGGCGGAGGTTGTGATCGTCTCCCAGGCAGCAGACGGTTCACTTGCAAATGACCTCTACCAACTCAAAGGCATTGTGGAAAGTGGGGATGAGGCTGAGGATAGCATGGCCTTCTACCTTCATCTGGCGGAGGCCCAGGAGTTGCTCGTCATGGAAGGACGAGTGCATGAAATGGTTATTATTGTGAAAAAACTCAACCAGGTAAGGACCTTATCTCGGGAGATTAGGCAGGTTATCCGCGATCCTGATCTTGTGGTTTCCCCATGGCAGGAATTTGCCAAGTCCTTCTATACTGCCATGAAAGCGGATAAGATGGGTAACTGGATTATGATCTTCATAATTATTCTTATCGTGGCCATTGGAGTGCTTAATACGGTCCTCATGTCAGTGCTCGAGCGGCAACGGGAATATGGCTTATTAAAAGCTCTGGGGACCCGGCCAGGGCAAGTCCTCGGCCTGGTTCTTTACGAGATAACCTTCCTGGCCATTTTCAGCATCGCTATGGGCTCCGGGTTGGCATATTGTGCCAACAGTTGGCTCGCAGCACATGGCATTACCTTGTCAGAGCCCTTCTCTTACGGGGGAATGGTCTTTCACACCATGTATGGAGAGATCAATATCAGAAGCTTCGTAATACCTGCCTTGGCTGTGCTTTTCACGACTCTTTTGGTGGGATTTTTACCGGCACTCAAGGCAGCACGGACCGCACCCGCTAAAACCATGAGAGCCATGTAGGAGATTGAGATGTTCATGACTTTGAAACTTGCCTGGAGAAACCTTTTTCGGAATAAACGAAGGACCATTATTGCGGGCACAGCCATTGGGATAGGCCTTGCAGCCATTATTTTTGTAGATGCCCTCTGGAAGGGTATGGAGGAGAATATGATTCGTACGATCACCGCAACCTTCACCGGTGAGGCCCAGATACATGCGGAAGGTTTCAGGGAAAGCAGGGAGGTGGAGTATACCATAAAGCATCAGGAGCGCATCATGGAAGAGTTGCGAAAAGACCCGTCGGTTGCGCGTTTCACCACACGCGCAATGAGCGCGGGCATGATAAGTTCTCCCGCTAACCTGAACGCTGTGCTGCTTGTAGGTGTTGCGCCGGAGACTGAACGGGGAATATCCCGCATTGATGAGGCAATTATACACGGGACTTTCTTTTCAGGAAATGATCCCCAAAATCTTCTTATCGGCAGTAAGCTTGCAGAGCTTTTAGAGGTTGAGCTGGGTGACCGCGTGGTGATTACAGTTGCCCAGGCTGACACTGGTGACCTCTCACAGGAAATGTTTCGTATCTCAGGTATTTATCGGTTCAACACGGATGAGATGGACAAGGTTATGGCCTTTATCCGGCTTGACAAGGCACAAAAGATGCTCGGTGTGGGCACGTCGATTCACGAAATCGCGGTCAATTTCACCAACCGGAAAATTGCACAGAACGAAGCCAATCCATTCTGGATGAAATATTCCCAAGGGGGAAACGAGGCCCTGGGATGGCCAAAGCTCTTCCCGCAACTTAAAACCATGTTTGATTGGTCGAATTTGAGCATACTGATTATCAGCATAATTCTTTTTGCCATTATTGCCCTGGGCATTGTCAACACTCTTTTCATGGCCCTGTATGAGCGAATGTTCGAGTTTGGCGTCTTGCGTGCCGTTGGGACACGACCCTTCGGCATATGGAAAATGGTGGTGTCAGAGGCAGGATCTTTAGCCGTCCTGAGTATTGGGCTTGGGATGATACTCGGATTTATTGTGTCCGCTCTCTTTGCCCGGGTGGGCATCGACTACCGGGGGATCGAGATGGGGGGAATGACGGTTCAGGAGCTAATCTACCCTATTTTATACGTGCGTCAGTTCGTGGTGTATCCGCTTTGGGTCCTTATCTTCACTGTGATCGTGGGTATGTACCCAGCCACCTATGCTGCACGGTTGAAACCTGCGGATGCCATGAGAAAAAGCCTATAAAAGGAAGAATATGATGAATCAAGAGAACGTACCTATCATTGAAACGCAGGGAATCAAAAAGGTTTACGAATCAGACGGTATCAAGGTACCGGCGGTTCGAGGGATAGACCTTAAAATCAAATATGGGGAGTTTACCGCTATTGTCGGGCCTTCCGGCTCAGGCAAGACCACTTTCTTAAATATAATGTCCGGCCTTGATCAGCCTTCCGAGGGAAAAGTATGGCTGAAAAGCCTTCCCCTTTATGAGATGAGCGGCCGGGAACTGTCAGACTTTCGCAGGGACCATATCGGATTCATCTTCCAGGCGTACAACTTAATTCCGGTCCTCACGGTGAGAGAGAACATCGAATACATCATGCTCCTGCAAGGGATATCGAAGAAGGAGCGAATGGAAAGGGTGAGAAAGATCCTGGAAGAGGTCGGCATGGAAGGATATGCGGAACGTCTTCCTTCGCGACTCTCCGGTGGGCAACAGCAACGGGTGGCAGTGGCAAGGGCCATGGTATCAAGACCTGAAATTATTCTTGCAGATGAGCCCACGGCGAACTTGGACTCAAAGACCGGCTCCCAGCTTCTCGACATGATGAAGGAGCTGAATGAGAAGACGGGCATGACCTTTATCTTCTCTACTCACGATCCTATGATTATGAAACGGGCCCGAAGGCTCATTGTCTTAAAAGATGGTGAAATCGCAAGCGACAGGGTAAGGGGTTAAGGCCATGCATCGCCTCCTGCTGATTTTCTGCAAAGTGCTCCTCTGCCTATTCCCCATTCTGCATACTTCTGTGTTGCCCTTTGCAGCCCTCCCCTCCCCTGTATTCGCGGCTGATAACATCTCTATTTCAGGGTATATAAAAAATTTTTCCATGATCTTTGATCATCCTGATGCCTTTGAAGAGAATAATGGCTCTCGCATTGGGTCGTCAAATAACCGTCTGCGGCTTAAGCTCTTTACAAAGACCTCCGATTGCATGGCCTTCCACCTTGCCTATGACCTGTCACCAAGGATACAAGATCCTTCACTGTTTCAAGAATCACCCTACGTGTTTTCCCTTGATCCCTTTTCTTACAGAACGAAAGACTTCGATCGCATGATCATACCAGAGGACCAGGACCCGAATGTCAGCTTCGGCCTCTTCCATAATCTCGATCGTTTTTTTATCTCTCTCTCCTATGGCTTCGGCGATATCTTCATCGGCCGTCAGGCCATTGCCTGGGGGAGCGGCCGTCTGGTCAATCCCACGGACATCCTGGCCCCTTTTTCATTCACCGACCTTGATCAGGAAGAACGATTCGGTGTGGATGCGGTTCGTGTGCGGGTGCCCGTTGGAATGATGAATGAGCTTGACGGAGGATACGTAAAACGTGCCTTTTTCATCAGGGGAAAGGGCTATTGGCGCAAAACAGACATGGCCCTTCTTGTGATGGGTTTTAAGGAACATGCCCTCGTGGGGGCAGATTTTGCCCGCTCGATCGGCGGGGCTGGTGCATGGCTGGAAGGAGCATACGTAAAGCCCGATTTTTTCGATGACTCGAACTGTCCTGATAATGCCAGTTATTCGCGGCTCTCTTTGGGGATGGACGGGAGTCTCACCGAAAAACTCTATGGTTTTGTGGAATATCATTTCAATTCAGCAGGTGCCACAGCACCCGAGGAGTATCTTGATCGTTTTTCAACAACTGCCTATCGAGACGGGGCTGTCTACCTCATGGCCAGGCATTACCTGGGTATGGGAGGGACTTACCAGCTTCACCCTCTCGCCCCGCTCACGGCGACCCTTCTCTGCAACTTGCAGGATTGGTCTTTCTCCTTCTCCCCCACAATCGAATACAACATCGCACAAGACATTTACCTTTCTGCAGGAGCCACCCTGAGCATCGGGAAACGAGCTGTCGACACAGGTCCTTCAAACGATCCTATCCTTCACTCCGAGTTCGGCGCGTATCCGGATTTGTACTGGACTTCCTTTCGCGTTTACTTCTGACGGATTTTGGCGGGATGATCAGAAATTCGGCTCAAAAACTCGACTTTTTGATATCATTGATGAATCCATCATAGATTTGCTTCAATGCCTTTGCATACGCTTCAACCGTCGCATAGATCGATGAATCAGCAGCATTAATCCGTGCCGAATACGTATTATTAATTAAGGGTAATGCAGGAGAATCACCATTTAATAATTGTAGTTCCAGGGATGCCATGATAGAAACGTTCTCTTTATCTACTATTCGTTCAAATCGCAATAGCTGGCCACGAATAATCTTATCAGCTTTCATGCCTGATTTATAGCGAATTACCTTCTGAGCCCAATTACCGGTGCGCAAATACGCCAAGAGATTTTCTTGAATAAGATAACTTGGGCTATTCGCCCAATGCCGGTAGTAATATCGTTGAAGCTCTAAAGGCTTATCTGACAGAACATACAAAAGTGACCGTTCCTTATACAATCCATGGGCCTGGAGCTTATCAACGGCAAGAGTGCCCTCTGTTATGGGTAAAGCGCCTCCCTCAGGTGGCACTTCCGGGAGCGTATAAAAGTGGTCTTCCGGGACTGTCATCTGACCGATACAGCCTGCCCCGGAAAAGCACAGGCTCATCAGTAAACCTATGCAGATGACACATACAATTCTATCCTGGGCCATACTTTTCATCGTGATTCCTCTGCATCATCCTTCGGCGGCTTACTGCCGAGAATAATTCCGGGATACGCACTGACTTTACGGCTGAATTCATTAAAATTTCGGGAGGTGGTTTCAAGATTGTACACAATAGAATCAATATTGCGGGATACGCTCTCTAAAGAGGTCTTTAAATCAATAACTGTTGTCCGGATATCGTCATCATTATACATAACGAGCTTATTGGAATTATTTATAAATTCAGACAATTGCACAATGGCTGCGTCAAAGTTCTTTATGATAGTGATGAGATTTTCCGAGGTTGTATCGATGTTTGCCAGTATATGTGTAACGTGCTGCTTATTTTCCCAATCAAACATACCGGACAACTGGGTAAGGCCCTCATTTAGTCGCGCGAGAATTTGTTCTATGCTTGTAATAATGTGAGGGACCTTTTGGCCGATATCACTTCCAATTGTATCGATATGGGATGCAATCCCATCAATGCGTTGGCTTAGTTTAGTGATTAAAGGCTTCACGCTATAGTCGGATAAATCTTTTATTTCGTTGGCCACAGTGTCCATGACAGCAAATATATCCGCGCTCTCTTGGCTATTGATAGTATTACCTGGCGAGAGCTTGACACTGCTTATCCCCTCGGTAATGTTGATCTGTTTGTCAGATAATAGACCTGGTGAGACGATATTTGCCACACTATCTTCAGGGATCTGCCACCCCTCACGGACTGTAAGCTCAAGGTTAAAAAGCGTATGATTTTTCTTAAAAAGCGGTGTGATCCTATTCACCTGACCGATTTGGAAACCGCCATACGTAACCGCGGTTCCCTCCTGGATGTCCGCTATATTATTATAGATTACAAAATATGAATCAGTAGCGCCGTTGTGATTAGTAATGCGCACCAATACTAAAAAAAGAAGGGTCACCATGATAATCACCACACTCCCTACCATAAAATAATTCACATGATCCTGTTTCATTGGTGCTGCTTCTCCTATAATGTTAATCGCTGAAAATATTCCTCCGGATCAACAGATTCACGGCACGGACGCCGATTGAGCAAGTCTTGTATACGTTCATTATCGCTGCTACGCACTTCGTTTACTGTTCCCGTCATTAATATTTTACCTTTATCTAATATGGTAATGCGGTCAGCGATTTTATAGGCACTGTCAAGCTCATGAGTGACGACGACGATCGTCATTCTCATGGCATCGCGCAGGTGCAAAATCAATTCATCAAGCTCAGCAGCGACAACCGGGTCTAACCCTGCTGAAGGTTCATCAAAAAACAGGAGCTTAGGGTCCATAATGAGAGCGCGTGCTAAAGCTGCGCGTTTTATCATGCCACCCGACAATTCCGCTGGCATGAAGTTTTCAAAACCAGACAGATTAACCACCTCCAATTTCATGCGTGTCATGATACGCATGGTGCGTTCATCTAATTTCGTATGTTCGCGTAAAGGTAATTGCACGTTTTCACCAACAGTCATGGAGTTAAATAATGCTCCACCCTGAAAGGCCACCCCCATCTGTTTCCGTAGGGGCAGCATATCATGCTCTTTTAGTTTCGTTATGTCTTTGCCTAATAATCTAATACTGCCTGAGGTGGGACGGCTTAGTCCTAAAAGATAATGCAAAAATGTGCTCTTCCCCGAACCGCTCCCCCCAATAATCACCATAATCTCACCTTGATAAATGGTGAGGTTAATGCCATCAAGCACTTTACATGCACCATAATGCGTCACAAGATCATTTACTTCAATAATTTCCGAGATCATGTCAGTTTCCTTATGATCCTTTTTCCTATCGATTTAACAAGAATGTAAATATCATATCGGAAATAATGATTAAACTAATGGACATAACGACTGAGCCTGTTGTTGCGCGACCGACACCCTCAGCGCCACCCCTCACTTGAAAACCATTGCTTATTCCTACCATTGCAATAATTGCCGCAAATACAAAACTTTTAATCAATCCTTGACGAATATCATCAACCGAGAGGACATCAAGAGCGCGATGCATATAGGATGATAAACTCATCTTTAATCTCAATGACGTATATATCCCTCCACCAAGCAACCCCATAAAATCCCCAAGAATAGTTAACACAGGCACCATGACCATCATAGCAATAAGGATTGGTGCAGCGAGAAATCGAATGGGATTAATCCCCATGACACGGAGGGCGCTAATTTCTTGTGATTCTTGCATAGTCCCGATACGTGCAGTGATAGCAGATCCCGATCGGCCGGCAATTAATATACTGATTATTAAAGGTGAGAATTCGCGGGTAACGGACAATGCAATACCGACAATCACCGTGGATTCTGCGCCAAATATCTTTAAGGTTTCAATACCCTGAATAGCGAGCATAATACCGACGGCTAAACAGAGCAATGATGATATTAATGCAGCATGCACTCCGATCTGCATTGCCTCTTGAAATACAGAATTGATGCGGACCGGCTGTTGACGCCTCTTCCCACACAGAATCCAGAAAAGGCTTTCTATGAATAAGGAGAAGATATACCCTACTTCTTCAATGCCTCTTACAGTGCATTTTCCGGCATTTTCTATGACTACTCTGATAAATGAGAGTGGCTTTTGAGGAGTTGCGGCATTCATTGATTATTAGCAAGCAGGTCATTCACAGAATTATAAATGGGAAATATTGCATCCAAACGGGCCAATTGTATTACTTTTGTCACCATTCCGCTCACACCTACCAAGGCAAACTGCCGTCTTTTTTTGCGTGAGAGTTGAAAACCTTCCACAAGCGTTGCTATGCCTGAACTGTCGATATAGCCGACCCCGGATAAATCCACCGCGATATTATGATTGTTGTTCAGATAGTGGAGGACTTGTTTTCTCGCCTGCGGTGAGGAATGCAAGTCCACATCGCCATCTAATGTGATAATTGTATAACGGCCCTCGGTACTTACCGTGTATTTCATGCCTACCCCTTTATCTGTCTTTATAGTGAATGCGTTTTCTCATTTCTAAAATATTACCTATACCATTTGATCGGTGTTTATAGCAGACATCATCCATTAATTGAGAAATTATATGCACGCCCAATCCACCAGGTCGTAATTGATTGATATCCCGTGATTTAATCTTACTTTGGTCTACATATTCAGCAAAATCTGTGATACGAAACAATACTTCATCATTATGCGTGAGGATTTCTAATATAATCTCACCGGAAGGATCATTCTTGTAAGCATGTTGAATAACATTCATACATGCTTCGTTAACGGCAATGATACTCTGTTCAATATCATTCACGATACAGCCAAGATCATTCATCGTATGTGAAACAATGGAGCGAACCTCTTTTAACTGGTATGCACAGGCAGGGAATCGGCTTATGAACAATCGTTTTTCATAACCCATTATGCCTCGCCTCCCCCGACTATGCTTTAAATTATTTTCCTATTTATTAAAAATCTCGGCAAATCAAAGTGTATTCTCCGAAAAAAAATTTTACCATATCATTGAAAGTAATAAGGCATAATACCCCAAAATGTGGCATTATGCCCTTCATCTCACAGATAAATTTCTCAATTATCCATAAAACACGTTGCTTTTCTTAAATGGCAGATGCATTGCATTACTCATGGTATGGATGAACCAAAAAAAGCGGCAATTATCATTTTGACAATTATGGTTTTAAAAAGCGGGATCAGGTCATTTACTCAAAATGAAAATTGCTGAAAAAAAGAGTATATGCGTACTATGCATGAATCAAATAATCATTATACTATTTTAATTATTGATGATGAAGAGATTGTTCAGAATTCATGTACAGATATCCTCGCGTCGGATAATTATTATATACTCACCGCATCCGATGGGTACACAGGTTTGGAGAGAGTAAAAGAGATTCACCCTGACCTTGTATTTATCGACTTAAAAATACCAACTATACCGGGAATAGAGGTAATAGACCATATATATAATCTTGATCCCACAATTATAATAATAGTCATCACCGGCTACCCCACAGTCAGCTCTGCCGTAGAAGCTATGAAGAGAGGGGCATACGACTTTCTCCCTAAACCTTTCACTCCCGAGGAACTCCGTCTTATAGCCAAAAGAGGTCTTGAAAAAAGGAGATTATTATTAGAGACGATGAGCTTGCGACGAGAGAAAGAACTCATAAGGGAAAATTTCACTGATATAGTTGCTCATGAATTAAAAGCACCCGTATCTGCTGTTCAGCAAAATATACTCATTCTCTTAAAAGGAATAGCAGGGGATCTAAATCCAAAGCAGGTTAAAATTCTTGAACGTATGAAGGGAAGGATCACCGAACTTCTTCAAATGATTACTACATGGCTTGAGCTTTCATCAATAAATATCTATGAGATGCGGGAACGATTTCAACCACTATTTGTGACTAAATTAATCGAGACCGCTTTAGAAATATTAAAATCTAAGGCCTCAGCAAAGGATATAGAAATAGAGACTGATATATCATCCTTCATATATCCTGTTCACGGAGATGAGGGAATGTTAACTGAAGTATTTACAAACATCATAGACAATGCACTTAAATATTCTTATGCCGGCTCCAGAATATTTATAAGGGTGAAGCTAAGTAAAAGTCATGTGTTTATATCTGTGACTGATTCAGGTATCGGCATATCGAAAGAAGACATATCTTTTATATTTGACGATTTCTACAGGGCAAGAAATATAGATAAAAAGACAGTATGCGGGGCGGGTATCGGATTAGCCATATGCAAACGCATTATCACTGCGCACTATGGTACGATTAATGTGGCAAGTGAGATTGGCGTGGGAAGTACATTTACAGTTACCTTACCCATTGGTCAAAGTACCACTAAGGCTCACGATTTAAGGGATAACGCACACACTCACACATGCTGCACTTTATAAAGAGCTATTTAAAAGATCATCAACTTTCTTAAGGAGCACATCAATCTCCAGTGGTTTTTCCATAACAGCATCGGCAAAAATAGCTTCGGGATATGAATGAATAGCTTTTGCCGCCATACCCGTAGTTATTATTATAGGCAGGTGCCGTAACCTCGAATCCTCTTTTATCCTCCTGGCAATACGCATACCTTCCGGAGAGTGTTTTATCATCATATCAAGTATAAGAAGATCGAAAATCCCTTTCTCTAATGCTTCAAATCCCTCATCAGCATCATAAGCAACTTCCGCATTATAATGTGCATATTCAAGAATTGCCTTAATTTCTTCTCCATAGTCAGGATCATCATCGATAATTAAAATATTTTTACCTGCATTATTCAATGTGTTCATGGTATAGAGTAAAAAGCGCTCTTATTTCTTAGTCATCGTCATCATACTGGACCCCATAATGCTTGGCCCCGCATTCGGGACAGAAACTATGAGAACATTCAGCATCCGAATGTTCCTTTATATATATTTCTATTGGTATCCACTTACCTCTGACTCTTATTTTTTTACAAAAGGCGCATACTACTAGAAAACCTTCTAAACGTCTAATTTTCTTAAATAAATACAAAGTTATCCCTATGACTACGATACCCAGGCTTAGGACGATAATTGTTTCATAAATGCTTTCAGCCACATTAATCGGTGTTGATTCATAACCAAATAAAATATGAGGGATATCAAAAATCTCATCCATCCACAAGAAAAGTATTACAATGAGAAATCCGATGGATTCAATTAATACAATATTCTTAAACACTTTATTTTTAGGCATCTATTCTCCCTGAGAACTGAATTTCGTATATTTAGTATTATCCTCTTATTTAAAAAAAATATCAATGAACCCCAACAATTAATTAAGGCGCTGTCTGTATGATGAATGGGCTACGTATGGGGCATATAGTCCCACGTTATATTTTTTTTCTTAAGTCTTCAAATAACCTAATTTAAAAGGCTTAGCCCTTATCCTTGTAAGTTGGCAAAAGTTTTGCATAAAATGAATTAGGGACGTGGAATAATGATAAAAAAGTTGTAATTACTATGGGTTTGGTCATAATTGAAATCATTTCTTTAACAGTTCAATTTGCAGCCGCTCTGATCGCATTTAAACTTATACGTATTACAGAGAAGCGCAAGTTAGTATGGATAATCATTTCTACCGCGCTTTTCCTCATGTTCATGCGGCGCGGCATAACCTTTATTACGTTGCTCTCACAAGGTATCTATCCCTCAGGGTACTCGTTATCATCGGAATTAATTTCTCTTGCCACCTCTATCTGCATGGTATTGGTAGTGGCGCTTATGGCCCCAATATTTAAATCAATCAAGTCGTCTGAAGAAGAGGCAAAACGCATCAATGAGGAGCTCAATCAGGTGCTGAACAACGCTGTTGATGGTATAGTTATTATTGATAAATATTACACTATACGTAGAATTAATCAAAAATTTGCACATAAAATCGGTATAAGGAGAGATGAGTCCATAGGCAAAAAATGTCATGAGATAATAAAGAATCCTGTATGCCATACTTCTCATTGTCCGCTTACAGAAATCTGCAGGGATGTAGATCGTGTGGCGTGTAATATGGAAATTAGCAATAGAAATGGTAATAAAATTACTTTTATCTTTACGGGCACCCCCTTCATATCACCAAGTGGTGAATTTATTGGGGTTATTGAGACATTTAAAGATATAACCGAACATAAATGGGAGGAAGAAGCGCAGAGACTCAAAAGAGAAAGGGAACGCCTCTCAACTATTCTTGATGGCAATCCCATCCCTACCTTTGTAATAAATAACAAACACCAAGTAATTTCCTGGAATCTGGCGTGCGAACGATTAACCGGTGTGTCCAAACAAAGGGCTATTGGCAAGAAAGTAGATTCAGGAATATTCTATCGGGGGGAAGAAAGGCCTGTCATGGCTGATCTGGTTCTCGATAATGACCTTACTGCATTGAACAAATACTATAAGAGCAGAAATTTATCACGCAGTTCCATAGTGCAGGATGCGTTTGAGGCATCAGATAAGCTCAAGATAAATGGTATCTGGAAGAATATATATTTTCTTGCAGCCCGCCTTTTGGACCAAAAAGGCAATGTGATTGGCGCCATTGAAACCCTTCAGGATATAACCGAAAAGGAACAGCTTAGAAAACAACTTGAGCAAACCCAGAAAATGGAGGCTATTGGAACATTAGTAGATGGAGTGGCTCATGATCTAAGCAACATTCTCACTGTGGTCTCTATTTATTCTAATATCGCAATGGAAAAGATTGAAAACACGAGCCCCCTCTATAATAAATTAAAGAAAATAGATATTGCCCAGAAACGCGCCACAAACCTTATTCGCCAATTGCTTCTCTTTAGTCGCAAAGAGCCGAGAATGCTCACCTCAGTTGATATTAACAGTTTAATCACTAACCTGCTTAAAATGCTCACACGGCTTATTGGTGAACATATTGCAATTGAAACTAATTTTTCTTCCAATCTTTGGGTTATTCAAGCTGACGAGGGAAACATTGAACAAGTAATAATGAATTTAGTTCTTAACGCGAGGGACGCAATGCTTTCCGGTGGCAAGATAACTATTACGACCAAAAATATAATTATTAATGGAAATTCATGTCAAGGCAATTCCGGAAGCCGCCCGGGCAATTATGTTCATCTCTCAATCATAGACACGGGAAGTGGCATGGATAAAAATGTAATGCAACATATCTTTGAGCCCTTTTTTACCACAAAAGAAGTCGGTAAAGGTTCAGGAATGGGCCTTTCTGTTGTATATGGGATTGTCAAACAACATGAGGGATGGATAGATGTTGCGAGTAAAGTTAATAGAGGTACTACCATTAATATTTATTTCCCTGCTTTTTTTGGCAAGGTAGAGAATGGATCTATAAAAATTAATTTGTTGTCGGAATATAAGGGTCAAGGTGAGCGAATATTGATGGTTGAAGATGACGAAAACATGCGAGAGTCGTCAGTGCTGGCACTCCGGGAAAATGGCTATGAGGCAATTGGGGCCGCAACCGCACAGGATGCTCTCACATTATTTGTCAAAGAAAAGGGGGAATTTCACGTGGTCATAAGCGACCTGCTCCTCCCGGATATAAATGGTCTTGAGTTGGTGGCCAAATTGCACTCTTTAAAACCGGGCGTTTCAATTTTACTCATCAGTGGTTACACCGAAGAGAGAACAAAATCATCACCCCTCTTTTCTCCGGAAATCTCGGCGAAGAATATTCCTTTTTTGCAAAAGCCTTATAACCTTTTGGAATTGCTTAAAGCGGTAAAAAGAGCATGCCCTGTGTCAGCACTTTAAAAAAGATTTTCAATTCCATGTTTCTCTCTCTAAAAGGGAGTTTACTTTATTTAAGAGCCTTTCGACACTTATGGGCTTTTCTACGATAGCACTGGCGTGAAAAAATTTCGGATTTATATTCTTTCCCGGATAAAAAAAATTAAATTGTTCTTCATGTCCTGCGGTCATAAGAAGAGGCAATCCACAATATCTATTGTCTTGCCTCACCTTTCTCGCAAAAAGAATCCCCCCCATACAGTGTTCCATCATCATATCCAGTATAATAAGATCAAATTCTCCCCTCTCTAAAGCTTCTAATCCTTCATCATAATTAAATGATGCTTCCACCGCATATTTTTCCTTCGGAAGAATATCCATTATTTCATTCACATAATAGGGATCATCGTTCACAATTAATATTCTTTTTAAATTTCTCATATCATGCTTACCTTTGCAATTAACTATTACATTAATTAAAATCTCTCGGTTTTATATTATTCATTATAGATGGTGCTGTGAATACCGGCACATCCAGGGATGTTCCATTGAGCCAGATTTTCGTGAGCTTTATGAGTTCGTCAACCGTACTCTTTACACGTTCAAGCGTCTGTTTCTGTTTTTGATTTAATTCCGATGAGCATCCATTGAGCAGAACTAATAAATCCTGTTGAATTGTGGAAAGAGGAATTTTAAAATCCTGGATGACTATATTTTCTCTTAAAAGAGCTTTCTCTCGTCTCAGACTGATATTTTCAAGAAGTAGTCTTCTTCTTTCAAGTCCTCTCTTAACTATAAAGCGCAGTTCCTCTGGAGTGAAAGGTTTGGCTATAAAGTCATACGCTCCTTTTTTCATAGCCTCAATCGCAACATTGACCGATGGATACCCTGTCACTATTACTGTCACAATAGTAGGGTCTATATTATTGATGCGCTCGAGCACCTCTAAGCCCGATATGTGGGGCATCTGTATATCGATAAAAACAAGATCGGGAGTCACTTTTTCGATAATCTTCAATCCATCAATGCCATCGGATGCGGTCATTATATCGTAGTCTTCCGAATTTAAGATATCCATACAGGAATTCTGTATAATCTCTTCATCGTCAATAATCAATATAGTATATTTATTATCCATTAACTCACCTCTCTATATTTATTCAGCACTTTAAATTATTATCTAGATAAAAATATATATTTCTATTGAGTGCAATATATTTGCCATCGAAAAAATATGTGCGAAAGACTTGCCAATCTTTTAATTTTCAGTTATTTTAAATTATACAGAGGGAACGAACAAGGTAAAAATTTTGTAAAATTATGGGGCATAGTGCCTCAACTTTGTGGCACTATGGACTTATGAAAAAGACAAAGTAAGATTATTTTTAAAAATATTTATGAAGATTTCTATAGGGATTAAATTAAATCTTATTTTTTTCTTCATTATAAGTATAATAGGTATTTTTTCACTTACTGTTGGTATTAATATTATTAATTCTCATTTAAGGGAACAGACCCAGGAAAAAATATTTAACGATCTTAACTCTGCCCGTATGATCTATCAAAATAAAATAAAGGATGTAGGAGAAATTATCCATTTGACTGCGAATAGATTTTTCCTGAAGGAGAGTATATCCTTTGGATATGAAAAAAGGATCGTGGAGGAATTAAATAATATAAAACAGGAAGAAGGGCTTGATATACTTAACGTTACAGATGAAAATGGCACTGTCGTGATAAGAAGCAACAATCTAATGCTTCGCGGAGATGATCTCACAAATGATGATCTTATTCGCAGAGTTTTGCGCGAAAAAAAATTAGTTGCAGCTATAGATATTAGCTCATATGCGGAATTAGAAAAAGAATCCAGTGATCTGGTTACAAGGGCTTATTTTAAATTTATAGATACTCCCAAAGCGCGTTTTAGAAAAGAGTCTGAAGAGAAGACAGGAATGATGATAAAGGCAGCGGCTCCAATATTTGATTATGAAAATAATTTTATAGGCATATTATATGGCGGGATTTTATTAAACCGAAATTACGAAATTGTTGATAGGATAAAACAAACAGTTTTTCAGAATATCAAATATAATGGGAAAGATATCGGTTCAGCCACCTTATTTCAAGATGATTTAAGAATTTCCACAAATGTGATGCACAAAGATGGCTCAAGAGCAATTGGAACACGCGTATCCGAAGAGGTATATCATCAGGTCGTAATAAATGGAAAGAAGTGGATAGGGAGAGCCTATGTGGTGAATAACTGGTATATATCGGCTTATGAACCACTTAGAAATATTAATGATAAAATAATAGGTATGCTCTATGTGGGTATCTTAGAGGAAAAACTCATAGATATGCAAAGAGAAACTATTTTCTATTTTTTAGCGATTACCTTTATCGGCCTTATCATATCAATGCTGTTGTCCTTCTTCTTTTCTCACTATATATCTTCGTCAATAAAAAAACTGGTTGTCGCTTCTCAGCAGATGGCTTCGGGGGACCTCGGTGCGCAAGTGCGCCTTAAATCTAATGATGAGCTTCGTGAATTGGCTGATACCTTTAACTTTATGGCTTCCGCCCTTAGAGAGAGACATGAATCCATAAAAGAGCTTGCGAGAAAGAAAATAATGGAGTCTGAGAGGCTCGCGATAATCGGACAATTGTCTGCGGGGATTGCTCACGAAATAAACAATCCCCTTCAGGGTATTTTAGCATACAGTTATCTTATACTTGAGAAGTTATCTCACGATGATCCGAATAAGGAGAGCATTAAAAAAATTGTGAAACAGGCCACCAGATGCAAGGATATAATACGGGGGCTGCTTGATTTTGCACGGGAGAGAGAACCTGAGAAAAAGATCTTTCAGATAAACCTTATTCTTCGGGAATCAATCTCTTTAGTTCAGATTCAATCATTGTTTCATAATATTGAGATTAGTGAAAACCTCAATGAGAATTTACCTCTCACGCTGGTAGATCCTTCCCAGATTCAACAGGTGTTCATGAATATAATTATAAATGCGGCAGAGGCGATGGCGGGCGATGGAAAATTGAGTATTGTTTCAAGAGAAGAGTCTTCAAAAAAATTTATTGAAATAGCATTTACCGATACCGGCCACGGTGTGAGTGAAAAAAACATGAATAAAATCTTTGATCCTTTCTTTACCACTAAAGAAGTGGGGCTCGGAACAGGATTGGGTCTTGCGGTAAGTTACGGCATTATAAAACAACATAACGGGACAATCGAGGTAAAAAGCAAAGTCAATGAAGGAACAACGTTTATAGTCAGTTTGCCAATTATTAAGAAAGGGTAAAAGAAAAAGAGTATGAGTGATAAATTTAAGATATTGGTTATTGATGATGAGGCAGTGGTAAGGGATTCTTGTCGCATGATAATTGCCGATGAGGATCATATTATCGAATGTGCTGAAAATGGTCGCCAAGGGCTTGAGATTTTAAAAAAAGAAAATTTTAGCATCGTCATATTAGATCTTAAGATGCCCGGTATTTCAGGTATGGAAGTACTTGAGCAAATAAAGTTTCAATATCCTGAGACCATAGTAATCGTGATTACAGGATACCCTACCATTGATTCGGCTGTTGAGGCAATGAAACTGGGGGCGTATGATTTCCTGCCCAAGCCATTCACCCCGGAAGCGCTGCGATTGATCGTCAAAAGAGCAATTGAGAAGACACGGTTGTCTTTGGAAAATATGGCCCTTCGCTCTGAACTTATGCATGATCAAAAAACTGAAATAGTAATTGGGCGTTCTAAGAAAATGAGAGAAATAAAAAATATTATAGAAAAGGTAGCCCCTACTGATACCACTGTATTGATAACAGGAGAAAGCGGCACGGGAAAGGAGATGTTTGCGCGTTTGATACATTCTTTAAGCTATCGGAAGGATAACGTGTTTGTTACGCTTGATTGCGGAGCATTAGTTGAAAATCTATTTGAGAGCGAGCTTTTTGGACATACTAAAGGGTCCTTTACCGGTGCTTTGACAACTAAATATGGTCGTTTTGAGATTGCGAAAAATGGCTCGATATTCCTTGATGAAATCGCAAATATCAGCCCTCAGATTCAGGGGAAATTATTGCGGGCCCTTCAGGAACGTGAGATATGCAGGATTGGTAGCTCACAGGTTATCAGTATAGACGTGAGGATTATCGCAGCAACAAATAAAGACATTAAATCCGCTGTGCTGAGAGGTGAATTTCGTGAAGACCTTTTTTATCGGTTGTGTGTCGTATGGATACATCTTCCTCCGCTGAGGGAACGAAGAGAAGATATCCGTGAGTTCGCGAACTTTTTTTTGAAAAAATATAGCCTTAAAAAGAAAAAGCACGTGAACCATATATCAGCGGAGGCGATGAAGCTTTTAATGAATTATGAATGGCCTGGCAATATACGCGAGCTTGAAAATACTATTGAGCGAGCGGTTGTCCTTACCGAAGGCACTACCATTAAACCGGAGAATCTATTTTATTACGGATTTTCTGTGAACAAGAAAAATGATGATTATATTCCCATACAAAGTATCGCTGATTCTGAAAAAGAATTAATTATAAAAACCCTTGAATTCTTTAACTGGAATAAGGGAAAAACCGCCCACTCGCTTGGCATAGACCGCAAAACCCTTTACAGAAATATGAAAAAATATAATATAGAAAGATAAATTCATACTGTGGGTTGTCAAAATGCCATCATTAAACGATATCAATAAACTACCCCGCCGCAAGCGGACGGGGTAGTAAAACCTTTTGTATTGTATATCTATACGCCGCAAGCAGCGGGGAATTAAACCCGATGGGGATTAAAGTTCATTTTTTAGCCGGATGCAATTTTGACAATAGTGTACCAACAGCCCTCTTTCAAAATCAATCAAATTTCCAGCAAATCCGGGTCATGAAAAGTGTCCCCTCCGGACTGTTTGTAGTGGCAAAGTCTTGTAATATCTGCAACATAACACTAATTTCCTCTGACTGGGAGAATAGAAACATAGGACCCGCTTGCCACCGTTGACTACTTGAATCCGCAAGTTTTGTACCATCATACTCTGAATCCCCTTGTGAGATATAATTGATGTGGGCACCGAGCAAAAACTTTCGACTTAGGAAGCTTCCTGCATAGCTCTCAAAAATGAATTCGTTTCCCTCTTTGATTTTGGAATCGCTGTTTTCCGTGGAGATATTGTATTTCATGGTCATCTCGAAGTCCACCGGCCCGAACATCTTGGCAAAGCCCAAAAAGGGCCTTATCCTCCACACGTTTTCTCCTACGTTTGCTGTTTTATTTTCATCATACGAACCTGTGGGAGCGTCCAGATAGAGACCGCTTCCCAAATAGGTCTTGGTTGCTTGATCTTCTTTGAAAAAGTAACCGCCAACGAGCGTAAGATCCCCAATTCCGGCAGCATCATCATCCAATACCTCAAGTTTGGTATAAGGAATGAAAGCTGAGAGAACCCATGTATTGGGAAGAAGAGTTTTGTTGTAATAACAAATACGGAAAATATTTTGGTACATCTTCATGTCAAAATCGGACATGAGTGTATCCCCATTTTTATCGGTATACTCATCAGCCGAGTAAAAAAAGGGATAATTAATAAAATACCATCCTTCCGGGCTTGCCCAATTGTCAAACGGATCTACTGCCCAGGAGTGCATTGCGCACAAAACGACAAACACACAAACAAAACAAAAAATTACCCATCTTTTCATCTCCATGATCCCCTCCATTTTGTGGTTAACTGTTTTTAATTCTACTTAAAGCATATTTTGGTATCGGAAAAATCCATTTAATATATCGAAAAAAAATAAGAATTCTCTGAAAACACCCAATATAAAGCTTTTTATTGATTTAGATTTAAACTTCTTTATAAAATTCGATAATTACATATACATTATAATTACAGTGGGGAACAGAATACAGGAATGATTTCCTCACGAAATTTGGCCAAAAAAAATTTTCTTTTTGAAATAAGGCCTAATTTATTCATACCTCCGATATATTAGATAAGAATCTTTCAATTATATACATTATTGAATAATTCATTATAAGGTATTGAAAAATTATATGGATCAAATATTAGACTATCAAATAATCGAGCAGGTTGATGAGACGACAACTACGATTGTCTTTCGAGCACAAAAAGAGAATGAATCTGAGTCAGTGATACTTAAGATTATTAAAGCTGAATATCCCTCACCCGTTGATATTGCACGATTTAAGCAAGAGCTCGATATGATAAAGAAGATTGAATCTGACGGCATTATTAAAATGCATGATGTGATGCCTTATAAGAACACCTTCGTTCTCGTTCTTGAGGATTTTAAGGGGATACGCCTCGATAAAATCATACAATCAAAAAAAATCGATATCGAGACCTTCCTCCGTATCGCTATTCCTCTCTCCGAGATCCTCGGGAATTTGCATAAAAACCACATTGTTCATAGAGATATAAGACCATGTAATATTTTCATTGCTTCTGATAACGACGAGGTAAAGGTAACAGATTTTAGCATTATTTCAGAGATGACACATGAAATGGAGAGAATTTATGATCAAGAGGTGATTAAAAATAAACTAGCCTATATCTCACCCGAGCAGACTGGCCGGATGAACCGCCAGGTTGATTACCGCACGGATCTTTATTCACTTGGCATCGTATTTTATGAGCTATTGACGGGGATGGTTCCCTTTGCCTCAACTGATCCACTGGAGATGATTCACTCCCATATAGCAAGGAATGCGAAAACTCCTCTTGAAGTAAATACTACCATTCCGGAAATAATTTCAGAGATTGTGATGAGATTGCTCTCTAAAACTGCGGAAGATAGATATCAGAACAGTTTCGGCTTGAACGCTGACCTTATGGAATGTGAGAGCCGGTTAAAAGAGAAGGGAAGAATTGAGCCATTTGAACTTGCCCGGAAAGATGTACCCTTCGAGTTTCGAATAACTGAAAAGCTCTTCGGCCGGGAGAAGGAAATTGAACTGTTGATAGCATCCTTTGATCGAGTTAGTCAGGGACAAAAAGAAGTAGTGCTCATTGCGGGAGATCCGGGTATTGGAAAATCTTCCCTGGTAAATGAAATATATAAGCCAATTATTGATAAAAAGGGATTTTTTATTCAAGGAAAATATGAAATTATAAAACGTGATGTCCCTTACAGCGCCATAATTCAGGCATTCAGAGACCTGATTCGCCAGATTTTAGCTAAACCCAAGGAAACGATTAATATCTTCAAAGAAGATCTTGTAAAGGCATTAGGAGCCAGTGGAAAAGTAATTACAGATATTATCCCTGAGGTTGAGCTGATAATTGGTAAGCAGCCGGACCTAGCTGAGCTTGAACCAGATGGAGCACAAAACAGGTTTCAGTTTGTCTTTAGAAATTTTGTCCGAGTATTTGCAAGGATAGAACATCCTGTAGCGCTCTTTCTGGATGATCTTCAATGGACTGATTCAGCAAGCCTTCTTCTTATTAAAAACATAATTACAGACATAGAGACGGCATTTCTTTTTTTAGTGGGTACTTATCGGAAAAACGAGGTCCCGGAATCTCATCCCTTAAGAGAAATTGTTATTCAGATAAAAGATGCAGGAATTAAGGTAAATAAAATCACCTTATCTGACCTTGATCTCCCGCAGGTGAACAATTTAATATCGGACTCCTTAAAGGTCAATAAGGAAATGTCTTTGCCTCTTGCCATTCTGGTGCATGAAAAGACAGAGGGCAATCCCTTTTTCGTAAATAAGTTCATGGAAATGCTTTATAAAGAAAATTTAATTGAACCGGATCCTGCGGTTGGTTGGAGATGGGATATAAAAAAAATTAGCCAGAAGCAGAGCGCTGATAATGTGATTGATTTTATGCTAGCTAAAATTACAGAGCTTCCCGAGAATACAAAGGAGGTTTTAAAGATATGCGCTTGCCTTGGCAACCGTTTTGATTTGCCCACCCTCTCCACTATTTTAAATAAACCTATAGAAGAGGCGTTTTTTGATATACATAAGGCTATTTCGGAAGGCTTAATAATATTATCAGATGATATATATGCGTTTACACATGATAGAATTCGGGAGGCTGCCTATTCTCTAATCCCAGATGAAGAAAAAAGATCAGTTCATTTGAAGATTGGCAAAATTGTATTAAAGAAAACAGGAGAGGGGGAGCTTCCTGATAAAATACTTTATATCGTGACTCAATTTAATTTAGCAATAGAGCTTATTACCAGTCAAGAAGATCGATATGAGTTGGCAGGTTTGAATCTTATGGCTGGCCGCAAAGCCAAAGAATCTGCTGCGTATGAGGAGGCAAAGCAATATTTCCACCAAGGAGTGGAGCTTCTTTCGCCAGAGGCTTGGGAGAGTGATTATTCTCTATCCTTGGCCCTATATACGGAAAGTGGAGAAACAGCTTATCTTACCGGAGATTTTCATAAAGCGGAAGAATACTTCAATGCAATCATAGAAAAGGCTGAGAGTGTATTGGATAAGGTAAAGGTCTATGAAGTAAAAATAGCATATTATACAGGTATACATAAATATAAGGAAGCAGTAGAGGTTGGGAAAGATGCCTTGAAGATGTTGGGGATCAATATGCCTCAAAAGGCTCATCCCGTGATAATTATCAAAGAAATTCTTCTTGTAAAGTTAAATATGAGAAGCAAAAAAGTTGAAGATCTGATATATCTTGATGAGCTTTGCAATCCACAAAAAGTGGCTGCAGTTCGTATCTTTAATTCTTGCGTTTCGCCTTGTTATATGGGAGTGCCAAAATATTTTCCTATTATTCTCTTAAAAATGCTCAATTTTACTTTAAAATTTGGGAACTCCAGCTATGGAGCTTTTGCTTATGTAACCTATGGGATTATTTTATGGGCCATGGGCCAAATTGAAACAGGTTACCGCTTTGCAAAAGTGGGTGTGTGGGTTGTAGAAAGATTAAAAACAAAGGTGTTAATGTGTAAAGTATATTATACTTTTATGGCTTTTAATAATATATGGAAAGAACATATAAAAAATGATATTGATAAATTTATAAAAGTTTATAGATATGGAGTGGAAAGTGGTGACTTTGAATTTGCAGCGTATAGTCTTTGTTATTATGTATTCCATTCTTTTTTCGCAGGGGAAACCCTTTATGAAGTCAAAAAAAAATTTGAAAGATATCATTCCCCCATGAAGAGCCTTCAGTATATTATGGCTTTGCAGGTCTATGAGCTCTGGTACCAGCTTGTTATAAATTTGTCCGAAAACCCGGATGCTAAGTTGAAAGTAAAAGGTCTGATATGTGATGAAGAGGAGCTTTTATCCGGTTGGAGACAAATAGAAAAGTGCACGCATATTAGTATTTATACCGTATGTAAACAGATCCTTTTTTATATTTATGGAGGCTTTGAGGACTCGATCGAAATCGCAAGGAGGGGAAAACCATACTTGGAAAGTGTCATGGCTCTCATTTTTTTTGTAGAATTTAATTTCTATTATTCTCTTGCCTTGCTAGCGCATTATCCCGAGGCACCACGAAAAGAGCAACGGAAATATCGCAGACAAGTAAAAGCTAATCAAAAGAAGATGAAGCTATGGGCAACTCATGCTCCTCAAAATTACAAACATAAATATCTACTAATAGAAGCAGAAAGATCTCGAATAAGGGGAAAATTTGAAGAGACTATAACACTTTATAACAAAGCTATTGCCTTGGCTGGGCAGAATGGATTCACCCATGAGGAGGCTATTGCCAATGAATGTGCCGCACGATATTGCCGCACCAAGGGCATTGAGGAACTTGCTGATCTATATATCCAGAAAGCCTGTTATTGTTTCGAGCGATGGGGGGCCACGATAAAGGTTAAGCAACTGAAAGAAAAATATCCATGGCTTTTACACAAATCACTTACTGTAAAGAGTGATTCATCCCTTGAACAAATAGATTTTTTTACTGTGGTTAATGCCCTTCAGGCAATCTCCATTGAGATTATATTGGAAAACTTACTGAAGAATCTAATGAATATTATGATGGAAAATGCCGGGGCTGAACGGGCCTTTTTTATATCAGTAAAAAATGAGAGATTGTATATTGAGGCAGAGGGCGCAGCCGGCAAAGATGTGGTCCAGATTTTAGAATCAATTCCTTTAGATGAAAGAGATGATTTATTAATACCGGTAGTTAACTTTGTTCATCAATCAATGAAGCATATTGTTTTAGATGATGTGAGAAGAGAGAGAGCTTTCGCCCAAGATCCATATGTCCTGAAATACAACCCAAAATCAATTCTTTGCTTACCCATTATGCGACATTCTAACCTTACTGGTATCTTGTATCTTGAAAACAACGTCGCTACAGATGCCTTCACTTCTGATAGGATAAGGGTGTTAAAGCTTCTTGCTTCCCAGGCTGCCATATCTCTTGAAAACTCTCGGTTATTTTCTGAAACTGCTACGTTAAATAAAATATTGCAAAAAGAGATAAATGAGCGCAAGGAGGCTGAGAAAGAAAAAGAGAAGCTTAAGGAAAAACTTATCCAAGCCCACAAAATGGAGGCTATCGGAACATTAGCTGGCGGAATTGCACATGACTTTAATAATATCCTCATGGCTATCTTTGGATATACCGAGATGTCTATGGACAAACTTTCCGAGGATAGTGAGCAATATAAAAACCTGAAAGAAGTAATCAAAGGAGCACACCGGGCCAAAGATCTTGTGAAACAAATATTAGCATATAGCAGACAGGGAGTATCCGAGAAAAAACCAGTGCAAGTATCTGCTATCGCTAAGGAAGCACTTGACTTTCTTAAAGCTTCCCTGCCGGCAACAATTGAAATTCGTCAAAAATTAGATAATGACGATACTATTATGGCTGATCCCACCCAAATCCATCAGGTTATTATGAATCTTTGTACCAATGCCTATCAAGCTATGCGACAGGAAGGAGGAGTATTGGATGTAAGCTTAAGCAAAGTAGAAGTAACATCATCTGATTTTAGCGGTAATCATGATTTAAAGTCGGGTTCATATATAAGACTCACGGTATCTGATACAGGCCATGGCATGAAACCAGAACTCCTCAAACGGATTTTCGATCCATTTTTTACCACTAAAGCTATTGGCGAGGGGACAGGTTTGGGATTGTCAGTAGTACAAGGAATTATAAAAAAGCATGAAGGAGATATTACTGTCGAAAGTTCTTTTGGTAAAGGAACTACTATTCATATTTTACTCCCCCTTATTAACACTCTTTCGGTTGAAGTAAATGAAGAATCCTCTAAATCTCTTCTTGAAGGCACGGAAAGAATACTTCTCGTGGATGATGAAGAGGTAAATTTATGTATGTGGCGACAGCTATTAGAGCTTTTAGGATACCATGTAACTACTATAGCGGATGGGCTAAAAGCATTAGAGATATTTGAGAGAAGCGCTGATGAATTTGACCTTATCATTACCGATATGACCATGTCACAGATAAGGGGTGATCAATTAGCCCAAAAATTAATGAGCATAAGGCCCGATGTCCCAGTTATCCTCTATACCGGATATAGCGATATGATAACTGAAGAGGAAGCTAAAGCTCTCGGTATCCGTGAATATATTATTAAACCAGTTATCAAAACTGAAATGGTCGCAACTATTCGCAAAGTGTTGGATGAAAAAGGCTAAACTAAATTAACCTACTTTCTTTAAAAAATGGAGTAATTTTTGATTAAAAAATTTATGATTTTGTGAAGGAATGTAATGCCCTCCTTTTTTTATTACATAATATTCAGAATCTTTAATCTTATTATTTAAGAATTTCAAATATCGCAAAGGTGTAAGAGAATCCTTCCCTCCGGCAATTATTAATGTTGGGACTCTTATTTTTGATACCCGATCTCGAAAATCAAATCTTAAGGCCTGCTCCATATAATGGATAGTAGCCTCATTGCTATAATTTGCTTTGATGAAATCCATTCTCCCTTCCCTTTTTGTTTGCAATGATTCAGGCACATGAGATTCAAAGTCTTTCACTAATAATTCAATAAGTCTTAAAAGGTTATCCGGAGAATCTTCCTCTTCGAGTTTGGATGTGGTGTTTACTAATGTTAAGGTTTTTATTCTCTGTTTCTCTTTTAAAGAAATAGCTTGAGCAATGAAGCCTCCCAAAGACCAACCAACCAAATGATACGGTTTTTGGATATTTAATATATCTATAAATTCTAATATGCTCTCTGCGATATCATTAGGATTGCTGTACTTAGAACTATATTCACTTCTCCCATATCCAGGATAATGAAAAACGATTGTTTTAAACTCCTTGGAAAAAGCAAGAATTTGATAGATCCAGGCGGTTGCCAGAGAAAATATAGGTGGTAAAAATATAATTGGTTCTCCATCTCCACATGTGATGACTTCTATATTTATTTTTTGTGAGGATTGAATAAAAAAGTTCCTATATTCTTTGCAATTTGAAAAAGCGTAGTGGTAATTTTCAAGAAATTTATCATAATATGGCAACTGAGTTCCATTTATTTTAATATCATGAGATGATTGCTCCTCTTTAGATTCATATATTTTAATACTATCTTTTTTACTATTAGATTGTGTGTATATATATTCAGCCAACTCTTTTATAGTAGAGAGTTGTTGAACCTCAGAAAGTTTTACATTAAGCAAATATTTCTTATTTATGGTATTGATAATCTTAATTAGGAGAATTGAATCAACACCAAATTGATCAATAGGAATATCTTCTTCTAAATAAGTTGAATCTACCTTTAAAGTATTTGAAAAAATTTTTCTTAACTCATTAACTATTATTTGCTTATCATATTTATCATCAATGATATATCCTGTTATTTCTTCTTTCTCGATAAGGGAGGTATCTACCCAATATCTACTGCGTGCAAAGGGATACGTAGGAAGGGGAATACGCTGCGGTGGATTAATCGGATATAAAAGTTTCCACTCTATTTCCACTCCTAATACCCACAGTTGTGCGAGCTTGACGAGTTTGCTATTTGTAATAATAATCCTTAAAAATTCTTCTCCCTCTTCTCCTTCAATGAGGAACTCTCGCTTCGCTTCATTTGCCATCACGTTTCCTCTATACAAATTATCAATATCTGTCTCCCCCTGACAATATTGCTTTAATCTTTCACTCAATTCTTTTATACCTGATACCACCACCGCCAATCGTTCAGCCATTGCCTCCCGACCAACCTGTAAGGTGTAAGCTAAGTCAGAAAGGCTGATATTAGTTTTTTCTTTTTCAAAAAAAATCACTATCTCCTTCGCATAGACTCTAAGTCTATCTTCGTTTTTAGCAGATAGTGGAATAATATAATAATGATTTTTTAAATTATGAGCTCCCACTGAACTTCTTTTTAGCGCTTCCTCAATCACCATATGGCAGTTTGTACCGCTAAATCCAAATGAATTGATCGCTGCTCGCCTTGGTGCATTATCTTCTGTCTCCCACTCCTTGAGCGTGCTATTGACATAAAACGGGCTCTCTTTAAAATTAATGTACTCATTTTGTTCTCTAAAATTGAGAGTCGGAGGGATTTTTTTATGTTTGAGTGCAAGGAGAACTTTAATCACACTGGTAACTCCCGCAGCCAAGGACGGATGTCCAATATTCGGTTTTACCGTACCAATTGCGCAATACTGTCTTCTTGTAGTGTATTTTCTAAAGGCATTGATTAGCGACTCCATCTCAATAGAATCTCCTAATTTTGTGCCCAACCCATGAGTCTCAACATAGCTAATTGTTTCCGGATTGATGTGTGATTTTTTATAAACAAAGGATTCAAGTTCTGCCTGCGATAGCATGCTAGGGGCTGTAATACCGTTAGTCTTCCCATCTTGATTGATCCCAGAGCCTTTGATAATGCCGTATATATAATCGCCATCTTTCAGTGCCGATTCTAGGGATTTTAATACAACAACTCCTACTCCTTCTCCCGGTACAAATCCATCCGCGCTATTATCAAATGGTTTACATTTCCCTGTAGGAGACAACATACCAACATTACTCAGCAAAATATGGAACTGGGGGGTTGTACATACAAAAACACCACCACCTAAAGCCATATCACTTTCACCAGCGAGGATGCTTTGACACGCTAAATGAATTGCTACCAATGAAGAGGAACATGCAGTATCTATGGTTATGCACGGCCCTTTTAGGTTTAAAAAATAGGATATTCTTGCCGCTAGGACAGAGCTCGCATTGCCCCAAACAGCTTGGGCCTCTTTTCCTATAGCTGCTTCAGATATCTTTGTTAAATAATCTCCTGCCCCTGCTCCTACAAAAACTCCACATTTTGTATTGGATATGGATTTATTGGCATACCCAGCATCTTCTAATGCTTTCCAACTCTCTTCTAAAAATAATCTCTGTTGAGGATCAGAGAGCGCTGCCTCTTTGCCGGATATATTAAAAAACAATGGATCAAACTTATCGATATCATCAAGAATGCCTCCCCATTTGCAGTTTGTCTTGTTCAAGTTTTGAGGGTCAGGATCATAATATTGGTCACTATCCCATCGTCCTTTTGGTATTTCTATGATTGTGCTTTTTCCTTCAGAGAGGTTTTGCCAAAACTCTTCCATATTTTTAGCACCTGGGTATCGACCGGATATTCCGATGATTGCGATGTCTTGATTTTCCTTTTTCGTATCTCTGAACCTTTGCCCATATTGAAAAATTTCATCAGCCGTTATAGTAGTAGTATTTTCTATTTGAAGTGTTTCGGAAATATTAGGGCTTAATTTATCAACAATATGGTCGGTTAATTTTTGAATTGTTGGGTATGTAAATAGATCCGTTGTTTTTAACTGTAAGTTTAATTTTTCATTGATCTTATTAATGATATTACTCCCTACTATTGAATCAACTCCAAAATCATGAAAAGAAGTGTCTCTGTCAAGCTCTTTTTGGTCAAGTTGAAGTACGATTACTATACTCTCTAAAATTTTTTCTTCAATATAGTATCTCGCTTCTTCACCGTCGGTGGCTAAACATTGTAGTATTTTTGATTTCTGTAGGTTTGAGGTTTGATTAACAGTTAATAGGGCAAATTTTGTTTCAACAACTTGTTGTGTATTTGAATGCTGCTTTCTCCTCATATTTACCTTCCCATTGCTTTCTGCAATCATTACATTTTGGACAAAAATCATTCCCTTTGTGTTAACTTGACCTAAAGTGATCACCCGCTCAAATCCTTCTTCCTTAAAAAGCGCCTCCCACATACTAGCGTTAAGTAAAGGAGCCCCTTTTAACCGGTTTTCTTCATCCTCATACAACCACCACCCTTCCAACAATCCGGCAAAAAGTGTAAGAAAATCGAAGGTTTTTGTCACTTCATTCAATATCAACCATCCATTTGTTTTGAGAAGAACTTTAACGTTTCTAAGGGTATTCCGCAATCTTCTTGTGGCATGCATTACATTGGCAGCAAGCAATATATCAAAATCTCCGCGCTTATATCCCTGATCTTGAACATCTTTTTCGATATCCAATACTTTAAATTCCACATAGGGATAATATACTCCATACCGTTCTTTGCCATGTTGAGTAAAGCTTACAGAAATATCTGTATATACATAATGTACGTACTCTCTATACTCCTTAATGGCTTCGAGTACAAAGGCACTGGTTCCCCCGGTTCCTGCTCCCACTTCTATAATGTTAATCTTTTCATCCTTCCCTAGAAGGGGGAGTCTTGCTAGAATATATGACTGAATACTCTTGGCAACCAGATGATTATAGTAATCAGCAAATACATTCCCGCTATAGATTCTTTCGACAAGTTCCATTGAAGAATGAGGAAATATTATATCAGTTGCAAGAACATCGCCTCTTAGAATTTTAGGATAATGACTTAAGCAAACCCAGAGTAAATGTACATAGGCTTCTATTTCTGGGAAAGTTTTGACTACTTGTTGCATTCTCTCTTTTGGATCCTTATGCATATTCTGTACTATTTCTGTTTCCAATTCGCCAGTACCAAAAATAGTCAGCCCCCTCACTTGGATAAATCCCGCTCTTGCCAAAATGTCTAAAAGAACATCATAAAGCCGAAAATAGGCGGGTATGATCGAAAGTTTTTCTCTTAGTTGCTCTTTATAATATTTTTCTCCACCGTAGAGAAAAACACCCATTGTCTGGAAGGCATCAAGTAACAAACAGCGGCTGAACCATTCAAGTTCGATAAATGCTTTCTGGAATTGGAGCATATTACTCATATCGCCTCCTATTGGTTTAATTTGGTAAACCACAGTTTCGATAAGTGATGGAATCTTTTCAGGGTAACACACACTCTGATGTTGCAGATCAACACCTATCTCCTCTGGCATATAATCTCCTGCTTCTCTTAATTCTTTTAAAGCTATATCCTGAAGTTTTATGCAGACAAGGCCTGACTCCCCCAAAATAGCCGCATTAAACCGATTATTACCTAAGGCCTTAATATAAGCATATCCTCGTGCGTTTAAAGGATGTAAAATCTCCACATTTTCTATGGCAAAAGGTAGCATGGGCTGCCGAATCTTTTGGTTAACCCATGTCATAAGACATGCTATTGTTTGAAGTGCTCCCTCCATTAAAGTAGGATGGAGGGTATAGTGATTCAGCTCGTTTTCATAATTGGAAGGTATAATGAGGAGCCCAAGAGCTTCTTTGTCATTCACCCAAATTTGGTTTAATCCCTGAAAATAAGAACCATAAATAATACCTACCTCCCTAAATCGAGTATAAAGCTTCTCTTTATCGATCTTGTGGGTACATCTGGCTTTGATTTCTCCAATAGCTATACTTTGATTGCTTTCTTCAGAAGCTATATTAGCAAAATGAACTATTCCTTTTGCATGGGTGGTAGATTGATTATTAGTGCTACTTTGAATCTCATACTGTAGGTGTTCATTTACTTCTTTTATGGCAATATGGACTTCTTTTTTCTCCTCACCCACTGTTAAGGGATGTAGCAAAACGAGCTGGATAAGATTGAAACTATAACCTTCTTTGATTTTAGAGAGGGCTGCATATGCCATTTCTAAATATCCTACACAGGGGAATATGTATTGTCCGCATACCTTATGGTCTCTTATAATCAAATCGTTATTGTAAAAAGCCTTTTGAAAAACAAGCCCCTGGTTTAAGCTTAACTTAGGGGTAATCTTGTCAATTAAGGGATGTAATACTTTAGTTTCACTATACTGGACTTTGGAAATTCCTGTAATCCAATAACGCTCTTTGGCAAAGGGGTAAGTAGGCAGGGAAATGCGGTTTGGAGTTTGGTGTGGATATAATAATTTCCAGTCTATTTCTACTCCTGATACCCAAAGATGGGCTAATTGAGTGAGTCTTTTATTAATAAGCAAGTTTCTTACAAACTCCTTACCTTCATCTCCTTCAATGATAAATTTTGTATTCGCTTTATTTATCCTCACATTACTTTGATATATGTTTTCAATATCAACTTTTCTTTGAGAATATTGTATAAGCCTTTCCTTTAACTCAACGATGTCAGATACAATTACTGCCAAACGCTCTTCCATTGCTCTTCGGCCAATCTGCAAGGTATAAGCTATATCGTTTAAAATCAAGGATTGTGTATTATTTACAGTATAGTTTTTATTTAAAAAATCTACCATCTCCTTTACATATGATTTAAGTCTTTTTTGATTTTTAGCAGAAAGTAGGATAATATAATCTGCTTCTCTTTGCTTAAAAAATTCTGTTAAGTTTTTTTTTGGCGCTTCTTCTATCACCATATGACAATTTGTACCGCTAAATCCAAAAGAACTAATCGCTGCTTTTCTTGGGAGATTTTTTTCTGTCTTCCACTCCTGTAAACTAGTATTTATATAAAATGGGCTGTCTTTAAAGTTGATGTACTCATTTTCATTATTTAAATTCAAAGAAGGTACAAGTTTCTCGTGTTTTAAACATAATAAGACCTTAATCACGCTTGCAATACCTGCCGCAGTGAGGGTATGCCCTATATTCGTTTTAACAGAGCCAATTGCACAGTATTGCTTTTTATTCGTATATTTTCTAAATGCGTCAGTTAAAGCATTTACCTCGATAGGATCACCTACCTTTGTTCCTGTCCCATGAGCTTCGACATAAGTGATATATTCTGGATTTATTTTGCATTTCTCATATACTTCCATTTCTAATTTTGTTTGAGAATTTCCACTAGGGGCTGTTATTCCATTCGTCTTCCCATCTTGATTAACACCTGATCCTTTAATTACACCATATATATGATCCTTATCCTCAATGGCTTTTGTTAATGATTTCAATACTAAAACACCAACACCTTCACCTGGTACAAATCCATCCGCTTCATTATCAAAGGTCTTACACTTTCCCTCTTTTGATAACATGCCAGCCTTACTAGTCATTATATGTATATCAGGTGTTGTCAGAATACAAACCCCACCCGCCAATACCATTTCACTTTCGCCATTTAGGATACTTTGACAACCTTGATGTAGGGCAACTAAAGAAGAAGAGCACGCAGTCTCAATAGCCATGTTCGGCCCGGTAAAATTCAGGAAGTAAGAAATTCGAGCAGATAAAATTGAACAGGTTGATCCCAATAAAACATAAGCATTAGAATTTTTCCCTGAGGATTTTAATTTTTGGGCATAATCTCCTTGTCCTACACCAACAAAAACACCGCACTTCATACCTGAAAGTCTCTCATCTGAATACCCTGCATCTTCCAAGGCTTTCCAACTCTCTTCCAAAAATAATCGTTGCTGGGGATCCATCATCTCTGCCTCTGTAGGGGAAATATTAAAAAAAAGAGGATCAAATTTGTCAATATCTTCTAAAAATCCTCCCCATTTACTATAACTTTTATTGGGAGCTTGGGGATCAGGATCATAATATTGCCTCATATCCCATCGTTCATTTGGTACTTCTATAATACTATCAACTTTATTTGCCAGGTTATCCCAGAATTCGTTTAAATTATTAGCGCCTGCAAATTGCCCAGACATTCCTATAATGGCTATATCTATAGCTCTCTTTTTTTCTTTCATTACATTAATTTGATCTACATTACTTAAACTTGACTTTTTATCATTAACTTTAGTTTTCATTGACAATTTTAATAATCTCTTCGATTCCGGTTCCAGATTAAGATCTTGAGCTGTCTCACCGGGCTGAATATCTTCACACAATTCTGAAAAGTCATCCTTAATTGATACTTGTTTTAGATTGATGACGTTTTTGGTATACAAGTTCCCAGCATCATTAACAATCTTATATAAATATTCTGATAATTTATTTACAGTGGAATATTCATACAAAGCAGAAATCTTTATATCTATTTGAAACTCTTCATTGAGTTTTTTTATCAACTCTACCCCGAGAATTGAATCCATACCTAAGTCTATGAAAGGTTCTTTCTCATCAATTTTTGAAGCTTGCACAAAAAGCACATCGGCTAGTATTTCTTTTATCTTTTCCTTAATGCAAGGCGAGATTTTTCTACCAAAAGTATTATTTTTAAAAATTTTTGAGTTATCTGTTTTGAATTGCCCATGCACATTATTATAACTTTCCAATTCAAAGCAATTGGATTCCTTCAATTCATTTTCAATTAAATATTTACATAACTTATTTAATGTTGATTTCTCAAAAACTAAAGTGCCCTTTAAGTTTATCGTATATTCCTTATTAATTTTTTGAATGAATTCATTACCTAATATATAATCTAACCCTTGATCGATTAAACTCTCTTCATCACTAATATTATCTTCATCCAACATTGTTGTTTCACTGAACAATCTTCTCAAAGTTTTTCGTACAACTTCTTGGGAAACTCTCGTCGGGCTCGATTCATCGGTTTGTAATTTAATAGGTCTTTTATTATTATTCATAATTAATCATCTTTTAATATCTATTTTATATATTTGGTGGCTTCAAACGTAAGTTCTTTATTTTACTTTCTAAATAGCCAATCAATCTTTCGGAGGATCCCTGGCTGTGAAAAGTCTATCTTATGCATTTCAAGTTCCTTTTAATTTTTATTTTAGATATATTATTGAAGACCCTTTTACTATTGGCTCTCTAGACTCAGTTTTCCTTCAGTATATTAAAAGGCATTTACAAGTTAGTTTTGCTAATTAACTTTCCTATGTCTTTTTTGATATAGGAAATACTTTTCATGATATCATTTATATTAATTTTCTTTTCATCCAATCCTGTTATTGATAAAACAACATTATCTTGATTATCAATTAGATCTATATTAAAGCTCATGAACTCAGGATTTATTTTTATCACCTTAACATATAACTTATATGATTCATCTATAAGTTCTTTAAAAATTGTAATATTGTCTATATATATAGGTATAAATGTCTGGCTATTATCAATGCAAGTGTGTTTTTTGGCAAAAGCTATAACTGCTCTAAACACTCCATTCATTATGCTGGGGTGCAACAAGAATTGCCCATTATATGCCGTTGTTACAAGATATAAGGTCCCTACAGCTTTTTTACCATTAATCTTGATTTCCTTAATACTTCTAAAAAATTCTCCCACTTGTAATGGATCATCCGATAAATAAAGTTGCTCATTATCTAAACGATGTTCAAAATTATCTAAAATAATTTTATACTTATTATTTTTAATGAGAGGTTTATTATGCACATAAGCTATACCCTCTAAATTTTTTCTAAAGGTTTCTTCACAATTCATTATTTTACTAAAAATAGAAAATTTAATTATATCATTTACCTTTTTTATATATTGCCTCGTTTGCGTCAAAGCATTCTCAATACATAGTAAAGGTGTATAGATAAATATTTTATCTATACATAATTGTTTATTTTTAGTGTAATTTTGAATAATTTCATAAACCATTTCAATGTAACTATCTGCCTGCATAATAAAATATTTAAAAATAGTATTTTCTCTTACTAGTATGTTTTTTTCAATTGAGATATCATATAATATTTCAATATGGGTTTTGTTATCGGATAAATATGCATTATCTAAAAAATATAATTTTTTTGTTCCTAAAAGCTCTTTTTTGTTACCAGAACCTTTTTGTCTAACCCAATATCGCTTTCTTGTAAATGGATAGGAAGGAAGGGAAATACGATTTGGAAGGTGCGGTTGATATAATAATTTCCACTCTATTTCTACCCCTGCTATCCAAAGTTGGGCCAGTTTGGTGAGTTTTTTATTAGTAATCAAATTTCTGACAAAATCCTTTCCTTCATCGCCTTCAATGATAAGTTTTGTATTCGCTTTATTCGACTTAATATTACCTAAATATATATTCTCGATATCAGTTTCCCCTTGATAATAGTGAGTTAACTTTTCTGTTAATCCCTTTAAATCCAATACAATTACAGCTAAACGCTCTTCCATTGCCTCACGGCCAACCTGCAAAACATACGCTATATCCCGTAAAATTGAGGATTGATGATTATATTTAATATAGTTTTTATTTAGAAAATATTTCATCTTATTCGCATATGCTCTAAGTCTTTCTTCATTTTCAGCCGATAATATTATAATCTGAGGGCTAGGGCCATGGTGGCTAGACTCTGTTACGGGTGTTGCATATTCTTCTATGACTATGTGCGCATTAACTCCACCATAACCAAAGGAACTTATACCTGCACGTCTTGGTATGGCTCGATTATTATTATCTCTCATACAATCCCATGATTTTGATTCGGTCACAATGTAAAAGGGGCTTCCTTCCAGTTGAATATAAGGATTAAGCTCTTTAAAATTGATGCTAGCCGGCAGTTTCTTATATTTCATAGCTAAAAGCACTTTGAGGATACTCGCAATACCTGCTGCAGTTTCTAAATGTCCAATATTTGTTTTCACCGAGCCTAATCCACAATACGCTTCTGTAGGCGATGTTTTATTCCATCTTTTATACAACTCCTCAAAGGCTTTCTTTAATCCATTGACCTCAATAGGATCTCCCAGGCTTGTACCGGTTCCATGTGCTTCTATGTAATTTACTGTGCCAGGGTCGATTTGAGCTTCTTCATAAGCGCTTATTAATAAATCTGCTTGGGCATTGGGATTCGGAGCTGTTAGGGAATTAGCATGTCCTCCATGATTTTCGGCAGTTCCTTTGATTACTGCATAAATATGATCTCCATCAGCTTCTGCTTTACTTAAAGGCTTCAATAGAATAGCCCCAACGCCTTCTCCCCGCACATATCCATTTGCACCTTTGTCAAATGTTTTGCACCGTCCATCCTCACATAGCATTCCTGCCTTGCTAAAGGAAATATACAGGGTGGGGGTAAGCATTACATTGACCCCACCGGCAATGGCCATCTCACAATTCATATTCCGAATAGCTTGAACCGCCCGATGGATAGCTATTAACGAACTTGAGCAAGCAGTGTCTATAGGTTCGCTTGGTCCATGTAAATTTAATAAATAGGATATACGATTGGCTAATATCGAGTGGGCTGTTCCAGTTGATGTATGGGCTTCGATTTCAATTTCGCGATCTCTTATAAGCTCATTATAATCTGTGTTCGCCACACCAACATATACTCCTGTATTCGTTCCGGATAAATCTGAAGGTTTATATCCTGCATCCTCAATAGTTTTCCATACTGTTTCCATAAAAACTCTTTGTTGTGGATCCATCAATTCTGCTTCACGAGGTGAAATGCCGAAAAAGGAGGCATCGAATTTATCCACCTCTTTCATAAACCCTCCCCATTTGACATTGGTCTTATTCGCCTCCTTGCTCGGATCACCATAATAGCTTTGCCAATCCCAACGATCTTTAGGAATTTCGGTGATTAGGTCTTTCCCTCCCTCTAAATTCTTCCAGAAGGTTTCTAAATCCTCTGATTGGGGCATCACTCCGCTTATCCCGATGATGGCTATTGGTTCTGGAACATCATAGGTTTTGTTTTCTGACTGCCTAAAAACATTTCCCTGCAGGTTTTGAAATCGGGATTGAAAGGTAAGTTCTCTTGCACCAGAATCGTTGTGCTCTTCTTGTATCACATTATTGTTCACTTTTAAGCTATCCTGATAATAATTAATAATCCCACCTTTGTACTCATGGAACAAATACTGTCCAAAAGAACCAATAGACGCATACTCAAAGAATATTGGCGGTGTTAACTGCAAATTAAATTTCCTATTGATACGATTAGCAAATTCTGTGAAGGTAATTGAATCAAAGCCATATTCCCTCATATCATCATACAAGTCAATATTCTCTTTTTTAACCTTAAGAATCTCTGAAACACATATTATAAGCTCTTCCTGCATTCTCTCCAATAACTGACTTTCATCAGGGCGGACCATTTCACTTTTCGCATCAGCCGGTGCCTGGTTTGGATCATTTTTCGTTTCTCTCAGCAATCTGTCTATTTTATAATGGTCACCTTTTACCACAATAATTTGACTTTTTTTCGAAACTAGTCCTTTGGCAAAGGCATTTAAACCATCCTCTGTTTCTAAGGGTCTTATCCCCATAGTCCACGCGAACAATTCTTCAGTGTGAGCATCAACTTCCATCCCCCCTTTTTGCCACAAGGGCCAGTTGATAGATAAGGTTTTACCTGAACGTTCACCTTTTCTTCGCATTGCTTCTCTCATGTTTGCAAAATGATCCATGAAGCTATTTCCATAAGCATAATCACTTTGCCCTGGATTCCCTATTTCTGCCGAAATTGATGAGAAAAGCACAAAAAAATCAAGATCCTCATTCTGTGTAGCTTCATCCAAATACACAGTGCCATAAACTTTGGGAGCTAATACTGCATCCATCTCTTCTTTTGTTTTCTTTATAATATATGCATCATGAATTACTCCCGCACAGTGAATAATCCCGTTTATCTTATTAAACCGCGATTTGGCTTTGGCGATAAGTTCAATCACATCGCCGCGTTTAGAAATATCAGCTTTGATATATACAACTTCTGCTCCCAAACATTTAAGCTCTTTTATCTTTGTTTTTTTTTCAGATTTTAGCTCCGATCGACCCACAAGCACTAATTTTACTTTTACTTGTGTCGCTAAATATTTCGCAAAGATCAACCCTAGGCCTCCTGCCCCGCCGGTAAGCAAATACACTCCCTTATCTTTGAGCGAAACTGTCCATCCGCTTGTTTCATTCAGAGCCGCCTCCCTCTCTAGATCAAATTCCTCAAACTCCTTTACCCATCTTTGCTCACCCTCATAACATACCTTAACTCCGTCATTTTTCTCGGTTTGCATTTCACTCCATAATATGTCCACTTTCTGGGACAGTATCTTAGCTGATTGATGCATAGATAGTGTTCTAATCTCTACGATTTTATGATCGAATTTAGAATTTTCCTTATAAATAGTTTTAGCCAATCCATTTACTGCGGCGTATAGGGGTTGTGACTTACCGGCAATAGATAAATAAATATATAATATCTTAATGTTATCTCTTGGCTTTTGTTTCATAAGTGCTTGAGTGAGATAAAGTAACGAATAGACCCCCCTCTCTAGCTGGGAATATAAAGCCTCTTTGCTACTAGCAAAAGCTTCTTGCGACCATAAATGGAGAATGGTACGTGGCATCATATTTTGGTCTGTGATAGCTTTTACTAATTGGACATAATTTTCTTTCTGGCCTGGATTTATTTCATAAACATGTTTATCTATATTAATGAAATCTTTCCCTGGTTTTACTAATATGACTCGATCAATTTTCTCTTCTTTGGTCATTAGCTTTTCTTTTAAAGCATTGCGCACATCTTCATTAATATCAAAAAGCAGAATAAAGTCGGATGATTTTTGAAATATTCTCCTAGGATCCAGTCCCGCTTTTCTCCAAACACTGTGATAATACATTATTTGAGGCATTTTCAGTTTCATTAGAGAATCTCTAGTTTTAAGATGTTGCTGAAAAACCATTAGTGAAAAATCATTCATTCTTACCAGTATTTGCCCTGCCTTATCCACAAGCAGAATGGTAAATCTTTGGATTTGGGAGCTGTATGTTTGTGGATTTTTTGTCAAGACCACGTAGGCATAACATCTTTCCTGTATGGGCCTTACTAGCTCTGCCACACCCAAACTATAGGGGAGATAAAGGATATCTGCTTCTATATTATCCATTAGCCCCATGACTGTTTGCACCGCCGCATCCATTAATGTGGGATGAAGCACGAAGTCTTTAAATCCTTCTTTAAGATTTGATGGTAACTCAAGGTAAGATATCGCTTCAGTCCCGCTACTTAAAAGCTCTCGGATAGCTTGGAAACTTGGGCCATATTTTAATCCTTTGGTTTGAAAGAGCGTGTAACACTCTTCACCACTTTTTGTATTCGAGCATCGTTTTCTGATTGCTTCAATATCTATTAATTCAGATTTAGGTTTGCTGCCATCTTGGTTATCAAAAACAAGCTTCCCTTGCGCATGTACTATCCTCTGATCATTTTCATCATTGGTATTTACCTCATAGTCCACTACATCTTGATTCGGATAAAGACTGATATGTAACTTCCGGGGGATTTCAGCTAAAATAATTGGTCGTGTCCACACAATGTTCTTCAGTTTCCGAATATTTCTCTCTCCGGCTATCTCTCCTGCAGCACGTGCTATCTCCAGGTATGCTACAGCAGGTAATATTTTCTGTTCACCCACAATATGGTTTTCTAAATAAAACTCGTCTCCTATGAGATTGGTCGAAAATCGTTCTTCGAACAAAGTCGATGTATTTTGGTTAATCATAGGATGAAGTTTGACACTTTGTCTCTCTCTATCATGGGCAACTATGTAAGCATTATTAGATTTCTGTATCCAATACCGTTCCCTTGCAAATGGATAAGTAGGCAAAGGAATACGTTTTGGAGTATGATTCGGATATAATAATCTCCAATCTATTTCGACTCCAAATACCCAAAGTTGGGCTATTTTAGAGAGTTTCCCATCAGTAATAATAGTATTAATAAACTCTTCTCCCTCTTTTCCTTCGATGAGCAGCTCTACTTTCGTTTTGTCTACCTTCGCATTTCCTCTGAATAATTTCTCAATATCCGCTTTTCCATGAGAGTACTGCTTTATTTTTTCAGCCATTTCTTCTATACTAGAAGCTATAACTGCTAAACGTTCTTCCATTGGCTTTCGCCCGATTTGCAATGTATAAGCTATATCAGAAAGACCGAAAGAATTTGCATTATCAATAGTTTCTCTTTTCACCTTTTCTAGAAAGCCTATTAATTCTTTTGCATAGGCTTTAAGTCTCTCTTCATTTTTGGCAGAAAGCAGAATGATACAATCGGATTCTTTTTGATAGTGAACTCTTGTGACACTTCTTTTAGGTGCTTCCTCTATTACCATATGACAGTTGGTACCACTAAAACCAAATGAGCTGATCGCGGCTCGTCTCGGCCCATTGTTTTGAGTATCCCATTCTTTGAGCTGAGTATTTACAAAAAAAGGGCTGTTTTGAAAGTTAATATATTCATTTGCTTTCTCGAAATTGAGGGATGGAGGGATTTTTTTATGCTTGAGGGCAAGGAGCACTTTGATTAGGCTGGCAATTCCGGCCGCTGTAGCGGCATGCCCAATGTTAGTTTTTACTGACCCAATGCCACAATATTGATTCATCGCAGTATATTTTCTAAAAGCGCTAGCCAATGCTTCTATCTCAATAGGATCTCCTAGCTTTGTACCGGTGCCATGCGTTTCTATATAACTAATCGTTTCAGGATTAATGTTCGATTTTTCATAAACAGATAGTTCAAGCTCAGTCTGGGATAATGAATTAGGAGCTGTAATACCATTCGTTGCACCATCCTGGTTGATTCCAGATCCTTTAATAATGCCGTATATATAATCTCCATCGTCAAGAGCTGATTCTAGAGGTTTTAAGACGATAACACCCACTCCTTCCCCGGGTACAAAACCATCTGCACTGTTATCAAACGTATGGCATTTCCCTGTTGGGGACAACATGCCTGCATTACTTGCTAAAATGTAAAAGTGGGGGGTGGTCCGAATAAACACCCCTCCTGCCAATGCCATATCGATTTCATTAAGCAAGATGCTCTGACATGCCAGATGGATAGCTACCAAGGAAGAAGAGCAAGCAGTATTTATGGCAATGCTTGGTCCCTTTAAATTTAAAAAATAGGCGATCCTTGTTGCTAAAATGGACTCATCATTGCCCCAGAATATTTGAGCTTCTTTTTTAATGCCATCTTTATCGATGTTTGTTAAATAATCCGATGGCCATGCTCCAACAAAAACGCCACATTTGGTATTGGCAATTAGTTCACTGGCATACCCTGCATCTTCCAAGGCTTTCCAGCTTTCTTCCAAAAATAGACGTTGCTGGGGATCTGTAAGCTCTGCCTCTTTTCCGGATATATTAAAGAATAACGGATCGAACTTATCGATATCCTCAAGAATCCCTCCCCATTTGCAATATGTTTTACTTAAGTTTTGAGGATCCTGGTCATAATGCTCGGCAACATCCCATCGCTCCTTAGGTATTTCTATCACCGTGCTTTTCCCTGCACAGAGGTTTTGCCAAAACTCCTCAATATTTTTCGCACCCGAGAACCGCCCTGATATGCCTATAATGGCTATCTCTTGAACGCTCATCTCTCGTGCATTATTAGAGCAGACTATTTTATTTGTATTCTGTAAATTTCCTTTTGTAAGTTTTATTTTTGGCTTATTTTCCTTTTTCATGGGTAATGGTTTTGATTGGTGTTCAATATCACTGTCACTTGTCGTTTCTAAATAATCTGATAATTCACTAATTGTAGGATAGTCATATAAAGTAGCGGCTTTTGCATCAATGTTAAACTCTTTATTCAGCAACTTTATCAGCTCCACTCCAACAATGGAATCAATTCCTAAATCAATAAAAGGCTTGTTTTCCTGTATGTCCGATGGTTCAGTGTAAAGGACGCAGGCCACAATCTCTTTTATCTTTTCCCTTAGATATGATTTTTTAGAATCTGTATTCCCCTTCATCTGTTGGCGATTGATTTTCTGTTCTATGGTTTTAAGGTACTCTTTATACGCATCTTCTTTTGGTGAAGGTGATGTTTTTTTCTTTTTTAAAGATAGCTTTAATCCATCAGAGCCGTTTACATCTGTTTGCTTTCTAGAATTATTTTTTTTATCTTGTGTCCTGTCATCTTGTTCAGATATTATGTTCGTCTCAGAAATCTCCTTGAGCTCCAATTTTAGGGATTGCCCTGAAGAGGTGGTCTCTCCTAGTGAGGATTGTATTGAGTGAATCTTTCTCCCATTTCGAGGCAGCCAAAAGGATTTTCGATCAAAGGGATAGGTGGGCAGCGCAACTTTTTTATATGAGCCCTCCTCATATAATTTCCCCCATTGTATGTCAACACCATGCAACCATAACTTGAGCACACTTTCTGTGAGAAGTTCCTGTATATTATTCCCTGTCATTTTAAGGTGTATTGCAGTTTCAACAGGCAGTGATGCTGAAACTACACCAATTTCATAAAAGGCAATCTCATCAAGTGGCAGGTAAGCAAGATGATCAGCAAGTGGAATATTTTTCCCTTCAATAGGTTCCGCAAGCCAGCGCGACACATCCGTAATCTCCATGATCTTCGGTTTTGGCTGTGCAGGGTATCTGTATGAGCCGCTTAAATTCAAGCGCACTTGCCGTCTATTAAGTGTGCGGGCAATGCGAGCATAGTCGGGATTATCGCTAATGAAAAACTCCGCAAGGTCCTCTTTCGGCATAAACCCATCGGTGACCAAATCCACCAGCTCATAAAATCTTTTCTCTTCAACGAGCTTCTGCTCAGTCAAATTCCATTTTCTATTCAATTTGCGAAGACAACTTACAATGATTACCTCAAGGAGTAATTTCTCATTTCGCAGTCGTCCCTTTTTTTGCGATAATAGCTTATCATCATAAAGAAGTTCTAAAAGGTCCCTACCTGACTTTTTAAGAACGCTATTCCATTCTTCCAAATATTTTTTAAAGGTGGCCTGACTCATATTGAGTAGCCGCGCCTTATCCACATAATGGCGAAACACATCATACACATAGGAACGGACTATATCCTGCTGGATTAAGGACTCAGACAGATCATCCTCGCTGCAATACCCTTTCCTTACAATAATAGAACCTAAAAATTCATTTGTCCTGTGTTGTTCGGCTAATGCATCGGCTAATTGCTCATCAGTAATAAAACCATCTCGCATGAGCAGCTTTCCGAGGACCGTCTCTTCCCGTTGCTTTTCAGTAAGATTTGTGCCATTTTCCTGGATATAGAGTATACCATCCACAAGCACCTGTCCTAATAATCTGTTATCTTTGCCCAATTCATCCTTAAGCACATGAAGGTAGTGTTCATCAAAATCAAAGGGCATAATTGTCTTCTTTAGATGCGGATCAAAATAAGGAATTTTTGGACGTGTAAATGTAATCTCAGTAAGCTCCTTTTGGTTACTGAGAACGGATAAGGCATCCTCTAATTTCATAATACCGCTTAAGACCAGTCCCACAATGACACCGGATTTTTCCCCTGTGATCACATCAGGTGAAAATCCTAACTCCATCAATGTGACAGTACCTGTATATACTACCATAAATGAGAAGAGGGGCTGGTGGATTTCAGGCCATGATGTGCTATAAAAGGCCTTTATTATTTCCCTCGACCCTCCTGCATCAAAGAAACATTTCTCAACCTTTTCCAGATTTTGTATTAATACATTAAATTGCTTTAAATATCCTTGAAGGGGTGTGAAACTCTCGAATGAAAAATCTCCGATTCGCAGACACCAATAGTTTTTGTTTTTCTCCGGTGCTATGGGCGCTGCCAGAGGCAACATTTCTTTTAGTTCATCCTTAGTGTGAACAAGCGCGCCCCATCGATAGGGAAAGTGTCCCCGGCCGACCTTCAAGGTTGTGCATATATCGCTCATCCTATACTCAGAATACGCGGTGCTCTCGACAAACGATTTCCACGCCTCAATGAGACATATCAGGCTGCGAGATGATTTTGCCGAGAGGATAAACAGGTGGTCTGAATCAGATTCATTTTGAAAATCCATTGTAGTGTCAGTATATTCTTCAAGCAGCATATGGCAATTTACACCGCCAAATCCGAACGAGCTGACGCCTGCGCGCAAGGATTCCCCCCTCCCCCTGCCCTGCCAATCACTTAATTCGGAAGCTAAGAGAAAGGGTGATCTCTTAAAATCGATCATGGGATTTAATGTCTTAATATTCAATGTCTTCGGTATTTTCCGGTGCTGCATCATGAGCACTACCTTGATGACACCGGCTATACCTGCCGAGGCTTCCAAATGCCCAATGTTTGTTTTGACCGATCCGATTTTACAAAACTGGGTTTTGTCTGTATACTCATGAAAAGCTTGAGTTAACGCCTCCACCTCAATCGGGTCCCCCAAGGAGGTCCCTGTGCCGTGAGCTTCAACATAGGTAACGGTTTCAGGACTAAAATCCGCATCCTTATAGGCTTCGATTATCACATCCCTCTGAGCCTTCACTCGTGGAGCTGTGATAGTTAATGTTTTTCCACCATGGTTTACTGCTGATCCTTTGATGATCGCATATATATGATTGCCATCGGCTATAGCATCTTGTAAGCGCTTAAGGAGAAGCACACCGATCCCCTCTCCAGGCACATAACCGTTTGCATCCTTATCAAATGTTTTGCATTGCCCATCCGGGCTGAGCATCCGTGACTTGGAGAAAGAAATGTATTTCAAGGGATGAAAATTGAGTGAAACGCCACTTACCAGGCAATAATCACTCTCCCTCAGAATAAGTGAGCGTTTCGCCTCATGCAGCGCCACTAAAGAAGAGGCGCACGCCGCATTAATAGAGAGACTGATGCCGGTAAATCCATAAAAATAGGAAAGGCGGTTCGCCAGAATACAATCATAATTCCCCAATCCCGCATAACCGTCAACAATCACATCCGGTGCTGAGGATTCGTGATGAAAATCAGTGGACATCACCCCTACATATACCGATGTCCTTTTTTGTTGAAGCATCTTAAGAGAAACTCCCGAATCTTCAATACAATGCCAGGACTCTTCAAGCAACAAGCGCTGCTGGGGATCCATATTATTTGCTTCTCGTGGGGATATATTAAAAAAATGATTGTCAAATTCATGTATATGATCAATGAGCCCACACCACTTACTGATACTTTTATTCGGCTCTTCAAAATTGGGTGAGTAATACTTGTTAATATCCCACCGGCTGAGAGGGATCTCTTGAATAGAATTGATTCCCTGCATTACATTATAGGCAAATTGGTGGTAATCTGTTGCTCCCGGGAAACGGCAGGCTATGCCGATAATGGCAATATCTTTTCTCATAGTGTGACATCGATTTTCATCATCTGCTTTGTTCACTCTTTTTCCTCCTCTTTAATGAACACTCCTTACAACTGTTATATTCCATGGTACTCTCCATTCTTACCTGCTGAGGAAATATAGTAAAACAGAAATATTCCAAATCAAATTCTTCAAAGTTATCAGATTAGATTCACATATAGTATTATTAGAGGTGATTTGTTGTACAAGATAAATAAATCTATCAAGATAAATAATATATATCATAGAAATAATATATAAAGAAGGAAGATAAATTAAATAGTTTTATTATAAATGATATTTTATTATTAAGTCAATCTTCTTGTCAATACCCATTGTGTCCTTACGGAAATTAATTTGGCTTTAAGTATTAACGTAAAATGTCTAAAATTAGTGAAGAAAATATATTAAGATTTGTCCTTTATTTTTTACCGATAAGATTACTCAGAGAGCAGAAAGTGTTTGAGACCTAAATGAGATGTGTCTGAAATTAAGGTATTATCTTTTTTTATTTAGATATATGGATGGTAAAATTTAATAATTGAGATAATTGTAAGAGATAAGGAGGTATAATTATGGCGCGTATACTTGTCATTGATGATGACATTCAAATGAGGGAAATGCTTCGGCATAAACTGGAGGATGAAGGATATGAAGTATTGGATGCACCTGACGGTAATGTAGGGATGGAGTTTCTGCGTGAGTGGGACGCGGACCTTGTCATTACAGATATCATCATGCCAGAGAAAGAGGGTATAGAGACTATTTTGGAGCTTAAGCGCGATTTTCCGAATGTGAAAGTCATTGCAATATGCGGTGGCGGCCGATGGGGCCCTGAGGACTATCTTCGTATGGCAAAGGGACTGGGAGTGCATAGCACCTTTTCCAAGCCATTTAAGCTTCATGATTTGTTAGATTCTATTCAGGATGCTTTATGATGGTGTAGTATATATTGTGGAGCTGACGAGCGTTGGAAATCGACAGGGCATTACCGGAGATGGTCGCCGACGCTGTGAAAGCTTTTCAACCAAAAAGAAACCAAAAGGATTAAATAAAGTTATTTATTACTCTTTTTATGTGGCACATGTAGTTGACGTTAAGGGGTCAAGTCTGTTTTTCATTGCCGACACAAAGTCTTTTGTTAAAGACGTAAGCTGTACGAAGGCGGGCCCCGCCTCCTCCAATTTTCCTTCTCTCCCCATAAGCTCTAAGTTTAATGTCAATTCTGTAAGCTCATTTGTATTAAAATAGGATACCGCATTTTTAAAGCTATGCGCCGACTTCTTAAGGGCGTCACTATCGTCGTGTGAGATTGCCGAATTAATCATTTCCAAATAGCGTGGATACTTTTCCACGAATAGTTCAAATGTCTCTCTACACCAGTCAAGATCTCCGCTAAAGATTTCAAGAATCTTGTCAAGATTTATTTCCAAACTCTTTTTACTCGTGCTTTCAACGCCAATTTCACGAATAATATTAACTAATTCTTCAACCTTTACCGGTTTGGAAATGTAAGTGTCCATTCCAGCCTCAAGACATCTCTCCCTGTCTCTTTCCATCGCATAGGCAGTCATAGCAATAATAGGAATATGCGCATCTTCATTTTTTTCTTTCTCCCTGATGCGTTTTGTCGCCTCTATGCCGTCCATAACAGGCATTTCCACATCCATCAGCACTATATCGACCTTATGAGTTTCCAATAAGTTCAAAACTGCTTGACCATTTTCAGCTAAAAGTACCGAATGGCCGATATCCTCCAATAATTTGATAGTAAATTTTTGATTAATAAAGTTATCTTCTGCTACGAGTATTCGTAATGTCTGTTCCGGGGCATTTTCCCACAGAGTTTGGCGTGAGATAGGCTGAATCTCCCGGTGTGACTTATCTGATCTTTCCTGCACCACTGCCTCCGTGATCGCCTTTAAAAGCGTAGAAGGCTTCACCGGCTTTTTAATAGAGGCCACTATCCCTGCCCCTTGGCATCGCGCAGTATCAGCTCTCTGGTCGAGAGAGGTAAGCATTATCACCTTCTTCTCGGATAAAAGCCTGTTTTCTTTTATACAGCGACATATATCAAATCCCTTCATATGGGGCATGTGCGAATCCATAAGGATTACCGGGTAAGGATTACCCTCCTCTTCAGCTCTTTCAAGTACTTCTAAAGCGGTTTCTCCGTCTTCTGCCTCGCTAGGAATAAGGCCCCAGTGGGAAACCATCTCCCGCATGATCAGCCGGCAGGTGGCATTATCATCAACAATCAGAATCGGAAGGTCTTTAAGCTTAACGGGAACTATCCGCTTTTTATCTTTTATTTTTTGTGGCTGCAATCCGAAACGAGCTAAAAAATGGAATGAGCTGCCCTTTCCCACCTCACTTTCTACCCAGATTCTTCCTCCCATCATCTCCACTATCTTTGAGCAGATGGCAAGTCCCAATCCTGTTCCACCATAGATACGGGTATTTGAACGGTGGGCTTGCTGGAAATTATCAAAAATTATCTCTTGTTTCTCGTTGGGAATGCCGATTCCTGTATCGGTGATTATAAAGTGAAGCAATACCGAATCTTTTTCCTTGCTTCTCATATCACATATACACTTAATTTCACCCTTATCGGTAAATTTTATAGCATTGCCCAGCAGGTTAAAAATTACTTGGTGCAATCTTGCCGAATCGCCAACTAAAGTTGTGGGGACAGTGGGCTTTATATAATATAGAAGCTCTAGACCCTTGGAAAATGCCCTATGTGCTAATGTGTCAATCACCGGCTCTATAATGGATTCAAGATCAAATTCGATATTTTCCATATCCAGGTGCCCTGCCTCTATTTTTGAAAAATCGAGGATATCATTGATTACATGCAATAGAAAATCAGCCGAATGTGAGGCAAGTTCCAGGTATTCTTTCTGTTCCTGGGTTAAATCAGTATTCAGCACCAATTGAATCATACCCATAACACCATTTATAGGAGTGCGGATCTCATGGGACATATTTGCGAGAAACTCACTTTTTGCCCTATTAGCCGCTTCTGCCTTTTTCTTAGCCATCACAAGTTCTTGCTCGGCCCTTTTCCGCTCATTTTCTTCTCTGTCTTGCTGCAATCTGGCATAAAGAATCGGGGCTATGTGATGAACAATCATTTCTAAAAGCTTCTGATCATCCGCATGGTAGTCTGTTGCTTTATTGGCTACAAGCAGAAGCCCAATGACTTTTTCTTGATAAAGGATGGGCACTGCGATGGCCCTGGTTATCGGAACATGCCCTTGCGGCACTTGAAGGATTCGGTTCGAGTAAAGGCTCCTTTCCTCCGAAAGCGCTCTGCCCCAAATCCCCCCCCATTGCTCTCTCGGGTATACAATCCTTTTATCGGACATCCGGCACTCATCCCAAATATCTCTCGAGAAAGAAGGGCATACCAGAGCACCTTCTTCATTGATATATCCGAATATCCCATATTTGCTTTCCATAACCTCCAAAATAACCTGGAGCAGTTCTCCATACATTTCCTGGCATGGGAAGCTAAGGAAGGTATTCATGATCTTGTTCCTTATTCTCAGATCATTCTCTGATACTCTGAGCTTCTCCTCCATCTGTTTCCGCTCGCTTATATCCACGTTCACTTCAGCCACTAACCACTCTCCCTTCTCATCCTGGAAAGGTATGGAGGTAACCTGTATCGGCCTGTTATTCTCCTTTACCAGGACTTCCTCGCTGACAGTGATTTTTTTTGTTTCAAGCGCTTGCGGTATGCCGCAGCCAGGACACGGCTCAGCGAGGTTCATAAAGTATTCAAAGCATTTTTTCTCCGACGGATCACCATATATCTTTTGCCATTCAGGATCAATATACTGGATGCCAAAGTGCCCATCGATGATATCAAGGCCTGTTTTAGTAGCGCCGAGAATAAACTCTATCTGTCTCCTGAGCTGTTCATTTTCTCTCGTCCGCTTCCGGACTTTTTCCTCTAAGGTGTGCGACCACGCCTCTAACTCTCCCCTGGCCTTTTCTAAGTTGGCAATAAGCTCCCTTATATGGCGCATATCACGGGCTACGCATACAAGATCCCCCACATGCTCACAGTGTATTCCCTTTTTTTGAAATTCCAGACAATCATCTATTTTCCCATTGGCTGAAGAACACTTCTCTTCATGCATAAGAGAGCCGCAGATAATGACGGGAATTTCCACACCGCTTTTTGTCAAAAAGACCGAATTGACATCGTATATCCGGTGTTTTTCAATTAATCTGGCAAGGATTTCTTTCCTAAAAAATCCTTTGCTTGATGAGAAAATCTTCTCTCCATCCTCTCCCGCAAGCTCATCCGAGGTATATTCCAATAAGGAAAGGGCCGCTTCATTCACCATCTTTATTTTCCCTTGAGATGATAAAATGATAAGGCTATCGAGCATGCTATTAATAATACTCGTAGTATAATGAACGCTCTTTGTTAATCTGCACTGAAGATTCTGTAAATTTTGGGTCATGTTGTTAATCGAGGAGGCGAGCTGCCCCATCTCATCCCTTGATCGTATCGTTACTCTGGTATTTAATTCACCTTCCCCAATCTTTGTCAGTGCATCTTTCAGCGCCTCTACCGGCTCTGATAAGCCTTTAACCAGCAGAAAAGAAATTATAACAGAAAGGAAAAGGATCGAGAGTGTAATCATTATTATTATTTTTTTAAGTGCTCTTACAGGTTCAAGCACAATGCTTGAGGAGATATGATATATCAATGTCCATCCATTTCCTCTAAAATCGGAATATCCTTGCTCACGGGCATAAGTATACATTATCTCCTCACCTTTCTTATCACTATATACCTTATAACTGCCTATTTTCTTCCCTTCGAGGACCAATTCCAGACAGGGAATACGGTGGATGTCATGTTTTTCCAATAGGCCCTCTCTATCATGATTGGAATAAAGAAGCTCACCATCCTTAGTGACAAGATCTATCGCCAGGTTCTCTCTGACCTCATCTGGCATCAGTGTGCCAATACTGAACGCGTCATATATCCTATCAAGCGGCACTCGCGCTACTACCACACCAAAGTGCTCTTCCATACTATCCTTAACAGGCGCGGCAAAATAAATGACAGGTATTTTTAATGCTTCTGAGATGCTTACCTCAGTTGCCGCGCTGACTTTACCCTGCTCAATAGCCTCGACTGTCCACTGCGATCTTTTGCGCTGCTGTCCGATATGCGCACCTGAGGTGTCGGCTATCCTTACTCTCTCCCGATTAAAAAATGAGAGGGAAACATACATTTTATACTGGTCCCGGAACTCTATCAACCGATCGGTAATTTGTTGCGCAGTTGAGCTTTGCGAGCAAATAATCGGATCTGTACTTATAATCTTAATATCAGAGAAACGTTCGAATAATAATCGATCTATTTTATCGATGTCATGAAATACCTCATCCTCCATCCTCCTTTTTATCAGGTTCTCCACTATCTCAGTGTTTGTGACCACTGTGAGAAAATCGATGCTCAGGGAAGTGAATAGAATGATTCCACTGAGTAAGAGAAATAGTTTGATGGAGAATCTCATCTTTTCATTTACCTTATCGCTTGCATATTCAGGCCCACAATAATTTGTGGGACTATAGTCTTATAAATCTTCACATTCTGCAATAATCTCATCAAGATCTTCATCACTCATCTCATTAAGATCAGGCACCAGGATTCCTCCGTCATGGTCTATTTCTACTTTGGTGATTCCCGGATATTGCTTCTCGAGGTGCTGCAGTGTAACCACATGCTGATTTACCTTCTTTAAAAGATATCGATTTTTCGCCTCAAGATCATACTGGTTTAATGCTTGCCTTACAGTTATCAGGAGCTCAATATTATCCCACGGTTTGGTTAAAAATCGATAGATTTCTCCTTCATTTATCGCCTTTATGGCAACTTCAAGACTGGCTTGACCGGTAAGCATTACTCTCATGGTGGAGGGGAATTTGCATTTTACCAATTTTAAAAATTTATTCCCCAACATACCCGGCATCCCCTCATCCGATATGACAAGATGGATCGTCAGGTTTTTCATGATATCGAGAGCTTCCATTGCATTTGTGACGGTAAAGACAGTCAGCTTCCTTATATGATCCTCATTGTGCAAGACTCTCTTAAGCGCTTTGAGAATAGATATATCATCATCCACAAGCAAAATATTATAATCCTTCATAGTCTTTCACTCCTTATATTTACCCTATATTTACCTTATCAAATCAGCCTCCCTGGCACCTTTTCATATAAAGCCTGCAATTGGACTCAGTGTCATTGGGAATCTTTAGGACGCCGGAGAAACAGTGCGATGCTTTCTTTTCGGATTTTTTTACAAAATAATTCCTACCGTTTCCAGCAACCGGCAATGAACATCCAGAATCGTTTAACCAAATACGCGGCTCATTTTTAAAGTTTGTGCTGAATAAAGCACGGCGAGTACCGATAAGATAGTGCGAATATTTATAATGGGAAAAACGCAACTTAAGATGATTAAAATAAAAAAAAGTAGGGAAAAGAATATGGAACAGCCAAAAATTTTAATTGTTGAAGATACGGAAGTCTCAGCTTTTCATATAGAAAAGAGTCTATCAAAATTAGGATATAATATTGCAGGTATTGTTTCAACTGGTGAAAAAGCCATAAGCAAAACAAAGGAAACAGAACCGGATTTAGTGCTCATGGATATCTCTCTTGAAGGGGAGATAGATGGCATACAAGCAGCTCAAGAAATCCACGCCTCACTTGATATTCCCGTGGTCTATCTTACCTCTTTAACTGAAACTAAAATCCTTGATCGTGCCAAGGCGGGAGAGCCATTCTGTTTTCTCGTTAAACCTTTTCATATAAATATCCTGCAAAGTAATATTGAGTTGGCCCTTAATAAACATCAAACAGAGAAGAAACTGAGAGAAAGCGAAGAAGGGCTTAAGAAAACCTTAGAACAATTACAAATTACCCAGAATCAACTTCTTCAGCAGGAAAAGATGGCGTCTATCGGTCAGTTGGCGGCTGGTGTGGCCCATGAAATCAACAACCCTATGGGATTTATTACCTCTAATTTGAGCACCCTTAAGGAATATATGGATAAGATACAAGAATTCAATAGGTTTTGTCAGGATTGTTATACAAATATTAAGAATGATGCACAGACACACGCCCAAAGATATATAGATGAGATAGATGCCTTATTTGCAAAACTTCAATTGGATTATATACTGGATGATGTGACCGACCTGGTGGAAGAGTCTTTGGAAGGGGCTGGGAGAGTCCGGAAAATAGTCGCCGACTTGAAAAGTTTCTCCCATCAGGATAATGAAGAATTGGAAGAAGCAGATATAAACCAGGGATTGCTGAGCACAATCAATATTGTGTGGAATGAAATAAAATATAAAGCCACCTTAACCAAGGAACTGGGAGATTTGCCGCTTATTCATTGTTATCCTCAAAAGCTCAATCAGGTTATTATGAACCTGTTGGTTAATGCGAGCCACGCCATTGAAAACCAAGGAGAAATCCGAGTTACTACAGGGCTCGTTGATGACCGTGTTTTAATAGAGGTAAGTGACACAGGCTGCGGAATACCGCAAGAGAATTTATCCCGAATTTTTGAGCCTTTTTTTACAACCAAAGAGGTGGGTAAAGGAACAGGAATGGGATTAAGTTTAGCCTATGATATTATCCATAATAAGCATAGAGGGGAAATAATCGTTGAGAGCGAGGTGGGAAAAGGCACGACCTTTAAGGTATTTATTCCTCTGAACCTTGCTTAACAAATTACTACGAGCCTTTCACATAAATAATGTCATCGATAGCGTCTGATTTCACAAGCAATCGAAGACTTCTAATTTCCTCATCTTCAAGGAGTGTATCAGCCTTCAATATTTCGATACCCCCCTCTTTTAGCATCACCGCTCTGGCCAGCCGCATACCCTGTTGCAGCCTATCAACAGGTATGGATATTATCCTCTCCTCTTTCTTAATTGCAAGATCTTCCCGAATAACAATAGCAAAATAATCGACAATTTCCCTATCCACAATACTTCCACTGTATTTTCGAAGATAATCTATGCATTTTTTATTAGAAAAAGGTATATCATGTATCTTGCTCTGCTTAAGCCTGTCAAATTCATCCGCTACCCGGATAATTCGACTAAGCAATGGGATATCCTTTCCTACTGATCTATCCGGATAACCAGTGCCGTCATACCGCTCATGATGGGAACGGATAATAAGTCCTACCTCGGAGAGGGTATCCACACCGCTGAGCATAGACTGCCCGATTACAGGATGCTGTTTGTATAGTTCCTGTGCACTTGTGCTCATGAATCTGAAGGGTTTTTTTAAGATTGATTTGGGAAGACAAATCAAACCGATATCCTCCAGGAGGGCTGCTACTTCCAATTGCTCCAGCTCTTTTTCGGGAAGCCCCATTTTCTGACCGATTAATTGAGATATATAGGTTACTCTTTTGCTTCGATTGCCAAGCTCTTCATCAAATTTACAAATTATACTAATAAATACACGAATGAATACAACAAAATTTTCCTTTAATTGTTTATTGAGGCTATCAAGTTTTTCTGTTTTCTGGTTCACTTTCTCTTCAAGCAAAAGGTTATGCTCTTTAAGCTCTTCATTTTGGCGGTAAGTGATTTCCTGCAATCTTTTGTTTTCCTGAACAAGTTGGTGCCTTTCTAAAGCCTGTTTTACCATAAACTTAAGATCTTCATTATTCCATGGCTTGGAAATATATTGATAAATCTTGGCATTATTAATAGCAGAAATAATAGCCTCTTTATCTGAGTATCCGGTAAGAAGGATACGAATAGTGTCGGGATATTCCTGACACGCTCTTGCCAGAAATTCCGAACCATTCATACTAGGCATTCGCTGATCAGAAATAATCAGATCAATAGGATGCTTTTTTAATAATTCAAGGCCCTGATTTCCACTCTCCGCCGTATATATCTGGTAGTCTTCATTCATGAGAAGCCTTTGAAGAGATTTGAGAATATGCGATTCATCATCAACGAGTAAAATCTGCTGTTTAGTCATGATAGTCTCATTCTCTGCTTTCATCATATAGTAAAACTAAAATTACTCCATTCTGAGGGTCCATCGCGGAAAATCTTATCACTATGGCTTCTGCATTGCTCTCTCGAAAAGATATCACTTGACTTTCCCGTTGCCTCTTCTTGCCTGCCTTCACCTCTTCCATCAATTTTACTATTTCACAGGGCAAAAAATCACTGTCACGCGCATTGAGTAATGATTTTCCCATAAGCCTCTGCGCTTCATTATTCTCCATAACAACAATACCATCGTTATTAAACGCCATTAAGGGAAAGGGGAGATAATGAATTACCTGTTGAGAGAGTGATAATACTTTATTCTGAGCCAATAAATCCTGAGTCCTTAAAATCACTCTCTCTTCCAATTCCTCATTTAAGCTGCGCAACTCCCTGTTCTGCTTTCGGATTATTTCGGTAAGCTCATGATTCTTTTTGAATAAATAATATCGTTCAATAGCATTGGTGATTGTTAATTTAAAATCCTCATTATCCCATGGCTTGGGAATAAATTTATAGATTTCACCTTCGTTAATTGCCTCAACGATTGATCTGATATCGGCAAATCCGGATAAAATCATTCTTATGGTGTGTGGATAGGATTCCCGGACTTTTTTTAGGAAATTCACACCATTGATCTCGGGCATTCGAAAATCTGTGACTATAATATGCATTATAGTTTTTTCTAAAATATCCAATGCTTCCTTCGCACTTTGTGCAAAATATAATTGATAATTGTTTTCCGTGCGGAAAAGCCTTTTTATAGAGCGAAGCACATTTTGTTCATCATCAACAAAAAGAATTGAGGGTACAAAGTCTTCGAATGTTGATATGCTCAACTGGTCTTTGAAAAAAAGCGCTTTATTTTCACCCAACATCTCGAAGCATTCCTCTTAGAATATAAGTATTGTTTGTTATTTTTTCGGTAATTTCTCCTTCTTTCTTCACTGGAAGACTAGTAATATAAGAGTAACGATTCTATAAAAATTGACGATTATATACTATTAATTACCGACAAGATTATATAATCATCAATAAGCGAAAAAGGAATACCGAACAATGATCCAAAAAATGAAAACAACTGATTTAAAAATAGGAATGTATATAGATAATATTGGTGCTTCCTGGTTTAAACACCCTTTTTTAAACAATAAAATGGTGATTAATTCTGAGGATGTGATAGAAAAATTAATCAAATCGGGGATCGAATATGTTTTTGTAGATATTAAAAAATCAGATAATTTTCTAAAAATTGATAAATCTCATGTTGCTTTTGGAGTTGAAAAGGAAAAAGCAAAAGAAATATACAATGACGCAAAGGTGCAAATCCATGAGATGGTAGACGATGTTAAAAAGGGGAAGCATTTAAATAGTCCACAGTTATGTAACCTGGTTATCAATATGGCGAGCAGCATTTTCCGCAATGATCAGGCATTGATTAGTTTATCCCGGTTAAAAGACTATAATGAATATATTTATAATCATTCTATTAATGTATGTCTTCTCTGTTTGGCAATGGGTGGTAAAAGTGATTTGGATGATGAGGAGATGCTCCATCTCGGCCTTGGGGGCTTACTTCATGATGTGGGCTTGATGAGACTTCCGCCATCTTTGCTCTCCCCGGATCATGTACCGACGGAAGATGAAATATTATTATTAAGAAAACACCCCCATGAAAGCGCCAAGATCTTGGAGAAAGAGAAGTTATCAAAAGAAACAATTTCCATAGCTCTTCATCATCATGAAAGATTTAACGGAGAAGGTTATCCACAGCGATTAAAGGGCAAACAAATAGGGACTTTCGGATTTATTATCCGCATTGCTGATTTTTATGATCATATTACCAACAAATGGCATAATCATGAAGCACTTCCTCCTTCAGATGCCATAAAAATGATTCTTCAAGGATCACAGAGTCATTTTTCCCCCCTCTATGCCTCCTTATTTTTAGAATGTTTAGGAATGTACCCGATTGGAACATTAGTTGAACTCAATACGAAAGAAATAGGAATTGTTATGGAAAATAATCGGAATAGTGCCATGCGACCCCGAATACTTCTTTTAACCGATGCTCATGGCATCCCATTAATGAATAAGACACTTATAGATTTATCTGATACCGATAATACAATTAAGGAGAAAAAAATTGATCATGCTTTGAATCCAAAGTCTTTGGGAATAAATCCTGAAGAATATCTTGATTCTTATAATGGGTAGGATGAAATGAGCAATGACTTATCCAGGAATTATAATGTATTAATCGTGGATGATGAGCCGAATATATTAAAAAGCTGTGAGAGGCTCTTTCAGAGTAGTAACAATATTAATGTGTGGAAATCCACAGATGGAAATGAAGCCCTTTCCATGGCCAAATCCATCAATTTCGATCTCTTTCTGCTTGATATCATGCTTCCTGTAATTGATGGATTTGTTATATGCGATTACCTAAAAGCAGATCCTAAAACAAACGACATTCCTATTATATTTCTTACTGGAAGAGACGAGGCAGGTCTTATTGTGAAGGGATTTGAACATGGTGCGCAAGATTATATAACAAAACCGTTCAATGCCCAAGAATTGTTAGCCAGGGTAAAGACTCATTTGGAGCTTAGAGAGAAAACAGAAAGGCTCAGTTCGATGAATTGTATACTTGAGAAAAAGGTGGCGGAAAGGACAGCTCAATTAGCCGAGGCTAATGAAAAATTGTTAAATTTGGAAAAGACCAAAAGCACTTTTTTAGCCCTTATAAGTCATGAATTAAGAACACCCCTGACCGGAATAACAATACTCATTAACCTTATAGAAGAGAGCATGCAATCGGACAAACAGAAAGAATATATGAGATGTTTAAAAACCTCAACCGACAGCCTTATAAAATTTTCCGAAACTGCCCTACTTATAACTTCACTAAAAGCTTGTAAAAATAAAATAGTTACCAAACCCATACCTGTTAAGAGTCTGATCATTATTGCCATAGGAAGAACACAATATCGTGCTGATCAAAAAAATCTCCGATTAATCATGGAAGAGATGTCCGAAAAGCCCGAAATCTTGGTTGACAGAGAATTAATAGAGCAATGTCTTGAAAATATCCTGGATAATGCCATACGCTATTCCCCCGAAAGAAGCGGGATAGTGTTAAAGGCCATTGATAATAAAGACTCTGTTGTTATTGAAATCAACGATAGTGGCCCTGGTTTTTCTGAAGAATCACTGCGCATGTTATTTGAATTCTTCGTTTCAGACGATATTGCACATCACACGGAAGGACTCGGATTAGGTCTTGCCGCGGTTAAGCTAATTATGGATGCTCATTTTGGAAAGATTGAAGTGGAAAATAGACAGGAGGGGGGCGCCTCAGTAAGGCTCATTTTCGGAGTAAACAAACCGTAATTTTCATATGCATGTCTTATGTGTAAATTCATTCCTTTTAATATTGAGTTTACGCATTCTCGCTCTCAGTGTATTGGGATTCATCCCTAGTAATATCGCGCACCCATGAGAACCTTCAATTCGTCCTTGTGTCATATTTAACGCATACTGGATATGATTTTTCATTACTTCATCCAGGGTTGCGATTCTTTCCTCTGTATATGCTCCATTTTTTTGTTGAATATTTGCGTGTGCATTGATTGGCTCACTTTTTATGGGCACACCAAATGCCTTTGCAATCTCAAGTCTCTCACCATTCCCAAGAATAGCAGCTCTTTCAATCACCGCGGCTAACTCCCGTATATTCCCAGGCCATGAATATGACCTGAGCAGATTTAAATCCTCCTTTGTTGGCAACACAAGACGCGTACCAAGTTTTATAGAGGCGCGCTCTGCAAAATATCGTGCCAGTTCCGGTATATCATCATGCCTGTCTCGCAGTGGCGGAAGCATTATGGGAAATATGGCTATTCGGTACATCAGGTCTTCTCGAAATATTTTCTGTCTCACCATTTCAGTAAGGTCCTTGTTTGTAGCTGCGACAATTCTTACATCCACATGTATCTGCTCATGACCTCCCACTCTTTCCAGCCACCCATCTTGGAGAATTCTCAGCATACGAACCTGGGCCGCGGGAGGAAGATCACCGATTTCATCAAGGAAAAGTGTACCCTTATCCGCACGTTCGAACCATCCTCTCCGTGTTTTGATTGCGTTTGTGAAAGCGCCCTTCTCGTGCCCGAACAATTCTGAATCTATTAATTCCGGGGGAATTGCGCCGCAATTAACCCTTATAAACGGATTATGTGCCCTTCCTGATTGATAGTGTATCGCGCGTGCTACCAATTCCTTTCCCGACCCTGTCTCACCAAAAATGAGAGTTGGCGTGTCTGATTTCGCCACAAGCTTTACCCTTTCCATGACAGACCGCAAGCCCGTCTGCTCTCCAACTATTGTATCCCCAATAGCTCTTCTGCCCAAACGGTTGAGCAATGAACGTTTATCAGCCTCAGCGGCCTCCTGCATGGCTGATATTTCTTCAAGCCTTCGGTCATTTTGATATGCAGCTGAAAAAGGATCTAAAAGCGCCTGAGAAAGTAATATATGACGATCATTAAAGTGTTGTCTTTCCTTTGCCAACAATACGATAATACCTCCCCCATATCGTTCAACTGACCCAATGGGACCGATCAACATGTCTGATTTCTCAAATCCCTGGAGAATACTGCACCATAAGGAGTTTCCTTCTTCATTTTTCCTCACATACTTCACGTTCCCATTTTTATGCCATAATAAAATTTCTTTTATTTGATCTTTCGAACATTTTGTTTTAGAGAAAAATCTCTCTTCATTATTTACAGGCATTCCTATAGTTATTGTTTCCAAACAGTAATGGACAGGATCAATCCTTCTTATGAGCAGTTGCTTTAACGGAAGATCTTTTATTAATAACTTCGTTATTATTTTTGTAGATTTGTCAATCTCAATTTCTTTGCAGGATTCCCGCCATATTTTTAATAATACCTTCTGAAATTTCTCCATAGCTCATTTCCGTCATATATGGTAATTTTTCTATTATATTTAGCAAATTATTCTATGTTATATGATAGTTTTATCATGCGTATTTGTCAACCATCTATTTTCAACGACAGCAATTCTCATTCTAGGCACATAACATGGGGAAATTAACGGTCAAAATTAGAATTGCTTTTTCATGGATTCTCATTATGGCGCACTCTCAGAAGTATTCAGAAATATAAGGAGTTCCTGAACTCTAGTGAGCTGCGTAGTAAAGTTACTTCTTATTTTATGCATACCTTGCGGACGTGAAGCAGATCGGTATGGCCCTCAAATACCTTTATTATGCCATCTTGTTTCATTGTTGACATACCATTGTCGATTGCCTTATTTCTTATGAGATCTATATTTTCTCCCTCGATTATCATCCTCTTAATTTCATCGGTGGCAACAAAGAGTTCATGGATGCCCATTCGGCCTTTGTACCCTGTATGACTGCATTTTGGGCAACCTTTAGGCTTGTATAAACGAAAGGTATCCGTATAGTGTATACCGACCTTCCGTGCAAATATTTTCTCTCCGTATTCATGGACAAGGTCTGTATATTCTTCGCGCGTGGGGTGGTATTCTTCCTTGCAATCCACGCAAAGGGTCTTTACAAGTCGTTGCGCGAGTATACCCAGTAAGGCATTTGCAAAATTAAACCTATCCATTCCCATATCAAGGAGCCTCACAATAGTTTCCGGGGCGCTATTCGTATGCAGAGTGCTCAAGACAAGATGTCCCGTAAGCGATGCCTCGATGCCTATGGCAGCAGTCTCTTTGTCTCTCATCTCTCCCACCATGATCACGTCCGGATCTGACCTCAGGAATGAGCGCATACAATTTGCAAAGGTCAATCCAATTGATGCATGGACCTGTACCTGCCGCAATCCATCCTGGGTAATCTCAACAGGGTCCTCAGCTGTCCAGATTTTTCTCTCTTCTTTGTTTAAATATTTTAGCGCTGAATGAAGCATGGTTGTCTTCCCTGAGCCAGTAGGACCAACTACTAAAATGAGGCCATAGGGTTGGGTAATAATATGTAAAAGGTTCTTTATATTATATGAGCTTAAATTCATCTTTTCGATCGGCTTGGGTCCGCCTGTGGCGAGAATCCTGAGGACGATATCTTCATTGCCTCCCACAGAAGGAGTAACCTCGACTCTCAGCTCTATATCTTTCTGATTATAGCGAAATCTTATTTTACCGCTTTGCGGAAGTCTTCTTTCTGCAATATCCAGTCTCGCCATGATCTTTATCCTTGAGGCAAGCGCCCTTCTAAAATTTGATGGGATTTCCAGCGCTTTTCTACATTCGCCATCAATCCTGTAACGGACAATAGTCGGCTTCATTCTCTGAGAGGGTTCTATGTGAATATCAGAGGCCCCTATGTTGTATGCATCGCGGATAATCTGATTCGCCAATCTGATTATCGCATTATCAGTTTCATTTATTTCCTCTTCACTATCTGTTTCCCCTCCCTGACACTCCATATCCAATTCGGTTAACAATTCATCCATTTTGCAAAAATCCTTTGCAGAGCCATTCATCACAGCGTGTAAGTATTTGAGTATATCTTCAGGCAGGGCGCCAATGAAACGTATATCTGAAGATTTGATATAGGTCTTAATTTCATCGATCTTACGTATATCATGGGGATCATCGAGCATGACCTCTATAGCATCCTTATTTTTTCTAAAGGGCATCCACAACTCCTTGGTGAGATAATGAGGGCTTAGACCGTTAAGAAGAGCTTTATCAATAGTAATCCGGGGATCATAGCCAATGAAGGGACAGGTGTAAAAATTGGATAATGATTCAAGTATATCTTTTTTTTCAATATTATATTCCTTAATAAGAATTGAAATGATTGAAGTATTGCTCTTTCTCGCTTTTAGGATAACTGTTGCCAGTTCTTCTTCTGTGATAAGATTTTTCTGAACAAGATAGTCATATTGGGTTGATAATTTCTTCTGAAGCTTTATCTGATTATAAAATGCAATACCAAGGGTCCTGGCAATTTCCTGTATTGAGGAAAGTTCGGACAATCCGAATTTTCCTCCGCTTTTTTTATTTATAAGCTGAATAACACCCTGCAGTTTTCCCTTAAATAAGATTGCTGCGACTAGTACCTGCCGGGTATGGTAGCCGGTTTGGAAATCATACGTCTGATTAAAATAAAGGTCCGGATCTATCCTTTTTAATTCCTCATCATTATATACATCTTCTATATTAATACAGGTTTTAGCCTCGGCAGCATACCCTGCAATGCTTTTTTTATTAATCTTGACCCGTATCTCACCGGTTTCATCCCCGACTTTGTATTTTGAGAACAACTCATTCTTCTCAACATCTAATGCATAAATGGTAAGGCGGTCTGCATCGAAAAGCTCCAGTATATTGTTCTGAATCCTTAAAAATATCTCATCAAAATCTTTGGCAGCATGAATCTGATTTGTAATAGTAAGGAGTCTCTCCTTATAGGCGAGCGTTTCTTTGAGCACTTTTAGCTCTCTGTCTTTTTCCTTTGTGCTCACATGCCCTGATATTACACTACCTGTATCTGTTAACGTTTTATGGAAATATTTTTTAAATTCCATTATCAAACACTCATTTCATTACATAAGAATTACGCAGGACCCTACATCTTTTCTATGCCATTCCTGACACATTATCACTCTATTGTGCTCTCTCTTGGCCCTGGAGGCCCTCTTTTAATAAACTATGAAGGCTCGAGAGAACAGTATATTACAATAAATTTCTGCATAATATGTACCTGTTTGCCAGTAATTCTTATCTTGACTGCGAGGTTCCTCCATAGTATATGCATAAAATTAGAATTTCTGACCTATTTCCACATATGACAGAGTGGATAATAGTAATGTTTCTGGACTCCGAATGAACTATGAAAAGAAGAGACGCAGAAACACATCAATAAAAAGGGGGACTTCGTCTCTTGAAAAGAGGAAGTAAGACTGATAAATTAAATAAAATTAATGCATATATAAAAATGTCAAACATTTATAAATCAAAACGCATCGCTAATCATCTGGCTCATGAAAAAAGCCCTTACCTTCTCCAACACGCTCATAATCCTGTTGACTGGTACCCGTGGGGAGAAAAAGTCTTTCAAAAAGCGCGAAAAGAAAATAAACCTCTCTTCCTTTCCATAGGATATTCTACCTGCCATTGGTGTCATGTTATGGCTAAGGAATCCTTTGAAGATGATGAGGTAGCCCGCCTTCTCAATAATAATTTCATTTGTATAAAGGTAGACAGGGAAGAGAGACCTGATATTGACAGCGTGTTTATGAAGGTATGCCAATTACTTACGGGTGGGGGCGGCTGGCCCCTTACTATTATTATGACCCCTGATAAAAGGCCTTTCTTTGCAGCGACCTATATTCCAAAAGAGGATGCCTTCGGACAACGAGGGCTATTGTCGCTTCTACCTTATGTGAAAAATGTATGGAACAGGCGACAGGCTGAAATAAATACCTCGATAGAGAGCATTCTCGCCTCTCTTAAGAGATTAGAGGAGATCCCCCTTTCAGGAGTGCATATAGATTCGGCAATTCTTCGGAAAGCTTATGGGCACCTTATGCAGGATTTTGATAAAGACTATGGGGGATTTGGAAAAGCTCCCAAATTTCCTTTCCCAAGTCAACTCTTTTTTCTTCTTCGATATTGGGATCACACAGCTGACGACCATGCCTGTTTTATGGTTGAAAAGACATTACAACGTATGAGAAAAGGGGGGATTTTCGATCATATCGGGTATGGATTTCATCGCTATTCTACAGATGCACAATGGCATGTCCCTCATTTTGAGAAAATGCTTTATGATCAAGCTTTACTGGCCATAGCCTATAGCGAGGCTTACCAAGCAACGAACAAGACCGAATACAAAATGACTGTCAGTCAAATCTTTACTTATGTAGTACAAAATCTCACTGCACCAACCGGAGGATTTTTTTGTGCTGAGGATGCTGATAGTGAAGGAGAAGAAGGGAAATTTTATCTTTGGAGGGCGGATGAAATAGAGGAGGTTCTTACACCCGACGAAGCCCGGATTATAAAAACAGTATTTACTATATCAGATGAAGGTAATTTTCAACAGACAGGGCACAATATTTTTCATATGCAAAATTCTCTTGATGATATAGGCGCAACACTTGGATGCACATTTGATGAAATCACCACGACCGTGGAAACAGCACGTCTGAAACTTTTCTCTGTGCGGGAGAGGCGTATTCATCCTCATAGGGATGATAAGATTTTAACTAGCTGGAATGGCCTTATGATTGCCGCCTTGGCCAACGGGTACCAGATATTGTCTCATAACAAATATTTATCTGAAGCACAGAAGGCAGCTCATTTTATTCTTACGCGCATGCACGACACCGATGGGAGATTATTACACCGTTTCTGCGACGGACAGGCTGCCATTATGGCAAATTTAGATGACTATGCCTTTTTTATATGGGGCCTATTAGACCTTTATGAGGCATGCTTTGACGTCCACTACTTAGATGCTGCGCTCACCCTCAATGATCAAGTAATCAAATACTTTTGGGATGAAAAGAATGGAGGATTTTTCTATACTGCCTGTGATGAAGAAAATATCCTCATACGGGAAAAGAGCATACAGGATGGCGCGTTGCCCTCAGGAAATGCAGTTGCCATGCTTAATCTTCTCAAATTAGGTCATATCACGGGCAACAGCCAATTTCTCACACTAGGGCACAAACTCTCAGATGCATTTTCTTACCTTATTCACCAAACCCCCGGATATTTCCCTCAATTTCTCGTTGCTCTTGATTTTCTCATACGTGATGTGTCGCGCGTTGTTATCAGTGGGGACCCAAAAAATAATGATACACAAGAAATGCTTTATTCCCTTCGCCATCATTTTATTCCCCATAAGATCGTTCTTTTATCCGCGCCCGATAAATCGATTACTCGGCATGCCAGTTTTACTGACAACTGCGATCCACTTGAGGGGAAGGCCACGGCATATATTTGCAGGAATCAGACCTGTATGCTCCCCACAACTGATTGTGCTACAATGCTTTCTTTACTTATTAATAAAAATAAATAAAAAAAGAGGAGGAAAAGACTATGAAACTGTCAATAATATATTATTCCATGTATGGCCATGTGCATAACCTTGCCAAGGCAGTATTAGAAGGGGCTCAAGAAGTAAAGAATACAGAAGCGGCAATGTATCGAATACCAGAAACATTGCCTCATGAAGTTCTGGAAAAAATGGGCGCAATTGAACCCCAGAAGCTCTTTGCCGACATTCCTGTGTGTACTGTAGATACGCTGGCCACTTCTGATGCTCTTATCTTTGGGACTCCAACTCGCTTTGGGAATATGTGCGGACAGATGCGACAATTCCTTGACGCTACAGGACAGCTATGGTTTAAAAAAGCACTTGTTGGCAAAGTGGGCAGTGTATTTACAAGTACCGCCACACAACATGGCGGACAAGAATCTACAATACTCAGCTTTCATATTACCCTTCTCCATCATGGAATGATTATCGTTGGTCTTCCTTACACCTATGAAGGACAAATGAGCATCGATGAACTCACAGGAGGATCACCTTACGGCTCAAGTACCATTGCCGGCCCCACAGGAGAAAGAATGCCAAGTAAAAATGAGCTTAAGGCAGCTTATTTTCAGGGAAAACATGTTGCTACCATTGCCTCGAAGCTCTGTTCATAAGAACAGAGTGCATTCTTCGCTTGTTATGCTCAATGTTTTCTGAGGGCAAGTACTGTCGCCATAATCTCATTTAATTCGAGGGTAATTTTATTTTTTCTTACTGTATTATATTTATTCGTTAATTCATTAACCATATCTCTTGCCGTTAAACTGGCTTGCTGCATGGTAGTGCGCCTACTAATATTCTCACACACACTGCTTTCCAATATGCTTTGAAAAATCTGATTACTGATCAATTCAGGAATCGATATATCCAACAATTTTTTTATAGTGGGAATACATAAGGATAATTTTGGATTTTTATTTTCTATACTCTCCAGATAGTGTCTGCAAGGCAAAAGCAGCTCTATAGTGGGTATCCTGTGTGTCGTAGAAAGGTATTTCGTATAGATTAAATATATTTCATCTATACTATGCCGGCAAAAGCTCTCAATTATTTCTGTGCTAAAAGGCCATACATCCATTATCGAAATTTTATCCGTATAATCAAAAGGAGACTGAATGACAGGAATATTATGAGCCTTAAAATATTGATAGGCTTTATTCCCAATAGAATAAATGGTAACGGATTTTTTTGCCTCTTTATACTTACTATATTCCTTCTCAGCAAGTTGATTTATAGTAGTATTGAATCCGGCACACATTCCTTGATTCGCTGAAATAATAATTAAACATATAGTGTGCGCTTCTTTTTTGCCATGTAACAATGCAATGGTATTCAAATTTTTCTCTTCTTGTAAGGCAGTGTAATATAAATCACTACAATAGCGTCTGAGAGCCTGATTATATTTTCTGCTTAATTCAAGAAGTTTTCTAAATTTTACGGCCCGAACACTCGAGATTCTCATCATTGTTTCAGTAACCTTTTTGATTTTGGTGGATGATTCAATTCGAAGTCTTATATCTCTCAAACTTGCCATTTTGGCTCCTTCTTTTAGCCCCGCACTTTCCATGTGCGGAATGCGCTTTATGGGACTTTCTATTCATTCATATTATCTATAGCTATCACGGACTCAATCTCAGGGTTATGAAAATAGCTATAAAAGATGTTAAATGTGCGTATAGTGCAATTATGTCGACTTCTTGAGGAGGGCTATTTCAAGATCTTATAATACAAGTAGTTATAATTCTAAGGTCTTCAGAAGGCAGGCAATTTCCTGTAGAAGGGGATATATCTTTTTGATAATTAATCTTAATGTTACTCACCTTCTTAGAAGGCGTGTATATGCTTTTTTGACTTTTGTTTTTCTTAATATATTTACGGAGAATATAGGAAGAGATATATAAAAGGTATTCCCACATAAGGGGGATATCCCTTATGGCCGTATCTATGGAAGTTATTATTATTCTTGGTTTCTTCGTCTCTTCCAGTTCCCTTGAATGCCATAAAAAACTGAAGACTTTCGTGCATTGAGGCTGTGTATAGTGAAGCGATGCTATCGAACTCAAAGGACAAAGTAAGCAGACCAACAGGAGGCATGCAGAAAAGAAATAAATTTTTAATTTAGTCACTTTATTAATCCTAAGTTAATTTTCCCTTACGCAGTGCCAATGCATGGATGAGATTCGTACTATCTCATCATAAAATACTGTAATGCAATATCCTTTCCACTGTCCGCAGTTTTGTAAATGCAAAACGATGTTATACTTAAATGATGTTATATTTATATAGTCGGTATTCAATAAATGATAGTAAGAAAAAAATAAAAAATACAAACCCCGGATTTATGTTAAGAAAGGAGAGATAAAAGGTCGCGTAGCGATAAAACAGCCGGGATTGAGTGATCAGGTGGGGAGGAATCCGAATGCCGTTTCACAAGGACTGATCGCACACCTGCCTTCATGGCCCCGACAATGTCCTCCTCCACAGTGTCTCCCACATGGAGCAAGGAAGATGCTGGGATGCCCAAATCCTTTAATATATGCAGAAACGCGCCGGGGTCGGGTTTTGCATGACCAATGAGTGTAGAGATATAGATTTTCTCAAAAAAGGTGTCCAACTGCAAATCATGTAATGTCGTGAGAAGACGATGATCCCAGTTGGAGAGCACAACCAGCCGATACCCACGGGATTGCAGGTTTCTGAGTGTCTCTAACACATCTTGGTAAATCTTCCAATAGCTGCCCGACGCATACGCATTATAACAAGCATTAAAGAGAGGCTCCATATCTTCCGGAGAAATAATATCCCCCGTGGATTGTTGAAAAATCTCCCTCCACCATACAAGGGATCTTTGTTCACTTGCCTGCACATTATCCTTTGACCGGCCTCTGGTCTGAATATTCATTCTTTGCCAGGTTTCTATAAATCTCTGCTGGACTTTCTTCTTATCCAATGAATAGCCAAATCCTTTGGCAATATATGTGTATACTTCTCCTATTGGCGGGTCAGGATAAATCAAGGTAAATCCCACATCAAAGGAAATAATCGTGATATCTCGAATTATCATTCTACCCTTTTTCATTCGTCAATTCAGACTCTTCACTCCATTTATAATGAAGAGAAGGATAGTACAGGGCTTTGTTTAATAATTGTAAGAAAAGTCTTCTTGAAAGGGGCAGCGCGCCTAATCGGATCATATGCGCGGTAATTTGTTGACAATCAATAAAATAAAACTGCTTTTTCACGAGGAATTGACATAATGAATACAATGCTAACTTTGAAGTGTTTGGAACTAAGGAGAACATGGACTCTCCACAAAATACCCGGCCAAATGCAAGACCGTATAATCCTCCGCATAGTTTCTCTCCTTCGTATACTTCAACACTATGCGCAATATGGTGGCGGTGTAACGTGCAGTAAGCATCAATGATACTTTCCGTAATCCAGGTTCCCGATTCAAATGCTCTGGGAGTGGTTGCGCACATCCTCATCACAGCTTCAAAATTAGTATCAAAACGAATGCGAAATCTTTGTTTTCTGATAAAGCGTCTCAAACTCCTTGATACATTAAATGCATAGGGGAACAAAACGAGCCTTGGATCAGGGGAATACCAAGGAATCGGTCTTTCACCTGACCAGGGGAAACAACCATTCGTATATGCTTCAAAAAGGGTAAAAATATCAAGATTACCACCCACAAAGACGAGGCCATTTTCATCGGGTTGCCTTTGAAACCTTAACGACCGAGGACGCTTCCCCGATGCTACTTCTTGAAGGTACTGTTCAAAAATATTCATAGGATATGCTCTTGACAAAGCGAAATCTCCTTAACTCCTAATCTTGACAATTATGTTCCCAGTCTGTTATGTTCCCAAAATGAGAATTGCTGCTTAACGCCTGACGCATAAAAGAGCCGGCATATGTGAGTATCATTTTCATTATTGTACCACATATTGATCTGATTGCGAATTTCTGAAATTTACTTGACTCACACACGCCTCTAAGATATAGTGTAAAGGAGATGACGTATGACTCTTTAATAGAACACTACCGTTATTTTTTAAAGGATAGTGTACGCAAAACAATTGATTTTTCTCAGACCGATCAAAGCAGGGGGAAATCCCCTCCCCCGATTGAAAAATCCTTTGATCCCAATGCCGCCCGGATAATCGAGCTGCCTGCCCGACACACATGGACAGGGCACATGGAAGTCGGACTCATCTCTGCCATAGAGAATCGCAAAAGCTGGCGACATTTTTCACGCACTCCTCTGACCTTAGAAGAACTCTCTTTCCTCCTCTGGGCAACACAGGGTATACGAGAGCATATTGATGAGGCCCATGCTTTGCGCACTGTTCCTTCCGCCGGTGCCCGCCATGCCCTCGAAACCTATCTGTGCATCCTCACCATAGAGGGAATGGATAGCGGATTTTACAGGTATCTTCCCCTTGAGCATCAGCTTATTGTGGAATATCATGAACCCAGGGCCGCAGAGAAATTGATTAGAGCCACTTTCGGTCAATCGTTTATCGGAACCGCTTCTGTAGTTTTTATTTGGACAACGATACCCTATCGTATGGAATGGAGATATGGAATTGCAGCACACAAGGTCATTGCCATTGATGCCGGACATGTGTGTCAGAATCTTTATTTGTCCTGTGAAGCTATTGGTGCAGGGACATGTGCAATAGGCGCCTATGATCAAGAGGCTATGGACCATCTCTTGCGCGTTGACGGAAAGGATGAGTTCACCATTTATCTTGCACCAGTGGGGAAAATAGCACTATAGCGCAATGAGTAAAATCTCCCCTCATTTCTTTCATAAAAAATTTTTTTGAAAAGAATCATGTAATTAAGCGTCTATTAGTAATAAAGATATGAACATGATTTAAATTTAATATCTGGTTAATAATATGAATTAATTATAGGATAGTTTTCAATGTTAAGGGATTTTTTACAGGATAGATTGATAAATAAGCTTAATGGCTATTTTTTAATATTATATGCCAATGATAACATCAAGCTCGCATGGGTTGTTGAAAGAATGAACAATGTGGTGGTCTTTATTCTTGTTGTTTCACATCTCATTCCTTCACGGCGAAGGGTATTATAAACCTATCATTTATTCTCACCGTAAGGATTTTTCCTTCCAATAAACAGTATCGCCCTCATGAGAAAGGAGAGTGTGACGTTCTCATTTTCACTTATTTATAATAGCAAGGCAGGGACGGGCGTGTCCAATTTTTGATAAATCACCTTAAGCAATGTTAAAAAAATCTACTTTAAATTCTGGCAGTTTTTTATAAGATCCATCGAACAGGTTGTATTTATTAGGCCAAGAGCGCGCGCACATTTTTTGCAATTATTATATATACAAGTTAAAATAGAAACAAATAAGGAGATGAGTCATGTTAAGAATCAATTGGATTCCAGCTATTTCTTCCAACTATATCAAGGGAATGGACAGTGATCATAATACCTACTATTATTCTTCGAAGAAAAAACTCTTCCTTTGCATAACAAAATTAGGCATCTTGGGTGCGGGTAAAACTGCTCAGGAAGCTCTTGACTATGCAAAAAAAAATAGTTGTTAAATCAGCTATTGTATAGCGAAATATTTTTCCAGGTCTTGATCCTTCAACCTATGGTACCCATCCATAAGTGATTTTTCATAGACCCTCTTCATGGTCAATTGAACTTCCCTGACCTTGCTCTTCCACTCAACTTCTGCGTGAATTGATGTGTATCCTGTGTGGGTATTATATACTCTATCATATGACAGAACTGTCATGTCCTGATGAGCTTCCATCCAACTTAACATTTTCTCTGGTCCTTCCGGATGATTGAACACCACTCTTATTCCGGATAAATCTGTAAAATAATAAATGATTTCACGCTTCTTCTCATCCACCGAATAACTAGGATCTTGTCTTTCCATTACTGCGCGTCGCCCCTCCTTGTCAAGCAGCACTTTTCTTCTGACTTTGTTGATCGTTTTTAGGGAATTCTTTATTCTTGTTTGAATCTGGGTGACTCCATAAATACTGAGAAATCCTGGTTTAGGATAAAAGACCGCGTGTACTGAACCCCCTCTTTTTTGAGTTTTATTATAGGCCGGCATATGGGCTTTAATAAACTCGCTTACAAAACTATTAAGCTCATGAACATCTAAGAGGAGTATATGTCTGATTGATTTTAGAAGAGGAGCCATATTCGGGCTCCCTCTCTCAAGCAGAGTACATCCCTTCTTGATAAGTTTATTTAATTCATCAGGCTTATTGCATGATTTGCTAAAATCTACTCTCACCTTATATTCGGGAATCGCTCTCATGCGTGATATATAACTGGATTCTATCGCTCTCCTGCTCATTTCACTTTTCACTTTCACATACTTTTTCTGCAAAGCTCTTTTGCGTGTTATCCTGGCATTCTCCTCTTATCCCTTACGAGTCTCTTATCTTTTCATCCCCCCTCAGAAAGACTTGTCTCCTTTCGGAGAAGACAAGTCTTTCTCCCAAAATCCATCTATAGGATGTAGTTTTCATTACATAGATTTTTAATAGCAGGATGTGCTTTATTAATTCAGCAAAAATCATACCACTCAACAACATCTCTATTTTATCCCCCTCTCCATGAAAAAGATGTATAAAATAACTCCCAGTTGTATGGTACAGCTTACATCATGGAGCACATCTGTTCTATTATTACTAGCAATATTACGAGCAATTAATTATTATCCACTCCAAGAACGGGAGAACATATGCCACGATGGACAATGAGATAACAGCCTGAAAACCAAAAATTCAGTCTGTTTCTTATTTATGAGACATTGTTTCTTTGATAAATAAGCTTGCTAAAAAGGCGAGGAGAGCGCAGAAAAACATTGCAATAAAGGCGTTCCTGTATCCTAAGGGTGTAAAAGACAGCCCCACCTTCCCGCTTCTCTCAAGCAGATATCCCATAAAGGGCTGAAGCAGGGCTCCACCCAGAAAGGGGAAAAAGTTGACAAGGCCGGTGGAGGTTCCGGCGATCTCTACCGGAAAGAGTTCTTTTGTAGCCGTAAATCCGATAGCAACGATCGCATTGGTGCACACTCCTAAACAAAAGCAGAGCACATAGAGGAAGGGAACAGACAGACTAGTCGTAAGGAAAGCAAAAAGAGCAGTAATGCAGATCGATAGAAAGCTCGTTCCTACCACAAGCGGTTTACGACCTCTGAATACGCGATTAGACAAAAAACTCAAATATGGACTTCCAATCACCATTCCGATAGCGGACATCATTAGTATATTACCGGCCTCTGGTTTACTCAAACCGTAGATCTGCATCAAGTAAGGGCCTCCCCACAATCCGATAAAGGCAAAAAATATGGCGCAGCAGAAAAAGAACCATACCGCCAATGCCCAAAATGGGCCATATTCAAGGACAGTCTTAATCCCCTCCCATAATCCCATAGAATGCTCTGTGGGGGTTCTCCCCTCTACCGGTGAAGGCCAGCCCATCGCTTCAGGACTATCCCTGACTATGAACCAGACCAAGAGTCCGAGAAGCACTGTAGCAATACCCACAATAATAAAAGAGTACCGCCATCCGACAGCCTTGCTTAAATAGGCAAGCGGAGATGTGGCGGTGATTGACCCGATACCTCCCATAGCAATCAGAATCCCTGTCATATTCGCAAATTCATCTTTCCGAAACCACTCAGCCAATACTTTCATTGTGGAAACAAAGAGCATGGAAACGCCAAACCCCACCAGTGTCCGCCCCAAAATGGCCCAGAATACCGTCGGGGCCCAGCCTAAAATAATTGACCCTGCGCTTGCAACACCGAAAAATGTGGTGATGGTCTTACGCGGTCCCCACGAATCAGCCAGAAGCCCTGAAGGAAGCTGCATCAAGGCATATGGATAAAAGTAGGCTGATCCTAAAAGCCCCAACAGGACTCCTGTCGCATCGAGGTCCCGCATCATATCTTCTGCGACCACTGCCGGACATAAGCGGTGAAAGTAGACAAGAATATAGCTCAATGCCATTATTGAGAAAATCAACCATCGATAACGAAGCGCCTTCGTAAGGTCAACAGAGTTTTCCATCTCTTTCATTCATCCTCATCTCAGGTTACTTTAGGATTACTGCCTAAAGATAATACTGAACATATTCAAGGAAAGCAAATAAATTATTCTTGTCGCAGCAATTCTCCACATAAAAAATAGATATATTTTTATTTTATAAAACCCTTCTCGAGTAACAGATCATAAATTCTTCCACCCTTATTAATTGAATCATAGATTATTCCGGAAGTAATTGTGGCTGATGAGATCGCATCGACTTCTGAATTAAACGGAATCATCTCCCTGACATTTCTTGATACAATACGCTCTTTTATCTGGGAAATATCCTCTTGAGTGAACGCCTCATTATAAAGTTTACTCAGCTGTATCGGGATCAAATCAAGGACATTGCCGGATCGATCGATTATATAAATGAATTGAACCCCCTTGCATACATCACACGTGGATACCCTATTCACTACTATGGCATACATGTCCTCATAAGAACCAATTTGATAGACAACTCTCCCTGAATCTTCAAAAAGCTCCTTCACGTTGTCAGATTCGCCCATTTGGCTCAGCCATTCGTGTAAATACTTATCCACCAGAGCCGAATCGATCGGGTGCGGTTCGGAAAGGAGGGGTTTTTCTTCTTTCTCCTCCTGATACCGTCCTTCCATAATATCAACAACCATCCTGAACGTTTCCTCGACATTTTCATTGATACCGGCTTCAGTCTTAACCACCTTAAAAGTTTTGTCCTTCTTTTTGAGAAGAAATATCTTAAAGGGAGTCCTGACCTGACCTACAAGATTATAGTGTGCAAATTTATAATCAGGGAAAACCGGATAAGGCACGCTAAATTCCTCGATAAAGCTATTGACCTCCCGCAGGTTGTTTCCGGCCGCAATACCGACCATCTTCACCTTCCCTGTGGTTTTTTGATTTGTCTGAATCATCGAGAAGAGTTCCCGATCATAGGCAGTCTGAGTCATACACGAGACACAATACACACTCAATACTTCCACAATGAGCACCGTGGTATTAATCTCTGAGATATCTATTTCTTTTGGTTTTTTAATGCCAAAATAATCTGACGCCATGGTATGCAATCTGAGATCAAAACTCATCGCAGGGAAACGGTTACCTGCCTCTATCACTCCATAGGCATTGCCTGCATAAAAATATAGGCAACACATAATCAGAATCCCCATTACTATTAAACCATTGATTGTTTTTTTCATCGTATTCCCTTTCTTCATGGTTATTACACGTTCACACATAATAAAATGTTATTGGTGGAGATCAAGCCAATCGCTCATCATTGTGAGATTTTTAGTCATTTCCCACCAACCATTCTTAAAGGTTGCATAATCAGGCGCCCCGGTCATGGCAGAAGAATAGCGAATGGAATTGGCATAAAATAACCATTGCGCGATCCAGTAATGTTCAATGGTTTCATCAAACGGATTTGTATTATCCGCGCGCTTTGTGTTCCAGGCATTTGTGAGTAATAGGGTCGCACTTAAGACCATCTTATCAGTTTCCTCAGTGGTGGCATCAAGCTTGGCAAAATGATTCTGCACCCAGTTTGTGCTATGACATCGTATACATATGGAAATCATGTCATCTCTGCGCTCCTGCTGCTGCTTCGTATCGATCAGGTAGTCCCTTGCCAGATTACCGTTGAAATCCGCAGGCAAAGGCAATCCATCCTTATTTTTTATAATACTGGTTTCACCGGATAGGGGCTGCGGATGTGAATAAATGAGCCCGAATATTCTCACCCATAATCGTGCTCCAAAATCGTGGGTTCTTGGTTGGATTACCTTCCCTTTGGGAGTGGTTAAGAGACTGTTATGACAACTCGCACAGGTTGGCGCTTTAAAGTGTTTCCCCACCATCCATGGGACACTGTCAAAGTCCCAGTCATGATACTTTGAATTGTAAATATTACCATGTTTACTTTCCTTATAAACGTTCCAGGCAGGAACATCAGGTTCTAAATGACATTGCGCACACGTATAAGGTTTCCTGGCTATTTCTATGGAGAAACTATGCCTCGGATGGCAGGATGAACATGACCCTCTGCTCCCATCCGGATTAATTCTGCCCACACCCTGGTTTGGCCAGTTTTGCAATTCCGGCACAATAATGTTCAGCGGGCCGGAAGTAATCTTTTTGGTTCCGCTGACCTTGACTTCTGTGCCATGGCACCCGTAACAGGTTTCCATCTTCGTGGTCTCTGACACATCACGCTGCATGACTTTTCCCTGCTGGATTTCTTTTTTGCTAATGATTGTCTTTACCAAAAGGCTGAACACAGGATTGTTGTCAAGATTGCTCACTGCATATCCCTTTTTGCTCGGCACATATTCATTCACTTCAACAGGATGACATGTGGCGCAATCCTTAGGGCTTACGACCACATTAATTTTCTGGCCAAAATGATTAAAGCTGTCCTTATGGTGCTCTGCATTCAAACTATGGCATTCATAACAGCCGACAATATTTCCCGATAAATTTTCATTCACAGACTCAGCAGACATCCTCCTTGCCAGTTTCTCCTTCTGAAGAGCCATGTAAGGGGTTGTGCGGGAGTGCAAGCTCGCATACCAGTCCTCCACAATTCCCGGAGTTGAATTGTGATGACAACCTAAACACCTCTTTGTTTGTCTGCTTACGCTCGACATCCCTCTATTCTGGTCTTTTTGCCCCCCATCTTTTTCTACACCCTGTACCGGGAGTGCGAGGATGACAATAACACATGTCATGATAAAGGACCTTAACAATACTCTTAAAATTTTTTTCATTATTCTGCTCCCTCCTCTTCTATTAATGAATTTTTATTATTATACCCATTTATTGCGAACATGATAATTTTCTGTGACTATCATTTTCAGGAATTTGTGACCTTTTTCATTATAATCCCGGCATTGAATTCACCCCGCAGCACACGACGAGAAATTAATCCTTATTGAGATCAAAAGTGGAACGTTTTTTTTAAACCAACGAGACTCGATACGGCATGATTATATATCAGAATATAAAAGATTCCAACTACTATATGGGAGGGATGCAAAATAAAAAGAGCTGACTTATCGGCTCAAGATTTGACGAGTTATTTTTCTTACTATATAATCCATACTATATCATTAGATTCCATAGTAATTTTTGTCATACCTTACGATTAATTGAAAATAATAAATATATGATAAGGCTCATAATTGATATGCTTTTGAGAAAGGGATACTGTGCCAGAAGCTGAAGGAAAAAAATTTCCCTGGAATTCTCCTGAAAAAATACGCGCAGATTTTCTGGAGACTTTTCCTTATGAAGGCGAGAAACAGCTGATTGAATATAGAACGGAGGAATTCTCGGCGGTATGTCCTTTTTCAGGGCTCCCTGATTACGGAACGCTCACGATCCGGTATATCCCTCACAAGATGTGCCTTGAGCTAAAATCGTATAAATACTATCTTGTGTCCTTCCGTTCTGTAGGTATATATCAAGAAGCAGCAACAGACCGTATTTTCAATGACTTAAAGAATATTTTAAATCCTCATTATCTCTTTGTTGAAACTCTCTACAATACACGTGGCGGGATTGATGCAAGGTGTCAGATGGAATACCCATCAAATGAAAACCAACGGTATCAAGATGAGAGTGAAACTCCAAGAAGCATGAGTGCAGCGAAACGGAAGATATAAGAAAAAGGGGTAATGGTCTCTTCAATGCCCCAAAGGACCCTTCATATAAAATTATAGCCCTATGCGGTGCATAGATAGGCAAGATGCGCTAACACCCTATCCATTTGAAGAAGATGAGTGAGCATAGCAGTCAATTGCACCCACACGTAGAGCAAATATCCCCAAGTTCCCATATAATTATATATCAAAAAAAATTTAAAAGTTAGAAAGTATATATATCTATAAAAAGTAT
>JBLIRR010000049.1:0-43606 GCA_049472395.1 bacterium | reverse complement strand
TCAAGCACCATTATGGGAGACAAACCATCAATCGAGCTAAAACTTTCATCCATCTGCATGAAGATCCTCAATTCAGCACAATCATCCGGGGCTACGTATCCATTCCAGTCAACTACTGCCGAATCACATGTAAAAGAAGAAATAATCAGAGATGGGTTCAGAAGAGATGATATCGCCACTTCATCCGATGGATCACTCTCTCCTGCCTGGTTTACTGCCGTTACTATATAATAATAGTCTTCCACTGTTGGAATAAGGTGAATATATGGACTCGCAGCATCTTCAATCTTCGTTCCCGTATCAACAGTAATACCTGGCGTTGTGGCCCAATACAGATTGTACGAGTCTGCATGTTCCGATGCATCCCAGGAAATTATATTTTTAGCTATGCCTGGTGATACATTAAAATCAGTTGGTTGGTCTGGGGTACTTAACTCGAGAGGAATGCCATAGGTTTCTTTGGATGGTTCACTTTCACCGCCTTTTACTGCCGTAACCTCATAACAATACACATGACCAGCCTCCAAGGATTCATGATCGTAGGTTAAATTTAGTATATCTGATATTTTAGTACCTGAATCCTTTACAGATGGAGTAATTATGAGATTATCAAAATCAACAGAACCGCCATAATAATTCAAATCATTTATAAAAATTGTTGGACATTCTAGCTGATTATACGCTGATCCAAAATCAACAGACCCGAATTGTACCCAAGAGCTTGTATAATAATAACCATATAATACCGTTCCGATTCGACCTATTTTGAGTTTAGTGGGAATATTTGATATAGAAATTTGTCCGGTATTACTAGCTACGCCGTTGATTCTCCACGTACAATCTACAGAATATTGAGACGCGCCTGATTGATTAAAATAAATATTGAAAAAATTTGCAGGCCAGGGATGACTAGCTTGTGTACTCACTCTAAAATGAACTCTTACACCATCTGTGGTATTATCCGGTGTATAATTAGAAATATCGATTGAGACTTCAAAATTATCGAGCCCAAGCAGAAAATCATATATTTCTGCTATAGAATAACTACTTCCACCCGGAATCTCTAATCTCACTTTATTATTGACTATAGATGCTGTTTCTGTTCCTATTTCTGTATATTCTGCAAAATTATCAAGATTTGTGAAATAGCAATTCGGAACCTTATCTTTTTTCCAATAAAGATTGTATGAACTGACAAAATCGGATATTTGCATTATTACTAACGCATCGTCATCACCACCAGCCGTTGCGTATGCATAATAATCATCTATTAAAATTCTACTTACACTATATAAATAATTTCCAGCATAAGGCAATTTACCTGCAACAACAGGATGTTCTTTATCAGAAATATCTACAACGGCTATACCTTCATTTAAAGCTGCTACATAAGCATGTTCATTTTTTATCACAACGCTTAAAGGCTTCCCTAAACCCCCACTCACAGAACCGACAGGAACAGGACTTTCAGGATTAGAAATATCTGCTATTGCAAGAGAAAAACTACACGAATTTGGCATATACATATAATTATCTTTAAATGCAAGTTTTGCACATCCATTAATATCTGTAGTATACATTCCCATGTATACAGGATTCTCTTTATTGGAAATGTTGTATATTCTTATTTGGTTACCGGCAGATACATATGCATAATTTCCCCTTACAGAAACATGATACCCTCTCGCTAACAAATCTATATTTCCGGTACGGAATGGATTTTCTTTATCTGAAATATCGAATATTACTAAGTGCCCCATACTATAACTGCCATTATTCACCACATATACATAATCGCCTTGTATATCAACATCTGTCGGATGATCTAAATAATTTCCAGTAGTTAATTGTGTAACGCGGAACGGATTTTCTTTATTTGAAATATCAATAATTACTAAAGCATTTGAGTCATAAGATACTACAATAGCACAATTACCATCTACAACAGCATCTGTTGCGCCGTTTAAGTAATTTTCAGATCCCGTTAATAGGCCTACGCGAGAGGGATTTTCTTTATCACTTATATCTATTATCACAAAAGAATCTGAATCAGAACCTATTATATACGCATAATTATCGTCTATGGTTCCAATTCCACATCCATTCAAGTAGTTTTCGGCTCCTGTTATTTGGCCTGTCCGAATAGGAGTATCATATAACTTACATTCCCAAACAACTATGTTTTTATCTACTCCTGATGTTGTTAATGGATTTATTGGAGGTGAAGGAGGAGATGCGCTTGAGATCTCAGCCAAGAAGGGCATCAGCAAGATAAATGACAATAACCATAGACTTATTAAGATGTATATGATTTTGATCTTCATCATTCACCTCTCTATCTGTTTCTCATAGGGTACATATCCATAATCATTTGTGTGAATAAGTAAAGCTTCAAACGTAAGCTTTCTCATAACTATATTGCGCTTCTTCATCCTTTAACACTCTTCCGGGATGGCTTACTGTGATATCCCTGAGTGTCTGATTGCTTGTGTTTTGAACAGGGGCGTATATCCAGAGCGTGACATTTTTCCCAAATCGATTGTTCGAATTCTGAATACTCACGCTATAACGAATCTGTTTAGGAAGCGAAAAGTTATATTCTTTCGGAAAAGTAAAGCTCATATTATTTGCATACGTATATTATGATGCCTGCAAAGTAAACAGCAGGGCACAATAAATATATAGTATCCAATGTCTATGGATTGTGTTTTTTGTATGCATGGTTCAGCCATTTGTCTTTATAAAATTTTTATAATTATAAAAATAATATCGTCTCTCTCATATAGATGAAGAATAATTTATTATTTAAAATTGCCCGTTTAAAAAAATCTATTTAAACTGCTTTTGAGTTTATTTCATATTAATTTAATAATAGCATTATATAATTAATTAAATAGTAATACAAAATAAGTACTATTAATAAATAGAATAGAAGATGTAAAAGGTAAGGGTAAAGACAGGTCCACATGGGCATGTAAAACAAAATATGGATAATTTTGGTTGATAAAAATTCTTATTGAGTTGTTGATTCTCTCTATTTATAGATGGTGATATACTATTTTGAATTTTTATTTACCAATATGGTCAAGATCGCTTCGCCATTATTATCGAAGAATTTCTCCTCTCACGGGTCTATCTTGAATGTTTAAATACCGTTCTATTTCTTGTTCTATAAATAACACCTGTTCACTGTTTTCAAGCCCGGAGAGAATTCCCACATCCTTTCCGGAGGTGGTCTTCGCATGTAAATCATAGGAGATATTCTGACCATTTCTACTATAGGTTACTTTTTCTTTGGAATATAATTGCTCTAATTCGCTTGAATCTATCTGAATATTACCGTACCAGGGGAGTGGATGATGAAGTATCTTGAGAATACAGTTGTCAACATAAATATACGTTTTATTAATATAACCGGCAATAGTAAAATAGGTTAAAAAGATACCAACAAGGCCATGTAGGGTGCCAAACGCAGCCATCCCATATTGTTTCTGGATAAGAGCTATAGTAAACCACATTATCATAAAGCCATCCCAGAAGAGAGTAAACAATGTGAAAAAGATATATTTTAAGTTGAACCATTTTCTCATAATCACCAGCCGTATAGCATCTTCATCAATCTCTATATGTTGAGGCAAACCAATTTTTTCACGCTCTTCGATAGAAATCTGGCTGAGTTGGTGTGAGCAGTTAAAGAGAGCGTTACAATGAGTACATTTGGCTATTTTTTGATTTAAATCTATATGTGAGGCAGGAATGACATTCTTACACTCATTACATAGTATATTCATCTCTATTTCCTTTCAGCATTATTATTATTGTGTTCTTATCGGCATATATTTACAAAAGTCACCAAAGGTGATTCTTATTTCACCTCTAATATGTATACCTGTTTATAAAATTCGAATTATATGATACACAATAAGAGGAAGACCATAGAGATGAGGAGCATATATGAATGATAAAAAACATGTTGTAGAGATTCTGGAAGAAATGGCCCTCCTCCTTGAGCTTAAGGGCGAGAATCCATTTAAAGTCAGGGCTTATAATAATGCATCCCGGACTCTTCAGGGTATATCAGATGATATTACCACACGTGCACGAGAAGGGGGGCTTACCAGTATCAAAGGGATCGGGAAAACCATTGCAGAAGTCATTAAAGAGGTAGTGACCACAGGGATCTCAACTGATCTTGAGGCATTAAGAGCGTCAATACCGCGAGATATGATTGAGATGTTGAAGATTCCCGGACTGGGACCCAAAAAGGTGCATGCGCTATGGGAAAAATTGGGCGTTGCTACGGTAAGAGAGCTTGAATATGCCTGTATAGAAAACCGGCTAATAGGCCTTGAGGGTTTTGGCCGGAAGACTCAAGAAAATATATTGCGCGGCATAGCAATGTTGAAGAAATTTTCCGAACGTCACCTGCTTTCAGAGGCAAAAGAAGAGGCTGAGAATATATATGCACATGTAAAAGAGTTTTCAGGTATAATCCGTTGCGAGATTGCGGGAAGCATCCGGAGATGGAAAGAAACCGTCAAGGATATTGATATGCTTGTCAGTGCCGTTGAATCTGATCGGGAGAATATAATGGATATGTTCATACGCCTTCCTCAGGCAGAGATGACACTCGCCAAAGGGAGCACAAAATCAAGCATTCGCCTCAAAAGCGGCATAAACGCAGATCTTCGTATTGTCACCGATGAGCAGTTCCCCTATGCTTTGCATCATTTCACCGGTTCCAAAGAGCACAATGTAGCCATGCGCGGACACGCCAAGAAGATGGATTTGAAGATGAACGAATACGGCCTTTTTAAAAATGAGAGCATGAATATCCAATGCCAGACAGAGGCTGATATTTTTGATCATTTGGGGATGCAGTATATTCACCCTGAATTGCGTGAGAATTATGGTGAAATCGAGGCGGCACAGAAGAGGGAAATCCCGGCATTAATCGAATGGAAAGATATTCGTGGCCTCATTCATGTGCACTCCCATTATAGTGATGGGGTAAACAGTATTGGTGAAATGGCGGAGGCTGCCCGTACGATGGGGTACGAGTATATGATTGTGTGTGATCACTCAAAGAAGGCATCCTATGCCAATGGGCTTAATGAGGAACGTATATTACAGCAGCATAAGGAGATAGAAGGATTGAACAGAAAGCTTAAAGATTTTAAGATATTCAAGGGAATAGAGTGTGATATCCTTGCAGATGGCAGCCTTGATTATACCGATGAAGTGCTTGCACTTTTTGATGTGGTGATCGCAAGCATTCATTATAAATTTACCATGACGGAGAATGAGGCAACGCAGCGCATGATCAGGGCTATGCACAATCCCTATGTAACCATGCTGGGGCATCCTACAGGGAGACTTTTGCTCGCCCGTGAGGGGTATCCCATTGATATGCTGAGGATTATTCAAACGTCATCGGAACTTGGGGTGGCACTGGAGCTTAATGCCAATCCCCACCGCCTTGATATTGATTGGCGTCTTTTAAGGGATGCTAAAAAGCAGGGGGTAAAAATTAGTATCAATCCCGATGCACACAGGATTGAAGGGATAAAAGATATCCGATATGGGGTAGGCATTGCCCGAAAAGGCTGGCTTTCCAAAGAGGATGTGCTGAACTGTTTTGGGGCAGATGACCTGATCCTTTTTACCAAGAAACGTCGTGAAATGTTGGCTTAATGATCTTACCCATTATTATTCAAGAATTATTACAGATTTATGATTATTCTATCAGGTAGCTCATAAAGGAATTTCTATCACAATTCATATGAACAAAGATGGTTTTTTAGCTCATTCGCGGTAATAATTCTCCTTGCCTAATAATTGTATTAGCTAGATTTATTTCTATTCTTTTAGTGTTTGACATTTCTATATAATCTATATAAAATAATATATTTATAATAGGAATTTGAATATTTTCATAACATAATTTTTGACTTGTTTATTCTATTCGAGATTGTTACAATTGCATTGTGTGGTAAAAGGAGCAAGGTTATCAATTATGAATAAAGAGTTAGATTATAGATTATTTTTTATTTTAGGTGTGAGCTTTTTATTTACTATTCTTGCAGGATGCGTAAAAAAAGGTATCTCTCCGAATTTGGTGGATAATTTAAAAGCTGAAAAAATCCTTAATGAATATCAAATACAACCAGGGGATACTCTCCTTATAGATATCCTGGAAAATACCAATACATCAAGGACAGTCAATGTTCGTCCCGATGGTAAAATATCTCTCCCCCAACTCAATGATATCCAAGCGGCCGGATTAACAGCGCTTAAGCTCAGGGAAAATCTTATTGAACAATTTAAAAAGTTTTATAATGTCGTTGAGATTACGGTGACGGTCACGAACAATACAGGATATAAAGTTATTTTCATCGGTAATGTTAACAATCCCGGACAGCTTATATTAAAAGATAAGACTACATTTTTAGAGGCTATTTCCTTGGCCGGTGGGCTCAGCGAATGGGCAAAGACCGGGAAGATATATATTGTAAGGGATATCCAGAGAATTAACCTTGATTATGACAAAGTCCTTGAGGGAAAAGAGAGAGACATCTGGATCTTGCCAGGGGATATTATTGTAGTGCCTTAAATATCCCTGAACAAAAGACTTTTCTTATAAAATTATAATCAATTTATAATAATTTATAGTAATCCCTCCTAATGGTTTAGAGAGCGTATCCCTATCCATATCAGAATTCTAAAAGAACAGTAATTTAGATTTTTATAAAAAGATATGATACGATAAAGCGACTGACCAAATTATATATGCGCGCCATCAATAAATGTTAAATCATGACAGCTATAATTATAGTTGCGCATTTGTTTTCTATGGAGAATATTGAACAGAATGGGGAAGAAGTTATATTTGAGCGGTTCAGAACGTGATTTTTTTTCTCTTGTCAACCGCGCTATTATCGCTAATCCCTTTAGCGATGAAAGAATACAGCTCGATTTAGAAATCGCCCACATACCAGATTCATATCCAATAGAAGAGCGAACCGTCAAAATAATAGATGCAGTGAGTGCTCACACTCAAAAGATGGAGAAAGAGGGCGCAAAATTCACGCACTACGCTGGTGAAGATTATATTTTAGTAAAGAACACATTCTTATTCGAGTTTTTTCTTCGTTTCATTGACAAATTTGACCAGCTCATTCTTGCCCAAATAGAGGCGGGTGATAGGCCTATCAAGGTAGCTTTTGCTCATGAGGCCTTTTCTTTTTTAGAAAAAAGGGGCTTTATGGCGGAGGAAATCCATCGCTATTTTGCTTTATGCTATCAATTGAGACGGGCATTCTTTTTCATTTACAGCAATCTTGTAGGCAGGAGCCCTTGTATGAAAGAACTGCGGAAAAATTTATGGAACAATGTGTTTACCCATGATCTCGGTGTATATGATCATTATCTTTGGAACCGTATGGAAGATTTTTCCACCCTTATTCTCGGAGAAACAGGGACCGGGAAAGGGACAGCCGCCATGGCCATCGGTCGGTCAGGATTTATTCCTTTTAATCTTCAAAAGGAATATTTTGTTCAGAGTTTTACGCAATCATTTGTATCTCTTAATCTCTCGCAATTTCCAGAATCACTTCTTGAATCCGAACTCTTTGGTCATAAGAAGGGAGCTTTTACAGGCGCAATCGAAGACTATAAGGGTGTATTCAGCAGCTGCAGCCCCTATGGAGCGATTTTTCTGGATGAAATCGGAGAGGTGACCATTCCTGTGCAAATTAAATTACTTAGGGTCTTACAGGAAAGAATATTTTCTCCTGTAGGAAGCCATCAGAAAGAACGCTTTGAAGGCAGGGTAATTGCTGCAACAAATCGCCCAATCCAGGAAATTCGGCAAAAAAAGGTATTCCGCGATGATTTCTTTTACCGCTTATGTTCGGATGTCATTATCGTGCCCACCTTAAAGCAACGTATCCAAGAAGACCCTGACGAGTTGAATGATCTCATAGACCACACGGTCACGCAGATGCTTAGGGAATCATCACAAGAGCTCATCCAGTTAGTCCTCGATGTTATTGGTACACAAGTGGGGAGAAAATATGCATGGCCTGGGAATGTGCGAGAATTGGAACAATGTGTCCGGAGGGTGCTTCTTAAGCGAAGCTATGAAGGAGATTATAAATCAACTGCTCCTGATCTGAGGGCACAACTCATGGAAGATATGAGCAATGAGCGCTTAAATGCACAGGAGATCATAGCAGGGTATTGTGCATTATTGTATGCCCGATATGGCACCTTTGAAGAAGTGGCAAGGAAGACGAATCTTGACCGGCGCACGGTAAAAAAATATATAAACGAATGGAAAAAAGAGTAACTCTATGAATATATTCGCTCTTTTTTAATGCCTGCAAGGCATTTATCATGATATCTGCTTAAAAAAATGAGTGCGAGAATAGCCCCAAGTAATGCTAAGGCCATATCTGACTGCGTATCCCACACATATCCTTGAGTCCCTAAAAATGCTTCTGCTGCAGAACCTGTTGCGAGGGCAACCCACCATTCAATAAGCTCATAAAAAGCACTCACTGCAAGACAAATTGAAACTACTATAAAAAATAGCCATTTTCCAGGCTTAAGAGGCGATTTTCGAATAAGGATTTCCCTGACGATTATCGCAGGGATAAATCCTTGCACAAAATGACCTACTTTATCATAATGATTGCGAGTAAGATTGAAGGCATCTCTGATCCAATTAAAAAGCGGGACTTGAGCATATGTGTAATGGCCTCCAACCATCAATATAATGGCATGTATCAATATGAGCCAGTATACAAATCGGGTAAATTTAAAATATTTATAAGTGATAAAAAGAATGATAAGAGCAATTAATGCTGGTAATACCTCTAAAAACCACGTAAAGAAATCGTGCGGTTTCACCCCTGACCACACAAGTAATGAGAAAAATATTATTAACCAAATGTATATGGACTTTTTTTCACTCATAATGCTCACTATACAATTTTCTCTTTACATAATTTATTTAAAATTGATCTTTATTATTGTAATGTAATGTCATGAAAAAGACAATGGAGCCCAAATAAAGAAAAAGTATTCTTTCCTTATTCATTTTTTGTAGGTAAGCCATACATAGAATGTCTATCTAATCTTTAATCCCATTGCTTCAGGGAATAGATAAAAGACAATATTCTTTTATTAAACAATGAGTTATAGAAATATGTTAAAGCTGGCATAACTTTTGACTATCCCTCCATAGTATTAACACAAAGATTAAAAAGGAGGGAGCCTATGAAAAATATTGTAGTATCCTTTTTTTAATTCTTATTATTGAAATTTAAACAATAAAATAAAAAATACAAAAAATATAAGGAGAATCATCATGAATACCACATTAAGAATTAAGCTATTGATAATTTTTATATTAATTTTCTTTGGATTTCAGACAATTTCGCTGCTTTCTGTATCTTCAGCCTCAGGGGCAGGATTATTAAAACCTCTTCAAGGAACCATATCCGATGTGTATCTAAAATCTCATCATGTAAATGTCATTATATACAATGGATTTGCCAAAACAGAGGTCGATCAGGTATTTATGAATCAAGGTAATACTGATGTTGAGGCTATTTACACTTTTCCACTTCCGAAGAAGGCGAGTCTTTCGGAGGTGAGCCTCTGGATTGATGATAAAGAGATCATAGGCGAAGTATTGGAAAAAGAAAAAGCACGAAAAACTTATGAAGACCAGAAGGCGAAGGGTAACGAGACAGCGCTTGCTGAGAAGGATGAATATAAGAGCTTCGATGTGCATGTATACCCTGTAAGGGCTCAGGATGAGACGAGAGTAAGATTAGTATATTATCAACCACTTGAAATTGATTTAAATATCGGAAGGTTCGTATATCCGCTGCAAGAGGGTGGGGTAGATGATGAGCGGATAGCGTTTTGGTCGGTCGATGACGCAGTAAAGGAAAGTCTCTGTTTTCACCTTACGTTAAAGTCTGCCTTTCCGGTAAAGGATATCCGCATACCGAACTATCAAAATCAGGCAGTGATCAATAAGGTTTCCAGCGATGATGAGGCGACTGATGAGGGTGAAATCTATGAAGTACTTCTCGATTTTGCCGAAGGAGCTTCTCTTTCTCATGATATTATAGTGTATTATCGCCTCGACGATGATGTGCCGGCGCGAGTTGAGCTTGTCCCTTATCGGCAAAGCCCTGAGCATACGGGCACCTTTATGGTTGTGATCACGCCGGGTGCCTCTTTAAAGCCCATTACCCAAGGAACAGATTGGACCATAGTCTTGGATGTATCGGGTAGTATGAGTGGAGACAAAATAGCTACTCTCGCAAGTGGTGTATCCAAGGTGCTTGGCAAGATGTCCCCTCAAGATCGCTTTCGCATTATTACTTTCAATGATCATGCCTATGATTTTACCAATGGATATATAATCGCAACGCCCGAGAATGTGAGAGGGGCAATTGAAAGTGTAAAGACTATCAGGGCCGGCGGGAGTACTGCACTCTATGCGGGTCTTAAAATGGCTTACGAGGGTTTAGATGAAGACCGCATTACCGGTGTTATGCTCGTTACTGATGGAGTGGCAAATGTAGGACCTACTCTCCAGTCTGATTTTCAGAAGCTCGTTCGCACACATGATATCAGGCTTTTTACCTTTGTGATGGGCAATAGCGCAAATCAGCCTCTTCTTGAAACCATTGCAAAGGATTCGGGTGGCTTTGCCATGAATATATCCTCAAGCGATGACATTATCGGACGAATTATCCTGGCAAAGGCCAAAGTGGTCCACGAATGTATCTATAACGTAAATCTCAGCTTCGAGGGCGAAAAGGTGAAAAATCTGACGACATCCGAATTTGGCAATATTTATTTGGGACAACAAATAGTCACCTTTGGTCGGTATACAGGCTCTGGTGAAGTCACTCTCACGCTTACGGGAAGAATCAGTGGGAATGAAGAGGAATGGGTCTGTAAGGCATATTTACCGGATACTGATACGGACAATCCTGAATTAGAACGTCTCTGGGCATGTGCGTCAATTAATACTCTCATGGCTCAGATACGGGAGGAAGGTGAAACGAACAAGCTCCGCAAAAAGGTCGTAGAATTAGGGACTACATATTCTTTGGTGACAGATTATACCTCCATGTTGGTTATCCGCGATGAGGAGATAGAAGATCTGGGTATTCAGCGGCTCAATGCACAAAGGGTATATAATGAGAGACAGGCGCAAGCTGGCCGGGCTCAAGCTCCGGTTAAGAATTATCGTGTTGATAAAAAGGACGGAATGTTTCACGGGAGCCCGGCGCCAAACATAGGAAGTGGACCGATAGGGTGGGTGTTCCTTTTTATTGCGGCATTTATTCTGAGGAGAAAAAAGATAGCATAAGAATGCCCTCTCAATGACCGATAAATGTAACAAGTAATTGATAAACTTAAAAAAAGGAATGACTCATGTGCAGCGTACAGAATGTCAGAAAAATTGCAGGCCGTGTTGATATATGTATATTTGTGGTCCTCTTGGCTCTCTGTAATATCCATGTGCTCACTGGAAAATTTCCCTTTTCCTTGATATTTATTCCCTCTGCATTCGGGGCGGGGAAGTGGTGGCAATTTATCACGCATCCCTTTGTGCATGTAAGCCTCTATCATCTTCTACTGGATGCCGGTGCATTTCTTATGCTGTATGAAAGCTTTAACGATACAAATGTAATCAAAAAGATGTGCTATGTTATTGCCTGCGCTCTGGGGAGCGTAGGCACCGCACTTGTTGTCTCACCCATTATTTATACACAGGGTTTGTGTGGTCTTTCAGGAATTGCTCATGGTCTTATGGCCATTTCCGGCCTTGAGATGATGCAGAGCAAGGAAAATGCTCGGCTTGGCGCGGTGTTCTTTTTATTGGTTGTTGTAAAAAGTATGTATGAAATCATAAGTGGCACGGTACTCTTCTCTTTTATGCATATGGGATTGTGTGGCACACCCGTTGCGGCATGTCATACAGGGGGAGTACTTGCCGGGATAATAAGTTACCTCGTATTATCCTCTATGAAACCACAAAGGAGCATGAATCTCTATGGAAAAGGAACAAGTCATGGACACTAAAATATCCTTACAATCAAAAAAGTTTAAGGCCTTTTTGGGTACTCAATTTTTCGGGGCATTTAATGATAATGCCTTTAAGGTGATTATCTGTCTTTTAGCCGTGAAAGTGATTGAAGACCCCTCGGCAGCGAGCAGAATGATAAGCCTTGCCAGTGGTCTTTTTATCATTCCTTTTATTCTTCTCTCTGCCTATGCAGGGTATTTGGCGGATCATTACAGCAAGAAGAAAATTATGGTCTGGGCCAAGGCATTGGAGATTGTGGTAATGACACTCGGATTTATCGCCCTCACTTCAGGGAGTTTACCGTTTCTTCTTGCCGTACTCTTTTTCATGGGAGCGCAGAGTACTCTCTTTAGTCCATCCAAATATGGTATCCTGCCCGAGATGTTTTCTGATGAGGATCTTTCTCGTGCCAATGGACATTTGCAGATGTGGACCTTCATAGCGATTATATTAGGAACAGCGACCAGCGGACAACTCTTGAAGCTCTTTTCAAATAATATCGGCAGGACAGGTTTATTCTTTATCAGTATCGCCATCATCGGCTTTTTCACAAGTTTCTTTATTTTGACCGTCCCTCCTGCCGGGTCTGAGAAAAGGTTTGAGCTGAATTTCTTAAAGGATCTTTTGGGGACCTTAGGGGAGGTAAGAAGAAATAAACCCTTATTTCTCTGTATATTGGGAGTTGTTTATCTTTGGTTTCTCGGCGCTTTATTTGAGATGAATATCTTGATTTATGCCACACACTTTATGCATCTTACCGAAGCACAAACTGGCTATTTGCTTGCCATTCTAGCCTTCGGTATGGGCGCCGGTGGTATTTGTGCTGGAAGGCTTTCAGGTGAGAAAGTGGAATTCGGCCTTGTTCCTCTTGGGGCCCTTGGCATGGGTATATTCTCCCTGCTCTTATATTTTTCTTATACATCCCCTTTTGTGACGGGAATAATTCTTTTATCTCTCGGCGCAAGTAGCGGACTTTTTGTCATTCCTTTAACTGCCTATATTCAACAGAAAAGCCCCAAGGAGGGACTCGGAAGAGTCTTGGCGTTACAGAATTTTCTTACCTTCAGTGGTATTCTCTTTGCATCCATTATCTATTATGCGTTTACGCAACTGCTAAGATTACAGGCGCCTGTCATATTCTTAGTACTTGGATTATCCTCGTTTATCGTCATCTCTTATATTATAAAAACAGTGCCTGATTTTTTATTAAGATTTCTAATGTGGCTCGTGACGCATTCTATTTATAAGATTCGTATTGTAGGACAAGAAAATGTCCCGAAAGAAGGGGGGGCGCTCTTAGTCAGCAATCATGTCTCACATATTGATGCCTTCTTGATTGGCGCATGCATTCAACGTTTTATCCGCTTTCTCATGTATCGTAAATATTATGAGATGAGGCTGTTTAATCCCGCATGCCGTTTGCTCAAAGTTATCCCTATCGGGAGGGATGATAATCCCAAACAGATGATTCGTTCTCTCATGAAAGCACGTGAGGCGTTAGCAGAAGGAAATCTGGTGTGTATATTTGCGGAAGGGCAGGTGAGTAGAACCGGCAACATGCTTTCTTTTAAAAAGGGATTGGAGGTGATTTGCAAGGGAAACACTGCACCTATTATTCCTGTGTATCTTGATAGAGTATGGGGAAGTATCTTTAGCTATTATAAGGGGAAGTTCTTTAAGAAAATACCAGTGAAACTCCCTTATCCGGTCACCGTAGCCTTCGGTAAACCGCTGCCTTCCGGAACAGACGTGTTTAGAATCAGACAGGCAGTAACAGAACTTGGAACCGACGCATATCACTATAGAAAAGATGATCAGGAGCTTCTGCCTGATCGGTTTTTTATTCAAGCGAGAAAATCACCCTTGAGAAAATGTATGGCAGATAGCCAGGGTTTGGTCCTTACCTACTGGAAGGCTATGGTAGCCTCCCTTTCTCTGTCAAAGGTTATTGCCAAAAAATTCTCTCATGAATCCTATATTGGCATCCTCTTACCACCCTCTGTCGGTGCCTCCTTGACTAATATTGCCATAAGTATTACCGGGAAAATCCCAGTCAATCTTAATTATACCGCATCCGAGGAGGCACGAGACGCAGCAATAAGAAAATGCAGTATCTGCCATGTGGTCACCTCGCGTATATTTTTGGAAAAGGCGGGACTTAAGGAAAGAGAAGACATGACATTTATTGAGGAAATAAAAAAAGAGGTGAGGTTTACTCATAAAGTCCTCTCTTTGTTGGGATTTTGGCTATTGCCCCGCTGGATCGTGCGATATTTTTTCCGCTCTGAAAAGGGAAAAGATATTACGAGTGTCGCTACTATTATCTTTACGAGCGGCAGTACAGGAGATCCGAAAGGAGTCCAGCTTTCTCATGCAAATATCAATGCAAATATAGAAGGATTATATCAAGTCCTTCATGTAAATAAACAAGATACGATTATGGGAGTGCTTCCCTTCTTCCACTCCTTCGGATTTACGGGTACATTGTGGTATCCCCTCACATCGGGAATGAGTGTTGTATATCATTACAATCCCGTAGAGGCGAAGGAAATCGGCCGCCTGGTGCACACGCACCATGCGACCATGATGCTTGCAACACCCACATTCTTATTAAGTTATATTCGTCGGTGCACAAAGGAGCAATTTGCCTCTTTAAGGCTTATGGTGGTGGGAGCCGAAAAATTGAAAGATCGGGTGAGAGAGGCATTTTATGCAAAATTTCAATTAATGCCTCTTGAGGGATATGGGTGCACGGAATTATCTCCGGTGGTTTCCCTCAACGTCCCTGATTTCGAGATGGAAAATATGTCACAGACTGGGACCAAATTCGGCACCATCGGGCATCCTCTTCCCGGTGTTGCCGTAAAGATAGTGGATCCGGATACCTATGAGGAATGTGCTGTGGGGAGTGAAGGGCTTCTTTTGGTAAAGGGGGCTAATGTGATGCTCGGATATTTAAATAACAAGGAAGCAACAGATAAAGTGATCAAGAATGGCTGGTATATCACAGGGGATCTTGCTGAGATGGATGAGGATGGTTTTGTGACAATAAAGGATCGTCTGAGCAGATTTAGTAAAATAGGCGGTGAGATGGTTCCTCATCTTAAGGTGGAGGAAGAAATCCATGCTATCCTGAATAAAAAGGATGAGCAGGTATGCGCGGTGACTTCTGTATCGGATGAGAAAAAGGGTGAGGCTCTGGCAGTGCTTTATAAGGGGGACATAGATATTGACTATTTATATGATGCATTAAATAAAAGCAGCCTCCCTAAACTATGGATCCCGAAAAAAACCGCCTTTTTCCAGGTTGAGGAGATCCCCATTTTAGGAAGTGGCAAATTAGATCTTAAAAAGATTAAGGAAAGAGCCTTGAATATAATTGAAGAGGCATGCAGGAGTCAATGTTCCGAATCCTGCATGGTTGGGGTGTAGGAATCGAGTATTGTAAATGATAGCATATATTTATATGATACAATCAGGGAACATAATGCATAATAAATTGTCTAATGTAATGAGTGAACAGGCGGATAAAACCGAAGTTTTTTGTGACACCGATGAAACATTAGTTAGGGCGTTTCAGACAGGGAATAACAACGCCTTTGATAGGCTCGTGCTCAAGCATAAAGAGAGGGTATTTCAAATGTGCTATCGATTTCTTTCAGATTATGACGAAGCGAACGATTCTGCACAAGAGGTCTTTGTAAAGGTCTATTCATCTTTGAAGAAGTTTAGAGGACAATCGAGATTTTCCACATGGCTCTATCGAATCACAGTAAACACGTGTAAGAATAAGCTGACCTCACGCCGGTATCGGTTAAAATCCTCCACTGTGTCCTTGAATGATGTTACTGAACTAGACACAGGAACCAATTCTTCATCACCCATAAAAAATCTGGAAACAAAGCAGAAAGAACTCCTCATTCAAGGTGCAATCAACACCCTTCCCGTAGGACAGAAGATAGTGATTGTACTGCGGCATATAGAAGGGTTGTCATACGAACAGATTGCAGAGGCGACCGGATTCGCTATTGGTACGGTAAAATCAAAACTTGCACGAGCACGGTTTCGTCTTAGAGAAAAGTTGGAGGAGGTACTCTGACATGGAATGTTCTAAAGCAAAAGAGCTTTTATCCGAATATATCGACGATGCATTGAATCCTGAACAAACCGAGGAGGTGAAAAATCATCTTTCACACTGTGAACGATGTGCGCATGAATATAATGCACTAAAAGCAGTTGCCGATTCATTAAATTCTCTTGAACCAATCAAAGCACCGCAAGATTTCCTTGACAATGTCCATACCCGTATACACCGCAGGTCTTGGCTGAGCAGGGTGGTCAAAAAGATTTTTGTACCTGTGAAAATCAAAATTCCATTGGAATGTGCAGGAGTGCTGGCAACTGCAGTTCTTGTTATCTTTATTATTAGGGGAGTGTACAAGACTGAACAGAGCGTCCGCCCGCCACATCCCTCAGTCACATGGGAGGCGCACGAAGAAGAGAAAATCAGCCGCACAACTTCTGATGAAGTTAAAATAGAGCCTGGAAAAAAGCAAAAAACGAGAGAAGCAAAGAGCGGATTATCAACCAAGGCTAAAAAGGAACGAGTAGAATTGGCACTTGTGCTCACTCCTCCCAGCGAAGTAAAAGCTCAGGCCCCTAAGAGGCTAAAATCCTTAAGAAGGGGAATCCACACTGAAGAAAAACAATTTTTTGGTGCGGCGCAGCCTTCATTGGAAGAGGATCACTATGAACCTATAGATCAAAAAGGAGGGCAGATAAAAAAAGAGCAGGAGACCAGGGTATCAAACCTATTAGATAAAGGGATCGCAGAAATTATTACTTCTCTTGAGAAGGTAAATGGAGAATCCATATCCACAGAATATGACGTACAGACTGGTCAGCCACACATGATTTGCGCCGATATTCCATCAGAAAATTATCATACCTTTTTAGAACAATTGCGTCGCATCGGGACCGTTGAGCAGCCTGTCGGCCTGGAACATTATAGCAGCAGTGGAATTCTAAAGGTATGTATTACACTCATACAGACCACAATGTGAAACATCTCACTTCACGCACATAAATGCCGATTAAGATTTAAAATATAAAATAAATATGGGAACTTTTTTTATCGCTCTTTGTCTAATATACCAAAAAGCACACGTGTGAGGCTTATTAATCACTAATAATTAAGGAGGAATATAAAATGAAAAAATGTGTAACAGCACTCTCTTTTATCGTTGCCTGTATGATGTTTTTTTCTGTTTTATCGGCTCTAGCTTACACTGACAGCAATAATGAAAAGAGCCTCTCTCCATTCTTTTTTGTAAAAAGCGAGGATCCATCAGTCGATCAATTGCCCCTAAAGGCTACCTCAGCTGAAATTAATGTTGCGGGAGTGATTGCAGATGTTATTGTGACACAGGTCTATAAAAACGAAGGCCGCAATCCTCTAGAAGCGATCTATATCTTTCCTGCATCAACCCGGGCAGCTGTGTATGGTATGAAAATGACTATTGGAGAGCGAACTATAGTGGCCAAGATACGTGAACGGGAACAGGCCCGGCAGGAGTATGAAGAGGCAAAGCAGCAGGGCAAGAGTGCATCCCTCTTAGAGCAACAACGTCCCAATGTCTTCCAAATGAATGTGGCTAATATACTCCCCGGTGATGTGATCACGGTGGAATTGAAATACACAGAATTGCTTGTCCCAACAGATGGAATCTATGAAGTTGTGTATCCCACCGTTGTGGGTCCGCGCTATTCCAACCAGCCTCAGGCAGAGGCCCCGGCTTCTGAGAAGTGGGTTGAGAATCCGTATCTTCATGAGGGAGAGAAGGCGCCTTATAAATTTGACCTCACGGTAAACCTTTCCGCAGGACTTCCGATTCAAGAGGTCGTATGCACAACACATAAAACAACGGTCAGCTATGACGGGCCTTCACAGGCGGTAATAAAGCTCGATTCCTCTGAAACAGCGGGAGGAGACCGTGATTTTATTCTCAAATACAGACTCACAGGGGGCAGGATCGAATCGGGACTCCTTTTATATGAAGGTGAAGGCGAAAATTTCTTTCTGTGTATGATACAGCCTCCAAAACGTGTGCGCTTAAGCCAGATCCCCCCCCGCGAGTATATATTCATCGTCGATGTTTCTGGCTCAATGCATGGTTTTCCCTTAGATATATCTAAGAAACTCCTTAAAAAGCTCATTGGCAATCTGCGCTCCACCGATACCTTCAATGTGCTCTTATTTGCAGGGAGCTCATCCCTTATGGCAGAGCGCTCTCTTCCTGCCACGGCCACCAATATACAGCAGGCCATTACCCTCATTGAACAGCAGAGGGGAGGGGGAGGTACGGAGCTTTTACCTGCCCTCAAAAGGGCTCTTGCACTTCCTCACAGTGAACAATGCTCTCGAACCGTCGTAATAGCCACAGACGGATATGTGACTGTTGAAGAAGAGGCGTTTGATCTTATTCGAAAGAATTTGGGTAATGCAAATATGTTTGCATTTGGAATCGGCTCGAGTGTCAACCGTCATATTATCGAAGGGATGGCGCGGGTTGGCATGGGAGAACCCTCTATCATTACCCATCCTGATCAGGCTGAGGCACAGGCGGAAAGATTTCGAAGAATAATCGAAACACCAGTACTTACCAACATTAAAATCGAATTTGGACAATTTAACACCTATGATGTGGAGCCTCTCAGTATCCCTGATCTTCTTGCTGAGCGTCCTATAGTGATATTTGGCAAATGGCAAGGCACACCTCAGGGATCTATCACAGTGTCAGGTGTTGCGGGTGATGATGTATATAGGAAGGAAAGCGATGTTTCATTAGTACAACCATCGGAGAGAAATGCAGCTTTGCGCTATCTGTGGGCCCGCCACAGGATTGCCCTCTTATCGGACTATAACAGTCTCTCACAGAATGATGAGCGGGTAAGCGAAGTCACCACCCTTGGCCTTACCTACAACCTTCTTACTGCCTATACCTCATTTATTGCTGTGGACTCTGAGATACGGCTTAAAAATGGACAGGCAACGACCGTCAAACAACCTCTCCCCCTCCCCAAAGGCGTCTCTGATTATGCTGTTGGGACAAATGTGATGCATCGAAGCGGATTCGCACCCGGACCTTTGCCCAGCATTGCGCTGCAAGAAAAGAAGGATCTATCATATAATAGAATGTGCTCAAAATCACAGATTACCAAAGAACAATCGAAGTTGCCTGAAGAAAAAGAGGAGGATTCGATACAACGAGGGAGCGTGAAGCTTGGAAAAATCGTAATAAGCGGAGGTTTTAAGAAGAGTGATATAACACAGATCATCGAGAAGCAGATCAAGGGGATAAATAAGTGTGTACAAAAAATATTAGATCAACATCCGAGCCCTGCCGGGGAAATGATCATAACTTTTACCATCAATACAAAGGGAAATGTGGTCAATGTGAAGGTCGATAAAAGTACATTACAAAGTGAAAAAATTAAAAACTGTATCCTAAAAGCCATAAAAAAACTGAGCTTTCCAAAACCTACAAACGGAAAAGAAACAACAATCAGTGTCTCATTCCATCTGGGAGCATAACAGATAGTTGGTCCTCTCTCATCTCGCCGGCTGCCCTCAATAGAGCAGCCGGCGTCTGCCTAATATATAACGAACTCAAGTTAAAAGTGTGCCGCAAGTATACTTTGCAATTAAACAGCAGGATGAAACTGCGCGTTGGTCTTGACTGTAATCTCACTTTAATCTTACTTTAATCTTACAGCGAGAAAAATTATTATCATATTATATTATAGAATAATAGTGAGCAGTTTTTTTCTCTTCTCAATGTCGATAATAATAGTTAAGGATATTTGTAAAAAAATAGCAAAGAACAGGCAGCGGGATACTATGACTTCAAAGGTCATTCTCGGGGAGAGCAAAGAGGGATCGAAAGATTCCATTAAGGCACTATTGGTGAACCACAACGTCGAACTCTATACATGTGACGATGGTATTGAGGCTATTCGTATGACTTTTGAAAAGTCACCAGATGTAATATTTTTGGATGTATCCTTTCCCCGATTGAGCGGTAATCAGGTCGCACGAATATTAAAAAATGATCCATCAACCAATACTATACCCATCATCCTTATGGGTTCATCCGGTGAACCGATTAGCCGCTATTGGAGCCGTGTATGTGGCGGTGATGAATACTTACAAAAGCCAATTAATCAGATGGAACTTGAAAGAGTGCTCCAACGCTATGGGGGAAAAGATACCGTCAAATCTCCGCTGCTTTCACCAACAAGTAGTATCCCCAATCTTGATGACTATGGAATTTTGAATGTAGTGAGCACAATTCTGGAAAAGGAACTTCTGAGGGCTAAGATTTTGAATGAACTGAATATGATTGATATATATCGTTTGTCAACACATGATATTATTATGGCTATTATGACCATGTTCGAGTCCCTGTATAGTTTTAGCTTAGGGGCAGCGTTACTTCTCTATGATCATTATGGACATATCTATTTTTATCAAAAAAAACAGGTTGAAAAAGAGCGGCTAGAAAAGGTGAAAGGCCTTATATTGGGACATCTGCAGCGGCAGCATAAAATCTTCATTCACCCGAAACATTTGGAACAGACCCTCTTATTATCCTCCACTGGCCAGTACACTATAAAGGAAGATACAGATGCGGTGTATATTTTTGCAGAAGACAATAGTCGCTTGTGCAGTGTACTTGCCTTTGAAAATAGTGAATTCGGGCCTCCTGATGAAGAAGCCCAAGAGATACTTAGTCTTGCCAAGAATGTGATAGAGAAAAAGATTTTATTTGAAAGGGTCCAGGAATTGTCTATTATTGATGCAGTGACCGGCCATGGCTCCATGGCCTATTTTATGGCATGCCTTAACCGGGAGATGGCGTCTTCAATAAGAAATGGATACCCTATTACTCTTATGACTATTGTGGTGAGCAATTTTCATGAGATCATCAAAAAGTTTGACTCACCTGAGATAGCTCATTTAATAAGCGTTATAGAAAATTTGATTCTTGAAGTTGTCCGTAAATCAGATATCGTCGCACGCTATGAAATGGCATCTTTTGCAATCTTGCACCCTGGGGCTTCAATAGAGAAGGCCAACGAGGCAAAAAAGAGAATTTGTGCACATCTTACTGACAATCTTACTGCGCATTTGGATTTGGAAATCCACCTGTCCCTTGAAACCGGAATATGCCAGTTTGCCCAAGAAATCCATGAGAGTGGCGAGAACTTTTTCGCCAACGCCCAACCGCAAAAATCATTTCAACAAGAAGGATAATCGCAGGAAATGGATCAGATGGTGAGGAAACTTTAATAATGGGCTCACAGGACACGCGAAAAGTCGGCGAATTGCTCCTTGAAGAGGGTCTTGTTACGAAAGAGCAGCTCAAACAGGTGCTCCTCATTCAGAAAACCCAGAGAGAGTATAAGCCATTAGGAGAGCTTTTTATTGAATTGGGCGTGATCAGCAGGGCACAGCTCAATTGGATACTCAATAAATATAAAAAGCGGATCCCTCTCGGAGAGCTTCTTGTCAACCTGAATTTGATCTCGGAGAATCAACTTGATAAAGCATTAGAACTGCAAAAAGTTCAGAAGAAAAAGCTCGGAGATATACTCATTACTATGGGATTTCTCACTGAGACGACGTTGGTCAATACGCTCACGATACAGCTGGGGGTCCCTAAGATTGTCCCTGACTTTCGCCTTATAGATAAAACGCTTCTTGGGAAAATGAATGAGCAGTTTTTATTAAAATACGAGGTACTACCTGCGTTCAAACAGGATAATGTCCTCACGGTTATTATGAGTAATCCCCTTGATGAGGATACACTCCATACTCTTGGCAATATTTTTAATTGTCAAATAGAGCCTGCTGTAGCTCTTTCGGGAGAGATTAAAAATGCAATCACGCAATACTTTCGAAAGGGCCGTACAAAGAAAGGAAAACAGTTTGATGACAGCAGCAAAAACCTTATTATTGGCAATATGGATATCACAAAGGAAGGGGATAATATCGTCAGTATCTTAAACTATATCATCGCCAATGGCATTATGGAAGGGGCGAGTGATATACATCTCGAGCCTAAGGAACGCTGTTTTCGGGTGCGCTATCGCATCGATGGAATATTGCGGCATAAGACGGATCTTCCCATCACGTTAGCTCCCAGCGTTGTCTCCCGAATAAAGAGCCTCTGTAGACTCGATATAACGGAGAAGAGGAGGCATCAGGATGGCCGTATTCAAGCTCGCATTATTGGCAAGGAGGTGGACCTTCGGGTATCGGTGTATGTATCTGCGTATGGTGAAAATGTGGTGATTCGTATTCTGCACCGTGAAAGCGAATTGATCGATCTGAATGCATTGGGAATTTCTCCTGCCAACAAATATAAACTCAAGCGTTTGTTGGATCAACCATCAGGAATCATCCTTGTGACAGGACCCACGGGGAGTGGAAAAACAACCGCCCTCTATGCTTCTCTTAATTACTTGAATGACGGGAAAAGGGCCATTATCACTGTGGAAGATCCAATTGAATATGCCATTGATGGCGTTGTTCAGGGACAGCTTGAACATAAATTAGGGCTTTCATATGTAGAATTCCTTAAATCCATGATGCGTCAGGACCCGGATGTGATCATGGTCGGTGAGATCCGGGATTCAACAGCAGCTCAAGCTGTCATCCAGGCAGCCCTCACAGGGCATAAGGTGTTGAGTACCTTCCACACCGATGATACCACAGGGGCCCTTTTGCGCCTTATGGACATGGGAATCGATACCTTCTTAATATCCTCCACAGTGATTTCCATTATCGCGCAGCGTCTTGTGCGGGTCCTCTGCCCCCATTGTAAAAGGCCTTATGAACCAAGCGAGGCTCTTTTAGAATGTTTTAATGTGGATGTGGAATCAGCGTCCAGATATACTTTTTATGAGCCTGTCGGATGTTCTGTGTGCGGGGATATAGGTTTTATAGGCCGCACTGCTATCCATGAGGTCCTTTTGGTAAATGATGCAATCCGTGATGCTATTCTTTCAAGAAAAACATCCCGGCAAATCAGAATGATTGCTCGGACAGAGGCAAAACTGGTCTCCATGCGTGAGGATGGTTTGTACAAATCCTTGAAAGGTATTACCTCTCTTGAAGAGGTCCTTCGGGTTGTGTTTTATAATGAAACTGATTTATTGGCCCCTCGCAGTGTTGAAGAAATTATCACCCTTTGCGAAAAAAATCCAAACCTGAAGAGCTCTCAAGGAGACCTCTCCCAAGGCTTCTCAAAACAAATGCCCACGAGCTTTCAAGTGCTGCAATTATCCGGGAGTGAATCCGCTCTTTTGCCAGAGGGCGAGATATACAGGATACGCATAGAAACTGCCTCTATGGGGATGGAAATCGACCGGCTACATATGGTTTTTGAGGAATATCAGAAACTGATGGAGAGGATAGGCCAGATAGTTCCTTCTACATTGAGGGAGTCTTTTAGTGAATTTATAATGGGTGCGGTAAAACGCCTGGAGACTACCCTTGGTGCTGAATTTATTGAAATTTGTCTTCGGATAGAAAAGGGAAGGATAAGAATTTACCTGGAAACTTTAATTCTGGAAGACTCCGTTATCCCTTATCATAAGCCCGGCAGAGAAGAGAGCCTTCGACTTATTCATTATTTACTTCCCTCATCTGGAATTGACATGAGCCTAAAGGCCGGACATACAGGGACGACGAGGGAGAGGAAGAAAAGATTTTGGGAGAAGCCCTCTTTACTCGGGTTTCTTACAGAAAAAGAGGGCTTGCCAGATGAGCGATCTAAGCCGCCTGCCTCTCCATATGAGAAGGGCCCGGGATTATATAAAAAGTATACCGAGGTCTTAGAATTCAATGAAACCACAATCCACAGGCAGAACGTACAATGCGGAAGTTAGACAGCCTTAATAGAGCACTCTCGTAGGGTGTGCTTTTATCTGTTGATCTTATGACTGGCGCAGAGGAGAATGTTGCCGCACTTCAGTTTGATGTAAGCTACGATGCTGCCCAGCTTACCTTTAATGAGGTAACTGCAGGTCAGGTTACGCTCGATGCAGGAAAAGACATCACCCCTTCTACCCCATCAACCGGAACGATCCGAACTATTGTGTATGGCCTTAATCAAAATAGCATTGCAGATGGAACGATTGCTATCATAAGTTTTGATATTAATGCCTCAGCTTCTGCAGGGGAAGTCGCTCTCTCTATTAGCAATGCTGTAGCCTCAGATCCTGATGCCGATTCCATTTCTCTCAGCACTGTGGATGAGTCCATCACTATTAGCTCAGGTGGCGCTGATGATGATTCAGAAGAGAGCAGTGAAGATGAGGATATAGATGAGATGATGGAAGCTCTTAATGGTTGCTTTATTCACACAATAGAGAATTAAGAATTTTTTTATTATTTTATTCCGGAACGTGGCAGGTGGTAGTGTATGGAGATCATGATCAAAGCCAATGAGGCCAATCAACACAACGGCGGTCGTGTCATATAAAGATTGCGGGGATGATGAAATATGCGACAATGGTGATGATACCGGAAATAACAATAACGATGGTTCCGCTAACCGTAACGGTTCAGCCGCCACACCGGGGAAAGCGGCCGGTTCAAACTATTTTTTTGTTACCACTGCCGATAGAGATGACATTCCTGTTTTTGAAGGCACAGCCGCTCTGACGGGAGATTATAATCATATTTCATACATAGCCGTCAATGCTTCTGGCGCGAGTGATACGGGGCTTTGGAGAATCAACGGAGCGGAATACTGCGTGTTAGAAATTTGATCTTTTCACGAAGGACAAAGATGGAAACATACGGGGCGGTATATGGGATTTAGGAGCATTCGAGTTTGGATCAATTACCCCCTTAAAAAGGGGACGTCAACCGTGACGGTGTGGTTGATGTCCTGGATATCCAGGCCTGCGTAAACCATATTCTCGGCAGACATGACTGGCGCGGGGCCGCCGATGTAACCGAAGATGGACTTGTGAATGTGCTGGATGTGCAGGAGATTGTGAATATTTTATTCAAGTAGTATATGGAGGTAACCGTATGACTAGATTTTTTAAATTTATTGTTTTTGCATTATATTTTATTATTCCATGCGTATTGTCAGCTGAGCTCATTCCCCCGGAAAGAGTGATACAATGGGAGGGAAATGTCGGTGTTGAAGGCGGCATACCCAACCGCGTCACCAGCAGGGATTGTGTCGCGTCAGACGGGGTCCATGCTGACGGGACAGATACATCAGGGCCCATTCAGGACTGTATTGACAACACTCCGCCTGAAGGGGTCGCGTATCTGCCGGCCGGGAACTATACCCTTACATCAGGCATCGCTCTCGGTTCAAACAAGACGCTGCGCGGAGCCGGGGTGGATAAAACCGTGTTATTGGCGGAAGATATGGACGAAGTTGTAAGGATTGGCGCTCAATACGGGGAGTTTTCCTCGATTGATATCGTTTCCGGATATACCAAAGGCTCAACCCAGCTCGTACTTGCCGATGCCAGTTCGATCAATGTCAATTCCTACATAAAAATTGATGAGCTGAATGATCCGTCGATTCCGGTAACGCAGACAGGATACGGGACGTGTACCTGGTGCGGCAGGGAGAATGGAACGCGGGTGCGCGGGCAGATAGTCAAGGTTGTCGACAAGAGCGGCAACACCATAACAATTTCTCCCGAAATGTACTTTACCTTTTCAAGCGGGAACATGCCCCAGGTGCAGCCCCTTGGCGCGCGGACTCCCAGCGGTATGGTATCCCACTATTCAGGAGTTGAGGACCTGACAATACGAAATGTCGGTTCTGATAATACAAGCGGCAGGATTCCCCTGACCGCCTATCATACGGCTAATTGCTGGGCCAGGAATATCAAGATTGAGAATTGCGGCTCCCGCTGCGCTCAGTTCTGGGATAATTATCGCTTTGAGCTCAGGGACAGTATCATATCAAAATGTATAAGTGACCGGTGGGATTCCAACGATTGCTACGGGACATTGATAGGTATGTATAACTCGGGATTCCTGATTGAGAACAATATATATGAGTATCTTGCCGATGGGCCTATGTTTGCCTGGGGCGCGTCGGGGAATGTTGTGGGGTATAACTATATATACGACGCTCATCGTACGAATGTGCAGGCAACATGGTTTCTTGGTATCGGCGCCTCGCACCACGGAGCGCATACCGCGTACAATCTATGGGAAGGCAACGAGCTGGAGGCCGCCTATTTTGACCAGTATTGGGGAAGCTATTCGCATAACACTCTTTTCAGAAACAGGATCATTGGTAAATATATGATCAACGGCATCGCCGATGAATCTCAGATCAATAATATCCTTACCGTAGGTACTGAAAAGAATTGCCATTATCACAACTATCTCGGCAATGTACTCGGCACAAGCGGGTATCATAACAGATATGAAGACAGTGACGCTTGCCAGTATTTCGGGGATAGGCTTATCTACCGGACCGGTTATGAGAGCTCGGGTAGCTGTGTTGCGGACCCCGGGGCTTTCAATACAATGCTCAGACATATGAATTACGATTACGCAACCAATTCGACTAAACGGTGTGATGACCCAGGCGAGCCGGGCTGCCAGGGCTCAGACGGCGGTCCTAATCTTCCCGATTCCCTGTATCTTGCATCCAAACCGGCCTGGTTCGGCCAGACGTCCTGGCCTCCGATCGGTCCGGATGTAAATCCGATGGATGGAGACATACCCGCAAAGCTTCGTTTTTATGGGCAATCGACGGCTGCTCTTTCGGGCGATGTAAACAACGACGGCAGGGTTGATATTCAGGACATCCAGGCCTGTGTGAATCATATTCTGGAAAGTCAGGACTGGCGTGAGGCTGCTGATGTGAATGGTAACGGAATAGTGGATGTGGCTGATATACAGGAGATTATAAATAGTGCGATGGGGGGATAAAATGAGGACGTATGATATAATTTTTTTCACCATACGCGTTAACGAAGAGAGCGTGTATCGGTTATTCATTTCCTGTGTAGTGCTCATCATGCTCTGCGTATTTATACAGGGCGGCGTATACGGAGCTGAAATAACTGTACAGGGTATAGCTGAGCTTAATAATGCTATCTCACATGCCAGCGCAGGCGATACGATCATTCTTGCCGATGGAACCTATAGGGATCAGGGAGGGATCGATTTTGACTGCCGGCACATTACACCTGCCCCGTCCCTGGGAAATGAGATTACGGTCAAAGCGGAAACACCGGGCGGGGTGGTTATCACCGGCGGTTCATCGTCGGTTACTATTATGGGGCCTTACCTTGTATTTTCCGGATTCCATTTTCGGGATATTGTAGAGAATGGTATCTTCATGTCGTTAGTGAACGCAACCTACTGTCGGGTAACAAACTGCTATTTTGAAGGTATCAATAAAACGGGTGGTGTCGTTGAGGTCAGGGGATTAAGCGCGGATGCCAGCGTATTTTACGGTTCGAGCACCAATAATAGAATAGACCACTGTATATTCGATGGAAATCGCAGGATAGAGATAGAGAATTTCATAGTGGACAAAGAGGCTCTGGTAGCTCCTGATACAGGGAATATACATAATAGATATGACCATAATATTTTCAAAAATCACATAGCCTCAAGCCAGGAAGAAGCGTTTCAGATCGGCAGGGGGTCAACTCAATGGGGTGACGGAAGCAGGGGTTATCCTACTGAGTTTAAAACGGATGCATATGTAACAGTAGAATATAATCTTTTTGAAAATTATGATGGAGACAATGAACTCGTTTCGAGCAAATCCTCCTCTAACAGTATCCGATATAATGTAGTCAAGAATTGTGATGCTGGCATCAAATTACGCGGTGGAGATGATAGTGTTGTAGAAGGCAATTATTTCTACTGGGATAGGACCGAAGGCAAGTACTATAAGGGTGTAAGCGTAAACGGTACCGGGCATAGGGTGTATAATAATTACATAGAAACGCGAACAGACTCATCCGACGCCATTAGGCTTAATGCCGGCAACGGAGGAACGATCCCGGATGTAGCTGATGTTGTAATAGCGAATAATGTTATAAAGAACGCCAAGTATGGTGTGTATTTTCATAGTGACGGCAATCCACCAATAAACTGCACCGTAATGAATAATATAGCCGAAAGCCCTACCGCCGGGGGTGGTACTGTTATGTTTAATAGTGTCGGTACCGGTCATACGTTCATAACTAACCTGGCCTACTGCCCGAGCTGCAAGGGAGGAGAAAATGGAATAGATTCAAACATAACCTCAGGGGTAACGAACACAGGATCATATACCTTAACCAGTTATGATCCGGGCTGCGGACTGGCGGTCTGCATGTATCGCCCTTTGCTCGGCGAGGCGGCAGACGGAACGGGAACAACCATCCCTTATGTTATATATGATATAGACGGCCAGGCCAGGGATGAATCCGCTCCCGATATCGGCTGTGATGAGATTTCAGCCGATCCTGTGAGCCGGCTTCCTGTTGATGAAACCAGCGCGGGAGTCCAGTGGGGTGCTGATCAGGATTTCGTTGCGGATATAATCATCGATAACCTGGATCCTGAATTTGCTACAACAGGAATGTGGCAGCCTTCCGGGTATCCAAATCCGTATGCTACTGACTCGATCTATGCGCTCACCGCTACAACCGGTGTAAGCGCAACTGCAACCTGGACGCCTATGATTCTTCAATCCGGTATGTATGAAATTTCTGTGTGGTGGACATCAGGAAACTTACGGTCATATGACGCGCACTATACCATTACCCATGCGCAAGGGTCCAGCACAAAAGTCGTTGATCATTTACAGAATGGAGGCCAGTGGAATCTGCTCGGAACATATCGTTTCGAAGCAGGGACCGAGGGATACATAATGCTTTCGAATGATAGTCAGGAACTGGAAAGAGCGGTAAGCGCGGATGCGGTGAAATTGGTATATCTGACGGAGGTCCCAGGTGATCTTAATAGGGACGGGGCTATTGATATCGTTGATGTTCAGCTCTGCATCAATGTTATTATTCAGACCGAGACAGGTCCGGAAATTATCAACCGGTCTGATGTGAATGGAGATTCAAAAAAGGATGTGCTTGACGTACAGGAGATTGTGAATATTGTATTGTTGAACTGATATCATGTCTCCAGGAGGATTGAACAGTTATGGGAAAAAATAAATATATATTTCTTTTTATCCTTTTTCCGAAAACGTATTTCTATTCAAATGGAAAATGCAGCTCTTCGATTATCAGCTGAATGTATACAAGAGATAAAGATAGAAAGCTCAGAATCAAACCTATTGATCGAATGTTCTGGTTATTGATTTCTCAAATATGGCCTGGTTGGAAAGATGCTTTATACTTTGTTAAGCCGGCAACTGTGGTTTCCTAAAGACGCAAAAAGTTCAGGGAACAGTGGACAAAGTTATGCAGAAACGGTAAGTCTGGGCGCTCATCACTCGATCGAAAATAATCTGTCTTACCGGGATTTTCGGGAAGGACAATAAATAAAATGAAAGAAAATCACCTTCTCTAAATTAATCCGGAAAGAAACTTATCCGCAGAGATTATCCGTATATTATTCATCAATCTGTCAATATTTTCTTTTCTAACTACCTGATAAACATAGGGGATAAGGAGTTTTTCCTTAAAATAGGTAAGATGGGGGGATGGTGTTATCTCTGTCAACTTTGCTTCAACCGCAAACCAGGGTTTTTGATTAATAGTGATCAAAAAATCCACTTCCTTTTTAGTTAAATCACGCAAAAAATAAAGTTGGATTTTATATCCTTCATAGTCGTGCAGAAAATGCACTAGTTTTAATAAATGAGATGCTATAAAATTTTCAAATTTTCGGCCATCATCTTCTACTTCAGACCAATCCCATAAATAAAGCTTGGTCTCTTTTTTTATTGAACGGAGGGTTTTGCCTGTATATGGATGAATTCGAAAAAGATAGTAAAAGGATTCCAGAATATTCAGCCAATTCGTGGCCGCCCTGTGGCTTACTTCAATATCTTCCCGAAGGGAATTAATAGATAATAAAGAACCAACCCTTGCCGGTAATAAGTCACTTAATAATTTCATGTTACCTAAATCTCTTATCGCCTCTATTTCTCTAATATCCTCTCTAAACATTCGTTCTATCTTTTCACTATGCCATCGACGCAATAAACGAGAATTTTGTTTTATTAGAACCTCCGGAAATCCCCCGAACATATACAAAGATTCTAAATCAGAGGGCGAGCTTGTAGAATCGATGGGAAGTTCCTGGAAAATTTCAGGGTACCTTTTTTTATTTAAAAGCTCTGCAAGAGAGAAGGGATGGAGGCGATGGTAATGATACCTCCCTTGTAATGAATCTCCCCCTCTTCTATAAAGATCTAAGCGAGCACTCCCTGTAATAATAAACCTAAATCTATCCTTTAATTTATCATATTCTCCTTTTACCAATGTCTTCCATTTTCTATACTTATGAATTTCATCAAGGATGATAAGGAGTGCGTCACCAGGCCAGTCTGAGCTTATGATTTTTTTTCTGTCATTTCTATTATCCCAATTAAAATAAGCAATTTGTTTAAAATTTTTCGCTAATAGTTTATTGGCAAGAGTTGTCTTTCCTACCTGTCTTGGTCCTCCGAGGAAGACCATCTTCTCAGCGAGATCTTTAATAATATATGGGGTAAGGTATCGCTCCTTTAACATGGTCTCATTATAATATTCTTAGACGAGGAATACAATATTTTTTTGCTTATAGGCAAAAATTTATCATGATAGATTTGCCTTAGCGCAAAATTTTAACATTATTCTTTCTACCCCGCAGCGGAATGGACTGCACAGCAGTTATGATATTCTCCTGAATCTTTTAAAAGCAAAGGCCCTTAATAGCCCCCCGCCTTGTTAATAAAGCATCCACCTAGGCTCGTTATTAGTTCGTCTTGCAGGTAGTCAATACTGTCATTATCCTCATCATTCACAATATCATCATTACCTATATGGACATTGCTACTATCATTATTACCATCAGCATCACTATCATCGCTCTCTTGGGAATCTATATCTGAGTCATCTTCTCCATCCGGATCTTCCTGATCTGAGATATGGTCAGAAGCCTGTGTAATGAAGGTATCATTGCCAGAGACAGCCTCATTACCGCTGGCATCCTGGGAGTTCACCCGGAAATAGTATGTTGTCTCTGAATCTAATCCTGTAATAGTGACTGAATGCTCAGTAATTAAGCTGCTGTCCAGGGGAGTGAATGATCCATAAGCTATGGTTGATCCATATTCAACCCTGGATGTGGCTGCCTCATCGGTGTACCAGGTAATAATGACGCTGCTTATTGATGGCTGGGATTCAATATCAGATATAACAGGCGGTATTGTATCGGATTCTGATCCCGTCGTAAAAGACCAGGTATAGGTGGACATAACAGATGGCGGACTCTGCAAATCCTGACCATCTATAGAAACAGTAATTACACTCCCATAATTAAAATCAGCAGGCGGATTGTATATCACCGTATAATCTGCCTCATCGCCTGAAATCTCCAAATCTTCCACGGGTATCTCCTGGTCATTAAGGGTAAGCTGGATACTCTCAATATCCACTCCCTCCCCAGAATCCTGGATGTTGAACGAAATGTCGGAATTTACCGGGACCTGCTTGGCATCTGGCACAGGACTCACATTTGAAACAGTCGGTGGTAAACTATCAGGCCCCTCTAGTATGGTGATAGAGCCAGCAACAATGCTTACAGCAATCATTTCAGCCTCTATGTCTGAGGCTGTGACATTGCTCAGAGTCAAGTCCACAACTCCAGCAGAGGCAGTAAAAGGTATATCAAAGCTTATAGTGGCAATTGTTCCCTCAGCAAAGGTATTCTGATTAAGGCCAAAGCTCACAATGCGGATGAGACCTGCTGAGGGGGTAGAATAGGAAACTTGCTTATCCGCATCCAAAGCGGCTTGCCCTGCGGATACCTCCTTAAAGGAAAGGTTTTCAGCATCATAGCCTATATCTAATTGGATTGCGGCAACATTCTCACCTTCCTCAGTTGTAAAGTCAACAGACACGGTAACATTTTCTGTGCTTGCAGAGGCTGTATTATTGCAAACAGTGAGTGAAGCTGCCCCACAGATCCCTATCCCCATAAGAAGTGATAGTAAAGACAGATATACAATAAAAAGGATTATTTTGTTTTTCATTTATTTTTTTCCCTTGTATTATAATTAGCCAAGTTTTGCCTTAATTCAGTGTAATTCAGGATTAACCTCCCTTGAGCATAACTTCCCATACACAGATTTCCCCCGATACACTAAATACTGGATGACCTTTGCTGTATAGGTAAATATTAGGTTCAATTCACTGCTTTTATCTGTTGAGAATATTAAAAGAGTAAAAAAGGTACCATATCTGTCTCAGGCTTTGAATTTGCCTATAGTCTTATTTGCCTATAGTTTTAATAGAGTATTCTCGTTTGGAAATTAATGAGGTGCTTATGCTCTGGAGCAAATGCCCCAAAAATTACAATTTTGTAATTTAAATTACAAAATTGTAATTTTATTTAAGATTACCTACCTGGATACTGTCTTTTTACTTTTTTGAAAATTCTCCCCAACTCCTTAGCGAGGCTAAAGTGAGTCTTCCATTCCAGATAAAATCTGCGGGAGAGAGATGCATGGTATCTTCCTTGCTCAATATCTCTCCTTATGGAATAAAAAAAGCCATGAGTATTATTAATCGCTCAACTTACTGTCTTAAATAAAAAGGTATCTGACCTTACCGATATTGTTAATAATGATAAGAGTGATAGTGCTAATGAGAAGGGCAATGAAGAGGAAAAGGAGAGCAACGTAATTGAGGAAGCGGAGCTTTATCACTTTATTATATAATTATTAACAATATAAAAGAGGAATAGAAATATGAAGAAGTATTCATTTATTATTATAGTTGATTTATTTTCATTATTAATGATTGGAATAGGGTCATTGCATGGAGCCTCAATTGCGGTCGGTGAGGCATCGGGTGCTGCCGGTACACAGGGTGTGCTCTTATCTGTTGATCTTACAACTGGCGCAGACGAGAATGTTGCCGCGCTTCAGTTTGATGTAAACTACGATGCTGACCAGCTTACATTTAATGAGGTAACCACCGGCCAGGTTACGCTCGATGCAGGAAAAGACGTTACCTCTTCTACCCCTTCAACGGGGACGATTCGAACTATTGTATATGGCCTTAATCAAAATAGCATTGCAGATGGAACGATTGCTACCATAAGTTTTGATATTAATGCCACAGCCTCTGCAGGAGAAGTGGCTCTCTCTGTCAGCAATGCTGTAGCCTCAGACCCTGATGCTGATTCCATTTCTCTCAGCACTGTTGATGGGTCCATCACTATTAGCTCAGGTGGCGCTGATGATGATTCAGAAGAGAGCAGTGAAGATGAGGATATAGATGAGATGATGGAAGCTCTTAATGGTTGCTTTATTAACACAATGGAGAATTAAGAATTAAAGGGAGCGATCCTTTTTCTTACTCTTGATGTTCCGAAAATTTTAGATATAATGGGCGATATTTTATAATTCTTTAGAAAATAAAGGGGGGAAGAAGAATGAAAAGCATCTCGTTACTAGGTATATTTTTGTTATTACTCTATAGTGGAGTGGGACTCTCTCAAGCAGCATCAGTTGCCGTGTGTGATGGCTCAGGTTTTCCTGGTGCCCAAAATATTGAGGTACCCCTTGAGCTTACAATTGAGAAAGGGGAACATGTGGCCGCAATCCAGTTAGATATAAGCTACGATCCAAACCTGTTAACTTTTAAAGAAGTAGCTGCCGGTCAAGCTGCGCTCGATTCAAAGAAGCAGGTCACTGGATCTACACCCTCCGAAGGTACTATCCGCACTATTATCTATGGTCTTAATCAAAATAGTCTTGAAGATGGAATTATTGCCACAATAAGCTTTGATATTAAAAGCTCTGCCTCAGCAGGGGTAATTCCCTTATCAGCAAGCAATGCCACAGCCTCAGATCCTGATGCAAATTTTCTTTCTCTGAACACAGCAGCTGGTTCCATCACCATTACAGATGCAAAAGGCAAAGAGAAAAAAAGTTGGCCGACTAAAACTCACAAGCGTCTTCCTATATGCTTTATTGCTCTCCTTTATTGATTCGATGAATATAATAATCTATTTAAATCAAAACTACTAGCCGTTCTTTATAACACAAAAACTTTACAGTTTTCAGTACTCTCTCCTGACCAGCGATTAAACCGGATGTAAACCATGGATGGAACTATTCCGGCAAAACTCCGCACGAACATTCCTGGGGATGTCAATACGGTTACATTCGGGGTAAATAGAAATATAGAAAAGGGCGGCAACAAAGATCCCAAAGGAGAAAGAAATGAAATCCAAAGCAATCGCATCCAGAAAAGCTCAATTCTTGTTAGCATCCTGCCTGATTTTTTCTTTATGTGCGCATCCGTTCGTCAAAGCGGCGGAATACTATGTGGACTCAAACCTGGGAGACAATTCATACGATGGGCTGGGTGCTACAGTCGATAGCGGCCACGGGCCATGGAAGGATGTGAGCCACGCCGGTAAACAGGTCAACGCAGGCGATACGGTTTTTGTGCGGGGAGGTACGTACCTGAACGATTATTTCTGGCCTCTCAATTCAGGGACAAAAGACAATCCCATTACTCTTCAGGCCTACCCGGACGAGGTGCCGCGCTTTACAGGATCTGGTTACTATGATGCATTCATCAATATTGGGTGGTCCGGCAATAACTATTTTATCATTGATGGCCTTGATTTCGAAGATACAACAGGTGCGAATTGTATTTTGCTCGGAGGCGCTGCCTATACTATTATAAGGAATTGCCATTTTAAGAACCATTCCGGTACCATGATTAATGTAAATATCAGCCACCACAACACAATTGAGAAGAACCATTTTGAAACTACCGGAGATCCCGCAGATTACGGGTCAGGAGATCATATTTACCTCCTGGGTAGCGATTATAACCTTATCCAAAATAACTATTTTACTAAAGCGGGACATGCAGCTATAGATCTTATTGACTATACATCTACTGAATTTAGTGAATACAACATCATAAGGAATAACACCATAGAACAGCACTGGGGAAGCGGCATAGGCCTGATCCGGGGCAGCAGCCATAACCTTGTGGAAGGCAACAAAATTTTCTTTATTGGTGAGGAAGTCTTAAGCTATCCGAAGAGCGGGATCATGGTAGTTGCCAATGATAATATTGTGCGTCACAATCTCATTGTTGAGACGAGCGCTGGCCCGCAGAGAGATAACGCACTTACATTTGAAGGATATATTTTCTCCGGCATTTCACAGAACTCCATACATAACTCGGTTTACAATAATGTCATCTATAAATCCGGGAAGGAACCTCTGTTTATTACACAGCGCCATGACTGCAGTGTTACCAGGAACAGCTTTTTCAACAATATTCTCTATCACAACAGGGTAGGCGGGCCTTATGAAGAATACCTGCCTGACGGAAATTATTATATCATCTTTGAAACCTATCATGCCTATGCGGATAATAAGTGGTCTTCCTTTCCCAACGACAATTACTTCCATCACAATATAATACTTCATGCGGATGCACAAGGCGACTATCCCGGCGAAGACCCTCTCATTTATTACGGGCAGGATGAATGGGGGCACTCACTGGAATGGGTGGAGTCGAATTTTCCAGATTATTTTCATCATAATCTTGAAATTCCTCCAAATTTTGTTGACCCCGACAACTATGATTTCCACTTGCGGCCGGAATCCGGAGCGATCGACACCGGAGGTTTCCCGACAAAGACAAAACATTCAGGGAACGCCGTCACAACGATAACGGTTGAGGATTCCTCTTTTTTCTGCGATGGTTTTGGTATCATTGACGGAGACCTGATCAAGGTAAGCTCTGAAGAGCCGGTGAGAATTACTGGCGTTGATTATGAAGCGCATGCCCTAACCGTTGACGCCTCGATCAGTTTCCAAGAAGGATCTCCCGTCTCGCTGTCGTATTCAGGCACGGCACCGGATATTGGGGCGTTCGAATACGGTGATACTTCACTCCTTCAAGGTGATGTGAATGGCGACGGCAGAGTTGACGTTCAGGACATCCAGGCATGTGTAAATCATATTTTGGGCATACAGGACTGGGGCAGCTCTGCTGATGTTGACAAAGACGGGAATGTGGATGTGCGAGATATACAGAAGATAGTGAATGAAAGTCTCATTTCTTAACTTACGGAGGCAGTCAGAAAATGTTAAGAATCTTTACTTGCATCTTTCTCTTTGGTTATTGTTTTGCCATGTCTGTTTGTTTTACAGAAGCTTTTGAACAACCCGAACTGCCGCGAGTATATATCGATACAACCTATGTAGAACCACCAGGCACTGTTATTTCAGTGTCAGCAGGCGGTGATTTCCAACAGGCTCTTGATATTGCGCAGCCGGGTGACATTATCGAATTAGAAGCTGGGGCGACGTTTGCCCCTCGCACGTATGGTGCATTTGTTCTAAAGAGAAAAATAAATCCCAACAACAAATGGATTTACATACGCTCCACCGATTACACAAACCTACCTCCTTGCGGGACAAGAGTAGGAAAAGGGTGTGAAGATGATTCCTGTTCCAACCTGCTATCAGACAAAGCACATATGGCTATCCTAGAGCGCAACGAAGGGCCTATTCTTGAAGCGGAATACGGCGCCCAATACTACCGATTAATAGGTTTAGAGATTCGGGCAAAAAGCAACTGGGCCGCCTATGGTGGAGCGCTGGTAAAACTTGGAAATAACGCCATGACAATTGGATTGGAGTTTCCCCATCATATTTTTATAGATCGATGTTATATCCACAGTAACGGTAAAGAGGTAAGGCGTGGAGTTGAATTTCATGGAGAATACATGGCTGCCATCGATAGCTATATATCGAATTTCTTTAATTCAGAGGCGCAATCTATATGGGGGAACAACGGCCCTGGACCATACAAGATATCCAATAATTTTTTGGAAGGATCTGGTGAGAACATCATGTTTGGCGGAGCTGCTATTGCCTATTATGGAAACATTTCCTCTGATATAGAAATTGAAAGGAATCATTTTTTCAAAAGGTTAGAGTGGAAAACAAACCAGCCTGCAAGTACTTCAATTAAAAACCACCTGGAATTCAAAAATGCTCAAAGGGTTTTGGTAAATGGGAATGAGTTTGAAAATTGCTGGACAGCTGCTGGAGATACCCAAAACGGGCTCGCTATTCAAATGACTCCACGCTGCGAAGCTTCAGACGGAGTGTGCAGATTCCCCTGGGTACAGGTGCGGGACATCACTATTACGAACAACATTTTCCACAATCTGGGAATGGGTTTTAATATTGGAGCGGGTGATTTTGGGCAGGTTATAGGACAGAGTGAGCCTACGCATATTGTTAAAGTAAATAATAACCTTTTTTACGATATATTCCAGGAATGGCATAGCTGGAAACCAGGGAATGGATTTATGCTTGGTCGTGGTGTACACGATATTGCTGTGAACCACGCAACAATTATTCTCGATTATGATGCCCCGATATGGTTTGAAACAGTAGGATTTCTCGCGAAAGATGTCCATGTAACAAACAGTATTTTGACCAATCCTATTGATGGATCAGGATGCAGTAATGCAAATACCTGCATAGGAGAGAATATGGTCGACCCTGCCAATGATTGGCTTTCTGAATATGATGTCTGGGTAAGAGTGTCGCCAACAGGTAATGATGGATATTGTGGAAATAATTGTTACTTTCCTTCAACACTTAATGATGTTGGTTTTGTTGATTACGTCAATGATGACTACTACCTCACACCATCAAGTCAATACAAGAGAGCAGCTTCAGATGGAAAAGATATCGGAGCTGATATAGAAGCGATAAATACAGCTATTACAGGGGGAACAGGATATCCTCTCACAGGTGATCTTAATGAGGATGGGTATGTGAATGTCCAGGATGTCCAGTCCTGTGTGCAGCACATCCTCGGCACACAGGACTGGGGAAGCCCAGCTGATGTGAATGGCGATGAGAGTGTGAATGTGACGGATACGCAAGAGATAGTGAATATCATTCTGGGAGTAAATCGATTATGAAGAACCAGATACAATGCGAACACACATCTTAATAGCAGCGGTAATGAATCTGTTTGAAAGGAACTATATCGATGGTCCTGTGATTTGGAGTAACTTTACCTGGGGCAGCTCAGCCTATAACACTTAATAGAAGGGAGGTTTTTCTATGCCATCCACATACATAACAAGCTGTCGAACACAATCAGTATTTTGTTTATCAAACCAGCTAATGTTTCTTATTGTCTTCGCTGCAGTAGCTCTCCTGTGCTCTCCATATTTTACCTACGCCGGTGATGTATCCTTAGCCTGGGATGAAAATACAGAACAAGACCTGGCAGGCTATAGGGTATTCCATCGCCAAGAGGGGCAGGCCTATAATTATACTACACCCTCATGGGAAGGAGTTATTATAACCTGTACTATTAGTGGATTCAATGATGATCTCGTCAATTATTTTGTGGTCAGGGCTTTTGATGACTCCGGATCAGAAAGTAGCGACTCTAATGAGGTATTCTTTAGAAAAGGAGACGTCAATAGTGATAAAGAAGTGACAATCATAGATGCCCAACTTTGTGTTAATATTGTGTTAGGCACTGAGACAGATCCTCAAGCTGAAGCACGAGCTACTAATATTGCCGAACCTTCAGATGAATGTGATGTTCTGGACCTGCAAGAATTAGTGAATATTATTTTGGGCCCCTGACCTACCCTGGTTGGGAGAGAAGAAACGCATATGATATATCACGGCCGGTAGTATGAAACAGGCGGAACCGATCCGCTCTTTCATGACGTATCTGCCGATAATTACAGAATAACTTCCGGCTCAAATGCTATTGATAACGGAGCTGACTTATCGGCTTATTTTACGAAGGACTATTATGGAAACTCGAGGTCGGATGGGGCCGGGTTTGACATTGGAGCGCACGAGTATCAAAGGGCTGTTAATACACCCCCTGCTGCGCCGGTAAATCTTCGGGTGGTGACCCCTTAATACCGGACAATAATGTCGTCTTATCTATCAGACATTAAACCCATCCGGACACGATGGCACGTCAGCATTATTGTGGTTCGATTCTCCGGGATGTTCTGCCTCCACATCCAACTCTGCGCCAATGCCGCTCAGGCTGGTGATACCTGTGAAGAAATGATTCTAAGCCCTTTTTTGATGAATAAAGAAAGGACAAGAGGGGAAAATGGATACAATTAGCAAGTCTTTAAAAGTGATAGTACTTGTCTGTGTAATGAATATGCTTTCAGTACTGGGATATGCGTCTACCTATTATATTGATTTTCAAAATGGCAATGATGCGAATCCCGGCACAGTAACTCAACCTTGGAAAACAATTCCCGGAACAAGAAATATAAACAACACAGCATGGCAACAGACATCATGGGGTGGAGGGATAATTAATGCGAGCAATAAGGTTCCGCCGGATACTGTCTTTAAATTCAGACGAGGAACACGACATGACAGTTCAAACGGCGGTCTCATCTGGATTAATGCCACCTATTACGAAGATACTGCTACTTTTTCACATCCGATATCATTTGAACTTGACCAGCAATGGGGAATAGGGAACATCATATTTGATGGAACTGGGATTACAGCTGGAATCGGATTATGGCTTATACAGTGCAACGGCATTTCGCTCGATGGCAAAGTTTCTCAAGGAATCATTATACGGAATGCGCCAGTAGAAGGATTGCAAATCAAGGAAAAACCAGGAACAGGTGATTCAGTGGACCACTGTACTCTCTCTCATATAAAATTTTTCAATAATGGGACGTCATACTCGTCATCTCTTGAAGGTACCGGAGCTGGTCAAGTTCAAGTCCGAAAAGCTGATGGCCTTATCATTCAAAACTGTGAACTCGATGGAAATGGTACCCATATAAACGGTCTTCTTTTGGGAGAAAGTCATATGTATGTCATAAATGCCACTGTATGTGACTGTATCAGTTACAACCATGTTGGTAATGATCCACCGAATGATGCAGGGATCGGATTCAAAGCCCAAAATTCAAAAATTACGTATAAGAATTGCACATCACATAATAATCTTAAAGGGTGGGATTTAGGGGAAGATCATGGGGATAACAGAAGCATAACCATACACTTATTGATTGCACATCAAATAATAATTCATATGGTATTAATATGAATCATGCAGGAACTATCGGCTATACAGGAATTGCCAACTTTTATATGATTAATTGTATCCTCAGAGACAATACCACCGCAGGATCGAATATCTATGCTGGCCCTTATAATGTATATTTGGTGCATAATGCCTTTGATGGTAATGGAAACCCGGATAGTAATTATTCATACAATCTCAGAATTACTTCCGATGGATGTGACGATGAATTTATTTGAGGGTAATATCGCTAATGGCATTTTTGCTGATTTAAATGTCCCTTCACAAAAAAATGAGGCAATCAAAATGATTATTCAAGAATATTACAGAATCGACAAGAAAATCATTGTACAAAAGAGCATAGTATTATTTTTTCTGCTTTTCATTTTTGCATCCATGCTTAGCGCAGTATATATGAAGGATTCATATGCTGAGATTATCCCGCAGGATCGTCGAATAGACTGGAGCCCAGGGATTCCGGGCGGGATTCCGAATTATCCGGTTGGTGTTAATGCAAAGGATTATGGGGCTGTCGGAGATGGATCCACCAATGATACTAATGCAATCCAGGATGCAATAAATGCATGTCCCGAAGGGCAGGTTGTCTACCTTCCGGAAGGTACCTATAAGACAGATGCTGCGCTTTCGATTACTAACGGTATAGTCCTCCGTGGTGATGGACCTGATAAGACCTTCATAAAAAATGATGCCTCCTCAGGAAGTATCATACGAGTATCGAGTAGTGGCAGAGGTTCTGCCATCAATATCTTGAGTGGATACACAAAAGACAGCACCAGTATCATTGTTGAAGATGCGTCATCATTAAGTGTCGGAGATTATATCGTCATCTATCAGGACAACGACGATACCATACCGGTAGATCCGGTCGGATGTGGCGGTAACTGCGGATGGTGTGGATTGTTTGATGATGAAAACCATGCTATGGCACAAATACTCAAGATAACAGATAAAAGCGATACCATGCTCACACTCAACCGTCCTCTCTATTTCACTTTCAAGGCAGCACTTGATCCCGAGGTCATAGAGTTAACCATGTTGGAAAATGCCGGTGTCGAAGACCTTTACATAGAGATGACGACCGCGGGAAGCGGTATGAGAGATGGTATATACTTTAATCTCTCTGCACACTGCTGGGTGAGAAATGTCGAGACGAATAAAATAAGAAATAATCATGTGTGCCTCAGATACTCTTATGGCAACGAGATACGGCAGTCATACTTCCATCATGGCTGGGGAGATTACCCCGGTAGTTGGGCGTATGGAGTGATGATGTATTTTGTCAATTCAGACCATTTGATTGAGGACAATATATTCTATGTCTTGCGTCATGCAATGGTTTTGGAGGGAGGAGGTTCCGGTAATGTTTTTGCGTATAATTATTCAAAGGATTCACAGGGTAATGTGGGGAGCCATTGGCTATTCCCTGATATGATAACCCATGGGGCTCACCCTTACATGAACCTGTTTGAGGGAAATAGAGGAGTTAAATTAAACTTCGATAACTATTGGGGCTCTTCTTCACATAATACCGCGTTCAGGAACTGGGTAGAGAGAAGATCTGATCCACCAGAGGATTATATAAATAGTGGAATATGGGCTATAGATTTACAGGCAAACAGCCATTATCAGAATATTGTTGGTAACATATTCGGCTATCCGGGGTGCACCGGTACCATCTGGAGCCTTGGCTCCACGTGTCCCAGTGGTGGAGCATACGATCCTGAAGTAGAAAACACGTTAATCCGTCACGGCAACTATGATTACGTCACTGACACTGCCCAGTGGGATTCTACTAATCCGGACAGGGACCTGCCGAATTCCTTATATCTCTCATCCAAACCCTCATTCTTCGGCAATCTGCCCTGGCCTTCATTCGGCCCTGATCTGAATTCCATGGCCGGTGATTTGCCTGCTCAACTTCGTTTTGAGGAACGTGAGATCCCTGCCCTTTTAGGTGATCTGAATAATGATACGAGGGTAGACGTTTTAGATATGCAAGCATGCGTAAATCACATCCTCGGCATACAGGATTGGGGGAGTATGGCTGATTTTAATGAGGATGGGAGTGTGAATGTACAAGATATACAGTGTATAGTAAATATCATTCTATAAAACTATCACACTACTAATTGATCGAGATTCAGGAGGGTACATGAAGAAGGCTCATTTTGATTATTTTTTAAAGATACTATGTTTCGGACGACCATGGTTTTTATTATTATCTGTTTATTGTGTCGCGTTGCTCTTTGGTATGGTCTCCTCTGCCAATGCGAAAATTTATTATGTAAGCAAACAGGGCTATGATATTCCTTCAAATGTTGATTCTCCTGGTCCGGACTCAAATGCATGTCTCACAGTTATGTATCTGATCGACAATACCTCGTTACAAGGCGGGGACATTGTATACATACAGGAAGGGATTTACGATGAACATATCGTTATAACGTCTGCGGATGACGGGACCGAAGGTTTGTATGTCACATTCAAAAGCTATGAGAATGACACGGTAATACTGATAGACACCGTATACGATAGTAATGATTACGCAATAGTAGAGATAGGAAATCATCCTACAAATACGGCACGCTATATAATGTGGGATGGTTCTGGTACCGATAACGGGCATCATATTATTATTGATGGGAATAATACCGCTCAGCGCTGTATGCAACTGAGGAACGCATGCAATATATGGTTAAAAAACATCGAGATGAAGGATGCGAGCAATCCCTCATATAAAAGAGAATGTCTGAAGCTGCTTTCATGGGAACCGGATACTAAGTCAGGCGGCGTGGATGATAATAAAGGATGCAAGAATTGTCTGATCGAGTATTGCGCATTTCATGGCGGAGGCGATTATGGTATTAAAGTAACCGGGTGGGGGACGGACAATAATATTTTTCGTTACAATATGATTTACAATAACGGATCTGCTGATGGAGAATCTAACTACGGGGTAAATCAATCGGGGAATTATTACAACTCAAATCCTCCGACAGGAAATACCTGGCATGACAATGAATTTTATAACAATTACAGTAATGGTCTTCAAATCCTGGTTGGGCCGAATACAAAGATATATAACAACAAGATCTACAATAACGGACAGGGGGTTTCTTCCGGAAAGGG
>JBLIRR010000048.1:0-45968 GCA_049472395.1 bacterium | reverse complement strand
CAATGTTTCAAATACAGATGGTACATGGAATGATAATGCAAAATATCATGCTGCTGGATCAGGGAGTAATACCTTTATGTTTAGGCCACAGATTGTGGATAGTGGTTATTATGATATTTATACCTGTTGGACAGCAGGGACTAACAGAGCAACTAATGCTCGTTATAAAATCAAGTATTATAATTTTCAAACTGGCGAATATGTAGAAACGACTGTAGGTTCTGTGGATCAGCAACAATCCCCTGATGATTTGCTTTATCAAGGCCATTGGTGGGAGTATCTCGGACAATTTTTCCTTGAGGCGGGGACAGGTAATTATATGCAGCTTACTGATGAGGCTAATGGGTTTGTCATAGCTGATGCAGTACTATTTCAATTTTACGATCCTAACCCAGAAGTTTTTTGCCAAGATATTACCTTAGATCTTATTGATACTGGGTATGTATCTATTACCGGTGATCAAGTATGCAATGGTTCGAACGGCTTTTATGGTGAATTGACATTAGACGTAATACCTAGTGAATTTACGTGTAATGATGTGGGAAGTAACAATGTATTACTGACTGGTACAGATATATATGATAATAGTGCTCAGTGTATGGCTATTGTAACAGTAAAGGATACTATCTTACCAACAGTTGTATGTCATGATATAATAATAAATCTGGATACAACGGGAGTAGCGAGCATAATAGCGGATGATATAAATAACGGATCAAATGATAATTGTGGGATATCGACAATGACAGCAAGTCCACTAACTTTTAGCTGTATGGAGATAGGAGCAAATACGGTAGAGTTAACAGTAAAAGATACCAGCGGTAATGTGAGTACATGCAGCGCAACAGTAACAGTGCAGGATACGAGCGCACCTAGCATTATGTGTCCCGCAGGTTTAATTATAGTACAGACGGGTAGCTTACCTCCAGTAGTTGATTTAGGAGAGCCTATTGTAACGGATAATTGTGATGGTGATGTAACAGTGAGCAATAATTCCCCAGATATATTTCCGGTGGGGACTACGACAGTCATATGGACAGCTACGGATGATTCAGGAAATTATATAAGTTGTAATCAAATGGTGACAGTTATCAATGATTCTGTAAATGACATAGATGGTGATGGGATTTGTGGAGATATAGATAATTGTCCAACAGTCCCTAATGTAGATCAGGCAGACGTCAATAATGATGGGTTTGGGGATGAGTGCGTCTGCCCAAATGCCATCATAGATCCAACCGCGGTAATAGGTAAAAATCCTGTCATCGGATGTGGAACTGAGATTAAAAAAGGAGTGGTAATTGATGATAACCCCCATATTGGTTCGAACGTTATTATGGATAAGGAGAGCAATATTGGCGATAATTTTGTAGTTGGAGATGGCAGCAAGATCAATAAGGAGGTTTTTATAGGTGATGACGTGATAATTGGCGCCAACGTGTGGATCGGTAAAGAGGTAGAAATCATGGGTATTACGTCCATTGGATCAGGTTGTATAATTAAGAAGGAGGTTGTTATTGAGCAAGGAGTATCTATTGGTGATTATGTGACTATTGAGGAAGAAACTCATATTTATGAAAACACTATCGTTCCAGACGGGGCAACTGTCGAGTAAATTCAATCCTCAGATATATTCACAACAAGCAGGGCGAAAAAGTTTGCAGCAAGTTCAATGAAGCCATAAAGTATAAGATTTGTGATGCTAATGAAGATGGTATATTATGTTCTTGCATAACAAAGAAAACATATATGGACGCAGATAAAAAAACAGTAGAGTATTTTGACCGCTATACTCCCCGATACTGTCCTGGGAGGTTTAATTTTGCCATTAGATTTATTAATTTACATGCTCACAAAAAAAGTACATTAGTAGATATAGGGTGTGGGGGAGGAGATATCATCGAGTATGTCAAAAATAATACTTCGATCTGGAATGTGAGTGGAATGGATATTTCTCCGAATTATTTAGCGCAAGTGAAAAAAAGATTTGATTGCGATATATTTTTGGGATCAGTTTTAGATGGCAGTTTTATAAGGAGCATACAGAAAAAGTTTGATTTCGTTCTTATGGGTGCGGTTTTACATCATCTTGTAGGAAACACTCGAACACAGTCTAAACGTAATGCGGAAAGTGCAGTAAGAAACGCCTTTACACTAGTCAAAGAGGGAGGATGGCTAATTATAGTTGAACCAGTATTTTACCCCTCAGTTACTATGACAATACTTTTTTATTTAAAACGTTTCATAACTAAAGTAACATCAAAGCGAGTATATATTTTCGATACATGGAATAATAATATTGGAGCTCCCGTGGTGTCTTATTACACTAATGAGGAACTTGACGGAATGATTAAATGTGCGAATATTTCAAATATTGTTGTAAAGCATATGAAAGATGAGACAATAAGTATTCTTTGGCGAGCAGGAGGAATTAAACGAAAAACAGAGACAACAATAGTAGCTCAAAGGAAAATAACAATGATCCGATAGATGTTATTTATATATTAGAATAAATTTTCTATTTTGATCTTATATCTTTATAAAAATTAATTAATAATGAAAGTGATATTTTCCTTTAATTGTCCTAGACGGTCGGAAATATAATACAGGTAAGGGGATTTTATATAATAATTGATGTTTTCCTTCCATGCCTTGATAAGCGTTTCAATGTCTTCAATTGTAAATCCATATTGTGGGGCTTGGCGGATAAGCTCAGCAGTGACGAGAACACTATAAATATAAGGATCATGAAGGAGGACGATACGTCCACTTTTGTTTATATTATTTTTTAAAAACTCAGTAACCTGGCGTTGAATTTGTCTCGCTAATTGTGGATTGTCAAAAGGATGCCAATCATTAAAATCATTGGTCCACATCATAGGGAAAATATAGTCTTTTAATACTTCATTTTTCCAAACCTTTTTAGAGAGCTTTAAATTCCAATCACCATAAGGGGGTCGGTAAATATTTATTGGAATATGAGTTAATTGCTTTATAAGATTGTGCGCTTTTGTCATATCTTCTAATATCCACTCTATCGATTCTGCAGTAGACTTTTTATGGGAATAAAAGTGATTCCCTATTTTATGGTTTTCATTAATGATCCTTTGAATTTGGTGCGTCCCATTTTCTGAAGCATCAAAGCTTATTCCTGAAATAAAAAAGAGAGCAGTTATATTGGATGCCTTAAGTATATTGAGGAGATTTTCTGTGGGTGTTATGTGAAAGTTATAATCAGGGATGATGTCAGTAATTGCATTTTTTAAAAATATATTATTGACCTGGGTATCTCCATATACTTTCCCATCATTAGAAGGTCCATCATCATAAGTTAAAAAGATGGTTCTCTTATAGTGAACGGACGAATTGAATCGAACAAATGAACTTATTTTTTTATTTACATCATAACGAAAGTAGAAATCATACGCAATAATCCAGATAAGAATGAAAGTAACGAATAAGATTAAAAAAAATGGTGTTTTTTTCGACTTCTTCATTGGAGATCCCTTTTAAGTTTTTTTATGAGCTATGGGGTGGTTCTTGAACACAACTCAATAAAAGCTTAAATGTGTATTGTTCTCTAAGATGTATATACTATATTATATTTTGTATCCGGCTTTCAATTAATATATAATCCAATAGTCCCGATATATTTAAGAAAAATTCTATAAAATAAAGGGATTAATTTTTAAAATTATGCAAAAGAAAAACATAACGCCTTCTGATCTTTATAAAAAGAAGTACACATTCACTATAATAGTCATCATCCTATTGGGGTTTATACTACGCATATCCCAATATCTCTTCAACCGTTCTCTATGGCTTGATGAAGCTTGTATTTCTCTAAATATCACCCAAAGATCCTTTGCCGAATTATTATTACCTTTAGATTATGCTCAGGGAGCCCCAATTGGATTTTTATTTATAGTGAAAAGCCTAGTCATACTTTTGGGAAATTCAGACTGGATATTGAGGCTTTATTCTCTATTATGTGGGATACTCTCGATATTGCTTTTTTTCAATCTTGCAAAAATATATTTGGAGGAAAAAGCTGCTATTTATTCATTAACGCTTTTCATTTTTTTAGACCGGCTTATATATTTTTCCTCAGAAGTAAAACAATATGCAGGAGACGTCTTCTGGTGTATCCTCCTATATATTGCTTATGAAAAATTTCTTAAAAAAGATCTAACGGTTCTTAAGTCTTTATATTTCGGCTTGATAGGTAGTATAGTTGTATGGTTTTCTCATGCGTCGGTTATTATTCTGGGAGGGATTTGTATATTTATTTTTTTAAAAAATATATTTAGCAGAAAAATAGTTTTTTTTAAATATTTTTTACTGCCGTGTGCTTTAATTTCAATAAGTATAGCTATATTTTATTTTGCCTCATTAAAAGGATTAAGTGAACAAAAAAACTTATTGGATTACTGGGGAAATGCTTTTATGCCCTTAATACCTATAAATGTAAAAGATTTTAAATGGTTTATAATTTCAAGCTTGAAATTTTTAAAATATTTTATGGGTATTTCAACTGAAAATTTAGTAGGTATATATTTTTGTAATATTGGATTCAGTTTATCAAAATTGGCCAAATTAAACCCCGGGCAATTTTTAATGTTATTATTAATAGCCTTAAATCTTGCTGTAATAGGACTAGTATCCCTGATGGGAGCCGTTTCCTTTTACAGCAAAAATAAAGAACATTTTTTCTTATTGCTGCTTCCTATTATACTCACTCTTATTTTATCCGGATTCCGAAAATACCCCTTTCTTGATAGGATGCTCCTATTTTTATTTCCGACTTTCTGTTTGTTTATTGCAGAGGGTTTATCAGCTTTGTTAAAAAAAAGAATATATATAAATAAAACAATAATATTATTTGTATTAACTATGATTTATATATTCCCTTTAACAAATGGTTTTTATTTTTTATTTAAACCAAGAAAAAATGAAGAAATAAAACCGATTATGGAATTTGTTAAGAAAAATTGGGGGGGCAATGATATTATATACCTTAATAACGCCTCTTATTATGCTTTTTCCTATTATGCTAAAAAGTATGGTTTTTCCATTGAAGACTATATGGTTATAAAAAAATCTCTAAAGAAAGACTGGGAAAACTATGAAGATACACTAATCCAAAATGGAGAAACAAAACGGCTATGGGTATTACTTTCACATTATCAAATAGCCGAGAAGCAGAATATTATTTTGGCTATACCTGATATCGGAAAAGAAATTATCTCCTGTTTTAAACCTGGCGCTTTTACAATCCTCGTATTACCATACGTTAAAAATTAGTATATACTTTCCATTGAGAGTGATTCTCTAATAAAACATTTCCCCTCTTCCGGATCAGTAAAGTTGAAATCAGGATCAGGTTCCCAAGAATATACATGAACCTGATAAGGAGAAAAATCATCTAAGAAGCTATTTGTGGTGGTCTTGATGTGTCGTTCATCTTCAAAACATAGAGTGATAGTCGTGGGTTTTTCAGGCATGTTATTAATAAATTTTACTCCGGTATGTTGATTTTGTGTGGTATTTACTGCATATAGATAATATTGTTTTTCTTTTTTCATTACCCTCCAATCAATATAAGAATTATTACATGCCAAAGCTGTTTGATCAATAATTTCAGTAGAAAGAAGAGCCGGCTTTAAGTACGCTACCTCTTTCACTATCTCCTTGATTGTCCCCCATCTATCATAGGTCCCTTGATCATTTTTAATATTATTATAGGAATAATAGATAAGTCCCTTGGCACCGTGATTGAGGGCAAGATACGTCATGGCTCGCATTTCATCTGCGGTAGGAGCTCTTCCTATATTATGGGCTTGTGGTACTACCCAGCACGGCCTGTATCCGAATCCAGCCTCTGTGGCCCAGTCGGCCATTTGAGAAACTAAGGTGAGCGGCTTATCAGGAATGGGGTATGGATCTACGCCAAGGATATCCGTTGTATGCTTTTCTATAAAAAGAGGATTTTTCAACCAATGAACTGACCATATAGGATGATTTTTATCAAGGCTCTTTACAAGAGCATAGCATTTCTCCAATTCCGATAGATATTGTATTGGAAGCTCATCATTGAGATACCAGGCAAGAATAGTATTTGAATCTTTAAATGTAGTAACTCGTTCCGTAATAGCATTTATATTTGATTGTGAGCTATCGATAAAATCATGTAAATTAAATATTAGATAAAGATTTCTTGCAGTTAATTCCTGAAGATATTTGGCTGTATCAACAAGATTCATTTGGGGAGTACAATAATTCATTAGGGTATTAAATTCACTATTTTTAATATCATCCAATTGTGCTGTATCCGTCTGCCAATGGGCTATATAAAGCCCTATAGGGAAAAAGGGCTGACCATTTAAAATGAGACGATTATAGGAATCGATGTAAGAAATGCGTTCTGATAAGTGTTCAGAAGACAATTTCTCAAGGGATATATTTTCTATCTCAATTACATTTGATTCATGTGACTCGAAGAGTGTCAGCTGCAACTCATAGCGGTCTGAAGAAAGATCATCCGGTAAATCGAGATCGAGAGTAAAATCTTCGGTATTTAAAGGATAGACTTTCTGGATTTGTTTTTGAAACTGCGCCACTATGCCAAGCTGCGAGAGCGTCCTTTGATAGGGCTCGGGATTTAGACTAAAATGTATTTTAATCTCAGGAGACATAATCTCTGGCATTATTTGGTTGCTATAATTTGGCTTAAGCATAAAACTCTCCCACAGAGGATCGTTATATTGAGTCATTGTCACATCATCAAACCATACTATGCCTTTAGATCCCTTTTCTAACATCAAATGCAAAGTACAATATGCAACTTGAATCCCATCAACCTCCTCTGGTACTAAGGCTGCTACTACCCCAATATACTGCCAATCACTTGTTCCATTTATCCTATTTGCATCCCAATTTCCACCTAACCATTGATATTGATTGCCAGAGAATTCGATTGAGATAAAAGCACCTGTGCCTTCCACATTCTCTGCCTTTACCCACACTCCATAATTATAAGATCTGCCAGGAGTTATAGAAAAGATTTGCCTAGCAATAGTATTATAATCTTGAGGATTTGTAACTTCGATCCTCAAACATCTATTGTCGGACCTTTTTTCCTGATCAGTAATGATACACTGAGAAGACAAAAACCATCCCACGACTGTTTCCTGATCCAATTCCTCAAATCCTGGATTAACGAGTACATTGCTATCTGTTGCATATATTTTATGGGTGGCGAAACAAAAAAAAAGAAGAAAATAAATTAGATATAAAGGTATTCTTTTTTTTAGACTATAAAGCTTCATTCTTAATTCCTCTATTAATTAGCATAGCATAAATAGACTCTATAAAACAATAAGTCATTTGCGGGATTATTTAAAAAAGATTTAAGAGGGTGGTTTAAGAATAGCCCATTAAAAAAGCACAGCCCTTATTCAAGGACTGTGCTTTTTTTATATCGATGAATGAGAGGTTACCCTCTCGGATCATTTATTAATAATACCTGGAATAGGTTCCTGCTCCTGTATAGTTGCTTCCCCCATAGCTTGGAGCATAGCCGCTATAGCCGTATGGAGCAGAATATCCAGTGTTATAACCGCCACTGTATCCATAACCAGGGTACCCGTAAGCAGCGCTTGCTCCATAGCCGCTGTATCCGTATGAAGGATATCCATAACCGCCATAGCCATAAGAAGGATATCCATAGCCAGCACCCGTGTAGGCCAATGGAGAGCTCACAGCGCCTGTATACCCATAATTACCAAAGGCACCTGACATTGCAGCAAGTGCAAGACCAGACCCCATTGTCAATGGATTTTGCAGTAAGCTCGTTCCCACCATGGCGGTGAGATTTGGGCGGGATACTGAAAACTGATAGCCTTGCCCAAAAGCGTTTCCAGCCTCTGATGTTTGCGTATCAAACCCCAGTGTTGGCTGTGTGACTGGTTGATTGCCGTATGCATAAGGGCCATAAGAGGCCGCTGCTAAAGCACTATTCATACCACCGTACATTGGAAGCGGGATCATACCCATTCCAATGCCGGTGACTTGGTAACTTACCGACGCTCCTGTGAGGGGATCAGTATATTGAAAACCCCGTGCTGTTTCACCAAATCCCGCATCCGGTCCATACGCATATTGAGTTACTGTTCCGCCCCATGCACTTGTTTGTGTATCACGCTGAAACCAATTAGCAAATCGACTGGGCTCTGTTGTAGAGGTGAAAAGCGTACTTAATTCATTCTCGATTCCATAAGCGTCGGTTTCACATCCACCGTCAATACAGGTTTGGTATGCAGTCCTTTCCTGAGCGCGAACTTGATTCATTGAGAATGCGATACAAAATATAAAACTGAAAATAAAAATCATAATTAAGCTCAAACTTCTTTTAAAATTCATTTGTTTCTCCTTGTTAACTTACTTTATAACCGTACAAACTCGACAATCATATAGAGTTCATCTTAATAATTACTACTGATAATGAGTGCAGCTCTTATTTATCCCCCTTTCTTCTACAATTCAGATAATCCTTTTCATTATTTACTGATTTTATTAATAATGACAATGAGAAACAGAAAATCTTTCATTTTGCTTCTCTTTTGGCGAGAAAATGGCAACTTTTTTGTGCATTCAATAGCATTGCTGTCTGTTATTGGATCAGCAGCACATGCCCGCGCTCTCTACCAGATCATAGGTACTGTTCTTACTAAAGTATAGCATAGAATAGTCCAAGTTATCAAACCTTTTATACATATTCAGTATCGAACCATTATGATAATTTTGGATTTTGCTACAAACACACAAAAAGATATAAGAAATAAAAATAAGCAGGGCAGGGGGTCAGGATAAACATTTTTTCCATTCATTGATCTTTTTTCGAGCCTTAAGAGGTGAAATCTTAGAGATATCCAAGGAGCGCAGGTCCTTTAATACCGCTTCTTTGGGATTAGTAAAAAGACATAACTGAATTGGCGCAAGAGCCTTTTCTTCCCTTTGTTCTATCCGTTGAAGTATTTCATAGGCCCTCTCGATGACCTCGGCCGGCAGGCCGGCAAGCTTTGCTACATGGATGCCGTAGCTTTTATCAGCACTGCCCGGTAAGATTTGATAGAGAAAAATGAGCCTGCCATCCTCTTCACATACTCCAATATTATAATTTTTTGCACCCTTAAGAGAGGAGGCCAGCTCAGTCAACTCATGATAATGGGTCGCGAGTAATGTCCGCGCGCCAATATGATCAGTATCGTGAATAAATTCAGCAACAGCCCAGGCTATGCTTATTCCGTCAAAGGTGCTTGTACCCCTGCCGATTTCATCGAGTATGATAAGACTTTTTTGTGTCGCATTGTTGAGGATAGTAGCAATCTCTAGCATTTCCACCATAAATGTACTCTGCCCCCGGTAAAGACGATCTCCCGCCCCAATCCTCGTAAAGAGCCGGTCGATAATGCCTATCTGCGCCTCGGTCGCAGGGACAAATGAACCTATTTGGGCCATCAGTGTAATCAAAGCGACTTGACGCATATAGGTGGATTTTCCGGCCATATTGGGACCAGTAAGAATAAGGAGTCTGTGTGTATCACAATCGAGGATGGTATTGTTAGGGATAAAGGGTTTATCAGGGAATATTTTTTCCAGAACCGGATGCCTTCCTTCCTTAATATGGATAGTGAGACTCGTATCTATGGTGGGCCTCGAATATCGATTAAGGCTGGCAGTTTCAGCCAAGGAATACAGGCAATCAATCTCGGCAATAGCTCGGGCGGTGTGGCGTATGCGGCTGCCAAAGGAGGATATGTCAGATATGAGGTTATCAAATATTTCTTTCTCTAAAGCGGAGATTTTTTCTTCTGCGCCCAGTATTTTCTCTTCATATTGTTTGAGCTCTTCTGTAATGTATCGTTCCGCGGAGGCAAGAGTTTGTTTTCTTATATATTCGGGCGGGACTAATTTCAAATTGCTCTTGGTTACCTCGATGTAATAGCCAAACACTTTATTAAATCCGATTTTTAGTGAATTTATCCCGGTGGCCTTTCGCTCTTGTGCCTCCAATTTCGCAAGCCAATCCTTGCTATGCCTTACCATGGAAATTAATTGGTCCAGTTCTTCACTTACTCCTCTTTTTATTAACCCTCCATAGGCAAGGTGAGAGGGGGGATGATCAGAGAGCGTCTTGTCAATAAGCTCATATACCTCGGCAAGGGAATGGCATTGCGTTTCCAATGTGTTAAGCATGTTACTTTTTAATGAGCGCAGCTCTTTTTTTATTGAGTGCACGTAGGGTATGGATTCTTTTAATGTAAGGACATGTTGCGCAGAGGCTAACCCCAGACTTATTCTGCCTATTATTCTTTCTAAATCAAAAATCTTTGTGAGGTTATCAGCAATATGATGTCGTGCTATTTGATTGGTAATGAGTTCTTCTACGCTTTCCAAACGAGTGTTAATTTCATTCATATCTATCAGCGGATGCAAGATCCATGACTTGAGTCTTCGTGCTCCCATTGCAGTAGCGGTATGGTCAAGCACCCAAAGAAGAGAGCCTTGACGGGAATTAAAGGAAAGAGAGTTTACAAGCTCAAGATTGACCCGTGTATGATTATCCAGAATCATATAATCTTCCAGATGGTATATCTTCAATGTTTCGATATGTACAAAAGATTTTTTTTCAATTTGTTGGATATAATCAATAATGCCGGCGCAGGCTCTTGGAATAGTGCTTTCATCATCGATCCCCAATCCATCCAATTGATGTAAATTGAGAAATGATTTTAATTTTATCTGAGCCTCTTTGTGATCAAAAATGCTCTCATCAACTGTGGTGATGTAGAAGGATTCCTGCTCTAAAACAGAGTATATTGCCTCCTTTTTCAAGGATTTTGCCATAATAATCTCTTTAGCCTCTTTGTGAGCCAGTTCCCCGTAAAGCTTATCAAGATAATCATTGCCTTGATATTCTGTCGCAATAAATTCGCCTGTGGTAAGTTCCAAAAAGGCGAGAGAAAAGGCCTTATAAGAAAGAGAGAATGAGGCAAGATAATTATTTTCTTTTTCATTTAACATATCCGAGGAAATGAGGGTACCGGGTGTAATTAAGCGCACGACCTCTCTTTTCACAATCCCTTTCGCTTTTTTTGGATCTTCTGTCTGCTCACAGATGGCAACTTTGTGATTATGTTTCAAAAGGCAGTTAATATATGATTCAGCGCTATGGTAAGGAACACCACATAAGGGAACGGCATTTTCTTTTTTTTTATCTCGACTGGTGAGGGTAATCTGAAGGACTTTGGAGGCAATAATTGCATCGTTATCAAACATCTCATAGAAATCACCGAGCCGGAAGAAAAGAATATAGCCCGGATATTTATTCTTGATTGAATGATATTGCTGCATTAAAGGAGTAAGAGATGTTCCCATGTGTTAGCTTTTTAAGGTGAAGGTATCCCATTCTTTGCATTGAGGGCATTTCCAGATAATATCATTATTCTTATAACCGCATTTATTACACACATAGATTTGCTTTTTACGCTCGATTCTATTTAAAAGCAACTTGTATTCTTCGATAATTTCTTTTTCACGATCTTCTTTTATGAGAATTTCCCCTAAAGCACAACTTAATCGCGTGGCGTGGGGATTTATTTTAAGTCCGTCCTTTAGTATCTGTATTGCTTTATTAATTGCCCCCTTTTTTTGATAGTAGTCAGCTAAGATAAGGCGTGTCGAAATATCACCGGTATGTTTTCTTAAGTATGAATGATAAACCTGTTCGATTTGATCATAATTCCCTTTATTTAAATATGCCTTTTCAAGTTTTTTATAAACAAGATGAGAAAAAGGAAGGTCTAGATGAATGACCCTCTGCCATGTTGATATTGCCTGATCGAGCTGACTTTCATTAAAATAAATATCCCCCAAAACGAGATATGCTTCTATACAAGAAGGATTAAGGCTCATAGCACGTTTAAGATCCTTGATGGCATTGTGAATTTGCTTCTCTGCCAGTTTTTCTTTAGCCTGTTCACATATAATGTGAGATATGGTAACAGATTGATTTTTTTTGGAGATCTTCTCTATATATTTTGCCGTAGTAAAAGCCTTTTCCCAATTTTTTTCTTCTTCATAGAGATTTACCAATTCTTTATATGCATCAAGCTTATCAGGGTGAAGTTTCGTAATATTTTTAAACACACTGATCGCCCTATCAATAAATCCTGCAATGGAATAGTCACGTCCAAGTTCCATTAATGCTGAAGATTTTATTCGGGGACTAAGTGAAGGCCTTAGCAGAATACTCTGATGAATACGAAGTGCCCGTTCCACTTCTCCCTTTTCTCTGAATAGATTACCTAAATTTAAATATATCTCGACAGTTCCTGAATTAATCTGCACAGCTTTGGTAAATTCTGCAATTGCTTTATCAGGTTCATGAGAAATAATGTATTGAAGGCCTCTGATATAGGCGCTTTTATCATCGACAGAGGTGAAAGAGGTTTTATTATTATTTTTTGCCCCAATATAATGCCCCAGGAGAATTCCTACGAAGAAGAAAAAAAAGAATAATAAAATAGCAGAATATAAATTCATAATCTCTCGGTTATTCTGATTGGTTTTCCGTTAATGGAAGATTCCGGAGTGATTTTAATTCATCCTCCATTTGGGTAATGGTCTTTTGATTCTGCTTTAATTGTTTTTTAAATTTGCTCGTCTTAAAAATATAACAGAAAGCAGTTAAAAATGCTCCTAAAAAAAACATAAAAACAAACTGGATTGCAAGTTTTACTTCCTCAAATCCTATTATTCTACTTTTTGATTTATAAAAAATAATAGGATAGCCTTTTTCATAAATCCATCTGTTTTGAAATAAAAAGTACATTGATATAAATAACAATGTTCCGGCCACTGTTAATTTAATAAAATTCTTCATTTATTTTACCTCTATCTTTTTATGATGATGATGTTAATTCAGTAATATTCGATAGCTCCCCACAAATAATTAAACTTTTACTACAACTCTATATCATTCTGCCGCATAAAGTAAGATTGGAATAATGATGTTTTTTTAATTCTAGACTCATTTATAGCATGAACCATTTTATTTTTCAACTAGGTATAATAAGTGATAAACAGGATTTATAAATTATTATATTACTATTGTTCATCCTGTCTAAAAAAGCGGGCGTACTGTGAATATTAATTTTAAGCGCTTTCGGTGGTCTTAAAATGAGGGCGTAACAGATCGTAGGTGTGGTCTAAATGTTGCGGCATCACTCTCGTATCACCCAGGACAGGCATGTAGTTAGTATCCCCCTGCCAACGGGGGACAATATGCATATGGATATGATCAGCAATCCCTGCCCCTGCAACTGTGCCAATATTCATTCCGATGTTGAATCCATCCGGAGATATGGCTTTGGTAAGCACATGTTGGGCTAATTGGAGAAGCTTCATCATCTGAACAAGTATTGTATCAGGAATACTATGGAGATCTCCGGTATGCTTTTTGGGAGCAATCATTAGATGTCCGTTATTATAAGGGAAGGTGTTCATTATAATAAAACAATCACCTAATCGTTTGAGAACATAATTTTCTCTATCTTTGTTTTCTTTAAATGCAGCGCAAAATATACATTCTTGTTTTTTTTCCGAGAGGATATAGTCCATCCTCCATGGAGCCCAGATAACATTCATGATGTAACTATTTTCTGTTAAATAAGTGTCGGGGGATTTATCGTAAGCGGGGTAATAAATATTAATAACTCATTGTGCTCTTTTGTGGTCTTTTTGTTTCTGAAAAAGAAACCTACAATTGGGATACTGGCGAACCATGGGACTTTGTCAGTATCAATAGAATCACTTGTTTCCATTAAACCTCCAATTACCGCCGTTTCTCCATTTTTTACAATGTATTTTGTCTGAACTGAATTTTGCTTGATTGCCGGTTGTCCCGCAACTGAATTACCCCAGTCAGGGCTACATTTTGCAGCGTTAATATCAAGCAGTATATTATTATTAGGGGTAATGTGGGGAGTGACGTCTAGGCTAATACTGGCATTTTGAAACGTAACACTTGATTGCCCATCGGCATTCACGGTCAGATAGGGCAATTGCACACCGCTTGTAATATTTGCTGACTCATTATCCAACGTGGCAATTCGCGGATTCGACACCACTTTCCCTTTTCCGGACTCTTCCATCGCTGACAAGACAGCATCGAGCCCACTGAGACCATTGATATGCCCCAAAGAAATGCCGATCTTTCCATATGCACCACCAGGTGGGACGCTTACCGCATAGCTGCCATTCAATCCTTGCCCATCAATACTCACGGTAGAAGGAAAATCATACCCCGTGCTTAATTTATTATGATATCCACCCCACTGTATACCAAGTTGTCGCGCAAACGTTTTGCTTGTCGTGACAATTCTCGCCTCAATCATCACCTGGGGAGTCTGGCTATCCAATATTGCAATAATTTTTTTCATTTTCTCTATTGACTCGGGAAGGTCTTTTATTATTAAAATATTAGTCCTTTGATCAGTCGTAATGGAAGGTTTCTCAGCAAGACCGGACTCTTTGCTCAGCATGCCTTTAATACTTCCCGCTATCTGGCTTGCGGTGGTATAATTAATGGGAATAATTTCTGTGACCAGAGGTTTTAATCTAATGCGCTCTTCTTGTGCCTCACGTTTTGCAATAATTGCATCTTTTCTCACTTTTCTTTCGTTTATGAATGTTTCCGGTTTTCCAACCCGAATTATATTATCTTCCATTACCATATCTAATTTATGGGTCTTTAATATCACATCCAACGCTTGATCCCATGGGATAGGGATTGTGAGACGGATATTTACGCGGCCTGATACTTGAGGATCGATGACAAGATTCCGTCCGCTTATATCTGCGATTAACCGCAAAACGGATTTAATGTCAGCATCCTGAAAGTCTAATGCAATGAGCTGTCCTGTATATTTTTTAGTTTCAAATTCTAAATCAGAATCATTATATCCCTTTTCCCCCACTGTAAATGCCTCTCCAAGAATCTTGGCCGCACTCTTTTCCTGAATGTCACTCTTTTCCTGAATGTATATCGGTTGATCATTTTCTTTGGTGATTTCTTGGGGGGGCTCAGCCGGCGTTGTTGTTTTTGATTTAATAGTTCGGATAAGTTTACTTTTATATGTTGGTGACTCCTCATCCGCTATCGATATGCTTCTTTGCCATAATTCCCCCCTGTCAACATCCTGTTGAATACTCTCACTATTATCTAATATAAGAGAGAGTTTATTTTCATATGCCTCCATATTATAAGGGGATGAATAAGACAAATTAATAATGAATCGAGCAGTATCGTCTTTTTGAATAGGCTCAATACTCTTAGCAGGCCCCTCCTCAAATGCTAATCTATTGATGCTTTCATGGATATATGCGTTTGTTATGTCAAGGATGAGGGCTTCTGGTGCATTTTGTTTAAAGAGGGTATAATCTGTCATTCGATTGAGGAAAAAATTTATTTTTGTTACCTCCTGATCGTGTTCACAGCTGATTTCTGAAATAATTATCTGATCGTCGTTTTCATTATTCTCTGCAGATTGCTTCGTTAAGGTACTATATTTCTGAGAAGCGCATGCTAAAGGTAATAAAAATAAGATTAACAATAAAAATACAGCTCTTTCTTTCCTCATCTTATTCCTCATTTTCTACTCTCTCATTCCTTATCGTCACAGTGACTAAATTTGGTTCGAAAATTTCTCATCCTTCTTTATCTTCCGGATGCTCAATTTTTAATGTGATAATATTTTGTTGTTCATTGCCAAGATAATCAAAGACTATTTCACTGATTATAACTTCATGTTCCGATATGTCAGTGATGACGCCATCATTTTTCCCTATGACAGTGCCTTTGACCAAAAAGAAAGCTTTATTGTCCGGTGTCTCAATTACGGCTTTATTCCCGGTGGGGGAAGCGATTATACCAACGAGTTTGAGCTCAGTAAGGTCATAAATCTCCAGGGCCGAGGTTATTTTCTTCGGGTCGTTTTTTTCATTTTCAAGTCGTTCAGCTTTTTCTAATTGCCATTTCCAGAGAGGAGAAAAAAAAGGATCTCTCAATTTTCTAATGTCTGTTTCTCCATGAGCAGGCGAAGCTAGAATTATTAAGAGAAATAGCACGAGAAGTGCAATTATATTTTTATCTTTTTCTTTTCTTCTTGACATCTTTTTTGCCTTTTTTCTTTTCCGCTGTCTTTTCTGAAAAACGATAGGTGGTGGCCATACAATTCGTGTTTATTACCACTTTTTTATTTACCAACTTGGAGTTATTCATACTGATATTTTTAATATTGACTATTCGGGGTAATTTACTGATGAATTCAAAAAATTTATTCACATCATGATAGGTGCCTCTCATGTTTATTTCAATTGGCACTTCATTATAAAATTCTCTTTCCTGTTCAGGACGGGGTTTGAAAAGTAACACCTCAAGCCCTAAAAGATTCGCTAAATCGGATATTTTGGCCAGCAGATCCGGAATTTCCTTTTTCGTAGGCAGTTGCGCCTGTATCTCTTTAAATTTCCTCTCAATCTCGCCAAGGCCTTCTTTAAGAGCATCAATCTCTTTAATAACTTCTTTATTTTCCTTTAATTCTTTCCTAAGTGCCTCAACATTTCTTTTTAAATTTGCAATCCTTCTTTTTTTCGGTTTATAGATATAAAAGACAAAAAGGGCTATGATAAGTGCAACAATCACGCTCAAGACAAGAATTTTCTTGAAAATAGGTATCTTTTCCAGTTTATTATTAAAAAGGATGATGGATTTAGTATTCATTATTATTTTTTCTTATTCTTTTTCGCAGTTTCTTCTTTGCTATCTTTAGGATTGCTATCTTTAGGTTCGGGTATTTTGTATCTTATATTACAGTTTATCGCAAATACTTGGACTTTTTTGTTTTGCACTTTTTGTTGTTTAATGTTATTTAATTCTACACCAGTAAAATAAGGCGATTTCGATAAATTTTGCATAAACTCTGAGACAGTATTAGGGGTAAAAGCCCTTCCTTCTAATTTTAATTTAGTATCTGTGTTTTTTAAATCTGTTATCCATAATTGGTCGGGAGTAGCTATGCTAAGGTCCTGAAACAGGGCAACAGGCCCGGTTTGATTTTCTTTTAATGTATTAATGATCGATATTTTTCTGTCCACTTCTTTAATTTTTTTCTTATATTCATTAATGTTTTTTATTTTCTTTTTTGTGGCCTCAATCCCATCTTCAATGGTCTTTTTTTCCCTGTTGAGTCTATCAATCTTCCAGGAGAGCATCGCAGAGACCTGGGATGTAATGAATATCGCGACAAAAATAGTTATGATTATTGCTGTTGCGTCACGGATTAATGTAATGGGAGGCTTGGGTTTTTTAGGAAATAAATTTATTTTTACCATCTGTCATTTACTCTTCTTAACGCTAATCCAACACCTACACTCATCATTGGAGCTATATATTTTATATAGTCCAAATTAAATTTATTTTCATCAATGCTTATTTTTCGGAAGGGATCTGTAATCTCAACTCCCAGTTCCAATTGTTCGCTTAGAAAATCTGTTATTCCCACGAGTTTGGCGCTTCCTCCACTCAGATAAATCTTTGAAATATTGCCTTCTTCATTGGTAGTGCGAAAGTAGTCAAATGATTTTTGTATTTCCGCAATTAAATCTTCAAAAAAGCTCTTTTGCAGAGGGGTAATGAGTTGTGGTGATATGCCTTCAACTTCTTCCCCCAGCTTTAATGCCTCTGCTGATTGGAAATCCAGCTCTAATTCATGCTGAATAAGCTTTGTGTATTGGTTACCTCCAAATGAAGCATCTCGGGTAAACACAGAATATCCTCTTCTAATAATATTTATATTCATTGTTTCTGCGCCGATATCCATGAGGACTACACAATTTTCCTCATCCTCCTCGTAATTTAATTCATGCTGGTTCTCAAGTGTAAATACATCCACATCCATTATTGCCGGAACAAGATTAGCCTCTCGGATAATATCCATAATCTGAAGGATTCTTTCTTTTTTAACTGCTACCAATAACACATCCATTTCAGCGGGCTCTGTGTCTGTAAAATTAATTATTTGAAAATCTAAATCAACGTCGTTTATATCAAACGGAATAAACTGCTCTGCTTCCCATTGAATAGAATCAGCCAATTCCTCCTCTTCCATTTTGGGGAGTCTTATTTTTTTGACAATAACAGACCGTCCTGATAAAGAGGTTACGATATTCTTATTATCAATTTTATTTCCTGTAAATAATTCAACGAGTGTATTGACAAGTATCTCCGGCCTTCGAATTTCATCTTCCACAATCGTGTCCGGCGGCAGTGGGGTAAGGGCCAAATTCTCTAAGCTATACAGCTTCTCATCGGTAACTTTTCGTTTTCTTTTTAATTCAACCAGTTTAATTGAGCTTGTTCCAATATCAACTGCAATGACATCTTTTTTCTTAAATAATTCCAAGGGCAAGAAGCTCATATTTTTTCTCCATAATTACGAATTTTTTTGATCAAGCATTATAGTAATATACAGTGTAAAATATATTAAAATGATATGTATATGTCAAGATAAATATATAATTCACACCTTATTATTATTATGCTATAATTTATTAGCGGATTATTTATATGAAAAGATCGTATTTTTTTTAAGGAGACATTAAGTATGCGAATCCTCTCAGGTATCCAGCCTTCAGGAGCCTTACACTTAGGCAATTATTTTGCAATGATGAAACCGATGATTGAGTATCAGGAAAAAGAGACTCTTTTCTGTTTTATTGTGAATTATCACGCATTGACAACAGTATTTGATCGAGGGTCTCTTCGTCGCAATACAGTTGAAGCAGTGTGTGATTTTTTAAGCTTAGGCCTTGATCCGGATAAAGCCATTTTCTGGATTCAATCAGATATTCCTGAGGTAACCGAATTAACATGGATACTCTCAAATGTAACAAGTCTTGGCCTCCTGGAAAGGGCCCATTCTTATAAAGATAAATTGGCACGGGGGATAAGCCCGAATACGGGGTTATTTATATATCCTATCCTTATGGCGGCTGATATTTTATTATTCGGGGCGGAAAAAATACCAGTCGGCAAAGACCAACAACAACATGTGGAGATGGTACGAGATATAGCCATCCGTTTTAATCATATCTACGGGGAGACATTCGTCATTCCGGAATCGCACATTGTGGAAGATGTGGCGGTTATTCCCGGCATTGATGGTCAGAAGATGTCTAAATCATATAATAATACTATTCAAATATTTTGCGCAGAAGAGGAATTAAGAAAGAAAGTAATGTCAATAAAGACAGATTCCAAGCTCGTCAATGAACCGAAGGACCCTGATCGATGCATTTTATTTGCCTTATATTCCCTGTTTCTCACCAAGGAGGAAATAGCCACGCTACGAGATCGTTATATTACACCGGGCCTCAAATATAGTGATATAAAAAAGGAACTGTACGCACGAATCTGGGAGTATTTTTCCCCATTTCGTGAAAAACGGAAAAAAATCATGAATGATAGGGATTATATAGCGCACGTTCTCAAAAAAGGGGCGGAGAAGGCGAGAGCCATAGGTGAGGTATATCTTGCAAGAGCACAACATAATGTGGGTTTGGATTATTGGGTGTAAGAAAAATTATCTACGCTCTCTCATAATACTTCTCTTTATTTTTATTCTATCCTGTTCTAAAAAGACTCTTTCTCTGTATCATCGATCCCAATTTTTAATGGGGACAGTCGTTGAAATAAAGATAGTGTGTGATGATGAAACAATTGCAGGCGAGGCAATTGATCAGGCATTTACAAAGATGAGGGAGATTGAAAGAATAATGTCTGCAAAAGATCCCAAGAGTATGGTATCCCGCATTAATAATGAAAGTGCCCTTCATGAAATTGTCATTCCGCCATCCTTGGTAGAGGTTATTGATACATGCCTTTCCTATTCGGCAGACACTGAGGGCGCCTTTGATATATCCATAGGGAGTATTACGAAGCTTTGGGATTTTCACCAGGAAACGCCCATCCTGCCCTCTGAAGAGAGCGTCCGGTTGGCAAGGAAAAGGGTAAACTATAAATGGATAGAGCTTGATAAAGAAAAAAGCTCACTTAGCCTCAAAAGAGAAGGCATGTCCCTTGATCTTGGCGCTGTGGCCAAAGGATATAGCATTGATCAAGCGGCCTGCGTTTTAAAACGCTTCGGTATATCAGCAGGTATTATAAATGCAGGGGGTGATTTGATGCTCTTCGGTCAAAAACCGGGTAATGGCCCCTGGAATATCGGGATTCAGCATCCCCGCAAGAAAAATAGCCTCATAGAGAATTTACGGATTACCGACAAGGCGATAGTTACTTCCGGGGATTATGAACGCTATTTTATAATAAATAATAAACGTTATCATCACATTTTAGACCCCGGGACCGGCTGGCCTGCGTGGGGGTGTCAAAGTGTATCGATCATTGCCCCATCCGCGATGATAGCCGATATAATTGCTACGGCAGTCTTTGTTTTGGGGCCTGAGAAGGGGATGAAATATATTGAACGAAGCTCCTTAATAGAGGGGATGATTATAGATAGCGCGGGCAAAAAATATTATTCCACCGGATGGAAACAGGACGCGGCTTTTCAGAACTTGAGGGAGTGAGCCATAATGAGAATTGCTGGGTGTAAATTCCTCACAATACTCTTTCTGTGTGTAATAGTAGCTACTCTTGTGTTGTCATGTTCGTCTCATGAGGGGAAAATCCTCACTATTTGGTCGGGGGGAAAGGAAGGGGAACAGATAACTCTTCATGACGAAGAAAAAAGATATATTGCTGTTGAGGGTACACGGGGCATCTGTCGGTTTGAAATAGCAAATGGCAGGGTCCGCATGATAGAATCTCCCTGTGATGATAAGATATGCATTCAGGTGGGGTGGATAGAAGAACATGGAGAGGCGATTTGTTGTGTGTCGAATCAGGTGTTGGTTACTATTAAAGTGAAAGGAAAAGGAGCGTATGATGCTATATCACGTTAATTGAGAGATCTTTATTATTTAATTCGCGAACATGCCACTTTAATCAATCGTTCCGCATTGTAAGAATCTGTGGGATAAGTAGAAGAGCCGAATTGAATAGGATACTGTGGATTGATATTCTCTTTAAGCCTTTTGGATAGAGGGCCACATCCATCCTCTGATGTCTCAGGCAAAATAATTGCAAATCCATTCTCATAATGAGCCAGTATATCAGACTCCCGTATAGTGCTTTTGACAATATTGACAACATCAAGGGGAGGCACCTCCTCACTGTCTGCCTTCTTCGTCTCCTTTTTACAGGCTACTAATAATAAGGAGAGCCAATGTTCGTTGCGCTTTGCCCTTTTTACTTCATGATCGAAACATTTATGGAAAAAATTGGAATGATAGAGGCCGGTAGCAGGATGATGAACCATATTCGATTCTAATTCATCGACTATCTCTTTATGTTTCATGAGCTCTTTTTCAAGTCTATTTTTCCCATCGAGCAAGTGGATCCGGGATATTGTCCTTTTTATGGAATTGGTTAAGAGCAAAGGTAAAAATGGCTTTGTAAAACAGTCTTCTATTCCGATATCAAAAATATTTTTCATTGTAGCCGGAGAAGAATCTACTCTCATAATAAATATGCAGACATGGGAGAATTTCTCTTTGATGTGCTTTGCCAGTAATAAATCTGCCCCATTCTCCTCTGCAATATCGATAATCACTACTTTAATATTATCGGAACGTAAAATATTAAACACATTATTTCTTTGGTGAGTCGAGGAGACAGTATACCCCTCTGTCTTGAGCAATGCTTTATAGGCATTACATGTGTTTACATCGTCATCTATAATCAAGATTTTTTCCATATGGTTTTACAACCCATTCTTGATGCTCTGCATCCTCTCCCAACAATCATAGAGCAATGGATAAATGTCATATGCTTTTTTATAATACTGATAAGCGCCCTCAAGGTTCCATTTTTCCTGTTCGAGTCGACCGGCTTTATATAATGCAATTGCTTGATTGATATATCCATTAGCTTCTTCGACTTTTTTTTCGATCTGTGTATCCGAAGGATTCATTTCAAGATATTTTTTAAAATTTTTAATTGCCAGATCCCATCGCTTTTTCTTAAAATAGTCAAGCCCGAGGTCTTTATCGGTATTTTCTATGGACTTTACCGCGATTATCTCTTTTTTCGCGGGAAGCGGTTGTACTTTTTCGGTGTGTGATGGGAGGGGTTTATCCGGAGCACCATCCTCAGTGTGGGTTTCTGGTGTACGGGGTTGCGATGGTGGGAGTTGTGGCGGAGGGAGTTGTGGTGTAGAGATCTGTTGTGCTTGGGGTTGTGGTGTAGGGGTTTGCGATGGTGCATGGGTCTGTGGAGGAAGTGTGTGAGGAATGGGGATTTCCTTTTTAGGAGGCATAATTTTTTGTGGGGGAGCTTCCTTCTCGGTGGATATTTGTATTTGAGGGATTGCAGTGTCTTTTCCTTTTGTTGTATCAGGAAGAATGATTATTTTTTTTATGGAAAAATCGCCCCCTTTAATTCCTTCTTTGTGTGAAATAACGACTCTATCTTGGGCTATTTTACTTATCGCATTTTCAATGGATAAGTTGTCGAATTTTATATCTTGGATGATTCCTGTCACATGTTCAAGCCCGATAATCTCTATCCCCGCTTTTTGAGCTAAAATTTTTAACACATCCTGTCTTCCTAGTCCTTTTATTTGTCCCCATACTCTCCCGTTTTCAATCTTTATTTTGTCTTCTCCATCGATGCTGGCAGATGCATGTATGATGAAAAACACCATAAGGATAAGGCAGCATATAAAAAAGAGTAAACACCGGTATACATTACTACTTTTTATGAGGCATGACTTCATATAGTTCCCCCTTTAAATTAGCAACAACCCTACATCTTATAAAGAATAACATACGAATAAGTACATGTCAATATATTATTCTGTAAATGTTTGATTTTTTACAACCAATGTTGTGGTTGGAGAAAGCCTTCCCCGAGCTGCATAGCGTTCTGTATGACTGCAGCAATATACTTTTGAGCTGCCATGACTGCATCGTATATATCCATGCCCAGCGCAAGGGATGCAGTGATAGCAGCGGAAAGCGTGCACCCTGTCCCGTGGACAGCTCGTGCGCCAATTTTTTCCCGTGTACTGATAAATTCTTTTTTACCATCAAAGAGGACGTCGTAAGGTTTATCGGGTAAATGGCCTCCTTTTATAAGCACATAAGAAGGACCCATGTGATATATTTGTCGGGCCGCCCATTTCATCTCTTCGAGATTTGTAATGGATCGGCCTGTTAATGCCCCTGCTTCGTCGAGGTTTGGGGTAATTAACAATGCACGCTTGCAAAGATGGTCCTTGAGCATATCAAGACCATTTTTATCCAGTGCATGAGTCCCTTTCTTTGTCCATATAATGGGATCGAGCACAATATTTTTTATCGTGTAATTATCGAGAGTAAGGGCAATTGTTTTGATTATGTCCGAAGAATACACCATTCCTATTTTTATGGCGCTTACCGACATATCATCAAGAACGGAGTGGATCTGACTTTTTACAATAGCGGAGGAGATTTCATAGAGGGCTTGGATGCCTAATGAATTTTGGGCTGTAACACAGGTTAGGGCGGAGGTACCGAATACCTTAAAGACAGTGAAGGTTTTAATATCTGCTTGAATGCCGGCCCCTCCGCTTGAATCGGAACCCCCTATAGTCAGGGCACATGACATTTTTTTATGCGGGCGCCTCTTCATCAGCCTTTTTGCCAGGTCCTATAAGTTTTTCCTTAATGAGGGTTGCGGTCTTAATAAGGTCAGGCTCCTCAAAGAAGGCAGAGCACAATGCAACGCGTTCTCCGCCATAATGAATCACTTCGTCAAGGTTGTCAAGATTTATTCCGCCAAGAGCAAAATAAGGGATTGATATTGAATGCGAAAGTTCCCTTAACATATAAGGGCCAATAGGGGAGAGGTCTTTTTTTAAGGGTGAATAGAAAATAGGGCCGATTCCGATATAATCAGCCCCCAGTTTTTCCGCATTAATAGCCTGTTTTATGGAATGGGTGGAACATCCGATTATTTTCTCAGGCCCCAGAATGCTTCGTGCGAGATTCAGAGGGGTATCATCCTGCCCGAGATGGACGCCATCGGCATTAGATGCCATCGCAAGTCCTATGCTGTCATTTATGATAAAGAGCACATCATGTCTTTTTGCAATATCCGCGATCTCTTGTGCTAACCCAATCAATTCTTTTATATTCGTTCTCTTATCTCTGAGTTGGATCATATCTGCGCCCCCTGAAATCCCTGCAACAAGCTGATCTATAAGAGTTTCTTTGTCTTTATAGGAAGGGGGTGTAATTAAATAAAGGTGACGATCGTATAGTCTATTATTTTTCTCTTCTTGGTGTATCACTTCTCAGATAATCTCTTACCATATTTATTGCACAGTATTCTCCGCACATGGAACACGTCTCTTGCAAAGAGGGTTTTCTTTCCTTGCGGAGGCCCTCAGCAAGCGCAGGATCTATGGAGAGCTTAAACTGTTCTTCCCAATCCTGCCTATATCGGGCTTCTGATATTTGCCTGTTTTTTTCTCGTGCTTTTTGGTTGCCTTTTGCTAAATCAGCGGCATGAGCCGCGATTTTGGCGGCAATGACTCCTATTTTTACATCATCCTTTGTAGGCAAGCGAAGATGCTCAGATGGCGTCACGTAACAGAGAAAGTCTGCGCCTGCTTTGGCTGCGATAGCGCCTCCAATAGCAGAGGTAATATGATCATACCCTGGCGCAATATCCGTCACTAAAGGACCGAGGACATAGAAAGGCGCTCCCATGCAAATTCTTTTTTCTAATAAGACATTCCCCTCAATTTGCTCTATGCTCATATGTCCCGGACCTTCTATCATTACCTGCACGCCTGCGTCCCACGCGCGCTTTGTTAATTCTCCGAGAATAATAAGTTCCTGTATTTGAGCCCTATCGGTCGCATCTTCTATAGCACCAGGCCGCAGACCATCCCCCAGACTCAATACTATATCATATTTTAATGCTATTTCCAAAAGACGGTCATAGTGCTCAAAGAGCGGATTTTCTTTGTCGTTGGCAATCATCCAATGCACCAAAAAACTCCCTCCTCTGCTCACTATTCCCATGCACCGGCCTTGAGAAACGAGGCGATTCAGCGCTTCTCTGGTTAATCCGCAATGCACGGTAATAAAAGCGACTCCATCCTTTGCGTGCTTTTCAATCGTACCGAATATGTCATCAGGGTTCATATGAATAATAGCGCCCTTACTTTCGGCCGATTCAATGGCGGTCTGATAGATAGGGACGGTGCCAACAGGGATACTCGATGCGTGAATAAGAGCAGAGCGAATTTTATTCAGGTCTCCCCCGGTACTTAAATCCATCACGGTGTCTGCGCCATAATCGATTGATATACGCAATTTCTCAAATTCTTCTTCAATGAGCGCGCAATCTTTTGAGGTGCCAATATTGGAATTTATTTTTATGGAAAGCGGTGATCCTATACCGATAGGTTCACATTTGGGATGATTATGGCTATATGCAATTACAATTTGTCCCTTCGCTATTCCCTCTAGAAGATTCTGGGTGGATATCCCTTCTTTCCTGCTTACGCATTCCATTTGGGGAGTTATATCACCCTGAAGTGCTTTCTGTCTCTGTGTCATAGTATGTCCCTGATTATATTTTTTCTAATATAAGGTCTGCGACCTTTTTTCCCGAAAGGAGCATGCCCCCAAATATAGGCCCCATCCGGTGGGAACCAAAGGTTGCGTTTGCGGCCATACCGGTAACGTAGACTCCAGGATAAACCATCTGGGTATTTTTTACCACCTCTGTTTCAGCGATTTCTGCCCACATTGGCTTTTCTCCCATTATGTTTCCCGTGTGAGTTTTTAATTTTCCCGGCATTTTTTTTTGAATGATCTGAATTATCTCTGCGTTATGCCCGGTGCTATCAACAATAAATTGTGCTCTTATCGCCATTGGGTCAACGTGTAATCCTGTCGTCATGACTGGCGACCAGTTAAGCACAAGACCCACGATTTTCTCCTCGCGTATAATAATATCCTCAGCGCTTATTAAATTGAAAATAGCCGCTCCTGCTTTGGTTGCATAGCTGCATAGCGTCGATGCTGTTTCTATGGAATCTGCTATATAGTATCCTGCTTGATATGTGGTATATCGGATATCGAATTCTTCTAAAATGTGAAGCCCCTTTTCCTGGACCACAATCTGATTATACATCATACCTCCGCCCCACACGCCACCACCAAGGCTTAATTTTCGCTCCAATAGAGCGACTTTTTTCCCCTCTTTGGCTAAAAAGTATGCGGCTGTAAGACCGGAGGGACCACCCCCCACAATAGCTATATCAATATCAAGATGATTGATAAGTTTTTTTTGGTACGCCTCAATGATAGCTTGAGATATTGTTACTTCATTCAATTCGCTCATAACATTGCTCCCTATTCCATTCTTTTATCAGAAAAACAAAAAGATGGCAAGCCTTTTCTTGTAAGTGTAATTGCATCCAAGTCACATGTGCCTACCACCCACGATTCGGGTTTATTCTCTAATCGTTGCCCAATCTCCTCTCCAACAGGATCAAGCAGCATAGTGTGTCCCGGATATATATTGTCCGTGTCCTTTCCGACTCTGTTTGTTCCCGCAATAAAATACTGATTTTCTATAGCCCGTGCTCTCAGAAGGATGTCCCAATGATTGATCCTTGCCACAGGAAACTGGGCAGGGACAAACACAATCTCAGCACCCCCTAACGCCAGATCCCTGAAAAGATCCGGGAAACGAACATCAAAACAAATAGCAATGCCTATTTTACCATAATGAGTAGTAAATACATGGGGTGTATCCCCGGGAGAAAAAAAATCTCCCTCATTCATCAAAGGGAAAAGATGATTTTTATGATATGTCCCTAAAAGCGTCCCGGCCGGATCAATTAAGGGGGCACTGTTATACACTTTTCCCTCGCATGCCTCAACTATTGAGCCACACTGAATATATACATTATATTCTTTGGCTTTTTTTGAAAAGGCATGTATGATTTTTTCAAAAGAACGTTCAATATCCGAAAGGCTGAGAGAGGTAAGATAACCATAATCGAAACCTGTCCCTACAAGTTCTGGAAAGGAGAGAAAGTGAATCCCGGTTTCTCTGGTATATAAAATGTCAATGGCTTCAAGGGCTTTTTCTATATTTATAGATTCCTGCCCAAAGGCAATATCCATCTGAAAACACGCCACTTTTATTTTCATATCTACTCACTGGGCAGCACTAAAGAGTGGGAAAATGGCGGGGTTGACGAGACTTGAACTCGCGACCTCTGGCTTGACAGGCCAGCGTTCTAACCGTCTGAACTACAACCCCTCTTATTCATTATCAGAAGAAATATAGGCGGAACAGGGCTCGAACCTGTGACCCCCGGCTTGTAAGGCCGGTGCTCTCCCAACTGAGCTATCCGCCCATTTTCCCTCACATTTCCTAAAAAAGATATCATGGATTGTATTAATTGTCAATTCTAAAGGTGTTATTTTTTTAAAATTCTATGGTAAAGTGATCGAATTCATTAAGATATTCTTCGTGTGTGACCTGAACGTTTTTCACTAATGCCCCTGAGGGGCCATGGTGGGCCCATTGAACAAGATCCGCAATACTGCCTTCATCTCCTTCAGCCACTATTTCAACTCTTCCATCATAGAGATTTTTTACCCATCCTGAAAGATTAAGATTTCGTGCCTGCCTCTGGGTAGCATAACGGAAACATACGCCTTGTACTCTGCCTGACACAAAAAGGTGAACTCTTGTCACGTGCATTTCCCCCACTTGTCAGCCTCTTTTTTTATTCGTTGTATTTCTTGCAGCTCTCTCATAAATCCATTTATATCTGAGAAATTCTTATACACTGATGCGAATCGAACATAGGCAACTTCATCAAGATTATACAAGTTCTCGAGTATCATTTCACCAATCTCTTTGGTAGTGATTTCGGGACCGAGCACATCATAAATTTTTTTTTCAATATCCTCAACAAATTTTTCCACCACAGAAAGACTTACGGGTCGTTTATTGCACGCTTTTATTATTCCGTTCATTAATTTTTTTCGGTCAAACACCTCGCTGGATTTATCTCGTTTAATGACCATAATAGGGATGTCTTCGATCCTTTCATAGGTAGTAAAACGATTGCCACACTTAAGGCATTCCCGTCTCCTTCTAATGGAGCGTCCTTCCGAGCTTTCACGAGAATCCAGAACCTTGTTCTCCGGATGTCGGCAATAAGGGCATCTCATTTTATTAGCCGTTCTTTATAACCCAAAAACTTCACAAATGAGTCAAGTTTTTGGTTGTTATAAAATTAATTATAATAGATTTATTATATGACAGATATTCTATCTCTTATTGTCTATTATTATTAAATTTGAATAACGATGTCAAGTAATTAAATGAGGATATGTATATGAGAAACAGAGCAGAGGAAAAAGATCATACTTGCATGATTGATACCCGTCGCATCGCGGAAAGATTAGGGGTGAGACACAGCTCATTTTTTCGACTTATTTTACAATACAAAAGAAAATTTGAAGAATTCGGCACACTTTCTATCCACAGCGACAATAGGGAGAGATTTGCACTGCTGAGCGAAACGCAAGCCTTATTTGTGAGGATTAATGTGCTTAAGTTTTTACTTTAGGTAAGTGTTTATAATAAGAGCGATTTAATAATATCTTTTCGACTTATTACGCCTACAAATTTCCCGTTCGATACTATGGGTACTCGTCTGAAATCTTTCTCTATGAGGCACTTACAGATTTCAACCAGGTCGGTATTGACGTCGAAACAAATGATATCGCGCGTCATTAAATCCGCCACCGTCTTATAGTTAAGATTTGGATTATATAATAGTTTCATCAGGTCCTTTTCGGAGAGGATCCCTATTAAGCGCATGTCATTAGTCACAACAGGGAGACTGGTTGTGGAATTGCCCGCCAGAATCCTTATTGCCTCATGTAAGCTTGTATCTGCTTTTACCGTGATGATATTTCTGTTAATACCCAAATTTGTCTTTTTCAAGACACCTTCTCCTTCATCCCTTTTTATCTATTAATTAATTCTTTGTAAAATTAGCTTATTAAACATTAAGACCTCTATGAACGCATCCACTACGTCAGGGTCAAATTGAGTATTTTTACATCTCAGTATCTCTATAGCTGCATCATCAGGGCTGCCCGCGAGCCGGTATGGACGATCAGAGGTAATAGCGCTATAGGTATCTGCTACAGCCAGGATTCGTGCTCCTAAAGGAATATTTTCACCTTTAAGCCCATCCGGATAACCAGTCCCGTTCCATCTTTCATGATGGTGTCGGACAAGTGGGGCATATTGGCTAAGATCATCAACGAGCTGAAGCATATTAGCGCCAATTACAGGGTGCTTCTTTACCTCATCATATTCTTCCTTAGTCAAGTCCCCCGGCTTATTGATGATCTCGTCAGGGAGTGCAATTTTCCCGAGATCGTGCAGTCTCCCAGCCCCCTGAATAAGTGTAAAAAGCTGGGGAGGAATATCTTTTTTAAGGCCTTTTTCTTTGATTTTTTCTAATGTTAAGATGGCATACTTCGTGACTTTTTCAGAATGCCCTGAGGTGTAATAATTTTTAGCCTCAAAGGTTTTCACCATGGAGTCGACAATAGTAAGGGTTGTTTGTTTTCGTTCCTTGTTCGATATATATAATTGAATAGATCTTTTAAGATCCATGTCGATTTGTGCATGGTCCCATGGTTTGCAAATATATTTGTATATGTGCCCTCGATTAATACTTTCAAAGGCAATGTCAAATTCTTTATAGGCAGTCAAAATTATTCTTACAATGTCCGGGTAATCCCGCTTAAGCAAGGCGCTTAACACTGTCCCTTCCATTTTGCCTTTTCCTAATTTCTGATCTGTCACAACAACTGCCACTGACGGATTATTTTTTATGATTTCAAGGCCCTCTTCAGCACTTAAGGCAGCGAAAATGGTGTAATCATCACTAAAACTGGTTTCAAAGGCAATTAAATTGCCTTTCTCATCATCAATATAAAGAATAGGGTATAATTTATAATTTATATTATTTTCAATCATTCATGCTTCATCCTTTGTTATGCGATCCACTGTTTCACTTTCTTAATACTCTTGTCGGTTTTTTTTTATTTTTTTTCAATATTTTCTATAAAAACTATATAAGATGCCGATAAACCTTATCAAGGTTAAAACCAAAGGTTATCAAGAAAGAGGAGAATAAGATGAAAAAGATAGTGGGAGTATGTGTGGGAGCAGGATTATGTATTATTTTATGGCGGAAATGAGCGCTCATTTTTTCTCGATAGGTGTTGGGTATAAATTTAATTAACCGTTGTATAAAGCGTTGCTAGCTGATGATTCCCTTATCCATCAAGACTTCTATAAACGCATCTACTATTAAGGGATCAAATTGAGTGCCTTTGCAGCCGATAAGTTCCCGTGCCGCTTTTTCAGCGGGAAATCCTCGCCGATAGGAGCGGCTAGATGTCATCGCGTCATAGGTATCGGCAACAGCCAGGATTCTTGAGCCAAGGGGGATATCTTCGCCTTTTAATCCGTCCGGATACCCATTGCCATCCCAGCGTTCGTGATGATGGAGGACTAACGGGATATATTTTTGCAGATCATCTACCAATCTCAGAATATTGGCACCGGTGACAGGATGTTTTTTTATTTCCTCATACTCTTCTGGTGTCAATCTGCCTGGCTTATTTAATATACTTTCCACAACCCCGATCTTGCCGATATCGTGCAATCTTCCCGCGGTTTCAATATCCTGAATAAATTCGGGCGTGAGCATTGTGGAATAAGAATTTTTTTCAATGAGCTTTTTAATAATCCATGTTGCGTATTTTGTCACGGCTTCCGAATGTCCCGATGTATATCTATCCTTTGCTTCAAGGGCCTTAATCAGGGAGTTGATAATCTGAAGAGTTATTTTTTTTCGTTCATCGAGCAAGATATACAAATCGATTGCCCGCTGCAAATCCATTTTCACAAGGTCAGGATCATACGGTTTGCAAATATATTTATAAATATTACCTAAATTGATGCTATTGACTGCAATGTCGAATTCCTTATACGCGGTTAAAATGATTCTGACAATTGAAGGATAATTTTGCTGGAGCAACTCGCACAGCTTTGTGCCTTCCATCTTTCCACTACCCAATTTTTGGTCCGTCACGACGACAGCGATAGATTGATTCTCATTGATCAACTTTAGACCCTCTTCCGCACTAGAGGCGGTTATGATTTTGAAATCCTTTTCAAAACAAGTCTCAAAGGCCATTAAATTCCCCTTTTCATCATCAATATAGAGAATGGGGAATAATTTATAATCAAAGTTTATATCCATCTCGTAATCCACATTTAAGTCTTTATGTTTTCCTGTCTAAGGGGAAATTTAATAATAAACTCCGCCCCCTGTCCCACACTATTATTCACAAGTATATCGCCATGATGATCCTTTATTATTTTATAGCAGATACTTAATCCCAGACCTGTCCCAATGTCCGCATCTTTTGTGGTAAAAAAAGGATCGAATATTTTATCAAGATGCTCTTCCGGTATCCCAGGGCCGTTATCCTTAATTGAAATAATAGCGTTCTTATTCTCCTTATACGTCTTAATCCATATATCCCCTTTATCTTCAATGGCCTGCGAAGCATTGCGGACAATATTCAATATAACCTGATTAATATATCCGGGAATACACTCTACCTCTTCATCCAGCTCAAATTCTGTATGAAGCGTTATCATATCATTAATCACATTATTGAGTAAACCGATAGTGGAATTGATACCCTCATGAATATCCGTCATTTGAAATGAAATGATATCTTTTTTTGAAAAATTATTGAGACTGGTAACCAAATTAATGGTCCTGTCTAATCCCTCTTCCACAAAGGCAATCAGGTCCGTAATCTTTTTTACTTTTTCACTGTTAGGCTGCGGATTCCCCTCCGAATAATTGAATTCGTCTAAGATTTTTTCTTTAAGGGCATACATGCAATTTTTTGCATAATTAATAGGATTATTCACCTCATGAGCAAAACCTGCGAGCATCTCTCCGAGTGACTTCATTTTCTCGGCATGAATCACTTCCGCCTCTGTCTGCTTGAGTTCCTGCAAGGTTTTCTTAAGCTCAAGATTGCTTTTATTTAATTGTGCCTGGAGTTCCCTATTTGTGACCAGGGATTCTACCACTGCTCTTAATTCCTTAATCTTAAATGGCTTGGTCAGATACTCATCAGCCCCATGACGCAAGCTACAGATTTTATCATCAATAGTAGCTTTGGCTGTCAATAAAATGAAAGGAATATGCTGGGTACGCTCATCACCTTTAATCTTTTCGCACAATTCGTATCCATCCATCTCAGGCATCATGACGTCTGAAATAATAAGATCGAGGGGTTGTTTAAACGATTTTTCAAGCGCCTTCTTTCCATCGTACTCTACAAAAACTTCATATTCCTGCTCTAAACATTGGGCAATATTGCTTGCCAGATCTTTATTATCATCTACCACTAAGATGCTCTTTTTCTTTGTATCATTGAGATCACTTTTTATTTTCTTTTTTCGTGAATATTCTTTTCCTTCCATAAGATCGGGAAATCTGAGGTCATCTCCGAATATATCGCTTGTTTTATATTCAGGGGTTTCCTCAATATCTTCGGGATTGAAATGCGCATTCCCTTTTAATAAAGTAACGGTAAAGGTCGTCCCTTTATTCAATTCACTGTGCACCTTAACAGCGCCATTATGCAAATTCAGGAATTCCTTGACAAGAGAAAGGCCAATACCTGTTCCCGTATATTTTCTGGAACTTGAACCATCAACTTGATGAAATCTATCAAAAATATGAGGCAGGGCTTCCGGAGAAATTCCAATACCATTATCTTTTACAGATATTTCAATATAATTATCCCCGTCCCTCGTGGTAATTTCCACAACTCCCCCGGAATGACTAAACTTTAAAGCATTACTGATTAAATTTAAAAAGACTTTTTCAATTTTCTCTCTCTCCACATATATCATAGGAAGGGCTGGTGCAGGGATAAATCGCAAATCAATGCCTATTTGTTGCGCTGTCATGACGGAAGATGCAACGAGGTCCTCCAGAATGATATTTATGTCCCATAAGCTGACCTTTATACTCATCTTGTTCGATTCGAGTTTTGAAATATCCAATATTTCATTAATTCGCTTTAACAGTTGAAAGGAATTTTTCAGCATGACTAATTTTTCTTCTTTATTATCAGGGGTGAGCGAATTTCCCTCCTCTTCCAAGATTTTTTGAATAGGCACAATGATATTCGTGAGAGGTGTGCGAAGTTCATGACTAACATTGGCAAAAAACTGCGCTTTTGCCCGTTCCAGCTTGTTAATATTTTTTTCCTCTATGACGGAGGAAGTGAGCTGAGCACCTTTAAACACCATTGCGACATTCTCGGCAAGGGCATAGAAGGCGTCCAGTTCCTCAGGCCGGTAGAATCCTTTCTTCTTCTCTCCGAGAGCCAAGATTCCCAGTAATTCATTTTTATAATAGCTCGGCATCATTACCGAACAGCCCAATTTATCCATCTCCTCCCTAAGACTTATTAAGGCATGGTGTGATTCGTGCAATGCATCCTTGCTGGAACTATATTCTATCGCCCAATCGAGCATATTTTTTTCAAGAATACAGTTCTTCCTTTTTTTTATAATTCGGTTTTGAATTAACAGATCCCTTGTTTCTGTGAACCATTTTACCAGCGGATTGTCCAGTGCAATCGTCAGATCATCCTCACTTTTCTCATTGGCAGCTCTTCCCCGGTATAAAATAAAATGCCCATTGTCCCGCAGTAAATAATGAGCTTGGTTGACCTTTTGCCTCATGGTGTTATCATAAAATCTCGTGATATGAAGGGGGATTAATTCGGCCAATTCCTTGGCATTTTCAAAGCCTTTCTCAATAATCGCTTTTCCTGTTTCCCTGAGCACCTGCAGTTGGCTTGAATAATCCCCAAAAAAGACGTAATAGATTTTTCGTTCCAATTTGATATAGACAAGCGGGCTTATGGTGGCAAGCGCCGCATAGCTCATGAGGCTAATGGGAATTGCCAATGGATAGATTGTATAAAGGGACTCAAGCTGTTCATAGAAAAAAGAGAAGAGGAAGAATGGGAGACCGAAGGTAAAACCATAGACGATCGCAAATACCGTGGCATGCGTAATAGCCACTTCGATATCCATGAGTTCGTGTTTCACAATCGTGTATGCCATGATTATCCCCCAGGTGAATATAAACATAAAGCTTAAGGGATGAATTTCGATGAAATAAGCAGGCAGAAAATCGAGAAAAGCCGCTGTCAGAATAGCAAATGCCAATAAAATATATTGTATTGGTTTTTTCTTCGATTTTCGTCTGAAGAATAAAATAAGCAGGCATTTAATCCACACAAATGCAAAAAATACTAAAAATAAGGTATGAAACGCGGTAGCTTTGGCGTAATACCCCCAGTAGAATTCATACAATTCAGAGAATAATTTATTGCTTACCAGTAATCCTATGAAAAATAAGGAGACTGTATAATTGATCTTGAGCGTCTTCTTTTCACCTTCAAGCTTCAGAAAGGATACAAGAAAGTGGTGAAAGAAGACAGGCAGCAAGATAATGCCCACGTATGCAATCTTTGCCCACAGCAGCGCATGGTTTTTATCACTTGCCTGATAAATGAGGCCATCTCCAAAAAGCCATAAGGATGCACAGGCACTTTCAAGGAAAAAGGTGAGATTAATAGGGGAATTCTTATTTTTGATCAATACAAATAAGCCGAGACACAATATTATTAGCGAGCAAAGCAAATTAGCAATAAAGTATGGGTTCATTTACATTTTTTCCAAAAATTATAACCACTCTCTTTCTATACTTCTCCGATACTCACACTATCGGCACAAATACTCGTATAATTTGGGAAAAAATCCGATATAAAGAATATACATGAGTTTTTTATTTATTTTTGAAAAGGGAAGGGGACACGTCATGGACGATTCAGGGATGGGTTTTGTGAGCATTATTTTCGCCTTGGTAGTCATTGCAATCCTGGCGCTCACGCTGAGCAAAAATCCTGGTAAACAAGGTTCAAAAACAACTGATGCACGGGTTGATAGAGCAAAGGCGGTAGAGTGTGATATTAAAATAAAAGCGCTGAATAAAGAGATTGAGGTATATAAAATGGGAAATGAACACTTCCCCTCATCTCTCGATGAAGTTACTGATGAACCTGTATGTCCGGTATCGCATGTGGCATTAAAGTATAATAAAGAAAGAGGCAGAGCATGGTGTCCGGAGCATACGAAAAAGTGAACTGGCAGTTCATCATTGACTTACGTCTTTCTCGGCTCTATAATATGATGCTATTAAGATCAAACAAGCAAGATAAAGGAAAATTATGCATAAGCTCCCAGCAGGCACGCACCCAGCTTCCTCAGATAATTGGCAGAAAGAAGCAAGGCGGGTTGCGTTCGGGATACGACAGCGTGTACTTGAGTATACGCTGAAAAATAACGGCGGCTATTTGAGTCAGGCATGTTCCTCCGCAGAGATTTTTGCTGTTTTGTACACAAAGGTAATGAATCTCGGCTCTGTGGAAGAGCCTCTTGTGCCGGGAAAATTCTGTGGCGTTCCCAATGCAAATAATCCGGATTATCGCCGGGGAGATTACTTTAATGGGCCCAAGGGCCCCCATTTTGACCGGTTTTTTCTTTCCCCCACGCATTATTCACTCGTGTTATATGCCACGCTTGTAGAAACCGGCCGTATGGCTGAGGAGGGCCTTTCAGAGTTCAACAAGGATGGTGGCATCGTTGAGATGATCGGTGCCGAGCATTCCCCAGGCATGGAGATTATGACGGGATCACTCGGTCAAGGGATAAGCCAGGCCACCGGTATTGCGCTGGCACGCAAACTTCATAAAGAATCAGGCAGGGTATGGGTGCTAATGTCGGATGGTGAGCTTCAAGCCGGACAGGTGTGGGAAGCGCTTCAGACAATCTGCTTTTATACGCTTGACAACGTTGGAATATATATTGACGTCAATGGCTATCAGTGCGACGGGAAGACATCGAAGGTCATGAATACCGGCAATCTTGTCGAGAGATTTGAATCGTTCGGCTGCAGGGTATGCAGGGTAGACGGTCATGATATCGGCGCACTTGCCGGGCCGGCTGACTTGCCAACGGATGGCCGTCCTCTTATTGTTATCTGTGAAACCAGCCCCTTTCAGGGTATTGAGCCCTTGAAGCAGAGAGCCCCTAAATTTCATTATATCCGTTTCCCTGATGATACTGAGCGAAAAAAATTTGAAAAAGTGCTTATCGCTATGAAGAAAGGATAATAATGACGGTAAAAATGCTTTCTAAGGTCCATGGCCACAATCTCGTTTCATGGGCAAAGGATAAAGAGAACGTGATCGTTCTCTCAGCGGACCTCACCAGTTCCACAGAGATAGATCTTTTTAGGGATGCCTATCCGGAGCGTTTCTTTTCAATGGGGATTGCCGAGCAGAATATGATAAGTGTCGCCGGGGGATTAAGCAGGGAAGGATTTGTCCCGTTTGTTCATACCTTTGCCGTATTTATCTATCGGCGTGCCTATGATCAGATTGCAATGTCAGTGGCCTATCCGAACTTGCCGGTTAAGATGTTCGGATTCTTGCCGGGCATAACAAGCCCTGGAGGCGCAACCCATCAGGCAGTCGAGGATATTGCCCTGATGCGGGCCTTGCCCAATATGACTGTTTTGGAATGTGGCGATGCTGCGGATGTAAAGAGTGTTCTTGATATTGCCTATGCGGTGCAAGGGCCGGTATATATCCGCATGCTCCGCGGGGATATCCCTTTCATCTTCAATGACCCCATGCAATTGGGAAAAGCACGGGTAATAAGCGAGGGCAATGACATTGCCTTGTTTTCTTCGGGCATTTGCACGCACGAGGCGCTGCGGGCTATGCGCATTTTGGAAAAACAAGGGCTCTCGATCCAGCATATGCATGTTACCACTTTAAAGCCCTTTGATGATCCTCAGATCCCTGATGCTCTCAGCCGTGCCCGCTATGGCGTCATTTCCATGGAAAATCACACGGTGATAGGTGGATTGGGGAGCGCTCTTGCCGAGGTTATCGCTGAAAAAGGGATCGGCACGCGATTAGTGAAGATCGGGTTGCAGGATACCTTTGCCCACGGAGCAAGTTGTAGTTATTTGATGAAAGAATATGGCCTTGACGCACTGTCACTGATCACTGCCTGTGAGGGGCTTCTTAAAAAGAAATTACATATCAGGGAAGATGATATGCTTGACCTTTTGATACCACATGTGACCGAAACATCGAGGGAGCTTAAATCAGAGGATTTATAATGTCCGGATATGATAATAATCCTATCCCGGATGACCGTTTTCTTGTAACCTATCGCCTGAGCGGGAATGAAAAAGAGGCATGGGCCCGCGCACGAGATATTTGTGTTGAGCAAACCGTTGAGTTTCCTGAGAAGCTGATATCGCCGGGCCGTATACGCGATCATGTGGTAGGACGGATCGAATTTGTAAGGCCTTTAGAGGAAGGCGCATTGTGCGCGGGAATAAGCTATGCCCAGGACACGGTAGCCGGTGAATTTACCACCTTATTGAATGTAGTCTTTGGCAACATAAGTCTTCAAAAGGGCATCCGTGTGTGCAATATTGACCTTCCCCCCGCGCTCCTTAAAGAATTTAAAGGCCCTCGCTTTGGTGTAGAGGGCCTGCGTGCATTCTTAAAAGCGCCGCAACGGCCTCTCCTGTGCACGGCATTAAAACCCATGGGTCTTTCGGCACGAGAGCTTGCCGATCGAGCATATCAGTGCGCACTGGGTGGTATCGATATCATCAAGGATGACCATGGGTTAACGGATCAATGCTATGCGCCTTTTGAGGAGCGCGTGGCATTATGCGCTGAAGCTGTTGCAAGGGCCAATCAGGAAACCGGCGGCGGGAGTATCTATGTTGCGCACATTACCGCCTCCTTTCCCGTGATGATAAAGCGGGCACGATTTGCAAAGAAGGAGGGGGCTCGCGGGCTTCTGATTATTCCCGGCATCGCCGGATTAGATGCCATTCGCCATATTTCAAATGATGATACGATCGCCCTTCCCCTTTTTAGTCATCCTGCATTTCAGGGCTCCTATGTGATTAATCCAGATACCGGACTGTCCCCTTCTGTGTTGTTCGGTCAGCTCAACCGCCTTGCCGGGGCGGATGCAGCCATATTCCCCCATAGTGGCGGACGCTTTTCCTTCACGCGGAAGGAATGTGAAATGGTCATCGCAGGAGCAGCATCGGATATGGGCCACATCAAGCCGATTTTCCCCTGCCCGGCAGGGGGCATGAGTCTTGATCGCCTGCCCGACTTACTGACTTTTTATGGCAAAGATACCATATTTCTATTAAGTGGCGGGTTATACACACACGGCCCTGACTTTATTGAAAATTGTAGTAAGGCGAGAGCGTTGCTTTCTGATGATAAAATGCACGGATGATAAATGCACGGATGAGCATAGGTATTTTCCTTTTAAGTTGTTTTCACCTGCCGTAGGGGCATCCTGATAATAAATTCCACTCCTTCGCTCAGTGCATTATTGACGATGATATCCCCCTGATGATCTTTGATGATTTTATAGCAGATACTCAATCCCAAACCAGTCCCTGTCTGCGAGTCCTTCGTAGTATAGAAGGGATCGAATATCTTTTTCAAATTTTCATCGGGTATTCCTTCCCCATTATCCCTGACAGAGATAAATGCATTGCTATGCCCGTCAGCATAGGTTTTTATCCAAATATCGCCTTTATCTCCAATAGACTGGGCAGCATTTCGGATGATGTTGAGTATGACCTGATTTATCTGGCCGGGTATGCATTCTACAAGCTCCTCAAGTTCATACTCTTTATGCAGGGTCACTGAATGTTTCAGCATATTGTGCAGCAACAGGAGTGTAGAATTGATCCCCTCATGAATATCAACAACTTGAAACGAATGTACATCTTTTTTAGAAAAATTATTGAGAGTGCCTACCAAATCAACGGTCCTATTTATCCCCTCTTCAACAAAATCAATCAATTCGGTCACCTTGCCAGATTTTTCCCTCGCTTCGTTGATGTGCAGCTGGTTTTGGTCCATAAGAACGCGGCGCTCTTCGCACAACAGAATAAATTGATTATAAATTTCAATCACTTTTATAAGGTTCTTTCGGAGGGCATACATGCAATTTTTCGCGTAGTTGATGGGATTATTTACCTCATGGGCAAAACCCGCCAGCATCTCTCCCAAAGAACGCATCTTTTCAACATGAATCACCTCTGCCTCTTTCTCCTTAAGCTCCTCCAATGCCTTTTTAAGTTCCTGGTTACTTCTGTTAAGTCGTGCCTGAAGCTCGCGCTGGGTTAAGAGAGACTTCACGACTGCCCTTAATTCCATCACATTAAATGGTTTGGCAAGATATTCATCCGCGCCGTGCTCAAGCCCGTCTATCTTTTCCTCAACAGAGGCCTTGGCGGTTAATAATATAAAAGGGATGTACCGGGTACTCTCATCCTCCTTGAGTTTCTCACACAGCTCAATTCCGTCCATCTCAGGCATCATCACATCAGAGATGATAATATCAACAGGGGCGGTATGGGCTCTCTGAAGCGCCCGTTTGCCGTTATACTCAACAAATAAATTGTACTCCTGCCTCAGGCAATAGGCGATATTATTAGCAAGGTCCCTGTTATCATCAACCACCAGCACACTTTTTTTCGTCTCATCCACCGGGATTTCCCCGCTCTTACCAGCTATTTCAGAATAATCCCGTCCCTCCATCAGATCATCGAATTGAAGCGGGGCAAGATTAATGGCATTTCTCCCCCCAAATCCCGTCCTTCGTCTGTCTTCTTCTCGTCTCTCTGTCCTGCGCCGATCCTCCCCCTTCCTCCTTTCAATAAATCCTTCACCTGGTATAGCCTCCGGTGTCTCATCAATCTCATCAGGTTGAAAATGCTCCTTTCCCTTTAAAAGTTTAGCAATAAAGGTTGTGCCTTTGCCCAATTCACTTTCAACCTCAATTGAACCATGATGTAATTTGAGAAATTCTTTCACCAGGGAAAGTCCGATGCCGGTCCCTGCAAACCTCCGTGAGCTTGAGCCATCAACCTGATGGAACCGGTCAAAGATATAGGGCAGATCCTCCTCCGCAATGCCAATGCCGGTATCCCTGACACTGATCTCAATATGGTCCTGCGCCTCTTTTGTTATTACCTCAACCCTTCCATCATGCTGGGTAAATTTAAGGGCGTTACTCATGAGATTTGCGAAGACCTTTTCTATTTTTTCCCCATCCACATAGACCCTTGATAAGGCATCATCCTGGGTAAACACCAGGTCAATCCCCATGCCCTTCGCTGCAGATGATGATCGTGAGACAATATCCGCCAGAATGCTGTTCATATCCCGCAGTCTCACTTGTATGCCCATCTTGCCCGACTCAAGCTTGGAGATATCCAATATTTCGTTGATGCGCTTGAGCAACTGAAAGGCGTTTTTAAGCATTATCTTTTTCTCTTCAACATTATCAGGGGCAAGGAGAGTGCCCCTCTCATCAAGTATTTTTTGTATAGGCAGGATTATATTGGTAAGAGGGGTGCGAAGCTCATGACTGACATTGGCAAAAAACTCTGATTTTGCCTTTTCAAGATGCTTAATATTTTCCGCCTCAACCACCGATGCGGTTAATTGGGCGCCCTTAAAGACCATGGCCGCGTTTTCAGAGAGTGTCTGGAAGGCATCAATCTCTTCAGGACGGTAGCTCCCCCCCTTTTTCTCCCCAAGGGCCAAAATACCCATCAGCTCGTCCTTATAATAGCTCGGTACGCATACAATAACATCGAGACTCTTCATATCTTCCTTAAGATGCATAAGCTGCTCTTCTAAGTCCTTAAATTTTTCTTTATGAGAGATAGCTTGTATCCAAGCGTCAAGTCGTTCTTGATCTAACACAGCGCTATTTTTTTCTTTCTTTTTGATAATCCCCCCTTGCATCAACTGATACCGCGTATCGGTAAACCATTGCACGATGCGCGCTTCTTGTTTTATCACCATCCCTTCCTTATGCTTGTCACATCTTGCATGCCCCCGGTGCAGGACAAAATCCCCATCCCTTTGAAGAAGATAGCAGGCATGTTTTACCCTTTGCCCCATTGCTCTGTCATAGAAGTCCATGATATGCTCGGGTATAAGCCGCGCCATTTCCTTTGCATTCTCAAAACCCTTTTCAATGATCTCTCTTCCCGTTTGCCGCAGCACCTGCAATTGGCTTGAAAAATCACCAAAAAAGGCATAATAGACCTTCCTCTCCAATCGAATATAGATAAATGGCGTTATGGTAGAGAGCGCCGCATAACCTGAAAGCCCTATGGGAATCATCCAGGGGTAGCTTTGGGATATGGAATGGACTTGCTGTGAAAAAAAGTAGAAGACCACAAAGGGGAGGCCGAAGGTGATGCCGTAGACAAGGGCGAAGACAGCAGCACGGGTGATGACCACTTCGATATCCATGAGTTGATGTTTAAAGATAGCGTATGTCCAAATAGAAGGATATAAGCCAATAAGAAAGTTGAAATAGGAGTAAACACTAGGGCGTAAAAGAAAATAAAAACAACCATGTGCTCCTAACCACCCAATGATGGATCCTAATATAAAATACTTCAGTTGATTACGGAATTTACCTGTAGAATTCTTATAAGCTTTTAATAAAAATAAAAATGAGTATCCTAGTACTATCCAACAAGAAACTATGTAATATGTTAACCATAATAAACTCTTATTTTCGACAGAATAAAATTGATTATATATTAATTTTAAACTACCTAAAAATAATTTTGATTTATCATACCAATTAAAAAATAAAAGAATAAAAGTTAATAAATAGATAAAAATAAGGGTCTTTTTTTTATTTAAATCTAAGAATTTGAAAATAAAGTGGGCATAAAATACATTTGTAAAAATTACTCCCGAATAAGCAAATTGCCACCAAAATATTGCTTTATTATAATTTTTTGTTATTGATATTTGATATCCTCCTATACCCCATATTGCTACACATATAGTTAAAAACATCCATATTGTAGTAGTTTTATCTTTTCTACCTTTTAAAAAAAGAAGGAATGCAATAAACGAATTAGTTACAGCTACTAATATAGAGGAAATTGTAAAGAGATTCATTTTTTAATCATTATGATCCGATAAATTTTTATTCAAATAACCTTTTTCTATTTAAAATTATTTGTGCAGCTCGCTTTCCTGAGTATATAGAGACAGAAATCCCTCCCTGCCCTGCACCATGCGTACACCAATGACCAGCGACAAATAGTCCTTTAATAGATGTCTTTTGAGGAAATATACTGCAACCTATTTGTTGGGGAATTGACGCCCATCCGTATTGAGCCCCTTCTCTATTTAAAGTGAATTTATAAAAAGTATCGGGCGTTGCCGCTATTTTAATATCTATTATTCTATGTAAATTTGGCACCACATTCGATGCTTTATTAATTAATATTTCTGTAATCCAATCTGTATATTTATCCCAAAAATTTTTACCATTTTGATATGGAGCACAAATAAAAATGCCCATTGTAGATTTCCCGGGTGGTGCAAAAGCAGGCTCATGTAATGAGGGAAAAGTGCATAATACATAACGTGTTTCACCATTTTTAATAATATTTTTAAGAGGATTTGAATAGCAGTTGTTTATATCATATGTTGAAAAAAACCAAGTGGAGCAATGATCCTCTATTATTTCAGATAGCTCTTGTTTTAGTCCTAAATATACAGCAAAACAAGAAGAAGATAGAAACAAATTTTTTATTCTACTCAACTCGTCACATTCTATATTGAGTAAGGTCCTAAAAACATTAGTAGCATCCCCAGCAGCAACTATAAAATCAGAGAAAATTTTTTCTCCATTCAGAACAATTCCCTTAACTCTTTTATTAATTGTTATTATTTTTTGAACTTTTGTAGAAAGTAATAACTTCCCTCCATAATCTTTAAATCTTTTTGATAAAGAATCAGGAATAGATTGTGCACCTCCCCTAGGATAATAGCCCCCATCAAAAATATATTTCTTAAATAAAATGGCAGCTGTTAAGGCAGATGCTTTATCAGAAGGTAATGCTATATTACCTAAAAGGACTGTTAAGGCTGCTTTTATTTTCTCATCAAAGAAAAAATCATTTAACAAATCAGAAAATGTTAATTTTTTAGTTTTTGAATAAATAGATAAAATATTATTCTTTAGTATAAAATCAAAAAATCTCTTTATATTTGATGCTTCATTTGCAAAGATTTTTTTAAATTCTTCCATCGTATCAGTGGGATGCTTTCTAATATAAATTATATGATTAGGAAGAATAATTTTATCAATAGGATCAAAACTAAAAAAGTCTAAATCCAAGCCTAAGTCAGTTATAACTCTACCTACATCCCCATTTTTACTACAGGATCCCACATAATGTACACCGACATCAAATTTATATTCTTTTCGCTTAAAAGTTGTACAATATCCACCAGCTATTTTTGATTGTTCCACAATTAAAACATTTAATCCTGCTTTAGCTAAATAACAACCACAAACAAGCCCTGCGACCCCTGCCCCAATAATTACTATATCATATTGAGTATCCATTTTATTTTATATACCTTACTGTTTCTGATAGAGGCTTTCTTTTTAATCGTTGTCCTTTTTCTGCCGGATAACCAAGTGTTAAAATTGCTACTAACTCATCTTTTGTTGCTATCAAATTATTGATTTGTTCTTTTGATATTAAAGGCATAGTTAACCATGCCATACCTAAATTTAAGGAAAATGCAACTAGTTGCATATTCTGTATAGTTGAAGAAATTCCTTCGATTTCTGAAATATATGCTAGAGAAGAAATAGATTCTTCTAATTCAAATACTTTTTTTGATAAATAATGATTATTATAGACTAAGATTATTACAGGAGCGGTTTCGAGTATTCTAATAGATTTTTTAAATAAAATGTTTGTGCTAGTAAGATAATTTCTGGATGTTTTATTTATATTATATATCAATGCATTTCTTAAAGAAATATCCTCAATAACAATAAAAAACCATGGTTGAGAATTATGGGGCGATGCTCCCCATCTTCCTGCGTCAATAATTTTTTCTAATATTTCTTTAGGAATTGGTTTATCCTTATATTTTCTAATAGTTCGACGATTTTTAATTAATTCCAAGATATCCATATTTAGACAAAACTTTTATTACGAAAAACAAGATATAGTAATTATTTAGTCATAATTAATTTTTACAGGGCTAAAAATTGTTAATGTATTATTATATTAATCGGGCATTTGCAAATATTTTTTCTTATAAAATCATTTATTATAAGATCTTTTTTATACTTTCAGCTTTTTTAATCTCTCTTATTTCATCCAATATATTTAATGTTATTATTAAAAAAATGATGATTAGTAGTCAATACCTTACAGAATTTATATTTCTGCATAAAATTGGCTGATTTATCCCTGAAGCTTATTTAATTACTAAAGTTCCACACATGAAAAAATTATCTGATCCCTAAAAGCCTCCTCAATTAAATCAAGGAAATGCAAGAAAATATCTGGACCAAATTTATAAGAAATTTCCTTACTTGACCTCATTATCAGTTCCTTGATATGGTGCCATATCTTTTCCGCTATGCACAATTGGAGATTATCATCGGCTAATTGATCAAAGAGAGCACAGATGGGACCATTAAAACTAATACTTATCATTGATTTTCATTCAGATAATAACCCTACCTTTTGTGCTCTTATCAGCCAAAACAAGTAATCAAGGTAAAACAATATAAATAGCCTTATTCAGCGAGCTAATCCTTAAATTTTAAATATAAAAGGGTACTATAAAGATTGAATAATAGTGAATTAAATTTTGTTTGAAATTTCATGCCAATTATAATACAAAAAATAATTCCCTATAAATTAAGTATTTTATGCAAATATCTAAGAGGGCCTATACAATTTATGTGCTCTGTGAACTGTTTTATAACAGCAATTATGGATTCGAGCAGATTTTTTTCACTCTCCTGGAGCGATGAAGAGGTAGATTGAGAATCAAATAAAATTATAAAAAAATACTATATAGGCCTGGCCTTACTCACCTTTCTATAATATAACATCATAAGTTACTGAAAATAAATAAAAGGTAAAGAGGTGGGAAGTTCTCAACATATATCTAAGCCCTTCACATTTAACGAATTGGTGAACTGTTTATATAATCAAATAAAAAAATTTCCAGATCCACGTACGGGGAACAATGTTCGCTTTAGTATCACTGATTTTCATTCAGATCTTTAAGGTAACCTAAGAGGTAGTATAAGACTGGAATTTTATATTCACTCCCCACCAGGATAATTTAGTTTCTTTATTTAGCCAAGGTAGCTCAAATAATATAGGCAGATGTGTTTTCTTTTTGAGGGATACTGTCACTTCATTATTCACAATTTTGACTAATGCTCCGTTTTCTAAGAAGTTTCTATAGATTGTTGGGACATTACATCGTTCAAATCCATTGAGATTATTGGCTAAGATACGATAAAGATTATGTGCTAAGAGAGAAATGGTAAGATCAAAATCAACCTTAACTACCATTGAAGATGATGGATTATTGAGATGGAAAAAAGCAATCTG
>JBLIRR010000047.1:0-46732 GCA_049472395.1 bacterium | reverse complement strand
TATATTCCCCCACATTGACCTTTATCGATAATACTGCCACTATTATCAAAGATTATATTATTCACTATATGTGCATCCGAATTGTTATAACACAAAATCCCCCCGCCACTTCCAAGAGAATATATCTGATCGCTGGTATTCTGGATTATGCTGTTATTCTCAATGAGAGGCAATGAGTGATTATCACATCCGATTCCCCCTCCTTGATTTGCAGAAATTCTATTATTCCTTATCACAGGGGAGGATGCCGCGCAGTATACGCCCCCGCCTATCGAGGAGGAGCCTTCCATAATCGTGAATCCTTCTATAATGGAATCTTCCGACTCGCCACTTCTGAATGACACAACAGGCGCATTTTCTCGTGCCTTGATAAATGTCTTGATATACCCGCTCACGCTTTTAAGTATGACCGGTTTTCCCTTAAAATCGATATTTTCCACATACGACCCCTCATGCACCAGGATTGTAGCCCCGGGCAGGGCGCTGTCAATAGCATCTTGAATAGACGTATATGCATAACCCCGTTGCCCAACCTCAAGGGTACCCGGTTCTAAATTATTAAAAGGATCGCATGCATCTCCCAGTGTGTCTTTATCAATATCTGCCTGATCACTATTAAAACAGAACGGACAGTTGTCTCTGGAATCATCTATCCCGTCATTGTCATCGTCATTATCCTGTATATCCATTTTCCCATCATTGTCACTGTCCCCATAGCCATATTCATAAGCTCCCATATCAACTTTCCCGTTAATAATCCGGGGCTGTCCTTCTGTATCTTTTTCCGATAAATGCGGCACCTCATTCTTACCCTTATTGATGCACGGAGAGCAAGGTTGCACGTGATAATTATTCTTACCCGCATTCACAAAACGAGGGTCTACGCATATATTGCCATTTCTCCCGGCAAATTGTCCGCTTGCGATATCACTATTAAAGACAGTATGTCCTGTCACACCATAAATCTCATCATTATTCGCCCAAAAAATGGAATTGTAAATTTTGGGTGTTGAATCATTATCACTATAGACGCCCCCTCCTTTCTGGGCCTGATTATTCACGATTGTGACGTTTACAATATCAGGTTCCGAATCCCACATGCACGCAAAACCTCCTCCCTCCTCAGAAGCCGAATTCCCATAGATAACACTGCTCACAAGGAGCATTGAGGACATACCGCAAAAAATTCCTCCTCCCTTTCGCCTGCTCGTATTAAAATAAATACTACAGTTGAGAATGGTAGGAGAAGAAGAATAACATGCAATGCCACCTCCATATTCGCCGTTGCCATTCGTTAATGTAAATCCCTCTAATACCGAACTTCTCTCTTCATGAGAGCAAAAGGTAACGACCGTATCTGTGTTCGAACCATTAATAATTGTCCTTGAAGCTCCTTCCTTACTCTTGATCCTCAGAGCTTTTCCCTGAAAATCTATGTTTTCATAATATGTACCCTCATCCACAAGGATTATATCTCCTGCGTTGGCAGCATCAATTGCGGATTGAATTGCTTGATATTCATCGGTAGGGTCCGTCCCAACTTCAAGGGTTGCTCCTGTTGCACGAAGAGCATAACTCAAGATCATCCCTATTATTAAAAATGAAACATAAATATATACACGCTGCGAATTCCTCCCCTTCATAATATAAATCTCCCTTTTTAGTGAGTCCGCCCCCCCCCTTAAAATATTTTCCTTTTATTATATCATAATCTTATTATTGAGAAAAATAATGATCTTACTCTTCAGCAATTCTAATTTTATATTCACATAAAAAATAGTTGACAGGATAACAGGATAAATGCGATTACCCTAAACCTGACGCCCCGTTGCATACACACACGTCAAAATTAGAATTGCTGCGTTAAACAAATCGCCATCCCTTTCAAGATGAGGATGGCGATTTGTTCTTACTCTTTGGTCCTTATGCTCTTACCATGGCCAAATAAAAGTTTGGCCAATACCAGTGGCCGGCACTTGCCAATCCCAAGAACTCCTCTGCGTTGTCCATGCAGTAGTCAATGGAGCGCTCGGACTCGTTCCGATAGTTGCACCTATAGTTGTTTGCCACGGCAGGAATGTCCCTTGCACGGGTGATGTCGTCGTAGGCCAAAACCACCCACTGCCAAATGGCGGTGTTTGTCCTGGTACAGCAGCTCCCACCGATATAATGAGTGTGGCGATGCTTTGGTTTCCGCTCTTGTCAGTGGCTTTTAGTATAATTTCATGCTCTCCCGTGCTCACACTGCCTGTATCGTATGTTAATGTCTTTCCTTCTTGAATGTTTGTTTCTCCTTCGATCCATACGATAGAAGGATTTGAATCACACTGATCCGTCACTTTTGCATTAACTGTTATCTTCTGGCCTTTATTGACGGTTATAGGGCTCGCTTTATCCAACTCTATCACGGGTGCAACCGAATCGGCTTCTTTAACCGTTACCTTTACATCCTTTGTAGCCACATTACCTGAGCTATCCTCGGCCATGATAGTCACTGTCACGGTGTCACCAACCGCTACCCGATCAGGGGCATCGATGGAAAGCTCTCCTTCAATGCCGTAAATGTCCTCTGCTCGGGCTGTCAATGAAGCAACTATATCATCATAGGCAATAAATTTAATCCCGCATGCAACTTCAATAATCTGCTCGTCTTCTGCCATAATGGTCGGAGGTGTTCTATCCATGACCTTAATCACTATTATTTCTTCAGCGGTATTGCCACTTGTATCACTCGCAGTGAATATCAGGGTGTAAGTCCCGGGTGGTAACACAACATTGTCTCCCACCGGTACATACTCCCCATCCTGCGTCACAATAGAGACATTACATTCTACTTCGCCCTCCATATCATCAATAGCGGTCGGGTGCAGCCATGCCGGATTCAATAGATACCCTCCTTCTGCATTGGCCTCAACCATGGCCGGAATAGGGGGCAGGTCTATTTCTGGTGGAGTTTGATCAACATATTCATGATATCCAATATCATACGACATTATCTGGGGTCTCGGTGTCCCGAAGAAGTCATCTTCCACCGCAAGTATTGCCTTGCCATTGTCTATGCACTCCGACTCCGGTCCAAGCTGATACTCAATAGAATCAACGAAGTCTGCACTCCCAGTCACATTGCCTATGCCCTTTCCGGCCATAGCCACATCTACGAGAGAATAGTTGGCACTACAATGTGGACCGGATAATGCGTTCGGGCCTTGTAGTATGCAATTGTAAATGTGCGGAGAGCTGGTGTCATCGCACGCAATATGGGTATCATTTCCATCAAAGGTATTGTTATAAATATCAGGCGAAGATTGAATAAGGAGTATTCCCCCGCCCATTCCGGGCGCTGTATTGTCTATAATTAAATTGTTTATCACCTGTACATCATCTGCCTGAGAAATGGCGAGTGCGCCGCCTCCATACAATGCCCCTGCGATATCTATAGAATTATTACTTATAATATTTTTCTCAATCACTACAGAAGAATTCTCAACATAGAGACCTGCTCCGTATTTTCGTGCCCTGTTATCTCTTATTACGTTGCCTCTAATCACTATATCTTCAGAATCCTTGCAATATATACCCCCTCCTGCTATCTCGGCAACATTACCATGAATGGTAGTATTTTCAATTCTTACATTGTTCACTCTACTGCATAAAATGCCCGCGCCTCTCTCCAAAAGGCCTCCTGTGATCACAAATCCGCTTATTTTTGAATTATTGGCACAAATGACCACAGGATAATTCATGGTACATTCCAAGCACCACTCATACTCTGCCACATCGTGCTGCCCTATTATTGTGGTTGTTCCTCCGAAACCACCATAGAGGGAGATGTCGTCATACATCTCTATATTCCCTTTATATACGCCACTGGCAACCCTTATCTCAGAAATTCCTTGCGCATGGGCAGCATCAATCCCTTGCTGGATAGAGTTTACGGCTGTATTCCAGCTTTTTCCATCGCCCGGGGTTGAAGAATTTTTATTAACAAAAATACATGGTCCGCGTGGAGGCATGATATATATAAGGTCCGTATCATTCTCCGAATAAAGGACAGGCTCGACACGCTCCGCCCCGCTTACCGAATATACCATTAAAAAACTAAAAATCATCATTACCGTTAAAGCTAAAACACCTTTAATTTTATTATTCATTATCCCCAATTAACCTCCCTAGATCGGCTAAACATTAATAAATTCTGTTATCCACGCCATTATTTTATAACTCCGAATCACCCCCTTTGAATATTATTTGTTTGATCTTTATTTATTCAAGATCCACTCACTCCACATATAGTAGTCTGATAAATTTCTTTGCCACCATAGAGGTAGGCTGTATCGGTAATTGCTTTCAAAAGGCAGAAAATTCCATCTCCAATTTTGCGTCCATACCGGAGTCCAATCCGGAGCACTCTGTTTTTCTGATGGAGATACAGGAGGCTCTTGTGTGGCGGTTATCTTCACAGATATTGTGAGAAGTTGATGGGTCGTGTTACCTGCCTTATCTCGTGCGGTAAAGGTAACAATTGTGTCGCCACTTGGGAATACTTCAGGTGCATTATGTATTATCTTTACTTCCTGATCGCACGCATCGTAAGCATGCGCGGATAAATTTACATCACCGCGAGGCACACCACCTGCCGTGCCTGAGGTAATCTCTATTACCTGATTATCAGGTATTTCCAACTCTGGTGGGGTAGTATCGACCTCGACAACGGTTATGGTTATAGTTTTAGACGTACTATTTCCTGCACTATCAACGGCAATAAAGGTAACCACCGTGTCTCCCACCGGAAACCAAGATGGTGCATTATTCGTAGGCTCTATAGTAAGATCCCGGTCATCATACGCGCTCGCCGATAAATCGAGGCGAGCGTGCGGCACTCCCTCCTCTTCCCCACACTCTATTTCAATAACTTGATCCGCGGGATGGGTCATCACGGGAGGTGTAGTATCCGGCTCCAGCTTGACCGTTATCTTCACAATTGTGGTTGCACTATTGCCAAAATCATCAATTGCTGAAAAGGTAATAAGGGTATCGCCAAGGGGCAGATACGAGGGCGCATCATTTATTAATAAAGGCTCAGGGTCATTGTCATCTGTTGCGACAACGTTTATTTCAATCTCTGAAAATGCAATGCCGCTCTCCCCGTATGGTATCTCAATAGTTTTCTCCTCATCTACTGTTATTACAGGTTGAATAAGATCATCCATGTCCTGAATATCCACGCCTACGGTATCATGAATCGGTGTATCTCCAATTATCGCACGATCTACATATTCATATGCCCCCATATCCGGCAGCTCATTTATTGTTCTGTTCTTTCTCTCAATATCCACTAAAGGTAAAAAGGGCGCGTTTTTTTCTCCTGTATCGATACAAGGAGAAGAAGGATCAAGACGATAATCATTATTCTCCTCATCAACAAAGAGGGGATCACCTTTGATATTATCATTGATATCAGCATATCTGTAATCGCCGCTGCCAATAGTGCAATGGTGCACGACCTCAGGGTCCACTCCCTGAAATTCTTTCCCATTCATCCACAATATTGTGTTATGGAGGGCAGGCTCACAATTTATAAAGAAGAGGGCATGCCCTTTCTCTGCAAAGTTGCCGACAATGGTGTTATTCACCATGACCGGAGAAGAAGCCTCAGCAAATAAGCAACTTCCATTCTGCGCACTGTTATTGAATATACAATTATTTGCCAGAAATGGCGCGGAGTCTGAGATATTAAAGGCTCCGCCTGTTTCATCAGCGATATTGTCCCTTATGATATTGTTTATAATGAGCGGGAATGATTTGGATAAGAAAATTGCCCCTCCATTGGTGCTGGAATTAGCACGAATGACATTCTCCATTATAGTGGGAGAAGATGATTGGCAAAAAAGTGCGCCTCCTATTTCTGCCCTATTGTGGATAATACAATTTTTCTTTATGGTGGGACTTGAGCTTGCGCACCAGATGGCCCCGCCAAAATTTGATTCGCTCTCTTTGATGGTAAAGCCTTCCAGCACACTGTCCTCTTTCTCACCAGAAGTAAATCTGACAGCGGGAAGGAATTCTGGGCTTATAATAAATGTTTTCTTTGTTCCCTCAACCGCCCGCACAGTGATGGCTTTTCCTTTAAAACTTATATTTTCGCGGTATTCTCCTGGGTACACTAAAATAGTATCACCCTGAAGTGCTTTATCGATCGCCTCCTGAATCGTCGAATACCTATGGTTTTCCCCCACCTCTAAGGTATTGGCATATTCATAGGCGCCAATATCGGGCTCTCCATTAAGCTTTCTTTCGACACCATCCAAATCTGTTGAAGGAAGATAAAGGGCAGTACTATCCCCCTTATCGATACATGGGGATTCGCTGCTTAAATGGTAGTCCCCATTTTCCGGGTCGAGAAATTTTGGATCAGCCGAGATATTATTATGATTTGAAGCAGGATCTATCCCTTGGATAAGGCAATAGCTTATGCTGCTCCCCTCCAGTCCATAGAGCTCATTGCCCTCATTAGCCCAGATGATGCTATTTGAAATAGTGAGGGATGACTTATGGGCGCAAATGGCGGAACCATAATTTGCATAATTCTCTGTAATAGTATTTGTATTTAAAATGAGAAACGATGCGAATTGACTGAATACACCACCACCAAACGTATCGATGGAACTGTCAAATGAGATTGCACTATTATTACTGATTGTATTATTCACAAGAATTGCGCACGAATTATTATAACAATAAATACCTCCCCCGCATGTAAGTGCGCTATTTTCTCTTATCTCATTATTTATAATGAGGGGGGAAGAATAATAATTACAAAAGATTCCCCCTCCGAATCCAATACCATCATCATTCATGGCGCTGTTATTCATAATGATATTTTTCACAATCTTGGGTGAAGACTTAAAACAGTATATTCCCCCGCCACAAGTACTTTTTCCGTTCATGATGGTAAAGCCTTCAAGGACAGCTCCGTAAAATATCGGTCCATCTTCTTGAGCAGCAAAAGTAACCACAGACCCCGATCCGGTCCCATCAATATGTGTTGTATGAGCGCCCATGGTGCTCTTTACCGTAATAGCCTTGCCAAGAAAGTCTATATTTTCACAATACACGCCCTCGCTCACCAGGACTGTATCGTCATCAGACGCATCTTCTATTGCGCTTTGAATAGTAGTATACACATATCCATCCCCAAGAGGTCCGACTTGTAAAATTCCTGCATGGACTAATGAACAATGCCCTGCTATACATAAAGGAATAAAGAGAAAAATTAATTGTACTTTTATAGTAGTTACTATCCGTTCCATTCTCATGATTTATTTCACACTCCTCCTAAAAAGTTATTCTTTCAAGTGCCAGCTGGGCCTTTTCTTTAATATAATGATCATTCTCATTGAGCGCCCCCTTAAGAAGGGGGATAAATTTTTTGTCTATCTCCTTGCCGACAACAATATTGTCTATCACATCGATCGCTGCTCTTCTCACATTAAGATTATCATCCGTTAACGCAACAGAGAGAGGTTCATTGAGCTTGGGATCAAATCTATACGCTATAAGATTCTCCACTGCCAATTTTCTGAGAGCTGAATCACTTTCATCTTCAATACAGGAGCTATAAAAGGCAAATCCTACGTCAGCACCTAAATTCTGAACCCTCTGTAGTACTTCTTTCTTTATCTCGCTGCTTGAGCATTGATTGAATGCTGCTGATAATACTTGTGCTCCGTTTCCATTTTCAGCAGTGGAAAGGGCACGTATAATCTCTTTTTTCGTGCTGTCATTTACGGTTGTGTCTGTTAAAGAGCTGCTCAAAAGATCAACATAGGGAGAATGAGCAAAAGCTCGCAGAGTACTGTGCTCAATTTCTCCATTCCGCAGTTTATCCAGAATTTCCTTTTCAATCTCATTATCCACGCCTTTCCCGGAACGAGCTAATAGTGCCGCAGCTGCCTGTTGCTGTTCTATTTCCCCAAATTTAAAAATTTCTTTTACTACATTCATCGCTTCATCAGTTCCTATACTCCCAAGTGCCTTGAGTGCAAGAATTTGAGCATTTTTATCTTTGCTCTGCATAACTGTCTGTGTAAGCGGTTTTATTGCATCACTACTTCCAAGAAGACCTAACGCACGCGCTGCCGCGGACTGTAAATGGGGGTCCGCGGCTTTAAGATAGGGAAGTATGGAAGGTAACACAGAATTATCTTTTAATTTCCCAAGAGCAAGCATAGCGGAATAGGCGCCCTTACTATTTTGATCCTTTAAGGCCTCTGCAAGGAGAGGAATAACCTTATCCCTCTCTCCCAGCTTTAGTGCCCGGATCGAAAGGGCATTGACTGCTTCATTGGCAAGATCGGAGTCATCTCCTGTGAGAAAAGACTTTAACAACTCCCGTGCACCGGGTTCCTTGCACCTTGACAACCCAATCAGGGCCCGCAATTTATCATCTTTGCTTCCATAGCGGCATGCATCTTGAAGCTCCTCTAAGGTATATTCATGCAAGGGCTTTTTATACAGAAAATCTTTTGGCAAAATGAGATTCTCTACTGCTCTTTTCCTTTTTCCGTTTCCCAACACAAATATGTGAGCTGTTTTTAATTGTTTCTGCTTTAAAACCTCAGAGGTCGGAAATGACGTAAAGATATAGTTTACCCCCCGGAGTACCGCTTCAAAGGCTTTTTGCGGTGGTACTTTTTCTATCTTCCCGCTATATCTTTTTTCATAGAATCCGTCATCCTTTGATTTTATTTTCATGATAAGACCTATCTTATTAGATAACTCCCTTAATATTTTCTCTATAGTGACATTTTCTGCAGCAATGCTTATAAATCCATCATTATACCCGATAGTCAGTTGTGGCTCCTCGCCCCTTACAGAGGAAAGAGTGAGTGTAAAACTCAGAATTACAATGCCTAGTAAAGAAAATATTAAGTTCTTTTTCATAGGGATAATCTGTATTAATCCCATTTTTCCTCCCATAGATCTAATAACTCCTTGGCTTTTTTGCTTACATACTCATTTGTATCTTTCATAGCTATATAAAGCAGTGGTATATATTCACTCGTGCCGATTACGCTTATAACATCTATTGCTTCTTTTCGAACCGTCTCTTGATCATCATAAAGCGCAACCTCCAACGGCTCCAATAGATTATTTTCCATATTTATGCTATAAGGGACCAGATTTCGAACAGCACAACATCGGACCTCAGGATGGCGATCCATTTTTATTCTCTCGACAATATAATCATACGCACCTGGATCCTCAACATAGGTAAAAGACTCAATAACCTGCTTTTTAAGCGTGGATGAGTTATTCTCATTCTCCAACATCTCCCCTAACAGGGCTAAGCCTCTTTCCTTTCCTGAAAAAGCAAGGGCCTTCACTATCCTCCCCTTAATATTACGCGCTATAGGAGCGTTTACTAATTTCCCCAACACCTCGACATAACATGATGAGGACGCCAATACCTCAAATATTCTCTGTTTTGTTGCGTCCCCCCCCGATATGGCTGCATATACCATTTCCTGGCGTCTCTCATTACACGCCACACTTTCCCATGTAAGAATTTTTGCGGCAATATATTGGACCACATCTTCCCCCTGCGTGAGAAAATTTTTTTCAACAATGGATAAGGCTTTCTCTGTTCCGATTTTCCCGAGTGTCAGCAATATGATCTTTTGAGCTTCTGTATCATCATCATCCTTTGCCATCCGAAGGGCCTTTATAAGAGGGTCAATCATAGACTCATCAGCTGTTATGAATGCCAGAGCCCGCATGGCGGCAAGTCGCAGAGTCCGATCCTCATCAGTTAAATAGGGAATAACTACAGGCGCAAGATCGTCATCGCCAAATTTTGCCAAACCCGGTAGAATGAGATGTTTCTGTTTAAATTCCCTTTCATGCAAGGTATCAATAAAATAAGGTTTTATTTTATCCTTGTATCCCCATTTAATAGCTTTATTAATAAGAGCTGAGACTGCGACCATCACCACTTCTTGATGGTGATGTTTTAATAAAGGGAGCAACAGATCGACAGCTTGTGGGTCTCTACTGCATTGCAGACCGATAATCGCTTGATTAACTATATTTTCATCCTCACTCTTAAGAGGATATGAGAGTTCCTCAACCGTATAATTACAAAGTGCATCTCTTACAAAATAATTATCCGGTAAAAAGATCCTTTCATGCTTACACATACTCGTATAGGGAAACTTCTCTTCCATGGAGATTTCTATAACATGGGTTTTCCCCCTGTGACCCACAAGGTCATGCTCTTTGGTAAATACAAATGGATATCCGCTTCCCTCTACGATATGCTCAATGGCTTTGCTTATCGATGAATTCTCTATCTGTCCTTTATAGTGAGAGAGATAAAAATCATCTACATTCGACTCAATGTGAAAAATCCACCCTGTTCTGCGCGCTAGCTGCCTGAAGAGTAACTCCCGGCTGATATTGTTGCAGTCGATATGGAAGGTTGAGTTTTTTTCATCATACTCAATAGTGCATCTCTCATGTTCAGCGTCAACTTGAGCTTCTTTTCTCATCCCTTTAAAATTTTGAGCGCAGCCCATTATCATGATATATATAATGGGTACCACTAAATATACATAATGTTTACTCTTCCATCTCATTATTAATAATTTTTAATTCTCCTCCTCTCGATTCTTTTTTGTTCCCTTCATTACCCCTGTGATGATTTAGATTATTTAATGTAATCATCTAGTTCCAAAGGATCACCCGGTTCAATACTCCAGGGAAGATCAGGCAGCGGGCCTTCTACGGATGTACCTACGATCCCGTTATATTCCAACCATACGGATTGTCTCCCCAAATAAATATCAACGTTATTGTTCTTTGGGATCTGCACTATAATATCAATCATATCTGCATGGTGGAGCGTACTGGTCTTTTCACCAATTTGATTAAAACCATTTTCCGGGAATTTTAATGTGACACAGGTTTCAAAATTGCCGACCAACACGAACCTGGTTTCAACAAAGCCATCCAATACTATCTCGTCAGCGTCATTATTCTCATCTCGTGAACGCTGCCCGCCAAATTTTATCGCAGTCATTTTGAAGGGATCTTCGAACACACTGTATGGTCCCGGACATGCCCATACTAATAATCGTGGAGTAGCGCTCCGGATAAAGCAATTGGTCCCGTTGTTAAGCTCGACCCTTCCTGTTTCACCCGCGGCACTATCACTTGGGGTCGTCGCCGTATTTATAATCCCGGGAGTGTATGGCTTGTATACTGTTAAGCCCTCATTTCCCATTATACAGCCCCTGATTTTCAAATTAATATCAGAATGAGGTTTCTCTTGCAGGACGATCCGCCATCTATACCAGCTCCCGGTTCCTGCGGGAGTAAGAGTAGCTGAAAAGGGGACGGGGAAACATCTTCCCGCCGCTACCGGAGGCTCGGGAATATTCACTATACCCTCTGGCCAGTTTTTCGAGACAGAAGGCACACCCGTATAGAGTACATCCCACCCTCTAAAGCTCTGGTTCTCATATAACTCCATCGGCGTTGCAGGGCCTCCGCCACTCACGGTCGAAGGGTTGAGCAAGGGAGCAGCAGGCGGAACGAAATTGACACCTCTCCCGCCCGGAATGCCATGCGCATTATAATCCACATTATTTCTTCCACCGGTAAATATGTTCATATCACGGTCGCTTATTATGTTGGCGTTATCAATCTCAACACCGATGGCTCCTCGTGCCGATCTTTCTCCAAAACCTAACAAAAAAAGGCACAAAAAAAGTATTCCTGTTAAAAATAATACCTGCGTAATACTTCTTCTTAATAAAATCATAAAGCTCTCTCCTTACTTCAGATTTTCTTTCTCCAACCTCGCCATAACTTGTACCTTTTATTATGGCAAGTTCATGTACAGCGCCTACGCTGTACATGAACTTATCCACGCAGTGCATACTACAGTATATAATCATCCAAGGAAAGAGGGTCCTGTGGTCCCACACTCCAAGGCAGATTTGGTAATCGGCTTGTTATGGAAGTCCCTACAATAGCATTATATTGTAGCCACACAGATTGTCTTCCCAAACGGACATCAACCACATTATTATCCGGAATCTTGATGATTATCTCTATCATATCTCCTTGATGCAATACGCTAGTCTCTTGATTACATTCATTGATGCCATCCTCAGGAAGCTGCAAAAGAATAGTTGCATCAAAATTACCTACGAGTGCAAATCGTGTGTCGGCTGATCCATCCAGAACAGTACAATCATCAGCATCATCTCTGCTGAGACCTCCGGGCATAACAACCCCTGCCATATTAAATGGGGTAGAAAAGGTGCTGTAAGGTCCGGGCTCTGCCCATACTTTAATTGTTGGATTGGCGCTTGGAATAAATTGAATGAGATTGTTATTGAGATGAAAAGCCCCTGTTTCACCAGCAGCGCTATCCCGCGGTGTCGTGGCAGCCTCGATTATTTCCGGAGTACTAGGTTTATACACTGTTAATCCTTCATTTTCTAATATACATCCCCTGACTTTTAACACAAAATCGGAATGGGGTTTTTCCTGCAAAACGATTCGCCATCTATACCAGCCGCCATTTCCAGCGGGAGTAAGGGTAGATGGGAAGGGGACGGGGAAACATCTTCCCGCCGCGACCGGAGCTTCAGGAATATTTACTACTCCCTCAGGCCAATTTTTCTGAATAGAAGGGGATCCTGTATAGATCACATCCCACCCTTTGAAATTTTGGCTTTCATATAATTCCATGGGGGTTGCAGGGCCTCCACCGCTCACGGTGGGAGGATTGATCAAAGGAGCGCAAGGAGGAATAAAATTTACCCCTCTTCCATCAGGAACACCATGGGCATAATAATCCACATTATTCCTTCCTCCTGTAAAAATGCTCATATCACGATCACTTCCTATATTTGCATTATCAATCTCTACGCCGATACCCGCCTGAGCTTGTCCTATACATACCATACAAAAAACCATACATACGGAAAATATAAATAAATTCCTAAGTAATTTCATTGAATACCCTCTCTCTTTTAAGAATGTGCTTTGTATAAAATTAATAAAATAATTATTTTATAATGTGGCCTCTCTCACCCCCCTTCGACTGCCTCATTTCAATTCTTATGGGTAAGCTTTTATCCTGTTCTTCCCATCCCCCCTTTCTTTTAAAATATGGATAATCCTCTCTGCTGTTTTAGGAAGTTTCCATGAGGAGTAACCTTCACTTAAAGTGTATGTGAGATGTAACATCAGCAGAAAGCATCAGGTTAAAGTGCATACAATTGTGCATAATACTCGTCAGTGATTCTCGTAACTTCGTCCATATACTCTTGATATATCTCATTGTATTTATTATAGTAATATTCGTAATCATCTTTTTCTTTCGCTAATTTTTCAAGCTGTTCATTGTAATCTTGTTGCGCTTCTTCCAAGTCCGCATTATACTTCTGGGTTATTTTTTCTTGAGGACCTACAACATGAGGCGCAACGGGTTTTTTATACTCCTGCGGCGTTAAATGATCAATATATTCACTAAAATACGTTGGTATGCCAGGATAAAAATGAGACTTAGGATACCATTGGCCAAGTATTGAGGATGCATAGTTGTGAGGTAAGTTGGATGTCCAATACCTTACATCCTTATCTCCGCATACGTTCTTTCCGTCTGGCCCATAGCATTCAGTATAATAATACTCGTAAGGATCATAGTCTTCTTCCCTATCACACCATGTACATTCAGTATAATAATTATCAGTATAATAATACTCGTAAGGATCATAGTCTTCTTCCCTATCACACCACGTACATTCAGTATAATAATTATCAGTATAATAATCATCATAAGGATAATCATAATCATATGCAGTTTCGATTTTCTTTAAAACCCACCGCAAATTGGGCAAATTGTCTAACGGGCTAAAATCCCATATTTCATTGTTATCAAGAAGTACTACTTGAAGACTGGTTAAACCTGCCAGGGGAGATATATCTCCTATATGGTTATTACTGAGGTAGAGCCATTCTAAGTTAATTAAGGATTCTATTCCATTGAGGCTGCGAATATTTCTATTGCTTGCATCCAAATTGACGACTTTAAGGGCATCCGTTATTGTCAATGGTTTTGTCTTATTTAATTTAAGGGTTTCATAGATTGCCGCTTTGAGACCGGGATCTTCAATCTTAATTAACACAGATTCATAAGGGATTTCTAAATAGGTCATATATCCCGAAAGTCCCACTGGATCGAGCAGTAGAGTTTGTGCAGACCATGCACTCCGCCCCATAAATAGTAATCCAATAGATATTACCATGAAAAATACTATACAATTTTTACACTTTACCATTTCTTTTGCTCCCTTCCTTTCATTAGCAATAAAATACCTTTCTACCTACTAGTTTTCTCAAATAAATAATTTTTCACCCCCCCCTTTTATATAATTTTTTATTACCTCCTTTTGTTGTGTTGTATATATATGCCCCCCTCACAAAGGTGCACTCATATAGGTTGTAACAATCTTTTGAAATAGATTAATTTTGTCTATAGAGTATAACAAATTCTTAAAATTTTTTCAACTAATATAATAAAAATTATAAGTTTATTATATAAAAAAATGATTAAATTAATAATAAAATTATTATATCAAAAAATATAATGTGTCTTCCTCTTCCTCCCCCAATAATTTCCCATACTTGATTAATTGAGGCTATATAATATAACAAATTCTTAGAATTTTTTCAACTAACATAATATAAGCTATAATAGTATTAGAAAATATAATAATTTTATTCATCTTATAAACTAAAGATCATTAAATAATGCTTTAAGTATGATAATTACTTATTTTGATCAAAAAATTAAGTCTAAAATTTTAACTTAATTTTTCATGCGATTGCCCTATTGACGCCTGTATCTGCTGATCCATATATGCTATAATCTATTCTATTTATGAAAAATTACCGCAGGAGTGATATATTGTATAGATATACTCACATAGGTGGGATAGAGAGAAATAATGATTCGTCAAAGGATTCAACGGGCAGTCACATGTGCACTTGCGCTCATGCTCATACTTATGTATCCGTGCAGCACAAGGGCAAAACCGAATGTGCTCCTTATTTCTATCGATACCTTAAGGGCAGATCATCTCAGTTGTTATGGCTATACTAAAATACAGACCCCTCATATAGACAGTCTTGCTCACGATGGTATTCGTTTTGCCTCTCATTACACACCCGTGCCGATTACTCTCCCCTCTCATGCCACATTATTAACGGGCCTATATCCTTCCGAACATGGTGTGAGGAGTAATGGATGTTTCAGGCTAAAAGGAGAGGAGGTGACGCTTCCTGAACTACTACAGCAGGAAGGTTACAAGACGGGAGCTTTTATAGGAGCATATGTCATGCATTCTCGTTTTGGCTTATCGCAGGGGTTTGATAGCTATGATGAGAACTTTGGGGGAGATGCCTCTGACTCTCTTATGGAAAGGATGCAGAAATCCTTGTATGTGGAGAGAAGGGCAGGGGATATTGTAAACGCTGCCCAGTCATGGTTGCAACAAAGAGGAGATCAACCATTTTTTCTTTTTATTCATTGTTTTGATCCTCATGCACCATATGATGCTCCTGCTCCTTATACAACTCCTTATGAGACGGCATCTTCCCAAGGGAGGATTGTCAGTGCCTATGACGGAGAAATAATTTATACGGATGCGTGTCTTGGCAGGCTTTTTCACGCGATGAGGCAGATGGGAATCTATGATAACACGATTATCTGTGTGACCTCTGATCACGGGGAAGGGCTGGGTGAGCACGGAGAAGACACACACGCATTCTTTGTGTACGATTCAACCTTACATGTGCCGTTAATTATTCGCTTTCCAGAGAAAATAAAAAAGGGGCAGGTTGAGAAAAGGATCACGCACAATGCCGATATTGCTCCCTCCATTCTTTACCTGCTGGGCATAAATATTCCTGATGGCATGCACGGCGAGGCCTTATTAGACAAAAAAGCGGACCGTGCGAATGTTTATTATTTTGAAACTCATTTTGGATTCTATAATCATGGATGGAGTGCGCTTGAAGGGATCCGAAAGGATGGATGGAAATACATATATGCACCGAAACCGGAGCTTTACAACATGGAGAATGATCCGAAGGAACTCGTCAATGTATATGATACATTTTCTGAGAGGGCTTCTTTGATGAACAGCGAATTAGCATGTTACAAGAAGAGGTATGGTATGCAGGTAAAAGAGGATGAAAGCAGAATACCTCTTGATGATGAGATGAGGGAAAAATTAAAAAGTCTTGGATATATTTGGACGCCTGTGCACGAAAAAAAGCCCCTAGATCTCCACCCAGATCCCAAGGATAAGCTTGGTGAACTTAAAGTATTTTTAAACGGATTATCTGCCTATCAATCCCATAATTATTCCCAGGCTATTGTGTATTTTACGAACGCAGTGACTCACAATCCCTTTGACACTGAGTCTCGCAAATATCTGGCATTTACCTATAGTGCCCTGAATGAAGGGGACCGGGCAATTGAGGAGCTTGAGAAAATACTCGAGAGCGATCCAGACCGGATTGATGTTCATCTCATGTTGGGAGCTATATACAGAAGGCTTTCTAAAAATGATGCTGCTGAAAAAAAATTTAAGGAGATACTCGCTCTTGATACGGAAGAGTTGTATGCATATGAAGCGCTCGGTTCAATTTTTTATAATAAAGGAGAGTATGATAAAGCACTTGATTATTTTATGAAGGGTGCGGTCATAGCTCCCATGAATAAAAAACCGGGATTTTTGAATAATAGTGGGATAGCTTATTATGCCCAGGGGTTATATGCGCATGCACTCACAATGCTCAATAAAGCTCTTGAGATTGATCCGTGTTTTATCCCTGCATATAATAATTTAGCAAAGAATTATCTTGCCTTACACATGAGAGAGCAGGCGAGAGCAACTTTCGAGAAAGCGATTTCGTTGGACCCAAATTATCATGATGCTCGGATAAATCTCGCAGGCATATATATTCAAGAAAAAAAATGCAAGGAAGCACATGCACATCTTGAGCGGGCATTCAGAAGTGATCCGGCCATCACTATGGCTCCGATGATAGATTTTGAGGTTGAGTATGTAAAGACGGGCCAACTGGAGTGTGCAATCGAGCTTTATCACACTTTACTTTCCCATACACCTATACTCTCACGTTTACTTGAAAAAATATTCGTTTCAAAGAGTGATCCTGAAATTGTGTGTGATTTTCTCAAGGCGTCAATGCCGTTTTCTCATGAAAAGGAGGATAAACGAAGCTTATCCCGACAATGGTATAATTTAGGGTGTGCGCTTTGGAGAAAAAGAGATTATGAGAGGGCTGGTGAATCGTATGAATGGGCAACAAAACTCGATCCGAATTTTGCCCTGCCTTATAATAATATGGCATGGATGCTCGCAACAAGTGAAGACAGAAGGTATAGAGATGTACAACGAGCAATACGCTATGCGGAGAGGGCGGTTGAATTGGAGCGAAATGAAAATTTTTTGGATACCCTCGCCATTGCCTATGCAGAGGCACACGATTTTAAGCGAGCGCTCCGCGCTTCTGAGGAAGCGTATAAACTCTCACATGGAACAAATAAAGAGATCAAAAAGAAAATAGAGATATATAGGGGAAAACTCTAATTATTATTGCACGAGCACGCCAAAGATTGTATACACACCGTATCAATTCCTCCAAAGGTGGTAATACCATCTTTAAGTTTTCCCGTGACAGTCAATGAAGTATTACCCGATCCTATATCCGTCCCTCTGCAAGGAAAATAGACAATCATCTCCTCAATGCCATCGTTGTCAAAGTCTCCTATTGGATTATAAAAAGGATATACCGGGATTGTATTATTCAATTTTACACTATTTATTTCAATGTCCTGTAACCTGCTCTCACCATTGAACTCTATGAGGCCATAAACATAATAATAATTATAGGCATAAATTATCTCAAAATTTGCAGGAATGCTATTCCTTCCCCCTATCGATCCCTCGCACTCACAGCCTTGCCTTCCGTAACTTGGATCTATGCATACTCCCCCTGGGCCATAGCATCCATGTTGATCCACAAAACCATCAATAAGATTTGTAACCGATTCCCCCGTTTGATCAATGCGCGCATTATACACTAAGAGCGCGGAATCTCTTCCTAAGCAGATATCTACACAATTTTCTTCAGGAATTCCCACTATAATATTGATCATATCTCCCGCTTCTAAGGCAGTTGTGGTTTGGCCCATTTCATTAATGCTATCTTCCGGAAGCTTTAACACTATCTGTGCGGGAGAATTACTTATCATTGTAAATCTCGTATCATTCGAGCCATTAAGAAGAACATCATGCGCATCATCCGTAAAGTTCCTGTCGGTAAGTGAGGGCATTTTGAGAGCAGTCATATGAAAAGGAACAAAATTATGCCCTGGCCCGGGCTCTGCCCATACTTCCAACTTTGGATTGCTCGTCGGCACATGGATAATATGGCCGGTATTTTCTACCCATGTGCCGGTCTGGGCAGCAGTCGGAAGTTTAATTTTATTATAGTATATTCCTCCGCTTCCCATTGTCTCCGCCATCATGACACAGGCGTAAATCTTTATATTAATATCAGAACAGGGTATTCCTTGGAGAACAATCCGCCATCTATAGGTTCCTCCAGTATGAGCAGTTGTTGGCTTACATCTGAATTCAACGTCCGGTGGGGAACATTTCGAATGAATTGAGCCAGAGACTTCATTCCCGTTATAATGAAACAATTCTAAGGGAGTTGCGGGAAGACCAGTGCTTTTATCGACAGGATATATGAGTGGTGCACGGGATTTATCAAAGTATGTGCCACCTATAGTGAAACCTCCTTCATCCATACCTGTTGCATTCGCTTCAAAGGAATTGAGGAAAATATTGGGGCTGTCACCATTATTCCCAACTCTTATGGATGCGGTATCAATTTCAAGATAGACGCCTTGATCCTCTGCATATGCTCTGCCCGCCCATAGCACACATAGTGAACAAATAATACAACAAATAGTTAATATACATAGTAATTTCTTTATTGAGTTCATCCACTACTTCCCCCCTTTTTAAATTTTTGTTTCCCATGAGTGATATTTTGAATTTTGATATACGACTTTTTTTGCTAAAAAAGATGAAATAATATAACTCTTTTTCCGCTGAAAGTCAACTATTTCACACCTTTTAGCTCTCCAGAGCCTCGTTAACACCAGAGGGAGAATACTTTTTATCCCCGATACAAACCTTATCATGCGCCGATAATATATCGTAATTTAGAATAAAATGGAGGATGAGATATTTTTGAAACCATACAGTAAAAACAGGGTACAGGCAAAATCAATCGAGGACAAAGGGAATCCAGGCCCTCAGGGAACATCCGAACCATGTCTTTTCCAGATTGCCCCCTTAAGCAGCATAAAAAGCAAGATCATTATTTTCGCTCTTCTGGCCACCATCATTCCTTCAGTGAGTATGGGGTGGCTTTCCTATGTCCAAAACAGGAAATTTCTCAGCGCAAAGATCACGCAAGAATTGAAAGATATTACTGCACAAGCCGCTCGCGAGGTTGATCTGTGGCTCAAGGAAAGGATCTATGATATACGTGTTTTTTCCAGTTCCTATCTGGTTTCGGAAGATTTCGAGAAGATTGCCAGTAGGGATTTTATGCGGATTGAAAACAGAGTCACCCTCCGCCGGCTTAAGGATTACCTCCGGTCTGTCCGGGAAAAGTTCATTGATTATGAAGAACTGATGCTCACAGACCTTGAGGGAAATGTAGTTGTCACCAATGCAGATAAGGTCAGCAGCGTGAAACTGCCTGAAAATTGGCTCGCAATGGCCCAAACAAACAAGCCTATCATAGGTAAAGCCTATTGGAGTGAAGTTTACGGAACTGGTATTATGATAATTGCAGAGCCCATAAGATCTCCGAACGATCAGATACTCGGCCTTCTGGCTGCAAAATTAAATTTTAAAACCATACGCATGATGCTTAAGAACTATACCCAAGGTGAAACAGGCGAACTCTATATACTTACAGAGGATGGAATAGTGCTGGAGAGTTCTCACCCCGTCTCAACAAAATTTGTCCATACGAAGCTCACAAAAAAAATCGCGCGTCGCCTCTTTTCTCAGATAAAATTTCCTTTGAATTATGAAGGGTATAAGGAGAAAATGGTGGTGGGCGCCCTTAAGAGGGTGCCTATTCTGGATTGGGGAGTGATCGCTGAAAAAGAGAGAGAAAAGGCATATGCTCAAATTGTTCGCCTTCGCAATATAACATTGACCCTGGTAGGGGTTGTGCTGCTCTGCATAAGTTTTTGTGCCTATTTCCTTGGCCTTACCATTGTGCGTCCCTTGGATTGCCTTACCAAGGGCGCTGGTAAGGTTGCTGCGGGCGATCTCGATGTGGACCTTCCGGTTCGGAGTCGCTGTGAAGTGGGTTATTTAACAGGAGTTTTTAACCATATGGTAGCACGCCTTCGCAAGGGAAGAGAGGACCTGGATGCGGTAAATAAAAGGTTACGCGAAAAGAACATGGAATTAGAAGAAATTTCCGTTACCGATAGCCTGACCGCACTTTACAACCGCAAGCATTTAATGGAGACCCTCGACAAAGAGATGGCCCGTTCCCGTCGATATAATAGTCAATTGACCTTATTGATCATTGATATTGATTATTTTAAAAAGTATAACGATACCTATGGTCACCTGGCGGGTGATGAAGTCCTTCGTCAAATGAGCGAAATTTTTAGAAAATCTATCCGAAAGTGTGATTATGCTGCACGATATGGCGGAGAGGAGTTTATTATTATTCTTCCGGAAATCGGACAAAAGGATGGGGTCGCCATGGCAGAGAGGATTCGTCACACGATCGTTAAGGAAAAAATTGGGGGCAATTCCCACCCGATCCAGGTCACAGTAAGTGTGGGTGTTGCTTTATTTCCCATGCATGGCGATGAACCTCAGAGTCTTATTAGTAAAGCTGATGAGGCGTTATATCAAGCGAAGAAAAATGGACGCAACCAAGTGGTGTGCGCTGAGGAATACGCGCGAACAGAAAAACAGGAAATCGCACACTAATATTCAGAGAATTTACGAGGGAATTATCTGCTGCTCATGCATTAGCGATCACCCACCAAGCTACGAAAGATCCACCCCTTTGCACCATCCTCACATTTTACCCTTATCCATTTATCCTTATAGGAATAGCCTATGACCAATGTATTTTGGTCCAGCGTAGTGATGACCTTGCTGTTAAGACTGGGGCCATCCCTGAGATTACTTTTTCTCAGGACCTGGAGCGGCAAAGGTTCGGCAAACAATAACTCTCCATTTAATGTTGGTCCGTTGTCCTGTCCCCTGCAGCGTAATTGGCCAGCCCTGATATGAGCTTTGGCCTGACTTGTAAGATAAAGGGAGCCTCCATAGTTTTCCTTATTAAACTCCCCCGCACTTAGTTGCAACAGTTGCTCAGCCTTAAGGACTGCTGTATTTTCATCCTGCTTGGTGACTCTCATCTTCAAGGCTTCTAGTGCGATTTCCGCCTCGGCCATATTTGACGCTGCTTCCGCTTTACTTTCTACACTGCGAAGCTTGGCCTTTGCCCTGACGACCTCCATGACAGCATCATCAAGGATGTTCTGCTGGACGTTGAGACGATCCTGGAGAGCATTTATCTGCGCATCTTTTTCCAACATGATCAACTGAAGGTGAGAGATTTTATCTTCGAGCGCCTTGTAGCGTGCCTGATCTGCTTGATCTGTGTGCGGGTATCGTTGTGATGAAGATATAACACATGCAGTGATAAGACACACAAAAATCACCACTACAAAAAAAAGACAGGTTCGGTCATGGTTGGAACTTGATAAGGTCATGCTCTTCCCCCCTAAAAATTTGGTTATAAAAGAAGTATAAGGAAACCAAGATTGTTTGTCAATGATGAAGATTTAAATGGCAATTTTATGCGCATATAAATGCTATTGAATAATAAGCAGAATTAAAATATTATTTAAAGAAATAAAATTTCATCACGTGAGGATGTTCTTAATATGCATGATAGGATTGATACATGGGTATAACTCTCAGCTTAATTAAGCAATATACTATACACAATATTAAACACAGACAAGGAATCCTTGTCTTATATGCTCTTTTTTGGTGTTTTTTCTCCCTCACCTTTACACCACATGCAATGACAAAGACCTTTTCAACAGGGAAAGTAGACTTCACCGTCAAAGTCCGTGATTTTTTGTCATCTTATCAGATACTCGGAATTTATCTTCTTCCGCGAGAGACATTGAAGTTCACTATCCTCTCCTCTCACCACAGTACTTCTTTTCAAATTTTCGCATTAGCAGGGACTGTCACATTAGAAACCGATATTGATTTTTCCTATCAGGCACCATCTGCTCCCGGTATATATACCCTGGCGCTTTGCCCTCCGGAGGGATTGGAGATGGTATTTAATGTGTTTGTAATGGTGCCTTATGATGAGGTGAAAGGGGAATACATAGAGGGGTATCGTATTGGCGAATATCCGGTGTCTTTTTGTAAAGGGAAACGTCAATATCATACACCAAAAGGTTTTATTCGAGTAACTGAAGAGAATCAAAATGTCCTTGTGTCCCCTCATTTCAGATTACAACAATTTCTGTGTAAACAAGAGGGCTCTTTCCCTAAGTATATGGTGCTTCAAGAGAAACTCCTCCTGAAACTGGAAGTGATACTTGAGAGGATAAACCAGGAGGGTTATCATGCGAGCACGCTCCACATCCTGAGCGGTTATCGAACACCGTACTATAACAATGCAATTGGAAATGTGAACTATAGTCAGCACCAATACGGATATGCAGCGGATATTTTTATTGACGAAAATCCTGTTGATGGAATAATGGATGATCTTAACCATGACAGCGTGATCAATTATCGTGATGCATTAATTATGTATAATATTATCGATGCACTATTTGCTTCTGATCACTACACACCGTATAGGGGTGGTCTTGGCATATATAAGAAATCCTTATATCATGGCCCCTTTGTGCATGTGGATGTGCGGGGATACAGCGTCCGTTGGTAAAATAATAAGTCCTTCCTCTCTTACCCTTCTTGCGAAGCTCAAAAATATTTTAAGTAATAAAATTGTATTTCTTGCTATTAAGATATAATTGATTTAAACTATTTTTAGAGGTTAAATAAATTATTATCGTCTGTGAGCTGTAATAAAAAAATTAAAAAAATAAAAAAATTTTTATGAAAATTCATTGGTTTTATGAATATTTCATAGTGGGAAATGAGCGCACAATTTGTTAGAGAGGCAATAAGCGAGGATTATGCGAGTGTATTATAGGATAAAGAAGGGCACAGGGTGGCATATTATTAAGGTGTTTTTTTTTATTATAATCATTAATGCATGCCCACATCTACTCAATAGCGCTCCTCAATCCGTTGATGAGCATATAATCAAAAACCTCTACCAAAGGCTTGAAAAAGCCGGCATTCCTCCCCGGCTTACTGTGCAACGAGAGCCCATTTATACACCACTTATGGTATCACTTTTTTATGCAAAACGCAGTTATCAGCGTGCATGGAGTGATGATAGCGGTCCCCTTCCACACATAGAGTCCCTCATTCGAGTCATAAACAATGCCTGGGCTGAAGGTCTTAATTCTGAAAATTATCATGTGGCCGCAATTGACTCTATTTACCAAGATATTAACTGCTGTCAAGCTCAAGGATTGCCAGCAGATTTTAATTTATTTATAGACCTTGATCTTTTGCTTACCGATGCGTTTCTTACCTATAGCTCCCATTTGTTGGGTGGATGTATTAATCTGGATGTCGTGAACCTGAGATCGGACATAGATGAAAAAGAATACGATTTGGCCACAGCTCTTGAGGATGCTATTGATTCACATAGCATTGAAGAGACTCTCCTTAGTTTTTTACCCCATGATCCTTATTATATGAAACTTAGGGAAGCGTTAGATCACTACAACGCTATTGCATTAAAGGGTGGGTGGCCTCATCTGCCTAATTACCCAAAGATGCATAAGGGTGACTGGCGAGTAGAAGTTGACCTATCCAAAATTCCAAAGGAAATGCGTCCTCGCCGACGTCCATTTGTCACACGCGGTGGATTTATTAAATTATTGCGGGAACGTCTTGTGATGACAGGTGATTTAAAAGTCGAGCCCGGCCCAGTAAAGTATATATATGATGAGTCTTTGGAGCAGGGAATACGCAATTTCCAGAAACGTCATGATCTTGAGGTGGATGGAATAATCGGGCCCGCTACCCTTAAATCCTTGAATGTTCCTGTTGAAGAGCGTATCCGTCAAATAAAAATAAATATGGAACGGTGCCGTTTGTGTGCGAATGATTTCGGGGATAGCTACATTCTCATTAATATTGCTGATTATACATTAAGCGTCATTAACAATGATAAAGAAGCCTTCTCTAAGAGGGTTATTGTGGGAAAACCCGATCGGCCTACGCCCGTATTCCATGATAAAATGACTTATCTTGTCATTAATCCTTACTGGTATATTCCCCCTAACATCATAAAGGAAGATATCCTCCCGATTGTGAAAGAAGATCCGAAAATTCTGAAGAAAAAACAGATAAAACTTTTTGAAAGATTAGGCAGGCCGGATGAGATTAAAGAGATTGATCCCTCAACTATTGAATGGGAAGAAGTAAATGAAAAAAATAATTTTGTTTTTCGGCAAGATCCGGGGGATCTAAATCCTCTGGGGAAAATAAAATTCATATTTCCCAATAAATACTCAGTGTATATGCACGATACACCAAATCAAAGCCTCTTTGAAAAAAAGAAACGTTGCTTTAGTTCTGGCTGTATCCGTATTGAAAATCCCATTGATCTTGCAGAGTTCATCTTGTCCTCTAATCAACAATGGACACGGGAGAGAATAGTAAATACAATAAACACTGGAGCGAGAAAAATTGTGAAGCTGCACAAACCGATACCTGTATCTCTTGTGTATTTAACCTCGTGGGTCGACAGCGATGGTGCCGTACACTTTGGGAATGATATCTACGGAAGGGATAAGGCCATTTATGAAGCGCTCGCAAAATCTCCTCCTCATGTCTCTAATATAAACCGGAGCTTGTATCATAACCTCCTTATACGTCTCGGCGAGCAGGGCTGTTTCTTAGATTTGCTTGACACTATCCTCCGGGAGGGGGCTTTTTTTTTCACTTTCGAAGAACGTAATCCTCATTCAAGTTGAAAAATTTCTTTTATTCTTGAAATTTAAGCAGCGCTCATTTACAATGTGAAACACTTTTTAGAAACAGGCTCGCGAAGCTTTGCCTCACATTGACAAGGCTAAAGGTGCAGCGCTGACGGTTCATTGAACAGGATTTTGGGCTTAGCGTCCGGGGCAAGAGTAAAGGGTATGATTGAAATTTATGAGGGAATGTGCGTTGACGAGGACATGGTCAGTGAGGAGTTTATTAGATCATCCGGACCTGGCGGGCAGAATGTCAATAAGGTGTCCACTGCTGTGCAACTTCGTTTCCATCTCGCCAGATGCCACACCCTTTCCCCTGAAGTAAAAAAAAGGCTAAAACGTATCGGGGGCAGGCGTGTGACAAAAGAAGGGGACATCATTATTCAGGCAGGCCGTTATCGAAGCCAGGAACAGAACAGGAGGGATGCCTGGGCACGCTTAAAGGCATTGTTCCTGAAGGCAATGAAGAAGCCCAAAAAGAGGATTTCAACTCAACCCTCCATGGCAGCCATTGAAAAACGCTTGAAAGCGAAACGTTTTCGGAAAGAGAAAAAACAAGCAAGGTCAAGGATTGACGCACGAGGCGATGATTGAGTGATATTTGTAAAAAGTCCATGGCGAGACACACACAATGTGTCGATTATGAAAGTAAGAGGAGACGGAAAAAAAGATGAAAGGAGGATTATATATGGACAGATAGCGGAAGCAACAGCCTTTGTAAAAATAATATTCCTCACTATTTATCAATCTTAAACCAAAAAGGGGTAAGATATGTCTCATGTAAAAAATGGTGATACGGTCAAAATTCATTATACAGGCAAACTGGAAGATGGTACGGTATTTGACAGTTCTGTTGATCGTGAGCCGCTGGAATTCAAAATAGGCGATAATCAGGTAATCAAAGGAATTGAAAAAGCAATAGTCGGCATGAATCAAGATGAATCAAAGACCGTTACCATTTCCTCAGATGAAGCCTATGGGCCATACCGTCAAGACATGATATTACAAATTCCTAAAGATAAATTCCCGCAGGATATTCATCCGGAATTGGGCAAACAACTCCAAATTCAGGACCGAGATGGGCATGTCGTTGAAGTCACAATAACCCAGGTGTCAGAGAAAAATATCACATTAGATGGAAATCATCCGTTGGCAGGGAAAAATTTGGTGTTTGATATCCAGCTCGTCGGAGTCAATTAGTTATTCACTCATTTTTAATAGTGTCGCCGCAAATTTTGCGCGCGCTTAATTTGCGGCGATTGATTTTTTCTTTTGTCTATGATATATACGGTGAGATAATGAAATTGTCCGGATTGTGCTTCAAAAGTAAAAACAGATGTGCGCTCTATTGTCTTTCTATTCTCAGTATATGCAGTATTGTGTGTATAGCCACAGAGGCGTTTTCTCTTCATGTATCGCAAATTGCCACTGCCTTAGATAAAGCTCTCCTTGATAAACGTATAAATAATGCGGTTGTTGGAATCAAGATCAAATCACTGCATACTCAAGAGGTGATTTACCAACGTAATGTTAATACTCTCTTTAATCCTGCCTCAAATCTTAAACTTATCACCGCTGCAACAGCTTTATTTTATTTAAAACCAGAATATACTTTTAAGACAACACTATACCGTGATGGATCGCTCACAGAGGATGGAGTGCTGAAAGGGAATCTCTATATAAAGGGAGGAGGGAATCCGTGTCTTGAATATGAAGAACTATGGGGTATAGCGCAAAAAATCAAAAATATGGGAATTAAAACTATTGAGGGCGATCTTATAGGTGATGAGAGTTTTTTCGATACTAAAAGAATATGCGACGAGTGGGAGAATGGGAGTGGAACAAAATGGTACAATCCACGGATAAGTGCCCTTTCTCTCGGTGACAATACTATATCTATTCATGTGAAACCGGCAGATGCCATCGATGAACCGCTTGAAGCGTGGATCACTCCATCAACGGAGTTTGTGAAGATACTTAACCAAACACGAACAAGAAGCACAAAAGGCAGAAGTATAATCGTTGACAGAATTTTTGTGAACGGACACAATTACGTCTCGCTAAAAGGGTCCATGTCTCAATCATATGATCCGGTGATCTATATAAGAAATGTAGAGGATCCCTCCTTATATCTCCTCACGGTTTTTAAGGAACTATTAGAGAGCTGTAATGTAATGATAAAAGGGAAACTGAGTAGTGATAAGGTTCCTGAATCAAGCGAAAAAATAGCGGTTCATACATCACCCCCTCTTGCAACGGTTATTCAGTCTATGAATAAAATCAGCAGTAATTTTATAGCTGAACAGATTGTGAAGGTATTGGGGGCTGAGTTTTATGGCCCGCCGGGTAGCACATCTCATGGGATAGAGGTCATAAAGTATTATCTCACACACCACGTGAAGGCTGATCCTCAATCTTTTATAATTGTTGATGGCTCAGGGCTCTCACCCCATAACAGGATTTCACCCGCACTGGTGATCAATCTCCTTGAATATGTGTATAGAGATTTTAAGTATAAGTATGAATTTGTGTCATCCCTTCCCATAGGAGGGATCGATGGAACACTAAGCGACAGGCTCATTGATTCTGAAGCGCGACGAAGAGTGCGTGCTAAATCAGGCAGGCTACGGCATACTTCTTCTCTTTCCGGTTATGCGATAACAGAGGATAATGAGGAACTCGCTTTCTCAATACTTGTAAATAATGCGAAGATTACGCTTGAAAAAGTAAATGACTGGCAGGATACTCTCATGAATATTATCATTTCTCCCACAAGAAAGGAGTAGATTTGACAATATTTAAAATTTTGGCCATAAAAAGCCGGTCCTCTTTTTGTACTCAGCATATTCAGGGATCAGCCTGAGAAATTTCCGCTCTTCAATTTTTGCCCGTATCATTTCCATTGTGAAGGCTATGAGAAATATAACTAACGCTACGGAGTGAGACGCAAGAATGGCAGTGCCGAATGCGTGAAGCATCTCCGACATATAGAGTGGATGGCGGATGCGCCGATACATCCCCGTTGTTACCAGATGTCGTACCTCTGCCATGATACTAAAACTCCTTCTTAAGCTCCAAAGAGTCACTATGCTTAATGAAGCACCTATAAAAGAAATAATCAATCCGGCCAGCTCAATAATCAATGGAAAAAGAAGCGGAAGATCAAAGTACATCATGACTTGGCCTATATGAAGGGATGGGAAGAAGAGCCGAAATTCCGGTATGAGAAGCAGTGAAAATCCAATCATGGGGAAAAGGATTGTGATGAGCGGATAGTACCTCTCCCAGAAACCTTCTGCTTTGCTTACGGGTTTGCTTCGTATGAAATAACTTGTAATTATTAGAGCGTCAAAGAGGATTGCTATGAGGTTATAGGCCAAATGCCCAATGAGATTTGATAAAACCTCCGGTATGCCGCCACCTTGACCGGCTTGCTCCACCAGTCTTCCAATATAGGTTAAATTCCCTTTCAAGACGAGAAAATCTATGAGAAAGTAAATCTTTGAGCCCATAACAAACCCAAAGAAAAGAAACGGCACCGGCTCGGCCTTGAATCTGTCCCACATGGCAGCCAGTACTCGATAGATACTATTAACACGTTTCTTATCAGTAATTTTATCAGTAATGTATTTATCTTTTTCTGTCACTTCCATACTCTCTACCTTTCTTTTTTCATCGTCATTTATCCTACGTAAGTTCTATTTCTAAGATAAGGAAAGCGCCATAATAGACACAAGAATATTATGCCGATATGGATTCGGTCTCCCAGAATGTGCCATCCCGAAAGATCCGTTCCCTTTTTGTTGCGAGATGATAAATTCTATTCCACGATCAAGTGAGGGGACATTTTCCAAATCAAGTATTTTAACACACTTGATTGCCTCAGCCAGTGTATCTATCTTTTGTGCAGTGATAGCCCATGTAATACACTCATTAAAAAGTTCGGAAAAAAAGGCACGATTTTCAAGAATAACTGGGGGGGGAGTGATGTCACCGAAATCAGTCATAGAAAATACTTCGTGTGCTATATCATAGAGTGCCATGGATATAGTCTGGGCATATCCCGGATCAAATTGGCCCTTTACATACCGAAAGAGAAGTTTTTGATGGAGCTCCTGGTAAAGTGTACAATTGGATACCCAATAATTAAAATCCAATGGGATAGTATAACCCAGCCTTTCAAGATACAGCATATTCCATATTCGCGAAGTGACGTGTGGCGGGTAGAGGAGGGGATCGGAGAGTAATTGATCTTCTATGATTTTTTTGTAATTGAGCGGTTTTAATCCCAGTTTTTCACTAATATGAGCGATCACTAAAAAAAATGAATATTCAGGGGGCTGTATCTTAAAATCTTTTTTTGACGCAATAAGCTCTAACCTTTTTTGTATCTCCTTCATATACCTATTGCTTTTGGATTTGTAGTCGGAATGATTATTTAAAATATAAAATGTAATTATTTCTTCAGCTATTTCAATAAAGCCTCCTTCAGCAAAATGTGCAGGGTGCCCGTAGACCCATGAGAGGGCCCTTGCAATTGTTTTATCAATATGGCTCTTCCGAACCTCGGATGATGTGCGCTGTTGGCATGATGTGAGAAATAAGCTTAATAAGAGAACAATGAGACACCCTGTTATGTGCACATATTTACGATACATTTTTTTACTCCTTTTATAAAGGCATATAGAAAAAAAACTCTCTGTTTCTAATACAATGTTATATTATATTACTAAAAGAAGAGAGGGTTGGTCAATTCCATTGTATTTTTTTTTTGCAATTTTCACTATTGGGGCGTACGTCCGGCGTATCCTGTCAGCTCGGCGTATCCGCGTCCCGTTACTTTCTTTCCTTTATATGTGCCTGAAATGAGGCAGCTTCCCTCCCAGTAAATCGCCTGTTGCGTTATAAGCTCTTGTTCATTAAATGTCGGCATTATATTAAGTGATATATAATGTCCCTTTATATCAATGCTCCATTTTGAAGGATACACTGCCCCGCTTTTCTTGCTCGTCCACGTCCCCATAGGCGTGATGGTAAATTCAGATAATGAAAGATCGGTCGAGTTGCCCGTCTCATCTACAATTGTGCCGAATGAGGCAGGATCAATACGCCCATTTTCTGAACGAAAGTGGAAAAACATAATCTCTATCTGATTATTTAACTGTATGCTGAACCAATCCCATTGTTTAAAAAAATGAGTGAAAAATTGATGGTCCATCCAGGTTATCCCACGGACTTTATGTTTTTTCCCGGCTATCCATATATGGCCTTTGGTGTCGATTCTGGTAAGAGAATAGTAGTAAGAGGCCAATGTACTCCCAGGGGACTGTCCCATGGGGCCGGTTTGATCATGAATAACGGGAGGTTTAAGCGGTATCAGGACAAGATCAATTCCGTAATCATCCTCGTGTGCTGTCAGATGATGCGTTTCATTATCTCCCTCAAGCAGCCATCCTTCATTCCAGACATACAATCGATCATCCTCTGCCCCTGCGATCCCCGGACCCTTCCTGTTCATCTTTTCCCAGAAATGAAATTTTTTTTCACCCTCATCCGATATGGCCATATGGGCAAAGTAGATGTCCCTCATCGCCCATGCGGAGGCGGATTGCCGTGTTCTTTGGCTTTCAACGCCGACTCTGAAGAAGGTCAGTTCATACCCATATTTTTTGTTATCCTCCGTGGTGAGATGACCCGTATAGTACCACCACTCCTTTCCACATTCAGGATGTGCATAATGGTCCTTCGGAAAGCTATATGTATGCTCATTGTTCACTGCGCGTCCTGTGGCGAGCAAGGGGATCATAAGAATAATAAGAATAAAGAAACACCTATAAAAATAGCTTACACGATCACTCATATCGCAGTGCCTTTGCCAGTGGCGTGCCGGCTGCCTTATGGGCGGGTATATGGCCCGCCAGCATAGAAATAATTAAGACAGGTCCGATTGACATAATGAGGTTTAAAGCTTGCGGACTATATTGTATGCTCCATCCGAATGACTGTTTTGTAATAATAAAGATCATGATAAAGGATATTGCAACACCGGCGAATATCCCGAGGATATTGCCGATCAGTCCCATGAACACGGCCTCGAGTATAATTGTGTGTCTGATTTGTTTCTTTAATGCGCCGATAGAACGAAGGACCGCGATCTCTCGCTGTCTGTGCATAATGGAGATTATCAGAGAGTTGGTGATCCCCAGGAGTGCGATAATCATGGCTATGATTTCAAGGGCAAAGAAGATACGGAAGCTCTGTTTGAATGTTTCCATGGCCTTGTCCCTCAGTTCCTGGCCCCGCATAATAAGAAGATAATCTGATGTCCCGACCGCTTTTCTCAAGCTCTGGGCCACTTTCTTCGCATCGGCATGCGGGTGGAGATACACCCCTAACGTGCTTATATAATTCTCATTCCATACTCTCTTATAGAGCCCCCTGTCCATTAATACTACTCCCACATCATTGGAATAATCATAATATATGCCATGGATTAGAAAGGAGCGCCTTCCCGTTGGTGTATTAAGGGTAATATAATCTCCCTCCTTTAATCCGTATTTTAATTCAAGATTTTCCGAAATAAGGACGCCATCCGCCTCTCGTGTATTTTCTAAGATTTCTTTTGTGTTCCCCCGGTTTTTAAACCAGATATTTCCTCTTTGAATAAATACATCAAAATCCTGTGACGCGCACCCGATTTTCATATTGTTATAATTCATAAGCATGAACCGGTAGGGGCCTGTCTGAGCTACGCCTTCTATTCCTTTGACCATCCCCTCTATTGCACCTTGCATCCGGTCACCGGTGCCTCGTGAAAAACGAATGGCCGAGGTTACATAGAGATCTGCCTTAAGTGTTTGAACCGTCCATATATACACTGTTTCCCGAAAGCTTTCCACCATAATAGCGATGCTTATGAGCATTGCAAGGCTTGCCATGAGAGCTGCCGTGGCCACTGAGACGCGTGGTAAAGATTGCAGGAGATTCTGCAGTGAGAACTTGCCCGGTATTGCGAAGTAACGTTCTATGAGAGGTCTCACAAAGCACAAACATCCTTTGATAAAGGTGGGTGTGATGGTTGTAAATCCCCCCACTATCAAGAGCGCGGAGAGGTAGCCGAAGAGAATATCAGCCTTTTTTTTACTCAGATAGGCGCAAAGGATAACGGATAAAAAGAAGAGAAGAGAAAGGAGTATGAGTTTTAGATGGAACGAGGGGGATTGTTGGGTGGCATGAGAATCATAGATGCCGACAACGATATGCGGTTTGATGGAGCTGGCCCGTCGGGCGGGCACAAGAGAGGAGAGTATGGTACATAGGAGGCCAATCACAAGACCAAGGGCTATTATTTCTTTGGTTAGGACAACCTGATTGACGGAAATGAGCAAATACACAGAAGAGATTGTTTTTGATACAAGGGATATGGCGCTTTTTGCAAGCAGAAGCCCGAGTACAATACCGATAATGGAGCCAGCAAGCCCAAGTATGGTTGCCTCCTGCAATATCATGCCGTATATTTGAAGCCTCGAAGCTCCGAGCGATCTCATCATCGCAATCTCTTGCATCCTCCTTTCAACGGATACATTAATAGTGTTGTATATGAGAAATGCCCCCACGAGAATGGCTATATAGCTAAGGATTTTCAGGTTTATTTGAAATGAGGCAAGCATGTTCTCGATCTGTCTGTTTCGCATGGCAGGCCGTTTTACCTGAATCCCTGAAGGGATCCTTGAGGTAATATCTTCTATTAATGTATCAATGGAAAATCCTGACGCTGAGACAATATCAATTCTGTCAAGATATCCTATTTTATCAAAGGCTTCTTGAGCGGAGGCGATATCCATAAGTGCAAAATTTCCCCCCAATGCCAATGCAGGTCCTTCCTCATCAAGGAGCATCTTGATCACCATTGTCCGCTGCACTTGATTATAATTGAGCGTGAGGCGATCATTAACCTTAAGTCTCTTTTTTTCCGCAAAGGATCTGCTCAGGGCGAGTGCATTCGGTTCAATCAGCTCCATGAGCTTTTTGAACCCCGCCATGCTTCCCTTTCCCGTGGCATACTCTCTGATGCCCCCCTCACGCAGTATGTCTATTCCCTGCACAAGGATAATCTCAGGCTCGCTGCCGCTGGTTACAGGATATGCTTGCACAACAGGTGCTACATTCTCAATACCCGGCACATCAATGAGATTAAGCATAACATGTTCCGGCATACCAGCTTCCCCGCAATCCAATTGTATGGTAGCCTTGCCGGCAATAGAGTCCATTGATTTCCTGAAGGAGGTGAGCGTGCTTTGATTTGTGATTTCAATCGCGACAAATACAGCTACTCCCAGGCAAATACCGGTTATGGCGAGAAAATTGTTCCCCCTCTCACGAAATATATGGGGGAGCGTAAAATATCGAAAAAGGTTTAGGGTCATATACTTTTCTATGAAGGTTGCACCACGGGGGTGACAACTTGACCATCCTGCAGCTGCACACACCGTTCCGCATAATCTGCTGACCGGTGATCATGGGATACGAGGATAACCGTCCTTTTATAGTGTGTGGAAAGTTCTTTTATCAGATTAAGGATGCGCTCGCCCATATGGGAATCAAGATTGCCGGTCGGTTCGTCGGCAAGTAAGATCTCAGGTTTTGTGATCATCGCCCTCGAAATGGCGACCCGCTGCATCTCCCCTCCGGAAAGTGTTTGTGGCAGATGGTGCATCCTCTCGATTAAGCCGACATCAAAGAGGATCTCCTCTGCCTTCGTGCGGGCCTTTTTCGGAGGTTCGCCGTCGAGCAGAAGAGGAATGGCGACATTCTCCCATACCGTGAGGTGAGGGAAGAGGTTGAAAAATTGGAATATATAGCCTATTCTCTTTCTGCGGAACAGGGTCAGATCGCGGTCTTTCATTGTGTGTAATCGCTGCCCTCCGATTATGACCTCTCCTGTATCAGGAAAATCCAGTCCGCCGATAATATTAAGAAGTGTACTTTTTCCGCTTCCGCTTGCCCCCAGGACAGCGACAAATTCCGCATGATCTATAGTGAGAGAGACCCCTCGCAAAGCCTTGACCTCTTCACTCGCGCGCCAATATGATTTATCTATACTGCGAAGTTCTATCATTGTATGTTTTTTGCCAGCAATTCTAATTTTGGGCCCATACCATGCAAGAATTTAACTGTCAAAATTAGAATTGCTGATTTTTTGTCTATGGTATAATAAAAAACATTGAATTACAATGATATTTATTTTAAGACTTGATCTCCATAGTATGTGCCCACTACAAGAATAACTATTTTGGAAAGATGTCTAAAATATGGTAATTGGCCTTACTGAAAGTGCAATGTGCTTTAAAAGTAACAATAGTAACTAATAACCCATTATCAGGAATGATCTCATATTCGCTTAATATACTTGAATTCATAAAATTAAATCATAATTTATTTTTATAAATTATCGATAAATCTTGACTTCTTATAATAATAGATTCATAATAATCCTAAATAGGATAAAATGATGTACGAGATAGAATTACATCTCCCATACCAGGACGTTTTCTTCGCAATACAATGATTGTCTACCGAATAAAATGTTATATTGCGCAGATATTCAGCAAAAAGAAGAAGACTTAAAGAAAGCAAAAGGTGCTAAAGAGACTGGCCTGTTGATAGGTCAAGAAAAGAGAAAAAAAGATGCGGCTAAAGTTATCGCTTATGTCACAGAATAAAGTATTACTGGCGATGGGATTTAATCATGTGATTCAAGCACTGATTTATACAATGTTAGATAAGGTGTCCGCCGCTTGGTTGCATGAGAAAGGTTTTCAGTATGAGAAACGTTCATTCAAACATTTTACCTTTTCTTCGATTCTTGAGAGAGGAGAATATAGAAAACAGGAGGGCATTTTCATCTTTCCTCAAAGGATAAGTTTTATTATTTCATCCCCTATACAATGGATTCTCGAACAAATAGCAAAAAATACAATAATGAGTGAAGAAGTTGCGCTCGGTTCAAATAGGCTTAGGATCACATCGATCGAAATTATACCGGAGAATGATATTCATGATAAGAAGATTAGAGTTAACACCCTCACACCTGTAGAGGTGCATTCGACGCTCATGAAGCAGGACGGTGCCAAAAAGACATATTATTATGCGCCTATGGAGAGGGAATTCTCTGATTTTATAAATGAAAACCTTAGGAAAAAATGGTTATCATTGCACAAAAGTGAATGCATATATGAATTAAAAACATATCCGGTGCGTAAGGAATATATAAAGAAATCCATACAAAGATTCAAGGGCATTGTAATCCAGGGTTGGAAGGGACATTTCTGGCTTGAAGGAGAGCCGGAGTTTCTGAGGTTTGCAGTGGACTGCGGGATCGGGAGCAGAAACAGCGCCGGATACGGCATGATAGAGTTGATTAAACCAAATGTTGAATTGATAAAAGAAGAAAAATGAACATATTCATTTATAAGGTATATCAAAGATAAGGTAATCATTTTTACAAAAGGAGGCATATGCTTTCTGCAATAAGGGACTTAGGTGCTTTATTCACTAAAGTACTAGATAATGGGCAATTAGTGGAAGGTAAAGTTCTATCAATTGTAATTGATGATGAGGCATGTTTTACGAGCATTGATATTGAAAATTTTTTCCAAGAGAAGAAGAATTTATATCTCTTTAAGGAATATGTCATACGGCGCAATATTCCAGCACCCTTTGCATCTATTACTACGCCAAAAAATTTTTCCTAAGATTAAAAATGGCTTAAATCCTCCCAAAAGATAAATGGAGGCAGAAAAGAGGATAAAGATTTTTTAAGTAAAATTTAACAGCACCATTGAAGGTAACGTTAGAGCAAAAGTCTTCTTGATTATTATTATATTTTTGGTTACTTCCCAATATAGGAATTTCACAAAAGAAATTACCCCATTACTAGGGATTGATTTGAGTTTGACCATAATGTTAGACGAAGAGGATACGCTCTTTCATGCTTTATGTTAAATTTGCTTTTAAATTAACAACCTCGAATTCAGAAGAAGCCATTTAGACAAGGAAGACTAATTATATTAAGGAGGTGACATGAGTCTGGCATATAAACTTTGGAAAATAGGAAGTGTTTTAACGAAAGAAGACATAAAATCATCTATAGAGGATAAAGGTGAACATAATTCTGATTTTTTATATTTTAATATCGATTTTATTGTTGAAGATAATAAAATCAAAGATATTAAGACTAATGAAAACGCAATTTCAAAAGATAAAATGTTTTTTACAAAAAAAATTGGGGGCAGTGGCCCCGGTATCTACTACCTTTATCCCAATCTTAATTTAAAAAAATCCATCTTATCCGATAAGGTTTCTCTGCTTGTCAATACATTATCACAAACTATAAAAAAATATTCTCGCCCTGAAATTTCTGAACTTTGTTCCATACTCATAGAAGCAATTAAACATTTTGATGAACACATTGAAAGAGCAAAAATAAAGGCAGAGATTGAGTTGTATCAGAAAGAGAATAACATAAATAAATTAATAAGAAAAAAAGCAGACTATGAGAAGTTGCTGTCAGTATTAAATAAAAATGAATGGAATGATGCTTTATTAAGAGTCAGTACGATTTTAATTTCTAAAGAAAAAGGGGATTACTGGTTTTGGTTTTCTGTGAATGGAAATACATTTTGGGAATTAATGCCAGAAGTTTGGGAGAATTGGTATAAATGCCCAGTAATAAAAAATGATAATGCCAAAGAAGGATATGACATATTTACGAATAAGTTGACAGAGATCGGGTATAGACCAGAAATCAAAGTCTTCTCTTATGATAATTATCACGATAGCCTGAACTTCAGGATTAATGAAAATCTAGCCCTTTCATTAGAAAGTGCCAGATATATCAAATTTGCCTGGTTATACATTTTAGAGCACCTGATTTTTTATTATAAAAGTAAAATGTTCCAGTACATAATAATTCCGAATATACTATCTGATAATCAGGATGTCTATAGCATTATCCTGAAAAGATTAAAAATTGCGAAAAAGAATTCTTCAAAGAAGGTAACAATTCTAAAAAGTTTATCTAAAGAAGAGGAGAAGCTAGAAAAAGAGCTAAAAGAAATTGAAAAAAAAATGAAGATGGTAAAAACTGAGGATTTGCTTTTAAAACATAGCAAGCTAGAAAAAGAAATTATCAATGTAGAAAAAAAAATTGTAGATACTGATCTAGGTATCATTTCGGAATTCAATGAGCAGATTGACCAAATAGGTGATTTAAAAGACTCTATAACAGTTGATTATATATTTACAGAAATTAATCGGACTAATTTATCCTTCACGATTAAAGCATCCATGGAGGATATCATTCCGAGTCATATCCGTAGGGTTGTAACAGCTATGAAAGAGAATAAAATTGACGAGTTGATAAAATTGGGAAAGAGAAATACAGACTTTACACTTCTGCAGGATTTTTTTCATAGGAATGAGCTTTATCTAAGATTAAATAAATCAACAGAGAATAATATAAATAAAATTCTCGGAGAACGGCTGTATATTGCCCGACTTTTACTAGCTGACGAAATTATTCAATTGGACGATTTATTAAGAAGATTTGAAATAAATCGCGAATATAATTATGAAATGAAAAAGAGAGTATTAAATGATGATGTAAAGGAATGGATTGCTTTTACGAGTAAATTTTCCAGAGATGAGAATCGTATCCAAAATTTTTTAAGAAATCTTAATAAAATAAAGGAGTAATTTATGGAAGAAGGGAAGAAATCTTTTTCTGATTACCTAAAGAAAAGATTGGATAATGAAGAAACTGAATTTTTCAAGGGACCTCCTATACAGAAGGCTTATTATATCGGCGCTTATGCTAGAGCAGTTATAAACAGCTCTTATTACTCAGAAGTAAGCAAAAACAATACGACTTATAAAACCTGGCTCTCAAATCAAATAATTAACTATAGAAATCTCGATCGTATATTTGAAATGGCCTTTAGGTTTGAGCAAAAGCTTAAACTTAAAATAAAAAATGATTCTGAAGTAAGAAGACTTGCCCACGAAGTTCCGCCCTGTAAATCTACAGGTATTTCAAGCGCTAGGATATCCTTTGCTTTTGTTGCCGGTTTCGATGATTATAATAAATTTACTAAGGATACCCTTCCTGAAACTGCAATAACTAAAGGGGAAATTGATAATAACAATCTTTAATAAAGGAGGAAGAAATGGAAAACCTTGCTAAACAGAGTGAACTGCTTTTTATCTGGGATGCTAAAATGTGTAGTCCCAACGGCGATATGTCCACTGACAATGCACCGAGATTTGATGATGTAGACGAAAAAGCAATAGTAAGTGATGTAAGAATTAAAAGAACTATTCGAGATGATCTACAATATAGAAAGAAAAAAGAAATTTATATTAATAATGATGAGATTGTAGAAAAAGGATTAAAGGCAGAGGATAGATTTAAAGAATTAAAGGATAGATTTAAGGATCTTGATGACAGAGGAGTTTTTCTATCCTGTATTGATAATAGACTGTTTGGAGGTGTTGCCCCAAAAAGCGGAATACAGCTTGTGGGTGCTGTTCAGTTTAGTTGGACAAAATCCTTAAATAAAACGGAAACTATATTAAAATCAGGGACAGGTGCATTTGTTACAGAAAAAGAAAAAACGGAAGAAACGGGACGTTATCAAAAGACCTTCAGAGCTGATAATTATATTCCCTATGGATTATTCGCCATGTATGGCACTATTAACCGATTACAGGCTGAAAAAGCTAACACGTATGAAGATGATATTCAAGAGATGCTTAACTCTCTTTGGCTTGGCACCAAGCTCCTCAATACCAGGAGTAAAGAGGGACAAAAACCACGGATGTTAATAAGAATTATATATAATGAAAAGGACAAATACTTTATTGGACTCCTAGATGAGCTGGTAAGCCTAAAAAATCCAGACAGTGGACAGATTAGAAATGTTAACGAAGCTGAAATAGATTTCAGCAAACTTGTTGACGCCATTAACAAGGCATCAGAGTATATAGAAAAGGTACAGATTGTAATTGATGATTCAATGACAGCATATAAACAAGAATTAGACAAAATTCATCAAGTAGAACTCATTGATGAAATAAGGTTTTTAAAAAGCGAGGGCTAATATGTTCGGAATGAAAATTTGGAGTAACTTTGCTGCCTTTAGAGATCCGCTGACTATTACTCAAAATATTACATTACCGATCCCTCCGAAAACGACAATCGGAGGTATGATGGCCGCGATCTTAGGTATAGAATATGAGGATTATTTTAATGATCCAGAATACTTCAATTTTGAATATTCACTTGTATTAACAAGTCCTATTCGGAAGAAAAGTTTTGCACAGAATTATATCCAAGATTATACAAAAAATTCAGAAATTAAATTTAATGTCCTTGAAAAATTTAGTAAATCAATCTCTGCTTTAGATAACCTTGTCTCAGAGAAGACAATATTGGCATCGGAATATGATAAAACAAAAGCAGAGGAGAAAAAGTATGCCACAATTGATACGAAAATTATGAAAGCAGAGAATAATTTTGAAAAAAGCTATAGTGCTTATCTTAAACAACAAAATGAAAAAATAACAAAACCAAAGCCCATTTTCCGCGAACTGCTTCTATCCCCGGAATATATCATATTTATTAATGAATTTAAATATGAAACTGAAATTATTAAATCATTAAGAAATCATCTTAGCGCTTTTCTTTTCTATATGGGCAATACAGAGTTTTCAGCAAATTACAAGTATATTGAATGTACGGCGGAACAACGATACATAAAGAATTTAGATTCATTTACTGCTCATCCTGAACATATTATTTTTGAACTTGGCGGAAAATATACTAAAGTTTATGCAGCAACAAAAACAGTTAGCAAAAGACAATATAGGGATTATAAAAGTCTTGTGATTTGCAATAGACAAATTAGGTTAAATAGGGACATCATAGGTTATTTAATTAAAACCAAGGAGAGAGAGTTTAACTGTGAGTTTATTTGATATAGGAGATAATTATTATTCGCATCCTGCTTATCCCTTGGCCAAACATGTTAACAATATGATAGCGTCATTCAATGATGAAATTCATCGAATGGCCTGCGCCTATCATGATTCTGGAAAATTAAGTAAGGAGTTTCAAAAGTATATTAGAGAACTGGAAGATAGTAAAAAAACAAAACATGCTTTTTTAAGTGCGATATTTTTTTTAATTAACAATGGATGTGTGATTAATGAGCGGACTTTTTCGATTTTCTTATCCATAATGAAACATCATGGTAATTTGGAAAATGTGGATGAGCTGGCAAATTCTTTAAGCACTAAAAGCTACATTGAGGAAAATTATACTGACACTCAAGAACGTATCGAACACATATCTTCTATAACTGGCAAGAATTCGGAGTTTAATCTTGATAAAATAATTAATTTGTTTGACTCTGATAGTGGCTCATTTGTTAGTGATCATCACTTTGACAGGGATATTTCATTATATTTCAAAATCAAAGAAGTCTTTTCCAAATTAATTTTTTCAGATAAATACGAGGCAATTTTCAAAAATCGTTACAGCATAGAATCCTTTACTAAATCAAAAGATTATATTAGAAAATTATTAGTGGTAATAAATTCAAAAAAGAATAAACTCTCGAAAATAAGAAATCAAGCGCGTAATGAGATAATAGATAAATATAAAATTGATAAAGAAAAAAAGATATTTCTTATTGAAGCGCCTACAGGAATTGGAAAAACATATATTGCTCTTCAGTTAGCGTTGGAAATAGTAAAAGACAAAAATAAAAAAAGAATCATCAACGCTCTGCCAATGACTTCTATAATTGATCAAACGTTTGAAGAATATAACAAAATTATTGATGACTGTGAACTTTTAAAATATCACTACCTAACAAATTCTAAAAATTATAGAGATGAAGAAGTAAATGAAGAGCAAGCAGAGAATGAATATCGATTAAGGCAACAGAATGAATACCTAAATTCTTCATGGGCTCTGGATAAAGTAATCGTTACGACATTTAACCAGATATTTAATTTGTTCTTTTCAAATAGAAATAGGGAATTAATAAAATTTTGGACACTCAGAGATTCGGTGATTATTATGGATGAGATCCAGTCAATTCCACGAATATTGCTAAAAGATATCTCGATTATAATTAATTATCTGGCTAAAGTATTTAACGTTGATTTTATATTGATGTCCGCAACTATCCCGGCGATAAAAAAATATCTTGATTTAGAATTGACATTGGATCTACTTGATAATTGTTACTATTCATTAGATTCTAATAATAGATATTCATTGGTTTTAAATGAATCCATAAATAATCTAGATATATTGGCTGACGAGATTTTGGAACAATCAAAAAGAGTTAACTCTGTTTTGTGTATCGTAAATACAAAAAAGCTTTCTCTTGAATTATTTGAGAAACTGGAAAACTCTTTTGATGAAGATGAGCTTTTTCTATTGAATACAAACTTTATACCTAGACATCGAAAATCTATAATTGAAGAAGTGAAGAAAAGGTTGGAAAAAGGGGCATCGAAAAAAACCGTATTAATAGCAACTCAAGTTATTGAAGCAGGAGTTGATTTAGACTTTGATATGGGATTCAGGGAGTTTGCGCCATTATCAAGTATTATTCAGTCTGCCGGGCGTATTAATCGGGAAAATCGTGAATCAAATAAGAAAATCTCAAGATTAATAATTACTGCGAAAATTGGCAAGAGCCCTTATCATATAAAAGATACATCTTACGAAGAAGTCAAGCAATTGTTATCTAATGTGATTCGTGAGAAGGATATTCTTCCTTTTTTAAAAAAATATTTCAAGATAATAATTGATAAAACCAGACCTGATCCGATATTAGAAAAGAAAATAAAAAAGCTTGAGTTCCAAGATGTGTTTGAAGATTTTAGTAATAATTTTATGAAAGAGACTCCATTTCAGATATCCTTATTTATTGAATACGAAGATGGATTATACGATAAATTTAATTCAGGATTTGAAAATTTATTATACAAACTTACTAAGGCTAAAAATTTAGAAGAAAAGATGGATATAAAGAGTAAACTAAAGGAATTGTACAAAAAAGTTTCGCAATATGTAATAAATGTTAATTTCGAAGATGGAAGGCATTTCGATAATTTTTACAAGGATAGCGAAATGAAATGGTGTCCTTCTCAATATGTTCAAGATGGTTCAAAATATTGTGCTAAAAAAGGTTGGATTAACAGAGATCATACTGCATTTTTTTAAATAGAGGGATTTAAAAAATTTCACAATTAATTAATTTCTATTATATATATTTTAATATTATAAATTTATAAATAATAAATAAAATAAGGTTAATGAATAATAAAAGATTGATAATATGAGTAATTTTAAAACCTTCATCAATCCTGCAATATTCAATGCCTTTAATATCTGCCCCCGCCAAGCTTGGCTTATGTCCCGGCAAATGACGGCCGACCAGGAAAGCAGCTATCTGGGTATTGGAAGGCTCATTGATCAGAGCAGTTTTCAACGGGCAAAGAAAAAAGTATATTTAGCGGATATGGGAGCCATGATTGATATGGTTACTAGAAAGGATGGAAAATTTTATGTTGCAGAAATCAAGAAATCATCAGCAACCTTAGAGACAGGGATATTTCAATTAAAGTATTATCTTTACCTTTTACATAGAAAATCAATAACCGTTAAAGGACTCATCAAAATACCGAAGGAGAAGAAAAGTATGGAGGTTGAATTGCGTGAGGAAGATATTAGCCTTATTGAAAAGAAATTGGATTCACTTGAGATTATTTTATGTGCTGATCTACCACCAAAGGCCATTCGTTTAAAAATATGCCCGAAGTGCGGTCATTTTGAATTTTGTTGGTCATAGGCTGGAATATGAAAGAGACCATATATATATTCTCAAACGGAAGACTTAAGCGTAAGGATAATACTCTTTTTTTTGAAAATGCTGAAGGTCAGAAAAAATACGTCCCTGTTGAGAACGTAAAGGAAATTTTTGCCTTTGGAGAGTTTGATCTCAATACCAAAGCACTTAACTTTCTTTCCCAAAAAGGGATAATCCTACACTATTTCAATTATTATGATTACTATGGAGGTAGCTTTTATCCCAGAGAACACTATAATTCAGGGTACATGATCTTAAAGCAGGTAGGGCATTACCAAGATGATAAAAAGCGTCTTTTTATTGCCAAGAGATTTGTTGAAGGGGCGGTTGGAAATTGTTTAAAAATATTAAAATATTATTGTAGACGCGAAAAGGACTTGAATAAAGCAATTCAGGAAATTGAATTACTAAATAATACCCTTGATGATCAAAACACTCTTGATGAAACTATGGCTGTTGAGGGCCGAATAAAGCAAGTATACTATCAGGCATTTAATAAAATCATTGATAATCCTGATTTTGCTTTTGAGAAGAGGACGAAAAGACCGCCGAAAGATTTTCTTAATGCACTCATAAGCTTCTCCAATTCAATAATATATACACAGGTTCTGAGCGAGATTTATCAGACACATCTTGACCCACGGATTGGCTATCTTCACACAACAAATTTCAGAAGGTTTACTCTCAATCTCGATGTCGCAGAAATCTTTAAGCCGGTAATAGGTGACAGAACTATTTTTTCGCTCTTGAATAAACAGGTAATTACTGAAAAGGATTTTGAGGGAGACCTCAATGGCATGCTACTTAATGATAGTGGGAGAAAGAAATTTCTTCAGCAATTGGAGGAAAGACTTGAACAGACTATCAAACATTCAAAAATGAAAAAACAGATCAGCTATCGTCGCCTTATGCGGGTGGAATTATATAAGCTAGAAAAACATCTTATGGAAGAAGAGATATATAAACCTTTTATCATGGACTGGTAATGTTTGTTATTCTTTATTATGACGTCAATGAAAAGAGATGCGCTAAAATGTTAAAAGCATGTCGTAAATATCTTGAATGGGTCCAGGAGAGTGTCTTTGAAGGCGAGATGACAGAATTGGCATATGAAGGGATGATGCATGAATTAAAGAAAATCATTAAGGAAGAAGAAAATGACTCCATTGTCATCTATAAATTCCGGCAGATGAAATATTATGAGCGTAAAGTATATGGCGCTGATAAAAAGGGGCACTCGAAATTCTTATGAAATCTGTCGACCTTAGATAATGCAAAAATGCTGGGGGATCGACAGAAAGTGTGGCGTAATTTTACTTGAAAATTAATTGAGAGATAATATTATAATGAATGAAGTATAGTGCTAAATACCTTATTTTGTGTGGGGGATTGACAGTACCTATGAGGAATTGAAACTGATGTAGAAATTGAGAAAGCAATAGTAAATAGAAGGATTGACAGTACCTATGAGGAATTGAAACTGCGTAACGAGGACTAAATATGTTCTCACTCATAGAGGATTGACAGTACCTATGAGGAATTGAAACTGTATCATTTTGCAGAATAAACCCTCATTAATGCATAGGATTGACAGTACCTATGAGGAATTGAAACAATTTTCAGCGACAAGCTGTGACACAAGATTCATAACGGATTGACAGTACCTATGAGGAATTGAAACATGAAGAGAATGCGAAAAGAGAGATAAAAAGAGCAAGGATTGACAGTACCTATGAGGAATTGAAACACTATTTCATTCGGCATAAGCAGACTCACCGGTTATGGATTGACAGTACCTATGAGGAATTGAAACCATTCTCTCAATACAATGATATTTTCACCAGTCTTTGGATTGACAGTACCTATGAGGAATTGAAACGGTCAAGGTGGTATTGGTGCTACCGGTTACAATCCGGGATTGACAGTACCTATGAGGAATTGAAACTGTGGATAGATTCGGATGAGACATTCGAGCAGGCTAGGGATTGACAGTACCTATGAGGAATTGAAACTGGAAAAACTCGAAGATTGTCATCTTTACATTGCGGGGGATTGACAGTACCTATGAGGAATTGAAACACTGATTGATAATTCAATGATTCACCACAATAAGCACAGGATTGACAGTACCTATGAGGAATTGAAACTTCGCCGCCGCCGATTTGAGCGTAATTTTCCTCTCAGGATTGACAGTACCTATGAGGAATTGAAACTTCTGCAGATGCGGACATAGGATATTCTCATCGCTTGGATTGACAGTACCTATGAGGAATTGAAACATCCGACCAATTTGAATAAACTCACTCAGGAGGAAGGGATTGACAGTACCTATGAGGAATTGAAACTGGCAAAGCTAAACTAATTGTCCGGCAGACTGCTCAGGATTGACAGTACCTATGAGGAATTGAAACCATCTGTTGCAGCACTTGAATGAATAGATATATTCCGGATTGACAGTACCTATGAGGAATTGAAACTCTCCTGTATTTCAATTTCATTCACTTCGACGCCGGGGGATTGACAGTACCTATGAGGAATTGAAACTTTCTCTGCTGCTTCCATATCATTAGCAAATTGAGCGGATTGACAGTACCTATGAGGAATTGAAACGAGATTATATGGACGATCGATGGATTTATGAATCTGCGGATTGACAGTACCTATGAGGAATTGAAACCAAAATCAGCAAATTTTTCAGATAATGCAGTTATATGGATTGACAGTACCTATGAGGAATTGAAACATAATAGATAGATTAACTAATCAACTAACCTTAATAAGGATTGACAGTACCTATGAGGAATTGAAACTGAATAAGTGCGGCATCAATCGTGCGATAGAAGAAAAGGATTGACAGTACCTATGAGGAATTGAAACTGTGTAGACGATACCTATTTGGACCTGGAAGAGGATGGATTGACAGTACCTATGAGGAATTGAAACACCAAATTTACTAACCTTAATAAAGGAGGACCGATCAGGATTGACAGTACCTATGAGGAATTGAAACTCAAACGCTTGCCATCGTGGGTATCGTTCTGGCTGTGGATTGACAGTACCTATGAGGAATTGAAACTAAAAAGGGAAGGAGAAAGACATGAATACCCTATTTTGGATTGACAGTACCTATGAGGAATTGAAACTCTAATATTGAAATAAAATTGATGGTGGCTTTATAAGGATTGACAGTACCTATGAGGAATTGAAACTATAAAATATACTCTTGAGCGCAATGGTGGTTATAGGGATTGACAGTACCTATGAGGAATTGAAACTGTAATCTGGATTCAAAGAAGATTCAGCAAATATAATGGATTGACAGTACCTATGAGGAATTGAAACATAATTGCAGAAGTGCTTTTTCTTGATATGGTCTCAAGGATTGACAGTACCTATGAGGAATTGAAACTATAAAATATACTCTTGAGCGCAATGGTGGTTATAGGGATTGACA
>JBLIRR010000046.1:0-49246 GCA_049472395.1 bacterium | reverse complement strand
CTTTCTCTTTGACTGGCATTTTATAGCTGAACAGCTTTTTTGCCGTTTCTTTGTACGATTATCCGGTTTGAAAAATCTCCCACAATATGAACATCTGGGTTGGGGTGTTCTGCTTTTATATTTCATATAAAACATTGTAAATCACAATGCTCTATGAGATCATAAGTAACTGAAAAATCATATCTTACTTGTAAAGAAAAAGGTCTAAACTATTGCTGCAGTTGAAAATTATTGGAATCTCTGACTCTTTTCCTTTCCCGTAAATGATAGGCTGTGGATAGTGCCGCGCTTGTGGATAAGGCCATGAGACCACAAGGGAAAAACTAAAATGCAAGCGGACTTATCCACAAGCGCTTGGAAAACTCTGCCACCCTTATTCTTCTATTAATAACTCACAGAGAGTTTTCCACACTACCCACAGCCTCTACTGCTTTTGATACATGAGAATATAAAAAATTTGGCAGAATAGCCTATACTATCAACAAGAAAGGGATTCCTTGAAGAAATTAGAATTGATATATAGGATCCATTGCTAAATAAAATTATAAATTATTATTTTTTAAATAAATACATGAAATGATATTATCAATAATTATTCTTTTTGGGTCACTTTGAATTATCGCTTACAGGATCAAATTGTTTATGCAATTGCTAAGATAGGAGACATAAAAACTCTTGATAAGCTGAAGGTAATTTTAAAAGAGGAACCAAATCTTGAAATAAAAAAAAAATTACAAATGGTTATAATGGAATTAGAAGAAAAATTATTAAAAATTGATACCTATAATGATTCTCAAAATTAAAGTAGCAGATTTTAAATATATCATGATAACTAATCATTCCACCTGACCTTTCGGGCCTGTCTGTGGTTGCGAAGCCTTTTGGTAATTGGGCCGCGAAAGGCAGGTGAAGTCAGTCGTTATCGCAAATAAATAATATAAAAGACATTATACCTTGGAAATGCTATATATGAGGAAGAGAATTCAATGTTCCTCATGGAGGTATATGTCAACAAGGTAATCAAATAACATGCAATATCCACTTAAAGCCAATCAAAAAAAAATTTATGAATAGTAAAACTAATAAGGAAGTAATAAAATATATTTGCACATAGTATTCAATTCATTATCATTAAAGAAATATGAAGAAGCTTGGAACTGTAGTAAAAATCGCTTATCAAAGAAGATTTTCCTTGCTGGAACAAGGCTTTACAGGGGCGCAAGCCCCCTTGCATGCTTCCATAGCCATCCGGGTATATATAACGTAATAAAAGGGGGTTAAGATGTCGAAAGAAAAAAGTTACCATATGTCAACAGATGAATTTCGTGAGCATGGCCGGGCCATAGTTGATTGGATTGCTGATTACTATCAGAGAATTGAATCTTTTCCGGTTTTATCTCAAGTTAAGCCCGGGCAAATACGTGAGTCACTTCCTTCCTCACCTCCCATGGAAGGTGAAGCTTTTGAAAACATTATCAAGGATATGAATAAGCTAATCATTCCAGGTATCACCCATTGGCAGTCGCCCAATTTTTTTGCTTTCTTTCCCGCAAACGCATCGGGGCCCTCAATATTAGGGGAAATGCTTTCGGCAGCCCTTGGGTGTCAGGGTATGTTGTGGTCAACCAGTCCGGCTTGTACCGAGTTAGAAACTCTTGTGCTTGATTGGCTTATAGATATGTTAGGTCTGCCCATAAAATTCAAATCTGAAAGCACTGGTGGTGGAGTTATTCAGGATTCAGCTTCGAGTGCTTCTCTTTGTGCCCTGCTCGCTGCGCGCGAAAAGGCTACAGACTTTAAAAGTAATGAAAGTGGATGCGATGGTCGTCTTGTTGCCTATGCTTCAACCCAAGCACATTCTTCCATTGAAAAAGCTATGAAAATAGCTGGTCTCGGTCGCCAGAACTTGCGATTAATAGAAGTCGATGATCATCTTTCGTTAAATCCAAAAGCTCTTGTTCACCAGATCAGACAAGATCGCCAAGCCGGCTTTCTTCCTTGTTTCGTCTGCGCTACTGTGGGGACGACGTCTTCCAATGCCATAGATCCCTTACCGGAGATTGGTCAGATTTGTCGCAACGAGGGTATTTGGCTTCACGTTGATAGTGCCATGTCTGGCACGGCTGCTCTTTGTCCGGAGTATAGGTATATCAATGAGGGCTTAGATTTGGCTGATAGCTATTGTTTTAACCCACACAAGTGGATGTTCACTAACTTTGATTGTGATTGTTTCTATGTTGCCGACCGAAAGATACTGATCAAGACATTAAGCGTGTTACCGGAATACCTGCGGAACAAGGCTACGGAGTCAGGTGCTGTCATCGACTATAGGGATTGGCACATTCCTCTCGGCAGACGCTTTCGATCCTTGAAACTGTGGTTCGTCATCCGCTATTATGGAGTGGAAGGCTTACGTTATCACATCAGACGTCATGTGGAACTGGCTCAAAATTTTGCAGGATGGATTGATGCTTCCGACCATTTCGAGCTTGCTGCACCTCATCCTTTGAATCTAGTGTGCTTCCGACATATAGGTGGAGACGGGTTTAACGAAAAACTATTAAACAACCTTAATCAAAGCGGTAAACTTTATTTAACTCATACAAAAATAAGAGATGAATATGCGCTTCGATTCTGTATTGGGCAAACTCATACTGAAGAGCACCATGTGCATAATGCGTGGCAGCTTATCCAAAAAGAAGCTGAAAAGATTGAAAGAAAGGATTAGTTCTGAGCCGCATCATTGGGCCGGCGCATTTACGCATAATGAAAAACTCTCCATCATGGATTATGCTCGTGTAGCTCGATATAATTGAGAATTCTTTTTTCTTCGCGCCTCATAGACTGGGCATCTGATGCCTCTATATGATCATAGCCTACAAGATGAAGTAATCCATGAATGAGCAAAATAGTCAATTCACGTTCCACCGTATGGCCTTGTTCCGTTGCCTGCCTTTCGGCCGTATCCACAGAGATAACCACATCCCCCAGTAAGCCGTGATTAATCTCTGCAAAACTTCCCTCTTGCATTGCAAAAGCCAATACATCTGTAGGGGCATCAATTCCTCTATAATTCTTATTCAATTCCCGGATAAATTTATCGCTTACGAATGTTAGACTTACTTCCTTGGTTAGATGCGGATACGATTCCAAGCCGTCGAAGGTCATATTCACTATCTTCCGTATCTTCTGTTTGTTTATCCTTACCTTTTTTTGACAATTTTTTATTTGGATCTCCACTTACCTCTTTTTTCCCTTCCTTTTCCTTTTGATCAACGCCGGGATACGCGATACGGGGATGAAAAATTCCTAGCAATATCTGATTAAAGCTTCGAGCTATCTGATGCAATTCCTTGAGGGTTAATTCACATTCATCTAATTGCCCATCTTTAAAAATATTATTAATGATAGTCGAAATTAATCCCTGAATTCTCGATGGTCTGGGATCTGTTAAGCTTCGAGAGGCTGCTTCCACTGCATCCGCGAGCATAATTATACCTGCCTCTTTTGTTTGGGGCCTCGGCCCAGGATAGCGAAAATCTTCTTCTTTTACATCCTGCAAATCCTTCTCTTCCATTTCTTTGGCTTTCATAAAGAAGAATCTAATCAAGCTAGTCCCATGATGCTGATGGATTATATCTATAATCGCCGGGCATAAATCCTCCCTTTTAGCAAGCTCTACACCATCTTTTACATGAGAAACAAGTATAAGGCTGCTCATATTAGGGGAGAGCTTCTCATGCTCATTCTTAAAATCCATTTGATTTTCTACATAATAGCGTGGTTTTTGAATCTTGCCTATATCATGGTAATGCGCGGCAACACGGGCGAGAAGAGAATTTGCATTCACTGCCTCACACGCAGCTTCAGCCAAATTAGCAACAATAATAGAGTGATGGTACGTACCAGGTGCTTCTATAGCCAATTCTCTGAGCAGGGGTTGATTCAAATTCAAGAGCTCCAAGAGTTTTGCCGCAGTAGGAAGCTTAAAGAGAGATTCTAATGTGGGAATGAGAAAAAGCGCCAACGTAGCGACCATTAAGCCCCCAAGTATACAAAAGAGAGCATCAAAAAATGCCTCAGCTGTAAAAAGGATACCTTTTTGCATATCGAGCGGAATGAGAATAATAAGATTAACAAGCCCAACAAAAAGACCTGCCCTCATAATAGAACTTCGATCTTGCCCGCTTCCGAGAATATAGCAGGCCCCAATTCCGCCAAAAAATGTAAGGAGAAAAAAGGATAATTCGTTATTTACTAATTGAGCGGCAAAAATTGCCATTACAACCGAGACTATGACGCCGGCCTTTACATTTAAAGCGAGGCACACAAGAATCGATGCTGCTGCAAAAGGAAGGGCATAGTAATAAGAATGGAGTGGAATTGTAGGTATATTCGAAGGGAGTGCATTGGCAATATATATACCGATACGGCATACAAGAAGGACAGTGACCATGATTATCGAGAGCAAGAGAAGATTCTGTATTTTTAAAACCTTGTGTAGATTAAGTTGTATCAATAAAATATAAAGGGCTATAAGAACTATGGTGATTATAATACTAAGCGTACAAATAGCCTCGATAATATGCGTTTTTTCTCCCATATTTTTCATTACTTCTAATTTAATTATCTGCTGAGGTTTTATTTTCTCCCCTTCACGAATAATCATTTCCCCTTTTTTTAACTGAAAATACACAGGTTTAACATTTTTACGCGCCATTTCTTTTCTCTGAGTGGTTTCTCTTAAATTGAGAATAAGATTGGGAGTGACTATATTTTCAAGCAATGCACTTATCGTAAAAGAAAGTCGTGGATTATGAGAAAAATAATTATTTACGCTTACACGAATAAATTCCTTCGCCTCTTCGAGGGTGAACACGTCAGCCACCTTTTGAACAGATTCTTTATTTATGCTGAGACTTCTCTTCACAAAACCTCGCTCCTGTTCATTAAGGGTAAATGAGGTATTCGCAAAGATCCCTCTTTTTAGTATCTGTTTTAAAATATCCTTACTTAACGTCTCTATTTGCGGTAAAAATTCATTTTCTTCAAAAACAAGATACATACTATAGGGAATATCCATTATTCCTTTATCAGCTTGATTTCTGAATTCATTCCATTCTTCTCCCCAATCAATCTCTCCCTTCTCATTTCGTATCAAGTCATTGTGAATTTCTTTATCTTGAGATTCGCCCTCTAAGGAGGCGGCATCTTTTTCTTCTTTAAATTTTGTCCCTTTTGTAAATTCACTCTTCTTTTTATAAAACTCTTTCATGGATGTAAAAATTCCATCCAATTTCTCTGAAAGAGTACTATATAGATCATTATCAAAATCATACACCGGATGAATAGTCTCTTCTGCTTCCTCCTGTCGTTTAATAGTTGTCGCATTATCTTCAACAGAAAAATCGAAATTCGCTTTAATATCTTTTGGGCTGATATCACCCTCTTTTAAAGCAAATAAATAAGGAACCTTAAAATGAGGCGTAATAATTAGCGCTAAAATGATTGTGGTCACAATCAATAAAGAGAGCACTTGAAAGCTATACTGAGCATAAAAAGGCTCTCTTTTCACTCCCTTCTTATACCCATTTTTGGGGGAAGAGACTTCTGGCAATATTCGCTTTTTTTTATCCTTTGCAAACATGTCTATTCTTTATTATTAATCTCATAGTACTTTTGATACGCACAAATTATTCTTTGCACCAGTTCATGGCGAACAATATCTATTTCGGAAAAATAGACAAACTTGACCCCTTCTACATCGACTAAAATATTTTGAATTTCTAAAAGTCCGGATTTACGATTAAAGGGGAGATCTATTTGGGTCACATCGCCTGTGACCACGGCCTTAGAATTAAATCCTAAACGTGTAAGAAACATCTTCATCTGTTCGGGGGTTGTGTTTTGAGCTTCATCAAGGATGATAAAAGCATCATTTAATGTCCTGCCTCTCATATAAGCCAAAGGGGCTATCTCAATAATATCTTTCTCTATTAATCTATTCGCTCTCTCCGCTGGGATCATATCATAGAGCGCATCATACAAAGGTCTGAAATAGGGGCTGACTTTTTCATACAAATCTCCGGGCAAATACCCTAAAGATTCACCTGCTTCAACTGCGGGTCTTACAAGAATAATTCTATTGACCTCCTTCTTAATAAAAGAAGCAACCGCCATCGCCATTGCAAGGTATGTCTTCCCCGTGCCCGCTGGGCCGATACCAAATACAACACCATATTCTTGAATACTATCTAAATATATTTTTTGTGCGAGGCTCCGAGGCCGTATCGACCCCTTTTTCCGTGGCACTTCAATTTGTTTTAAGAATATGCTCTCAAGATTAACTTGTTTATCTTCTTTAAGGATTCGGGCAATAAATTTTATATCCTTTTCATCTGCCATATATCCGGATTTTGCAAGATTGAGCAGCTTTTCTAAAATCACACACACTTCTTGATTTTCAGAGGGCAAGCCGGTAATATAAAATTCACTTCCCCTTGTGCTAATCTTTACCTTATAGATTCTTTCTAAGACTTTGATATTACTATCGTTATGTCCAAAAAATTCTTGCAGGTGAGATGTTTCTACTAAAGAAATTTTACTGGTTACCATAAATTAAGGATTATTTAATTTTCCCTTCCTTATGCCTTAATGAGTCACGTGGACTATATAATTTAAATATTAGCAAAGGCAGGATATTTTGTCAATTTCGGCAATTTCACAATATAGCAATTCTCATTATAATGTGGTTTGCTAAAAAATAGAATCGCTCATTTCGCAATAAAAAGCATAATAAAAAATTCTTGACAAAAAATCTAAACTAAGGTATAATTAAACGTTAAACTTAACTTATAAATAATGGGGTAATATAGGGTAATTCGGGAACCAACCTTTGTCTTTTATATCTCAAGATATAACCAATAAGATATTAGAACGAGCAGATATAGTAGATATTATCTCTGATGTGGTTACTTTAACACAAGTAGGGAAAGATTACAAGGGATTATGCCCCTTTCATAGTGAAAAAACCCCTTCTTTTCACGTAAACCAAGACAAACAGGTATTTTATTGTTTTGGGTGTGGCAAAGGAGGCAATATTTTTACATTTATGAAAGAACACTATGGGTTATCCTTTTATGAAGCGCTGCGCACGTTAGCACAAAGATATGGGGTGTCTTTTTCTTATATAAAGAGTAAGGACAGGGAAAAGGACAGAAGCGAGCACGAAAAGATCAAAGACATTAATCAAAGCGCTGCACATTGCTTTCATATTACATTATTGCGCACTCAAAAAGCTGTTGAGTATTTAAAGTCGCGAGGGGCGTCACAAGATACCATACAGCATTTTAACCTGGGCTATTGCAATGATTCCTGGGATCATCTTTATAATTATTTGAGAAAAAGCTACTCAACAGAGTATATTCTAAAAGCAGGATTAATTGTGAAGGGTAAAAAAGAAGGTTCATTTTATGACCGTTTTAGAAATCGGATAATATTCCCGATTTTAAATTTGTATGGGGAAATAATAGGATTCGGGGGACGATGCATATCAGATTCTAATAATATGCCTAAATACCTTAATTCTCCGGAAACACTTTTATACAAAAAAGGACAAAACCTATTCGGTTTATATCATGCGCACAATGACATCAGAAAAAAAGAAGCAGCGATACTGGTTGAAGGCTATTTAGATTTCTTTTCTGTCTATCAAGCAGGTTTCAAGAATGTGGTCGCCACTTTGGGAACAGCATTAACCCCGGCCCAGGTGAGTGTGCTCAAACGATATACGCGGCATGTATACTTAATATTTGATTCTGATACTGCAGGGCAAAAAGCTGCAAAAAGAGGGGTTGAACTTTTTCTTGATGCTGGTATAAAAATAAAAATAGTGGTGTTGCCAGAAGGCGAGGACCCTAATTCTCTTATACAAAAAGAAGGTCCGGCATCTTTTGCTACATATATTGAAAAGGCTGAAAACTTTTTGGATTTTTTACTATCAAAACAAATGAATAATGCAAAAGAGGATGACAAGATACAGATAACCAGAGAAATCGTGCCGACTTTGGCAAAAATTTCTGATCCTTTAGCTCGTGATATCTATATCCGTCATCTTTCTGTATACTCAGGGATAGCTGAAGACTCTATTATTGAGGCGATCAGCCGTATGAGGAAACAAATAAGCAACCAAAGCGTATCTCCTCGCGAAATAATTAATATTAAAACAAATAATTGTTTAGAGTATAAAGCGCAAGAAATGATACTACGCGTTGCTTTAGAACACAGATCGCCATGTACACAAATCATAGAACACTTAAATATAGCAGACTTTAGCGATCCCCAGTTTAAAACTTTAGCTGAAATTATCTTCCAAATTTGGGGAAAGGGGGACAATTTAGAAATAGATTATATAATAAACCAAGTCCAGGATGATAATCTTAAAGAACTCATCGCTACTCTCCTAATTAACGATCATGATGAATTAGGAGATACACAAAAAATACTATCAGATTGTATCAATGTAATAGAAAATAAAAAAAATCAAAGAAATGCACAAAGCATTAAGGAGAAGATACAGGATACAAACGTGGGCGATGAGGAATTAGACAAGCTCTTAATGGAATATCACAGATTAAAAATGCAAACATGCACTATTAATAATTTTAAATAATGAGGAAGGAGCACAGATGCTATACGAAGAGAAATTAGCTCAGGCAAGAGAATATCTTGTTTCAATAGGTAAAGAGAAAGGATATTTGACCTATGATGAGTTAAATGAATCTCTCCCAGAGGAGGCTATCTCCTCCAATGATTTAGATAATGTTTTCATCTTACTCAATAATATGGATATTGACGTAATTGATACGAATGAAAAGATTACCCACCCTTCCGAGGAAAAAGATGAAAAGGATACCCATAACCTTGACTCATTTACGAGCGAAATTGATGGAGATTATTTAGGAAAGACCGATGATCCAGTGAGGATGTATTTACGTGAGATGGGGATGGTGAGATTATTAACAAGAGAACAGGAAGTGGATATTGCCAAAAGAATGGAAGAAGGGCACAAAAAGATGCTCGGTGCTATTATACAAACTCCTATTGCATGGAGGGAAATTATATCTTTCAAGGAAAGATTTTTACAAAACAAACACATGATTGACGAAGACGGTATAGACGATCTCACCTCTTGTGAAGAAGTAGCTGGTTATATTGATATCGTGGATACAATAGACAAACTGCAAAAAGAGATATCTCATATTCAAGGCAAATTAAATAAGCATTCTCTTGCATCTGATATGAAAGAAAAATTTAATGATGAGGTCACGATAAAAAAAGGGCAGATCATAAATCTTATGCAAATGATCCCTCTTACCTCACACCAAATCAATATAATAGGAAATAAAATTAAACGCGATTTAAACGAGCTCGAGAGATGGACAAAAGAGATATTTGAATGTAAGAAGCGGTTGGGAATATCACACGATATTGATAACGAAGAGTCTATTTTTAAGAAAATAAAAAAGACTCACATGCCTAAAATAGAATACCAGATATCAGAGGAGGATATATACCTTAGTATCAAAAGACTTCAATCCTCTCAAAAGAAGAAGAAAAAAGCAGAGCTGAAAGCTGGATTAGAGTCACAGGTATTACGCGAAGTTGTATCAGATTTAGAACAAGGTAAAGCTATATTAGATGTAGCAAAAAGGGAACTTGTGGAGGCGAACTTACGGCTTGTAGTGAGTATTGCAAAAAAATATACCAATCGCGGCTTACATTTTCTGGACCTTATCCAAGAAGGTAATATTGGTCTTATGAAGGCTGTTGAAAAATTTGAATATAAGCGTGGATATAAATTCAGCACATATGCCACATGGTGGATACGCCAATCTATAACTCGAGCTATCGCTGATCAGGCCCGGACCATTCGTATCCCTGTCCATATGATAGAGACCATAAATAAAATAATCCGAAGTTCAAGGACACTTGTCCAAGAAATGGGGAGGGAGCCCTCGCCGGAAGAAATAGCATCTCGAATGGAAATGGATGTTGAGAAAGTACGAAAGGTCTTAAAAATTGCCCAGGAGCCTATTTCTTTGGAAACACCTATTGGAGAGGAAGAAGATAGCCATTTGGGAGATTTTATAGAGGATAGAAGAGCAGAATCTCCTATTGAAGCGGCTATTAATATCAATTTGGAAGAAAAAACAGACAAGGTATTGCAGACCCTCAGTTATAGAGAAGAGCAAGTGTTGAGAAAAAGATTCGGTATTGGTGAAAAATATGAGCATACTCTCGAGGAGGTTGGGCAAGATTTTGATGTGACACGTGAACGTATTAGACAGATTGAGGCGAAAGCCCTCAGAAAACTCAGACATCCAAATAGAAGTAAATATTTGAAACACTTCTTTAATGGTTAAAAAATCAGCAGCAATTCTAATTTTGGGTATATAACATGTGGCGAGAAATTTAACATTCAAAATTAGAATTGCTGAAAAATCAGAGGGACTCTTGCTATTTATCTTTTTTTTGTATATATTAAAGGCGACATAGTAAGCAGTAAGAGTTGATATGCAGAAGAGGGCCCATAGCTCAGCTGGAAGAGCCACCGGCTCATAACCGGTAGGTCCCTGGTTCGAACCCAGGTGGGCCCATAAATAACAAATCACTAAAGGGATAAATTGGGCGTAGAGGCATATTTTGAATGAAGTTGGCATTGAGTGGAAGAGCTTATCCGAGGCATTAGATACTATTATTCCCCCACAGTTAGCTGAAAAATGGGATAATGTTGGGCTCCAAATTGATTGTAATCCAAAAACAATAAGAAGGATACTGTTATGTCTTGATGTACTCTTACCTGTCGTGGAAGAAGCTATCGATAAAAAGGTTGATTTAATTATCTCTCATCATCCTCTTATCTTCTCTCCAATAAAAAAAATTGATTCAACGATGGAAGGCGGTATTATTAAAAAGCTTATCAGGGCCCATATTTCTCTTTTTGTGATGCATACCAATCTTGATAAAGTAGCTGGCGGGGTAAATGATGTGCTTTGTCATAGACTGGGTTTAGAAGCGATTGCACCTTTTGGATTCTCCAACGAAGAGGAGGAGCCCGATTTAGGAAGGATGGGAACCTACAGCCCCCATAAAACGCTTCAGGAGATTACTGATCTTATTAAGCATGCGTTGTCTATTCCGTATGTGAGGGTTGTCGGTCCATTAGATAAGAAAATTGAGCGTGTTGCCCTTTGCGCAGGAGCCGGGGCAAGTTTCATTGATCGTGCATCTCAGAATAAAGCGGAATTGTTAATAACCGCTGATATTAAATATCATGAAGCTCATAAAGCCTTGGCAAAAGATCTTACCTTAATTGATATTGGTCATTTTAACTCTGAAATAATAATATTGCCTGCTCTATCAGATAAAATAAGAAAGATCGCCACTCACCCAAAGGCTAAGGAGCTTGAGATCTTTATATCACAGAAAGAGACAGATCCATTTTTGGTACTCTGACTTTAATTGGGAGTATAATTTGAAAGAACAAATTGACAATTTAAGACATCTTCAGGAACTTGACATACGGATCGTTAAGCTTGATAAGGAAATAGAAAAAATTCCAATTGAGATAGAGAGTATCACGCAGGAATTAACTGCCGTTGAAAATGAGTATAAGCTGGCACACGAGAAAATAGACACTGCGAATAAGGAAAGAAGAAAAAAAGAGCGTGAGCTTGAAGGCAAGGAAGAATTGTTATCAAAATATAAAACGCAACTTCTTTCTGTTAAAACTAATAAAGAATATGATGCTATGCAACATGAAATAGCCAATAAGAAAGAAGAAATATCTCATTTGGAAGAAGAAATTATTATTCTTATTGATAAAACTGATGCAGACACAGAGCTTTTAAAGCAACAACAGCACGAGCTGAAGATAAGCCAGGAAGAAGCTCAAAAAAAACAAAAAATAAAAGAGCAGCATCTTACCACGTTAAAAGAAGAAAGAGAAAGAGTTCTTGTTGAGAAAAAAACCTTACTACCTGCTATTGAGCCACGATTATTGGATGATTATTCAAAATTATATCAAAGCAGAGGTGGTATTGCGGTTGTTGAAGCCAGGGATAATGCGTGTCTCGGTTGTAATATTCGATTAATGAGCCAATTATTCCAAGAAATTATGATAGGTGACAAGATGATTAGATGTCCAAACTGCAGTAGAATATTATACTATATCAGCAATAGTGAAACAAATGAAAACCAATAAAATCTTAGTCACAAGTGCCCTCCCTTATGCGAATGGGCCAATTCATTTAGGCCATCTCGTAGAATATATTCAGACAGATATATATGTTCGATATCTCCGGATGATCGGGAGGGATGTCCTTTATTGCTGTGGAGATGATGCACATGGAACACCGATTGAAATAAACGCCCGACAACAGGGAATCAGTCCGGAAGAGTTAATTGAGAAATATTATAAAGAACATCTACTTGATTTTAATGAATTCCAGATTAGTTTTGATTCATATTATACGACTAATTCTCCTGAAAACAAGACCTTTAGTGATCTTGTGTTTTCCAGGCTCTATGACCGGGGTGATATTTACAAAAAGCCTGTGAATCAAACCTATTGTCCTAATTGTAAACGTTTTCTCCCTGATCGATATGTCAAAGGAATATGTCCGAAATGCAATGCACCGGATCAGTATGGGGATAATTGTGAAGTATGTAATAGCACCTATAAAACCACAGACCTTATTGATCCTTATTGTTCTCTATGCTCAACTACCCCCATAGTAAAGAAATCTATCCATTATTTTTTTCGTTTAAGTGCATATTCCGAAAAACTCGCAGATTGGATACATAATTCCCCATTATTTCAGTCAGAGGTAAAAAATTATATTCTCTCGTGGATTGATACTGGATTAAATGATTGGGATATTTCGCGCGATGCTCCCTATTTTGGTTTTAAAATCAAAGGGGAAGAGGATAAATATTATTATGTATGGATGGATGCGCCTATAGGATATATAGCGAGCACAAAACACTTTTGCGATAAACATGGGCTTGATTTCGATAGTTATTGGACGCGATCAGAGGAGTGCAATCTCATTCACGTTATTGGCAAGGATATAATTTATTTTCACTTTTTGTTTTGGCCTGCCATGCTGATGGGGAGTGGATTCAATCTCCCAGAAAACATTTTTGTCCATGGATTCTTAACCATAAATAAGAAAAAGATGAGCAAATCGCGAGGGACATTCATCACTGCACGGCAATATTTAGAAAAATATGATCCTTCTCTCTTAAGGTTCTATTTTGCCTATAACATCTCAGGGAACATATCCGATATAGATCTTGACTGCATGGATTTAAAAGATAAAGTGAATAGCGAAATAATAGGCAATTTCGGCAATCTTGTCTATAGAACCCTCACATTTCTCTATAAACACTTTCAGGGCAGAATACATACCTTTAACGAAGAGCAATTGACTACTTTATTAACAGAGAAAAGGGATTTAATTGGCACCCATTATTCAATGTGTAACTTTCGAGAGGTTTTAAAGATTATATTTGAATTGGGAGATATAGGAAACAAATATTTTCAACAGGCAGAACCATGGAAACGTATTAAGACAGCCCCTGATATTGCATGGTCTCAAATCTCTTTCTGTGTTCATCTCATACATGATCTGTGTATATACTTAAAGCCTATTCTGCCTGCAATATGCAAAAATTTAGAGTATCAACTCCAGGTATCTGATTTAAAGTGGTCGGATTTGGGGACATCTCTCGCGGGCATTACAATTAAAAAACCTGAGCCCTTGCTAAAAAAAATTGAGTCTTTTGAGCTGATAACCTAAACAGTGCGGAGCTTATTGACGATGTTGGGGCGGGTAAGTGTTCGTGATATGTAACACATTATTTTCATCCTTAAATCTATATATCCCAATCTGCTTTTTTATTTCACCTGAATATTCTTGATACACACCTATTACCTTCTTCACATAATCAATGGTCTCCGGATAATTAGGAATGCCATTATTCTCCCTTACTGCTTTTTCCCCAGCATTATATGCAGCGAGGGATAATTCAATATCATTGCTAAATCGCCCGAGTAAATACCGTAAATATTTAGTGCCCCCCAAAATATTTTCCTCTGGATCAAATATGTTTTGCACATTCATCTCCTCTGCGGTAAATGGCATTAATTGCATCAATCCCCTCGCGCCTGCCGGAGATATCGCATTAGGATTAAAATCAGATTCAACCCTAATGATAGCTTTTATTAAATTTTCATCAATATTAAAAAGGCGAGAAGCCTTGTCAATTATATTTTCTATAAAAAGTAGGGGACTTTTCTCCCCAGTTGGCTCTTTATATGATCTGACTCTCTTTATTCTTGCCCAGAAAGTCTCTTCGAGTGGCTGATTACTAAAATGAATTATTCCCTGCTCATCCGTATGCTGATAAATCTCAGCGATAGAGTAACCGCGTATACTGAAAAAAATTATTATAGCACCTGCTATTATATGAACAAAAAAATACCTATGCACCCCAGAGCTCTTCTTCTTTTTTGATAAAAAAAATTTATTATACCACTTAACGTTCAAAAAATGAACTCTCCTGCTTATATTTTAGCAATTTTACTTGAGGCCAATTGCCTTGTAGTCCAGGGATCCCTGATTTTACTTGGCCTTTATTTCATGTATCGGTCCTTGCCGATTATTTATTTCTCAATGGACGATCAACATATTAGTATTCTTATACAAATATCAGGCCAAAGGAAAAATAAATATGGATATTGCTGATTCGATTGAACAAATAAAAACGAGTATACCATTTTTAGCCTCTAAGGATATAGCAACTATTATAGGGCTTACCTTAGGCACTATTTTTGTTGCCATTGGTATCATGTTCGGAGGGAATCCTATCATTTTCATCGATATTGCATCGGTATTCATAGTTATTGGTGGTACAATCGGTGTCACGGTAATACGGTTCCCTTTAAAAACAATCTTTGAAATGCTTACAATAACAAAAAACGCATTTCTTGAAAACCAGAAAGATAATCTTGAAACAGTATCTTTTATAGTCAAAGCCGCAAAACGGGCAAAGAAAAATGGCCTTTTATCATTGGAAGAGACGCTTGAAGATGAAAAAGATGACTTCGTCAAAAAAGCCTTACAAGGGGCCATTGATGGCCTTGAAAAAAAACAGATCTCATTAATACTTAATCTTGATATTGCCTATCTGGCAAGTAGACATAAGACAGGCCAGGATATGTTTATCGCGATAGCAGATGCTGCACCAGCCTTCGGCATGATCGGAACGCTTATTGGCTTAGTGCAGATGCTTAGCAATTTATCGAATCCTTCCTCCATCGGTCCTGCAATGGCAGTGGCATTGCTTACAACTTTATATGGCGCACTCATGGCAAATCTAATCGCACTTCCTATTGCTGATAAACTAAAATTCAGGAGCGAACAAGAAGTCACAAACAAAAGAATTATCGTCTCCGGCATAGAAGGAATTATTGATGGCGAGCATCCGACTATCATTGAAGGGAGGCTCCTCTCCTTCATAGAACCCCAATTTAGAATTGTAGCAGGATTTAATTAAATCATGGAAGATGAGAGCCTTAATCAAGAAAGCGGCGAATCCAGAGGGCATGGTACGCCCAAATGGATGGTGACATTTGCGGATTTGAACTGCCTGCTCCTCTGTTTTTTTGTCTTACTTTTTTCTTTCTCTAATACTGATATGATGAAATATCGCGCAATGGTCTTGTCTATGCAGAATGCTTTCGGGGTAAAAAGAAAAAAAGAAACAGTCTTGGACAAAACGGGCACATCCATACTAAGGCTCAATCCTGCATCGCAAATGACCTCAGATGACACTGAGAAGGGGAAAAATAAGGATAAGGATAAAGATGAGAAGGCTGATAACCCGCCGTCCGAAAAAACTCCGGCCCTGAAAGATCTTATCGAAGAGGAAAAGAAAGAAATAATGTCTGAACTCGACGAATCCGTAAGACATTTAGAACTGGGGGAAGATATTGAAATAAGCCCTGTTGATAGGGGAGTATTATTAAAAATTAAGGGAGAACTTCTCTTTCCACTAGGAAAAGCAGAGATAATTAAGGGTGGAATAGATGTGCTTGATAAAATTGCCTTAGTTATAAAAAGGCATCCGAGCTATGAGATTATGATAGAAGGACATACTGATAATCTACCCATTCATACTGACATATTCCCCTCCAATTGGGAGCTTTCTGCAGCGCGGGCAAGCTCAGTCGTGCGCCTCTTGATCGAAAAATACCATCTGCCTCCTGAATTTTTTACCGCAGTTGGTTATGCAGATACACGTCCTCTTCTTCCCAATACTACTTCTGAAAACCGGGCGAAAAATAGAAGGGTAAACTTTCTTTTTCTCATTCCTTAATATGCTATTCTTTAAAGATTAAATACTGAACTCAAAAAGCGTTCACAAATGGGATTTCTGATTCTGCACAATCCATTTTCGTTTCTGATAGCACCCGCGAGTTCCAGTTGATAGACAATCTGCAGGCTCCGGTTAAATGAAATCTTTTCACCTTGAATAATACTTACCACTACTTCCTTCAAATCCTCATCTTTATTAAGCTTCTCTAACGTAGATCTAAGATTGATATCTCCGTTAATCACAAGATCATCTATCTTATTATATAAATCATCCTTATTTAGTCTCTCTTTTTGAAATTTAATAAGATCATCAACCATCCTTCCGCACAAAACTTGAGTCATATAAGGATGCCCCTTGGTATTGTCAAACAAAAGTTTTGGGAGACTGCTCTCATAATTTATTCCAAGATAGTGAAAGGCCTCATTCACCATCTTTATTACCTCCTCTTCAAAAAAATCCCTCAGATGAATAATTCGGGCAATATTAAAGGGGGAATTCTTACCTAACGTCAGATCAGCAAGATCAGCTACTCCAGCCATTAAAATAATATATGAATTAAATTGAGGCTGAATATTTCTCTCAATGAAAATACTTCTTATTGTCAGGATAAAATCCTTGATTAAATTGGTCTCAATAGCGTCAATCTCATCAAAAAATATTACAAATTTAAAATTATGTCCCTTCTGGTTATAGTCATTGCGCCCAAAATCTATATGGGATGCTTCAACTTTTTCAACTTTTCGAGTCTTAAGAGTAAATTTAGTATCTGCTAATAAAAATAAATATTCCACAAAATCCAGATTATTATTAAGATTTCCCCCCTTTTCTTTAATCAGTTTTGAATCAAACACAAAGCTGTTCTCAAGTTGTACCAAAATTTTCTTTACAAGTGCTCTATAAAAGCCTGCCTGATCAAGATTCTGCATATTTTCAAAGGATATATACAGAGGTTTATATAATAAGAGAGATTTGCGAATCTCATTTATTAAATGCAAAAAAATAGTTGTTTTTCCCGTTTGTCGAGGGGCAATCACCGCGTGATAATTAGAATTCTTAATGCCAGCCAATATTTCCTCACTATCTTCTGTGCGACAGATAATTACTTCTTTATCTCTATCAGGATCAAGAGGACCTAAATATTTAAAGCAATTCTCAACATCAGCCATTTTCTATTTAACCTCTTTAATAAGTTGTTTTAATAATAGTTTTGGTTCCATAATATTCTTAAAAATTATGGGGAATCTCGATAAGGTGAATCGATATTTTGTTTTTACTCGTGTAATAAGAGAGCTTAATACAATTTTATCAATTTCATCGGACAATTGGGTCTGTTTTAATTCTATGCCCACAGAACGAAGTTTCCCATGTATATGATACGCATCAAACTCTTGCGTATCTATGATTAATAATACAATAATTTTGCCTAATGTGCTCAAGTTATAAAAGAACATATCAATTATATAATTTTGAAATTCCGGATCATCCTCTATCTCTTCAATATCTGATAAATATATTTTATGCCTATTTTTCTTTGCAATCAACCTTATCAACCGGCCACACAAATCCTGAATAAGATTAGGAAAACAATTAGTAATATTACATGTCTCTTCTACGATCGGCCAGGTTTCATCGAATTCAATGCTTAATTCCCGCATTGGTTCGACAATAAGCTTGCCGGCAGAAGTCTTATCCAGCGGCGTAAGACGAATTGTCTGTAAAAAATTGAATAATGGAGACTGAATATCTTTTGTTCTTAAAAACAACTCCTCGTACCCAGCAATAACAAGTGTTAAATATTTTTCATGATAAAGCGCTCTAAATGTGCTAAAAAGAAGACCATTTTCTTCTTTATCGAGCGCAAGTAGTCCATCTATTTCATCCAAGAATAATGCTACTCTTTTATTTTCTTTTTTGCAATTATTAATTATATATGTCTTAAAATCCCGAATATCTTCAATATTCTCAGACTCAAAGCCTAATCCTGCCAACACATCATTACAGAATCGTAGTAACAAGTTTGATTTACGAAATAATGATCTGTCCAAATTATAGAGAGAACAGTCAAGATATAATGTCTGCAATTTTTTATTCCTTGAGACCTGATGATGGATTTTAAGCATCAGAGAGGTCTTTCCAAGCCGTCTTGAGCCAATAAGAGCAAAACATTTATGAGAATTCTGCAAGATTGTTCGTATCTCCTCCAACCTGCCAAAAAACATGTTTGTCGCCGGGCCCATAGTCTCATAGGGAGATATATCGACAAAACTGATCTGTCTTAAAATCACTTGATCCATCAAGGCCTTAAGGTAGTCCGGAGAAAATAAAATATTTAATATATCCCTGTTTTTAAGGACTACGAGATCCATTTTTGAATCTTTACAACGATTTTCAAATATTGGAGAATCATCGAGCATAAGGACTAAAAAAACCTTTTCTGCATCTCCAAGATCAGTGGTAATTCGATACATGAGGGTATTGAAATCCTTTTTTGTAAGTTGTATTTTATGAAAACATATCAAGGTCAAACCATGCAATTTTTTCAATCGTAAGGTTGGGGTTTCAAATCGATAAAAGGTAAGCTCTGGCGAAGTATAGGAATCAACGATTGAAAATCCGAATATTCGGGCCAGAAGCTTTACAAGCTTTGACAATAAAGTAAGATCAATAATCATTCCTTCTTTATGAGATTTTTTTTCTGTAAGGGCAATCCACTTTCTACAGAACTCAATAAGCTGGTCCCACCTTTCTAAATCAAAATTGATGCTCTGCAAAAACACATCGCTCTTTATATGGAGCTTTAACTGCTTATTAAACGCTATAAATTGTTTAATAGGCACATCTTTTAATAGTGATACAGAATATTCGTTAATTATTTGCAATATGGATTTGTTCTTTTTCACCCACAGGAGTAATAATGGCACTGTAAAAGAATATTTTATTTCATCTGTACCGTATCTATCCTTTACTATACCTCTCTTTACAGAATTCCTTAATATGGTAGTCAATTTCCCGTTGGTAATCAAATTGCCAAAAATGCCAAGGTTTTCCCTTATCTCTCTACAGGTTGCCATATTATCCGGTGACATGGCAAGCGCGGTTAATACTAATTTATCGTAACATGAACACGTATCCCATGGCCGCATGAGAGCCGGCTCTTTTGTTGCTAATATATTATCGATAATATGCCCCCAATCACTTTTATTTATCGTTTTATTTGGCTTTTCCTGAAGATATTTTATTACTTCTGCTAAGATCATCTGTATTAAGAATGCATGAGATGCTGACAATTCAATAATTTTATCAATCAAGGGGTAACAATCCTCGACATAATCTGATAACCGCTCTCTTAATCCCTTTTCCGCTTCATACTTATCTATATAATTAATATCTAAAATAGCTGTCTCGCTCAGCAAAAAATCTTTACTCTTACTTTGATGGGCATTCTCAAGAATATCTGGAGATATGCTCGATATAAATGCAAACTTTTTAGTATCGAGCATTTTTGAAAATAGGTAGAATATGCCATCATCAAGTATCCCTTCGTAGAGGGAATTCTCAATGGCACGGTAGTTATCAAGCAATAAGATGACCTTTTTATTCCTCGGTATTTTTTGCACCGCAGCCTCTAAAAAATTTTTAAATGCTGCGTGATAATCCTCTAAAAATTTATCCCTGGGGAATAAGGGGATATGTATCTCTCTTCTATGAAGTCCTTTCGTTATTATCTCTACAAATTTCGAGAGGAATGTGGGCGTGTCTTTAAACTTTAAATAATTAAAAGGGAAATAAATAGGGAGATAATTTTCTCCTAAATCTCCTGCGTTAATTTCCCATAAAATTTCACTCCTCCCACTTCCCAAAAAACCATTCAGAATAATCTTCTGATTATTGACCTTACTTTCAAGCGTATTTTTTATATAGGTAAATACAGAAACTCTTTTAAAACGAGCCTTTCCTTCAATTTTCTTTAATCTCTTCTTCGCCTCCTCTATGTAATCTTCAAGCTCCTCTCTATACATAATTCTATAGCAATACACATTCTCATCATCACCACCTACGACAAGTTCGTTATGTCCATCATTATCAAGGTCGCCACAGGAAATCCCACGAATCGGTGACGGTGTTTTTATTTTATAGAGAAGTCGTCCTTGATAATCAAAGACGAAGATTTTCTTGTCCTGAACTCCCACTATTATTTCAGGATAAAAATCATCATTAATGTCAATAGCATAAATATTATTGACCCCACTTGTGCCGATAGTGTATTCCCATTGAAATTGGCCTCTTTTATTGAGTGTCCATATCTTTTCACCACCTCCGATAAGGATGAGGATATCTCTCATGTCTTTTGCATGGACGGCATTCACAACCTCAATGTCACATTCCTGTTCGCAGGTATACGTCCATAGCTCCTTCCCTGTATAATCAAACACAGTGATCTGACCAAATCTCGTTCCGATAATAATCTCCTCTGTTTCATCTCCATCAAGATCAAACGTAAAAATAGTGTTCACCGGAAACCTGCTTATAAATTTCCATATCATTTCCCCATCTTTATCTATCACGCACACTGAATTATCATTGCAATTTAATATTAATTTGCTTTCTTCCCCTTTAATCTTTAGCAAGTAGGCCTTAGAAATATTAAAGTTTATATTCAAGCACAGTTCTTTTTTCTTAATACCCGCATGTGAATAGAATTGAATAGTACCATCAGCATATACTAAAATTATATCAGCTTCCCTATCATCTCCTTTATCGTCTATGATAACGATATTATTGCAATGCCCCTTCACCTCCCACCTGAGATTACCTCGATAATCCAAAACATATAAATTATTACCCCGTGAGGTAAACATAATTTCGGAGAATCCATCACTATCAATATCATATGAAATGATAGTACGCACGTATCCTGAGGTAGAGTATTTCCAAATAAGATCTATTTTTTGATAAGAGAGGGCTTCAAAATATTCCAAGGCGATTTTATAATTTCCTGTGAGCAGATCATCCTTTGCTTTTTCAAACAAGTTATAATCAACATTTCGATCCAGTTCCTCCCATGCTTGTCCAAGATAATTTAAAAGTCCGTATAACTTCATCTTTTTGTTATTATGAGCAATACGAAGAGAGGCGTGGACGATAGATAATATTAAATCATTTCGTATAGCGCTGTTTTTTTCGTATACTAAAAGCTCTCTCAGCATAGAAAGGCTGCGATCAAATTCATAATCGAGCAAAGTAAATATACTTTTTACTGATTCACTTCTCACAATTGGAGATGAGTCCATTAATCCCTTCTCTATAGAGCGATATATATTTTCTCTGTATCTGGTCTTCTGGCTAAAATTAACTACTTTGCCTAATGCAAAACTTCTTATATACTCGTCCTCATCTTTGGTTAAATCTTCAAGGACCTTGAGCTCTTCTTCCTGATTACTAAACAGACCCACATACGCCTCTTCGATCCTATGGGAAACCTGTTTTAAATCGACTAATTTATAATAATTTACCGTTCTGTTGCTTAAACCGGTAAAGATATCATAAAAGAGAGGATGAACCACATGACTGGCATAGATGCTCCATACATTAAATTTAGTTTCAAATTCCCACATAAATTCACCTTGAGAATTTAATACATACACACGATTATCCTTGGTGCCGACTAAAATTTCCGTACAATTATCATGATTAATATCACAACAGTGCAACGAATACACTGAATCTTTTGTCTGAAATTGCCACTTTTGCCGTCCGAAACAATCCAACATATATACCATACACGACTCGGAACAGGTGACAATCTCATTTTCTCCATCTCCATCAATATCCTCTGCTAGTATTGAATACACCGCTGCTTTTTCAGGAAGAGAAAAATGATAAGATAACTTCCTTTCACCAAAATTAAGGATAAATATTTTCCCCTTATTAGTGGCTGCAATAATATTGTCAGTGCTTCCTCCCAAATATATACTATGGGTTTTTGTCCTGGATATACAGAGAGAGTTTATTATACAATTACTGTCACATGCATATTCCCAAATTATTTCATTTTTATTATAAGGTACAAAATAAATACACCCAGAATTAGTTCCGGCTACAATAATATTTGTATTCTGTATTTTAATTACCTTGACACATGTCACACCTGCTGGCAATTCATATTTCCAAAGAAGGTCGCCATTACTGCTCAATATATAAATATGATTGTCCAAAGAACCTGCTATAATTTCATCAGACAAATCACTTGTAATATCAAATGAAAGCAAAGAGGTTATTTCATCCTTTGCCTCAAATTCCCAGACGATTTCTTTATTCATAGACAGAGAATAGACATGATGATCCTTTGAACCGATGATAATCTGTTTTTCATGTCTATTCTTGGGTGATTCGTTCACCTTGCAAATACACGTTATATCATTTCCAGCCTTAAAACTCCAGATCAAATCCATCCGGTTTCGTTTTAAAATCAATGTATGTTTCAATTCTTCTCGGAAATCACCTCTTTTATGAGCCAGAGATGCCTGATCCATCAAACTCATTGATTCAACTCCTTGATGAAGATGCCCTTATCAAATCAGATATAATATTTACCTATTATTCACCATAAAAACAAGACAGCATCAATGGTGATGTATTGCTGAAATAAGTACTTTAATATAGAAAATAAGAACTATTATCACGAGTGCTATGCTCACAGAAATCATTAACAAACCTTGGGTATGACATAGTTCCCAACCAGCCTTCCAAGAAAATACATGTTCCAAAAAAAGAACAGCCAAAACCGTAATAATGATACCGACTAATCTTTCTTTTAATTCATCAACAGTGCTGATTTTAAGCCAGTCAGGCACGTTGATATCTTTCCAGAACAACATATATAATCCGATCGCACATACAAAAAGAATAACACCGATAAGGGTGGTTTCTAATATGGCGCATATATGAGCATTAAAATGAGGATGCCCATGTAAAAAGATTTTTTCATAGCCCATAATTCCTAACTCATACATATGGTAAAAAGCCATTAAAAAGGTAAGTAATGAAGAAATAGCAAGCCCTAAAACACCAAATAAAATAAAGAAGATATTAAATTTAAGAATTTTTTTACATAATTCTCTAAAAAAACTGTCCAATTTTTGTATCATTTAGTGTACCGCCCCTCCCTAATGTATTAATTATTCTTATTTAATGACTTATTAATAATATAATACGAATTACATAAAACTTGCAAGATACCCGTCCTCTTTCATTGCCCTAACTATCTAAAATTACAGCTCTTACTTATTAAAATTTTTAAAAAGATGTCCCTCTCCATAGAGTCTCAAAAGCTCGTACCATGCTGGGATGATTGAAAGAGCTTGCCTTAAAATGAAATGATTATTCTTTTATTGTTTGGTTAAATTATGATATTACGCTGCTATAGTATACGACCTGATTAACAAGGATAGACTGTTTTGCTTGTATATTGTTCTTCAATATAAGAGGGGCCGCCTTCCATATTTAAATTAATAGCCAGATTTAATATCCTCTTGATATTAAGTTGAATAACATTGATAATTTTTTCTTGTTTTTCAATGCTTTGGCTTGCCCCTATTTCATTGCGTATCAAGTCGTGTAAAATATTTAAATGAGTGTTCACCATTGTGAGAGGATGTTGCAGCTCTTTAATAAAGGTTGTCCAAAAATTTGTATTTTCACCTTGCTTTTGTTTCAGATCATCAATAACCTGATTCAATTTATCTATGAGTTCTATATTTTGTATTGTTAATCTATGTTGTTCTACTGCTTTGTCTATAGTCTGACACACTAATTCAGGCCTATAAGGCTTTACAATATAATTAAATGCTCCATTATTCATGGCATCTACAGGGGTCTCTTTTGAAGTATTGCCCGTAATAATAATAATCATAATCTCTTTATTTTTTTCCCTAATCCTTTTCATTACTTCCATTCCATTAATATCAGGCAATATTAAATCTATCACTATTACCCCGAATAATTCCTCCTGTACTTTTTGTAAACCACTTACTCCATCCGATGCACATGTCACATCATATCCTCTATCAATTAATAAATCTGACAGTGTATCAAGGATATCCTGATTATCATCTATTATTAGTATTCTTTCTCTCTTTTCACACATTTTTCTACCTACAATTTTTAAAATATAATGTATCCCATTCTCTCTTTTATGTCAAATCTTTTCTTTATGAATATAAAGAAATAATTGACACTCTCTAAAGCATGTAAAAATAATAATTTTCAAATCTATAAAAATTTAGACTCACGCTTTTACTATTAAAGACATGAAATGTTTCCTTAAACTTACGCTCAATGCTAGAGATAATTATTTAATTATGGTATAGTGCATCAAAAATGGATTTTCGCTTATGATGAAAAAATATTTTAGTCTGATTTTATTGTTTTTAGTTATACCAAATTTTTTCGGATGCACCCAAAAAAAAGATCCAGACACAACAGATGCCCCTCCTAAAAATAACCCACAAATTATTTTAAAGCTTAACGGAGAGCCTATACCAACCTCTGAATTTATTGATTTTTTTCATAGCCGTCCTCGAATCGCTCACTGGAATTCCTCAGAAGGAGAATTAGACCCAAATGAAGTGTTACAAGGATTTATAGATAAGATATTAATGATACAAGATGCTATGGGGAGAGGTTTTCATAACTCTCCCGAAGTCCTCTCACAAAAAGATCTATTTGAACGTCGAGAAGCGGTTAATTTAATGATTAAAAAACATATTGATGCGAGCATTATAATTGACGATGAAGAAGTATTAGCAAAGATCCCCCCTGCAAAGCGGAGAGAGGTGAAGTTTCGAAGGCTCCTCCTCTTGTCTGAAGAGAAAGCAAAAGAAATGGAAGAAAAGCTTCGTAACGGGACCTCATTTGATGAACTTGTACGTTCAGAATCTATGGGGGAAGAGGCGAGTAACGGTGGCTATATGGATTTTTTAAATCCTCATCGAGGAATTTACCCGCAAGAGGTGATAAATACAATTTTTGCGTTACCACTTGGAGAGTATAGCCCTCCTATGAAAATACGAGAAGGATTTGCCATTTTTCAGCCACTAGCCGAACGTCCAATACCTCATGAGGATCTTAAACCTGTCTTAGATTACCAAAGAGCCTTATTGTTTAAAGATAAACAGAGCAAAATTCTCAATGATATGATAAATGAATTGAAAAATTATCAACAAATACACATTGACGAAGAACAATTACGTCTGCTTTTTAAAAATTTAAAAGCAGGCGACACTTCTTTAAATAATAATCCAATTATTGTTACAGGAAAAGATATAAAAATTTATTGGAAAGATATAGTATCATCTGTTCCTAATATTAAAGAGCTTGCCTCTGACGAGGTGTGGATAAAAAATTTATTAGATAGTATACTCAGAAGACAACTTTTAACACTAGAGGCTGAGAAGCGAGGATTTAAAGAAGATCCACAATTGAAGAAAAAAAGCAGGCGATTTGTAGAAGATATTATTTCTCGACAATTAATTATGGAAGAAGTTGAAAGTAAAATAGCAGTAACAGATGAAGACTGTAAAAAATATTATAAGGACAATTTTAATCAGGCTGTATCCTTTGAAGAGATTAAATCTAAGATCAGACAAACGTTAATCCAGGAAAAAAGAGAGAGGGAATTTAAAAAATTTTTGGCGTATCTTGGCAGTAAGGCGACGATATATATTAATAAAGAATCATTTAATGAGATACGAAAATCACTTGAATAAAAATTTGAAAGCACTAAACGAAAATGCGTTAAAATATATCATAGTGCCCTTAACCATCATATATGTTTTAGTCGCACTATGCAACACCGGATATTGCGTAGATGGAGGATCGGGTGATGGAGAAGGTGCCCATAACCAATTATTACCCGGTTTACAAGATAAAATTTGCAGTCGATGCCATTTCCCGAAAAGAGGAAAAGGGAAAAAGATTTGGGATGACCTGCCAACGGGTGCAGAAACAATTAGTGGCACAAAAGGAATGAGGACTATTTGTCAAAGCTGCCATTACCCCGGTAATGCGGTAAATGCCCTCTCCGGCCTGACACTAGGGTATAATACCTTGAAAGGGCATTATTTTAAAAATGGAAATATATATATTGATCAAAGCTTATCAAGGAAGGGTGAGCATCATGTAATGCATGACTGGGCGTCAGTTCAAGCAGGCAGCAGAAAGCTCCCCGCGAAACTTGATAAAGCATTTTCCCTTAATAAGAAAGATGAATGGGGACTGCCTAAGATTGCCGGAGATACGACAAATAGTGGTGTATATTGCGGCACATGCCATAATCAGCATTTACAGCCGAATGGTCGTATTGATGGTAATGGCGATTATCTCCGCGTAAAAGAAGGCTCCTCGGTGGGCACGTCAGATAATCGAACAGATTTCTGTATTCAATGTCATAGTGATCCGAGTCATAGTGATCCGAATAGTGGGTATACGCAACATGGCATCGATATGGGGTGTCTTACATGTCATCATCCTCATGACGGATTAATATTAATAGAGGATAATCCCCCTATTGGCCAATATATTCTTTTGGATCCGATAATAAAAAGAAATTTTCGAGCATTGCCTAATGTGCCCTCCTTTGGAAGTCAGGAGGAGGAGGTTGATAATGATATATCGTCAATCTGTTATGGATGTCACAGTCCTAAAAGGGCTTTTAAAGCGCTCAATGAAATGGGCGTTGCCATTATACATGGAGATGATTCAAATACGCCTTATGAGCACCATCCAATGGGGAGCCAAGCACTTCACAATGCCTCGCCGCGTGCATCTAAAATCGATTATGTAAGCGAGGAAGGCCAATTAACTTGTATTTCCTGCCATAAGGGATTCCATGAAGGCGATGAGCAACACTTTCTCAGGGATTCTTTTCAAAATGATGATGCCTACTTTTGCACCTTGTGCCATAAGGACAAAACCGCAGAGGGACTTGGGAAAGAACCGGGGATCGGCCATAGAAAAAAAATAGATGCGAGCCCAAATAACAGGGGGAACTGTATGTTCTGTCATTTTATCCATGATGGCCCCCAGAAAGGCACGTTATCTTCACCTTCCCTTTCCGCTCTCATTCGCGTTGATCCGGTAAATTGTAAATGGGCACAAAAGAGTGATGATAACGATACTGACGATTATGAAGACATTTGCTATGGGTGTCATGGTAATCCCGACTATATGAATTCTGCCTCTCGCGAGGGCAGCGCTCTTCTTAAACCAAACAAGTATGCAAGTCACATTTTTTCCGGTAGAATCAGAGAAGTTTCCTTGACTCAAGAATTCCCTCTCTCTGATGGCGCACATGACCGTGTGCTCAATGATTATGGTGTACCGGAAGGAGAGATATTTTGCGGGAGTTGTCATAATATTCATAATTGCGCCAATCAGCCTTATCTTCGGGGCAGTCGTTCTGCCTATATTCCGGATGGTTTTTGTGAGGGTTGCCATACTAAAAATCCCGTTCACGGCAAATCCAGTCATCCTATTGGCGTAACCCCCAACCCAGAAATAACTCTTTCCTCCTTCCCTGAGCTATTTTATGGGCGAATAAAAGGACAGAGCAGAGGAAGGACAGCGAATAATACATCTACTGGTGCCGTAATCTGCTTAACCTGTCATAATATTCACACCGCAGTGACAGACCATAAAGGACAACTCATTTATAGCGAAACAGAAATTTTACCCGATCAAAAAAATCATGGCCATCTGCTTATTAAAGACAACCTCTCTTCCCCCCCTGGCAGTGATTTATGTTTGAGCTGTCATCAACCATATACTGGTGTGATTGCGTCAAGACATGATTTTTCAGAATACTTGTCATGTGGGAAGGAGGGCGGCATATGTTCTACCTGTCATACACCTCACAGAGCTATGGATAAGGGATTCTTGTGGTGTCGTTCCCTCAAGGAAGAGCGCAAGGCATTTAACCAAACAGAGAGGCCTGCGTATACTCTAGGGGCCACACTTTACTGCTATGATTGTCATGATGATGAGCATGGACTTGTCGATAATGATCCCCCAAAGGAGGCTTTTTTCAACAAACCTCAAGATATAGCATTTCGAGATGATCCGGGACGATCAGGAAAAGTGGGCTACTATGAAACGATGCCGCCTGGAAGTATCAATGATTATGGTGTACAAAAACCAGCCCCAAGAGATGGAAGCAATACCGGCGGGCATTTTATCAAAACAGCCCATATAACGAATACCTTCAATGGGATTGAAACAGGGGATAAACTTCCTTGCGACCTTTGCCATAACCCGCATAATACCAACAATAATGAGGTATTTTTAAAGAATCCTTTGGGAGTCCACACAGAGGATACTCTCTGTGCAAGTTATAATTCTCGCAATGGAACGTGCACAGGGAGAGAAATATGCGCATCATGTCACGGGTATAGCGATCGTGATCCTTCGACCGGCACAGAATGGCTCCCCGTAAGATTGTACAATATGGATATCATCCGGCCGATAGAGACTATTTCTGAACATAAATCTGATCCGAATTACCCAACCCCCTGCACAGATTGCCATAAGCATAGCAGAATCATAACTAGAGCAAGCGACAGATTAGGACAAGCGATATGGCAGACGGATTTAAGTCAAGAAGACATTCTTGGTGGAAACCATACCAGAAATTATCATTTTACCGGATTGTCAGGACCAGCATTAAATAAGTGCACCATATGCCATTCAATGGATCTCACCTTTAGTGCAGCAGGATTGGTTTTTAATGATAAATTATCGTTTCCCTCAACCGAAGTATGTCACCCTTGTCACAGTAAAGGGGGACAATTTAATGGATTAGCCATGGCAAAAGCAAATTGGGGTGCGAGTCCTTATGATGCCGATAGAAATCTTAAACCCAGCCAAGATAAATGGTGTGCTGCCTGTCATGATGATGACCAATCATATATCGCAGTAACAGATCCGACATTTACTGCCCCAAATATAGCAGGAAATAACAAGGTATGGGGTGACGGATTTTATGAAACAGGGCATGGCCTATCTCCCTCACGAGAATATGTCGACTCTACGCGAAAGGGAGCAGGTCTTATATGTACAAACTGCCATGATGCCAACAAGGACCATATAAATAACGAAAAATATGATGCATCACGTCAGCAGCCCACCTTGCTTTATCAAAATGCATACCGTTTAAAGAAAATCGATGGAAGACAGCCTCTGACTATTCCAAGAACTGCTGAGGAGTATAATTCGACAGATTTTAATCTTTGTTATTCTTGTCACGATGAAGAAGCATTAATTGGACTAGGTGAAGATGTTATTGAGTCTGGAGGGGAGCCGGTCCGATACTTTGAATATAGCGCAAGTGATAATCATAATCCTTACCCACGAGCGGAAGAAGTCAAAACATTTTTTAAGAATGTAAATAGTAATAAAGAAGATGGGGGAGTAAACAGGCATGACCCCCAGACAGGCGATTTTAAAACCCCGCGGCCAATGAGTGAATTCGTTCCTGTGAATAGCCATTGGAATCATCTGGCATATGCCTATCGCGCAGTAGTTGTTGAACCGCGTTTTGACACCGGAGATCGACCAGAGCGTATCCAATATTGCAGCAGTGGAAGAGGATGCCATAATAAAATTCTATGGGATTCTGATCATGACCTTAAGAGAGACCCTGATTCTAGGATCTCCTGTCCTGCGTGTCACAATCCACACGGCACAAGTTATCCTGCTATGACTAATAATGAGCTTAAAATTACTCATTATCCTGAAGGTGACCCTAACTGGGTATATGGACAAATTAATGGCGATAAATATGGACAACAAGATCCTGGAAATCCTGATGATCTTTATTGTAATGAGTGTCATGCTTATTATAGTAGGCATGGCGAAAATTACAAATATTATCCGTCTCTTCCCTCGACCAACACGAGTCCAAAAGCCTTTACCAGGCCAATGCCACCCCAATAAAAGGAGCTTATGATGACATCTGAAGAATTTATTAACACGTTAAAATATAAAAATAACGATTTAATCCCTACCATAATTCAGGATTGTGATAATAATGAAGTGCTCATGCTCGCTTATATGAATAAAGAATCTCTGAGGAAAACTCTTGAGTGCGGATACACGGTATTCTGGAGTCGCTCAAGACAATGCTTTTGGAAAAAAGGAGAAACATCCGGAAATTTGCAAGAAATTAAAGACATATACTACGATTGTGATGAAGACACCCTTTTAATTAAAGTCAGCCAAACAGGCCCTGCCTGCCATACGGGCGAAAGATCGTGCTTTTTCAGAAAATTTCTTTAATCTTAAAATTGTAATAAATTTTTTGGGTTGAAATTTCCGTTTCTTCCAGAAGCTCTTGAGTGTATTTAATTTCTCGGTATAAATCATCTTTATATTAGGAGGGATTAATATCCTTATTGTATCATTTAAGGCTGTAAAATACGGCATGAAATGTGATGTGCGAAGTGTCTTGCTATTGGAAGGGAGAAAGTAAATCAAAAATGAAGAAATAATGCACCCGAGTAAAATGACTTTCACCACTCCGCATAAGGCGCCTCCAATACGATCTACCCAAAGGAGCTTAACTACCTTCATGGAAAAACGCACTAACTTCCCCACCTGATTGATAACAAAAGCAAAAGCAATAAAAACAACAAAAGAAATTAATAAAGATACAACCTGAGAGATTATCGGATGTTTTACGACATGAGTAATCCATTGTATTCCTAAAGGATATAGATGAATAACTCCTGCAAATCCAAGCACTAATGCCAAAATAGAGAATAGCTCCCGTATTAATCCCTTAAATATACCATAGATAATGCCTGCCACACCTATGAGGATAATCAGTACATCAAATATCATATTCTGACCTTATAATTTTAACCGTTCTCTATCTTACTAATCTCGTATCAAAAAATCAATCTTTCGGCTCTTAATACCCAACTTAATACCCAAGAAAGGGATAGCTCTTCAGCTCTTTTTCTATGCGATACACTATATACTTATGTAAAATATAATTTATTTCCCCTTTTGTTGAAGGAAGTAAATGAAGACGCTCTATTTTATCTCGATTTATGGAAACTGCCTTTCTCAGAAACATAACTCCTCCATGAGATATCGGGATGTTCTCATTAAGGGTGCTTCTGCATCGTGTACACACGAGTCCCCCCGCAGAAACGCTAAAAAACCATCTGCCGTTATTGAATAAATGTTTGCACATTACACATCGATGAAGCTCCGGCATAAATCCAAGGAAATGCAACATACGAATCTCATAAATACGAAGAATAGAATCAATATCAGAATAATCACGCAGGCATTGAAGAACCTTTAAGAGAAAAAAAAATATTACCTCATATTCCCCTTCTTCTCCCTCTTTTATCAAATTTTCAACAAGCTCAGCGATATACAGTGCTGCGGTAAGTTTTTTCATATCATGACGAAATCCCTCATGACTGTCGATAGTTTCCGCCTTGCGAATATAGTGTAATTCTCTTCCCTCCTTTTCTGTATAAATTATATTACAATGGGTTAAAAGTTCCATACGGCTTCCAAACCGACTTTTATGGCTCTTTACACCTTTGGCAACAGCTTTGATTTTCCCAAACCCACGTGTATAAAAAGTAATAATACGATCAGCTTCGATGAGATTGACGGATCCAATGACCAACGCTTCAGTGTTTTTAATTGACATACACTTAAATGAGATATCTAATCATTATCGTGGCAAGGCCCAGGTAAATGAAAATACTTATACAATCGTTAAAATTTGTAATAAACGGTCCCGCCGCTATTGCAGGATCAATATTGAATTGCTTAAGAAGGAAGGGTGTGATAGCACCTATAAGGCCGGAAATGGTTATGGAAAGAAAAAGAGAGACCCCGACAATAAGCGCCAGCATCTCATAGGATTGAATAAATAATGCGACTAACGCAACAGAGCAGCCCGCGATCAATCCCATCACCATCCCAATCCGGATCTGTTTAAATAAGATCTTCCATTTTTCACTCTCCATTATACGCCCTGTTGCCAATCCCCTTACCACAATGGTCTGGGATTGATTCCCCACATTACCTCCCAGGGCCATTATCATAGGGATAAAAAAAGTAATCGCCAGAATAGCATGAATTGTCTGCCCAAAGAACCTCATGAAAAGGCCCGAGATCGTCTCACCTACAAGTGTAATCAATAACCAGGGAAGACGAATACCTGCTACTTTCCATACTGATTTTTCAAAAAGCTCTTCCCTTCTTGTACCTGCCATTTTATATATATCTTCTGTAGTTTCTGCACGTATTACATCTATAATATCATCTACAGTTACTATTCCGAGCATCTTATTAAAACGATCTACAACAGGAACAGCTAAAATATTATAATGTTCAACGATTCTCGCGACTTCCTCCTGATCCTCATCGACTTTTACGCTAATCACATCATGCCGCATAATATCCTTAAGGCACGTATCAAGGGAAGAAGTGATCATCCTTCTCAAAGACACAATCCCTGTTAAATGTTCATAATCATCAATCACATAAATATAAAATGCTTGCTCAACATTAGATACCGATCTGAGTGTTTCCAGTGATTCTCGTATTGTAATATCCTCTCTAAAGGCAAGATACTGAGGAGACATTATTCCCCCCGCAGTATCCTCAGGATATTTCAAAAGCTCCTGCACTTCCTCAAGATCTTTTTTACCAAGCGATTCAAGAACTTTTGCGGCTACATCCTTCGGCATGTCAGCAACAATATCTGTCAGATCATCAGGAGACATTTCCTTAAAAAATTCAGAGATCCGACTCATTTCAAGCTGGGCTAATAAATCAGAGCGGGCAACCGGTTCCAGTTCACTAATTACAGATGCCCCGAGTTCGTTTTTCGTAATAAGATTAAAAAAGAAAAGCCGTTCTGAATTGCTTAATTGGGTTATAATTTGGGCAATATCAGCGGGATGGAGCTTATTTATCATTTTTTTCAAGGGACCAATTGCATCACGGCTGATCAATTTACGTGTTGTATTAAGTAGAAGATCCCCTTTATGACTCATATCCATCATAGACCTACTTTAAAATAATTATTTCAATTAATCAATACCCAAAATTTTTAAGTATAGTTTCATTTACCTGCCACTTTGGAGAGACTTTGACCCATATTTCAAGAACAACCGAGAGGCCAAGAAAAGATTCTATCTCTTTGCGTGCCAAACGAGTAATTTCTTTCAGTTGCATCCCGGATTTTCCTATGAGAATACCCCGCTGACTCTCTTTTTTTACTATAATTGTCGCATGAATCCTTGCGATCTTTTTCTTTTCATCAACTTTCATTGACTCCACCGCCGTAGCACACGCATAAGGCACCTCCTGCCTTGTGAGCTTGATAAGTTTTTCTCTAATAAATTCAGCTACTATAAATCGTTCTGTCTGATCAGTAATCATATCCTGCGGATAATACGCAGGGCCCTCTGGTAAATATTTCACTATTGTCTCAGAGAGAGAGGCAACATTATCCCCTTTTAATGCGGATAAGGGAAAAATTTCTGCAAAATCAATCACTTGTCTATAATGATCTATTTGTGGCAATAATTCTAACCGTGCCACGAGGTCTATTTTATTGATTATCAATATAATAGGGATATTTTCCCCCACAATCTTTTTTAAATTCTTTACATCATCCACGTTATTATAGTGGGATGCTTCTACTAAATAAAGAAGCAGATCGCTTTCTTTTCCTGCCTTGTAGGCGCTATTGAGCATTCTTTTGTTAAATGTGCCGGGCGCCTTATGGAGCCCCGGCGTATCAAAAAAGATAATCTGATGATCCGGTCCATTCCTTATCCCCATAATTTTTGTCCTTGTCGTTTGTAATCTCGGGGATGTAATGGCAATCTTGCTGCCGATAATCCGATTCAATAAAGTTGACTTACCTGTATTCGGCCTGCCTAATAAAGAGACGAAACCTGATTTCATATATTCTCTGATTTTCTTTAGTTTTCCGCGGTAATCTCCGAGAGGAGCACTCCTAACGCAGAGATCAACGAAAAGATAAACATCCTCCATACTCCTGTGGAAAAAATTGAAGCAATTCTCCCTTTCATTGGCAATCCATAGGTTGCAAAAAATGCGGTATACATCAATGAGGCTGCAACAGATGCTACTACAGCAGAGAGTACCCGCTTCATTGAAGACGCACCACCTGCCATACGAGAAATCATAATACCACCAATAAATGGTATGAGGGTCAGAAGCCACCATATTTGTTTTAAATTCGGAATAATAGAATAATTTACTATATAGTATTTATCAATCCCGATAAAGGCGGCAGCACACGCAACACTCACAAGCACAGCCATATAATATCGTGATTTTATTCTTTTTCTTCTTTCCGCCCTCTCTCCCAATTTTCTCCGCACAGTGAGAGGATGATTATAGAACAGAGAAAAAATCCCGTGTTCAAGAAGCGCACCGCTTTCCCCGAACACAGGGATAATATGCACAGCCTCTGTTGCCCAGTGAGATGCCATAAATCGAGCAATTGTCGGGTATCGATATGCCATCTGAATGGGGAAAGAAAGGTAACCGACATATTTAAAAAATCCTAAAAAAACTGCAATATTATAATCTTTGAAATTACGTTCTTTTATCACCAATGCAAGCACATACAATCCACGACATATTGATCCCGGAGAAATAGGTATAACCTGAAAAATTCCGAGTATTATGCCGACGGCTGCAGTTTGCTGAGTTTTTGTCAACTCCGGATGCATTATTACATATATCATCGCAACAGTAATCGAGACGATCTGCGTAACGGGAAGTGTACACACATGAACCGCAAGACTCTTTAAATATTTTTGGATAAAAGGTTCCTTAATCTGAGAGACTATCTCTGTGGCATCTTCATCTGTGATAATGTGCTTTGAAACTCCCTCCTTTACCATATCCCGAAGCCACTGTTCTCTTAAATCACTATTAAAATAAAGTCTTACCGGCCTTACAAAGTACCAGTACAATCTATCTTTAAACCGTTCCCGGTCTGTGAAAAAACGATGAAGGCATGCGGGCAATATTGAAAAGGGGAGCTGCACACAGAAGCTCATAAATGAGGATGAAAGGATGACTGCCTTCTCCTCTTTTATCCTGCCATCTCTTACCCATCGAATAACAGACTCTATCATTCTCCCTTTTACGGCTTTTTTCAGATAGCCAACACTGCTGATCATTTTCAGATAATGTGCCCGCCACTTATCATGACCTAAGAATTTACGAAAAATGCGCCCGAATATAGGTATACACCCGGCTAAGAGAAAAATCATTATCGCCAAAGGGCGGCCACACATTTTCTCTTTCTTTTTTTCATCAATAAGATTTCTTACATGCCATCCTACAACAGCATTTTTCAACATTGTAGAATACAGCTTTGCACTGTATAAAAGGCGAACATGATTATGCGTAATATCAGGAACAGAATTTCGGTATTCCTCTTCAGCAGCCTTAAGATCTGGAAGTAATTCGACAAGATCTTCAAAATCCTTCCTGTGTGCATCAATAAAAGATTCAAGTTTTTTAATATCACCACGGTCAAATTGTACCACACTTCCGCGCAGGAGCCCCTTCACTATGAGCACAAAATCCCCGGGGCTCATAGGTAAAAATGGCAGCAGGGCCAAGCCTGCTCTAAAATCCACTGCAACCAATCCTTTTGACGGATCTTTTTTTGTCTCAATTCTTTTTAAACAATTCGGCTGGCTTTTACAGGTAGACCATTCATATTGTCGCGCAAACTCGTGAGCCCCCATATCATGTAGAAGTCCTACAAAATCTCTCATAAACTCTTTTTTTGCCCGAAATTCAGGCGAGCCAACACGTGAGAGATCGACCGCTTTTCCCCTTTTCCATTGGGCGAGCATGTCCATCCGGTCATTTACCTCCAACCGCCAGGTGCGCCCCTCGACCCAATCGCTCAACTCTCCGCAGCTTCCCAATGTTCTATCAACAAACGTTGCATGAATATCATTCACTGCCTTTTCATCGTGAAAACAGAGTGCGGCTCCACGTCTAATAAATTTTTGCCATAGGGCACCTGATCTTGCCGCTTCTGGATTGGTTTGAAGCTGAAATGGCCCTTGAAAACCCATGGCATAAATAATATTGCGAAACATGAGAGAAAAACCAGTGGGGGGTATAAGTATCTTCATTGCATACATCCCACCGACACAGAGTCCGGGGACAGTAGGACCCTCAATTGATTGTATCATGACCCGGTAAACCTGTCCGGCAAATCCGCCACCAATAAATTTATCAACAGTAAGAGTAATGTGACTTTCCGTATGATGAGACATTACAGGCCGTACATAATACTCAAGAATATCACCGCATTCGTAACGGTCAACACGAGTGGGTCTGAGAAGCTCAAGATGCTGATGCTTTTTTATGAGTTCTTTCACTAAGTCTACTGAATATTCCTCAGACATATCTTTCCTTGTGTCTTATATTTGCCTATTACGTCGCTCCGCTCCATTGAGAACGTAGTAAATCCGTGTAAATAAAAATATTAAATGGACTATGCTTAGTAGATTACTAAAGTCTTTGCAAAATAAAGTGATTATAGCATAAAATAATAGGGAGAACTAATTTTATTTGCGTGATCCGACATGTGAGAGTACCTTGTCTATTTTCATAGTACAGGCTGTATCTATTTTTTCATTTTTCTCATTCAACGTTCGATGTTCATTTTCTCTATCCCTTCTAAGCAAAAACAACTTAGTCTTTCCGTAGAATACCGAGCCTGTAACGGTTATTAAAATATTAAATGGACTAAACTGCCGATAAGACAGTAAGTTATTTTAAATGAATAAGTTATATAACATTTGCGCTCAGCGGTTTTGCTGAGTCACGAAGCTGCGGAGTAAAATCTGCTGGAGCGATTAGATGTTAAGATTAATTATGAATTTTTCAATATAATGAACCTAAGTTAATATACGCTAAAAGAAGTCATTAGCTGAAGGCTATGGGCCAAAGACATAATCTTAAAGATACATTTCAGATATAAGATTATATGAGACAACGGTGTTTAATTTTAATTAATTTTATAATTTTGCTTATTATTGTAGTCGCATGTTCAAATAAAGGGGGAGGTATATCTCTTATTCTAGGGGTAAAAGTAGAAAAGGCCATTGAGAGTTATTTGAAAAATACTGTAAATTCAATCAAATATACTATGAATGAAAAAGGTATTATATGCGACAAATTAGAAAAGATTACTGATAGAATAATCCAGATTAGGGTAGTAAAAGAGGATTATATAAGTGAAACCAAAAATTTTTTAAAAGAGTATTTAAGCTTTGAAATTGTAAATCCTGTCGAAGACGATAAGACTGTGTTTCTGTTGATACTTAAACCTTTTAATGCCGAAAAGATTAAGGTAACAGCCTTTGATCAAGTTTTTACGATACTCCGAAATCGACTTATCAAATCAGGCATAAGTACACCTCAAATACGGAAACAAGATTCAAATAAAATTACAATAATACTTCCAGAACTTAAAACTATCAGAAGGATTATTGATCTTATTTCTAAAACAGGTAATTTAGAATTTAAGCTAATGGATAATGAAGCCAATCTGAATGAGATATCATGGGATAATATTCCTCCTGACGACGAAATCCTATATGGGAAATCAAAAGCTTACCTTTTGAAAAAACAAGCGCTTATGAATGGAGATGTTATTACTGAGGCAAAGGTACTATTATCCAATGATTTCAAAGAATCATTTGTGGTTTTAAAATTTGACCAGAGGGGAGCGACAATCTTTGAAGAAATAACAGCCAATAATATTGGTCGTAGGCTGGCTATTATATTTGATAAAGAGGTTTATTCTGCTCCAACTATCAGAGAAAAAATCAGTGGGGGTTATGCAATGATTAGTAGAAACTTAACCTCTGAAGAGGCCCATGACCTAGCCATTATCCTGGGATCTTCCGCATACCCCGTACCAGTATTTATTCTTGAGCAAGGTAAATACAGTAAACCGTGATAGAGCAAAAAGCATTAGTTACCAGATTTACGAAAATTAATTTTTTGATAGATTGGTATTATATACTTTTATTTTTTGGGCTAATGAAATATTTTTACTATAAACATTTTTTTAGTAATAATCACAAGGAAGCTTTTTTTAAAGAAAATATCCCCTTATATCCTAAATCATCTTTCCATGTCCCAATGAGTTTATAACCATTATCTCTAATTTGCACATATAATTTAGCTTTGATCTTTCGTTCATCCACAAGGTTTGCCATAAAATTTCGCGTTTTGCTAAAATAAGGAATTAATACATTTACAATTTTTACTGAAGTTCCATCTGGCATCTTAATAGAACCTGATTTAAATTTTCCATCATTTTTAAATCGTAAAGTTACCATTGCCTTATTTAATCCTTTTATCGTATATTCACCTTCCCACGTACCTTTCAGAATGCTTACATCAAGTAAAGGTTCATCAACGCGAGGAGGGAAAGTTGAATATATAAACTCTAATTGAGTATTTCTTATTAATGATTCAGGCGTAACCATTTTGCGTTCAAGGGGTATTTCACCACCAGTAATGTATCTAATAAAATCTTCATGTGGTTCCCAGTTAAGACTTCCTAACTTTTCTATTTCTCCAATTTCAATATTGCATCCTCGTAGAAAGGCTTTATAGATTAATTCTGAACAATATATTTTATCTTCATCCAGTTGGTATTGAATATCATAGGATCTCCCCAGAAATTTCTCTGCCTCTTGAATAACTCTTTTGATCTGTTGGCTTGATAAATTCTTAGGGCGTAGTTGAGTAAACCTTCCGTGAAAACCTCGATTTATCCATTGTTTTATAGATGTATAACGGACCGGTCCGATTGCCTCTAAAACATAAGGATTCCCCCGTTTAAATACAACCATTCCACAATGAGAATATTGAGAGTTTGTAACATCAGCAATTACTGAACATAAATATGAAGGAATATGCTGTAAAAGGATGTCACCTTCCTGAAAATCGTAATGAGAGACATCTCTCATGGCATATTTTTGGGATAAATAGCATCCGGTAAGAAATAAAAGCAGACAAATAACTATTATTGTTTTGTATTTAAAAAGACTTTTCATTTTTTTTCTCCGAACATACTGTCCTTTTATCAAATAATTTATGCTATTTATGAAGATAATGCAACTACAATCTATATTTTTCAGTCCAGATAATGCTTGAAATCAGTGGTCGGAGGCCGATGAATCAAAAAATATATCAAGCAGACTAAATATCGTTCAAAAAGCAAATATTTGAAAACTGGGTAAGCTCCTCCGAACCCCTGCATTTCATGATTGGGTGGTTTTTATATTATCTAACCCCCCAGTCTGAAGCGCTTTTTGTGCTTTAAGTGGAAGTTGGACAAGAATAAAATAGGATTCTGGATAGAGATAATCTTCTCCTGATTCGTCAATTACTCTTATATAATGTTCCTTGGCAGCATTTTCATCGGGAAGAATCTGATGGATTTTCCGTTTTTCCAGATCTTCACAATCTTTGTTCTCAATACATATAGCAAATTCTCTTTTTGTATTTTCTTTTCCCATTTTCTTAATCCAATATTTTTTTTAATTTTTATTTTTTTCTATCTATACCATGGGCTTCATACCAGTGAAGTTCAGCATTACAAATTTTTCCGCTTGTTAATCGAACTTTTGCCACACCTTTAACTTTCCGCCATCTTCCATGACCAAATTGTCTGCGAAGTCTCATAATATCTCAAATCTTGCCTCCCACAGCTATTGTTTCGATTTCCTCTATATTTCCAATTATATCAAAATACATGATATTTCTCACGAACCATTTTTTAATGGCAATTTTTAATTATTTCATACTTGCATCCACTTCCTTGAATAAATTTATAAAATAGGGGTACAGTGATTTAACGTTGTCATCATTAAAAAGACCTCCAAGGACGAATTCAAATGGCCCTTTCTTTTTTTCCCATCCCAGCAAATATTCTCTTTTTCCTTCATTTTGTTTATGGAGGAGCTTAACTGACATTTTTTCATGACTCTCAAGATAAAGTTTCTGATTATAACTGAAGTGTGTAAGAATAATATTTTTATCCTTTTTATCATAATAAGTTATGGCTTCAATTTTGAGAATAGTAGAGAATAGCTCTTCTATAAAATCAACCTCTGATTGTTTATTCTCGAAACGGATAACTAATTTTACAAAATCTCGATCTTTATAAAATGACTCTTCTGTTGCGATGAAAGATCTAATTTTAAAATATTTTTCGCAAAGAGCTGTTTTCTCAGCTAAGTATACTATTCTTTGAGAAAATTCAATGATTTCTTTATCTGTCATTTCTTCATCTGTTTGGAGTGAATATAGAATCAACTCACCATTCTTGGTAGCCTGATCATATTTGAGATACAGTTCTTTAAAAGCTATCTGCGATTTTACCTTTGATAGATTATCTGGCTTAAATTTCTGTTCATAGCCTGGCTTATTAAATGGTGTATTAATAAAGTTTATAAAATCTTCGTTTTGCAATAATCCTTCAGCGGTCCATATACCATACTTTAGATTGGCACGATTACTAAGAGTTATTTTGTTGTAAAATTTCCCTAAAGGGCGTGAAAATGAAAATTCGTGATGTAAAAAAGCTGAAACATCAAATACGCCAAGATAATATGTATAAAGGTATACAGAAGGCTTGTTGATAGGTACATTTTGAGGGTCAACAGGAAGCTTAACAGCTATTTGAAGCCCCTGTTCCAATTCCTCAGTGAGCTCCTGTACCGATATTGTTTCAATATGCTTTGGTTGAGGTGGTACCTTGCCGTCAATACCCCTTGTAAATAGGTCAATATGTATGGGAGTTCTTCCTTTATCATTTTCCAACTGAGTGTCAGATGCAATCATAACTGCTATAGGTAATGACTCAAATCGCTTTTCAAGAGGGTAATAGCCAGTTTTTATTTTAAATTTTTCAACCAGATTGTTGATTATGAGAATATGGTCCAATCTGATTCTGTCAAAATCTTCTTGCATTGATTTGTATGTACCACCTTCAAAGCTAGAACATGAATGTAATAATAAAAAAGATAAGAGTGAGATTGTAAGGACTGCTAAACAAATATTCTTCATAATTTTTGCTTTAGTTTATTTTGACTGTTGTGCTGTTTTTAAATGGCCAACGTCTGCGATCAGTGGTCGGAGGAAGATAAACTAAAAATTATATATGGCAAAAGCAATATTGATAAAAAAGCGATATTTGAAAATCGAGTAAGCTCCTCCGATCCACTGAATTGCATGGTTTTGTTTTTCTGCACAACGACGAACTAACCTGCTGAAATCGCGAATAAAAAAACAATGATCTATAGCGTGTATATATTATCACACGATTAGTTATATTTGCAAAATCAGCAGCGATTTCATACGAGGTTCAGTGATTTGTTATGTAAAATTTTATTTCAGGAGGTTATCTTTGGTTTTAATTTTCCTTACTGCCCATCGTTTTGTTTGCTAATTTTCCAATATTTTATGAGGCAGACTAGTAATATGATGACGCATGTTGATTTGAAAATCAACAATGAAAGAGGACGCCACCAGGCTCCCGTGTATGATTCGATGATGTCTGAGATCCCAAAGGCGATGAATCCAACAACTGTGACCAAAGCTATTTTTTGGATTTTGGTAGTTTGTTTCCTGGAGCAAAAAAGGATTGTGACTGCTATGATCCACCAAAAGACTGCCTCAAGTCGATTGAAAGTACCTATATCCATTTATTATTATTCAGTTCCCCTCTAATTATTGGTTATGTTTCGCTTTTGAGTGGAACTATAAATCCATTTAATATTAAAGTTATTGTTAATAATTTATCAATTCTGGTTTTGGATTTCATCCTCTATGATTTTTAATTGTTCCTTTCTTTTTTGTAGCAGCATGAAATCCATAAACGACGAGAAAAAAGCAAAAGCACCAAATACACCTAAGAACACTTTTAGCGACACATAATTGCCCGGTTCAGTTTTAATCAAACTAAAAAGAAATAAAAAGCATAGCAAGCCAATCACTATCGGGACAAATACACGGTATTTTTGAATTCGAATTTGTTTGCGTATTTGTGGTGCTACCCTTTTAGGATTTTTCTTTTGCTTATTGTCCTTCGATTTCATTTTGCCAAAAGAAACATAACAATTCATTAAGGATCAAATAATGTTTAATAATCCTCTTTAGAGATAATCATTGGTACAATAATACGATATTAAATGCAAAAAACGCCAGAAAATTGTCTATAATTAATTTACTCTGCATTCACACAATTTTTTGTCTATAATAAGATAATTATCTATATTTACAACATAGAATAATATTATTATGTTAATAATATCGGATAATAAAAAAATAACATCATAATATGCGCAAACACGAGCTTCTGATTTATAGTCAATATTTTATTTTACAGAGTATAGCGGACAAAAGGCAGGCATAATAAATAGCAAGGCATTTGGAGCTTGGTTTCTCTAAAAGAGCCATGGGGATGCGAAACACGAGGGCTGTTTTTAATATCTTTTTTATTCGTCCGATCCCTTTTTTTATTCAACGCTTTCTAAATTCTAAGGATTTTTTCCAGGATATTTTTCGTTTTTTCATCTGTGTTACGGATAAAGGGCTATTTTCAATATTAAATAAACCTAAAAATATTACTATAAGCTGTTTAATTACATAATCTTTAAATTATGCGAAATTAAGAAGACAAAGCCATTACTAACCCTGCTTTTAATACAAAAACCTTATTTTTAATTTAATCCCTTAGGGTCAAATTCCCCGCCGCTTGCGACGATAGGAATTGAAAGATTCTTTCAACGATACCCCGCTGCTTGCAGGGGGCAATTCATTTTTAATGCTATGTTGATACAGAATTAATCGATTGTTTATGATAAATGTTTGAGAAATAGCGATCGATTTCTTATTGATTTTTAAGTGACACGCTATTGAATGGAGGGATAAAAAAAGCATAGCATTGTTGTCCCTGCCTATAAGCATTATTAATTATAATAGCTATAATCTCTAAAGCACTCATTCTCCGTCACACTAAAAAGAACAAAGGATAACTGCTAGTCCTATTAAAGTTAGACGTTCAACTAAAAATTTGCATATCAGAATCAAATGTAGCCCTAGCAGGTAAATTGCTAGCACTATTTAGGTTCTTCTGATATTTAATTGTCGGAGGGGTTTTCTTATTGTAATTGAAAATAATTATGGTAAAATATTTTTATGAGGAAAAAACTTAAATTCAAAGACCGCAAAGAATATTTCAGGGTGTTTGTGATAACCATTCTCATAATAATCTGCAGTCCAAAGGCGTATTCATTGTCGTCAAATCCGATTAGGCGTAAAGCAGCTGAGTTGAAGGTCGGCATAGAAGCTGCCGCCGACCAGGGCGATGTGAATCTCTATACTGAAAAAATGCAAGAATTACATAACTACATGGATGAACTTGATAGGGGAGGTAGAGAGGAATTTGTATCATATTGGCAAGATCCGTCGATAACAACTTGGATGACCCAGATAACCCTGAGATTAAGTGAGAAAATGAGGGAAAAACGATTGCAGAAAAAAGTAACTTCGGAAAAGGGGAAAACCCCCGATCCCGAAACAGTCACTGAGCCGCTGGCTGATGTAATAAGGCATCTGGTCAAAGGCATTATCGGCGAACGGAATACATTACCTCGTGTTCTTGATGTAGAAACGAAAAGCGGCAGATTTCTTCTCGCTTACCGGACTTATTCTACGGATGAAACTAGTTCGGCAAGCTTCTGGGTAGCAAAAGATATTGCGATTATGCTACCTTACCTGCTGGATCACCCGCGATTGGCCGACATAAAAATCTTTCGGTTTGAGGCTTATCGGAATTTCAGTGATCGAAACTCCGATGTATTGATGCTCAGCATGGAGCTTCCACGAAAGACATTACGTAAGGTCCTTTCTCAGTCACCAGTAACCCAGAAATTATTGGATGCTGCCGAAAAAAGAGGCACTCTCTGGCGGCACTCCCGCCTAAAGCAGATAAACTGATTTAAAGTTCTATTTTTGATTAGTGAGTTTTCCTTTGGTTATCAATACGATACTAATCGTCGATAAAAAGGAAGATTTTTGGATAGAGGGTGCACATCACAGGTTTTCTGCTTATAATTACTTTGGTGATCATCCGGAGAAAATGCTGGGTGTAATAAATTTTTGTAAGACAGCTTTGCTATGGAAAAAGCTGAATGATTTTGTTCTGCGTAACTCTGTTCACTCGATTAATCCTATCTTTGTAAAATTTATCGTAGTCTACTTCAAGTTTTTGAGAACTCAGGAATTTATAACCTAATTATTTGAATTATAATGACTTTTTATCACTCAATTTACGATAGAAGTCCATATAAAATTTAAAATCAGTCCAACAACCTGGAATCCAGGAAGAACCTTTATTAATAAGCAGAGTCCAACGTCTTCCTGCAAAATTTTTTGGGAGGAATGGAATCTGCGATAACGAGTTCACCTTTTTCCGCTTGTTCTGATTTTTTCTGCATCATATGCCTATATATAATCCGACCGCTAATAGCTTAGAATAAATACGGTCAGCGACCGTTTAAGGCGCTAAAAAAGATTTAAAATTAAGTGTTGTGTCCCAAGAATTGGTTTCCGGGCGGGCCGGTATGATGGTGGGAGCAGGTATCTTTAATAAATTTCCCAGCTGTATATCAATAGACCTGTATTAGCCATAGATAAGACCTGGTTTATGGAATCGGAGTTTCCTTTGTCTAACCAGACACAGGGTTTACATTCTTTAACAGATATTGCGGCGATTTTTTTCTCATTGCCATCTTTAATCTGGCTCCAGGTGTAGCCTGCAGTGCCTGTAGTAGTTCTTACCGGCTTCCCTTCAGACGTCACATATATTCCGCCAGTTGAATGCGCAATTAGCGTGTTCGGCTTTCCCTTTTGAGTCAGTGTTATTGTCCCTTCCCCGCCGTATTCGACAGTAAGAATCCATGCTTCATTGTTTGACTTACCTTTTGCACTCTTTCCGGCCTTTTTGTATTCGCAGGTGTAAATAGACGAGAGTACTTCGACACTGGTTGAAGTTTCATGCTGGGTGACTCTTTTTTTAGCTTTATGAGTGCAGTTGGCATTCCATGTGGTCTGCTTACCAGTCTTAAAATTATAGGTGATAGACCTGAATTCATCACTGATTGATGGCTCATCTTCATCGGCAGGGCGTGTGTAACCGAATAACGATGTCGGACCGAATGCGATTTCAGTCGTCGTGGTTTCGTTGCCTGATGTACTGGTTTTTTTGGAGCTGAAAAGGGGATCAGGGTCCTCAGCTTTTGTATTAATTCCTGTCCAGCTGAGGTTTGCATCTGTAACCCGGTAAGGGCCAAAAGACATATTCAGCCTGTTACCTAAAATTTTGTCTTTCATTGAATTGGGATAGCTTATCTCATATACAATGGCATTATCTTTCAGTGTCGTATCGACGTTCATCATCAGCTTGACAGGTGTACAGCCTGCTAATAGCAGGATGATAGCGGGAAGGCTTTTTCTTAAAATATTCATAGACCGGATTATACCGTATCTTTTTTGTTTTTTCAATAAGGGCAACAACTTTTTTGTAGAGTTAATAAATGCCGGGGGGGGCCTTGTCTCTCCATTCGTATTCAACATAAACAGGCATATCATTCGATAAATTTACTTGTCCACATCTTAACTCGTTTTTACATGGTTTGTGATAAGAATCCGCTTTATCTGGATAAAAGGATAAACAGGATTCTAAATTTTTGTCAAGGCAAATATTCTAAGAAAATTTATCAAAAGGGGAATAATGTACCAGAAAATGAGGACCGATAGAAAGGGGGAAAATGCCCTGAAAAGGCCCTCCACCATAGATACGAGTCATCCATTTCCCATAATGAGCTTCCAATAAAATACTAACAGCGAGATCGAATCCCCTGTGATTAACTTTGTGTAATTCATTACTACCATATTCTGTTAGAATCATGTCGCCCTTAGCATCTATATAACCAGCGCCTATCCCAATTCCCGCTAGAAGACTTATTTCTTTTTTATTACTTGGAACGGGGCCAAAAAGGTAAAAACCTATCGGTGTGACATACCAAAAATGTCCCTTAACTGAAGTACCTAAGTTTTTTTCTTCATCACCTACGTTTTGTTTTGACATTGAAAACTTAGAAAAGCCCGTTTCAAAATAATAGCCCCATTTTTTGTTTTCACTCAAGTTGTAAGGAGATCCGGCTCGAAATAAATAAGTAAAATACATTCCCTCTGTCATTGATCCAGCGGGATCATTATCATCCTCAGGACGATAATAATCAAAATCTAACTGTTTTGCCGCAACCCCAATAGTCAAAGTATACCCTAACGCAGCATCATCCTCTGCTTTTAAAGAAGTGGGCAAAATGACAGAATATAATATCGTACTGAATACAATTACTCTGATGATGAGCTTACCCATTTAAACTATTATTTCTCGAGATGCTTTATATTTGTCTGAATTCGCTATTTATATCTCTAATGTATGTTTGAGATCACCGGCCAAAACCTCCGATAAAACAATAACTTATCTCTGATAAATAAGTAATCTGACCACAGCTAAGAAACGCAAAAAATCGGGCTGCGGTTTTGGTCCGCGTGAATCAATTTGATGTTAGCCCCTCTAAGTCCTTTTTTTAGATGACTTTCAAACAAGATTTCGCTGGAATAGCGTTGTATTATCGACTTATGTAAATTCCAGTGACATAGGAACTGTTATTAAGCTATCCAGTGCATCCTTGCTTCCATAACAATCCATTTCCCATTTTCCTTTTTTAAATAATATGTACTACCTGATGCACCTACATTACCCCTATAATCGTCACCTTCCACATGAACCTCTGATTCACTTATCCACATAATGCTTTGTATATTAAATATAACACCCTTTTCACCGGTATCCCTATCTATTACACCTTCTGTTGCAGTTTTTCTGGATTCAGATACTTTTTTTACCGGGGGTTTGTGATCTTCAAACCTGTTCATAAATTCATCTGTAGGATCTTGATTTTGACCACGCGATAAAAAATATACTTCAGTTTTATATTGGTCATGCAAAAATTGATAGCGAAATGTCGCTTCCATGATATCTTCTTCCTCTTTTGTTTTTTCTTGGATATCAATTTGAACATTACTTACATCTGGCGTTTTCAAGTTTTGATCCTTCCACCAATTCCCTGAAGTTGGTACTTCTTGGATAAAATTATAAGTTAGCTGCTGAGGGTTGTTCCAGTTCCAGCCAAAATTGGGGGCTAAAAGTGATAAAGGAATTGATTGGGGAAACTGATCTTGCTGATAATAGGGATTTCCCCATGACCAAGCCGATTGGAGCTTAAAGGGATTATTTATTGTCCGAGGGCTATTCCATGTCCAATTAAATAAATCTATAGGTGAATTTGTTGGTATGGGATATATAAACGTATTGAAATCATAAGCAGGTGAAAAATAAGGTTGTGTTGGTAACGTTGCTGTAGATAATAAATCAGTTATAAAAGGCGTTTCAATGTCTGTTAATGGATATGTTATCGTATACCAAGAAGACCATATAGATGCCGATGTATTATCTGAGACTACCGGTTGCCATTCTGCCTCTGCAATAAGTATAAGACATAAAACAACAATACTACCCATGGATAATAATAAAGCTAATTTTTTTAATTTATTTAGATACACCATACACCTCCATTTTTATTAATATTTCAAAAAAAATTAATGCCTATCCCTTTTTCATTCTATTTACTATTTTTTATAAAATCACTTCTTACTATTATACACTCATTTTAACTAGAGCTGGTACAAAAATATTATAAAATTACTACTACGGATTAGGGATCAATAGAAGCAAGCTAATTTTCATAGATTGGTGACATTAATTTATTTGTTTCATTTTTTAAATTTTAGGGAGGGGATCGACAAGCTCACCGGCAGAAACCGCTGATAAAACAAGATGTTATCTTTAACAAATAATCATTCTAACCGCAGCCGAGCTTGGCTAAAAAACGGTTTGCGGTTTCTGTCCGGTGAAGCGCCTTATAAGTGCCTTTCAATTATGGTAATATATTCAATTAAGCGATCAGTTCAAACTTCAGGTGATGTGATGATCATATTAAAAAGACCGTTTGGTTTACCGATTGATGAACCATCTGCCTTCTTTAGATAAGTTGTTTCAATTTGATCCTGATTTAAATGACGAACTATTTTGTGACCGCATTCGCCTAAAAAGTCAGCAATGTTTTTCCCGTCTATAGAAAACGTAAATGGCTCATTTTTATGCTTATCTTTCATGAACTGCAACATCTCTTTTGCGCCGTGGTATTTATGGCCATCCTTGTCAGAGAAAGAAACAACACAATCAAATGCCAAAAGACTGTCTGAAGTTGAACTTTGTTGAATAAAAGTCAGTGTATCTCTAACAGACTGAGCTTCGAGATACATGCAGACACCCTCCCAGATAAAAAGGGTTCGTTTTCCCTTTTGGTAGCCTGCTGAAGTCAGCGCACTTTCCAGTGACTGATTATTGAAATCGATAGTAGTAAACGTTAAATATTCAGGAATTTTGATCTTGTTTTTTTTCAGACATTTGATTTTCCGGTTTTGAGTAGCAGCCATATCTGATTCAATAATTTGGGTGCTATTGTTTAGATGTTTA
>JBLIRR010000045.1:0-50705 GCA_049472395.1 bacterium | reverse complement strand
TGATAATAATCTTCTTTGTAAATATTATTAAATATAGTTTGCATAGCAATACCATTAAATCTAATTGCACAGGTCGAGAATTTTCGAGAATTTATCGATGAAAAGAAAAAGTTTTATTAATAAAAATCGATTGTATAATTGGGATAACTGGGCAAAATATGGAAAAGGGCAAGGCTATCTATAATAAACTCAAATGATGCAGCTTTTGTCCTTTCATCCATGCATAGAACCATCGACGCATAAAAATCCAAGAGTAATCGCAATCCAGCCTATCAAGTGCCAATTCATTCATGAAGTAGTTCAGTTCATTTTTGTTAGGCCTCTTTTGTGATACTATTCTATATAGATTCTTGGCAGTTTCTTTGAAAAAATACCAATCAATATAAGGCCTGTGATATAACTTTTCATAATATTCGATACGTGCGATTATCCTACGCGCAAACTTTTTAATAGAATATGCTGTTGGAGGCTGTCGGGTCACATTATGGTTTTTCATCCATAAACGAAAAGAGATAAGCATATTGGAGCGCCAATTTGTTCCGTGTTCTTCAAGTTCTAAAGTATTTATAAAATAGTTTATTTCATTTCTGTCTGGGCTTTTTTGTGATACTATTCTATCGAGACACTTGGCGGTTTCCGTTAAGAATTGTGAATCGAAATCGATTCCTATACTTGTCCACTTTTCAGATCTTTTATAATATTCTAGATCATCTCGAAAAGATATTTTAATGTCGCGGTCTGATGAGAGTTGCTGAGGCATACTAATTAAATTATCTATGCATTTGCGCATATCTTCCAGTAGAAAAGGTTTAAGCAAATATGCATTACATTCCATCTTTTTCAGCTCTTCATACGTGAGATAATCTGAAACTAAGATTATTGGTATTGCATTTTTGATAGGATCAGTCCTTATTTTACTTACAAACTCGAATCCACCTCCGGAATGCATATTATCAGTTATAATGAGATCTGGGTAATAATTCTTTAAGATTTGGAAAGCCAATTCATTATTGCTAGCTTCTTTAACTGATGCATTTGGGAATGCTTCACACAATAAATAATCTTTCAACAATTTTATATTATAAGCGTCATCATAGAAAAGTAAAAAGAATTTTAGCGTCTTATTGCCAAATTTGTTCCGCATATATTTTGTATTCTTTTTCATATAACCACATTAAACTTTTTGTTAAATATATATTTGAAAAAATTTAGATAACGATAAATTGACGTGCGTGAGCGAAGCGCCAACCTGGTTCATGTCAACTCTAATGCTATCTGTTTTTGTTTTTTTTGTAACTGTTTTATTAAATGTAGCCTATAAGGAGATACAATTGAACCAAAACCAAACGGACCACCTTTCCATGAATCTATCTCTTTTTTCTTTTTTAAAAATCGGATAGTAAATGCAATGTCTGAAAAATTGTCTAACCATTTAATAGCGTTTTTATCTATTATTCGAGATACATTGGCTAATAAATGTTCTAAATTTGAAGCATTATTTTCTACCCACCAAATATCGCGTCTTTTTCTTTCAGGGTGAAAGAGTGGAAAACCTTTTAGATTCATGGGATTTTTCTGTGAAAAGTCTTTTAATAAACATCCTCGAATGTGGGATTCATATTCTTTTGGATGAAAATCTTTTATGTTTTTAAAATTATAATTAACACCCAAATTCAGATTGAAAGAGGCTGTGTTACTATTGAAATAGGAGGCATCCCTTCGTCTAAGGAAACTAATGTGTATAATTCGAATAATATCATCCTTTAAATTATAAAAAGTTGGGGTGTTATCTATATCGAAGCCTTTATTGGACAGACATTGCCCAATATAGTTCTGAATTTTGTTTTGTATTTCAAATATCTTCATATTATTTTTAAGCTAATGTTTGAACTAACTTGTCGTGGGGCCTCGGAGCGAAGCGCAGATACCACGATCAAGTTAAGTGAATTGTTCTGTATTATTTGAATTAATATATGATTCTATCTATTATATTATTTCCCCATTTAAATTATCATAAAATCATTATTCAAAAAAGTCAAGATTTATTGATAATTTATAAAAATAAACGATCACAACCCGCTTTGAATTTAGCATAGTGCCTTACAGGAATCTTTATTTCATCACCAGTTTTGGGATTCCTTTCCTTTTTTGAATTAGATAGTCCTGGTTTAAAGGATAACCTTCGTAAGCTATTGAAAATAAATTCAATAACTGCATAGGCACGACGAACGCTGAGAGCTTTAATTTTATATAGCTGGTGCAGCTTAATTAACCAAAATCTGAAGTAGATCAGGAAATGTGTGTGTCTTCCGAACAACCATCCTATTATCAGTCTATCTATAGACAAATTATGTATAGCTTATATAATAATATATAGATTCAATATAAAATAAACAGAGGAAATGAATTATGGCTCTTAGTATTAGAAATCCTAGAGCTGAGCATCTTGCAAGAGAAATTGCTTCTGAGACAGGAGAAAATATTACTCAAGCCGTCCTTCATGCTTTAGAAGAACGACTCGAAAAATTACATGGACGACGTATTACTCACAATCTAACTCAAGACGGTTGATAAATGCTTAACCGCCTTTGTGGAAGAATCTTGATGATAATAGGCATATTGACATCAATCCCTGGTGTAGTCCTTTTATCAGACATTTTCAAAGGTCGACTTTCCATTTTTTTCTTCTATTGCCTACCAGGATTATATGTATAATAGTGATGCTCTTTTTCGTGGCAGAGAAGGGTGTAATATATTGATAATATTGAAAAAAAATTTGCCCCTGTTTGATAAAATCAATAATGAATTTTTCGTTATATCAAATAGATATAAAAAAAAATATGTATTTTTTTTTAAAAGGTCCGATAGATATGGTATAACCATTTATTAATCTCAAAACAGGAGGGAAAGTAAATGAATAAAGCTGAATTAGTGGCAGAAATAGCTAAGGATACGAAGCTTAGTAAAAATGTCACGGATAAGGTACTTAATTCTTTTATATCTAATGTGGAAAAAACATTAAAAAAAGGACAGAAAGTGACCCTTGTCGGGTTCGGTACATGGTCTGTAAGCAAACGAAAAGCGAGGACGGGAAGGAATCCTCAAACTGGGGCTCCTTTAAAAATTCCAGCGAGAAAAGTACCCAAATTTACCCCTGGCAAGAGTTTACGAGACTCAGTATAAACATGCTATAAGAGTGGAAGCATGAAACAAAGCCATCTGAGAATAATCTCGGATGGCTTTGTTGTTTCATTTCATTATTTTTATAAGAATACAGCACTTCATATTCGAGAGCATCTCTGACGAAAATAAAGTATGATAAGGGTAATAAGAAATAGTGCTTTATGAAACGTCTATAATAATAAGCACAATTTATTAAGGGGGGTGATATATATTAATTACAAAGATACAAGGCAAACATATAATCAGAAAGAGAAAGAGAGGTTAAAAAGTATGTTTAGGGCAAGAAATAGTATACTTTTAATGTGTGCTATGTTATTAGCGCTCATTTTTATGTTCCCGATGAATGGTAACGCACAGTGGGGATTTTACCCTTACACATACTCAGGCTATTATAATCCTTATTTTTCATATGGCTATTATAATCCATCTACATTTACCAGCTCATTTTATACTGCATTTTTGAAATACTTTCGAGATCCTTACGCTCCTTACCTGAATCCCTTTCTAGGCTATTATTCAAATCCTTCCCCTGCATTCTATAATCCTTACTATAGCTACTATTATCCTTATATCTATTATTAATAGACAGGGTGATCATGCCAGATGAGGATTATGAACATGTGCCGCCTCATGTGTGCGTGGGGCGGCTTCCTTATTATAGTATTTTAAGAAAAGAGTGAGGGCGAAGGTATTGGTGTGCGCGGCTTTTTTCTCATATATATGCAAGAGATATAAATTGAGAAGTTCTCGGGGGTGAAGAGGAAAGTATAAGAGTGCTTCTTTCCAAAGGAGTAATGGCCATTTTTTCCTAAGAAATTGTAAGGGAGGAAATTGAAAGGTGTACGCATCGAGAATGCACCGAATAACAAAAAAAGGTATTCCCCTCTCCTGCATAAAGCGTCCAAGCCAGAATGATTCCATATCAATATAATGATAACCGCTTTCTTTCTTATTTAACAGCCGCTTATCTTTTTTATTAAAAATATGATCAATACAGAGCAAATGACCTCCCAAATGAGAGGGGCCTATGTGTAAGGAATGGATGTTGTCTAAAAAGGACGACCATTTTTCAAGATTAATAAGAAGCGTTTTTTGTGTCGCATGATGAGTTATTTTGCGTGGAAAAACGAGGGTATATTTTTTTATATTTTTATCTAATGAGCCTGCGAACCCAATATTGATGGCAAGATCAATTTTTTGGCTTGAAAGCAAGGGGATTATCTTATTTTGAATACATTTATGGACTTTTTTTCTTCCGACACCTGTTTTTATAACATGTAGATTTATCGTGTTGTATAAAAGAGCAAGTTCACTTTCCATTGCTCCAAGTATGAGTATATTTTTATCAGTGAGGTTTATCATTATCCTGAACTATAATAGCAAAATATATGCGAAAGTCCAACTGTGAGCAATTAATTAAACGCCGAGCGTTGAGCGAAACGAATAGCAGGAATCCCTACCAACAGAGCAATTGGCTATAATGAGAATTGCTTAATGATTATTGACAAAGTAAGGAAAATCAATGTATAGTATAAAACTGCAGTGTGTGATTAATATTTTTTTGGAGAGAAGTTCATGGAGTATAAACCTTTTGAGATTGAAAAGAAATGGCAAGAGTATTGGGAAAGGGAAAATAAATATCGAGTATCGGAAGATGTAAATAAAGAGAAATACTATCTTTTAGAGATGTTTCCTTACCCCTCAGGCAGAATTCATATGGGGCATGTCCGGAACTATTCCATAGGTGATGTAGTGGCAAGGTATAGAATGATGCTCGGATTCAACGTTTTGCATCCCATAGGCTGGGATGCCTTTGGTATGCCTGCGGAAAACGCGGCAATAAAAGAGAAAGTTCATCCTGCCAAATGGACCCTGGAGAATATTGAATATATGAAAACGCAGCTCAAGTGCATGGGATATAGTTATGATTGGTCACGAGAAGTAGCCACGTGCGATGAGATTTATGCACGATGGGAGCAATGGCTGTTTTTAAAGATGTACGACAAAGGGCTTGTGTATCAGAAAGAGTCTCCGGTCAATTGGTGCCCTTCCTGTACTACAACATTAGCGAATGAGCAAGTGGTGAATGGAAAATGTTGGAGATGCGATACTGATGTTACCCAGAAAAGGCTCAATCAATGGTTTTTAAAGATAACGAAATATGCGGAGGAGTTATTAGAGGGTTGTGATCAGTTATCAGGCTGGCCGGAGAAAGTTATTACCATGCAAAAAAACTGGATTGGGAAGAGCCTTGGCGTAGAAGTTGACTTCCCCATAGTTGACGGGGCTGATAATTTAAGGATTTTTACAACCAGGCAGGATACTATTTTTGGAGCGACTTTTATGTCGATTGCCCCTGAGCACCCGATGGTTTCCAAACTTATCAAGGGGACTCCTTATGAGAAGGATGTCACCTCATTTGTGGAGCGCATAGCAAAGCAGGACAAGATTGTCCGAACATCAGAGGATGTAATAAAGGAAGGGGCCTTTACGGGACGCTATTGTCTTAATCCTTTTACTCATCAGAACATCCCTATCTATGCAGCTAATTTTGTGTTAATGGATTATGGCACGGGTGCCATTATGGCTGTCCCAGCCCATGATCAGCGAGATTTTGAATTTGCTAAAAAATATGGCATACCGTGTAAGGTGGTTATTCAACCGCCGGGAAGCACGTTAGATCCGGATAAGATGACGTGCGCGTATACAGAACCTGGTATCATGGCAAATTCGGGGACCTTTACAGGCCTCTCAAATACAGATGCGTTGGAGAAAATTGCAGATTATATTGAAAATGAGAAGATTGGTCGAAGAACAGTAAATTACAGGTTAAATGATTGGGGTATTTCAAGACAGCGCTATTGGGGCAATCCCATTCCTATGCTTCATTGTCCTGATTGTGGTACGATATGTGTTCCCTATGAAGATTTACCAGTTGCACTGCCTCGAAATGTATCCTTCCCGGAAGATGGCAGATCACCACTGCCGGAAACCCCTGAATTTGTCGATACTATATGCCCGATTTGTGGGTTGAATGCAAAAAGAGAGACGGATACCATGGATACCTTTATGGAATCCTCATGGTATTTTCTTCGCTACACCTCTCCACACCTGGATCATGGTATGTTTGACAGTGAAGCGACGAAGTATTGGATGCCGGTTGATCAATATATAGGTGGTATCGAACATGCGGTTCTCCATCTTCTCTATGCCAGATTTATTACAAAGGTATTAAGAGACCTTGGTCTCGTAACATGTGATGAGCCATTTACAAATTTGTTAACGCAAGGGATGGTCATCAAAGATGGCGCTAAGATGTCAAAATCAAAGGGGAATGTGGTTGATCCGGATAGCCTTCTTAAAAAGTATGGGGCTGATACAAGCCGTCTATTTTGCCTTTTTGCGGCACCACCAGAGAAAGACCTTGATTGGAACGATCAGGCGGTTGAAGGGTGTTACCGTTTCCTCTCCCGATGTTTCCGGCTGGTAAAAAATGTTGCGGATATTACAGGCAAAGGCCCTGTTGCAGAATTAACCCGGGATGAACGCACATCTTTAGGCAGAGATAAGAGAGAGCCGGTATGGGCGAAATATTTATGGCACATGACACATCAGACGATTAAGAAAGTGACGGGTGATATTGAACGATTCAGTTTAAATACTGCAATTAGCGCTATTATGGAATTGGTGAATTATTTTTACAGGGAAGTGCATCTTGATAGCCACACACCCGAATTAGCAGTAAAAGTGTGCCGGCAGTCTATTCTCTCTCTTCTTATGCTTCTAGCGCCCTTCGCTCCTCACATTAGTGAAGAGCTTTGGGAAGTGATGGGCTGCACGCCCAGCATTTTCGATCATTCCTGGCCGATTCATGATGAAGCGGCACTTGCAAAAGAAGAAATCAGTATTGTCGTTCAGGTGAACGGAAAGGTCAGGTTGAGGGATTTAAAGATACCCGCAGATTCAGACAATGAGGCGATGAAAGAATTGGCCCTCATACATCCGCATGTTAGACCATGGATTGGTGAGGGAGAAATAAAAAAGGTCATTGTTGTTCCTCAAAAATTGGTTAATGTAGTTGTTAAAAAATAACACGCTATTTTTTTTTATATGGTATTCTGTCATGTGTATGGGGATATTCTCATGCGGTTATCGGATTATAGGAAAGCCCAGTATTCCTCAAACATCCGGGCAGATTTTTTCCATAGGGGTTGTTCCTTTTATGAATCATACCACTATACCAGGGCTTGAGTTGATAGTAACCGATGCAGTGATGGATGAACTCAGCACCTGGCCTGGGGTAAAGATTAAGAAGCCCGGTGAGGCTGAGTATACGATAAGTGGTGAAATATTACAGTATCAATCACAAATACCTCATATTTATATAGATGCGAATCAATATCCATTAGAGTATCAGCTTAGTATGACCGTGAATTTTTGTTTTAATAAAAAGGGAGATGATACCCCAATAGAGATTAAAGAAGTCACCATACGGGAGCCCTATAAAATACTTTATCAAGGCACTCTTCACAACGTTGACATTACGGGAAGCAAGTATGAAGAATATAAGGCATTATCCGGCGCCATAGGGAGGGCAGTGCAATCAGTGATGGATAGAATGTTTGTTATGGAATCACACGATGCTCTATAAACCTGATGAATTGTGGACACATATCGAGAGGGGAAATCTCTCACCTTTTTATCTGTTTCATGGGGAAAATGCCTTTCTCATTAAAGAGGCGTGTGAGCGAATAAAAACAAGGCTTCTTGGCAAAGAGTATGATGAAGGCCAGTATCATCTTATATTTTCAGATGAGGTCTCTCCTGACCAATTAATAGAGATGGCGTCCACGTATTCATTTATTCCCGGCACACGCTTGATTGTCTATAAGGGGATAAAAGCAAGTGATATTGGAAATAATAAAAGAATTGAGAAATATTTACATCATCCGATGACTGACACCTATATTATTATGACAGCAGGAGAGAAATTAGCTTCTCATACGAGCTTTTACCGTCTTATGGCAAAAGAAGCCGTTATGGTACAATTTTATCCTTTATTTGAGAGACACATTCCCGCATGGATCATGAAAAGAGCTGTATCCTTCGGCTATAAAATCAGCCTTCCCGTAGCACAGCTTTTAATGGACATTACGGGCACAGATCTTTTTCAGTTACATGGAGAGCTTCAGAAGCTTTGTTTATATCTTGATGATAAGAAAGAGATAGATGTCAATGATGTAAAAAAGATACTGGGCCTTACACGTGTATACACTATATTCGAATTGGTAAATTGTATTGGGCGAAAGGACGCTGCAGGAAGCCTCAGGATCATTCAGCAGTTATTAGAGTATGGTGAACATCCATTAGTCATAGTAAGTACAATTTTTTGGTATTTCAACCGCTTGTATAAGACTAAATCTTTTTTATCAGAGGGTATGCCATCCAGGGTGATCGCACAGAAAGTGGGTGTGAGCACGTTCTTTTTACAGGAATATATCACTCAGGCGAAACTTTTCTCAGAAAAAAAGATGCGTCTCCTCTTTCCTCTTCTTCTTGAGACCGATATCCGGCTCAAGGAGGGACGCATCCCTCAAGCAATGGTTCTGCACTCTTTTATTTTTAAAATATGCTTTGAATAAACCGCGCGTGGCTGATTTTAGACCGCAAACGCCTATATTTCAGTGAGCCCGTGTCTTCTGCGAAGGTGTGAGGATAGCTGGGAGGTAAGCTTGAGCATTGAGTGTGCAGCCTTTACAGAGAGGGTGCCTAATCCGCATGAGGGCGTAATCAATGAATGAGCCACAATATAAGGCATATCAAATCCGAAATTTGTTAATTTTTTAAAAGCGCTCGTGAGACGCTCAAGCAAGGAATCACTATCCTCTTCATTAAAGTCCGCTACATTCGTCGGCACGATTCCCCATGCAATAATTCCTCCGCGATTCAAGAAATGTATCAGAGAGTCTTTATATAAGAATAATGAATCCATAAAGTTATAGGCGTCAAAGGATAGAATATTTACTGATGTATCAAGAAGTAATGACCAATCGGTCCGGCCGCAACAATGAATGCCTGTTATGGCGTTGAGTTCGGATAATATCTGTTCAAATGAAGAGATAACCTCTTCCCGGCTAATATTAATATATGCCGAGCCAAATGATGACAGATATGGTTCGTCCATAAATAGTATGGGACACGGATGAATCTGAGACATTTTGTCAATTTGCCATTGAGCTTTACGCATAAGCTGTTTGATGAGAACGTCTTTTAAATTCTCATCATAGAGAATTGACCTTTTATTCGTATCCGTGACCTGAAGTCCAAAACTGATGGGTCCGGTAATTTGCCCTTTTATCGCCTTTGCCTTAGCAATATTCTTTTCATATGTAAGAAAGGTGTGAAATCCTTCAGCCCTCTCTTTTGATATGGCAAATGGCTCGAGATCCTCTGATATAAATGATTCATAAAATTGTTCAAGCTCTGCCATAAAATCAGGAGCATCTGATTGGATATAAACTCCTTCATCCTTGAGTTGCTCACCAGCCATATTTTCACAATACTGTATATACATATTCTCAAGATAGGATCGTTTTGCCAGTTGGGGCCAATAGGGCAGGGCGGGGAACATATCGAAAACTAATTCGCATGCCTCCCTGCTCTCCGTATGAGGTAAGCTCCCAATGCCTGTAGCCAGGGCATTTGCAAAAAATTCCATGAGTCCCTATCCTTTCCTGAATCCAAGTACATCTTGCATATCATAGATGCCATGTGGCGCGTTCACGACAAATTGAGCTGCCTTTACAGCGCCATAGGCAAACGTGTCTCTCCCATGGGCCTTATGAGTTAATTCTATACGCTCACCTATACTGCCAAATATTATGGTATGTTCACCTACTACATCACCACATCGTATCGCATGAATTCCTATCTCATCCTTTGGGCGCATATGTATATCCGTGCCTTTTCTTCCATAGACAACAACCTTGTCGAGGGGGATGCCACGGGCATGCGCGAGAATTTGACCTATTTTAAGAGCAGTACCGCTCGGTGAGTCCTTTTTAAAGCGATGATGCGTCTCAACAATTTCAATGTCATACTCATGAGGCAGTATTCGTCCTATTTCCTCTAATATACCGAATAGAGTGTTTATTCCTATGCTCATGTTTGGGGCAAGGACTATGGGGATATACTCACTTGCCTGCCTGATTTTCTGCACCTGATACTCACTAAAACCTGTTGTTCCGATGACCATAGGACGTTTATGTGTGAGGGCAATATCAAGATGCGAAATGCTGGCCTGTGCTGAAGTAAAATCTATTATCACATCGCCCTTTTCAATCTCTTCCGAAAGATCAACACTGAGCAGAATGCCTTCAGGTGTACTCACGACTGCAGCTCCTGCGTTGGGATGATCAGCCTTTTCTATTGCGGCAGCAACCTGCATTCCTTCCGTGGATGCAATGGCTTCTAAAATCTTGATTCCCATCCTGCCTTTCGCACCACATACTATAACCTTTATCATATCAGTCCTCTTTTATTAATTAAATAGTATATGAATCTCCCTGAGGCTTATTGTCGAACACTCATTCTGTACGATATTTTTTCCGCCATCCTCGGGGGTATAATAATAGTAAATTCGATTTGATGAGCACTTTTCTTTGTCCAATCATGGCTAGAGTGCACTATTTGCCACTCACCCGCCGCGGGTTCAACAATTTTTATCACCACAGCCTCTGTTTTCTGATTTGCGATATCGAGTGTCCATGCAATTTCAAATTGATTTTGCGCTATTTTTTGCCAATCAGTCTGGACTCTCGTGATCGTTATATCAAAAGCTTTTCCTATTTCTATCTCGACATTTTTATTAGGAGGGGTATGATTGATTTCATCCTCCCCGAGTAATTGGATACCACCTTCAGTATTCTTTTTATAAATTCTGACTGTTCCCCCGGGCAGGGGTATCCCTAAATTATTGGCAGCCTTATTCTCAAATTCAAGACAAACACTCGCATATTCAGCTTGAGGTTCATTTTTGTTACGATAATTACCCACATAATACTGCGTGCCATAAGAGCGGAATTCCTTCTTTACGGGGATTCGACTTCCGCTTAATAATTTAATTTGTTTACTCTGGTTATTCTTGAGGGTGATAGTGCGCGGTAACCCGTACATATGGTAGTCAAAAAATTCCTCTTCTTTAAATTCTCCTCTATCCGCCTCGATGACGGCTCTCTGTCTTTTTTTTCTCATGCTTATTTTAGATGTTTTTGCACGATGTATGTCCCCGGCTATCAGCGTAAGATGAGCATTGTCATAAGAGTATCCACTCTCATTTATGATATTGACCCATCCTACTAAATCTCCGCGTGTTTCATCCTTATTTAAATCAAATGTATAATATGCATCCCACTGTAATCCCTCTGTAAGATACGAAACTTCGAGAGGATAAGGCCCCTCTGAGTGACAATCGAGTAAAAAGGCTAACGTTGGGTCCACATTCAGTTCTTTGGGAATATCCGGAAGAATGATACGGCCCGGATGATCGATGTGAATTTCATTATTTATGAGAAAAATAGGTTTTGGATCAATGTTAAGAAGCGTTGCAGTAACGATTGTCTCTTCGCCTGTGGATTCATTTTTTTCTGCTAATTTGATATTTTTGCCTATATATTCTTTCAGTAATCTGTGTGTAGTAATAATATCAGTATCAAAGTCTTGTTCTAGGAGCATAATTGCGCCATGATCAGAAGGGAACGATAAAAGAATTGAAGAGGGGTCGATTTTTTTTGCGATATCGTTGAAATTTACTTTTATGGTCCCCGAAGGAAGGGGAATCTCTCGTATATCATTAATAAGCGCGAGATTATGATTGTAGGCGGTTATATAGAGTGCGTGCCGGTCATCCTTTGTTGTTTGCATGCGCTGAACTTTAGAATATGCGAGAAATTCACCTATGAGTATGCTTATACTCACAAGCAGAATAATCAGTGTTCTTTTTATCATTGGAATCCCCTATTCCTTATCACATTTTATCATTATATTTATCGCACACAATAATGTAATCGTAGGGAACTAAAAATTATAAGGGCACTCATTCCTGATCCATGGATCTTTAAGGTATGGAGCTGACGGGATTCGAACCCGTGACCTTCTGAATGCCATTCAGACGCGCTCCCAACTGCGCCACAGCCCCATAATAAAGCCCCATGCCATATTAATACTCACATTTTATATAAAATTGATTTAATAATAGCTGACTTATTTTTCAATGTCAAGAAAAATGTTCCTCATACCTGTGCAATATTCTTCTCCCATATTTCACTAATTCTCATTATAGTCAATTGTTTTTTGATCTGGAATTCTTGCTATTTTTTTCACTCAACACTTGGTTTTTTAACTTCTAAGCATACTGCGTGAAATTGCAAAAATTCTCTTTGCCCAGTAAAATTATTATATCTGGAGAGTGGGGACACGATTGTTAAAATTACAATTACTGCAAAAGTGGCATAATACTTGCTTATTTTTCTGATTGAAACATGTAATGATGAGATGAATCCAATTTTCCTATGAAATCAAAACTAATAATTTGCGTAATTATAGTATATACCAGTGTGATATGTGGGATAGTAAAGCACGCAAAGGCGGCAGCTATTGAACATGGCTCGCTGGTCACCACGACTCTTCAGACACATACGGGGAATACTGACTGGACCACAAAGATCACTGTCTCAAATAGCAATTTTACACCAGGGGATAAGTATTTCATTATGTGTACTGCTAGCTATGGCGGCAGTAATAATAATAGTAGGTTTGGGGTCCGTTTACTCCATGGTTCAATAGTCTTTATAGGGGCAGAAAGCACTCAGGAACCTGCGGGCTTCGGGACAACCGATCTTCATGAATATTTTTATATGACCGTCTGGACCGCGGTCGCTGACCAAGATATTATCTTTCAGCTGCGAACTTTTAATTCATCATATACGGCAACAGCCGACAGTATAGTTATTTCCTGGATGAATCTTTCCGATGGTGTATATGAAAATGTTGACTGGGTTTTTAACGAAGATGCTACCTCACGAGACCTCACAACAACCTGGACTGACGCCATTGGCGCAACTATTTCCTTTACTCCTTTAAATGCCGATGATAATTGGCTTATCATCGGGAATGGATGTTTTAATGTAAATGCCCTTAATTACAATATGCAGATGAGAATAAGCCGGGATGATGAGGCTGACACCGAGCCAATAATCTCCCAAGAAGGTGAGGATACAGATGATACGACTCTTTTTGGCGTGGCACGAGCCTATACTCTCTCAAATGAACCGCATAAATTCGAGATTCAGTGTAGCGTTGATTCTGGCTCGTCGACCGGGGGCCATATATCATCAAGGATTTTTGCCTTACGATTGAATGCCTTCAATACCCATAAATTTGTATGGAATGAAGCTGAAATCTCTTTAACAAACCAGAACACCTGGTATGAGATGGGAACACTCACCTATCAACCGGATGCAACGGGCAATGCCTTAATTTTAGGTGTCGCAAGTATCGATGGGGGTGATGCGGGAAAAGAGGTCGGCAGCAGAATTCAAATCGATGGTATAACGAATCCGGGAGGAAGTGATGCTCACCAAACCCTCTGTTTTGATGGAACAGATGAGTTTCTTATCACACGCCATACAATAGAAAGCTTCATGGGTGCTTCTTCTTACACGATTGACTGGGATGCGCGGGAAACGAACGATGTAAACCCTCCGCCGCAAGCAGAAGATAGGTTTTTGGTTGTTTTTTCAATGGAGTTAGCCCCGGTCATGCATTATGTATCAAGCTCAGGAGGCGATGCCTATCCTTATACCTCGTGGGAAACTGCGGCGCATTATATTCAGGATGCGATCAATGCTGCTGTGGCCGGAGAAAATGTGATTGTAGCCGGGGGAACTTATTCAGAAAATATTACCATGCACGATGGCGTGGATGTCGTGAATAACCCGGGCAATGCCCCTGCTATTGTGGGAAATGGGACTACTGCTGCCGTAAAATTTGACAATGAATTTACACATGGATGCAGGCTTGATGGTTTTGATATTTCAGGAAGTGGAAACTACCCGGGAATTTATGTACATGGGACAGGGAGTGCCGGTATTACAAATACAACTGTCGTTACACGGTGCATTATTCATGGCAATAGTGGTCCTGGGATACAAATAAATGGAAGCACCGCTATTACCGCCCCTATAATTGATAATAACACCATTTATAGTAATGGGGGAGGAGGAATACATGTGATTGACGCCGGTTCATCAACAGTCGATTCGCTCATTAAGAATAATAGTATCTTTGGTCATGATATAACTACAAAGGCAGGGATACATATAGAAGGAGCATCGTATGTCACGATTGGGACAGATAATCTTATTTATGAGAATTTTGCGGGAATAGGGTTTGATACGAGCCCATATAATCCCAGTTCCCGAATAGTGACCATCAGGGGAAATGAGATCTATGAAAATAATGAGGCGGGCATATATGTGCGCGACTCTCTTACAGGCTCAGTTGATATTATCGATATAAATAAGATCTATAGGAACGATAAATGTGGCATAGGTATCCAGAACTCATGTACGCTTCTGGTGAGCAGGAATGATATTTATGATAATCTTCGCGGGGGCATGCACACAGGAACAGATTCGATAGATGGCGGCGGCTTCTTTGGGGAGAGAGGCTCAGCTATCCTTACCATTCAACAAAACAGGGTCCATAATAATGGGAAGGATAATTACGGGGGCGGCATTGATGTGAGACATGCATCAGGCACTATTGAAAATAATCTTGTATATGGAAACCACAGGGGAGGCATTCGATTTGGAGGGGACCCTAACTTCATTGATATTATCTCACTTATAAAGAATAATACTGTTGTCTATAACGGAGACCCGAATGATGTCTATGGCGGTGGTATTATATATGATGATCTGGCTGGTGAAGTAAATGAGCCCCCTGGAGGTAATCCTCCCGGACCCCTTGACATTATAAATAATATTTGTGCCTATAACCGGAGAGCAGGTTTAAGGGCTTGTTTTAATAATGTAGGGGAGGAGAGAAACTATAATCTGTTATATTCAAACAATGGATCTGAGGCCAACCCTGACTGTGGATGGCCAGATGATCTTAGCGGCCCCCCGTATCAAGAACCTCTGAGCTGTATTCAGATGCAATATGGGGGATGTGGGGCAGAAATTCAGAATGGTGACATAATACTCTATGATCCTGATGATATACTGGCTGATCCTATGTTTCAGGATACAAATAATTATCAATTGCAGAGTAATTCGCCTGCTAAAGATGGAGGCTACGTCGGGGGTGAGATGGGCGCCTGGGGAGGTTCGAAAGCCATCGATTGGTATCCTTAAGAAATAGAGAAGGTATATGAGAGATAATAAGAATATACTATTAAAACGAGAGTGTGTGATATTTGTACTCATTGCAGCGGCTCTCCTTGCTTTCAGGGCAGTAGCCTATTCGGGACAGGTTGTGAAGAATTCCTTTGAGGATAATTTCCCTCATATAAAGGGCGATTATGTGGTGTGGCAGGGTAATGTCAGTGGTGATTGGGAGATTTTTCTCTATAACATAACAACTCGTGGCCTATCAAGGATTACGGATAATGAGTATGATGATGTTTCTCCTCAAACTGACGGGAATTATGTTGTTTGGCTGGGATGTAATGGGTCTGGCGGGGAAATTTTTCTCTATGATATAAGTAATAAGACTACTGTCCGGATCACACACGATAATCATGTTGACGTTCCTCCTTCTATTGCGCGGGGCAAGATCGTATGGACCTCATATGAAGTCACGGATTCTGTAGAGCCTGGTGAAATCTATTTATATGATATCGCAACGGGAGTGACCACACAATTAACGCGTAACAGCCTTGATGACAGTGCTCCTCGTATCCATGATAACAAGGTCATATGGGTCCAACGGAATGATCAAGGTGCTGTAATAGTTATGTATGATCTTACGTCTGGTGAGAGTGCTTCCGCCCCTGAGGGCTTCATTCTGGAGAATAATTCTCAAATCGATGGCGCGCTGATGGTCTTTACTCGAAAGGTTGGTGACGATAGGGAGATATTCTTGTATAATAGGGAGCGTTACACCTATCAGCAGATAACGGATAATGAGATTGAAGACAAATCACCTTCTCTGAGCGGGAATACTATCGCCTGGGTAAGAGGAGAAGGTACATCTGCAGAGATATTCCTCAATAATGAGAGTGCTTGTATAGAGAACGATTTCGAGATTGAAAGACCGGAGAGCCTAAGCCCTTCTCCTCTGGCCCCTCCTCCTCCATCACTGGATAAGAGTTGTTTTATACAATCCTTATATTTTGAGCGCTTCTTTTAAAGCCGCAGCAAGCTGTGTGGCCATGTCGGCACAATCCCCTTTGAGTATCATACCTTCGGTTCTCTGCTCAGGGGTAAAGATTTTCACAACACGAGTCGGAGAACCTGCGGACCCATAGAGCGATGCATCATCACTCAAATCCTCGGCTTTCCAGGAGTCTATTTCTGCTTTTCTCGCTTTCATTTTTCCCCTTAAGGAGGGCAGCCGCGGCACATTGATCTCTTTTACGACAGTCATCAAAGCAGGGAGGGAGGATTCCATCACTTCATAGCCGCTCTCAAGAAGACGTTCGCATACAATCAAATCACTTCTTATCTCTTCTATCTTCCTGACATAGTTGATTAAGGGAATATCTAATATTTCAGCAAGCTCAGGGCCAACCTGGGCGGTGTCACCATCTATAGCTTGTTTGCCGCAGATAATGAGATCAAAAGCCCCAAGTTTTTTTATTGCATGTGCAAGAGTATATGACGTGGCAAGTGTGTCGGCACCTGCAAATTTACTGTCGGAAAGAAGCACTACCCTGTCAACTCCGAGAGATATGGCTTCACGCAGAATTTGCTCTGCCTGTGGCGGCCCCATAGTGATGACGGTAATTTCAGCCTCAATCCCCCTTTCTTTGATCCGTAATGCCTCTTCAATAGCGTATGCATCAAAAGGATTTAAAATACTCTCCACGCCAGTGCGAATTAGATTATTCGTTTCCGCATTGATTTTGATATTCCCTGTTTCAGGAACCTGCTTTATACAACAAATAATTTTCATTTTATTATTTCTTCTTTGCGCTTTCTTTAATCATATTAAGTGCAATAACATTTCTTTGTATTTGATTTGTCCCCTCATATATTTGGGTTATTTTTGCATCCCGCATCATTTTCTCAACCGGATAGTCCTTCATATACCCATATCCACCCATTATCTGGACAGCATCCGTCGTTACTTTCATCGCAATATCCGACGCAAAGACTTTGGCCATGGCTGCGGGTTTTGAGATATCTTTTGCCCCGCTTGCGATATATTTAGAAACCGAATATATGAGGGATCGCGCTGCTTCTATTTGAATAGCCATATCTGCCAGCATATGTTGAATTGCCTGGAATGATGAAATCGGCTGATTGAATTGTATTCTTTGCTTGGCATAATTCAAGGATTCCTCCATTGCCCCTTGAGCAATGCCGAGGGCCTGAGCTCCAATGCCTGTACGGGATTTGTCTAAGGTTTTCATGCTGATTATAAACCCCATGCCTTCTTTTCCGAGAATATTAGATTTGGGTATTATACAATTATTAAATATCAATTCACGTGTTGCGGAGGCACGAATACCCATCTTATTTTCTTTTTTCCCGAAACTAAAACCCTCGGTTCCCTTCTCGACAATGAAGGCGCTTGCTCCGCGAGCCCCCCTTTTTTTATCTGTCATGGCGATAACCGAATATATTTCCGCTTCTCCTCCGTTCGTAATCCATTGTTTGGTGCCATTGAGCACATATGTGTCGTTATGTAAGAGCGCTGTGGTTTTAATTCCTCCTGCATCGCTGCCAGCATCCGGTTCAGTAAGCGCAAAAGCGGCCAATTTTTTGCCTTCTGCAATCTGTGGAAGATATTTTTGCTTTTGTTCCTCCGAACCGAATAGCAGTATCGGGTAGACCCCAAGAAGAGTTCCCGCAAATGCAAGTGCTACTCCCGCACACACACGGCTTAGTTCCTCTATCACAATAGCAAGTTCCAGGCAATCTCCTCCAAGCCCTCCATATTCTTCGGGTATAAATATGCCGAAAAGATCAGACCTCGCCAATTCTTTCACAATTTCTGTCGGGAATTCCTCTTTCTCATCCAGTTCCGCGCGTATGGGACGTATCTTCTCCTCAGCAATAGTCCGGGTAAGGTCCCTGATCATGATTTGATCATCAGTAAGAAAATAGTCCATTGATTTTGCTCCTTTATTTATCTATTTACCATCGAATCAATGCCGAGGCCCAGGTTAATCCTCCCCCGAATGCGGTTAATAAGATCAAATTATTTCTTTTCAATCTGCCTTCTTGCGTAGCTTCAACCAGGGCCATTGGGATGCTTGCTGCTGAAGTATTACCATATTTATTTAACGTAATTACTATTTTTTTATCCTCAATTCCAAGTCTTTCTGCAACAGCATCAATAATTCTTTTATTCGCCTGATGAGCCACAAAAAGATCTAAATCATCAGTTGTATGATTATTATACCCTAATGCCAGTTGAGAAGCAGTAACCATATTTTTTACTGCTATACGAAACAGTTCGTTGCCTTTCATTGAAACATAATGGAGCCGGTCTTTAACGGTTTGAAGAGTAGTAGGCATTGACGAGCCTCCAGCGGGTACAGTGAGCAGTTCAGAATAGGTCCCATCAGAGAAAAGATGAGTGGATAATATTCCCCGGCAATTGGTAGAATGGCTGAGGACTACTGCTCCTGCTCCGTCTCCGAAGAGAATACATGTTGATCGGTCTTCCCAATTGGTTATGTAAGACATGGTCTCTGCACCAATAACAAGAATATTGTGATACGCCCTTGTGATGATAAACTGGTTTGCGACCGACAGGGCATAGAGAAATCCTGAACAGGCGGCGTTTACATCAAAGGCAGGCACGTGAACAAGTCCCATCTTTTTCTGGACTATACACGCTGTGGCAGGGAGGGTCATATCAGGCGTCATTGTGGCAACGATGATCATATCAATTTCCTCATTGGAAAGACCTGCATCGTCGATAGCTTTCCGCCCTGCTTCTGAAGCTAAGTCAGAGGTCGCTATACCCGGTTCGACTATTCTTCTTTTATCAATACCCGTTCTTGTCCTTATCCACTCGTCATTCGTATCTACTATTTTTTCAAGGTCCTGGTTAGTCACTACCTTATCTGGTATAGATATTCCTATTCCCGATATGTAGGCTGCTCCTTTCGAATTCCTCACGTGGTGATTCACATTGTCCTCCCATCACACTGGTTAGCACACACAGGCGTTGTGCTCTTTAGATTAGCGCCGATTTGAAATTTAATCTTTTCATTGACTTCTTGAGAAATAAATTCTTTCGCAATTCTGATGCTATTAAATATGGCGCGTGCCCCTGAGCCGCCATGGCAGATTATACATACGTCATTTAAACCCAAAAGAGGCGCGCCTCCGTATTCTGCATGATCAATTTTCTTTTTTAATGAATGAAATATCGGTTTCATAAGAAATGCACCGACTTGCGCCAATAATTTATTGCTAATCTCATTTTTAATAAGGTCGGTGATTAATTCTGCAACGCTCTCTCCCACCTTAAGTGCCACATTGCCTGTAAAGCCATCGGTTACAATCACATCTACGTTACCTTCAAAGATGTCTCTTCCTTCAACATTGCCCACAAAATAAAACGGGGCTGCTTTAAAGAGTTTATAGGTCTCTTTTGTGAGATCGTTGCCCTTGCCTTCTTCCTCGCCAATGTTCAACAAGCCTATCCGAGGCGTCTCAATATGTAAAATTTGTCGGGCATATATATGCCCCATAACAGCAAATTGGTGCAAATGAATAGGTTTGCAGTCTGCATTTGCCCCCACATCCAAAAGAATGGATACACCTTTTTTGGTGGGCATTGTCGTCGCAATTGCCGGCCGCTCTACTCCTTCCAAGCCCTTAAAATTTATCTTGGCAATAGCCATGACAGCTCCGGTGTTCCCCGCGCTAATCATGCCATGAGCTTCTTTTTGTTTGACCAAATTCGCTGCTACCATGGTAGATGAATCTTTTTTCTTCCTTAAGGCAACAGATATTTCATCATCCATCGTGATGACCTGAGAGGCATGTTTCACCACAATAGATAATCCCTCCGTGTTAAACTGCGCTAATTCCTTTTTTAAAAGCTCTTCTTGGCCTATGAGAAATAATGATACGTTAAATTCCCTCGCAGCTTCAATAGCCCCCTCAATAATAACCTTGGGGCCTATATCGCCGCTCATGGCATCAATGGCTAGTTTCATTCACTTTTTTCCGTTATTTCTACCACTTGCCGACCACGGTAATGACCGCAGTTTCTACACATATGATGTGCTAAGATTGGTTCTTGACAATTAGGACATAGATTAAACAGCGGCGCATGTATTCCTGTATGGCTGCGTCTTTTGTCCCGTCTTGCCTTCGACGTTTTTCTTTTTGGTAATGCCATAAACAAATCTCCTTTATGAATAGTATATTAATTATTTTTATTTAATTTTGAAAGAGCAGACCATCTGCGATCCGAAGAAAAAGACCCGCATGCACATTTACCCTGGTTGAGGTTTTGTCCGCAATTCGAACACAGCCCACGACAGGATGATTTGCATACCGGCGTCATCGGGACAGACAGTAGTATTTGTTCTCGTATTACATCTGTTAAATCAATAGCCTCTCCTTTAAAAAAACTCACATCCATATCATTTTTAGTCAATTCTACCTCTTCTTCTTCAATTTTTTGATCTTCAGGGATAAAACATGCTTCAAATTGCTCATTCACGTGAAATAAAAAGTTCTCCAAGCATCGACTGCACTCTAACTCCAATAGTGTCTTCACTTTGCCGCTTATAATAATTCCCCTCGAAGATTTATTTATTTTAATATTGATGGAGACCGGACCTTGCAGGCGCACCTCATCTTCCCCGAGGTTAAAATCCGTTTTTGGCACCTCACTCGCTATTGTGCACCCTTCTTCCGGAATTTCTTTTAATTGAATATTCATGTGTACCTTCCCAATATTATTATTTTTAAGCTGTCATGCCAAAGCATAATTTTAGATAGATACAGTAAAAAATTCATTTAAATTCCCTTTTATTAAATATAATAATAGAAATAATAAAAATAATACATAGATATATTACCCCATAACTCGTTGCATATTGAATATATCGGAATTTTATAGGTAGTTGATGTACAACTTGATTGCGTATATTAAAATTATCTAAATTTGGCAGAATATAATAAAATCCTGTGAGCATGAAACGCACAATTGAACTCTCAACCTTATTTCTAAGCAGCATGAGGTCATGGGTTAAATGTCCGATTACAAAGACAGAAAGAGTAAAAATAGCACTCAGGGTTGGCGTGGAAAAGGTCGAAAACATGATAGCAATTGAGGTAATTATCATTAATTCCATAAAGGTGAGACCAATAGCGAGGAATACCTGTACATTAAACGAACCGTATAAATAAAAAAGAATAGATAAAAACCCTACGGCCATTATGAAGACATTGACGAATAATGTGAATAATAAACCGAAATATTTGCCAAAAATAAATTGGTACCGTGTCACAGGTTTTGAGATTATATTGTAAATGGTTTTTTTCGATATTTCTTTATATACCAGATTAATGCCCACAAATACTGCTATCAAAACGCCAAAGATGGAGATGCTGGAAAGTCCCACATCAAGTATAATTCTTTTCTGCTCTCCTATGGTAAAATTACCAAGGATTGTTGAGATTCCAATAATAATAAGAGCAAAAATGAGGAGATTGTAAAGAATACGATCTCGTATTGCTTCAAGAAAAGTGTTTTTCGCTATAGCCACTACTTTCATTTTGTCTGCACCTTTTGCATGAATATATTCTCTAAGCTTTCTCTAAAAGGAATAATATTTAACAGCTGTCCATTATTTTTTTCAATTAAGTGTGTAAGTTCCAGCAATGATGCGTTTATTTTATCATCATATGGCAGAGTAATCAATATATTCTCATTTTGTTTTATAAACCCGAGAGCATTCTCCTTAATATTCGTTAACGCATTCTCCGGTACATTTGTAAATGTTACCTCCAGTCCCTTTGTCGATGATTTTAAGATTTCTTCTAATTTTCCTATTGTCACTGCACGTCCATTATTAATAATACCTACATGATCGCAGATCATCTCTGCATCGGAAAGAATATGAGAACTGAAGAAAATAGTTTTCCGCTCTTCTTTTAAGCGAAAAATAATATCCCTAATCTGCCTTCGTCCAATGGGATCAAGCCCTGAAAGGGGTTCATCTAAAAAGACAATTTCCGGATTATTTATCAGAGCTTGTGCTATGCCAATTCGTTGGAGCATGCCTTTGGAGTATTTACGCAACGCCAATTTCCTGGCTTTCTCAAGATAGACCATATCAAAGAGCATATCGATACGTCTCTTCCGCTCATGTTTGCCAAGGTGAAAAAACTGGGCAAAAAAATTAAGCAGCTCTTCTCCTGTAAGATAATCATAGAAATAGGGATTTTCGGGCAAATACCCGATCTGGTTTTTGACCTTCACATCGTTCATGGGCCTGTCGAGGATAGAGGTCCTCCCTGAATCAGCCGAAATGAGGCCGAGAAGGATTTTGAGGGTAGTGGTTTTGCCCGCCCCGTTTGGGCCGAGGTAGGCAAAAACCTCCCCTTTTTCAACCTGAAAAGAAAGGTCGTTTAAAACCTTAACCTTTTTGCCCCAAAAACCGATTTTATAGGTCTTGGAAATATTCTTAACTTCTATAGCTAACATCTTTACTCAGCTAACATATAATCCAAGTTAACATATAATTCCAAGAAATATATACCTACTTCGATTCTCTCATAAGAAGATACTCCCACTCCCTATCTACGCCTTTTTGTAACATTTCAAGGATAGAAGCATTTTCCGGTTTGAACAGATGCTTAAACCTACCTTGAAGTTTTAGCCAATCCACAAGCGGTTTTTTCTCTTTAGGTCTATAATTGATGGTGATTTTCCCATCACGCACTTCATACAACGGCCAGAAGCATGTATCAACAGCAAGTCTCGCCAACTCTATCGCAGAGTCCATTTTTGATCTCCATCCACGGTGGCATGGGGCAATTATATTCATAAATTTAGGCCCTTCAATAGATAAAGCAGTTTGCACCTTTGTCATGAGATCTCTATAGTTACTTGGGGAAGCTTGCGCCACATATGCCGGGTTATGAGCCATGACAATGGCGGTAAGATCTTTACGATACTGTTTTTTTCCCGGGATCACAGATCCGGCAGGGCTTGTGGTTGTGTGCGCTCCCATTGGCGTAGAGCTTGACCTTTGAATACCGGTATTCATATATGCACCATTGTCATAACAGATATAGAGGAAATCATGCCCTCGTTCCAGTGCCCCTGAAAGAGCTTGCAGTCCTATATCGTACGTGCCACCATCGCCTCCTAAAGCGATAAATTTAATCGTTTTATCTTGAGGAATTTTCCCCTGTTTCTTGAGAGACTGGTACATCGTCTCTATGCCGGCAATTGTCGCTGCCGAATTCTCAAATGCGCTATGAAACCATGGCACTCTCCATGCGGTATAAGGATAGATTGTTGTTGCAACCTCCAGGCATCCCGTACATTGAGAGAGAACCATTTTATAATCAGAGCCTGCAAGCAAAACCTGACGGACGATTGTCGATGCTGTGCATCCAGGACAAAGTCGGTGACCTCCGGCCAATAAATCTTTTCTTTGCGATAATTCCTTCAATTTAATCATTGTGTATTCACCTCCCCTTACTCCCTCACCGTCAGGTTATTCACTAAATTCTCAACCTTACCAGTAGATATTATATTCTTTAAATTAGAAAAAGCAACATGCACTTTATCAAGATGAAGATCACGGCCACCTAACCCATATATATAATTGATGATATTCGGACGAATTGGCTCATCATAGAGAGCCGAGCGGATCTCTGAAAAAACAGGCCCTCCCATGGCGCCAAATGAATCACAGCGGTCAAATACTGCTACTGCTTTTACGGACGATAAGACCTTGACAATTTCTTTTGCAGGGAATGGACGAAATACCCGCAGCTTGAGAAGGCCCACCTTCTCCCCCTTGCTCCGAAGCTCATCTACCACTGTCCGGATAGTGCCGCATGAAGAGCCGAGAGAGACGATAGCAGCCTCGGCATCATCAAGCATATATGGTTCAAAGAAACCATAGTAACGGCCAAATGTATCGCCAAAGGCTTTGCCCGCCTCAAGTATAACCGGTCGGACATTTTCCATAGCCTCATCCTGTTGCCTTTTATGTTCGGAATAATAATCCTGAAGGTCAATTGGTCCATAGGTGACGGGGTGGTCCGTATCAAGAAGGGGATCAAGGGGAATATATTCGCCAATAAACTCCTTTACCTTCTTATCATCCTCAATTTCTATATTTTCTATAGAATGGCTGATAATAAAGCCATCCATGCACACCATAACAGGTAGACGGACATTCTTTTTCTCCCCGATAGTCACCGCCTGGATCAGGCTATCATATGCCTCTTGAGCATTCTCACAGTATATCTGCACCCATCCCGAATCTCGCGCACCCATGGAATCGCTGTGATCTCCGTGAATATTAATTGGTGCGCTAAGGGCACGATTCACCACCGTCATTATGACAGGGGCCCGTGTTCCGGACGCAATATATAACATCTCCCACATCAGGGCCAGACCATTCGCCGATGTAACTGTCATCGTCCTGCCTCCGGCAACAGAGGCACCGATGCACGCACTCATGGCACTGTGTTCACTCTCTACAGTAATCAATTCCGTAATAACTTTTCCATCAGCCACAAAGGAGGCAAATTGCTGCATTATCTCAGTAGAAGGAGTAATTGGATATGCAGCACATACATCGGGGTTAATTTGCCTCATAGCGTTGGCTGAGGCGATATTTCCCGTCATTGCTATTTTAGTTCCCATTTTTTTATCCTCTTTTTTTATTCATTACTCTTCAAATTGTGCCTCTTCAACCATGGTAATTGCCTTGACCTTGTCAGGACATTCCGCAGCGCATATTCCACATCCCTTACAATGTTTCAGGTTGATCTCCTGAACCTTTCCGTCAACCACTACGATTGCTGAATCAGGGCAATAAATCCAGCAGGTAAGACAATTAATACATTTTTCTTTATCCAACACAGGCCGGTACGTTCTCCATCCCCCTGTTTCATAATTATCCGAATTGCCTGCATCTAATATTTTCCCTCCGATCGGGATATCTCTCCACCCCTTTAATTTTGTCGCCTTGCTCATTCCTCATGCACCTCCTCTTGGGCTCTTTTTATGGCCGCAATATTAGCATCTATCACATCTTGGCTGAATTTTTTGCCAAAATTGGTTTTTATATCCTCGATGAGGCTTTCCGTGTCAATCTCATCAGTGACCTTTGCCAAGGCCCCCAGCAGTGGTGTATTGGGAATAGGCCTTCCCAATGTGTCAATGGCAATTTTTGTCGCATCCACCGTATATATCTTCCCTCCCTTGAGGTTTAATTTTTCCCTAATTTTTGAGGGAGACAGATTCGTATTGACTATGTAAATGCCATCATCACTGACTCCTTCTGTGACGTCTACGCTTTTTATAAGCGTGGCATCAACCACGACGACAATATTTGGATTATGCACCTGACAATGCATAAATAGAGGTTTTGTAGATACTCGATTATACGCTTTTAGTGGAGCACCCATTCTTTCAGGGCCATACTCCGGGAACGCTTGAACGTGTTTGCCTTTAAATGTTGCTGTTTCGGCAAAAATTTTGGCCGCGGTCACTGTGCCTTGTCCTCCTCGACCATGCCATCTTACTTCAGTTATACCTTCCATAATATGCAAGCTCCTTGTGTTATAATTTATACCTCAATTCGACATTCCAAAGATTTAGTCAAGCTTGATTTATCTGCATATTCGATATCGCTCCCCATGGGCAAGCCGCGGGCTATCCTTGTGATTTTTATCCCCATGGGTTTTATCTGCTCTGCTAAATACGTAGCGGTGGTATCCCCTTCAATATTTGGACTTGTAGCGAGAATTACTTCTTGAATGGACTCTCGCTCAAGTCGTTGCATCAACTCTTTTATACGAAGGTCTGCTGGTCCTATGCCATTAATGGGCGATATAGCCCCCATTAATACATGATAGACTCCTTTGAACGCACCGGTGCTCTCAAAGGCCAGGATATCCTTCGGCTCTTCGACGATGCAGAGATATTCTTTTTTTCTATGAGAATTAGAGCATATCAGACAGGGATCTTCTTCCGTAATGTTACCGCAGATTGAACAATACTTCATCTTTTCCTTCACATCCACAATAGCCTCAGCAAGTTTTCGCGCCTCGGTATTATCCAGGCGCAATATATAGAAAGCCAATCTCTGGGCGGTCTTTAGTCCTATAGAGGGCATTTTTTTAAATTCATTTATGAGTCTTGTAATGGAATCTTCCTGTTGCATTTTCTGCTTCATACCACAATAAAGAGTTTATCGAAAGAGCTTCGTGATATCAATATTGCCGGATGCTTTCCGGACCTCTTCGTTTACCATGTCTTGAGAATTTTCAAGAGCTTTATTTACTGCGGCGATTACCATATCCTGGAGCATTTCAATATCATTCTTATCCACAATTTCAGGATCAATGGCAAGTGATAATAATCTTCCTTTCCCATTGACCACAGCTGTCACCATGCCGCCGCCGGCAGTGCCTTCAGCCGTTTTATCTTCCATCTCTTGCTGAATTTGAGAAAACTTCTGTTGCATCTCTTGAGCTTTTTTCAACATTTCTTGCATGTTCACTTAAGTTTCTCCATTATAAAGTTATTTTTTGTGCGAGTCTGTGTGTATAATGCTCGCTGAAAAAGTATCCAGCATCAACTGAACCATAGGTTCACGATCCAATAGCTCTATTATAGCATGATTATTTTTTTTTGAACAAGTCTCTGTATCGGCCTCAGGTTCTGCCTCTTTTTGCACGGTGTTCCATTGTAATGTGATATCCTCGCCTGTGCACTCTTTAAGAATTTTTTTAAAGATTGTTATATTTTTCTTATCTTCTGTAGCACGCTGAAAAAAAGGAGTATAATTCTTTATATCAAGAGAGAGCGCAGTACCGTGAAGGTGAGCTTCTTCTACATTGTCAAGAATAGAGCCGAATAGGGGACTTTGTTTTTTTACCACATGAACCACTTCTTGCCAGTTAAATCCATTATGTGCGCTCTCTTCCTTTTCCTTTTTCTTCTCTAAAGATTTCTCCTCTAAGGATTCTCGTGCTAAAGACACTCTTTCCAAAGATTTTTTCTCACTGGATCTTTCCCTTAAAGGCTCTTGTCTTATGGCTTCATGTATAATATTCTCATTATATGATAAGGTTTCTTTTGTATCATTATATTCAAATTTTTCCTCGAGGGCGGCAAGTCTTTTAAGCAATGTGGTGATAGATTGCAGGTGTGGCATCTCACACATTTTTATCAAGGAAAGCTCAAGAATGAGTTGAGGATTAGATATGATGCGCATTTTTTCAATACACGCAACCAGCATATCAAAATACCGGCGCAAATCGTCAAGCCCGGTCTTTATACATATTTCGCTGAACTCTTCTCTCTGCTCAGCATCAAAGTATTGGCTGCTTTTATCTGTAATCTTAAACACGATAATATCCCGCACGAGAGATAAAAGTTGTTCTGCAAAATATTTTATGTCATATCCTTGAGCAAAGATTTTATTGATGTGTGAGAAGGTCTCTTGAGCGTCCCTATTTATGAGGGCTTTGAAAATTACAAGAAGCAATCGCCTGTCAACGAGATTTAACAAATAATTAACCTGATCGTAAGTAATAGTGTCACCACAAAAAGATATTGCTTGATCAAGAAGACTTAACGCATCCCTGAGGCTTCCTTCGGCCATTTTCCCAATGAGCATAAGGGCTTCTTTGTCAACTTTTTTTAAGCCCTCGTGCCGGATGATCTGTTCAATATACTGTACTATATTTTCAATGCTGATTTTCCTGAAATCAAAACGCTGACAGCGGGATAAAATGGTTATAGGGATTTTATGAATTTCAGTCGTGGCCATAATGAATATAATATGAGAAGGAGGCTCTTCCAGGGTCTTTAACAGGGCATTGAAGGCCGCAGTGGTGAGCATATGAACCTCATCAATGATATATACTCTATAGCGGGCTTTGGCGGGCATAAAATGGATCTTGTTTCGCAGCTCTCGTATATCGTCCACACTATTATTTGAAGCTCCGTCTATTTCAATGACATCGGGGCATGTCCCGCGTGTAATATCCTCACAAATGGCGCAACAATTACAAGGATCAGGGATAGGGCCCTTGTGGCAATTAAGTGCTTTCGCTAAAATCCGGGCGGCTGTTGTTTTTCCAACGCCGCGTGCTCCGGAGAAGATGAACGCATGAGCAATTCTTGATGCCGAGATAGCATTTTTTAAAGTCTGAGTAATATGGGCCTGTCCAACAATCTCGTCAAAAGAGTGGGGCCGCCATTTTCTTGCTAATACCAGATAAGACAATTATACTCTATCCCCTTCATTTATTTCTGGGCGGGAAACGGCTTGGCATCAAACAAGAGGCAAGATCTAAGGATCCATGCAGCACACAGAGAGTGTTACTTACCGCTGCTCCCTTCCAGGCCTGACGGGGTTCATAATTCCCTGTTGCGCAGGTTCCTTAGATCTTGCATCCTGTTTGATGCCCCTATATTATTCTAACGGAGAGAGAGGGATTTGAACCCTCGAGGCAGCTTTTGACCACCTACACGATTTCCAGTCGTGCTCCTTCGGCCACTCGGACATCTCTCCTCGCATGATTCCTTAAAGTAACGGAGAGGGTGGGATTCGAACCCACGTGCCTCAATGAGACAAGTCGATTTCGAGTCGACCCCGTTACGGCCAGACTTCGGTACCTCTCCTTAATTGTTTAAAAAAAATCTGCATAAGTTCCAACGCTCTCTTTTCTAAAATACCGCCCTCGACTATCATACCATTTCTTAATTGGTCAGTTGCGCCGGTTTTTGGCTCCTTAGCCCCATAAACCACTCGTTTTATGCGGGCAAGCCTGATGGCTCCCGCACACATCATACATGGCTCAATCGTCACATACAACGTAGTATCGAGCAATCTCCACTGGCCTAATCTTTTGGCACCCTTTTTTATCACATTTATTTCCGCATGCGCCGTAGGGTCCTGCCGTTTTTCTGTCTCATTATGGGCCTTCGCTACTATTTCCCGATCTTTAACAAGGACGGCTCCTATAGGTACTTCCCCCTTCTCCATCGCTTTCCGGGCTTCTTCAAGCGCTCGTTCCATGTATGCATCGTCCATATGCAGATTTTATCACTATACAGAAATTATTGTCTCATGTCAAGAACAGGTTTTTTACTTATTTTTCCAAAGCCCGTGAACATTGCAAAATTCTCTGGCCTTAAGAGTATCCTTGTAGGGAATGGAAAATTCCGCTTCAGGGAGTGCGCCCGGTTTCAGATATTTCCGATGTATATACTCATCATGAATAACTTCTATCCATTCAATATAATGTTTTTCTTCCATTGGATGTGGTACTGAACCGACGATAACCTTTATTCCCTTTTCTGATGCCTTAATAATGGGCACATGTTTTTCCTTCGAGAAATCTGCCATCTGCTCTTCCATCTTCTTCATCGGTTGATTGCAGCATACAAGCTCTCCCGCCCCTTGGTGTACCATTTCAATTATATTGCCGCATACTTCACATTTATACACTTCCATTTTCTGAGTCATAATTATTCTCCTTTGTAAAAAATGATGAATAAATATACTACATAATCTTTTAATAGAAACATTGCTCATAATAGTACAGAATAAATTAGATTTCAAATCAATGAATAACTTGCGCGGCTGAATCCCATAAAGTAAAATAATAATAAAAAGTATCACAATAAATTAAGGAGAGATTATTCATAAACCTTATGGCCACCTGACGGGATTAAAACCGAATCAGGTTAAACAGTTAGAAAGAATTTATCGCCGCCGTATCCCCTCAGAGTTTCTTATTACGCATGAGCTTGCCAGATTCTTAACAGAGCTGTCAAAAGAGATCGGTCGAGAGATCGGTATTACAATAGACCGTAAAGGAAATATCTCTCATGTCATTGTTGGCAGTAAGAAGAATATCACTCTGCCTGATTTGAAAGATTATCGCGCAGGCATTAATAGATTGCGGGGTATTCGCCTGATTTTTACCCACTTTCATTCTTGTGCTCTTAGTCAGCAGGACCTTACTCATCTGGCTCTTTTACGTTTGGATATCATTGCCGGGCTTGAGGTGCAGCCCAATGGGCTGCCAGGCCGGCTTTCCATGGCCCATCTTTTACCCCCCAACGCGAAAGGGGCTGTGTATGAGGTACATGAACCCGTCTCACTGTATACATTATCATTTAATTTTATTCAGTTTATTACCTTACTTGAAAGAGCATTTTCCCGTTCACGCAAAAGCGGCAGGGAGGTTGATGAACATAGGGAGCGAGCTATTCTTGTGGGGGTTGGGACTGGTTCTCGCCTCAAGATTGAAGAATCTATTGCTGAGTTGAAAGATTTGGCAAGAACGTGCGGTATACAGGTAGTAGATGTAATTATCCAGAAAGTTCCCAAGATGAATCCAAAATACATAATAGGTTCCGGGAAAGTAAAGGAGATGGTTATACGGGCATTACAGCGTGGGGCAAAATTAATTTGCTTTGATCATGAACTTACTCCCGATCAATTCTCTCATATATGCAGCCTTGTTGATCTTAAAATTATTGATAGACCTCAACTCATACTCGACATTTTTGCGCGCAGGGCCCATACCTTGGACGGCAAAGTCCAGGTAGAGCTCGCGCAGCTTAAATATATGCTCCCGCGGTTGAAGGGAAAGGGAACTGCGATGTCCCGTCTCATGGGGGGTATTGGAGGGCGTGGCCCCGGTGAAACAAAACTGGAGATAGACAGAAGGCGTGTACGAGAAAGGATTTCCAGCCTTGAAAAAAAACTCAGGGAAATCAGCACACGAAGATTTCAAAAGCGTTCTTTACGTTTAAAGGCAGGAATCCCCATATGTTCTATAGTCGGATATACAAATGCAGGCAAGTCTACCCTGCTCAACGCCCTTACTGATAGTCATGTATTTACAGAGGACCTTCTTTTTGCGACGCTCGATACCGCCACCAGGCGCCTTCGTTTTCCACGAGAAAGAGAAGTGATTATAACCGATACGGTGGGCTTTATTAGCTCCTTGCCTAAAGCACTCCTTGGTGCCTTCAAGGCCACCCTGGTTGAACTTGAAGATGCGGATTTTCTCCTTCATGTGGTGGATATAAGCAGTCCTTATTTTGAAGAGCATATAGAATCAGTGAACCGGATACTCCATGAATTGGAGCTTGATCATAAACCGATGCTCTTGTGTTTTAATAAGATCGATTGTGTGACCCCTGATATAGGTAAGAATATAGCGCAGCGATACGAAGGCGTGTGCGTATCAGCCCTTCACAGGGACACTCTTATGCCGCTTCTTAAAAAAATGGAACAATGTATTTGGCACCGTGAAGCCAGTCAAGTAAAGGACTTATGAACCTGTGAGATCAGTGCACAAGTGAGCGAAATCAGAAATTGGGGAGAGTTTCCTGAATTCAAATAACGATCCCATTGCAACGCTTTTTGTTTCTATGGTATTCTCTTCACACGCAGCGAGTGGATTAAGCCCTCCGATCACAATCATCGCAGCTCTTCCTTCAAGTACCGGTATATCGAGCAAGGGTAGTCCCGGCTTTCCAAAAAGTAAAATCCCACTAAGTCCTATAGTATCTAATTTTTCTTTAATTTTTTTTGCTTTTGGAAGAGCTATGGCTGGTATTTCACGAAAGCTCGCTCCTATTATGCCATCGCCAGTCTTGGCGGTTTTCAAAACACTCGTCATATGTCCTTTGATAAAAATTTCCAAAGGATCAAGCGAGGTCCCATTATAATTAATTATTTGTGTAAACCTAATGGGTTTCCCGCGTTGCATCTCGAGAAGCCCGCCAAAACGGGAAAAGATGGGGATCCCTTCTTTGAGAAATATTCCATTCACAGTGACGCTGCACACCGTTCCGATGCCAATCTTTCCCTCCGGAATGAAGTAACTGCCCAGTTGGCTATTTGGCATGCCAAGGATTATGTAAGAACCCATCCCTAATCTTTTTTTAAACGTGATGGTGATAGGTTTTATGATTTTCTTGAGATTTTCTTTATCAGTTGTGGTAATATTCAGTATTATTTCACCGCTTAAGTCTCTAAGAGAAAAGTCCATAGTATAGGCGAGTTCATCCATCTTTGATGCAATGAGCCCGACCTTATTAATAACAAAAGAGTTTCCCAATTCTTTGAGCCCTGCAGATGTTATAATCCTGCCGCGTGTACTTCCCAAATTTTCTGTAAAGCCTTTTTTATCTGTCACAGTAAGGTAGTGCCTCACTGTTCTTTGATTAAGTTCAATGCCGAATAATTTGATGTGTTCTGAGATCTTTGTCGCTCCGATAGGCTTTTTTGCATTACTCAGAACCTTTAATATGGCAGTAATAATTTTATTTTTTTTTTCTTGCATGATAGTGTTTCCTCTCGTTTTTTCGCAGCTTTTTATTAATAGTACCAGATGAATAAAAAAAAACAAGATCGATTACGGAAATATTTCCTAATTTCCTATTCACATGGTATGCGAGTATTTTATATTAAAATTACATTTATAGTATAAAGAAAATCAGTTATTCTAATACTTGACAGAATTTCTCTTTAATGTTATTATTACATTTTAAGCGATAGATAATAGGCAGACCATTGCCTATTGAGTTCATTATATATACTAAGAGTACCACATGGATCATGAAATAATAACAGAAGGAGGATAATTGAGGGTATAAAAACAATAACGGAACATAATGTATTGTCTCATTTTCGATTAATAGCAATAATACTATTAACAATTAAAGAAAGAAGGATGGAGGAATGAATTTACAAACACCAAATTCTAACGATGCAACAAGAACATTTAATCGTTCAAAAAGCGTAGTGCCGATGAGTGGGCTGTGCTCACGATGTATTGATGGATGCAGAGGTAACTGTGAAGTATTTAAGGCAACATTTCGAGGGCGAGAGCTTATTTATCCGGGTCCTTTTGGGGATGTTACTGCTGGCGGGGATAAGGATTATCCTGTTGATTATTCCCATTTGAATATCCATGGCTATGCATTGGGTGCAAAGGGGCTTCCCTCGGGAATGGTGGGTAATCCCGATACGGCCAAGTTTCCCAATGTCAACACAGAAACTGAGTATGGCTGGGATAAAAAAGTAAAAATGGCTGTCCCTATTTTTACCGGAGCCCTCGGTTCTACAGAAATTGCCCGGAAAAACTGGGAACATTTTGCCATTGGCGCTGCCATTTCCGGAGTAACTATTGTATGTGGAGAAAATGTGTGCGGCATTGATCCGGAACTGGTTCTTGATAGTAATAAAAAAGTGCAGAAAGCCCCTGATATGGATAGAAGAATTGAGTCTTACAGGCGATTTCACAGGGGCATGGGTGAAATACTCATTCAAATGAATGTTGAGGATACACGGCTTGGAGTTGCTGAATATATTATCAATAAACATGGTATTGAAACTATTGAATTAAAATGGGGTCAGGGAGCGAAATGTATCGGTGGTGAAATAAAGGTTAACTCTCTTGAGAGGGCCTTGGAGCTTCAAAGCAGAGGCTATATTGTTACACCTGATCCATCAAATTCTGTGAATCAAGCAGCTTTTAAAGATGGGGCAATAAAGGAGTTTGAGCGTCATAGCCGTCTCGGGTTTATTGGAGAGGAAGAGTTTTATGCTGAGGTTGAACGGTTACGAGGCCTCGGATTTAAGAGAATTACCTTAAAAACAGGTGCGTATGGCTTGCGGGAACTTGCCATGGCTATTAAATGGAGCTCAAAAGCGAAGATTGATCTTCTCACTATTGACGGTGCTCCTGGTGGCACGGGTATGAGCCCCTGGAGAATGATGGAAGAGTGGGGAATGCCCTCCCTATATCTCCATTCTGCTTCGTATGAGTTTGCGAAAATGCTTTCTGATAAAGGAGAAAGGGTTCCAGATCTTGCATTTGCGGGAGCATTTAGCTCTGAAGACGGAATCTTTAAGGCTCTTGCTCTTGGGGCACCCTATGTCAAGGCAGTTTGTATGGGACGTGCGCTTATGATTCCCGGAATGGTAGGGAAGAACATTGAGCAATGGATAGGGGGCAAAGCCCTGCCAAACACGGTGAAAGAATATGGCGAGACGCCGGAAGAGATATTTGTATGCTACGAGGATGTAAAAGATCTGGTTGGTGCAAGTGAGATAAAAAATATTCCGCTTGGAGCAATCGGAATTTATAGTTATTCCAACAAGCTTCAGGTCGGACTTCAGCAATTAATGGCTGGTGCGCGCTGTTTTAATATTGCTTCCATTACGAGAAATGAGTTAATGTCACTCACCGAGGAATGTGCTAAAGTGACCAAGGTTCCTTATCTCATGGATTCATATAGAGATGAAGCTTTAGAAATATTAAACAAATAAATAACGCACATAAAGAAGGTACAAAGAGCGCCTAAAAGATGATTATGGGCGCTCTTTTATTTTTACTGCCTTCATCTGTGAAGTTTTCGGATCATAAGGAACGATTACAGAGTCTCATCCCACATATGAGATTGCAGATACGTGGTAAGATTGACAGTGCTGTTGGTAATGTTTAGTTTTCGACGGACATGCTCGCGGTGTCGATTGACGGTTGCTACCGAGATACCTTGAAGTTGAGAGATCTCTTTGGTGCGCATACCACTGCGTATCAGATTACAGATTTTGATTTCTGTTGGTGTTAATGAGAGACATTTTTGAGATAAGTGGTTCATGAATGGGGAAGTGATCTCCTCAAGGTTGTTTTTTAATAATTCTATATATTTTCTCTGACCTTTAGGCAATTCCAACTCGAGTGTATGCAGAATCGGGATGAGCACCTTTTCCACATTAATTTGTACATTTTTATGGATATTCTTTTTTTCTTCCTCAATCCTGGCAAGAACAGTGCGCAACGCTGCATTTGTTTCCTGCAAAGCCTTACGCTCAATAATGAGCTGTTTGTTGATGTCCTGTAATTCTTGCTCAGCAGAAATATGCATCGCAGCTTTGCCAATTCGTTCAGCTATCGAATTGATTAAGGCACGCTCCTCCTTGAGAAAAGGCCCTTCATATGCGGCAGGCCTTTCATGCAAGTAAAATACCTCCACTTCCCCCACAGGTTCATTATACATAAAAATACGAGAGGACTGCCGCCATTTTGAAATTTTGAATCCGAAACTCTTGTATACTTTTTTATCCAACATGATGCGGGCACAGGTTATTTCCGGGTATTGCCATGAAGGGGGTATAATGTTGACAAGTTCTTCCAGAAAATTCTCAATTGAATCAGAATAACGTTCAGCCAAGAGCGTAATCCTGTATAAACAGTTCAATTCTTTGATGCGTTCGCGCAAAGCGATCCCCATTTTTTCTGGATCAGTTGGTATGTCTTGCGGAATGGGAGAGGGAGTATTTATTGTGATCCAGTCCTTTTTTTCGGTGAAGGTATTGGGCACATTATTTTTCCAGATACTCATAATATATAGACAATATATAGGTAAAAAAATAGTAACTTTATGCCTATATTTTATAGGCATATAATGGATATTCTTTCAGTATTTACCAAAGAAATGATACATGTTAAGTTTACTACATAATATCTCATAAAAATTATTCTGTCAATGATAATTTTATTTATTAAAGGAGGTATCTATGTCTAGTGTCACCCTTGAGCCCATATTGGAAGGGCGCCGGAGTCAACCGGACCAGCTTATTGAGGTGTTGCATGACGTACAGGAACGCGTCGGATATATTCCCGGAGAAGTCATGAAAATAATCTCACAAGAGTTGGGAGTTCCACTCATAGAAGTGTATCGCGTGGCAAACTTCTATAAAGCTTTTTCGCTTAAACCGCGAGGTAAGAATGTAATCAGTATTTGCATGGGGACAGCGTGTCATGTAAGGGAGGCCAAGCTTTTACTCAAGCAGGTTCTTGGTCAACTTGGCATCTCATCAGGCGAGACAACGAAGGATGGTCAGTTCACGGTTGAGCATGTGAATTGCCTTGGTGCGTGTGCCCTCGGTCCTGTGGTTGTCCATAATGGAACTTACCATCATCATGTGACACCGAGCAAGCTCCGTAAAATAATTGAATCAGCTTCTGAAACCGAAAGGGAGGGTACCGCTTATGACCAAGATCAATAATATTAATGACCTTGAAGCCCTGCGCACGCAACTTCAATCAAAGAGAGATACTATCCGTTCAACCCTTACTCTGTGCGGCGGTACGGGATGCCGTGCATCCCGATCCCAAGACGTAATAAATGCGCTCGAGAAAGAACTGCATAAGCAGGGATTGGAAGAGAGTGTAAAGATGCGTGTAACGGGGTGTCACGGTTTCTGTGAACAAGGCCCTATAATGGTTATTGAGCCGGGGAATATATTTTATTGTCATATTGCACCGGATGATGTGTCTGATATTATCTCTCACACAGTGCTCAAGGGAGAAGTAATTGATCGCCTTCTCTATACTGATCCTGTTTCTCACAAAAAGATACAGACTGAGGAAGAAATCCCATTTTATAGATTTCAGGACCGGCAACTATTGGCACAGAATAAACAGGTTGATCCGTGCTCTATTGAAGACTATATTGCGATCGGTGGATACTCGGCATTAGTAAAAACTCTTGCTAAGATGTCTCCGGAATCTGTTATCAAAGAGATCAAAAATTCCGGTCTGCGGGGTCGAGGAGGTGGCGGATTCTCGACGGGGCGCAAATGGACTGAGTGCCGGGAGGCACCGGGGGATGAAAAGTACGTCATTTGCAATGCGGATGAAGGGGACCCTGGCGCTTACATGGATCGATGTATTCTTGAAGGCAATCCTCATTTGGTTCTTGAAGGGATGATGATAGGAGCATGGGCTATTGGAGCTCAGCAGGGGTATATTTACGTGCGTAAGGAATATCCTCTGGCTGTGGAACATGCGCAGATAGCGGTGCAGCAAGCTAAAGACCTCGGGCTTCTGGGAGAGAATATCCTCGGATCGAACTTTTCCTTTGATATACACATAGCTCGGGGCGGAGGAGCTTTTGTGTGCGGTGAATCGACAGCTCTTATGGCCTCCTTGGAAGGAAAAGTCGGGGAACCGCAGCCCAAAGATGTCCATACTGTTGTCGATGGTCTGAGACATAAACCTACAACGCTCAATAATGTTGAAACATGGGCAAATGTGCCTTCTATCATATTGAATGGCTCAGAATGGTTTGCATCTAAGGGGACTGCCAACAGCAAAGGAACCAAAATTTTTGCCCTTACCGGTCGAGTTAAAAATACAGGCCTTGTTGAGGTAGCTATGGGAACTTCTCTCAAAACGATAGTCTTCGATATTGGCGGAGGGGCTACGAACGGTAAAGGTATTAAAGCCGTCCAGACCGGGGGGCCATCCGGCGGATGCTTACCCTTACATAAATTCGATCTTCCAGTTGATTTCGATGTATTATCCAAAGAGGGATCGATGGTCGGTTCCGGGGGCATCGTCGTGATGGATGAAAAGACATGCATGGTGGATGTAGCAAAATATTTTCTCACCTTCCTGCAGGATGAATCATGTGGCAAATGTGCGCCGTGTCGGTTGGGCATTGATCGCATGTTGGAGATTGTCACTGATATAAGCGAGGGGCGCGGTCGACCCGAACAGATTGATTTATTGGTAGAATTGGGGGACACGGTTGCACAAGCCTCCTTGTGTGGATTGGGAAAAACCGCACCTAATCCTGTGCTCTCAACACTGCTTTATTTTCCCGAGGAATACGACGCGCACATAAATGATAAAAAGTGCCCTGCTGGGGTGTGTCAAGCGTTAATAAAATATGAGGTCTATGCTGAAGAATGTAACGGCTGTGGTGCGTGCCTTCGGGCGTGTCCTCATGGGGCAATTAAGGGGGAGAAAAAGCAAGCCCATAGCATTGATTCACAGCTATGCCAGAAATGCGGCATCTGCATAAGTGAGTGCAAATTTAATGCAATAAGAATAATCTAATAAGAGGTGTACTATGAATAGATATGTAACACTAACCATTGATGGTGCAAAGACCCGGGCTGCCAAGGGGACAAGTGTGCTTGACGTTGCAATTGAATATGGCATCTGTATTCCTCACCTATGTCATGTTCCGTGTCTCTCGGATTTTGGAGGATGCCGACTGTGCATCGTGGAAAATATTGTCGACGGTCGATCAAAGATCACCACTTCCTGCACCTTGGCGGTGCAAGAGGGAATGGAGATCCTCACTAACACTGAAAAAATTAGAAACTTAAGACGAAATATTGCCGAGCTTCTTGTTGCTCAGGCCCCCAATTCCCGGGCTATTCAGGATATTGCCGTGCGATGTGGCGTGAAAGAGGTCCGTTATCCATTTAGAAATAGCGATTGCGTCCTGTGCGGACGGTGTGTGCGCGTGTGCACCGAATTATGGCAAGCTCAGGCCATTGGTTTTGTCGGACGTGGTAAGGACCGTCGTGTTGATTTTCCTCTCGGAGTTCGCCCTGAGTTTTGCAAGCATTGTAGCTCATGTGTGACTCTCTGTCCTATGGGCATAACGCCGTGTGAAGGACCAATGAAGCCAGGAGAGGAGTATTTATGCGGACGCTGCGAATCACAACTCATGATCTCGGAAAAAATGGAGGGAGCGTGCACATTCTGTGACCTGGGTAAAGGCTTTCAATGTGCACGGCAGAGCTAGCGAATCCTCATTTCACACAACCGGGAGAGTAAGGTTATTGCGTGAAGGAGCCTCGCAATGCGTGGGCCCTGGCTATTGAAAAAAAAGAGCGCCCAATTTATTTTTAGGCGCTCTTTTTCTATTTATGCACTTACTTCAAAATCTGCATCTACCACATTGTCATTCTCTGCGTGTGAGGCTCCTGCGTTATACGAACATCCATCAGATCCGCATCCTGCAGCTGTTTCTGTATGGTGCTTCGAAGCAGTCTGTTGATAGGCTGCTTCCGCTAATTTATGAGAAGCTGTTGATAATGCATCTGTTGCCCTTTTAATTGCTTCAGTGTCACCCCCTTCCATTGTCTTTTTCAGATTATCCATTGCGTCCTGAAGAGATTTTTTTGTATTATAATCAACCTTATCCCCAAGTTCGTTGAGGGATTTCTCCACGCTGAAAAGGAGAGCATCAGCCTGATTGCGAGCCTCAATCGCTTCTTTCTTTTTCTTGTCTTCCGAGGCATGGGCCTCTGCTTCCTTGATCATTTTATTGATCTCTTCCTCACTTAATCCGCTCGATGCAGTGATCTGGATTTTCTGTTCTTTCTGTGTTGCCAAATCCTTGGCACTCACATTGACGATTCCATTTGCATCTATGTCAAAAGAAACCTCTATTTGAGGAACACCCCTGGGTGCGGGAGGTATGCCCACCAAATCAAATCTCCCAAGCGATTTATTGTCTGCGGCCATCTCCCGTTCACCCTGAAGGACATTTATACTCACCGCAGTCTGATTATCCATGGCTGTGGAAAATATCTGGCTCTTCTTGACCGGAATTGTCATATTTCGCTCAATCAATTTTGTGCACACGCCTCCCAGGGTTTCTATCCCCAATGATAAGGGGGTCACATCTAAAAGAAGCACATCATTTACTTCACCCTTAAGGACCCCGCCCTGAATTGCAGCGCCAATTGCAACTACTTCATCAGGATTCACACCTTTATGGGGTTCCTTGTTGAAAAATTGTTTTACCTTCTCTTGTACAAGGGGCATTCTGGTTTGACCTCCTACCAGGATAACATCATCAATGTCCGAGGCAGACAATTTTGCATCTACCAGGGCCTTTCTGCAAGGCTCGATTGATTTTTCAACCAAATCATCCACAAGTTGTTCATACCTGGCACGCGTGAGTTTGAGAGCAAGGTGTTTTGGACCCTGGGCATCAGCAGTAATAAAAGGCAGGTTAATATCAGTTTCCATCACTGAAGAAAGTTCGCATTTCGCCTTTTCTGAAGCTTCCTTTAATCTCTGCAAAGCCATTTTATCTTTTCTCAGATCTATCCCTTCGCTCTTCTTAAACTCATCAATAAGCCAATCAATGATCCGTTGGTCAAAATCATCTCCACCCAGAAACGTATCACCATTTGTGGATTTGACTTCAAATACACCCTCACCTAACTCCAATATTGAAATATCAAATGTCCCTCCACCCAGGTCATAAATCGCTATTTTTTCATCCTTTTTTTTATCAAGCCCATAGGCAAGGGAAGCAGCGGTCGGTTCATTAATTATCCTTAATACATTGAGGCCTGCAATTCTTCCGGCGTCTTTTGTGGCCTTTCGTTGATCATCATTGAAATACGCAGGGACAGTTATTACCGCATCCGTTACTTTTTCTCCTAAATAGTCTTCTGCTGTCTGCTTAATTTTTTGTAATACCATTGCTGAAATCTCGGGAGGGGTATAGTTTTTCCCGTTGCTTTTTATCTGACAATCGCCATTTTTCCCCTCTACAATTTTATAAGGACTCACTGATATGGCCTTTTGCACCTCTGGCGAGTTAAATTTACGGCCAATCAATCGTTTCACGGAGAAAATTGTGTTCTCAGGATTGGTCACAGCCTGCCTTTTTGCCACCTGCCCAACGAGTCTTTCAGCATTATTTTTTATTGCGACTATAGATGGTGTTGTTCTGTTACCCTCTGCATTGGGTATTACTTTAGCCTCCCCGCTTTCCATGACCGCTACGCAGGAATTGGTTGTGCCTAAATCGATTCCTATTACTTTTCCCATTTTCATGCTCCTTTCAAGATATAGTGTATGCTTTTTTCTTTAAGGTTTATTCGCAATTTACATGCCATACATAAAATATCAATTATTTCAATATGTTATATAAAATAGGGCCATTCTCTATACTATAAATGAGAACCTATATTCTCATTTATGAGAATGGCCCGGTATTGTTTATTCTCAGTATATGATATAAGTCATTGAAAAAGTGTTATTAATAAAATGGGAAATTCTTTTCTCTTATTTCTTTGAATATTTTTTCATCTGCTTGACTTAAGACAAGGTGAAAAGTAACAATAAAAAATATACTATATAAAGAGTATAAAGAGGCAATTTCAGAAAGGAGACAAAAAATGAGATGTCCTGGTCAGGATACGAGGTACTGGAAGCCAGACGATATTTTCGATGCTGTATGTCCTCATTGTGGGTATCAAGTTGAATTTTTTAAGGATGAACCCTCACGAAAATGTAAACAATGTGGCTCAAGAGTATTAAATCCAAAGGTGGATTTTGGCTGTGCAACATACTGTAAATTTGCAGAACAGTGTCTTGGAGAGCTTCCGTCGGAATTTCTTGCAAAGAGAGAGGAACTTTTCAGGACTCGTGTTGCCGTTGAAATGAAGCGATTTTTCCAGAAAGATTTTAAGAGAATCAGCCATGCGGCAAAAGTTGCTCGGTATGCAGAGAAGATTTTAGTAAAGGAAAAGGGAGATATGGCTGTTGTTCTCACCGCTGCGTATCTTCATGATATTGGAATAAAGGAAACAGAGAAAAAATACACGGATAATTCCGTAAAGCATCATCAAATAGCGGGCCGGGATAGGGCACGAAAAATTCTTGAGAAACTCAGTGCTGACAAGAAGCTCATAGATGAGGTTTGCGACATTATCGAACACCATCATCAACCTCATTCAAAAGAAACGGATAATTTCAAAGTCCTGTATGATGCTGACAGGCTGGTTAATCTTGAAGAAGCTCAGAAAGAAAATCCTTTAGATGAGAACATATTACAAGAAAGTGTTAAAAAAGATTTTTTGACTAAGACTGGGCAATCGCTAGCCAAGGATATACTTTTAAAACGCGATTGATGCAAAGGAGAGAGGATATGATAAGAAAAATTATTGAAATCGATGAAGAGCTATGTAATGGGTGTGGCCAGTGCGCAGAAGCATGTTCAGAAGGTGCTATCCAGATAATAGAAGGTAAGGCAAAATTGATAGAAGAAAAATACTGTGACGGATTGGGCGCTTGTTTAGGGGAATGTCCCACAGGAGCCCTGAAAATAATTGAGCGCGAGGCTGATGAATTTGACGCTGAGGCAGTAGAACACTATCTTAATGAAAAAGAAAGATTAGCTGAAGGCTCAAAAATGGCGTGTGGCTGTCCATCGACGTATGTTCAGGAATTACAAGGAGCAGACAGATGCGAAGGAGAACAATCCACTGAAGAATATTCCAATAGGCCATCCGCCCTGACTCACTGGCCTGTGCAGATTCGATTGATACCTGCACAGGCTTCATTCTTAAAGAATGCAGATCTTCTGGTTGCGGCTGACTGCACAACAGTTGCGTCGGCGAATTTTCATGGAGAATTTTTGAAAGGGCGTGTGGTGATGATAGGGTGTCCGAAATTTGATGATCCCGGACCATATATTCAGAAATTTGCGGATATCTTTGCACAGAATTCGATTAAAAGCATAACCGCGCTTGTAATGGAAGTTCCCTGTTGTCAGGGCCTGCCAGTAATGATAAAAAAAGGATTGGAAATTGCCAAGAAGGATATTGCAATAGAAAAAATAATTATTACCGCACAAGGCCACATTATTAAAAAGGAGATGGTGTAATGAAGATTATCGAGAAAAAAGTAATGAATAAATAACATTTATGATATATTTTTTTTAAAAATAATTATATATAATACTATGGTATGTGAATATTTAAAATTTTTGTACATGATTTATCATTTTCATACACCATATTAAAAGGAGAAATAAGCCTATGTCGACAATTAGCAAGGTAAAAGAAAAAATAAAACAAAATTATATAAATAAATATAAAAAGAATGAAAAAAAAGAAGAATCTCAAATAAAACAAGACGACATTATTATCAGGCAAGAGCATTCAAAAATCGTTGATCCTATGCTTATGAATTTGGAAGAGGAAGTAATAGGCATTATAAACAGAAAATTGGAAGGGCATATTGCGAAAAAGATCAAAGGATTGCTCCTGCCTCTTGCCAAGTTATCATTAAAGATGAAAAAGGCGAAAAGTAAATTCACAGGAGATCAGGCGAGATATCTTTCAGATCTGCACAGTGATTTAGAGTATATTTTAGAAAACAGTGGCCTTGAACAAGTCTCTCCCAATGCCAAGGAAAAATTCAACCCTACAATTCATGAAGAAGTTGATTTTTCATGGGATTCCAGCAGGGGTGAATTAGAAATTTTATCTGTGCTCAGAGAGGGCTTTTTCTGGAAATATAACCAGGAAATGATTCTTAAACCCCAAGTAAAAGTAAATAGGAGGATAGATGGATGAAGCTCGGTATTGATTTTGGTACTTCTAATACAATCGTCTCTTATATGGAAAATAATATGCCGCTCGTCATGAGATTCCATCATGCGGGGATTACGAAAGACCTTTTCCCTAGCGCCTCATTTTATTCCAAAAATAAAGATCAGGGGTATCATGGGATTGAAGCTTTAGAGCGCGCGTTTACCGGGGAAGGTACATTGGTTCGGTCTATAAAAAGAAGCTTAAAGAATTATTATCAAGGATTACAGTTTCAAAGCGGTAAGTTTCAACGCGAGGTGAAGGGGATAGGGCTGGATTTTCTCCGAAACCTGAAAATGCATATCGTTACTACGCACCATTTATCACCTGAAGATCCATTGGAAGTCATGCTTACAGTGCCGGCAAATGCCAATGGCGCTCAGCGTTCCATTACCCGCGAGTGTTTTAAGGAGGCAGGATTCATTCTCTCCCCCAAGATTTTGGAGGAGCCGACAGCATCTGCCATTGAATTTTCCTATTCAGGATTGTCAGAGCGCCTGCGAAAGCAAGGCAAGCCTATTAATATTCTTGTATATGACCTCGGAGGGGGAACATTTGATGTATCATTGATAAGGATCGAGCCTGATCATTATGCAGTGCTTGCCACTGCCGGAATTGAGCAGCTTGGGGGTGATGATTTCGATCAGATCCTTTATCAGATGGTGGTTGAAAAAAAAGCATTATCCGGGCTCACTCCCCTGCAAGAAAAACTGCTCCTCTACCGATGTCGTGAGGCAAAAGAGAATTTAGCCAATACTATCGATCCAAAATACATAAGGATAGATCTTGAAGAGGCCCACATATCGGATGAATCCGTTAAAATGCGTGTAGATGAATACTCAGAACGGCTTCTTCCTTTGCTCAACCGGACTTTAGATAAGATAGATGAAGTGCTTTACTCACAGGCGCTACAAAATCAAGGGATACAAGGCATGGAACATATAGAAAAGATATATCTTGTCGGAGGAAGCTCCCAGCTTCCCCTCATACTGAAGCTGATTACGAAAAAATATGGCCAAGGCAAGGTGCATCTTTCAAGTATTCCCTTTGCTTCCATCGCTCTTGGCGCTTGCCGTATGGGTCAGCAAAAGATACAGGGGGAAGATATTCTGAGCAGAACCTTCGGCGTATTCCGGGTGGCCGGGCCGGAGGAATATTTCGATCCTATTTTTGAAAAAGGGGTGAGGATTCCTGCGACAAAACGATATGAAATTCAACCTGCTCATAATATCGGCCATTACCGTTATCTGGAATGCGCGGAATGTTGGAATGGGGAGCCTATCTCTCCGCGCATGTGGAGTGAAATTTTGTTTCCCTACGATCCAGCATGGGATCCGAACCAGATGCCGAGAAAGGAGGATATCACCAAAAAAAAATTCCGGAATAACAAGGTCATCGAAGAGTTCCTGTGCGATGAAAATGGTATAATTACCGTAAATCTGCACAGGGAGATTGATTCCTTTGCTGTAAAAAATGAAATCTGGCGGTAGAGGGATCTCACATTAACATAATGACCCTTTTATACGGATTTTATTATGCTATCCTTATTGAGGGCCTGCCAAAAGAAGAACGAAGGCCCTCCGAAAACAAAGAGCCATACTCATGCGCTCCTCCATACTTAATTTTGTTGACTTAATTGGCGATTTGACATATCTTGACATTTAGATTAGTACAAAATTATAATTATTTACTCCAATGGTCCATAAGTTAAATATCTTACAATTTTCATATTGATCATATTAATTATATTTGATATATTAATTGGTGATCTATTGTTCATAAGATGCGATTTAAAGAAATTTCTGAAGCTGGAGTTGAGGTGGAAAAACAGAAAATGAGGATTTCCGGCATTGTGGAATAGAATTAGGATACAGTCTATGAGGAATCTATTGGTTTATGTAGTTGCCGTATGCTTATTTTCTGCATGTTATCCCAAAATAGGGGAGCTGAAAAGTCAATCGGATCAGGAATATTATATAGACATCACGTTTGTGCAGGAATATCACGAAGGTTTTGCTATAGATAAAAATAATCCTGCAGCCAATGACGTGCGCGCTGTCCATATAGACAGGGATGAACAGATATGGATAGCCACTAAAAATGGAGTTTATAAGAAATCCAAAAACAATCACGTATGGTCCCTGATGATACATGGCAATAACCAGGGCCCGGCTTACGATATCAAATCCGACGCTCATGGGTTTATATGGATTGCGGCCTGGGATGGGGTTTATGCTAATATAAATGAGACGATCACCAGGATGGAAGGGCCTGTTGGTCCGTTAGCCAAAATTGTTGCTGCTGCAGAAGGAGTTTATGTCTTAGGTCCACATGGTGTTTGGATTTTTCAGGATGATCATTGGAAGAAAATGACTTATAAAATTGCCAGGAGTATTCGAGGTGCCGTATCCGATATGAAAGGCGGACTCTGGATTGGAACCGATGTGGGGCTATATCATTGCTCTGGCGATGTCGCTATCGTTTATCAGGCCAATAAAGATCTGATCAGTGCCTATGTGAAAGGCATGGATTTTAGTGATGATGGAAATCTTTGGATTGGTGGACTTGGAGGAGTTACCATTCGGAATGGAGCCAACAGAATTGGGGAAAAATTACCGGAAGATGGCATTACCAATTCTGAAGTCAACACAGTAAAAAAAGCACCGGATGGCACGATGTGGGTAGGTACCAATTACGGGATCACGCGATTTACCCTGGGTGAAAAAGAATATTCTGTAAGGTTAAGCAGAAGATGGTTGATGTCGGATGAGGTGCGAGATATTGCGTTTGATGCACATGGAAATGCCTGGATTGCTACTTCCAATGGTGTGAGTGCGATCAAGCGAAAGCAAATGACATTGGCACAAAAAGCGGATTATTTTTATGATCAGCTGATCAGGCGCCATGTTCGCGAACCATGGATTATTGGAAGGTTCACCTTAAAAGTACCTGGAGATACATCGACTATTGTGCCGGATGATGACGACAATGATGGGGAATATACGGCTATGTATCTTGCTATGGAATCGTTCCGCTATGCAGTTACTGGCAATCCAGAAGCAAAGGAACGGGCAAAAAAAGCGTTTGACTTCTTACATTATTTAAGGGAAGTCACAGGAATGGATGGTTTTTTTGCCCGAACAATCGTGCCGGCCAGTTGGGACAAAACGCATGATATGAACCGTACCTATTCACCACAGGAATTGGCAGAAGAACTCATAAAAAATCCGCGACATAAACCCGTTGAAAAGAGATGGCATTTGTCAGCCGATGGCAAGTGGTGGTGGAAAGGGGATACAAGCAGCGATGAACTTGACGGTCATTTTTTTGGTTATTACTGGTATTACAAGCTGGTGGCAGATAATGACGAAAAGGAGCGGATTGCCCATCATGTTGGGCAGATAGTCAATCACTTGATCAGAAATAATTTTTACTTGGTTGACGTAGATGGAAAGCCTACCAAATGGGGAGTATGGTCTCCGCAAAGTCTTAATCACGATCCTGAATGGGCACCGGAGAGGCCATTGAATTCACTGGAGATACTGTCTTTTTTGAAATTTGCCCACCAGATTACAGGAAAACAAGAATATCAAGATGCTTACCTGAGGCTAATCACAGAAGAGAGATACCTGGATGCAGCCAAAAAACTGTACACAACAAATCCTGCATGGGAAACCTATTTTGACACATATCTGGCGCTTTATATTTATCCTGCATTACTTGAATACGAAGAAAATCCGGCTATTCACATTGAATATCGTACACATTTGGATCAGTGGTTTCTAAAGTTTAAAGAAACTAAAAGCCCATTATTGAATTTTACCTATAACCTTTTGACTGGAGGTCATGATGAGCTGGAAAATTCCATATTTTTCCTAAAGGATGCACCACTCGATCTGGTAGACTGGCAGATCGATAATGGCCGGAGAGAAGATTTGCAGATTGTGCGAAAACCAATACTGGACGAGCTTCAGGTTGATGAGCTTAGGCCGCCAAGTGAATATCGTACCATACGTTGGGACAGAAATCCCTACGCAGCGGTTGCAGGCGATCCGGGTCAGGAAAGGGAACCGGTCTACTGGCTGTTGCCATACTGGATGGGGCGTTATATAAATCTTATTAGAACATCAGAATAAAAAGAGAATAAAGTTAAATGGCCATTACTTCTTACCGGGATGACCGAAGGTGGAATCATCACGTATTTTTTCCTGGTAATGCAATGAGAATGGTTGATGACCCCACCGCGATCGGTGGTTTGGACAGTATGCCTGGAAATGGCGTTCTTTTTTAGATGGTTTGTAATAAATGTTAGAGAAGCCATACTGTTCATTCATTATCCAGCACTATTACATCCTCTGCCTGCAAGCCCTTTTCTCCCTGAACTACTTGAAACTCCACTCTCTGGCCTTCCTTTAGCCAACGTGCCTCAAGCAGGGCACTCTCATGGACAAAGATATCTTTTCCATAATCTGGCTCAATAAAGCCAAAGCCTTTAGCTTTATTATAAAATTTAACAGTGCCAGTCTCACGTTTATCCATAACTAATACTATACCACCAAATATAATTTTGTTAAATAATCTGACTACATATCTTATTATCGGAGGTAAATTAAAAAGAGTCAAGAATAATCATGATAAATGAAGAATGAGGAGTAAATATCTAAATGAAAAGATAAGGTTTTTACCTATAGAGGGGGACCTATCAAGGAAAAAGGAGGTCTCAAAAAAATTTCCTCAGAGATAACATAATAATATATGATTTTATCAATTTTGTTGATCATAAATGATTATTTAAATATTTTGAATAAATAATATTATATAAACCAATGATCAATTGGCATCGTTTCGTATCGTCGAATTTCGAATATGACTTTGAACATGATAAACTTGCCGCAGGGGCGGCTTTCTTGGCCCGATTGCATAGAGAAAAAAGCATTGCAGAGTGGCTTATGCGTATAATTCGAGAGCGTATTGAACTGGAAGAAGAGGCATTTATTGAGGCTAAACGTGATATGGTCACAAAAGGTAGCACTTAATGACTGCTGTTGCCTTTTGAACTAGGAAAATAGTGCCAGGATTGATATTAATCGCATTGAATTCATTAACCGTATCTTATAGGGGCTTTGTTTATAATTTCTTTAAGGATCTTTTCTGATATATCTAAGGGATCTCCCTTGATAAATTTGGGCTTTGTTAAAACTTCATCTGATACTAAAAGAACCTTGATTTTTTGGGGGGATTGTTTGTTACTTTCAAGAAAAATCTATATATATGTAAGTCATTGATTGTTTAATAATGACATTTTAACGAAGGACAAACGTAAAGTCACTTGTTGATCACTTATGAGCAATAAAGCAGATTACCGCTCAGATATTGTTTGAAAGTGAGCATCAAAGAATGAAGAATATTTCTGAGATTTTCCATAGGCTTTAGAAAAAATTTTATATATCTATAACTTATTAATATTATTTCCTGATGACATTTTGATAAAGGCAAAAACTTACTATTATAATGAAAATACGATATGCTTAAATATAAAACACATTATAGATAGAATAAATAAGCTATAAGCTGCTTCTTAACTATTTTAGGAGATTTGATATGGCAAAAATAGTTTCTATGGAAATACCTAAAAAATGGTTAGAGGGAATACCTGATGATATTGCAGTTATTCAGCACGTTATTTCTCTGGGGATCAGGCAATACAAAATAGATCAAGCACTGAATTTATACAAGAATGGGGGAGGTTCTATCGGATATGCTGCAGAGATATATGATTTGTCGAAAGCAGATTTAATTCAAGAGGCGCAACGAAGAGGAATAGAACCAGAGTTTACAGAAGACACAGTTCTTGAGGAACTTGGTTCGTGAAAGGTACTGTCATTTCGGCAATGTTTTTTTATTTTGGGAACTAATCTCTAAAAATATATCCTTGTTAATCTTCATTATCTTACTTCCATTGATACAGTTGTACCAAATTTGGTATGATTGTCAATAGAGATGAGCTGACAAAACCCATTTAGGCCATGATTTTTTAAATATCTGAGTAATGCCTACAGATATATTGCAAAATATGCTTCAAAAGCACACGTATCTCCATTAACTGGGTGTTTGCTGGTAATAGCGGATGTTGAAAAATTTTGCACACGATTTCTATCCGATAAAGATGTTTTTGCACTGTTTTATGACGTGCTCAAAGATTGTGTCAAAGTCGAGCCGCTCTCTTAAACCTGCTATTGCACTCTTCCATCCTCTCTGGAGAAGGTCCTTGTCAATTTTATTGAGAACCTGTGGAATATCAGACGGCAAAGGATCTCCTCTTGATTTGAATGTTGCCGAGAGTGCCTGCTTTAATATCTCATGATTACATTTTGGCATAATTGGCATAAGGTAATACAGATCAAATACATCCTTTGAACGTGAGTTGTCCGAATGGCGCACAATTAATGTATGAAGTTTTTCAGCAACTGACGATTCAATTGTATACACGCACCACGATAGAGAATCATCTCCCAAAATAGAGTGGGTATGCGTTTTAACGGGAGAAGGTATCACCGGATCACCCACAGCAAGATCAAGATGAATACTCTGAGCCCGTTTTATATCTTTCGGAGGATCACCAATACCTGCGCGAAAATATAATCGAATGCCGCCATATTCCCCAAGAGTAACAAGATCAACTTCCTTTTTATATATGAACCACACAGCATCCCCACTACTCTTTTGCACTTCCTCACTTTGCAATGGATACTATTCTCTCAATGGGAGATCCCCGCACTAATGCATCAAGATCGACTGTATAACGGGGGGATTCATATACTCTAAGTCCAACATAACCACCCTTTTGGACTGAGGAACGATAACCCATACCTGTGTG
>JBLIRR010000044.1:0-51245 GCA_049472395.1 bacterium | reverse complement strand
ATGTTGATAACCTCGATGCGAGTACCTCCGATGTAGTTGGCACATGGAGCTTTGTGGGCGATACAAGTAATACGTGGGATGATGGTGCTCAATTTCATAGTGGTGGATCGGGAAGTAATACGTTCACTTTTAGACCCTTAATTCCGGCGGATGGTTACTATAATATCCATGCATGGTGGAAAGCAGGGAGTAATAGAGCGTCTGATGCTCCTTATACTATTAAATATTATAATAACGTAAGTGAGGAATATGAGACGGAAATGATAACGGTAGATCAACGAAGAGATTATGAGGGCTGGTATTGTTTTGGCAATTATTATCTGAAAGCTGGTATAGAGAACTTTGTGCGCCTTAGCGATCAGGCCACTGGCTATGTAATTGCAGATGCGGTTTGGTTTGAAGCGGATGATGTTCCTTGTCCCCCCAATTTTTATCCAATTGTAGATGACCTTGATCTTGATCTGACAGAAGTTGTGGGTACATGGACCAATGTTTCAAATACAGATGGTACATGGAATGATAATGCAAAATATCATGCTGCTGGATCAGGGAGTAATACCTTTACGTTTCGACCCCATATTGTGGAAAGTGGTAATTATGAGGTGTATACATGTTGGAAAGCAGGCACGAACAGAGCAACTGATGCTCGTTATAAAATCCGATATTATAATTCTGGAACGGGCGAGTATGTTGAAACGACTGTAGGTTCTGTGAATCAACAGCAAACACCTGATGATTTGCTTTATCAAGGCCATTGGTGGGAATATCTCGGCCAATTTTACCTTGAGGCAGGGACAGGCAATTATGTTCAGCTTACCGATGAGGCCAATGGATATGTAATTGCCGATGCGGTCTTTTTTGCCAAGATTAACTAAAAATTAATTAAATAAGAAAAAAAATATTGCTTAGGAGGTATCGGTTATGTACCTATATCAAAGAGGGGGGATATGTCCGTATATTTTATGTAACGTCATGAATTTTTGTCAAAAATGGCGTCGAATAAATTCATCATGGGATGATCCCTCTTGACCTCCCTATTTTTTTACCTTATACTTAAAAAGAGAGACTAATATAATATATACTAATAAAATCAAATAATTAAGTAAGGACAAATAGACAAAAGTCCTCTCTCCAAACTTATCTTATACTAGATTATGCGAATAGGATTTATTACAACTGAATTTGTGACAGAACCCAATCATGCCGGTGGTCTTAGTCATTATACACATCGCATGGCTCGATTATTGATGGAACGTGGGCATGAGGTAAATGTCTTTACCTATGCGCCGAATGTGAAAACAAGTTGGGAAAACTTTGATTTTGAATATGAAGGATTACCTGTTCATCGTATTCCTTGTCAAGGGGAACATAAGAAATTCAATAAATTGACTTTTAGCAAAATATCATTAACGGTTCTATGGATTCATTTTAGTTATCAAGTCTTTCGCCGCTTGCAAAGATTTTGCGCCAAAGATCGTCTGGATATTATTCAAACGCCAAATCTTCATGGTTGCGGCTTCTTTTCCCATTTATTTTTACCAGTCCCTATGGTCGTGCGCATCTCCAGTTACTCACCCCTTTGTAACAAGTTGCAGGGTCGGGCACAATTTCTGGACTACCGCCTTTTGGAACAATTTGAATTTTTACACTTGCGTCGCGCGCAGCACATCTTTGCGCCAAGTAAGATTATCGCGCAGATGGTTAAAAAAAAGTTGGGAGCACAAGATATTCGTATAATTCCTTCTCCCTTTTACCTTGAAACAAAAAAATTAGACTTTGGATTTTATGCGAAGCACCTTGCCGGTTTGAAATACATCCTTTTTTTTTCAGGCCGTCTAGGAGCTCACAAGGGGCCTCACATCCTTGCAAAAACTCTCTGTCGCGTTCTACCATCCTTCCCTGATGTGCATGTTGTGTTTATAGGAAAGGATGTTCCTTTTGGAAGTGTGTCGATGCGAAAGCATATTTACAACATTTTATCTAATCTCGATGAGAGAGTGCATTTCTTCGATTCTCTTTCGCATTCTCAATTATATCCGGTGATTCAAGGCGCAACAGTTATAACTCTTCCTTCACTCATTGATAACCTTCCCAATGCCTGTCTGGAGGCAATGGGTTTGGGGGCAATCGTCATAGGTACACGGGGTACAGGCTTTGATGGAATAATTGAGCACGAAAAAAACGGTTTCCTTGTTGAACCTGGCAGTATAACCTCATTGGAGAATATCCTCATTAAAGTTTTAAGCGGGAAAGAGATTAATTTAATTACCATAAATGCAAAGAAAGCTTTAGAAACTTTCGCTCCGGAAAGAGTCGCTGTGCAACTTGAAGCATACTATGAAGAAATCCTTGCAAATCATCGACCTGGTCAAAGGAGATATTTTCATTGAAGAAGTTACGTATCGCAGTGATTACCATGGAATTTATCACTGAGCCGTATTTCAGTGGAGGGGTTGCCAATCATTTTTATCGAAAATTCCGTTCTATTGCAGAAAGGGGGCATGAGGTGCATATTTTTACCCATTCCGACAAGAATGAGCCTCCCTTTGATTTTAATGGATTACAGATTCATCGTGTACAAGGGAGTTCCTCTTCAGGAAGATTCAAGAGGTTGTTCGACCGATTGAGGCGCAACAGCTTTGCTAAAACCTCCCTTTGGTTAAATTTCAGTTTTCACGTCTCAAGGCGAATCCGAAAAGTTCACCAAAAGCTCCCTTTTGACTTGATTCAATGCCCAAATTCTTACGGGTGCGGTTTATTCTCCCGTCTTCTTATCCCGATCCCTCTTGTCACCAATGTCTCCTGTTATCGACCTGTCTGGAATAAGTTAGGCCAAATTGAGAGAACTTTCGATATGAGAATGATTGAAAAGCTGGAATGGCTTCAGTATCGCTTTAGCCGATTCATTTATAGTCCCAGCCAAATCTTACAGAAAATTCTCAAAGAAGAGGCAAAAATTTTCAACGTCGAAGTCATCCGGACTCCTATTTTCCAGGAAACCTATGAACTCGATCCGAAGATATACCGCGAAAATCTTATGGGAAAAGAATACCTCCTTTTCTTCGGGCGTTATCAACTTCATAAAGGTTTTCACATTCTGGCTCAAGCCTTACCAGCGGTTCTGGAGGCATTTCCAGAAGCTAATGCCGTCTTTGTCGGAAAGGATGTAAGTTCGATGCTTGCACCCTCGATGAAAGATTACGCCATTCAACGAGCTGGGGATTACGCACACCGCCTCATCTTTTTCGATCAAATCAAACATGAACAGCTTTATCCCATCATATCCCATGCTCGGATTGTCGTCCTGCCATCTCTCATTGATAATCTCCCTAATACCCTTATGGAAACCATGCTCCTTGAAAAACCAGTTATCGGTACCATCGGGGCCAGTTTCGATGAACTTATCACTGAGGGAGAAAACGGATTTTTGGTGCCCTCGAATGATCCTGTTTCCTTGGCGGAAAAAATTATAGCTGTCTGGCCTAGGAAGGATCTAAAGTATATTGGGCAACGAGCCAAAGAAAAAGCTTATGAGCTGGCACCCGAAAAGACAATTCAGCATTTGTTACAATATTATGAAAAAGTGATCGGGCAAGGCGGATAAAATTGTATCGACTCGAGCTAGATACGTTCACTAACACGTGTTTCAGCTAAATGAAATAATTTTAAAGCAACGATAAATATAACTACCGATATAAGAGATGAAATAATAAAACCATTAAACTCTGAAATCTTCCCTTTCAGTATGAGATCTCTCCCCACCGATACAAAATAATACATTGGATTAAATTTTGTTATATGAGTAAGTATCCCAATTTTTGGTTTTGCATATAACACAGGAGTGAGAAACATTAAGAATGTCACAATTAAATTAAGGGCTCTGCTTATGTCGTTAATAATAGAGTTAAAAGGAGCTAAAATAAAACCAAGCCCGATAACAAGGAGTAATAAAGGAACTATCACAACAGGAAATAAGAATATTCCTTTACTCGGCATTATTTTGTACACAACAAACAATATTATGATGATACTAATCTGAAAGAGAAATACAACCAACGTCATACCCATAGATGATAAAACGAGTGATTTTTTTGAAAAATTTATTTTCGTTACCATTGGGCCAGCACTCGTCAATGAATTTGCAGTTGCCACTATACCTGTTGAAAATATTTGCCAGATTGTCATTCCTAATAACGCAAAAATGAGATAGGGAACTTCTATATCTCCTGTATTAAAAACCCCAGAATGGTTCAAGATAATAAATGTTCCAATACTGACAAGCGGCATTATAAACGTCCAGAATACACCAATAAGTGACTGCTTGTATGTAGCAGTAAAATTTCTTTTAAAAAGCTGGTAGGTGAGCCATCTATTATCTATAAGCTCACGCATTATCGATCTATAACTTGATAAATAGCTTTCCTTAAGTATGTTATCAGGTTCGTATATGACGACTTCATCACTCATATGTATCCCCTCCTTCTTTTGCCCTTCTTTCATAAATCATTATATTTCTTGCTCTACTACGTTTTGATATAGAGCGATTAACTTTTGAACTAAATTCTTGATATTATATTCCTCTTCAATTAGTTTTCTCCCCCGTTTTCCCATTTCTGGCCACGATTCTTTGTGTTCAATAAGATATTCTAATTTTTCGACAAGAGCATCTATATCTTTTTCCGGAACAAGGAAACCAGATTTACCATCAATAATAGCTTCTGGAATCCCGCTATGGTAAGTGGATATTACAGGTAAGCCCGTTGATTGAGCTTCCATTAAAACAGTTGGAGTTCCTTCTTGTTCACCATAATGTACTGTAATGCTTGGAAGTATAAAAATATGGGCTTGCTTGTAAAGCTTTATAACTTCTTTTTGCTCAATAGCGCCATAAAACTCAATGGCGTGGTCTACATTTAATTGCAAAGATATTCTTTTTAACTCTTTCTCCAAAGGACCTTCTCCTGCTATTAAATATCTAATAGATTTATTGTGTTGGAGTATTTTTGCGAGCGCTCTAATCACAAATTCCAGCCCTTTTTTTTCTACCAATCTTCCGATTGTTAATATTCGAGTGGGTTCACCTGTTTTAATATTCCTTATGGAAAACTGAAACTTCTGAATATCCACACCTAAATGATGTATTATTATCTTTTTTTCATTACAACCTAAGTTAACCAACGATTTTTTAAAATGATCGCAAATTCCTATAAAAATGTCACCTTTATGAAATAAGTTTTCATAGATTTTATAGTTGTTCTTTTCAGCATATGTTGGTAAATCATAGCCGTAAAAACTCGTAACAATCTTCCCTTGCACACCAATATCCTTAAGCAAGGCGCCGATAATCCCATTATGACCAAAGTGGCAATGAATGATATCAAAATCTTTATCTAAAAAAGGGATCATATTATATAATAGCCTTAAAGATGAGGCCGGCTTCCCGTATTTATATATATTCAATGATTTTAATATGATACTCGGAGCCTTATAAAAATTTATCAGGATGAGATATAATGCTTTTAATAGACGGGAAATTTTATTCGACGGCATATTAGAATAATAGACTCGTTCTAAAAGCTTATATTTATTTATATCTTCATGAACTTTACTCGCTTTTGAATTCCGTTCACTAAAGATTGTAAGCTCATGACCCATATCCAAAAGGCCTGTCATCTGGTTTAGGATAAAGGTTTCCGACAATACCGGAAACTCAGAAACAATAAATGCTATTCTCAAAGGCTTCATTTCCTCATGCTCGTGAAAATACTTATTTTTTAAAATTATAACATAGATTTTACTTCATCTACATATAATATTTACGCCAATCCTCTTAACATTAAACACAAAGGGTATAGATTATTTATTATTGAAATAATTATGAAATAAAGTTGATATATTATTTTAAAAATTTCAATGTAGTTTTACTTTTTTCAATTTCCGGGGTACAATTTCCTCTATCTTTATTATTCTGCTATATTGTAAATAATTTATCTAAGTAATTCAAAGTAATGGTAATGGAGTATAGGAAGAAAGCTGCGAGGGAACACATTGAGCGCGTACGAACTGCATTAAAAGACAGGGTAAAGACACTATCCGCGCTATCGCAATGGGACATATGGGGAGAAGGCGACTCATTGCTCTGGAAGAGCGGAAACTTTATCGATAAACCTTGGTTCTACCCAGTGTATCACTTCCGGGACACCTATTCCTTCTCGCCTTTGTCCCTTATACTCCTTAAAGGTAAAGTGATACTAAATCCTAAAGCGGTAAATATAACAAGGAAGCGGAATTTTTTTTATCTCCCGTTGCCGGGGTCTATAGATAGAGAAATCTCGCGATTAGGAGCTCCAATGATTTCCTCAAACTCCTTGTTTTCGGAAACAGAGTATGCCAATCACCTGGCTTCAGCAATTCGTAGTGATGTTAAGCGAATCGAGAAGCAACATAGAGGTACAACGAATATTGTATTGTGCGGTGGCAAAGATAGTCTTAATCTCCTCCTTTTACCTTGGGAAAATTCAGTCATGGCAGCGAGCGCTCCGCCAAACTATGAACTTGTTTGCCAGTTCGTATCTGAGAACCAACTTAAAATCGATGTGATTAAGCTTTGTGATACAAAAGATGAGGATGTATTGGGAGCTGAAATAGCGGAAAATTGCTCCAGGATGAATCTTGAACATTGCCGATGGGGAGCTGATCTGCAGCGTCTCTGCCAGGAAACACATGGTAAAGTTCTTTTCTGGAAAGGTCAAGTTGCTGATGCCCTCACGACACCTAAGTGGGAGAGTCTTTGCCATCCGGTGGATGGTTTGTGGCATCAATTTCTCAGGAGCTACAATTTAATCAAGAGAGTTCTTCCAGATAGAATACGAGAGCTTGTTGCGCGCCGCATAATCGAACCACGATTCAGAATCACCCTATGGCAGCGCTGCGCAATGTGGCAAGGGTCGCATATGTCTTTAATCCGAGCTATTACCGGAAGTCATGTTTTTTCTGCGTACCACGGTCCTGAAACTACGCGCGTATTTGGGGAAGTCGATCTCACGAGAGCTGTTTTATCAGATATGAGGATTTTAGTCGGCAAAATTCTTGCCGGATCTGATGTGTGGTATCCCTCATTAAATCCTGCTCCCCCTCCTTCCAAATTCCGCGAAGGACTCGCGAGGGCTGATTTGTTCCTCGATATACTCAAGAATGCAGGAGTAAAGATTATTTCAGGATAGAATTTTAGTTTGAACTCATTAAAAATTTTATTTTCCTCATCCATCTTTTTATATGAGAAATCAAAAAAAGCTTTATTCGTTTAAAATTTTTTATTCTTGATGGGATTGGTTTCACTTCAAACTTCGGTATATCATTCTTTATTATTTTTTTTATTTGTCTCAATTCTCTTATTCTTGTTCCATTCTTAACTTCGCAAAGATATATGTATGTCAAATTGGCTGACATCATTTGTTGACCTGAGTAAGAATATCTTTCTTTAATGATATCATTTCCCAATTCACTATTAATTTTTTTATAAAATATTATAAAATTATTAATTATATGTATTTTTTGCGCATTCATGCTCTTTTGATGTATTCTGTAATATCCACCAATAAATGGAAAATAGTGAAATTTGACTCCGGCAGCTGCCATTTTTGCAAGATAGTACCTATCTTCATTCGCTTTCAAATCCTCAGGGAATAGTCCAAATTTTTGGATAGTCTCTTTCTTAAATAATAAGGAATGAATAGGTGTTGGGTAATAATCCCAAAGATTATAATATCTGCTAAATATGTCCTCTATTTTACCTACATTCCTAGAAAAAATGGCATTTTTATCCCCATAATATCGACTTATTTCACAATATGAGATACTATCCTCTTCAATCTCAGAATACTCAAGCTGTAATTTTATTTTATCTCTGTGCAGGAAATCATCCGCGTCAAGAAATTGGAAATATTCCCCATGCGCATTATTGATGCCAGTATTTCTTGCCCCCGCCAGCCCTCTATTCTCCTGATTGATTAAGGTAATTTTGCCGCAAAATTGCTCTAGTATTTTCCCCGGATCATCTGTAGAGCCGTCATTGACAACAATAATCTCAATATTTGGATATGATTGCTCTAAGATGCTTTCAATGGCTTCCCCAACAAATTGTTTTTGATTATAAAGGGGAATTATGACACTTACCAACGGATATTCAGAAAGATTCGATTTATTTTTTTTCATTATCATAAAGGAATTTAAGAAAAGCTAAACCTGAAATCATAATCTAACCGCATCTTATATAAAATATTCATCAAATGACTTTGCTTAAAATGTGCTGTATTTTTTATTTGTACCAGGTTCTCCTGCAATATTCCAACTATAAAGGCTATATAAAGGCTGGCAATAACTTTTTTCGATAATCCGATTTCTGAAGCAAACCTGTTTAATGTCTGTAGTATAAATTTATTTTCTATAAGGCCAAGAGAGATTAACAAATGCACAAAGTCAACAGCAGGTAAGCCTCTCATTTCCATGCTTTCCCAATCGATTATATATACTTTTTTTACTGGATTTATAATTATATTTTCTCCCCGAAAATCTCTATGGGAGCATACTGTAAATAAATTCGAATGATTTTCTTCTAATATTTCCAGGCTTTTTTTTACCTTAACTATTAATATCTCATCATGTGAGGAACACTCTATAAAATTCTTCATAGGTATTGTAATCAATTTATTAAAAAAACTCTCTGACATAGGTTGGCACGTTACTTTAGAAAGATCGACCAGCCAATGGCCAAGACTATATACTATATTTATTAGTGTATTTCTCGTAAGATTAAAAGAAACATCTGATAATATACTCCCCTCAATATATTTCAACACGAGAACTTCATGTTGATTAATAATTGTATAATCAATAATATCAGGTACATTCATTGATAAGTCATTATCATTAATTTTAGATATGATAAATTTGATATTATTATATTCTGTCATCAAGTGACTGGTATTTACAAGTCGTGCCATCTTTGCTATAAATTTGGGGGTTGATAGCTTATTGCTAAATAGATATCCAATTACACATCCTTTGGAAGAATCAAATCCACTTTCAATAATATAGGGTTGACTAATCGCTAATCTCTCAGCTATTTTGGCAATAATAGATTTTTTCATTCCCTTTTACAATTTACAAATTATACCGTAGTGATACACAAAATATTTTGAAATTGTAACTGGCAAGTATTTAAAAAAACAAGAAGTAAGACAATTTCCAGCAAGACCTTTTTTAAATAACGCTATGCTATATTTGCTATTTTTTTTCAACAACTCAAACGGAATAATTCTCTCTGGATTTCTATGATCCGGTATTATTGCATAAAATTTTACATTTCTAAAACCTGTCTTTTTTAACATGCTCGAATATTCAAAATATGAATAACATCGAGCTGTATAATGATGGCCCAACTTTTTTTTTACTATTATATCAGAAAGAAAGTAGGGAAGCACCGTTGTATATTTACTGCCAAAAGAATGCTCATCCGGTTCGCCTAAAATATATTTTAATGCAAATCTATTGGGGACCCCAAGGTATAATGTCCCTTCTTTTTTCAAAACACGCTTGATTTCGAATAGAAGTCTTTTTTGCAAAGAAAGAGGATTGACATTATTATAATTTGATGCTGCCCATTGAAATACAAAATTCAGAATAATAATATCAAAAAAATTATTACGGAAAGGTAACCGTCCATCATTGCCACCACATACAAAGTGAACATTTCTATATCCTTCTTGATTTACACGAAGCGATGAAAATTGTACCTGTTCAAAAAGATTATCCATTGCATATGTTTTATAGGCATTGGCAGCTAACATATGTGTCGTTAACCCGAGGCCACAACCAAAATCAAAAATAATACTTTTTTTATCCGTCGGAAGTAAATATATAAAATCAGCCCTTCTTTTATTAACAGAATAATTTATTATATTTGTATCTTCATGATATAATTCAACAATCGCATTAAACCATCCCTTTTCTTGTGCCACTTCTACTAATTTTTTAAATTTTTTCTCATGTGGATACACTTTGCGATGAGTTGTTAAATGATTTTGTTTTAAATTAATAATGTTCTCCTTAATGAAATATTTATCCCCATTCAAGTAATCATGTTTGTCCTTCGAGTATATAAATTCAATTATGATTAGCTTGTCGCTATCTGCTCAATTAATAGAACAACCATGGAATAAAAAAGTAGAATTATACCGATAAACACCTTTACTATAAAAAATAAGCTATTCTTAAAATATTTTAACTCAAGCATAAGGATATTACTATTTATCGGATACATCAGAAAAGAATATCCTAAACACAGTATGCCTTTTTTGTATTCTTTGCAGGCCATATGCCATTTAAACTCGGTTAAATATCTTTGCGAAAGTATTTTTCGTCTCTTAACAAATGGAAATGTCAATATCTCGTCATTAATCTCCTCAATAATTTCATTACTAAAAGAAGAAAACCGTTTTTTGTTTAAGCGCGCAATGGCTATTGAATTGATATATTGAGATAAATAATTTCTATGAGTTAATGAACTAAAAGAAAATCTCCACTTATAAAGAATTCTTTCTAAATTACTAATTTTTGAGACCATAGCGATTTTTGAAAAGAGATCATAATCTTGAGCAAATTTTAATCTCTCATTATATCCTCCGACTTTTATGCAGATATCTTTTCTAAACATACTGGCTCCATGACAAATACAATTATTTTTAAGTAACGCATTTTTCAGTTGATGAGAATCTGATCCAGCAATCACTTTATTCATAATATTTCCGCTATCACTTATACGATAAAATGATGTACCCACCAAACCAAATTGAGTATTTTCTTGTAAAAATTTATATTGATAAAATAATCTGTCCTGATGTGAAATATCCCCAGCATCCATGCGCGCGATATATTCTCCTCGTGCGAGCTGTAATCCTTTATTGAGTGACTTAGTTAATCCTATGTTTCTTTCATTATTGATTATTCTTATTCTTGGATCATCGTACGTATATAATATTTCCTCTGTTCTATCTACCGAGCCATCATTAATAATTAAAAATTCAAAATCTGGAAGAGTCTGCTTTAAGATACTATCAATTGACTCACGAACGTATTTTTCTGCATTATATATAGACATTAATACTGTTATTTTGGGATTTTTTATAAGACTATTCCTTTATGCTTATATGCTTATTTTCTATATCTATGTATTTTAACCACAAACAGGATTTTACCTTTTATATTTTTGTGTTTCATCCTACCTTTGCATTATACGATTCTTTGCTTCTATATTCAATATCAGATTATTATCAACGGCAATTAGACATAGCATCACCCAACATTATCAAATTAATAAACCTTCACCCCATAATTTCAATTCATAATAGGAACCTTGAAAAATCTTATGAAAATAATTATACTTATAACCGCAATTCAGAACACGCATCGCAAAGTAATACCCAAGAAAAATTTGAGGTATGAAAATAGAAATTATGTAAAAGCAGTTAAAACGGAATTAGAATCTCTCTACCGATACAAAGAAGAGGAATGAATATTGATAAATCAAAGGGGATAATTCTTTGTCAGACATCGCTATCGAAGTCGATAAGGTTTCAAAAAAATTTTGTAAAAATCTCAAAATGTCTATGTTTTATGGAATACATGATATTATGAGGAATATGATAGGGATGGGCTCACGTTCGAATAAGTTACGAAAAAATGAATTTTGGGCGGTTGATGATGTATCCTTTAAAATTAAAAAAGGGGAGGCTTTGGGTATTATAGGCCCTAATGGTTCAGGCAAAACCACCATTTTAAAAATGCTCAATGGCATTTTCTGGCCGGATAAAGGGAAAATTACGATTAATGGAAGAACTGGTGCCCTTATTGCGGTAGGGGCGGGTTTTCATCCTCAATTAACCGGACGGGAAAATATTTATATTAACGCAGCCGTTCTCGGAATGAGCAAACAAGAACTTGATAAGAAATTTGATTCTATCGTGGATTTTGCCGATATCGGTGACTTTCTTGACACGTCAATTAAGTACTATTCAAGTGGGATGTTCGTAAGATTAGGATTTGCAATAGCTATAAATTGTAATCCGGAAATACTGCTTGTAGATGAAGTGTTAGCTGTTGGAGATATCAATTTCAGGGCTAAATGCTTTGATAAAATTAGAGAATTTATAGATAGTGGAAGAACGATAGTATTTGTTTCTCATCAATTGCAACAGGTTGAAAGACTCTGCGATAATACTATTCTTTTAATAAATGGTCAAATTGCTTTTAAAGGCAAGCCCGCCGAGGCTATAGATCTTTTTAGATCTAAATTTCTTTTTTCTAACATTAATAAGAATAATAGGATTGGAAGTGGGGAAATTATCGTCAGCAATATAGAATTCTTTAATCAGAATGAAGATTCTTCAAATTTCTTTAAAAAGGGGGAAAATATTAATATAAGAATTTACTTCCATGCTAAAGAAAAAATTGAAAATCCTATTTTCCATGTCACTATTCACACCTCCGATGGTGACATGGTTACTGGTATTAGGACAGATGTTGATTGCGTCGAGATGGGTATTATTGAGGGAGAGGGTTATGTAAATTTACTAATTAAATGGCTCAATTTACTTCCGGGTTCCTACATCTTAAGAGCAAATATTCTAAAACAAGGTGGTTTTTTTGCCTTTTATGACAGGCATATTAAGGTTTACCATTTTCATGTGAAAGGTGGAATGAAAGTTGGGGGAGTGTGTTATTTAGAACATGAATGGTCTTTACCAAAAAAAAACAATCAAAAACAGAAAGGAAAAGGAAGAAATATTTAGGAGATTTATAACAAATATAACAAGATTTAAGAAAAGAATTCTCTCATTTAGTCAAAATAAATATACGAGTGAATTAACATTTCAAAAAGAATGGGCAAACAAATTTAGGGATAATAAATCTAGTGTTTTAGAATATTGGAGAAAATATCGATATTTCGATGAGATATTCAAGTATTGTAAAATTAAAGATAATACGAGAATTCTCGATGTTGGATGTGGTATAAGCAGTGTGCTCCATTTTATTAATGGAGAAAGGTATGGTATTGATCCGCTAGCTCATCAATATAAAAAACTATATGAGTATCCTGAGGGTATAACAATACAACAGGGAAGGGGCGAGAGAATATCCTTTCCTGATTCTTTCTTTGATATAGTTTTTTGTTCCAATGTGTTAGATCATACCACAGATCCCGAAAAAACATTAGAGGAAATATATCGGGTATTAAAGAAAAAGGGACATTTTATATTAACTGTAGAAGTGTTTGAAGAGAAAATAAAAAGAGATTTAGCGCATCCTCATAGTCTTAAAAAAAAAGAAGTGTACTCTTTGCTTGAAGATAAATTTGTGCCGATATTTGAAAGAGAGTCTCCCTGGATAGGCTTAAGGGCTTATGTAAATGGATCACGAAAAAGTAAAAAAAATGAACTAATTATGATTTTAAATAAATTGACATAATATAAAATAAAAAAATACAGTATATAATAGTTTATTTATATGATTTTTATATATTGTATAATTAGAGAAAATAATGGCCAGAGATAAACCGAGGGTAATAGTAATTGGATTGGATGGAGCAACATTCAAGAATATAAAGCCATGGATGGAGCAGGGATTTCTCCCTAATTTAAAATTTCTAGTAGATAATGGTGTATCTGGCGAGCTTGAATCCACTTTGCCTCGAAATTCTGCACCCGCCTGGAGTTCTTTCATGACTGGAGTAAATCCGGGCAAACATGGTATTTTTGGATTTGCCAAACCCTTCCGAGACAAAAACTACAAACGAGAAGTTGTAAGCGCACGCGATATTAAAGCCAAAACAATTTTTGAAATACTTTCAGATAATCAAAAAAAGTCAATTATTATTAATTTACCGATGACGTATCCACCCTTTAAATTAAATGGTTGTATGATTAGCTGTGGACTTCTTACCCCTAGTACTGATTTTAACTTCACTTATCCAAACGATCTATTCAACATGATTGAAAAAAAAAAGGAAGAATATATTCTTGATGTTCATCCCAAAAGTTACTCTGATGAAGAGAAAGAAAAGCTTTTCGCTGATTTAATTCAATGTGCGGTAACGAGAAAAGAAATTAGCTTTCAGCTTATGAGCATCATCGACTGGGATTTATGCATGGTTGTTTTTACAGGCACAGATAGACTTCAACACTTTTACTGGCATTGCATTGACTCAGAACACCCTAAATATAATCCAATCGAAGCACAAAAGCTTTTGCCATTAATAATTAGATATTTCCAAAAACTTGATTCAATAATTGGTGAATATATGAATCATTTGGATGAGAATACTTCATTATTAATTATGTCTGACCATGGCTTTGGCCCTTTGAATAAATATATTTCATTACATAATATACTAAAAAAAAATAACCTCTTATATTATAAAGCTTCTCACGATAATTCTGCTCATAAGAAAGGCCCAATTCATTATAGAATCAGAGGTTGGCTCCATGATAATGTTTTTCTTTATAGAAAGGCAAAAGAAATTATAAATAATATATATCCTTCTCCAAATAAAAAATTAAGTTCACAACATAAGTTAGAAGATGATCTTAAGATAAGATTAGTTGGGAGGGATCAAATCTGGCAAAAGATTGACTGGCAAAGGACAATAGCCTATTTTGGGCCTTCTGAGAATACTATTTATTTGAATCTTAAAGGCAGAGAACCTGAAGGTATTGTTGAACAGAATGATGAATACATAAAAAGAAAAGAGCAAATCATAAATATTATCAATAATTTACATGATGTTGAAAATAAGAAAAAGCTTAAGGTAAAATTTTATGAAAAAGAAAGGATTTACACCGGCCCTCAATCTTCGGGAGCCCCAGATCTAATTTTTGAGATAGAAGATAACAAATATGTACTTGCAGCTCGCACGGACGTGAGCGAAATATTTGTAAATGAAAATGAAAAAAGTGGTTCCCATACACAAGATGGATTATTAATCTGTTACGGGAATAATTTTAAGAATGCCTATCATTTAAAAGATGCTCGAATAATTGACTGCACGCCCACTATTCTTTATCTATTAAAAAATAAGATTTCTGAATATATAGATGGCAAGGTTTTAACGTGCATTTTTAAAGAGGAGTTTATAAAGAATAATCCCATAGATTTCGTTAAAATTTCCCAGGACAGACAGGAGTGTTCTAGCAATGGATATACGTATTCAGAAGAAGACGAAGAAATGCTTAAAAAGCGATTAACTGATCTCGGATATCTATAATATAAAGATTCAGGAAACAACTGATTATTTCTAAGTTTAATATATAAACTTTTAAAGGGAGGCGTAAATTAATTGCGCATATTAATTTATACACATGAATTTCCACCACAATATGGTGGTGCAGGTAGATATGCTTATGAATTGGCTGATTCTTTAAAAAGAGTCGGACAAAATGTTTCTGTTGTAGCCCCATCATATGGAAATGAGGATTTTATCATTGATAAGGAAGCAAAGTTCAAGGTTATCCGTAGACCTTTCTGGCAACGCAATGTTCGAAGAAATTTGATCTCTCTTCTTTTGATTCTTATAAACAAGCCCTATCATATCCTTATGATAGTTGATCGTGTAGCTCAGCTTCATGCGGCAAGACTGAAGCGGTTTTGGCCATTACTTAACCGATATATTATTACAGTGCATGGTTCAGAGATTTGGGATCATTTCGATATCAATAGAGGCTTTTCCACTGAAGAGCGTGCGCAGTATACAAAACGACTCTTTTTAGAGGCTCAAAAATTGATCGCAGTTAGTCACAGCACCAAGGAACTTATCCTTGAATATTTGCCTATAGCTCCTGAACATATAGCAGTTATTCATAATGGGATTTCATTAGAAAAATTTAAAATGCTCAGCGCATCTGAAATCGAGCAGCAGCGCCATGCATTAGGATTTAACGGCAAGAAGATACTCCTCTGCGTTGCCCGTTTAGCGCCAGATAAAGGACATGATATAGTGCTTCCAGCATTTAAAAAATCCTTAGCTGTCGTGCCGCAATCCATCCTCCTTATTGCCGGCGATGGTACTGAGCGAGATAAACTTGTGCGCCTCGCTAAGGAATTGAATTGTAGCAAACAAGTGTATTTTCTTGGCAATATACCGAATAATACGTTATCCGTATACTATAATATCTGCGATTTATTTCTTCTAATTAGTAAAAAAGAAGCTTTTCCCTTTGTATGCCTCGAGGCAAGTGCGTGTGGGAAGGCCATTATTGCCGGTCGTACAGGGGGAGTTCCTGAGTTAATAGAAGATGGCATTAGCGGAATTTTAGTGGATCCATATAATGCCGATGCACTTTCAAAGGTGATAATCGATCTTTTAAAAGATGATAATCGCAGAATCGAAATGGGTAAAAGGGGTCGGGAAAGAGTGTTAGAGAGATTTACTAATGTACATATGGCAAAAGAAACACTGAAAGTTATTGAGAATGTATATAATTAGAAAAGTTTGTGTTTAATTTAGTAAATAAAAGAGAAAAAAAGTTAAAAAAAAAGCTCACCGATTTTATTTATAGTTGCTCTACCGGAAATATCGGTGAATTCCGGCAGTATATTAATGGTCAGATAACTCTCTACGCTTCATGCTTTGCTGTTATGACACTTCATTATCTCGATGAGTTGAAAGTAATAAACAGTACAATGAAGCACGAGTGGGCAAAATATATCAATTCATTTCAGGACGAAAAAAACGGCTTTTATATCGGCCCTGAAATAGTAGAAGATGAACTAGCGAGTAAAGTCCATAGCCGTGAACATATACTCTATCATTTAATTTGTCATGTTTTACCCGCCCTTGATCTTTTAAATGCGAAGCCACGATATGTGCTTAAATTTGCCCATAAATATTTAAATACGGTATATTTAGAAAGATGGCTCAACGAGAGAAATTGGGCAAATGCCTGGTTAGAGGGGAATAACCTCCTATTTGTGATGCAATTATTGGTTTATCTCAGAGATATGGAAGGGAAATCAGAAGCTTATGCAGCATTAAATTTCCTATTTGACTGGTTAGACAAGCAACAAGATCCTATGACGGGATTATGGGGAACTAATGGATTTTGCGACAACTTTGCTGCTATGTGTGGGGGTTATCATCAGTTAATAGGTTATTTTTTCTTAAATAAAGATATACAATACAAAAAAACGCTTATTGATACTGTCTTAAGCTTACAGCATCGAGATGGAGGATTTAATCCTCGGGGAGGAGGAGGTGCGTGCGAAGACGTTGATGGTGTGTTTATACTTGTAAATTTATATCAACAACTTGATTATAAACGAAAAGATATAAAGCATGCATTAGAAAAAAATTTAAAAAATATAATGCGAAACCACATGAGAGACGGAGGTTTTGTATATAGAAAAAATAAGCGCTTCTCCCATATGGGTATTTTAAAGACACAGTCTCCTAAGAATAAAAGCAATATGTTTGCCACGTGGTTTAGAGTTCATACTATTGCTTTGATTTCTCAGGTTCTAGACAATACGATTTATTCAGAAATAGAATGGAATTTTAATAGAGCTTTTTCAATGGGTTGGTGTAACACTATCAAGGATAAGGGCTATACGGATGTATAAGGATGGTGATATTCCACACATAGGGCCAGAGATATTCTTTGTTCTTCATGAGTGTAAGAATGCCGGCAATATGGGTGCAGCGGCGAGAGCTGTAAAAAACATGGGGATAAACCAATTGATATTTGTTCGTCCAAAACAAGAACGCTGGCTTGAGGCAATACAGATGGCCCCCGGCGCTGAGGACATATTAGAAAAAGCCTCTATTTTCACCTATCTTGAAGATGCGTTAAACGATAAGCATATAGTCGTGGGAACAACTCATCGTGTAAGGAAATATCGGTCAATTTCATATTCGCTCAGGGAACTTATGGAGGAGCTCGTTAACCTGCCTTCCTCGTGTAAGGTAGCTATCCTTTTTGGAAACGAACGGACCGGTTTAACCAACAAAACGCTCTCTTTGTGCCAGAAGTTGATTGCAATCCCAACTGTTGCAGAATTTCCTTCTATTAATCTTGCTCAAGCGGTAATGATACTAGCCTTTGAGTGGCATATGGTCAAAGAAAAACAACAAGAGCGCAATAATCTTCCCTTAGTTCATGATTTCATAGGATTATTTGATCATTTACAAAATATTTTAGATAAGGCTAATTATTTTGATAGATATCCCCGATCAAATTTTATTAGTTCAATAACCCAAATCATATATCGTATTAATCCATCAAAGAAGGAGATAAATTTCTTACGAGGTATTCTTACTTATCTGGACCGTACATCCCTCAATAAGATGAAAAAAATTTTACCAAGTGGTTAATTGCTGACTGCCCCATTGCCCAAATTGCTTCCTTTGCGTTGCCACCAATATGAGGGGTGCATATTAAATTTGGCAGCCTGATTAATTTATCATCATCAATAGGTTCAATATCATACACGTCAAGGGCTGCTCCGGCAATTGTATTAGTTTTTAAAGCCCTTTTTAAATCAGCGGTATTAACGCAGGGACCACGACTCGTATTAATTAAAAAAGATCCGTGGGACATTAATGCCAAAGCATCTTTATCTATCATATGATATGTGCTCTTATCCAATGGGACATGAAGACTAATGACTTTTGATTCCCTCAAAATTTCTTTAAAACTAACTGGTGTGACATGATAGCGCTCATAATACTCTGTATAATCTACAATATCATTTACCAAAATTTTACATCTAAAAGGCTGAAGAAGTCGCACAACTTCCTTTCCTATATGACCGCAGCCGATAATGCCAACGATCTTATCTGGTAATCCCACACCTCCTTCTTTCACCCATTGTCCGAATTTTAGGAAATTTTGTGTTATAAAAATGTTCCTTAAAAGACCTAATATGAAACAGACTGTTAACTCTGCTACATAATAGGCGTTTACGCCTGCTGTCCATCCAAGGTGAATCCCTGCCACTTTTAAAATTTCAGGATCAATATTATCTAATCCCACACCATATTTAGAAATAACTTTTAATCCAGAAAGATTATCAATAATATATCTATCAACAGGGTCTCTACCAATAATTGCTCCATCCAGATTTGATAAAAACCTAATAAGTGCATCCTTTTCTAGCAATCCTCCTTTGTCATTAAATCTTGACCTGGGGAAATATGAAAGTAATGCTTGCCTTAGATCAGTATCCTTTGAAAAAGATGTAGAGGTAACCCCTATTTTGATCTTATCAAATCTCATTATTTACAATATCTCGCCTGCTCTAACTCTTCTTTAGTAGGAATCTTGGAGGTATATAGAGCCTTAATAGTGGTTCTTCCAGGTATTGAACCTGCAATAAAATCAATCCCTGCTACGCCAAAGAAATCAGTAATCTCAGATGTGGAAGATAATCTTCCTCCACCTTTTTCTATGATAAATTCCACCCTTTCACCTCTATTTGGATTATCATTTATATCCATAAGTTCCACTGTTATGTGAGATTTACTTGCCCCATCGGCCGGTAGAGTTGTTGGTCCATGAGTCATATTGATTTTAGCCGGAGCATCACTCTTTAAGATAATATATACCCTATCACTTATATTAGCTGTAATATCAACCACTGTAATCTCAACCCTACAAATATGATACCCTGCGGTATAAATAGCTACCGCTTTTCCCTTTTCATCTGTAATATTATTGATGGTAGATAACCTGCCCTCTCCATCAGTAATGGAAAAAGAAATCCGGTGACCCTTTACTGGCTGATCATTTTCTGTCACATAGGCTGTAATCTTAGATGTACTGACACCATCAGCAGTTAACCAGTCATGTTCCGAAATCACAAAAAGTTTATATCCACTATTATGAAATCGTGCATGCTTTACTTCCTTCAATTCAATATCAACCGATGCTTCTATAAATGAAGTAATATAGGATACTGCTGTATCACCTGTAAATTTATCCTCTGCTCTGATAATCACTGTCTTTGCGGCGAATCCGGAAATATATTCAGCAAATACTCTTCCATTAAAATCCGTCTCATTATGCCATCTTTTCCCATCCAGATACCCCATCTCATACTCATCCAGGGATCCTACTCCCATAATTCCCGTGTATTCTGAAGTAGAAAATAAGGTTAATTCTATGGGATGCCCTGCAAAAGGATTACCTCGGATATCACTTACACTCACGCATATTCTCGTAGTCGCCTTTTTATCTGCTGGCAATGATGGTTTTTCTGGAAAAATAGCAATTTTAGCAGAAGTATCAATATGTAATGCATCATATGTACTGACAATTTCAGAGGTAATACCCGCAGTATTTACTAATCGTGCATATACAAAGCCTTCCATAAGATAGTCACCTGGTTGCACACTATAGTCACCCTCATAAATCCCGGGAGAAACCTCCTTAAGCTCTATTCCTAAACGAGGGCTTACTATAATATGAGATGCACCATTGCGCCTCGACGTGGCCATTGCAAGATAAGGCTTAGAAAGATCATGCTCTATTAAATACTTCTCCTTGGGATAATCGAGCATCTCCTTTACCAATGTGTCTTGTTGAATATTGATGATTGGTTTATCACTTTTATATAAAAAACACTCACGTATATCTGTATCAACAGGTCCTGTTAAATTCGGCAAATGCACTTCAATTTGATTATCATTATTTAAAAAACCACCCAAATCAACATACGCGGTGCAGCCTGAATCTCCGGTTACTGAAATATGAAGCCGATCACCACAAACCAATGGCTCACCATTGGCAATAAAATATCCATTATGGTGAACTGAGTGTATTTTAGGGGGAATACTATCCGGGGAACCTGACGCATTTATTAATGTTTTACTCCTTGCAGTGGATATATTCTCTGAAATATCCTGTAATGTGCCGATAATCGGCTTATCAATTACCTCATCGCCTATCTGGACTGTATACTCTCCGAAATACACTCCCGTCGAAGTCTCAATCATTAATTGGTCTTTAATCATGCCAAGGCTAAAGCTTGCTGTGCATTGAGGTTCACCTGTAATTTTTACCCTTATTCTATCTCCAACTCGTTTACTTCCAGGTCTTGAAATATCCTCAACAGTCCTAATTACTGGCGGGATGATATCCTCTGGAATAGCAACTTCGGCTAAATCAGTCCCTAAAGACTCATTTCCCGCTATATCAACAGCACTTATACCATAATAATATGTTCTGCCCGGTAAAACAGAATTATCCATTAAAGATTGAGTATCCCACGAAATATTATGTTCTATTATGTTATTATTATGCCTTATCTCGGCCTTATCCTGTGCCCGATACATTTTGTAATGTATTTGTTGAGCCATTGGCGACTGCCAGGTAAGGAGGACATTCTCTTTCACACCATCTGTGATAATTTCTGCCTCCAGGTTCTCAATTAATATAGGGGGCGGTGTCGTATCTATAGTAATAAAACTCTGGGAAGATAGATTAATTATCTTTCCGGATTTATCTAATAAATATCCAATTACCTCTGCTTGTTCGCAATCTTTTCCCTCATCTACAATATACCTGCCTTGATATACACCTTCTTGAGAAGTCTCTGCCATCTCAATACCTCTCACAACTTCTACAATATCAAAACTTGCTGACAATCCACTTGTACCGGTAAGAGTAACCACTATGTCCTTTCCAGCCTTGATGGGTTGTCCTTCTGTATCCTCATAGATTGAACTAATAAAGATATCATCATATACAACTCTGACTTCTTGAGGGAAATGTGCCTCATTGCCTAAAATATCTACCGCACAAATAGTGTAATAATATGTGCTTCCCTTATTCACATCACTATCGAGAAAATAAGGATTTTTTAGTGTTCTCCTATTTAATTTTTTAAATTTCTCACCCATATTAATTGATCTGCGATATATATTGTATCCGGCAAGATCCTCTATAGGATTCTCATCCCAGGAGATTGAAATCGAACCATCCTGGATAGTTGCTTTAAAACCTGTTATTTTCTCCAATAAAACTAATTGTTCAGCGCTCAATATCATTGGAGTTGCAGCAACTTCTTGCGAATACAGACTCTCTGTCCAATCTACACTCACTGTCCTCAAGACGTAATAATAATTCTTACCAGGAAAAAGATCAGTATCCTCATATACGCTATTGTTCTCCAAAACACTTGCAATATGCTGATAAGGGCCGCCAGGATATTCTGCCCGAAATATGGAAACTCCTCTGAGATTGAAACCTACAAAAGTATCCCATTCTAAGATAACTTTCCTCACATCAGCAGTGGCAATAACTCCTGCAGGTGGATAAAGTCCTGGGATTGCGGAAACATTTATAGAGTAGGCACTTTCAAATCCAAATTGATCGACCGTTGTAAGCACATAATGATACTCTTTATCATTAACTACACTACTATCGAGATAATTTGGCTCTGGGAGAAGATTGCTATTAATTTTGGCATATTCACTCCCTCGCTTTTCACTTCTATAAATATTATAGCCGGCAATTTCATCCGAAGATAAAACACCCCCCGATATTCGAGTTGCAGGAGGAGTCCAGAAAACAAAAACCTCTTTATAGCCTGGAGTTATTATAATTTTGGCATAAATATTTATAGGAAATATGATTAAAACTAAAAAACAGATAATATATCTTTTCATTTTAGGTACAACTTTATTGTATTGGACCAGAGGTATCTGGCTGCCAAAAAATCTCATCTGCAATTACATAACACTCTGTACATGCTTTTTCTGTTTCCGCAGTGAGTACAACATATCCTACTATACCTTGAGGCAAAGCTATGCTTGATTTTAATAGAAATCCATTCTCATTGTTCTCGTAGCATGAAATTTGTTGATTTACAAATATCTCTTCAGATATAAGATCTTCTTTTCCACAATTACAATGATCTTTATCAGGACAATCTTCATCGCTGCAATAATAAACAATATAGTGAGCATCTTCCGAACGATTTGTTCCTTCTACCCATCGAGCATATACATTATATTTACCAGATTGAGGAATATTGGGTTTCCATATAACTTGTGCTTCAGGATCAGACACCTTGTGAAATTGGACCTTAGGATTTGTGGTACCAAGAGGCCAATAACCAAAAAACATTGCATCCTCATTGTCCACAACTACCGGAAAATGCCCTGCGGGAAGCTCTCCTTTTGCGAAAAACACAGCATCTGCAATAACGTATCCTTCGGTGATATTGGGAATTACACTGACTTTGTCACTTAACACAACTGCCTGATTATTAGCCCCTGCTGTGAAATAATAATTCCCTAAAAAATTCCATCGCCCCCCATTTTTTTGCTGATTCACGGGAATTATTTCACTTGCAATGCCACCTTTAAAATATATGGTATATGGAGCATCTATAGCTCGATTATTGCCTTCTTTCCACCACGCATAGATATTATAATTACCGCTTTGCTTAATTTGAGAGACAAAGGTGAATGTATTAAAACCCTCGCCGGCAGCATGATATTGAGCGCTACCCTTCCATGTGTCCTCTGTATTGGAGGTAAAGGTCCAATTAGAGGAAACATCTAAATTATCAACTATAACATCATCAGGATGATAGAAAAAAATTTCACATTGGGTATTCGCCTCTGCTCCTGTATTTTCTCGTGCCGTTACTACAATAATTCTTTCACCCGACCCAACATCTAAACCGACTGATGCTTCGTAATAATATCTATTATCGCCATGATCATTCATTAATTGTTGCTCTTGACCATTGATTGGTAAAAGATTAAGAAATACAGCATCTATACTATGCCGGGGATCAACTTCAATCTCTGCTCTAAAAACAAGGCTTTCAGTGCCAGAATCAGTAGGAGGTAAAGTAATGGAGTCTGGGATCGCTTCAAACCGAATAAATCTTGGAGAAGTCTTTATCATAAAATAGCCAGAGACATGACTTTTAATAGATTCTTTTAATAAACCATCATGTGAGATCTCAGCTTCTGCTATTATCGCAAACTCCTTCGGTCCTTCCGATAAATTGGAATCATATCCTATAGATGTTCTATAAAAATAGATATTATCGCCTTCATTATTCATTTCTTGCGATGTCCCCATACCTATGGAGCTTAGATCTATCCCAACATTTTTAATATTTGTCGAATCAGAAAAATACACAAAAACAGAAAATACTACCTCCTCATTTTGATCACCCTCTTTTGGCAAATAAATCTCTCCGGGATCCGCCTTAGGATCAATTAATGTCAATTGCGCGGGGATAGGAGCCTTTTCCTCTCTTACATAATATTCATCATCATCATCACCATCATGACATGCGTCACATACTCTATTATGTTTGACTCTTCGCCCTTTAATCTGCATCACTCCCCCGATACTTTGAAAAAATGTAGTATCTGGGGAAGGCACAGGGCCTGGTTTTGCATGATATTGAATAGTACCCTCCCATGGATCTATAGGATCCTGTCCCATAGGCCATTGATCAAAGTACGTTACATACTCTTTATTGAGATTATCTATATCTATATTCACCTCATCTTTAGAAAACCGAACAGCATCAGCAATAACATAGCCATCTACATTCTGATTACTAAGCATTACATAAGAACCAGCAGTTAAAAAATATTCTCCCAGACAATTCCATTGCCCCCCATTTGTCCGCTGATCCACACATATTGTAAAATCTTTATAAGAGCTACTTTCAATATCATAATAGTGTATAGTATATGGTGCGTTGGTAGCTCTATTGCTTCCAGCTGCCCACCATGCATAAATCGAATACATACCCGCTTCCAATACAGGATGAAAGGTTGCGCTGGAGACCTTATCTGACAGAGTAAGATACGAAAAATTAAGGGATGGCACTTTATTCGTGGTGCCTGGCGTGCTAATTAATTCTCCGTGTCTAATCATTGCAGGCGTCGGGCTTCCATGTACATTATGACATGCTGTACAACTCTCACGAGAGTCAGCAGTCCCATCCCAATCAGAATCCCAGTGAATGTTGTCTATTCCTAAATGAAAAGTATGACTATTCCTCCCTTTTGATTGTTCATAGAAATTTGTCCTTACCGGATTTTGCTTCCAATCTCCTCCTAAATTAGGAGTACCCAAAAGATAATATTTATTATGACAAGACCAGCATAGCGCAAAATCCTGAATATTTTGCAATAGATTATGAATGGGGCGCGGAATGATCATGGATGCTTTTCCTGCCAAGTCCTTCAAACGATAAGCGAACACATAGTTATCCTTGGAACTTGAATAACTGCGATGCTCATGATCTATATGCTTTTTGGTTCTATCATGGCAATAAGTGCACTTTATCTTATGCCCAGATATATAGTATCCATAAGTGATATTATCTCCCCCGATATTGGGAGCTTTTATTCCACTGCCATCAAATTTGCTATTGGCTGCATCTGAATAACTGTCATGACATCCAATACACCATTTCTCCTTTCCTTCTTTTAGTTGGCCATTATCATCATATACTCCATTTTGATTTTGGTCCGTGTTATCCCAACTCCAGCTTGCTTTAACTAAAAGAAAGGGATTATCGTCATCATTCCACATCTCTGCCGGACCTGGGCTATGACATGTATCACAAACATTTGTCTCTTCCAGCTCTACTGGATCATCATTCGTATTAGATTTTTTAAATTCTTTAATATGGTAATTTTTAAAATGATGACAAATAAGACATCCTCTTCCCACCTCATTTTCTTCATCACTTATATCAATACCTGGCCCCGCGCCCTCTGAATCAAAATGGGTAAGGTGCACTTTTTCAGTTATAGGGCTCATAACGTTCTCATCATCAGGATTGTGACACTCCAGGCATCGGGGGCCTCCAATAATCGACTGAGGGTGGTGCACGTTATATGAAGTAGTTCTGGAATAATCTTTTCCATGACATTGATAACAACTCTGTGGAGAAGATGCTTTGTGAGCACCGAATTCTGGTAATTTCTGCATCTTAATACCCTCTACTGTATGGGCATCATCAGGATTTCCATCAGAGGGAACATGGCATCCGAAACAAAAACGGCGGCACTCCTCCGCATTTGCCAGTGTGTCAGATAAATTATACCAACCTTCCCGTTGATCACTCAGCAAATACTTATTGTTTCGATTAGATCCGTGGGGATTATGACAATTGCTACAGGAAAGCTTATCTCCCCTACTAATATAATCTGGCCATTCCGAAGCAAGAGAACTATTCATGCGAATCTGGTGCCCTGAAGAATTAGGATCATATTCAGAAGATGTGATTGTATAATATTCCTTAATATTCTCGTGACAATTAAAACATAGTTTATAATTTTTTTCAGCATCATCACTGCTGCTTCCTGTATTGAGGTAGGTATCTCTCAAAAGATCAAAAGGGATATTGGGGTCAGCATCAGGGCCAATTACCGCATGTGGATTATGACAATTGAGGCATAGACCTTTAGCATCTTTATCCTTTAAAGGCATATCCGGATCATTAAGGTTATCCGAATCATTATAATGAGGAGAATAGAGAGAATTTTCATATACATCTTTGCCAGGCCACCGGGCTCTATTATTTCGGGTAGTAGCCCGCTTTACATTGCCATCATAGTTACCATACTTTTCAAAATATCCTGCAAAGAGCCCCGCCGGCACTCGATCTGTCTCCTGAGATGGGTAAGTGTCCGGTTTCCCACCATGACATCCATTTGAGAAGCATATAGCATTATTATTCTCTGCAAAGAGAAGGTAGTCATTAGGAGAATCACCTTTAGCGTGCTGTCTGTGACACTGCTCACACTCACCTGCCTTCCATCCATATTCATCTTTTGAATATCTATTCTCTTGTGTATCATCATCAGAATCACACTCCCGACACACGAGCAATTGTGGATCTCCATGACCCTTTTTTTGATGGCAAGCTTGACAAGTTCCTGCTAAAAGATATTTATTCGAGGAATTTTCTTCCATGAACAGTAAGCCATAGGTTTTTGCCAGCTCGCGCTCCGGTTCTTTGTAAGCCTGACTCTTTCCATGTGCTTTATGGCAAGAACCGCAGAAAGGTCCTCCATCACCATTAGGGCTGGTATCTCCATATGTTACATAAGGGGGGCGTTTGTCTTCCGCTAATTGCAGCCAATATTCGTTATCTATATGGCCATTATCCTTTACCTGCCTCATATCAATCAATGCATTCGGGTGCCTCCTCCACTCTGTCCCGACTGTTCGATCCTTATGCCCTTCTGATGAGCCCCCACTATCAATACACGTACTACAATACGCCAAATATTTTATATGACAGCCTGTACACCATACAGAAAGCCCATCCTTCTTCTCAACATCATTCCGGATATAGGCAATATTGTCTTCATCATAGAGATCCGAGCCATCAAGATCATTATTCCTTATCTGGACTACCTCATCAATTACAATTTCCCCTTTCGCATATGACACAGTTATTGTGTTCCCATTTTCTCCAGGATCTTCTCGTAGGTTACGATAATTAGTATTTCCGTGGGGATCATGGCATGAAACACAGCTTAACGGGTCTCTATTCCAGTCAGGGTCTTCTGGTGTATCTTTTACACCCAGAGTGTGGCCAAAATCCATACCCGATATTTCCCACTCCCTGTCAATACAGCCTGCCGCCGAAGTAGATGCCGGATCAACTACTTTAGGGGCACCTCCATTGCCGCTTTCATGACACATAAGGCATGTCTCTGTTGATATTCGAGCTATTACATTAGGATCTGTAAGTACAAGCTTATTATCAGAACCTAATAATAAATAGGGACCTTTATCTGCCTTTTCTGTTGGACTCGCACCATCCTGGCTAAAATGCATTGAATGACATTCTGAACATGCAAGTGTATTTCCTCCTACATGATACTCCCCTGCATAGACTGGGATTGAGACACACACAATTACTAATGCTACGTTTACAATGAACAGGTGACGCAATTAACCATACTCCATCATTATTACCCTCGTCAGATCAGTACTTATTAAAATAATATACTATTTCCATGGCTCTTATCAACTATTTTTTAGTGATTAATAGTCAATTTTGGCTTTATGAAGTTTCTTAATATTTATACTTTTTTATAAGTACACATATATGATGATACAATACAAGGGAACTGGGGGCCTTACTTTATCAACTCAAGCATTTCCTCTCGAGTTGATTTATTGGTGCGAAAAATACCGCGCACTGCCGAGGTGATGATCTTTGAATTCGGTTTTTTTATCCCCCTCATGGACATACAAAGATGTTCCGCTTTGATAATCACCATCGCCCCTTTTGGCTTAATACTATCCATGATGAGATCAACCACATCATGCGTGAGCCTCTCTTGCACTTGCGGCCTTTTCGCAAGTACTTCCAAGACCCTCGCCAACTTGCTAATGCCCACAATCTTTCCATTGGCGGGGATATAGGCAATATGGGCCTGTCCCATAAAGGGCAGTAAATGATGTTCACAGACAGAATAAAAGGGTATGTCCCTAATCAATACCATTTCATCGAATGATTCCCCCTCGATCGGTGTAAGTATTGTTGAAGGATCAGCCTCAATGCCACTAAATATCTCTGCGTAAAGTTGAGCGACCCTTTCAGGGGTTTTCAGAACACCTGCCTGCTCACTTATCCCGAGAGCTTCTAAAATTAAACGGACCCCTTTTTCTATTTTCTCAAGATCCATTCCTGCGTAATGTCCCCTCCAGTGCATCAAGAATACAAGAGATCTCCTCTGTGATCTGAGAAGAAGTCCTATAGGGGCTGCGGCTTTCTTGATCGGCGTGTGCTATCTCATCAGAGTACGGGAGGCAACCTATGATCTGTCCTACCTCAAAACTATCATTAATATACTCTCTATCCTCACTACTTCTAATCTTATTTGCCACAATAAAATAATAACGAATCCCCAAATCAGACGTAAGCTTCTTTATTCTCTTTGCAGTATCAATACTCCTGCTGCCCGGCTCAACAACTACGATCATAGCATCCACCGAGGCAGCGGTACCACGGCTTAAATGCTCAATCCCCGCCTCCATGTCTATTACCAGTGCTTCGTTGCTCCTTAAAAGCAGATGATTAATTAACGATTTAATCATCACATTCTCTGCACAATAACATCCTGCGCCACCCTGTTTATAGTGGCCGAGGGTGAGTATTTTTATTCCCTCAAATTCTTTACCATAAAGGTCCGGTAGATCATCGACCCGGGGATTTAATTTAAAAAATGTATCCCCTGATCCCGGTCTTACACCCGTTCGTTCCTCAATAAGCTCCGGCATGTCGGTAATGGGTTTTATGCGTTCTGCCTCCTCAGGATTTATACCGATCGCACCGGCGAGATTTGCATCCGGGTCTGCATCTATTGCGACTACTTTCTTCCCCCTCTCAGCCATAATTCGGCACAGAAGTGCCGCAACAGTGGTTTTTCCAACCCCACCTTTCCCTGAAATAGCGAGCTTCACGCCATTTTCCCTCCGCTCCCGTTATACCCTAAGCGATGGGATATCTCAAAAGCAGCCTCTTTCAGAAGAGGTATCAATTCATTATCAATGCGATCATTATACATGCGCAATATGGGACCGGATATGCATATGCCGGCGACAACATTATTTGTATAGTCTCTTATAGGACAGGCAACACATTTGACGTCGAGTTGATATTCTTCATTATCAATGGCATAACCATCTTTGACAATCTGGGCAAGATGATCAAGAAATTGCTTTTTATCAGTAATACTGTTTGGCGTTAAGGGCCTCAGCTTCGATGTTTTTATAACCCTCTCAATCTCTTCCGGGGATTTAAAGGCTAACTGGACCTTACCTATTGCAGTACAGTAAGCAGGAGCGCGATGTCCCACCATTGGAATAATGCGAACAGGATGGGTTGTCTCTGCCATACTGATATATATTATCTCGCCATTGTCGTAAATAGAAAGGTAGACTGTTTCGAGTGTCTGATCGTGCAATTTTTTTAAAATTGCACTCGCCTGTCTAAGCAAGCCCATATTCCTTGAATAGGCTTGCCCTAATTCAAATGATCGAAGCCCTAGTTTATAACTTCCCGTGGCAGAGTTCTGTTCCACATACCCACGAGCAAGAAGCGTTGACAGAAGACGAAATACATTATTTTTACTAAGGTTCAACTTTTGGCTAAGCTCTGTCACTCCCCATTCTGTTTTCTCCCCCATAAAACACTCCAGCACATCAATTGCATTGGAAACAGACTGGACCACATATTCAGATACATCCTTCTTCATTACCATTATTTTATACTCCTACCGCTTTACGCTTACTCTTATTGGCTACAATTTCACGTTTGGCAATGCGAATCAATTGAATCAAGGGACGCTTTGCAGGGCAAATATACGCGCATGAGCCGCACTCTACGCAATTTAAAATCCCGCTATCTTCAAGGTCATTAAAGCGCCGTTTTTCAACATAACTTCCAAAAAGGCTGGGAGTTAAGAACAAAGGACATATATCAACGCATTTCCCACACTTCAAACAGGGAAGCTGCCTTTCCATAGTCCGCTTCACCATATCCTTAGATAACGCAACAATACCGGAAGTTCCTTTGATCACAGAGGCTTCTAAATGAGCTTGGGCAAAACCAGTCATCGGGCCACCACATATAACCTTGCCAGGGGGCTCAGTGAATCCGCTGCATTCATCAATTAACCATGAAATTGGCGTTCCAATCTTGACACGGAGGTTCTTGGGCTCTTTTATAACCGGGCCGGTCACGGTCACAACCCTTTCGATTAAAGGAATGCCATGTTTGACCGCTTTATAGATAGCAATCATCGTTCCCACATTCTGCACCAGTACCCCTACCTCACTTGGGAGCTTTTGCACAGGAACGGTACGATCTACTATTGCTTTTATTAACTGCTTTTCTGATCCTTGCGGATATTTTGTCATAAGCCTCGCAACACGAATTTCCATCCCTGACGGAATATCATTTTCCCTCTCTATGAGCCGCCTCTCAAGTATCTCGATAGCATCCGGCTTGTTCACCTCAATACCAATATAGCCGTGGCGCGCTCCTACACACCGCATGGCAATTATTATCCCGCTCACAAGATCATCCGGCTGCTCGATCATCAAACGATAATCACAGGTGAGAAAGGGCTCGCACTCGCACCCATTCACAATCACACTATCAATTTCCTTATCTTTTGGGGGATTAAGCTTCACATGCGTCGGAAAGGTTGCACCTCCCATACCAACAATACCTGCTCCCCGCACCTTTTCTCTAATCTTCTCCGGAGATGAAACCTCTCCCTCATCAGCTCCCTTAAGATTCTCCCACACTTGCTCGCGATCAGGCACAATAACGACAGATTCAACATCAATCCCCATAAAATGAGGCCTTGGGCCAATCTCCTTCACGCTACCTGAAATGCTTGCATGAATCGGAGCGGAGATGAAGCCTGCTGCATCACCAATTTTCTGGCCTATCTTTACTTTATCACCTATCTTAATTGTGGGACTGCAAGGTTGGCCAATATGTTGACGCATAGGGATGATAATTTCAGGTGGCAAGGAGCACTCCGTAATTGGTTTATCCTTTGCCGCTTCTTTATAATCCGGTGGATGAATACCCTTATGAAAGGTAAAAAGATTTGATGTACTCATGATTTTTCCTCAACCACAATGTCAGGTTCAATGTTAAACATAATTAATTTAAACAGAGGAAATCCTTCCGATACTGATAAATACACATGAATTGTCGTACAAATAATATAAAACCATGTCAGCGCCATGTGAATAACCTTTATAAAGGCCACTGCAGCCTCCATGGATCCAGTATATAATATAATTCTTTGTAAGGTTAATTCCGGCAAGAGAAGAAAAAATCCCGTGATGCCCTGGACAAGGAGAAATTGCCAGAAAAAATTATAGGTTATCTTTTGAAGAGAGGCATATTTTGCAATATGGGGATAATCATCACTTATAAAGAGATAATATTTTATAACTGCCGGCGTATTAAAAAGGTCCTTTGCCCACACAGGAAAATCTTTGTAAGTTTTTCCTCTTCCCTTAAATGCATAAATGAGTCGTATGACAAAATTGATTAATACAATTATCCCCAGATAAAAGTGGTGTCGTTTCCATACGACCATGTGTGCTTCCAATAATTTATAGCGGATGCAGAATCCGGTAAACACGAGCCCCCCTATGCAAATAAGGTGCACCCAATGACAAATGCGGATAGGGAGCAATAAATAATCATGGGGGGTGACTTTTTTCATATGCTTATTTATAAATCTTTCCCGAAAACGCCCGGAAAGAATAAACCCGAAAAAATGAAGCATTAAACCGCCAACAACAACACAATATACAATAAAGAGCAGGCCATCCATCACTGAATTTAGATTGGCAATCTTTGTAATAATCATTTTTTCCCCCTTTTAACCTGGCATTCTTTTCCCTGTAATATAATCTTCAAGCATCTTATTTACTTTACTCAATTCATTGGATTTTTTCTTCGTCTCCTCAAATAATTCAGCAAGCATCTTTTCATTCTTTTTTCGCAAGGTAATATCCTTGAAAATACTGCCCATAGCTAAGATGCCCCCTTTATCATCCCGTATATAGAAGAAAGATGCAAGGGTCGTCTTCTTTTCTTTATCTTTGCATACCACTTCAAGCTCCTGATTGGTGACCCTGCCCTCTTTCTCTAATTTCTTATACACCTTCTCAACTTCTTTTGGGTCTTCCATAAGATCAGACAGACTTTTCTGCTCCAACTCTTGTAGTGAATAGCCCAAAAATGTTGACGCAGCAGGATTGCAGGAAATGATCCTGCGCTGGTTATCCGTGGTGATAATAGCGTCAAGGGATGCATCAAAAATATTCCGGTACCACTCTTCAGACTCCTTTAATTTTATCTGAAGCTGTTCCTTTTCCTTGGTCAGTGTTACACGCTCAATGCACTCTTTTACCACGTAAGGGAGCCGCTTTAAATAATCCTCTGTTTTAATAATATAGTCCGCAGCTCCTAATTTCAGGGCCTCTATCGCGACATTCTCATTTCCGTGACCCGTAACCATAATAATCGGTTTAGGAGATTTATAACGATGTTTGATCTCTTTTAAGACATCTATTCCATTTTTCTGGGGCAAAGAATAATCTAAAATTATCAAATCGTACTCATTATTATTCTCTAACCAATCCAAACATTCTTCAGCAGTCATTACATGGTGTATATTGACACTTTTATCGAAACTTGTAAGCTCTCGTTGAGCTAATTTTGCATGAATTGGCTCATCTTCTACCAATAAAATTTTTAGGTTTGCCCCTTTCATTGTATTACCCCCATATATTTTCCTTACCTTATATTATCTCTTCTTTCTAATTGTAAAATAAAAAGTAGTCCCTTCATTCTTTGTTGATTCAAGCCATATCCTCCCATCATGCACCTCCACTATACTTTTTACTATCGTGAGGCCCACTCCCGTACTATTAGGATGTTTTAATTCATCGAGTGTTTGAAAGATATCAAATATCTTATTAAAATAGGCTTTATCAATGCCGATTCCATTGTCACTCACAGAACAGATATTATATAAATTGTCTTCCTCACAACGAACTTCAATTCTTGGATGCGGATTCTGAGCTGAAAATTTGATTGCATTGTCTAGGAGATTGTTTAATGCGAGCACAATCAATTTTTTATCGCAAAATAAAACAGGCAATTCTTCATCAATTATTAATTCAATATTTTTATCCTTAAGTTGGTAGTCTATCTGTTTGAGCACTTCTTCTATTATCTTCGACATAGGCACTTCTTGTCTTTCACTTCTAAAGCGGCCAATACGGGACAACTCCAGAAGATCTCGTATCAAGCGTCCCATCTGATCAGCGCTATATTCAATGTCTTTTAAATATTCCTGCGCAGGGTCAGGCAATCTATTGCCATAATCTTCAATAATAGCTTGAATTAATCCTTTTATAGAAAATACAGGAGATTTTAAATCATGAGAAACAGTATAGACAAAACTTTCAAGTTGTTTGTTCTTTTGGGCAAGCACTTCATTCTTCATCTCCAGCTCTTCTTGAAAACCTTTACATTCAGTAACATTTCGCGCCATAACCATTATTTGGGACACATCTTTTGGATCTATAGTTTGGTTATTCAATACGGCTAAGGTCCCTGTTAATTCGAACCAACGATCATACAGATCTTTTTTCTCATGCTTAAATACCCGTACATGCTTTAATTCCCCCTCTTGCTTCAGAATAACCTTGACCGGGCATTCTTTTTTGCATGGCTCTAAACGATCAAAGAATATCTTATGGCATTTCTTGCCCACACCTTTTCCATACAGATTGATCATTTGTTGGTTCATAAAGACAATATTGAAATTTTTATTAATGACCACAAATCCATCCCCAAGCTGCATGAAATTGCTGTAACGATTATAATCTTTTATGGTAAGTCCTTTCTTTTTCAACATTGTATATTTAGTATTTATATTCTCCTTACAGATTAATACATTGTTTTATTATTGTCAAATATACAATTTATCTTATAACCGTATGAATAACCTTATGCACCTGTCCATTTTAACAGCACTTTTAAGCCCCTGATAAATAACACCGTTATTTTAGCATATTACGCTCAAATACGCAATATATATTTCAGCAATTATGGCGTAGTATTCCAGCAAAGCTCCGCCTCAAGCCGACACGCATAGAGCTAAAATTTTTTTTCAGCGGAGCTTCCGATGCAAGATACCGGATGCTTAATGCTAAAAGGAAAAAAAATGGGAAAAGTGAAAAAGGAAGGATTAAAAAAGAAGGGAACTTAAGGAAGGATTAAAGAGTGTGGTGTGTGAACAGTTTTACCGGGCCGTCCTGTCCCAGGTGACGCCCTGAGTGCCACGTATATTTTTTAGAAATCCAATGATAAGGGCAAGATTAATACTGAGGAAAAAAAATGGGATCTTGAAAACACCCGTCCTTTTATGCGCTCTTTGCAGGAAAAAGGTAAGCACAGCCATTGCATAAATCCCTATTTGGAGTAGAAAAAGTATCATATAGGGGAGCGATCGCACAAGAATCATATTTGAGATAAATATCACGGGCAGGAAAAAAGGGACCATCCACCTGATAAAACGGTGTGATACATAGGCAAAGAACCTCACACCTTTAAGCGGGTTCAAGAGAGAGGTAAGATATGCTATCTCACGATAGTGGCCTGCCCCGTCTCGGATATGCCGCAAAAACTCACTCTTAAAGTCGAGAGCCACCTCCTCAGTGCCGACAGCCTTCTTTTCATAGATGACTTTATAGCCCCTTTCCATGATTTTCATGGAAATATGAAAATCATCATTAATAACTGTTGGGGGCATTTTCTCAAATAATTTTTTCCGGATGGCATAAATAGCACCGTTCGCTCCCACTACACAGCCAAGTCGGCTCTCTTTCTCTTTAATCCAGGTCTCATAGCGCCAATAAAAACTCTCTCCCTCGCCACTTTGTACCTTCCTCGGATTGGCCAACTGGAGCCTGCCGCACACACACCCCACATCGCTCTTTTCAAAATGAGCAACAAGTTTTCTTATGGCGTCCGGATAATAAAGAGTATTGGCATCGGAGAAGACGATAATCTCACCCTTTGCCTGTGGCACCGCACTGTTTAAGACATTGACTTTGCCGACTCGAGGCATTTCTATTAATTGAATGGGCGCTGCTGCTTCATATATTCGGACAATTTCGCATGTCCTATCATCGGATCCGTCAGAGACTATAAGGGAAGTGAGTTTATCCTTCGGATAATCAAGCCCCAGGATGTTATTAAGCTTTGATTCAATAACCTTCTCCTCATTATGGGCGGCAACTATAAGTGTCACGTCCGGCAGATAATAATCCATCTGTGTGCCTAGTGGAGCAGTGCGTGCGCTCTGCGCCCAAAGGAAAATAATAATCGGATAGATAAAATATGTATAGCAGGTGAGAAAAAGTGCTGACAGGAAAATAATTTCTGAATAAAAAAACACCTCTTTTGCCTACCCTCTTAAGAGATACTTAAAGAATATCTTCGCAGACTTTACTGTCTTTTTCATCTCCTGCGGTGCCTTCAAACTCTGAATGAGCTTGTAGGTAAGATACTTTGGGCTCAGATAATATTTTTTCCGCGCATAATCGCAAAATTCTACCAAATCCTTCGCAGAAAGGTCAGGCGTTGAGACAACACAGTTATGAAGCCCTTCATCGGTAAGCCACTCCCTGAAATTACGGGTAAGCAGATAGTTATTCTCCTTGGCCCACTCATACGCTTCTGTTCCAGGATACACCATAAGCGGGAAAAATTGGCAGGTATCAGCGCCTATCTCTTTGGCAAAGGCGAGGGACTCTTTCAAGGTTTTTCTCGTCTCTCCCCTATTGCCCGCCATAAAACAGGAATGTATCATTATGCCTGCCCTTTTCGCATCCTGTGCAAACTCCCTCATTCTCTCAACGGTGAGCCCCTTATGAACATTCTTCAATATGGTATTATCAGCGCTTTCAAATCCGATCACAATAAGTCTGCACCCGGCTTTTTTCATCATCACCATTGTTTCATAATGCAGATTTGCCCGACATTCCACTGTCCATGGGATCTTGATTGATTTTTCCATCATGAGCTCACAAAATTTTATTGTATGTTCCTGATCAAAAGAAAAGGTGTCATCATCAATAAGGACCTCCTTCACATAGGGGAGCTCCTTTGCGATGTATGCAAACTCCGCAACAATATTTTCAGGGCTTCTCTGGCGTTGCTTTCTCCCGAACATCTGCTGTGGATAAACACAATACGTGCACCGCGCATAACACCCTCGGCTTGTAAAAAAAGAGACAATTGGATATCTGCAATGGGCATAGAAATAATTTTCTATGCGTAAATGCTTTTTATACACCGAAGATACAAAGGGCAATGCATCAAGGTCCTCGATAAATTCACGTGCCGGCGTTGTTCTTATCTCATCATTGCAACGGACGGTGATGCCGTGCACCTCATCCAATCCCTCTTTATCAGGAAGGACCTTTGCCAGATCAACAAGTGTCATATCATATTCGCCCCGTGCCACCGCATCTATTCTGTTATCGAGTGCAAGGGATTCTTCCGGCAGCGCTGATACATGAGGGCCGGTAAGGACAATAAAGCTTTCGGGAATGATCTCTTTTATCGCACCACCTATCTCTATATCATTATAAATACTTGGAGTGGAGGTATAGAGTACAACCATCTGAGGACAAAAGTCCCGGGCGATGCGGTAACATTCTTCCCTGTTGAGTCCTTCTGCCGGAGCATCGAGCAGTCGTACCTCATGGCCTTCCTTCTCGATCACTCCCGTTGCATACGCATGCCATAAGGGATAATAGAGCGTGCCGCTCTTCGTCACGGCGGGGCTTCGTGAAAATCGCGAGTATTTGGGAAGGAAAGGGGGGTTGAGCATTAATATTTTGCTCATCTTACTACTCTATTATATATGCGCGTCAGTTTTTCACGCACAGGGCCGCGTTTAAGATTTTTATACGCATACCCGACAAGCTTTCTCACGAGGGGATTTTTGAATCTGCTTCCCGTTATTTCATAAAGGGCCTTGGCAGCATAGTGATAATCCACTCCCTTAATTTTGGGTGTTGTGGGATCTCTGCTTAATTTGGCGAAACTTTTTTCAATAATAAGATCATTCTCTTTGCAATAGTCATAAATATAAGAACCAGGCATGGGAGAATAAAAAGAGCAACTGGCTATGGTGGGTTTGATTCTCTGCGCCATATTCACTGTCTGTCGCATTTCATCGCACGTCTCAGTGGGAAGGCCTATCATAAAATTGCCTACTATTTTTATATTATGTTTATGCAATAGTTCACCCGCATTGTTATTATCCTCAACAGTGGTTCGTTTTCCAATAAAATCAAGTATCCTCTGACTCCCACTCTCAAAGCCGACAATGACCGCCGCAAGCCCCAATTTCTTGAATTCAGCAATCTCATCTCCCAACTGACAAATATTATCAGCGCGTCCCTGAAGCATGATCTCTGTCTTGCGTTTCTTGGCAAGTTCATGCAGGAGGGGATACAAGAAATCCTTATGTGCCAGGATACAATCATCATAAAGCATGATGGAGTTGAAATCAAAACAAGAGGCAATATAGTCCACACCTTCCAAAACCCTGCTCACTTTTTTCTGTCGGTACTTCTTCCCATAGAGAATCCGCTCGGCAGGTTGGCAAAATTTACAATTATATACACACCCCCGGCTTGTAATAAGAGGGACCATGGGAGGCTTTACAATTCCTCCATATAATGAAAATGAGATGGAGGTTTTATAATCATATACTTCTAAATCTTCAAAGGGACTTTCATCAATATCAGGCACATCCCCTTTTACGTGTTTTGAAAATCGCCCGGGCTCTTTAATCAGAAGGGGAAGCGTAACATCGGCTTCACCGGCAAATACATAATCAATAGTGGGATTTTTTAAGAAATCATCCGGATAAATACTCGGATGAATCCCGCCCACTATGATCTTACACTCAGGTTTTTTTTCTTTGATAATTGCTGCCGCCTTCTCCGCAATAGGGACATCGACAGTGCGGCATGTGATCCCATACCAGGGACTTTCCTGTGTGCCGATAATATCCGCAAAATGGTCATAGGAGGTCACCCGCCTGAAATCTATCAAGGAAAAGTCAATTCCTTCTTCCTTGCATACAGCAGAAATTTGCGCTACTCCATGGTTTATGGCGCTGCTCCAATAGGCGCAGCCCCACTTCCCCATACCATACTCACCTAAAAATCCCGGATCAATCATGACAAATTTATGCATACTGCTGTTCCCTTTTAATGAGTGTATCATAATAGGCGAGTGTGTTCTCAGCCATAATTGAGCTGGTAAAGTTGTTCATGAAAAAATCATAGGCATTCTGACCCATTCTGTCAATCTCTGCTCTATTATGATACAGGTATTCAATCCTCTCAGCTAACGCGCTACTGTCATGGACTGGGAAGAGAAGACCGGTGATTTTATGTTTTACCAATTCAGGTATCCCGCCGACCTCTGAGGCGATAACCGCCTTTCTCAATGCAAAGGCCTCAACGATTGTTATCCCAAAGGTCTCGTTTAATGAGGGAGTAACAACAACATCCATCCACTGAATTAACTGAGCCACCTTGCGCTGAAATCCTAAAAATGTGACTTTTTCTTTTAACCCTGCCCGCGCAACCTGATCCTCCAATTCTCCCCTCAATGGGCCATCACCTACGATAATGCATTCAAAATCCACACCCTTTAAACGCGAGAGGGCATCTATTAAATAATTCTGCCCCTTTTCCCGTGAGAGGCGCCCGACTGTCCCGATAATAAATGTATCCCTTTTGGGGTGAGTCGGCTGAGGTGTCGAGAATTCATCTTTCTCAATACCGGAATATATCACCTTTACGTGCTCGCCCTTCATTCTGCCCACATCAATAAAATGCTGCCTGTTTTGCCTGGAGTTTACGATTATCCCATCGCACAGCTTATAAAGAAGAAAATAAAGAAGGGGATAAATGCGCCTCTGTAGCGTATTTAATTTTTCATGTGTTATGGCATTGAGCAAGGTACAACAAAGAGGCGTGCGGAAAACTAAATTCACAAAAGAAAACACCAGGCTTCCCTGGGGCAAATACGTATTGATAATATCAACCTTCTCCTTGTGCAGTATCCTCAAAATAGCCACAAGACAGGATATCGAATGAAAATTCACAAGATAGAATCGGATATTATATGATTTAATGGTGGAGAGCAACGATTCATCAGGCAGGACAACCACGAGGGAATAGTTCTTTTTTATAAATTCCTTAAGGGTAATTAAAAATAACTTTTGGGCCCCACCAATCTCTTTGGATGGGCTTATTGCCAGGAGGATCTTTTTCATGCGAGAAGGCCCCTGCGAGTATAATCTGACAGGAGATTTGTCAGTGCATTCTCCATTGTAAAGGCCGGGCTCCAGCCTAAGTCTTGTTTGAGTAATGCAGCAGAGTATTGTTTTTTATTCGTCACTTCTTTTAATTTGAGGCTATTTACAGGGGGATGGCGCATGATACTCCTGGGAATTGCGTCAAAGCAGCTCGCTATGATCTTTATCGGCAAATAGGGTAGATGTTTAATAGGAGTGTCACTATGAAAAATTTTTTGTATTGTCATGATGAACTTCGATAAAAGGGTGGGAGTATTAATAATATAAAGGTCGTGGGAATGGGAAGAGGTGAGAAGTTGAGGGATCAATTCGCTTATTTCTCTTACATAGACATAATTTACATAATACGTGGAGATATCCCTGCCCACAAAAAAAAAGCAGTGGTGCTTGATTTTTCTCGATAAATTTAAAAGATGTGTTTCCGGATCATCCTCTCCGAATACATTTGTGGGTCTCACTATTACTACTTTTCCGGGATGCTCCCGTGAATACTTCCTGACCATCAATTCTGCCTGGTATTTACTCCTTTCATAATCATTATTGGGTTGGCACTCTGTTTGTTCATTGATAAGCAGCTCTTTTGTATCCCCTATCACTCCAACACTGCTCATATATATGAGTTTTTTTAAATGTGCGCTGCGAGATGAGGCATTGAGTATGTTCTGTGTACCCTCTACATTCGCCTTGAAAAAAGAGTGCGGATCATTTTTACATCCAGCCATGTGAATAATATAATCAGATCCTTCGCCGCATTCAGCCACCACATCAGGATCACATATATCCCCTTCTCTATATGTGACGTTGTGAAGGGCCTCTTTTTGTGTTTTCCTGGTTATACATAAAATATCGGCAGATTCATCCTCACATAATTTTGTGACCACATGTCTTCCGATAAAACCCGTACCTCCGGTTATAAAATATTTCACCTTCACCATTGATAGGGTATGAGAGGATCATTAAGCTCTCTGTGCGTTCCCTCACCCGGATCATGGAGCAGGTCAGCGCAATTGGCAAGAAGAGCAGGCTGATCGCTTATACATTTAAATCCGTACCAGAGCATGGGGGGGATTCTGATTAATTGATACTGCTCCCTTCCCACCTCAAAAACAGCTACTTTGCCATTGCTTTTTGAGCCTTCACGATCATCATATATGACCAATCGGATCATCCCCACAGGGACGGCAAAAAGCTGCGTCATTCTCCTGTGCTTTTTCCAGGCCTTTACAACACCAGCTAAGACCTCAGAAAAATATATTTCTCCAAATCTGTCAAAAAGGGGATTATCAGCTCTCAGCATATGCATGACCCTGCCCCGTGTATCAATAATCTGTGTTAATTCTTGCACAACAACGCCCTCAATCATGCCGAGCTTCGCTCCTTACCAGAGCCCACCTCGCGCCTCTTTCTCCCGCCAGCATGCAATACCGCTCTATCTGTGCCTCACTTACTTCATACATATTCCCCTTATCTTCATAAAGACTCTTATACCACTGTGCAGTCAACTCAACCGTTTCCTCAAAGTTCAATATTGCCCTCCAGTCGAGCAGGGATAATGCCTTATCGCAGCATAACTTGAGCAGACCACTTTCCTTAACCCATACATCCCCTTCCTCAACTCTCCATTGCGCTCTCTTCCAATAATGCTGAAACATCGTAATCAACTCACTCACCGTCTTAATGACATCGGATTGAGGACCAAAATTAAACGCCTCGCCACCTTTTATCTCTCCTTTCCCGAGTAAGGCCCCGAGCCAAAGGTAACCACTTAAAGGTTCCAGCACATGCTGCCATGGCCGTGTAGCGCGAGGGCTTCGAATGAGTGCTTCCCTCCCCTCAGACCAGGCCCGCACACAATCAGGAACAATTCTGTCTTCCGCCCAATCACCACCCCCTATAACATTCCCTGCCCGTGTGGAGGCGAGAGCAACCCCTCCCTCCTTATTAAAATAGGAAGAGCAATATGAACGTATCGCTATTTCTGCGCAGGCTTTTGAGGCACTATACGGATCATCACCCCCTAATCGGTCAATCTCCCTGTATCCCCACACCCACTCTGCATTTCTATAGCATTTATCACTCGTTATAATGACCGTGGCTTCAACGCAGCCGCTGCGCCTGATACACTCAAGCACATTCACTGTCCCCCCCAGGTTCGTATCAAAGGTAAGCTTCGGCTCTTTATAGGAACGTCTGACAAGGGGCTGGGCAGCACAATGAAATACAATATGGGGCTTGTAATGCTCGAATACTTTCAAAAGAGTGTCGCTGTCACGAATATCACCCTCATGGTGTTCAATGAATCTTTCTAAACCCAAAAGCTTAAAATTGCAGGGCTCCGAAGGATAGTATGCTGAAAATCCGGCAACGTGGGCTCCCAGTTGCACCAGCCATAAGGTGAGCCATGATCCCTTAAATCCGGTATGTCCCGTGACAAGGACACGTTTTCCCTTAAAGAAATTTTGAAATAGGTAGGTACCCATTACGTCCATACCTTCCATGGTGCTCTTCCGCCTGCCCATAATTGTGAAAGGAGAAGATAATCGCGATAGGTATCCATACAATGCCAGAAGCCGTTATGTTCATACATATTTAATTTCCCCTCTTGTGCGATACGTTTCATAGGCTCCTCCTCAAGTTCCACATCCTTCTCAATATAATCGAGCACCGCCCTTTCAAGAACAAAGAAGCCGGCATTAATATACTCTTCAAGCGGTTTTTTTTCATGCCAGTCTATTATCCTGCCATTCTGATCACGCTTTACCGTTGCAAAGCGTGAAATAGGATGCACACCCGTAAAGGTGGCTAACACATCCTTTTCTTTATGACAGGCAATCAGCTCACTTATATTCACATCAGATACCCCATCCCCATAGGTAACCATGAAAGGGCCATCATCCAAATAGCGTTCAATCATTTTCAGCCGCCCTCCCTTTTTCGTCTCCTCGCCGGTATATGCAATCGTCACGGTCCAATCGTCTTCATGACAATTATGACATATAATACGCTGATCCGACGCAAGCGATATGGTAATATCACTATTCATATACCGATAGTTTAAAAAATATTCCTTAATAACCTGGTGCTTATACCCGGTGCAGAGGATAAAATCCTTGAACCCGTAGTGACTATATAATCTCATAATATGCCACAATATTGGACGGTCCCCGATCTCCACCATGGGTTTTGGTTTATATTCAGTCTCTTCTCTGAGACGCGTTCCCTTGCCTCCACATAAAATGACTACTTTCAAGCGTTCCCCCTCCTAATATACCATAATAATTTGTTCACTGATAAGGTTTTTATTCTATCAAATACACTAAATGGGAAAATCCACGTGCTTACATAGGTAAGTAAGCAGGTAGGGTCCTTTAGATAGGGTGATAAATAGGCTCGTGCACGTGCCCTGTTCCCTTCGTCCCATTGCTCGAACGCTAACTGACGATGAACGAAGGCCTTGAGAAATAAGTGCACCTCGTCCTTATAGCGAGTCTCTATGTCAGGGAGCTCCCTGCGTAATTTTTCAATGACAATCTGGTTCTCCTTCGGCATGAGAAATCTTTTTCTGTTTGACTCGCTTCCCGGATGCATCCTCCACTTGCATAAAGGGCGGTCCACATAATCGATCTCGTAAAAATAGGCAACTCGCAATGACAAATCATAATCCATCGCCATTGTGAATCTATTATCAAAGACATAGGGCAAGGAGGCGAGCGCATCCTTTCTATACATTATTGTCACGGTCTGCATAAAATTATTTTTAAGAAGTTCACCAAACACTATGCCCCTTTTAGGAACAAACAGCTCAAATAACCTATATTGATCTCCTTTCTCATTAAACAACAATGAATCGCTAAATACAAGCCCCAGTTTCGGATTCTGCTCAAAAAGAGAAACTTGCTGCTCTAATTTTTCCGGAAGCCATAGGTCATCCACATCCAGGAAGGCGACATACTCGCCTTGGCATTTTGCAAGGGCATTGTTGCGCGCCTCACCAAGGGTTGTTGTTACATCACTTTTAAAGCAGCGGACTTTTTCCCCATACCGTTTGGCAATGATACTGCTCTCATCCGTGCTCCCATTGTCCCAGAAAATGATCTCCCAATGAGGGTATGTTTGGGAAAAAACCGTGTCCAGAGCATGAGATACATAATGGGCCCCATTCAGGCAATTCATGATCACGCTCACCAAGGGAATGCCCATTATCCCTGAAATTCCTTTCTATACCATGCAATTGTTCTTCGCAGCCCCTCATCAAGACTTGTCGTTGGTTGCCATCCAAGTAACTTAGAGGCCACCTCAACATCAGCGTAAAGCTCCATATTCTCCAATGGACGATAGGGATATGCACCAAAATTGGGACGGCCACACCCGATCAGCGTGACAACCTTTTCAATAAGGTCCTTGACTGAGATCGGTTGACCTGATGCAATATTAATAACTTCCCCTCGGGCTTTCTCCGTGACAGCGCAGCGAAGTAAAGCTTCAACAACATCCTCAATATAGCAAAAATCTCTCAATTGAACGCCGGCTGAGGTTGGAAATTCCCTGTCTTTAAGACAGCCCTGTATAATTTGAGGCAAAAATCTGCGCAGATCCTGGCCTTCACCATACACTAAAAACAACCGGACCACTACTCCAGGAAAGTGCTCTGCGCGAGAAAGTGCCTGAATAAGATGCGTTGCGGCAACTTTTGCCGCTGAGTAAGGTGAAATCGGAGATTCGCGCATATTTTCACGTTGAGGGGCAGGACTTCCCCCATACTCATCGCTGCTTCCAACCTGGACAAAAGCCTTAAGATGCGTGTGATACACACTGTCAAGAAGGTTCATAGTGCCATTGTAATGGGTAGTGATTACCTCTCTTCCCCCTGAAAGATAAGGTGAGTGGTTAATATACCCACCGAGGTTAAACACATAATCAAAAGGCCTCTTGATGGCTAAAGGATCTTTTAACACCCTTGATAACGACGTATGATCGCAAAGATCAGCAACAATGTGATGCACCTTATCGCCTGCCTGGGCTACTTTATCTTTACGAAGCCCCAGACTTACTACCTTCGCATCAAGCTCAACAAGGCGCCTGATCAGGGCTTTCCCTATAAACCCGCTTCCCCCTACAACCAGTGTATAGGTATTGGTAAAGTTATTATTTATAAATACTTGTCCCTTCTTCTTCTAGAATAGGCTTATCAAATTGATCAAACATAATTTTTGCCTTATTCTTTACGTTTCCCGATGTAATAGCATAACAGACTACTTTATAAACTACCATATCCCCGGGTAATATTTCCACTATAGGCTCAAAGACTAGTGATTGTCCCTCATTTGATAGTAAAAACTCGATTATCACTGTCAAAAACAGCATTCTTTACCCTTCTATAATCCCAATAACATATATATGCTAATAGAAAAAAGGCACAGCAGAATACAATTATTAATTTAATTGTTGAAAGAATGTATTTTAAACTTCCCCCGGGTTCTAAGCATGAAATTTTTGGATCATCAGGATTATAGAAAACTTCGATCTTTTTACCTGTAGGATATTCTTCAATTTTTCTATGGGACCAATCTTTACCCATCCCCGATTGGATAAATTCAAATTTTGTACCTGTATATTCTATACCGTCTACTACATAAACAAAATGAATTTCTGGCGTATAGGTTCTTCTTCGGATAGCACCTGTATGAGTATAACTTGTGATTTGATAATCTCTCCATCAATGGTAGGCCATTTAGCAGAGTGGATTCCAAAACGTATTTGATTATAACCGCTATACCCTAATAAAAAAGCACTAATGATAAACAACATGTAAAGAACTTTACAAAGTTTCATTCTAGTTTCACGATCTTTTGCTGAAAGACTGATTTCTTTATTCATTATTTCTCTTTGATTTTTTAAGGTTCTTCCGGCAAATGAGTACTTAGGGATTGAGAATAAAAAAAGGACAATGAGTCCTCTTGGGCGCAAAAGATGTTTTTTGAACCTTCATATGCATCGTTTACAATGTAATGAATCCAAATTTGTCTAAGCTAAATGCATAGCCATTCATAAGTAACAGTATCGGTCCACCACCATCTGCAAAGCAAGCTTTAGGTATGAAAAGTAGAACAGCAGTAATATACAATATTTTTTGTAGTCTTTTCATTATTTTCCTATAAACTAACCGGCAAAAACCGCTGAATAAACATATAATTATCTATGGCCATATATGTATTATAGTAGGATACGAGTATGTGAGCAAAATCGGCTAGCGGTTTCTGTAATGTGATTCGTGACATAATCGAACAGAAGTTGTTATAGCGGAAATTACGCCTCCAAATCCTAATGTCTTTTATGAGCTAGGATACGCACACGCTATGGACAAAAAAACTATACTACTGGCTGAAAAGAGGTAAAGATTTACCTTTTGATATATCCAGCTATCATTGTATTTTATACGAAAACAGCATACTTGGGAAGAGGTAGAAAATTATCTTTGACAACATCTCCGCAATATTTTGATAAAAGTCGATCAAAATTGTCAAAGTACGGAGACACTATTAACATTTAACCCAAGGATTGAAGGTAAATACATAGATGGGAAATATCCTAGCATATCTGCAAATCGGCCCGAGGTAATATACTTTCAATAAATCTGCACTTTTTAGGCTCTGGGCAAACCACAATATCTGGGATTCACATAATTTCGAAAAGTCAACACTATCTATGGTAATCCACGTTGGTTAACTGGAATTAATCATCAAGCACTTTGTCAAGTATGGTGTGGTTGATGAATTTTACTACTCTCTGACCCGGTTTTCTCATTTCGCTACGGGCGGTCCACGTATTTGACCACAATATCGCGACCGACAAATCGATATGAGACGTCTTCAATACATTCTTGCCCTACTTTAAAGAAACAGGCGACAAAATCTTCCACCTGTCCTTTATGAGTGGCGAGATATTCATCGATGGCCAAACTCATTTTTTTTGTGCGCATCTTATCAATCAGCGCATTTTGATTGGGCACCAGATCATTCAGAATATTCCTCACTGCAAACAAATGCTCTTTTCGTTTTTCTTGAAGACTGGTCTTAAAGGTGAACTCAAAATAGATGTCAACGCATCCCCTGTGTTTGACAGTAAATTGCCTGTCCTCTGCCAAATGCACCGTTTCCAGCAGAACCAACGGAACCTTACTTAGTTCTTCTATTTTATATTTACCTTTGGCATACGAGGTGGGGTCAAGCAGTGGTTTCGTATCAACTAACGTACAATACTCCTCCCCAGCATTTCTCGGAATATGCAACTCGGGCCGTTGAAACTTGCCGAAGTGGAATTTGATCTTTGGCTTCACACCCGGTGGTGCGACACAATCAATTCCCTTCTTGTCATCGCCAGTTGTCAGCCAGTCCAATTCTCCCTTGACGAGATCAACACGCAGAGCCCGACTAATATAACTCTCATCAAGCAAGCTTACGCATCCGACTATCTTGTCGTTAACGACGCCATTCTCGGAACAATGAAACGAAAGAGCGTATTCCCCTTTTTGGATGGCATACCGCACTACCCTGGCATCAAGAATAATGGCGTTCTTATGGAGTACGCCATAATCATTATTACAGTAATCAACAGTAGAAAGCATATAACCACCTACCCATGATTTTGAAAAGCTAGGAAGTGGTGTTAAGCGATTACCTTTATATTCACCTGCTTTTATTAGCTTATCGTAGTTAAGTCCAATCCACATCTTTGGGGTAAATTTCTCACAGCCCAGCTCTGCATTGACAGAAGCACTTATTATTATCAACACCAGAAACAGAAGGTAACGCACGATCATTTGGATAAATTTCCACTTTCTACCCAAATAGTCCATTTTGCCCCCACGCTGACATTCATAATATTAATATTGAGTTGCTGCGAAAAAATTACAGCTTCTGAAAGAATTAACACAAGCAATAGGAATGCAGCTTTTTTCATACCGTTTAACAGTCTGTCCTTATTATATCATATCTACCTGAATAGTCAATAGAATGATCACAATTCGTATAAGCACGTTTTTCTGATATAATTTTGTTTAAAAAGGAGAATGCGAAACTTTACACCATATTGGCATGTTAGTTCGCTGCGAAAGATTTACAGCTTTTTATTGTAGATAACAATTTGCGGATTTGTCTCATTCATTTTATTGTTTTGAATACTATTACGTGGTAATGACCAACTTACGGTTCAAAACAAACACACTACCAATCCTAATTTATCTGTTGGTAATGCACTTGCTCAAAGCTTTTACAGCGGGCCATGGGCATCGTATGGGGAATATAATATCAGCCATGAGGGAATCGCAAGCCATATCTCATTAATGTTATTCAATAGCCAGATTCTATAATTTATCTATTTTTTCCAGACGATTGAGATCACCGGTCAAAAACGCTGATAAAACAATAAATTATCTTTAATAATTAAATTTTCTAGCCACAACCGAGCATTGTAAAAGAACGGCTTGCGGTTTTGATCCGCGTGGATCGATTTGATACCTATTTATATGATCTCAATATGATAGCAAAAATATTTAACATCCAGCTCCCAAATATCAAAAAAAATGACCACGCAACCATCCAGCGTGTTTTTTGCAATCTATGCTTTATCTCATTAAGGCGTTTGTCTTTTCCATCATCATATTTGCCTTTTACAAAAGAAGCTATGGTATAATGCGCTCCCCATGCTCCATGTTTGGATATTTTATACCAGATTTCAGGATGTTTTTCTTGGATATATTCCATACTCGTACCCTTGTTGAAATGGATAGCTGCATAAATATTTAAACCCATAGCGAATACAATTCCATGCACAAATGGCGCAATCATTGCGTATATAACGAAATAATACATCCATTGATTTTGGCAAAAAATAAGTATTATTACACTATGAAATACACAAATAGCAGTGAAAATTTTTAGCCATGCAAAAAAACGTTTTTGATTATTTTCATTCAGCAATAATTCCATGATTCTTCACTTTATTAGAAGGGGATCAAGTTAACCGGCAGAAATCGCCGAAAAATCAATGTCTTGTCTCTGGAGATTTATGTATTGTAGCACAGTCAACTACCACCGCCAGAGGCGGTGGCTTGTTAAAGGAATAGGCTTATTTTTAGATTTGAATCGACCGGTATAACCCATTACTGGTACCACTACCAGAGGTAGTGGTTTAAGCCGATTAATTAAACATGTAAGCAAAATCGGCCAGCGATTTCTGTCCGCTTGAACGCCTCGTTATGAGTCTATTACCTTGCTTTCTGTTGTTTTTTTTCTATGTGTCTTTATTCTTATATTAGCTTAAATTTTTATAAATATAATAAAAAATGCTATAATTCCAATAAAAAATAAGCCGGCATAGATAAATTCAGTTTTTTTTAAATCCACCTTCATTTTTTTAATACGAGGATCATTAAAGTCCTCTTTGGTGATGTAAAAATATGACAGTATTGCAAAACCTGGTTCCCTCCCATGTAAGTCATAAGGATCCTTAAATAGTACTTCTCTCCATTTTTTATTTGGGTACTCATTTTTTAAATAATTAATAAAATGCATTTGTTGACGGCCAAGCTTAACACCGATGACATTCATCAAAATAAAATAAAAGACAGCAAGTAAATAATATGGCAGTATTGTAATATCATGTAAAGCGATCTTGATACCAACTGCTAAAGCAAGCCCAGAGAAGAGAGTCAGACAGATTATTAAAAGTATTCGTAAACGTTTTTTCATTGATTCAAAAGAAATATTGAATATTACCATTTATCTATTTATATTCAATCATCCTCGCTTGAACTAACCTGCCGAAATCGCGAATAACAAACAATGTTCGATAGCAGATATTTTATTATTACACAATTAATTATAATTTACAAAATTGACCAGCGATTTCAGTCAGATACTGATTTGTTATCAGCATTTTTTTATTTTGTTTGCTATGCTAACTATTTGTTTCTGTTCTGGGAACATGAATAAACTGAAAAACAGCCCTAATGATACAAATGGAATGTCTAAAAAATATGAATGTGTGGATAGAGATAAACACACTCCTGATACAGCAATCAATGTGTTGAGACATAATCCTATAACAACAGGTTTCAAGTAAAGATAGGGGAGATGTAGTAGCCTTATTTCATTTTTATCAAGTTTGTTTAACTCTTCTTCAACAGATTTGGTAATTTCCCCTGTCTTTTTATCTTTGAAATATTCCTCGATTGGGCAACTCTTACGTTTAATTTGATCTTGTAACCTTTTGAAATTAGTATATTTTTTATATTGAAAAATTGACATAATCCCTAGCACTAAGGATGCTATTAGAAATATTGGCCACATTCCTTCTAGGTGTCCTGGGGCACTTCCTTTCAACCTTTCCTTTTTGACAACGAAAAACACAATGGGAATATAAGCCACCATCGATATAGCTAAAATAAACCAGATTAGCTGTATTTGTCTAACTAATTTTCTAATCAATTCGTTCATTGTTTTTTTCTGAATCGAGATAGAACATGCCGGTTTCCCAACAGCCCTCTCACAGATCCCTGCGTGCGGTTTTCCCGCACAGGGCTCCTCGACATTGCTCGCTTCGTACAAAAGCATCGGTTAACTCCAATAAGCATTGATTCGGGGACGTGGTATTTTGTACCGGTCCAACATTCCTTTGAACTCTTCCCAGCTGCAACTTCTGCGTTGACTTCGACGGTTCAACCATTTAAATACGATATTTTTGACTTCATAAAAGTATTTCTGCAGTCTCTCATAATTACCACATACACCATAATAATTCCAGTATCCTTGCAATTTCAACTTTAGTTTCTTGAATATCTCTGCTGTTCCCAGTTTACACCTTACCTTTTTAATCCACTCTTGCATCTTATTTAAACCCAAATGGAATTTCTTCTTGGATGTCTGCATCTTCACAAGTGGTTTGCCCGCTCGACTTACTCCCCAGCGGAACTCAAATCCCAGAAAATCGAAGGATTCGTTATTCTCTGTTTCAAATCGCGTAAATTTAATGAGTCGTGTCTTCTCTTTTGATAATGCAAGATTGAATTTTGCCAACCGTATCCCAAGTCCTCTGTAGAACTGCTGCGCTTCGTCATAATACTGAAAGCAACATACAAAATCGTCTGCAAATCGCATGATCATTACCTCACCTTTACAGTGGGGCTTCACCTCTTTCTCAAACCATAGGTCCAGTACGTAGTGAAGAT
>JBLIRR010000043.1:0-52381 GCA_049472395.1 bacterium | reverse complement strand
TTTCTACTACATTAACTCTTTTTGGCATAGGTCCCTCCCCCATTCAATAAAGTTTCCCATGCTCTTATATCAAATCCTAGAGAATTTGTCTAGGGAGGTAACCTTTTTTAATCTAAATATTTATTAGAATTATCAATTTACATAAATATTTGATGAAAAAGTTTACGAAAAAAATAAATGTAAATGCTCTATTTTCGGACATTCAACCCTTATGCGGGAATTGTTGAATAAATCATAAGCCACATAAAAAAGCGAAATGGCTAATTAGAATTTTAGGCTTGCCTTTAAAATTGTTCCCCAAAGATTTTGTCGGGTGGTCTGATGATACTATTACAAAAATGGGTGTGCACTCTACCACTCATATTGATGCTCCGTGGCATTATTCACCTCATTGTAATGGAAAATCATCTAAGACAGCAGATCAAATTCCCCTTGAATGGTGTTTTAATGAGGGGCTTGTAATTGATATGAAACATAAACCTGATTTTGAAGAGATCACTATAAGTGATATAAAAAAATTTTTAGAAAAGGAACAATTGAAAATAAAAAAAGGCATGATCGTACTCATTAAAACGGGTAGAGATAAATTTAATGGTACAAAAAAATTCCCTAATATAGGAACAGGTATGAGTGCCGCTGCCACAGAATGGCTCATAGATAAAGGAATAAAGGTAATGGGTATTGATTCTTGGGGGTGGGATTTGCCTTTACCTTACTTAATAAAAAGAGCAAAACAGACTTCTAATGCCGATGTATTTTGGCAAGCACATTTGGTTGGGAAAAATAAAGAATATTGTCATATGGAACAACTCGTCAATCTTGATAAGTTGCCTTATAGTGGATTTAAAGTCGCAGTATTCCCTTTGAAAATAGTTGGAGCTTCTGCTGCGCCTGCTAGAGTTGTCGCAATATTGGATGAGCTAAACTAAATTAGTAAAAAATATAACAATCCAGCGGACTGTTACGCAGCCACTGATTTCAATTAGGCGGGTATATATATGGTCGAATTCATCATCAAAGGTGAGATCGAGGAAGACTTCAACCTTCATGCGAATCAATGGCAGGATGCTCTATGCCCAGCAGGAATGGAGTGTATTCAGCCCAAGGGTTTTGGCATTAGTCACCTCGATATAATCGTTTGTCGAAGAGAAGCGCTACCAGTTCGAGATAGCATTTGATGGCGTCCTCGAATACCGTTTCGTCGATTTCGACTTCGCATACGAGGACTTGGCAGAACACACGGGAGACTTCGAGTTCGGCCTGATTGAGATTCTGAACTCCGCTTACATAGAGAACATGGCAACAAAGGGCCATATGCGCCGTTCACCGCCGGGTCAGCGGTTCGGCTGGCATCCAAATCGACCCAATGGCGGCGGTATAGACGAGGCTAAGGTTCGTCATTACAGGTTCGGCTTAGATGATTGGGGCAAGCTCGATGTCATCTGTTTTGATATGACCATTCAGAGAGTGCCACCCAACCAGTGCCTGCACACGGACCGTGCGAAACATACATTAGCCTCAAAAAAAATACGATGAAAAAATTAAAAAGGATTATTTTACCTTTATTAATTTTTTGGATTTTAGCAATGGAAGGAACTTATGTTGTTGATCAGTTAAGAATAGATTTATGCCTTGATAGAGGGGGAAGCTTTAATTATAAAACATTTACATGTGATATGGTTAAAACACATAAAGCTATTCCATATCTAAGAGCGAGATAACCACGATATATCGGTATTTCTGTTGGAGTAGTGATTGCTTTATTAATTAATTTAGGAATTTTATTTTTTCAAAGACGAAAACAAAAGGAATAATTTTCCTAAAATATTTATTTATAGGCTCACAAGTCGCTTCAGTGGCAGCCAGGCCTGCTGCCTCGCTGCCACTGAACTTTTCGAACCGCTTGATAAAAAAAATGAAGAAACGACTTCTTATTGTGACAGTCGCCTTTAGCCTGTATATAATAAGTTACATCCTGTTTTTTCTGTTTGTCAATGAATCTCATGCGCGATGGTCATATTATGCTTATTATTCGTGGGTGTATTTTAAATTTGCTTTACCATCTACATTAATTTTCTTGATGGCGGTAACCTATGCTTTGGATATAAAGCACAATAAAAATCCAAATTCCCTTAAATGTATTTTAGCATTTGCTATCTGGGTATTATCAGTTGCGTATACAATCTTAAACATATATTATTGGTGCCGGATGGATGATGCACCAATGGGCTTAATCCCTGATATCAATTTATTTACTATTGGCATTTTCAGCATTATTATTTTTTACGCATTGCTCTTAAGTATTCAAGGCATTAAAAAAATTAACACAATTAATAAAACAAAGGATAGCTAACTAAGCGTTGCAAATGGATAAAGCAGGCCTGAGTGCACTTTTTTTGCTAAATAGAAAGCTTTGTTCAGGCCTGCTTGCAACTGAACTCATTGTTAACCAGAGATAATGAGACAAAAAATAATTATAATCTTTTCTCTTATTTTGATCCTTTATGTAAATCTCTATGCTGATTTGAAAAAGGACAATGCTTTATATGATGAAATAGTTATTGAATTATTAGATGGGCGTTTAAGCGTCTCAATGCCTAAAGGTTCTAAGATCGAGGCAAGACATTTTAACATAATGAGCGCTCAAAAACCTGCAAAAGAAGAAACTAGAGTTGTATTTGAAGAAGATAATAAAAAGCTTGTTCTGATGGCCTTCGAAACATTTTTAAAGGCAAATGCAAACTTTGAGTCTACTTTGAAAAAAGAGATTCAAGAATGGGCAAAAGATGAAAAAGGATCTTTTAAGATACAAAAGGATCAAAATGGACGTTATTTAATTTTCCCTGAATCTTTTAATACATCTGATGAAGCCATCTTTATACAGGGACTTTATATTGTGAATTTTGATGAGACAGTTCAGTGGTTAGCAGTATATGTCAACCCTTATTTATTCAAGAATATTAATAAATCTAAAAAGCTATCGAATAGGATTATAAATTCAGTAAAAAAGGGATGCAATGAGCTTGATGTTAGAGAAGGAAAGAAAAAGCTTAGTATTTATAATGACAAAAATGAATTACTAATAGAATTTCCAAAAGGCTATGTTCATACTGTTCAAGAAGGGCCTGACTTTTTGGTTCATAGAATAAGAGAAATAACAGATTTTGGATCGACTGGTAATATAGTAGGAATTTATGTAGGGGGGCATCCTTCTTTTTTTCATTCAAAATATGATAAAGAAGAGATTAAAATTAAGAAGGTAAAAAGAACTTTTTTGTGTAAAAAGATTGAATGGATACAATATACCACAAATAAGAATTCTAATAAGATACATATAGAGGCTATATTTCCACTGACAGAAATAAAAAATTATCGAACAGAAAATTATTGGAATTTACATATTTTTCTTTCGACAGATTCAGAAAAGAAATTAGAAAAGTTATTTAAGATAATGAATACTGCAAGAATTGAAGAGAAAAAATAGGCTAACTTCCAATCAACCCGACTTCACTAAGCTGGCCGTGAAAAGCAAAGAGCCACTTAAACTATTGTGAGGCAGGTTATTTTTATGCCATACTTGCTGTGGTTAGACAGCTTATTATTTAATGGTAAGTTATTGTATTTAAAAGAGATTTCTGCAGGTGAGCTTAATCCTTAAGCGTTCGGTAGAAAAAACTAGATATGACTTTTAAAAATTACTAATAAAGAGGAGAAATTTATGGATAATAGAGTAAGGACAGAAATCCTTGCAGAATATGCTGCTTTAAGAAACGAAATTATTAAACGGATGGAAATCCGTAATTATCTCATGACCTTCGCTGTGGCTGCAGCAGGTACTCTATTAACTTTTGGAAATCAGAAAGATATACCAGTCTTAGTAATGTTAATTTTTCCTATTTTTTCTGTATTATTGGCTTTTGCATGGATGAATAATGATATGCATATTAACAATCTAGGTAAATATATTAAAAATCATATTGAAAGTACTAGTGGTATTAAAGGCATAAATTGGCAAAATTACAAAAATGAGTTAAAAAAAAGATGTGTTACTATTAAAATATAAGAGCCTTTTATAGTAATTAAAAATAGTAAATACAAGAGGAAAATAAAAATGAAAAAAATTGAATTTATTACTTTTCTAATTCTATTATGTATATCTTTTTTTTTATTAGCAGGTACTTTGACAGCAGAGTCATTTAGTGAAATATCCCCTGTGTCCACGAATTCAATAGATTTATTATACACAAGTTGGAATAATTGGCCTTTAGCCAGCTCTGCTGCTGATGCCAGACAGGTGAATGAAATGGTTACTACATTTAATGTGGAGATCAATGAGAGTATTTGGTCAGCTGCTACCACTGAATCTTTTTCCAGTGGCTGGGACTGGGCGGTTACTGCTCCTTCTTGGAGTATAAGCCAGTTGAACGTGATGATGAGTAAATCCAGTTTGGAGATTGATAGAAATATATGGCTGTATACTCCCACTTTTTCTATATCCAGTTTATGGGATTGGTCGGATACTCCTCCTGCGTGGAGTCCTGGGTTAAGTAATCAGATACTTACGAATAAGCCTCTTGATTTTGATACCATATATGGAAAAACCCACACATCTGTAGAGTATGATTTTGATCAACTATGGGAAAGAATCGGGGAAGCTTTTGAACAACATAAGCATTGGCCTTTCCAGGTCGATGGCAAAATCGAAAATAGTGACATTGAAGAAATTTTGATAATTTTAAATCGTGAGAAAGAAAAAAGGCATGAAATTTTGAAGTTTAAGATTCTACAAGATGGATCTATTGCTGTGACTGTTGGAGAAATTCGAAGCCCTTTTGATGCTGATGGATATAAGTATATTTTTATAAAAACTAATGGAAACTGGGAATTATCTAGAAAAAACTGGTGGATATCTTAGCTATATAACGCTCAACCGGACAGAAACCGCAGGCCGATTTTAGCAATACCCGACTGTGGTAAAATAGCTTATTTGTTAAAGGTAAGTCTTTGTTTTATAGTCTGTTATGTCCGGTGATCTCATACATTAGGAGAAAAAATGAAAAAACTAATTTTAATAATTATCATTTCTCTTATTTCATTATCAGCGTCAGCGCAAAATACCTTAAACGATACGGTTTTCCGCGAAACCTTCACACTCAAATTGCATGTAGATAAAGGACATTATTACGAAGAAAAATTTGACCGTATACCCTATATACATAACAACGCAGTTTATTTATTTGCCGGTGAATCATTCGGAATTAATTTGCAGATGGAAAATCAAAAAATCAAAAACATTCTTTATCAAAAAGATATTGATAAAGCCGATATAGATTTTAGATTTTCCCAAGAAATAGAAAAAGACGGTTCAAGTATGATGATGTTAGTAATAAAAAACAAAACGAAAAATAAAATATTCATGGATGCGTTAATGACTATACCCGGAAAAAAAGGAATCTATCAAACAACCATATTGCCTCTTATGCCAGGATTATCGGGTTATGAGTCATGGCCTCATCCTATTGTTCAACTTGTTTTAAAAGACATTAGATTAAAAAAATAACCACCTCCTTACAACACACTTCAACGAATGAAAAAAATGTACTATTCCATCCCTGAGTTTGTACATTAGGTGCTAAGGTGGAAAAATAAACCAATAAAACTATCTGTAGGGAAAAAAGCGATATCAGACTATTTCAAGGCTACAAAAGACAAATTAGGGCAGCTCGAATTGATGATTCATTATCTTGAAAGCGGCAACCGATTTACTCTTGATTTCGGCGACATAGATGAGCAATTTTATTCTAGCCTTGAGTCTATGTTTGCCCGTATACTTTCAGAACTTAGAAAACTATCAAAAAATGTTCAAGATCAGTATTTATCGCGTTTGGAAGATATTGTTTCATCTGTAAGAAATATAGGTTGGGGCTATTATGACTATATCAGCGATTTGCTGGAAGAGTTTATATCAGAGGGCACCTAACACGCAATACAGCGGACCGGAAGAGCTTGCTCGTTTTTCGGATGCATAGTTTTATTCCATGTTTATTCCGCTTGTAATACCTTATAAGCTTGATGAGGAGTAAATGACCTTTTTATTGATTAAATTCATACCTTAGTATCGATACCATGAGTTATATATTGCCTCTATAATTATGTGGCTTGTGCAAATTGATTATTTGGATAATAATGAGTAACCTATTGTTGTTAAATGAGTTAATGAAATCTAGAGCTCAGCAAAATTATACCTTTATTTATAAGGAGTTAGAGCAACTCGCAACATAAAAGCTCAACTTTGCAGAAACCATACACTATTTTGGCTATTTATATTATACTATGCTAGAATATTGAAACAGCGAGAGCTAACTTTTTCTTTTTTGTTTCTGCAAGTTAGCTTAGACGTTCAATGAGAGATGATGAAAAACGTATTCAAGAGATTTCTGACGCGCTACTTCAATAGCTGGTGGATACCGACTCTCTTGTTTTTTATTCTTCTCGTTGGTTTCATAGCCGCGGCGATACCACGTTGGGAGCCCCTCGCCATTGTTGCGAACGCGCTCTTCTGTGCCGCTGGCGTGGCATTCCTGGGCGTCATATCCGCAGCTATATGGAGTTTGATCAAGAAACAGTGGTCTAAGGGCATCGTAAACGTGCTACTTGTCGTCGTCTGTAGTGCAGCTATGATTTTTGCCTTTGGCTTCCTCATGGTTGCTTCCATGTTTGGCCCAAGTGAAGACGGGTTTGCCGACAATCTGAAGATCCCCTCGAATATAGAGATTGTTGAACCGGGCAAAGAGCTTGATGCGCAACCTGGAAGAGAACGAGATGCATTTCAGGCCGCACTTCTTGCAGCATTAGAGACGCCAGGTGGCGCAGATGCCACAATCTCAGGAAATATCACTGCCTTATTGCAGCTACAGGAGAGCCATCCGACAATTCTACGGCGATATCTGGCATCTAGCCCTGCGTGGCGCGTATTTGAGGAACGAGGGAACATGTTTGCTACCCGAAGATGGGTGATTGGTTCGGAATGGCGCTATGATCTTCACGGTTACTACACACAGCATGATATAGACAGATGGTCGGAGGCAGGCATTCCAGACTTTCAATCGCGCTTTACTATTGGCTTTTCCGGAAAGCCGTGGGCAAGAGCATCGCGAGATGCAACCCAAATGAATGCAGGGCAAACACGACCGCTAATACTCTCAAGAGGAAATCAGATGCATGAAAGTCGTTGCGTCATCAAAGCGGGGAAACTTACGGTTGAGGTATTCGAGCAGTCGAAAACCAAAGAACGTAGACTAACCAAAGCGGCACTGTCGCATGTTGAAAATGAACTGAGTCCGTTGGTCAGTCAACCCGACTTGAGAACAATTCATAGCATTCTCCCTGATAGGAGTATCAGAAAAGGTGATCCCGTTTTCAACTTGCGCAACTCTTTTCAGCCGGGTATTTACGATTCTGAAATCTGGCTGAACCCTGGAGAGCCAGGCATGATTTACTTAAGGGCGTTCGAGGTCACAAACGGAACGCCTCTGTCAGTTGATAGGCTGAAGGAGAGATCAAACGAATGGATTGGATGGTCGGATGATACCGACGAGCTCTTCTTTTCGAATACTCATTTCACAGTATACGAAGGTGACTGGGGAAAGCCTTATGCAGCACGCTTTGAAATATGGTTTACCCCAGATTCAGGAGCAAACGACCGCAAACTGATGGAGAAGGTCTTCAAAATTGAAGGATGGCAAAGATAAAGAAAATCGAACAATGCAATGCACATTGCACCTATGTATGAGTATTATGTTACACCATTACAGAGTAATGGAATCGCCAAATTGAATATTGAATTTCGAGAAACTGAATTAAGTGCTAATCCGATTACACTGCATGACATTGCTACGGTAACCGAACGGTTCGATCTGCAACTTTTTTCCCAGCTTGAAGCAGAAAAACGAAAATTGTTTGTACTTGAACGTATGCATGCTGCAGCACTAAGATCTGCCAATTATTTCAGTTGGCCGATGGAAAAGTTACAATCAGTTTATGAGCGAATTGTGGATGATCGCTTTAAATTTGTATTTTTCTATGGAACTCCCAAATCAAGCCCTAATAAGTCATACAAAGTTCAGGCATGGTGTGATTTTAGTAATAAAATTCAAGTATACCTGATTTTTAATAATAAATAAGGAAGTGAAATCTCTCGATGTCTTATTAGCATTCTAGGGCCAGGAATGGGAATGATCGATTTTATACTTGGCAAAATTCATTGGTTGGATAATGAGACTGTTCAAGTTATACATAAAAATGGTCTAGATTATTGGGTTAAATGGACAAATAGTCGCTGTTAATAAATAGAATAACTTAAAAAAATTTTTTTTTGCACTGCAATTTTTTAAGATTTGTTTGAGCAATGCCGAAAAAAAAAAGACTAGTTAATATTTATCACCAATATCATTAAAGAAGAAGGTATATTATGAAAAAATATTTAATAATTAGTTTTCTCATTTTTATTATACTATTTTTATTTATTAATGCGACACTTGCTTTAGAAAATAGTTATTTGGTTGATTATCAAGAGTTGTGCAAAGAGGTTATGAATTTAACAAAGTTATCAGAAGAATCATTTGATAAAGAAGTGATACAAAAAAAGGTGGATGAAATGCTTGACACTGGAATACTTATTGCCGAAATTATTAGTACTCGATATAAAGAATGTAACTTGATACTAGAGCTCTATATCCAAGAAAGCGAGGGGATGAAAGATAAATCCCTTGAAGAAATGAAAACATTGTATCACCAAGGCGGTATTATACAAAAAAAGCTTAAGACCATTAATCCCACGGATGATACCTATAGGGAATGTTTGGAGATAACACAATTGATCACTCATCCTGCCACGGTGGGCGTTCTCCTCAATCTATACATAAAGGAGCATAACAAAGACTATTTGAATAAAATAGAAAAAGAACTAGAAATACTTTACAAGCATTTAAAAAGCCATGAAGAACATTAAAATAACCAAGAACCTATGAAAGAAACGACTTTCAAAATATTGGTATATTAATATCTTAATATATAACTCGATGTTCTAGTGTTTTGTCAAATATAAAATGTCGCAAAAATTAACTTCTATTTCAAGCATTATTTTGGCCAATAAAATTTTTGACTTCCATATCGCTTTAGGGTTGACACGACATTAGGTTCATTACCCTCTTAAAATAGGGATGTTGGTCCTTTGCAGTCCTCAATAGACGAGCTCGAATTCAAGCAAGCAGTAGCATCAAAGCGAGAAATAAATCATTAAAGATAACATTTTGTTTTATCGACGTTTTCTGTAGGTGAGCTTCATGTTCGACGCAAAAGAAATGAGCAAGATGACAAGCATTAGTTCCCACAACCGGGAGATTCAGGTAAACGTCGACAACTGGAAGCGCAAGCCCCTGTTGCGGGAGATATACAAGTCTTTCCATGAGACTATTGCCAGTCAGTTGATGAATCACAATTCCGGTGTGGTGGTAGAGTTAGGTTCGGGGGCTGCTGACATAACGGAAGTGATTCCGAAATGCATTCGCACCGATCTCTTTCCAAACCCCTGGATTGATCGTATTGAAAATGCATACGATCTTTCATTCCAAGCAAACAGTATATCGAACTTGATTATTTTTGACGTGTTCCATCATCTACGTTATCCAGGCGAGGCGCTGAAGGAATTTCATAGGGTTCTTGTTGCCCGTGGACGGGTACTCATCTTCGAACCTTGCATCAGTCTCTTGGGTTGCTTGGTTTACGGTCTACTACACAAAGAGCCCATCGGATACAGCGAGCCGATCCAGTGGAACGCCCCGGCCAATTGGAGTCCAAAAGAGTTGGACTACTACGCTGCACAGGGTAACGCTACGCGGATTTTCCTGCGTCGAGAAATCGATATTGCGGCCTTTGGTTGGAACATAATCTTGACGAAACGTCTGTGCTCCATCTCCTACGTGGCCTCTGGTGGCTACTCCAAACCCCAGATGTACCCTACGCGCGCTCTGCCCATTATGCAGAGGATAGACAAGGCGCTCGAACGTATTCCTCTAATATTTGGCACACGACTACTCGTAGTTCTGGAGAAGGTGGACAGTGCCGAACATCAAATCACTGAACCTCTGGCTGAAATCGCCGGTCCATTTAAGGGCCAGGGGGTGGCAATAGCCCCCGAGCTACCCGACAAAAAAAATGATTAAATTTTTATCTATAGCGATCTTTATTATTGCACTCGTTTTGATTATTTCGATAGTACGAAGCAATATCCAATTAAAAAAACATTATGACGGCCCAGAAGCAATTCAGTGGTTAAAAAACAACAAAAATCCTTATGCGTTGGCATCAAATCATTTTACATCTACAAAAGCAGCTATTACTTTTGTTGAAAAATTATATTCAGAAGGTGCTGAATTCATAAAAATCGCTAAAGATTGTATAAAAGCTGATACTCAAACTGTTAAGGAAGAAGGTGGACCATATGCAGATGGATTAGTGGTAAAGTTGCCTTCAGATAAAGCCAAAAGAAAGGTCGTTATATCAATTTGCAGAGATGAACTAGATCCAGAATTTAAAGACAGTATTGAAAAAGATGTAAGATTTGATATGATTTATTTATGGTGGGATTAAAACATTTGCTAACGTAAAAAGCGTTAGCGAGCCAAAATGGAAGAACGCAATGAAATTAAATTTTAAGTGTATTGATTGCAAAAGAATCTTTGATTGCGATGTCGGATTAATCACACTACCAGAGGATTCTATAAGGCCACATTTCGAAAAGGAAATCGTATGCCCATCATGTGGAAAACGTTCAATGGATGAAGTTCTTTTAACAGAACTTGGGCAAAGTCAACTCACATGCGTTACTCCGGACATAGGAGATCTAGATTTTCCTGGTGGTGACTCAATGGAAAATTTTGTGGGATATAAGGGCAAATGCCAAGGGTGTGATACGATTCAAGAATTAAATGATTTGGGTCTATGCGAAAACTGTGCTGATAAACTTGATCGTGATTTAATCAGACAACGTGACTGGGACTATTCTTCACTTGCTTATGGTTGCCCTGAAGAGAAATTGGAGGCTTTTCGAACAGACATCATCAAGCATTATGGTGAAAAATATGAATTGATTGCGCCTCCAAAAGAAAAAGCAAAAAAGAAAAAGAAATTAATAAAAAACGAAGCAAGCGTCGCTAATGTTTCCAGTGGTGTTTACCGCCGCGATGCGTCGGGAAACGCTAGTAAAACTGGCGTTAACAAATACAATTGATTATTAAATTTAAAGGAAAATACGATGGAGAATTATTCCTATAAAATTGAGCTCTCAGTAAGAGATTACGAATGTGATATTCAAGGGATTGTAAATAATGCTGTATATCAGAACTATCTTGAACATGCGCGCCATGAATATTTAAAGAGTCTCGGAATAAACTTCAATGAATTTGCTCAAAAGGGTATTAATCTTGTTGTTTTGAGAGTTGAAATTGACTATAAATATCCTTTACATTATGGAGATAAATTTTTTATTGGAGTAAAAATGGAAAGGATATCTCGTATAAAATTTGCCTTTAATCAGGATATTTATCGTCTTCCAGATAATCACCAAATAATAAAAGGTAAAGTAATAGGTACAGCACTAAATACAAAAGGCCGGCCTAAAATACCAGAAGAAATAGAAAAGCTATTTAAAAAACTTTAATAAATCAAGCAATTGAAATATCTCAATAGAGAAATTTGCTCACAAATCACAGTATCTAACTGAAATCGCAGGCTGATTTTGTAAACATACTTGATCCTGTGTTGATATTGTATTGGCTATAAATAGTGGTTTTTTATTCGAGATTTCAGTACTTTAGTTCAATCGTTATGCAGATTAACATAAAAAATACAATTGGTGGAATACTTATAATCATATTTTTCATATCATGCTTTATTTCTGTGGGATCTGCAATAGAGTTTATAAAAGAGATTTCTGTCCCAAAAGGATATAAGAGAATTGATTACCCTAAAAATAGTTTCAGTTTTTATCTTCAAAATTTACCTATAAAAGAAAATAAAAAAATCTATAAATGGAATGGAAAGAAAGTATTTGGGATTCTATATAATGTTTTTGCTGTTATAGATAAGCCTTTACTTTTCAATTCTGATTTGGAACAATGCGCCGATTTCTGCATGAGATTTTGGGCTGATTTCCATAATGAACAAAAGAAATTAGAATCTCTTTTTTTATATGATTATAATGGCAAGAAGAAATATTATAAAAATAGTAATAAAAGTTATAAAAAATTTTTAAAATGGCACATGGCATATTCCAATTCATATTCGATTAAGCAAGGTGCTAAAAAAGTTGAAAATGAACTATTAAAACCAGGTGATATGTTTGTTCAAAATAAGGATGGGGGAATTGGCCATGTTTCTATAGTTGTTGATGCTGCAAAAAATATGGATGGTGAACAAATTTACTTAATAGGATATGGATTTATTCCAGCACAAGAATTTCATATAGAAAAAGCCAAAGAGAAATATGGAATAGAAGGTTGGTTTACTAAGAAAGGATATGAAAAATATCTATCTGAATTTCCATTTGACCAATATGGTAAGCCTGTATTAAGAAGGTTTAATGAATAAAGATGAACAATCAAGAACAAAATCAAATCTAGATAAATTATTTTAGTTGGGTCGGACCTGACCAAGTACTTTATTTTTAAAGACTTATGTGCAATTTTACCCCCATATATGGTCTTAGAGCACTGTTTTTGACCCCGAAATGAGATGTTTAAGAAAACGATAGCTTTGTGCAAACCTTGCTGCAAAAGAAACATAAAATAGCTAATAAAGCCATAAAGCATGCCAAGAGCGAATCGATATTTCATTCCAGGGTATACTAGACTCAATGTTGCGATGACCTATGCCAAAAAGAAGAGGCAAATTAAAGTATGTCTGCTATGCAGATGACTTTTTATTGGCTTTTATCGATTCTCGTAAAGAAGCGATGGAAATCAAAAAAAAGATTTCTGAATTTCTAAGGAGTTTAAAATTGACTCTATCTGAAGAAAAGACTCTGATAACACAACAGTGATTTTCTAGGAGGAAAGAATGAGCACCATCGACGAACTTCTGGCTGATAGACACCTTCAGCAAGTGCTAGGGGTTTTGGAAGTCGGAACACGAGATATGTTGGACCACGTCATGACGGTGGTAGATCGCGGCGGAAAGATTTCGATGACGAAACGGGACCGTTTGAAGCGGGTGGGTCGCTATCTCAACACTCAAAAGCGCAACATTGCTTTGGGGGCCGGCAGCGTAGTCGCGGCAGGTGCGACTACTGGAGGTGTAGGAGCCCCCATTGCAGCGGCAGGGAAGATGATCACCTGGGGCGGTAGGATGCTGTGGCACCGTTTGCGGGTGTCCTATAAGAGGGGCAAGTACACAAGTAGCAGGGTGAACATCGTTCAGCGCGACAGGGAAAATCATTTAGTCTGGAATCCGGCCTATGAAGAGCGCATGCTCGACAATGTGCGTTATATACTGAAACATCAGGGATTGACCGATCTTTTCAACGCTTTCGCAAATCTGCACGATGACTACGACACACTCAAGAGGGATGGCTGGATATGGATTGACGAAAGGAGAGAAGGCGAAATTTCCCTGCGAATCGCCACTGGTCCTGGAGATATTCGGCTTCAAAGACGCATATCAAACTGCAGCGAAGCCATTCGGCTCGTTGAGAACATCTACAGGATTCGTTACCGCTACGGTCAAGTGGCAGATACTGGGGCATTACTTGAAGAATTTTGCACTTTCGTAACCCTAATGATCAGTCGATACGATGCCCACGCCCGACAAATTCTCCGGGAACTTTGGAGAATGGCGCTCGGTGAAGAGAATCTGGCGCAAATCAGAGGGGCCAGGTCCGCGAGGGACCTGTTGGGATTGGCGAGGGAGGTTTTGGAAAGACTGAACAGAATCGTTAATGCAAAGGGGCTCCAGAAGCACTTCGGACGCCGTCTTTTTGGGAGAGGAAAAGATTACAGAGGGTGGATCTGCAGCATTCTATTCGGCGAGGATGAGGATAATATCGCTTACAACACACCGGGATTGACACGGGATTTCGTAAGGGCTATGCAGTATCAGGCGGCACTCACCGATCCCTCGAATGCTCGCAAAATCGCACGCAAGATCGTGGAGACCCTCGGCGAAGGCTTTAAGCAAAGCATCGAAGAGTATGCTGCAGCAAGTCCCAAGATCAAGTACTCCGGCGATAAAATGCTTGTGAACAGTTTGGCAAAGGGGAACACGGCGGAATTGGCCGAGTTCGTCCTGACCAAAGGTCTGGATGTCGCATTGGGCTTTCTTGAGGAATACGCCAAGGAAGGGATCATCGAAAGCTCAAAGGGCGTTGCCTTGGAAAGCGCTTTCGGCCAGTTCTATAAGGCGGATGCCGGAATTCAGGCAGCGGTCGAGGCCGTGCTCGGTACAGCGGCGGAAATGGCCAACCAGGCCTGGAACGAGTGGAAACTGAAAACAAGGCAGACGTATGGATTTGGCGGTGGAGCTCGGGGAGGATTCGGTAAGCGGAGACAAACCTTTTCGGAACGTATCGGCACGCTCAGAACGGCAGCCAGAGAAGAAATCGATGATTACGTAGATATCATTCAGGATTGGGCGGATGTATACAGAAGAATTGCCAAAATGGATGAGTCTGGCGACTTCACAGGGGTGGAGGAAATGTCTAACGAGGTTGCCGGGGAGATGCTGCTCAGATATCAGCACGCCGCACGGAGATACTACGGCAATCGCACCGGCCAAACGCTTGAAGAGGTGGCGGTGTATGCGGCCAGACCCCTCCGTTTAATAAGTGAGCAATTACTGCCGCAAGCTCTGCAGGCGATCGATAGCTACATAAGAAGTAAGCATATCAGATTCAATTGTGAGCCGTATTGTTACTGCGGAGCGATGATATTCCCTATACTTTAGGAAGAGTGAGCACAGTTCGTCTAATTCAGGTTGGACCTAGCTAACTTGCTTGCTTTCAATGACTTATGCTCTATTATACACGCAAAAATGGTCTTAGAGCACTGTATATGGTTACGAAAACAGTATTTCTATAGGAGGGAAACAGGTCATGGCACTACTATTTAATAATAATCATTTCCTGGTGGATGTGATCGGCATGCCTGAGACTCATGCCGACATGTTTTGTAATGTGGCGGCCAGTCAGAAATGCATGATCCTCTGTCGTGCCGTCGGGCCTTCATGCCGGCAACTTCTTGAGGAGGGTTACGATACCAAGGGATTTCGTATTCATGGCAAGTCCTGTGATTGGGGGCCTATGGCGGGATTCGTTCTCCGAGACCCGCGTCTAAACAAGGAGGGCGCCAGCGGGGTCGATAACAATCGGCGTGAGCATGCCGAGGCGCTGACGGATGCCCGACGCGGGGCTGGCTGGACGGCCAGCACCACCCCTCTTAAAATTTTGCAGGAGCGGGTGGAATGGCTTCTGATTAATAATTATATCCAGGTCAATGAACGCGGGGGCCGCCTGGAAGGGAGGGCTGTTCATCACACTGGCATATCGTTTGATTATAGTTTGATTAGAGAGCCCGAACAGGAGGGCTTATGGGGGGTATATTTTGACAAGGTGAAAAACGGGGAGGCTTTCCGGCAGGAACGCGGAAATGCCGTGGTCCGCTATCATCCAAGGTACGGTGGGAATCTGTATGAACCTATGCTCGCCATGACCAATCCGGTTAATCACCGTCAATACCAGAATGAAAATTTCCGAAACGCCATCACGGGCGATTATGACCTGTTCGCCATTTGGCCTTACAGGGAACACTACCAACATGAGGGCTATGACCGGAGGATTTTAGGAACAGCCAATGCCTGGTCTGAGAGGAATCATATTGCGAATGATCTTGAGCGCAACTTTACGGTAGAGGGACAGGGAACAAAGATGGGAAACATTACCAACCGGATTTATTGCGTCAGCCAATTTCTGAATTCCATGATCGGCGGCGTGCGGATTCGAGACTGGGGGCCCTTCCCGAATCGCATGGTCTGCTGGCATAGCGACGAAGCGGCCCGGCCTTTTGTGAATGACGTCGATTTACCTATCATCGCTTTTGCTCCATCCCGGGCGCAGATTGGTGTCAGTACGATTGGTGACTTCAGGGATTTGATCAGTTTATGTCAGCAAGAGGATTTTTACGTCACCTTGCACGAAGGGTGGGTCTTGAATCCGCAACCGGGCAAAGCCAACCGCCTAGGGCAAGACTATGCTCCTCTGGTACCGCAATGGATGCGCAATCCGCAACCCTGGAACGTGCCAGCGTGGTATAATAGATAATAAGAACTGCCTAAAGAAGCTCTAAAGGGGAAGCGACAAACTCTGTAAGTAAGGAAGAAATACTTATATTTTTTTGAAAAGAAATAAAAATGATGTATGATATGGGTCATATTAAAAAGGGAGAAATCGTATGCCATATACCCAGGAAAACAGACTGATAGCCATTGATACGCCTCTTGGCAAGGATACTCTTTTGCTTTCCGGATTTAGTGGGACAGAGGGCATCTCCCGTCTTTTTAGTTTTGAGTTAACACTGCTTTCGGAAAATCCCAAAATCTCATTTGATGATATTATCGGGAAAAATGTCAGCCTGTCCATTTTCCTTGCAAGCGGAGACAAACGCTATTTTAACGGTATCATAGTCCGCTTTTCTCAAGGAAGGGGCGGAGGAGACGCAGAGGCAGGTCCCCGTTTTTCACATTACAAGGCTATTATGGCGCCCTGGCTGTGGCTGCTTACTATGACCAGAGATTCACGAATATTCCAGAAACTTTCTGTACCGGATATCGTAGAGAAAATTTTTAAAGAAAAGGGCTTTTCTGACTTTAAGATGAAGCTTCGAAGCAGCTATGCCAAGAGGGAATATTGTGTCCAATACAGAGAGACTGACTTTTCCTTCATATCCCGTCTTCTTGAGGATGAGGGGATTTATTACTACTTTGATCATGAAAAGGGAAAGCATACCTTGATCATTGCCGATACGCCGCAGGATCACAAATCCTGCCCGAATCAGAAATCCGCGCGGTATCAGTTGAGCGCAGGCAACTGGCAGGAAGAGGACGTGATTACAAGCCTGGAGAAGATGCAGGAGATCAGGCCAGGGAAATATACTCTGAATGCTTATAATTTTGAGATCCCCAACACAGGTCTTGAGGTAAATGTTCCGAGTAAGTATAAGCTCGGACCAGGGGAGAGGGAAATTTATGACTATCCTGCGTCGTATACCAAAAGAAAAGAGGGTGACAAGATTGCAAAAATACGCATGGAGGAAGAGGAGGCACAGATTACGACCATCCTAGGTTCCAGCAACTGCCGGGCCTTTAGCAGTGGATACCGATTCAGACTCAAGAATTATTATCGGGATGATATAAACGATAAGGATTATGTAGTGACATCCATACATCACGAAGTATGCCAAAATTTTAAAGGTGAGGCAGAACTTTCCTATAGTAATCAATTTACCTGTATCCCTTTTGATGTACCGTATCGCCCCCCAAGGACTTTAGAAAAACCGGTGGTACGTGGAAACCAGACCGCAATTGTCGTAGGACCCTCCGGAGAGGAGATTTACACTGACGAGCATAGTCGAGTAAAGGTTCAATTCCACTGGGACAGGGAGGGGAAAAGGGATGAAAATAGCTCGTGCTGGATTCGGGTGAGCCAGTTGTGGGCTGGAGCAGGATGGGGTGCTATCCACATTCCCCGCATTGGACAGGAGGTGATCGTCGACTTTCTCGAGGGTGATCCGGATAAGCCTCTCATTACCGGCTATGTTTACAATGCGAGCAATATGCCCCCGTATAAGCTACCCGATGAAAAGACCAAAAGCAGCATAAAGTCAAATACAGTCAAGGGAGGGGGAAGCGCCAACGAGCTGCTCATGGAAGATAAAAAAGAAAAGACAAGGGTGGTTCTGTCAAATGCCTATGGGCACAAGATTACCGAAGATGAAGAATCCCAAACTCTTACTATCAATACGCGCGATGGTAACATAATAAGCTTAGACGATAAAAACAGGTGTATACTCGCACACACAACAGATGGGCATGCCCTCCTCATGGATGATCAGAACAGAAAAATGCGTATAGGATCGAGAGAGGGCTATTGTGTTCTCCTGGATGATAAAAATGAACGAGCCGAAATTACCACAAAGGATGGCCATACAGCTCTATTGAATGATAAAGAGAAAAAGATTAGCCTGATCAGCAAAAAAGGCCATGAAATATCCATTGATGATTCAGGAGAGAGCATTACCCTGGAGGATAGTAAAAAGAAACATACACTGCGCATTGATATTGGAGGAGGTAAGGTGATTATTTCTACCTCGAGCGGTGATATCGATATTTCCGCTCCCAGCGGCACATTGAATCTGAAGGCTAAAGAAATTAATATAAAGGCATCAGCAGAGGTCAACGTCAATGCATCATCGGATTTGAAGCTGAAAGGCGGGATGAATGTGGCCTCGGAGGCCGGCATGGAGCATAAGACCAAAGGCACGATGGTTACAGCAGAATCTTCTGCCGTCCATACGATAAAAGGTGCTATTGTAAAAATTAATTAGGGACCAAAATAAATGGGAAAACCAGCAGCACGATTAGGTGATTCAACAGCTCACGGCGGTGTTATCACGGCTGGCTGTCCTACTGTGCTTATCGGTGGTATGCCGGCAGCAAGAGTGGGAGACATGCACACCTGCCCTATGGTCAATCCTGGTGTCCCTCCTCCTCCCCATGTGGGAGGCCCTATCGCTATGGGAAGTACCGGGGTTCTTATCGGTGGTGCACCGGCTGCGAGGATGGGTGACACTGCCATCTGTTCGGGACCTCCTTCTACTATTATCATGGGTTGTCCGACAGTGCTCATAGGCTAGATAATGGATGCACAGGGAGTATTTAAAAGATTGGAAAAGTCAAGGTGGCAGAATGAAGAGTGATGATGAAACGAGAGGCTCTTCCGCCGTTTCTGCAGCACAGATGGGTGCTGTGGCAGCACAATCAAGCCCCAATAAAGAGGCATCCACCAGAAAGGGGCATTGGATTGAATTTCAATTCATCGATAAGGCGGGACACCCGGTGAGCGGAATCCCCTATATGGTGACCGGATCAGATGGGAAGGTATCAAAATCTACTTTGCAGCAAGATGGCAGAGTGAAACGAAATTTTCCTATGGCGGGGCAATGCAAGGTTACCCTCTTTGGAGTGCAGAATGCTCGCTGGTCTGTCGATGAGGCCAGTGTGGGTGAGAAAGTGAGATTGACTGCTGATATAGAAGGCTTTGAGGAAGGAAATCCTGCTCTGTTTCATATCTTTAGACGTGATATCAAAGGTCCGGATCACCTGGTGGCCACCATTACTTCGAAAACAAAGGAGGAGAACATAGAGGCGGAATGGGAATACCGCTATCCTGACGATGGTGGGAAGAGAGCCCGCAAAGGATATTCTTCTCCGCAGTATTACTTTGAAGCTATTGTTGAGGGCATAAAGGCCCGGTCCGGTCTGCTTTATTACAAAGACTATATTGAAATTGAGCTGATGGACGAGGATGAGCATCCCCTGGCTTACGAGGAGTATATTCTCTATTTTTCTGATGGGTCGGTACGTAAAGGAAAGCTCGATGGGAAAGGATATAAAAAAGAGGAAAACTGTCCGCCAGGTTATTATCAGATCCTCTTTCCTCACCTTCCCTATGTGGTCAGATTAGATTAAATGCGTATCAATTTATTTAATCAGGAATGGTCAAATCCTCTCCATTGGCCATGTGACCTAAAAGAAAATGACCCGTTATTCAACCTTTGTCACGATCTTCTTAACGATATCGACAATCCGAGCATATGGACCAAAATGGGTTACTCTTTTAAAAAGAAATGGGATGTACAGATGGAAAATCAGAAGATTATTTATCTCAATGATCTCGTCTTAAGCATTCCAGCGCCATTTTTAGAACCTTTCACCCCTGGTTCTTCAGGAGTACCAAGAACAGCAATTACCCTTACCGGTGACAAGGGAGCAGATTTTTTCATTAAGAAATACTATTGTGAAGAAGATCAGATGCCAAACGAGGAAGAGGTGGTATTATCTTATGCCCTGGATGTACTCAATAGTATTAAACGATGGCATAATGCCTGGGAAAAATGTGAGAGGAGACTCGGGGAGAGATTAAAGACATTTATGAATATGTGGGGAAATCATAAGAATACATGTAATAGTAAAAAGTTCCATCACGAAGAACAACACGCGCTTTTATCAGCCCGAAGTGGACAGAAAACAAAATTTTTATTACCTAAATTTTACTCGCAATATTGTTACGTGCATAATAGGCCTTTAAAGCCTGAGAATAAGAAAAGGGAAAAAATAAATAGTGAGAGGCCCGCGGATAATAAAAGAGAGGGATATGCGATATTTGCAAGTGGGAATACAGAGCGGGCAAAGCAATGCGCGAGAGAAACCGGCGATATCCTTGATACCATTTTTAACAACGTAAAGGGCGCTGACCTTGCATTTACCCTTTTGATAAATAACTTTTTTCAAAGAAGCCTGTCAAACGCTCCACCAGGCGAAGATGTGCTATCGGAAACCATAAAAACCTGCGATGATGCGATAGAGTGCGTGAAAAACGTCTATCTCTTTTTGCATCATGCCACTAAGACCCAAACCAATCTTAATGATCATTTCGGCCATTCGATTAATTCGGAATCTTCATAATCCGGTAAATGGACTGATTTAAAGGATGTAATGAAAAATGGTATGAGCAGTAAAAGGATGGTTGAATACAGAGGAAATACGAATAAAGTCTACCTTATAAAGCTGCCCTCTACTGTCAGCCGGGTAGTGTGGGAGCAGTGCGCGGCAGCGCCAGGCGGTGTTATTAATTTACAGGTATTTACTCATTATGTGGGCAATGGTTCTCTTATAAAGGTTCACTTTTCAGACAGGTCAGGCAAAAAATTTGGCAAATGCAGTGGAAAAATCTATGGCGATTATTGCTCCATAGCTTTTAAAGTGCCGATGAATGCGAGGGATGAGCTTTATGCCACGGTTTCGCTGTCCAAGCACGGCTTGAAGATGAAATCGAGTGGATTGGGGATCCTTCCGCCATTAGGTATTATCAATGCCCGATGGGATAGAGAAGAAATTGGACGGAAAGATATTGTAAGACTTACCGCCGAGGTGCGGGGTGTTGCGGATAGAACAGAGGTAACTATTAAAATTTACGAGCATGACCCTGGTGGGGCCCATGAAATGGTCACCCAATTCCCCGCAATGGTTAATAAGAAAAAGGTTGAGGCGGAATGGAAATACGACTATCATGATGATGTGGCTCTCATTCCACAGGCTGAGGAACGGTATTGTTTTTTTCAGGTGCACATCGCAGCTCTTATAAGCCAGTCGGGATTATTAAAGTGTCGGGATTAGGAGAAGATTAAAAAACATGTCACTCTTTCCATTTAAAAAAGACCATAATCACACTATATCGAGACCCAAAGCCGGCTCATCACCCTCAGCCTCACCACTGATGTATCAGGGGAATGATTTTACCATCCATCGGCCTGAAGGGTGGCGGGATACTACTATTTATACACTGGCAGGACCGGTAGAGGATGGAATACAACATACTATTCTGATCATGGCTGATCACAATGCTTCATTTGAATCGGTGGCTGAGTATGCTGAGGTGCAGATTAATGCATTAGTAGACCAACTTCAAGGCTGCCGTCTCCTTAAACAGGGTCACATTTCCCTCGACAGCGGTGTTCCTGCCTATCAGGCGATCTTCAACTGGTGTCCCACAGAACAGACGCTCTTATATCAACAGCAGGTCTTCGTTTTGCAGGGCAAAACCGGCTATAAGCTTACCGCAACGTTTACCAGGAAAACCCGCAAAACCTTAGGGCCGACGGTGGAGCGGATTTTGATGAGCTTTAATCCGACTGCTGCCTAAAAAATCCAGGGTTATTCCTGTGAAAACAATGTGGGATTACATTTTATATCACTGTTTTATTCCTATACATGTCACAGCGAGCCAGAGGGATATTTTATTTATATTCGGATTATTGACAAGAATGTGCCAACTTTCGCTATTAGGATCACCATAACTTTTTTCAATCGTTACAGGAACAGCATAGGAAGTCTCATCTTCTACTATCCATTGACCTGAGATGGCAGAATATCCGGAAGGGCAAGGACCAACAGATTTTTCCTCTTTTGATTCAGGTTCAATGCTAAAGTTCGCTTCCTCCAACCGAACATCAAGAGTAGGATTACACCCACAATGTGGCGTGCCTACCCACTCTCCGGAGCTATTAATCACAGGAGAGCCTTTAATGGCTATACCTCCGTTTACATCTAGTGTATCTTTTGGTCCGGAAGTACCTATACCTACATTACCACCTGACACGGTAAGTTGTGAATTTCCCACAGCTAAACCATCATCAGGAAGCTTTAGCGTGCCGGCCATTGTATCGCCTGTGCGATTTACGTAATCCGGATCGTGATCATGATCTCTTATGGCAAAGTCGTCAGCATGCTGACCATCAACAGTATCTGCATCAAGGCCACTTCCCGGGCCGTCATTATCAAGGATTGTGGGAATGATTTCCTTATCCCTGGCAATCGCATAATCAATTATCTCCTCTGGCACAGTGCCGGAGGAGATGTCAGATGCATTATGGGTATGGGTGATTTGTGCGAAGGCATCAGCATGATGGCCATCCAGAGTGTCCGCATCAAGGCCCATAGTTCCCAGACTATTATTGTTGAAGATGATGGAGATGATCTCGTCATCCCTGGCAATCGCATCATCGATTATCTCCTCAGGTATAATTCCGGGTTCAAGCTCAGATACATTATGAGTATGGGAAATGCGTGCAAATTTGTCAGCCTCCAATCCACCGAGGCTCTTGGCATTTTCAGCAAAGTCTATGTACCCGTCCTCATTTTTATCGTATGACTCCTTTTTGAGGAAATAATCTGCGTGTTGACCATCCAGAGTGTCTGCATCAAGGCCGCTTCCCGGGCCATCTTTGCTCAGGATTGTGGAGATGATCTCGTTATCCCTGGCAATCGCATCATCAATCATTTTCTCTGGCATTGTGCCGGCAGTGATATCAGATGCGTTATGGGTATGAGGGATTTGAGCGAAGTCATCAGCATGATGGCCATCCAACATGTCTGCATCAAGCCTGCTTCCCGGGCCATCATTGTTGCGGATTATTGGCATGATCTCATGATCCCGTGTAATCGCACCATCAATCATTTTCTCTGGCACGATGCCGGAGGTAATGTCAGATGCATCATGGGTATGGTGGGGCGTGGGAGAAGGATTGGGCTTAAAGTATTGAGAATTATCTGGAAGATTAAAATACTGTGGATCATATTGCCACATAAAGGGATCAAAAATTAACCACGTAGTTTTTATCTGATTAGTATCAATATAATCATAATCATTATCAGTTGGCGGATATAGCCACGAAGGGGATGCTGCAGAGGGAGAAGGGAAATAGGAGTATTGGTCCCAGTAGAAAATTTCTTGAGCCATAGAGTTTACATAAGAGGTGAATAAAATGCATAAAAAAATAATAGATGTATAGACTAATTGTTTCTTCATGGTATTCTCCTTGCTCCTTTAACTATAATAAAAAAGTATAATATAAATTTTATTTTAATATGAAATATTATAATATTTTAAAATGACGTTTGTCAACACAAATACATGCTTTTGTGGAGGCTGTACCCATTGTTCAGGCAAGTTTTAATTATTGGAGGTTTCCATTCCCATAAGAACGAGGCGTGTATTTCTGTCTATTGAGTATCAATTCATGGACAAAGATCTATAGTTCTTAGATGCAAAAGAGAAAATATTATGAAACATAAGCTTCTCTCTCTATGTTTTACTCTTGTATTTTTTCTCGAGGTGAGTGTATATGCTGCGACGTGGCTGAAAATGCCCCTTCTGTTGCCGGATTATATTTCTATCTCCTCATCACGTTCAATCGTTATCGATAGAGAGTATCACCCCCATATTATCTATAGGGGCCAGGCTCTTTATTATGCCTTCTACGATGGAAATAACTGGCATCATGAGGTCGTGGATGCATCGCCTGATGCTGGATACTCTGCCTCTATTGCCCTTGATTCTCATGGATATGTTCATATTGCTTATTTAACAAGATACTATAACTCGCCCTGTGAAGGAGATTATTGCGAAGATGTCTACTATGCTCTTAAGCATGCCTCTAATGCTTCCGGGCAGTGGATTGTTAGAGTTCGAGATCCGGATAATATGGAAAATTCATATGTGAGCCATAATGAACCTGTGGCCACTTCACTTGCCATTGATCCTGATAACCTTATCCATATCGCCTATAATAGTAATATTTATGTCATGCACGATACCATCTCCCCCGGAACATGGGATCATGAGAATACTTATAAATATGCCTTTCCCGATGATGCCTATACTTCCCTCGCTTTAGATTCTCTGGGAAATGTCCATATTAGCTATTTTACCTTTAATAAACAGCTCGGGTATGCGGTAAAGACTCTGGGTGGTTGGGCAAGGACCATAGTAGACCGTGATCCTAATGTGGGGATGTACACCGCTATTGCTCCCGATTACGATGATCACATCCATATTGCGTATTATGATAGAAATATCAAAGACCTTAAATATGCTACCAATGCGGGGAGCAGTTGGGAAATTACGACCCTCGACTCGCAGGGAGATGTTGGCTTGTATACCTCCATGGTGGTTGATTCTCACAACAACATTCACATTAGTTATTATGACCTCACAAATAAACATATCAAATATGTTACCAATGCTTATGGCAAATGGACAGAGACTGTCTTAGGCCCTGCCGGGGATATCGGCGCATACTCTTCCATTGCGGTTGATCCCTCTGATAATCTATATATTATCTATCATGATGAGATAAATAAAGAACCTGTATATGCGACCACTGATGCTGATGGCGATAGGATCCCCAATGATCAGGACAATTGTCCTATGGTAGCCAATGAAGGGCAGGAAGATACGGATGAAGATGGTATGGGTGATGCGTGCGATGAGTTTAATGACCGGGATAATGATGGTATTGCGGATGAGGAGGATAACTGCCCGAATGTTGCCAATCCCTATCAGGAAGATACGGATGAAGATGGAATAGGTGATGCGTGTGATGAGCTTAATGACCAAGATGGTGATGGTATTGCCGATGATGAGGATAACTGCCCGAGTATTGCCAATCCTTATCAGGAAGATACGGATGAAGATGGAATAGGTAATGCGTGCGATGAGTTTAATGACCGGGATAATGATGGTATTGCCGATGATGAGGATAACTGCCCGAGCATTGCCAATCCGTATCAGGAAGATACGGATGAAGATGGGATAGGTGATGCGTGCGATGAGCTTAATGACCAGGATGGTGATGGTATTGCGGATGAGGAGGATAACTGTCCGGGCATTGCCAATCCGTATCAGGAAGATACGGATGGAGATGGTGTGGGTGATGCGTGCGATTGGAGGCCAATTATTGATCCTAATGAAATTGGTGATATGTATTATTCATCCCTTGCTGTTGATTCTTCGGGTAATGTGCATATCTGTTATTATGATAGCAATAGCGGGACTTTCATGCATGCTTCTAATGATTCGGGCAATTGGGTGTCTGCCATTGTAGATCCGAATCAAACTACCGGCAGATATTCCTCTGTCGCAATCGACCCTGATAATCATATTCATATCAGTTATTACGACAGCCTGAATAAAGACCTTAAGTATGCCACCAATGCGTCCGGAAGTTGGGTGACTATGGTTGTTGATCCGAATGGAGATGTAGGAAGATATACCTCCCTTGCCCGTGACTCTATAGGTTCTATCCATATCAGCTATTATGACGACACGAGGAAAGAGCTTAAGTATGCCACAAATGCTTCGGGTGTGTGGGTAACCGCCACCGTGGACTCAAATCCATATGTAGGAGAATATACTGCTCTTGCTCTTGATTCCTCTAATGATGTCCATGTGTGTTATTATGACAGCATGGGAGGAAATCTCAAATACGCTACCAATGCCTCAGATGTGTGGATCACTTCTACCGTTGATTCTAATGGGGATGTTGGAAAATATGCCTCTTGTGCCATCGACTCATCTAACAGGGTGCATGTCAGTTATTATGATGCACTACATAAGGACCTCAAGTATGCATCAGGTGCTAATCATCAATGGGTGATCACTACAATTGACTCAGATAAAGATGTGGGCATGTATTCATCCATTGCCGTTGATGTATCGGATAAGATTCATATCAGCTATTTTGATGAAACCGATAATGACCTTAAATATGCCACAAATATCGAAGGCGCTTGGGAAACTGCCACGGTTGACTCAAAGGGGGATGTGGGACAATATTCCTCCATCGCTCTTGATCCATTCGGCCATGTCCATATGAGTTACTATGACAGCACGAACAATGATATCAAACATGCCACTCATGTTTTCTCATCCCAACAGCTTACTGTCGTAGACTCTGAGGGTGATGTGGGAAAGTACACCTGCCTTGCCCTTGATACGGATGATCATATTCATATAAGCTATTATGATGAAACAAAAGGGGCCTTAAAGTATGCCACAAACAGCACGGGTAAGTGGATATCTTTTACCCTCGATACAGAGGGTGATGTGGGAAAGCACACCAGTCTCGCCCTTGATCCGGATGATCACATCCATATAAGCTATTATAGTGAGACAGAGGGGGCCTTAAAGTACATCACCAATAGTCCTGAGGGGGCCTGGATAATAGCGACCGTCGATGCAAGCGGAGCTGTGGGCAAGTACTCTTCCCTCGCTCTTGATTCGAATGATGATATCCATATAAGCTACTATGATGAGTCAGCGGGTGATCTAAAGTATGCCACTAATAGTTCGGGCGAGTGGATAATAGCGACCGTCGATGCAAGCGGAGCTGTGGGTAAGTATTCCTCCATCGCCCTTGATGCGAATGATCATATTCATATAAGTTACTATGATGAGACAGAGGGCAACTTAAAGTATGCTACCAATCGCTCGGGTGAATGGATAGAACTGGCTGTTGATACAAGCGGTGATGTGGGAATGTATTCCTCCCTCGTCATTGATGGGAATGACTATGTTCATATAAGCTACTATGATGAGACAGAGGGTGACTTAAAATATGCCACCACTAGCTCTGGTGAGTGGATCACGATCCCGGTGGATACAGATGGTGATGTGGGCATGTATTGTTCCATTGCCATTGATACAACAGGCAGTATTTATATAAGCTACTATGACAGCACAGAGGGAGATCTTAAATACGCGACCGATGCCTCTGGCGAGTGGGTGATGAGGGCCCTCGACAGTGATGGGGATACAGGGCTTTACACTTATATCGCCATCGACTCGCTCGGCTATCTGCACATCAGCTATTATGACAAGACGCATAAAAACCTCAAGTATGATCCACCGGGAGGGAGCACAAGCGCAGTCAGTGATGGGGACCGGATGGGCTGTTTTATCTCTCACCTCAGATGATGATTCTATCGGGCAAATCAGATGCAGGTCTTAGGCGATGCAATAATGAGGATGCCTTTATCATCCAGCCGGAATCCGGCTTTTGTGCATTGGCAGACGGGATGGGAGGAGCTGCGTGCGGAGAGATAGCCAGCCGTATCTTTGTTGAAACCGCACTTGAGGTATTCTCGAAGATGAAAGAGGGGGAAAGGTGCGAGCGGGAGATAATTGAAGCCGTGTACACGGTTTTCATGATGGCGAATGAAAGAATTCGGATGAATGGAAAGGAGAATTCGGAGCGCCGGGGAATGGGGTGCACTGCAGAGCTTTTAGCCTTCTATAATCGCCATATCGTGCTCGGGCATGTGGGTGACAGCCGTACCTATCTTCTGAGAGATACCCTGAGGCAGCTTACCAATGATCACTCGCTCGTCCAGGAGCAGATGAATAAAGGGATAATCACCTCGATGGAGGCGAAAAAGCATCGTTTGCGGAATATTATTCTCAGAGCAGTAGGAGTGTGTGAGAAACTGGAGATTGATCTTATACGAGGGGAAATTATGCCTGGTGATATTTTTCTCCTTTGCTCAGATGGTCTTACCGATATGGTGGATGAGGCCTCCATTACCCGAATCCTCAGCATGCATGATGCCCTTGCGCGTAAAGCAGAGCAGCTTATCGAGGCCGCCAAGGCAGCAGGAGGGTTGGATAACATTACCGTCATCCTCTGCCAGGTGCCAATTTCAGAATGAAGATAAACACAGCAGTGATTGTTACCCTCCTCTCTCTCCTGCTCACCCTTTCCCCTCTCCTTGTCAGAGGAGGTGATGATTATCGATTATGGCCCTATCCACTGTTTGAATCAGAGCACGTATTAGCATCCTGGCTTAATGAAAAAGGCTTTCGTGTATCTCGCTTCTCTCTTGGCTCTGATACGCTGAAGCTTATAGGGATCAAAGAGGAGGAGCAGTGGGAAATTATCATAAGGCCCCACTCGCCCCTCGCTACAGAGATACAGCCTTGTTACACCCGAAAGGAGGTTATGGATAAAGCGAAGGTAGAATCTTTATGGGTTTTTCTTGATACATATTCCTCTGGCTCTCCCTTCAAAAAGGAGGAGATTACCCGGAACATACCGGACATTGTCATGTCTCTCAAAAAATACGGGGTATACATAAAGGCAAGGGGAGGGAAAGACGATATTCAGCTTTCAGGCTTCGTGATAGACAAGGAGGGGTTGATCCTTTCTACTGCCCATGATTTGCAGGATGTTCACGAGGTGAGGGTGATTAAGGCAGATGGCACCCAGGCTGATGGGCGCTTGCTCTCCCTTGATTCCCGGAGGGATCTTGCCCTTATTAAGGTTCATGCACAGTTTGATGGAGAGGTGTCCTTGCGTAAGGTTCGAAATCTTCTCCAGATGGAGGAGAAGGTTTATTCCATCACCTATTCCCATGATCAGAGCGTTGTTGTCCATACCGGCGTGATTAGTGGCCCACCGCGAAAGGCTCACGATCAGATCCTCTGGCAGGCCGAAATCACAGTTTTCCAAGGGCATAGTGGAGGTCCCGTTTTTGATATAAAGGGAAACCTTGTGGGCATCGTCAAGGGAAGATATCGGGGGACAGATTCAATCGGTTTTATAATTCCTATAGAGACAATTGCAGATTTTTTAAGGGAGATAAATAAACAATGAACTATGGCCGTTATGAGGTAGTAAAAGAAGTCGGGAAGGGATCGATGGGAGTTGTCTATGAGGCCCATGATCCTGATATTGACAGGAAAGTTGCTCTAAAAGTCCTCCGACAGGATAGATTGACCAGTGAAGCCTTTGTGGAGAGATTTTTAAAGGAGGCAAAAGCAATTGGCCGGCTTTCCCATCAAGATATTGTCACGGTGTATGATGTAGGCCAGGACCGTGGAACGGTTTACATTACTATGGAATTTGCCACAGGCATCTCTTTGGACAGGCTTGCGCAAGAGAAAAGATTAAGGTTTGATCAGATGGTGAATATAGGGATTCAAGTTGCTGAAACCCTCGATTATGCACATCAGAGGGGGATCATTCACAGGGATATTAAACCGAGTAATATCATTATCTCGCATGGGGACAGGGTGAAGATTACTGATTTTGGTATCGCCCATATTGAAGATCCCGCAGCGCCCCAGCAGACCCAAGCAGGAGAGATTCTCGGCACCCCTGCCTATATGGCCCCTGAGCAGGCAATGGGGCAGCCTGTTGATGGCCGCAGTGACCTTTTCTCTCTTGGGGCAATTCTTTATGAACTGGCAACAGGGAGCAGACCCTTTCGGGGTGAAAACTTGGCTGCTCTTATCAAAGCAGTAGCCGATGAGAGGCCAGTAGAGCCCATTAGGAAAAGGGCTGAGATACCACGAAGATTTTCCGATACTATCATGAAATGTCTTGAGAAGAATCCGGATAAGCGTTTTCAGACAGGCAGGGAGCTGGTGGAGAGCCTGCAAAGCTGTCTAAGTGCCGAGGCACCTTTAAAGGTAAAGAGAAGACGACTTCTTTCTTTCGCATCAATGGGAGCCATTTTAGTTGTCGTGAGCGTTATTGCCGGCTTCTTTCTTTACCTATCACTTACACCAAAAGCCATGCTGGATGTGAAGAGTATGCCAAGCGGGGCTCAGGTAATCGTTGATGGGGCCTTTAAGGGGAAGTCTCCGATTAAACTTAAGCTCCCTTTAGGAAAACATGAAGTAAGGCTCGTTTTATCCAATTACTATGATTGGGAAGCCCAGGTCCAATTAGAGGAGGGAGAAATACCTCTCACGGTCCGGCTTATCCCGATCGATGAAGAATAATATTTAAATGGAGGAAGGCTCAATGAAGAGAATGAGACAATATGTAACTTCTTTAGTAATTCTCCTGCTGGCAATAGTGGGAGGGGGAGGGAAAAGATGCGGCGCGCAGCTCATGGCGGGCCAAACCGCCCCTCATTTCGCCATAGAGGATCTTCAAGGAAAGGGATATGATCTGGCAAAGTTCACGGATAAGCCTATGATCATCCTTTATTTTTTCGATATAGAATCGAGGCCCAGCCAGGAAGGGCTGCTCTCATTGGATGATTTGGCAAAACGTTATAAGGGTACCGCACTCAGTGTGTGGGCGATTACCCGCTCTTCAGAGAATAAGGTTACAGACTTTGTCTTAAAGAGCGCTCTTAGTTTTCCCGTGTTCCTTGACAATTCAAAGGTGAGCAGTCTCTATAATGCTCAACTTATTCTTCCCACTATTTATACACTTGGGCCAGGGCTTACTATTCTCGACGTGTTTCAGGGTGGGGGTAGATCAACGGAGGTGATGCTCACCAGGCTTGCAGAAAGAAATTTGCAGCAGAGAAAGACAGAGCTGGCAAAGGCTATCAGTGACAAGGTGATCAAGAAGAACCCGAAAAGTGTAAAGGCCAGGGTTGTCAAGGGATACGCACACCTCAAGGAAGGGAAACTGAAAGAGGCAGAGAAAGTCTTCAAGGAGGTGACTAAAAAGAGCAAAGAGGGGGAAGTTCTGGGTAAAGAGGGCTTAACCGCTACATACGCCAAGAGCGGAAAGGTGGAAGAAGCCCTCACGCTTGCAAAGGATCTTGAAAAGGAGGCTCCTGATCGGGCTTATGCGCATGTGGTAAAGGGGGACATCCTTTATTCCCAAGGGAAAAAGGAGGAGGCAAAAGAAGCCTACGAGAAGGCAATTGACAAAAAGAAGAGTGAGGTGTACCAGCAAGGGGTAGGATATAATCAACTCGGCCGGCTCTATGCAAATGAGGGGAACTATGAGAATGCCCAAAGGCTCTATGATAAGGCAGTGAACATTGATCCATACTATATTGAGGCAACCACCAATAAGGGTATAGCGTTTGAAAAAGAGGGAAAATGGGATGATGCATTAAAGTCTTACCACAAGGCCCTTTCCCTTGAGAAGGATGATACCTTTGCTGTAACGCTTGCAAAACGGGCAGAGGAAATACTCGCGATACAGAAAGATGCGGCGCGGAAGGAACGTGTGGACAAACTGGTCAAGGAGCTCGCAGAGCGTTACCGCACCCAAAAGACAGAGGTGAGGGCGGAAGATAAAGATGAGTGGACATCCCGTCCGATGATCCTTTCCTTTATAGATTTTCAAGAAACTGGAGGACTTTCCCAAAGGGATGGGTTCTCCCTTATCCTGATCACAGAGCTTGCCAATCATCTCAACTCATCCGGAAGGCTCCGTATAGTGGAGCGATATCTCATGGAAAGACTCCTTGAAGAGTTGAATCTTGGTTCCTCAGACCTTGCAGATCCTGAGACTGCTCTTAAGCTCGGCAGAGTGCTGGCGGCTAAATTGATCGGAACAGGCTCCCTTTACCATTTACCCAATGAAACCTTACTCAGTCTCAGACTCATCGATAGTGAGACTTCAGCCATTGTCAAGGTTATAACGAGAAAACTCAGCTCCGGCGCTTCCCTGCAGAAAGCGCTTCGGGAGCTTAACCGTGAAATCCTCACAGATATTATTTCGCATTATCCTCTTCGAGGCTATATTGTTCAGGTGGAGGGTGATGAAGCCATTATAAATCTTGGCTCAAAACAGGGGGTTGTGCTCGGCACAAAATTCGAGGTATTGGAAGAGAAGGAACCTATTAAATTCAAGGGGAAGATATTGAAAACAGCACCCACGCCAATAGGGCACATTGAGATCTCAAAGGTAGAGCCTGATCTATGCTATGCCCGGATTATCGAGCAGAGGAGAGAACTTAAAACCGAGGATAAGATCAGTGAACAGATTGAAGAGGCAGTGTTGGGAGGACGTGTTGGTAACTGAAAAATTCAGGCGATCTTGCTTTATCCTCCTCATTCTGATTTTTGTCTGCTGCGCTTCGCGACACACTCTTTATAAGAGAGCCACATTTGCCGTATGGGATCTTGATGATGTAAGCCCCACCGAAGGAGGCTCCTTTAATCTGAGAGAGCTACTCTCTGCCCAGATAATGCAGGGACTGAAGGAAAAAGATTATTCAGTGGTTGAGAGAGAGCGCCTCATCATCTTCCTTGAGGAATTGCAGATTGGCACATCTTCCCTTATTGATGAGAGCACGCGCCTGCATCTTGGCAAGCTTGTGGGGGCACACTACATGCTCTTTGGCGGCTACCTGAGGATAGAAAATACGATCCGTATAGATCTGCGGCTTGTGGAGGTGGAAACGGGAAGAGTAGTCGAGACAGCTCAAAAGATGACCTCGGCAACCGATATGTCCGGGGTATTCGAGGCCGCACGGGAGGCTGCCTTAGGCTTGCTTGATTAAGTAATGGACTAAAATCCTTTCACCACATCAGCTCCTAAAGAAAAGCCTTTAAAGTCCTCATCCTCTGTGCGCATAAGAAATCCCTTCATATTGATTCCTGCCTCAAGGCGCGCTTTTAACAATCTTGTGATCCTGACCTTGAGGGAATATTTCTTCTTATCAACGGTATCTTCATGCCATAATAGTTCCAAGAAGGATTTGAGGCGGGTCTTATCATTTAATGAATAATTGTAAGAGAGCTCACCGATCCATTCATCACCCGGGCTCTCGTGCTCCGATATATCGCCCCTTTCCCTGAAGAGGCGCTGAAGGCTAATATCCGAGTCCCACGAGAGCTGATCATAGTGAAGGCCTAGACCGACCACAAAGAGGCTTCCCTCCCTGGAGGACTTTACTCCTATCGTATCCCTGAAATAATATGCATAATCACTAAAGAGCCGCGGCTCCCAATAGGATGAATAATCATAGCGAATTTCAGCAGAAAGGTTAATGATATCCCCAGGATCATACTCTTTTATTTCTTTACTGTAATCATATTTTCCACGCCAGAGATATCCGCACCCTAAGCCCCCTACCCATCTTCCCCATTCTGTAGCAAAGGTTATCGTGGGATTGATGTTAACGCCTTCACCAAGGCCCTTAATAGCGAGAAGGTCCGGATCTGCGTCCAGCAGGGGATGATTGGGCTCAAGGCCTGTCCGGCCTGTAGGGAGGTTTACATCAAGCCCGAGGATGATATCTACAGGCATAACTTCCAGGATTTCATAGGAAGTATTTACTTTTGTATCAAGGATATCGGTAACCGTGCGATCCTCCTGCTCCTGGGATTCGGTTTTCGTGGAGACATAACCGGTGAGCATTCTAAAAAAAAAATTCCTCTGCTCACCCACTATCTGTATGGGGAGATAAACCTGTCTTCCCTGCGCAGATTCACTCCCCTCCCACCAGTGATACATGAGAGAGGTGTGAACCTTCATATATGCTGCTACGTTTACCCTTATCCCGAAAGTCATGAAGAGAATCACTAAGAGCATGAGTGCCCGCCTTATACTCTTTACTCCCGCCATATTATTCCTCTCTTTAATAACTTACCATTAATAACTTATATCTCCTTAGCAGGAAAATCCGCTCACTTCACGACTTCTGTCTCCCAATATCCCCCTTTATTCGTTGGCATAACACTGTCAGGTTCTGAGGGGAGTCCCTCTTCTAAGGAATCATCAAACTCAAGTTGATCTGTAAGTGAGGTCCGATCTCTGAGTGTATGCAACAAATTACGGCTTTTTTTCTGCCAGGGATCATGAATTTCTATTTCCAGCAATGACTCTTGCGCAATATCCATTGCCGAATCTTCCCCTAATGCTTCTTTATACAAGGCCGTTGATCTTTTATAATCTTTGAGGTCACTCGCCTCGACTGCCCTGAACAATGCCATAATAGCTTCCGGATTCGTAGAGAGAGGTCTGCGCAATGTCTCCTCTTCGCTAGGAGCAAGCTCAATCTTCAAAAGGTTGATTATATCGAAAAGAAGCTCCTTCTCTATCCGAAAAAGCTCAGATAATGTTCCTTCGTATGAGGCCTTTTTTACTATTGCGTGAGTGGGGACCTCCAGAAAGTTTGATTGTATTTGAAGCACAGATGGCTCCTTTTCCTCGATCCACCCACCTAATACCCATTTGGCTTTAAGCAGTCTTCCCAATCGAGGGCCAGTGTCCGGATCAACAAGGCCTGAAGTTTTAAGATCAATCTCTTCCATAAGCGCTTGAAGCTTCACACGTTCTATTACATGAATGCCCTTTATTTTAGAAAGATCAGAAATAAGCATGAGCGAAATGCCCTTCTGAATGGGGTCTAAAGATTTCTGTCCTGTCTTATTTACAAAATAGAGAACAGCGAGAGTATTAGGGGCGCTTTTGGATTCAATGCCCTTCTCTTTTTCAATCGTTTTCTTTGCCCATGCCCTCTCCTCTTCCGTCACAATTTGCTTCGCACGGGATAAAGGGACAAGAATGATTATGAGTGTCATGAGAGGTAAAGACATCGATAGCCACAATCTTCTCATTTTCTCTACCATGTAATCATGCAAGATTAAAGTGAAATGCTCTTATTCTCTGAGTGCATTATTTAAATTATCATAATTAGCACTTTATGTCAATGATTATTTGGCGTTGACATAAGTTTTTCCTTACTCTTTCTTGAAAAAAAACCTTATTTCTGTTATATTTTTTTTATGAAACAGCCACCACAGATCAATATCCAACTTATTCATATTCAGGGCCCTTTAAAGGGTGTGATTCAAGAACTTTCCGAACCGGTAATCACCATTGGCCGTCATCCATCAAGCCATCTTCTTTTTCCTACCGATCTTACTACCATTTCCCGCAATCATGCTGAAATAATAAGAGAAGGAAACCGGTTTAAATTACTTGATCATAGTACGAATGGCACATTTGTGAATGGGAAAAGGGTAAATGAGACCTATCTTAAAAGTGGAGATGTCTTAATGTTTGCGGAAGGAGGGCCGAAAGTCAGTTTTCTCACCCAGATTAAGGAGGTGCAGGTCCGAGAAGAGAGTAAAATACCGCAGTCCTTACCCGTTGAGAGAGAGGCTTTCGCAGCACCCCCAGTGGCACCCCCAAATGAATTGTGTAAAAAGCAGCATAGATCAGAAAATCTTTGCACACCATCAATGGAAAAAGTCAAGGCGCCGCTCATCATACAGTATGGTCCTACGCTTCGCTCTTTTAATGAGCTTCCCATTACTATTGGGAAAAATCCACACTGTGATTTTCCCATTGATAGCCCCTTCATTAAAGATCAGCATGCACAGATTCTTTTCAGTGAGAATACTTATTGGGTGAAGGACCTTACGGGAGGACAGGGCTCGATCTTTATAAATCAGCAGCCTGTGACAAAGGAAATCCCCCTTAATGAGAATGATGAATTGGTATTAAGTGCCGACGGACCTGTCTTTCATTTTCTTGGAGAAGGGAGGTTGGCTGAGGTACAACAGCCTTCTCCTGCCGAACAGTCAACTCCAGAGGACGAAAAAATGCAAAAAACTCCTGATGAACACTCTAATTCTGTTTTCCATAAACTATGGAGTAAGCTTGCCGAACGAAAATCTTAACATGAATATCACTCTGAGGTATGAAATAAAGTAGATCAATTTATTTAGTCATGAAACTGCCCAGCCGCAAGCGGACGGGGTATAAATTTAATGGTAGAGCCGTTGGTTACCCAGACGGCTCCCCCACAGACCCGGACGAGCGCGATTAACGCACCCGGTTCCTCGGTGTCACGGCTTCGCTATGTAAATGGAGTGTACGACTCTAGCAGGAGGGAGAGGATAAAACGTCAACACACATTTGAATTTTTCCCATGTCATTGAAGATTTTCTGGTTCGTCGGTCTAACCATTTTTGCCATATCTTTTTCACTTTCTCTCGATACTTTTGCAACCAGATCCCGTTTCCCGTAATCCCATAATAAGCACAATGATCTTGTATTTTACGACAAAGCGTTTTGTGCTGTTCGTCGATTGGATTATGCCGATTCTCTCGGCACCACTTCCCAATTTGCTTCAGAGCACGATTAAAACGCTCCTTGGCTGTCTTCCGCTTAATAACCCAGTTACCCCGCCTTGATTTTCCCCAATAATGAGTGAATCCCAGGAAATTAAAGGTTCCCGGTTTATTCTTCTCTTTATTCGTAGGACGACCAAAAGGTATTAACCGAGTTTTCTCAGATGAAGCGAGAGGTTAAATTTTCCAAGTCGCTTTGACAATATCTGCATCACTCTTTCCGCATCTTCTTGCATCTCAAATCCCATCACCATGTCATCCGCAAATCGAACTATGAAAGCTCTCCCTTTCAATCTTGGCTTTACTGCTCTTTCAAACCACAGGTCAATTGTATAGTGCAAATAGATATTACTGAGCAATGGTGAAATACTGCCACCTTATGCAAAGTAAAATATTATGCAAAGTAAACGTTCTAAAGTCCTATAAATACGAGAATTGGATGCCATTTACTTTGCATAATATCTGACCTACTTGAATTCAGAAAACCATGAAATTAATACCCGATTTTGGTTCATAATAATAGGTCTCTCCTCGATCCTGTGCGTATTGAGGCAGCATTTGCCATCGCTTGTGGTAAAATTCATAGTCCCTTCGATATAACTAAGCCTTAACATTTCTTGCTCCAGATCATAGAGCAGTGTAATCAATGGTTCTTTTGCATGCAGTATTCCTTCTAAATGATATTTAGATTTATCGTGCTTTTATTATCATGTAGGATATTATGCAAAGTAAATCAAACAAAATTATCCAAACTACAAAGACTTGTGTAGCTTACTTTGCATAATAACTTTCTTTGCATAAGGCGGGATAGTCAGTCCTACCACTGCAAATATGGCCCTGGACGGGTTTGGAACAGGCCATTAAAGATGCTGTTCCTAGACGTCAAAGAGTCAATTTCGTACGGTATGCTGATGACTTTATTGTTACCGGAAAATCTAAAACGATTCTGGAAAAGCCAATAAAACCCGTCACAAAAGAGTTCCTGAGTGAAAGGGGTCTCAATCTCTGAGAAGAGAAGACCCGTATCACATACATCAAAGATGGATTTACGTTCCTGGGGCAAACTTTTCGCAAACATGGTAATACACTCCATATTACCCCATCCAAGGAGAGTGTTCAATCTCTCATAAGAAAAGTTGGAGATATTATACGTAAACATATGAGTGCTCCTATTGAAGCCTTGATTAAGAATCTCAACGCTGTACTGCGGGGTTGGGCCTATTATCACAGGCATGTTGTATCATCGGAAGCATTCAGTCGTGTCGATACTTACGTCTTTGAACAACTATGGCGCATGGTAAAAAGAAGACATCAAAATAAAACCAAAGACTGGCTCATACAGAAGTACTGGTCAGCCGCAGGAAAACATGTCTTCTCATTTATACATAAATACAAAAATAAAACTCGAATTTTAAAAGTAATTCGGTTATGCTTTATAGGAATAGCAAGACATATAAAAATTAAAGCAGAAGCAAATCCTTACCTTCCTGAATTCAGGTATTATTACTGGAGGTAGAGAAATGTAAAGGAGGCACGTCTGCTTGGTGCGTTATCACATCGCCAATATCAGGCAATGATAGCAACGAGGTAAAACAGCCGGGTTGTCCCACAAGGGCAGCTTATTGAAATGCTTGAGCCGGATGACGGGAAACTGTCACGTCCTGGTTCTTAGGAGGGAAGGGGGCCGAGAGGCCCCTGACCTATCCGGTGTAAGAAAAAGGAATAGCTGTGAATAATAAATCTATCTGGTTATTCAATGAATCTAAATCTGTTGGAGTAAATTATTTTGATAAAAAATTGGTTAGAGAATATGACAAAGAGCATGAAAAATTCAGAAACTTTGAAGAAGAAGCTCTTAAAATCTCAGATGCGGTAGACCTTTCTAAGGATTCTATTATCCTTGATATTGGCTGTGGTACTGGCGGGCTAACGACTCATTTTTCTAGGATTTGCAAACATGTTTACGCAGTTGATCCTTCCGATGAAATGATTGGTGCTTTAAAAAATAAAATTCAAAAACAAAATTTAACGAATGTTACCCCAATTCAATCAGGTTTTCTTTCTTATGACTACTTAGGTGAAAGTCTTGACGCTGTCGTTGCCAACATCTGTCTACATCATCTTCCAGACTTCTGGAAGCAAGTCGCATTGTATCTATTTCACAAGTTTCTTAAACCTGATGGCAAACTGTTTTTATCAGATGTAGTTTTTGATTTTAAGCCGCAAGAATATCAAAAAACTATCAATAGCTGGATTGATGGGATGAGGTCAACAGCAGGAAATCAAATGGCAGAAGAAGCTATTATTCATATAAGAGAAGAATTTAGCACTTGGGATTGGATTATGACTGGCATGTTAGATAGAGCTGGTTTTCATATAGATAGAAACACAGAGATTATGCCGCACATACGAGCATATGTTTGCACAAAAAAATAACACATAACGTAGATGCAACCGGACAGAAATCGCAGGCCGATTTTGCTTACATGTTTAATTGTGCTACAATACATAAATCTCTAGAGACAAGACATTGATTATTCGGCGTTTTCTGCCGGTTAACTTGTTAGGCATGCAACAATAAACCAATTAATGAAGGAGGCAATCAAATGGATAACGTAACTTTTGCTCTACCTACAATCGGATCTAATGATATGTCAAAAGATGACCAAGGAGCTTTGATTGTAAATCAAGCGGCTGCAATAATAATTTCTGCTTGGCTAACACACGCAACAGCTTTAATGCAGAAAGACCCTCAGTATTTCGGTAATAACTTTAATTTAACTCCAGCTGAACTTGTAACCCTAATTAATGACGTTCAGAATGCATTGAAAAGCTTCTAGAAGTTAGCCTATAAGAAAGGGAAATCAAAACATGCCTCAGTTTGAATTGATCGAAAAAATACTCCCTTTTAGATTGAATATTGTAATTGTGCCACCTTCGCTTGATTCTAATCAGAATGTTAGCATTTCCATCAGCATGTCCAGCATCACTACTTCGACCATAAATACTTCTTGCGACAGTCTAATGGATTCGAAGCTTATATGTGCAAGTGATCAACAATGTGTTAGTAGCCAAATTGTTTCTTCTAATTCATTGTTAGGTCGTCTTACGTTCCTAGGAAGAATTTATTACTGGTTAAGGGATTACTGGTATTACTTGTTAAGAAGATATCGAGTATAAATATGTCGCACCATTAATTAACTGATTAAAAATTTTGTTGTAACATTTTCTTAAAAGAATTTGTAATCGATTTGAGATAAATCTTTTGATATCATTTAAACCTCGGCAATAAGGTGACTTGAAGAGAACCGTTAGCTTCGGGCTTTCACGTTTAACAGGCGATTCATTTGAGCCGTCAGTCGGCATCTACGCCTCAATTAGGACATTATGTCGATCAAAATTCATAATGATTATTTAATTGAGGGAGAATATTTTGCATATCTCAATTCCTATACCAGAAGATGTAGTTCATCAGATAGAATCTAAATGGAACGATATACCAAGGCGTATACTCGATGCATTGGCGATAGATGCCTATCGATCTGGTGTAATTACTGACGCTGAAGTTCAACGTATGCTGAGCATGTCTTCACGTTTTGAAGCAGATGATTTTTTAAAACGTGCACAAGCAGAATCCACTTAGTTCGCTCCATTAGTTCAGGTCGGACCTGAGCAAGTACTTTATTTTCAGGGACTTATGTCCAATTTCACCCACATATATGGTCTTAGAGCACTCTTTTTGGCCCCGAAATGGGTTGTTTAAGAAAACGAGGCGTTTCAGTGACCCGAAGCCGCTGGCCGATTTTGCTATCATGCTTTATCTTACTATAATACATAAATTCCTAAGTATGATACTTTGTATTTAGGCGTCTTTGGCCACTGAACTCAAACTCAAACATTAGCCATTCCTCAGAAGCGGAGGGGATTATGAACAGAATCAAGGTTGAAAGTGTTGAAGAGGCGGTCTACGCCGCGGAACAACTCAAACGCTCTGGTCGACCCTATTGGTTTCGTGGCCAAGCCAAAGGCTGGCCTCTTCGATCTAGCTTTGTCCGGATAAACCAGGCGGATCGTAACCTAGCCTTGGAGAAAGTTGCCAGATACGAAGAGTGGGTGAAGCATACACCAGGTCTCGAGCATCTTGTGACAAACACCGACGCAGCCATCGCGGTCGCTCAGCATTACGGGATACCCACGAACTTCGTCGACTTTACAACCCATCCAGAGATCGCCGGCTTCTTCGCTTCAGAGAAGGCTGGCTTTACGACAGCTGGAGATCTGGCCTGTATCATTTGTCTCGATGTCCAAGATTTCAAGGAGTTCTGGAAGCTGCTTGCCCAGCGATACGCTCCGCCCGAATTCCTAGAGATTGCTGTTCCCGACCTATGGAGACTTGAGGCTCAGCACGGATGCTTCCTTTTTTGTCCCTACGATAATGTGGAAAGGTTGTATGATTTTGACAGGATTTTCTTTCCCAATAACCACGTTCTTCGCGGCATCAGACGCGAAGACGTCTATCCGAAGCGTAAGAGCCATTTGGAGGTGCTTCTCGACCAATACTTCATGAATGAGCGAATGATCGAAGCCGAGCGTACGTGGAATCCTGAAGGTGTCAAAAGGCTTGTGTTCGAAGCACCAACGGGTGGATGTGATCCCGATGTATTTCCGAACGGGCTCCCGGAACACCCATCTTGGTCCTATGGTGAACTTCGGCCGTGGTTAGATCTGCACGCGGAACAGTTCAGCAAAGCCTGGACGGCGGTGAACTTTCGAGTCCTTATACCAGATCCGCGAGATACGTCACGCTTGGTAAGGAAAATCTCAGAACAACTTCTACATGATTTGTTTGGATTGGCCGGAATTCGAAGCAAACTCGTGGGATGGCATATACAGCTGAAAGCTGACTATGGCCTACCCCAAGACTTCGAATCTCGACTTGCTTCGAGATTAGCGCGCCTATGGGATGGATTACGGCGGTTGCCTTACAGTGACAAAGATATTTCCTTAGGGTTTGGTCTATGCATAGCCTTTGCAGTGGCTCTCGGCGGAGACTTCGTAAGCCCGGACAGTCGGCATTGGGAGCGAGCAGCGCATCAGTGTTTGGTTAAACCAATTGAGTTGGAGTTCGGAGCAGAAGATGGAAGTTATTCGCGCGGATACGCTTCCGTAAAGGGTTTGGCCGCTTCGATCAGATCTGATATTCTCTCTTATGTTGCGGATGAATGGAAGGATCAGTTGGCCGAAAACGTCCGCGGGATTCTTCAGACGGCGTGGACTCCCAAGCAGACTTTTGATTTCGTACTCCTCACACCCCTCTTTGCGCGGGAGATAGCGCCGTACCAGGTCTTGGCGCGGGACACGGCGGTGTTTTATTCTCCTGCTCGGCTTTCGAGTTTGGGGTTGCCATAAGTGCATTCGCTTACTTGTTGGGAGCGATCGGATATACGGCTAACAAATAATTCAACTCGGAATGTCTAAAAGCGCTTTCGCGCTTTCAGCCATCCGGTTAATTAATCCTAGCCTATAAAATAAGTAAAGAAATCATATTTGTATTAAAAGCAATATAATAATTAGCTTATTATTTTAATTACATAGATTGACTATTACTAAATGTTTATTTTATCCTTTAACTTCTAATTTCTATTTAATGTTAAATGATACCTAATGATTGAAGTAAAAATAAAGAAATTGAATAAATCCAAAAGGCATCATTATTTACCGCAATTCTATTTAGAATACTTTTGTATAAATGGATGCTTATGGCTATTCGATAAAAAAAACAAAGAATATAGAATACAGACACCTATTAATACTACTTTAAAATCATATTATTATTCTTTGGAAGATGAAAAAGGGCAAAAAGGAGCCCAAATTGAATCTTTCTTATCTAAAATAGAAGGCTTTGCAAAACCAATAATCCAAAAAATTAATTCTGGAAATAATATAACAAGTGAAGAAAAAGAAAAATTATCAATATTTATTGCTTTCATGATGAACCGAGTCCCTGAGTTTGAGAAGTCAGTTAATGATATTGAGAATCACTTAATTAAAAAATTTGCAAAATTTATTTTTAGTGATGAAAAAAGAACACAAGCAATACTCGACCGCTATGACAAAAGTACAGGAACAAAAGATGATACCAATGTTAAAGAAGTAATGGAATTTTTCAAAAGTAATAATTTTGACATTGAAGTACCTAGAAGTGAAAGTCTTCGATTAATGGTAGAATTAAGTATAGAATTAGCTGCTTATTTTACACAAATGGATTGGGTATTTTATCATGCACCTCAAAAAGCTTCATTTGTTACAACAGATAATCCTGTTATAATTGTACCCCCTAAAAATCGAAAAAATTTTTATAGTAGGGGAATAACAACCCCAGGTGCAAGAAAAATATTCCCTCTTTCTCAGAGTGCATGTTTAATAATGTATGATCATGGGGATATAGCTAAGCATGTAAAAATTAATGAAGAGACAACACAAGAAATATCAAGTTTAATATCTCTCTCTTTTTAGATCGATTCCTTTTAGGAAGTGATGAACTATTAATACGCAATATAGTCAAGACATTGAAATTAGACAAATTGGAAACAAATTGGAAAGAAAGGGACGTTTTACAATAGAATAAAACATTATCACTGAAAATTATAACACGTGATAAAATATAGATATTAGATATTTCAGCGATATATTATTTGAAGAGTATCTAAAGGTAGGAGAGGCTAACCATGAAATGCAGTTGGATCGTGCGCCGTGAAACGGCGAGAAGAATTGGCCTCTCAGAGGTCTATGGGGAGGTGTTATGAAGTGCCCATAAGTCGACCTGAGTTAGCGCGAAGGGAAACCGGAACGTGAACTGAGCATCTCAGGAAAGCGGTTTGAGACAGATCGGATACCGTCAAGACGATTTCGCAACGACTGGCTGACAAGGTAAAGGCTAAACTGCTTGAACGTCAGTAACCAGTGATGCCTGCATCATCTATAGGAAGCCCGATTGAAACCTGTATCTCATCTGCTCAAATGGAGCCGGTCTGGCCATTTGAGACGACACCCGATGAGAACACGCTCTAATAAAGAGTGGTAAGGTTACGAAAAGCGTACCTAAATCAGCCTCGATACGTTCACTTTTCGCATGGAACACGGGATGGCCTGAGTGGCGAGAGCCATAAGGTCACGGAGCTTTCGTAGTAGTCCGAGATGGGGAAAGCCCACTACATGGCGAAGGGAAGCAGGTAAGTCAAATTTCATATGTTTGGAGAAACAGCGAAATGCGTATTGCTCACAAATATAGAGAAATTGTCCGAAAGTGATATAATGGTAACTTGATGGATAAGATGATAGTTGAAAAGTAGGATTAAGACTTACTGGAGAGCCGGATGACACGGAAACTGTGCGCCATGGTATGCACTGATTGAATTAACAACTTAGTTGTTCGAAGTTCAAGGCATCTGACTTCGAGGTGAACGACTAACCTAGACCCGAAAGGGCGAGGGAACAAGAGCATGATCGTAAAGCAGGGAATATCGGAAGACGTGTATGATATGTCCCTGCAACACCTGTGTGATAAGGCTAAAGCTAAACTGCCTAAATCCCAATGTCCAGGGGTGGAATATCACACTCGTCGAGAACACGTCTGTTACCGACGCCATTGAGAGTCATGGATTATCGTTTCGTCCATGATACGCCTTGCTCAATGGACGAGGAGTAGCGAACTCATTGAAGGGCACGAATGGGGAGCCTAAGTCGCGCTATTTCGTTCATCGGTGGCGGAACATGGGATCGCCTAAGGGGCACGAGCCCTAAGGTGACGGAGTCTTCATAGTAATCTGAGATCAGGAGAGCTGATCACATGGCGAAGGAAGACAGGTGGATGACATTTTAAAAGGAAAAGGGTGCGTGATGCATAATTGCCTGAACTGAGTGGATGTAATCTACTGGAGAGCTGATTGACACGAAAACGGTCACGATCAGTTCGGAGAGGGGTGGATGGAAAAGTACCCATAGAGGTAACTCGCTGATTGCCTACTCTGCGTCATGTCCGGTTTGGAGGGGGCTTGTTGGAAAAGTGCTGCGTAGCAGTAACTCGTTGGCTTGCTACCCTACGGAGGAGCTTGCCCGATTTTCAAATATTGATTTTTTGATCAATATTTATTTTGTCTTAAAAAATTTTTTGTTCATCTCCTCCGACCACTGATTTCAGATGTTAGCGTATGAATTCCAAAACATGAAAACAAGGAAGACCTTTACATGGAACGTAAAGAGTTAACGAATAACATACTTGAGCTCGAATGGGATATATTCACGAATATCACAAATGTCGGAGGACGTGCCTCATGTCAGGACGACAAGCCAACCTTTATGATAATGCGTAAGGCACAGGCTAGTATATGGGGCATGAATGCACTTATTAGCTATTTAAATGATCTAAAGGACGCGCGGTGCAAAACAAAATAAACTTAATGGCGGTTAAATATGCGCATATGATGAAAATAACCTTCCCTGAAGAATATGAGGAAATAAAAAATGAATTTCCTCCTGTATCACCACGTGTTCATGAGCTTGCCGATGAGATCATGAAGTATCATTCAAAATGGGCGCTAGAAGCCTCTGTTAAATACCCGAAGCTTTTTTCGCTCGTGCGTCCTATTACCATAGCAGACAGTGGAGAAGGACATCACGTGTCAATCGACAACTATCTGCACAGTGAACTCCTTACCTATTCTGAGGTGACCCTTGAGCTTTGTCTGAAAGATACACAAAAGGCAGAAGCCGGAGGCAAGAATCTATCTCTCCAACTATTAAAAAACACAGCTGAAAGCTATGGTTTTGAATCACTGGATGCGATAGAAAAAGCGTTGTCCAAGGTGCGATAAGAATTATTGGTGAAGAAACAAATAATATAAAAGATGCTATGCGCACCAATCAAAAGGAGGAAGCTATGAAATTCTCGCACGTCTTTGGTTTTTTAATTAAATGTTTATCGAGTATACTCATTGTAATCCTGCTGTCCGCCTGCGTGGGCCGGATAGTCCCAGATTACCACTTAAACGAAATCAAAAGACATCTTCACGACCAGCCCAAAGCCGTTTGGCAATATCCGGATTTCGCGAAAGTTAATAATCTCAATATTACAGCCAGCCTAACTAGATTTGTCAGACCCGAACCGGTACCCAAATACATGCAAGGAATTGAACCACCTTTCATAACAGGAATTGACATTTTAAAAGATGGATCGCTTGTTTTGCTCAGCCCGCTTGAGTATGAGTATGCCTCCAGATGGATGGGGGTTGGGCAGAGGGTCTGGAGAGAGATACCATCTAAAGTCAGAATGATTGTTTTGAATGGTGAAAATGGAACAAAGATATGGGAACGCGATATAACAGCGGCAGGGCTTTATGGGGTTCTCGAGATTAACGATGTCCTTATCCTTCAGGCGAGAAAGTATGACATTCACGCAAAGCCGGTCAAAACCGAACTAATTGCCCTCGATAGAAACAAAGGATCTTTGTTGTGGCAGACAGATTTTGAGAAGCCTCTCCGTTATGTTCGAACAATTGAACCACACGATATGGTTCTCCTTTCAGTGCAGCTTGAAGAGGATTCTCCGCAAAAAACGACAACGTCTTTAACCGATATTCATACAGGAAAAGCAGTATGGAGTACTGAAGCGGGGGGACCATCATCACAGGCGTCGGCCTGGCCGATCATACTAGAAGACGCGATACTGGTTTTTGAGAATGGTATAACGTATCGCCGGATCACCGATGGCAGGATACTCTGGAAACATGAAGATATAAACATAAGTGGCACCGCCCAACCTCTTGCAAAGGATGACAGGCTCTTTGCCATGACGAAAAACGGGCTGGCCGCTTTGGATATAGCATCAGGTCGCATACTCTGGACAATCCAGGAAATAGAAGGCGATATCATCAAAATGAGTCTTTTCGGGAAGCACCTGGCGTTGGCAAAGGCGAAGGGCGGCCTGTTCGGAGACAAACACGTTGTTATCATCGTTGATCACGAAAAGGGCAGTATTCTATGGAAACACGAGGCAAAACCGCTGCTAAGCCCAATTGTCATAAGCGAGAAGGCTGTCTATTTTTCAACTGCGTCGCAACTCGTTTCCCTCGACGTTAATAAAGGCAAAGAGGTATTCAGCTATCAGTTGCCCTGGGATGATAAATATTCACTTCATACCATTGTGCTGCTTGAGGATGCAATAGCCGTCAAGAATGAATGGAACATTGTCTCGTTGAACCTTCAGAGCGGCAAGATGGCATATCATCATACATTCGAACCGCTCTGCCCACTGGTGACCACAGAGGAGAGAATGCTTGAGCAGGAAAAGCTAACAGGATCATCGTCTTCAATGTCTGTGGCTTCCATGCACTATGACAAAACCGCTATAGCTAAACAACTATCTATGGCAGAAACTGCACGAAGGAACTACAGTAGGACAGGAAATAGTAGATATCTTCATCAGGCACAGTTTCATTCATACACAGCATCGGCGCTTCAATCCATTGAGGCCGCCAAAGCTTCAGTTCAATTGGGCGCCAGCATTATGAGTCTGGGACTTTCTATGAAAAAGTTGGCCATTATGCAAGCACATTCGATGGTGTATCCGCAAATCGACCAGGTGATTCATCGGCTGTCCTCATTTGATACCAATGAATTCGTGGTCAGGCTGGTCGGGGTACAGGAGGGGAAACAGCGGCTATCCGCTCTGGAGATAGTGCATATACCTTCAGGTAAGGTAAGCCGCCAGCTACTTTCGCCATATCAATCGACTACGGACTTGATGACAATCGGCAGATCCTTCATGTCTGCTACAGTCCATAATGGGTACATTCGTGTCGCTGTATATCTGCCGCATAATTTCTCAACAACAATCGACTTGGATCGCAAGCGCATCTTTCATTATGGGCCGGGATTGAACACCAATGAGTATACCTTTTATGATAAGGGGGGCTTCGTCCGTGGGCGGCTGATGATGTACCCTTTGAATCTCCCTCCCACAAATTAAACGCAATGTTGTACTATTGAATGGCAGGCTTGCTGTGCTAACCCGTACCTCATCGTCCAGTTAGGTACTTGCAACAATTAATAAAAGGAAAAGTCAATGGGAATCAGAATTTTACGCATGGCCATATTATTGTGTATTACAATTTCATTATCGGGATGTATGACAACAGCCACAACAAGTATAAAAGCAAAATCAGGTGACACTATTACGGCAATCTATAGCGCACCTGAAAGTAAAGGCAAACTTCCTGCCATCATTTACAATCATAGAACCTTTGTAAGAAAATTGGGATATTCTGAAGCAGCCTCTAGGGGCTATAATGTTAACGATTTTGTTAAAGCACTCAATAAGGAAGGCTTTGTAGCCATTGCCCCCATTAGAAAGGTAGATTGGCTTTGGGGCAAGGAGAAAAAGCTGACATAATGGGCGGGCCAACGAGCGAATGGAATAATGCAGTAGTTGAGGGGCTTGAAGCCATTAATTCTGCACTAAAGTTTTTAAAGGGCCAGCCATATATTGATAGTGAACGAATAGGTATCATCGGATTTTCTGAAGGAGGTAATATAACTCTATGGTCAGCACTTGAACAACAGGATTTTATTCCACTCATGAAGAAGCTTAATAAAGAAATTGAATACAAGACCGATTATCCCGGTAATCATAAATGATTTTATAAGGTGAGGGGTGAATATTGGGACGATATTATTACCTTTCTGAGTAAAAAGCTTAAATAAACTTATAATTGTGCCTAACCTGGCAAATGCAGCCGACTCGTATACTCACGGCTGATTAACATCAAACGTTAGTTTTTTATATTAATTATGAATACAAACTTATTTAATAAAAAGTATCCATTATTAGACTCCCTGATTTGTTATAGCGGAAATGACTACAATTATGATGAAGAACGTGTTAAAAAGCTATCCAACGAATATACTGCGTTTCTAAAATCAAAAGAAGATATCTTCCCACATATTTCGAAATATTTTAACTCACGTCTTCATGATAGCTGGCTCCAATCAATCGATAATAAGAATAATGAGATAAACATTTTGCTAAATGAATTTTCAACACATTGTTTTTCAGATGCATTAATTGAAAAATTTTCATTAATCCTTCCTCATAGTAAAAGAGTTTTTCCTGTCTGCCTAAAATTTAAAGGAATCAAATATTATTCTATTTCATGGATTAATCGTAATAGTAAAATTTTACCTTTAAAAAAAGAAAAATATCTCCCATTGTTAACAGAATTTTTATATGATGAAGCTATTGTTTTAGAACAAGGTATTATTTCGACAGGAATGCTTTTTGTGTCAAAGTCAAAAGGAAATAAATCTTATTTACTTTTACAAATTGAATGTAGTGATTTAAAAATAGAGGAATATCAACGTAAAGCATTTATTGAATTATTTGGTGAAGAATATCTTAATCTCTTTGATATCTATTGGGTAGAAAAGCAGAAAGGGAAGTATTTTGATTATTCAACCGCCCTTGATTTATTGAACAAAAACTAACCACAGCATTCACTTGACCCCATTTCGCCTGCCGAAAAGCATGGCAGGCGAAATGGGGCAAGTGATGCAGGCGTTGTACAGACAGAAAAAAAAGAAGTAATTATACATCATAGGTTAAAAGCATATACTAATGTGAGCACCGAGAGATGAAATTTATAGTCACAATAGTCTCCGCTATACTTTTGGCAATTAGTTTTACAGGATGCTCAGCGTTGATAGTGCATCACTACTACTCACCAACTTCAAAAACTGGTGAGGTAAATAAAAATTTGAAAAAAGCATCATATTGTTGGGAACCTATTTTTGGTTCTGCGACATCTATATCGTTCAGACAGTGCGGCCTAGTGTTAGAAATCTACGCAGATGATATTGTGGATGAAACTGCCATCTCAGCTGGTCCTTGTATTTTTCCTGTCATTCCCGCTTTTCTCTTCCGTTGGTTTATAGGCGACAAAGAGTTCAAGTTTAAAGGGACTTTGCCAATAACATACGTTTTTTATGGCGTTACGAATGAATTTGAGCTAAAACCTAAAAATATCCCCATTTCCTTAGATGGGGGGATGGAAATTTTTCCTAGTAGAATTGACAGATTACAAGCTATGAATTATGTTGCATATTATGATCTTAACACAGATCATGTACCTAAATTTTTCGATTTGAGAATAAGAGATTGTATCATTGGAGGACAGGAATGTACGTTCCCGTTAGTTAGGTTCAAGAAGAAAGGAATGCTGTCTTTTGGAATGTAAAAGGTGTCGGAATAAACGTAATCGGACTATCCTGAATATTAAATAGATAATCAAAATATGCTCTAGAATAAAACATAATGGATTTGCAAGATAAAAATATTGTACAAAGCGATTTACGCGGACCAAAACCGCAGGCCAATTTTTGCAATACGCGGCTGTGGTTAAAAAACTTATTTATTAAAAATAAATCATTGTTTTATCGGCGGTTTTTGCCGGTGATCTCAATCGAATCCAAATTCTAAATAAATAGGCAATAGAAAAGCCTATTGGTAGTAAGGGATTAAGAAAGAATTGAAATTAACAATAGTCGAATTATAATCCAAGGAATCCACAGTAATTTTATAGAATGTTTATAATGAATAGCCATATCGACAAAAGATTAACTAATATATTTAAATCCAATTTAAGGAGGATTCCATGACAATAAAGAATAAACAATCTAAAGGTAGCAACATTTATCAACTGAAAATTACATTGAAGGATAGTAAACCACCTATTTGGCGAAGGTTACAAGTCAAAAGCGATATAACTCTTAGCAAGTTACACCAAATTTTCCAAGTAGCAATGGGATGGAGCAATACACATCTTCATCAGTTTATTATTCATGGAGTAGAGTATGGTATACCTGATCCAGATTATGACACAGATATTAAAGATGAAAGGTATGTAAAATTGGGAAAACTTCTTGTAACTGAGGGGGAAAAATTCACCTATGAATATGATTTTGGAGATAATTGGGAGCATGAGATTTTAATTGAGAAAATATTACCCATGGAGATAAGTATATTTTATCCTATCTGTATAAAGGGCAAGCGTGCTTGCCCCCCAGAAGATTGTGGGGGTATTTGGGGCTATTTAGATTTTCTGGAAGCAATTGAAGATATCAGTCATCCAGAACATGATGAGATACTCGAATGGGCAGGAGGTGAATTTAATCCAGCAGCTTTCGAAGTTAATAGTATCAATCAAGAATTAAAGCAGTTAGGGTACCATTAAAGCTTTAGTTACAATACATAAGATTATAAAAAGTAATCATAGAAGGATTATATTGTCAAGAAACAAAATAAAGCATTGGATAACATCAAATCGATTATGTGAAAAAGATATACATATATTAAACTATTTGGTATTATCTATATATGAGTCCGACAATTTTTAGAGAAATAAGGTTATCGTTTCTATTTTTTGTCTAATGAAGAAAGAAGGATGCACGTCCATGTAGTAAGTGAAGATGGGGAAGCAAATTTTAAAAACCAAACAATTAATGATATTCAGAATATACAATTATTACACGGCGTTAATTTATATTGGCCTACATTAGATATCGATCTGGAAATAGATAATCTTGAAAATCCCGAGAAATATCCCTTAAAAAGTAAGATTATAAAAAAAATCACATAACCATGCAATGCACGCCGACCGGAATCGCTGGCTGATTTTGTTATCATGCATAATACTGTGCTACGATAAAATATTTGGCAAAGGTTATCTTCTGTGTTCTAACGATTTCGGCGGGTGATTGCATTATACCCATTAAATATTAAAAAATATGGCTAGTTCAAAAATTGAAATAATAGGAATTTACCAAGTACCTTACACTGATGAATTATATAGGAAAGCATATCAAATCAAATATGAAGGAATTTCTATCCCCTTCTGGAAAAAAGGAAAAATAAAAAAAGCATTGAAGGAAGAATTATCTTCCATTGTACTAATAGAAGTATTTGTAAAGAATCCTGATAATAATTTCGATGTAGGTGATTTTGGACAGCCAGGTATTGATCAAGCTCCATATGAAGAAGTATTTTTGAACTCTGATGGAACAGAATTAATAAGTAGGGGATTTGATGTCCCAAAATCTAATGAATTGAGGATTGCATTTTATCTCCATTTCTTTGATCCTGCTCGGCCATTGAAAACAAGTTATAAAGAACTAATTTGTCCGAGCATTAGAGATATTCCAGATAGGTTGAAACAGCTTATTTCTTATGTGCCATGTAGTTAAAGAAAATAGGGTATAACAGACGTTCATCGTGCCGAGCTAAAGCCGGGACATTGGGATAGGGAGTAACACCTTGAAATTTGTCATTATTACCCAGCGGGTGAGTCTACGGAGATATAGTAGGCAAATCCCGACAGATCAAAAGCTAGCCATTAGATCTGTAGCAGAACCGAAGTGCGATCACTGAGAGGTGGTGTACGAAGCAGAGGGAAAGCGAGGGCGCAGGCTGCGTGATTGAGCCCCGAAAAATGTATAGTTGTGGTCATATCGTGGAGATTGCCGGAAGATAAGGGGTACCGGCAGATCAAGAGCCCTGGCGCTGATAGGCAGCATGTCTACCTATGAGCGATCCTTAGCTCACACGAGAGAGGGAAACAAACAAGAGGCATGTTCGAAAGGTACCGGAAGGGAGCGACGAGTGAACCGACCGGGAAGGGGAGAGGTAGTCTTAGCGGAGCATAGTACCGATGTTGCTGTAAATGAGAGGTGACGGGAAGGTGGGAAACTGAGGCCCAAGGGACCCACTGAAGGGAAGGCGAAGCCGAGCATGATACACGTGATAAGGGAACTACAGGAGAGACT
>JBLIRR010000042.1:0-53982 GCA_049472395.1 bacterium | reverse complement strand
AATGGATAAATTTTCCATAATATCCTTAATATCCAGGTTCTCTTTATCCCATTGCAGCATATTAAAATAATACACAATATTTTTCATGACGCCTAAGGGATTTCTCAGTTCATGCGCAACGCTCGATGCCAATTGGCCTATGGCTGCTAACTTTTCCGAACGAACAAGCTTATCTTGCGCATCCCTTAATTCCTGCGCTTGCCTGTCCAGGTCCTTAATCATTTTGGACATGGCGAGCTGGCTTTTCGTGAGTTCCGCAGTCCTTTCTTTTACACGCTCCTCAAGGCCAGCCATAACATTTTCCAAATCAGTGTGAGATTTCTTCAGGTCGCTGAGCATCTGATTAAAGGCGTCTGCTAAAATTCCTATTTCATCCGTGGAAGTAATATTAACCTGTGCGTCAAAATTTCCGTGTCCGATTGCACTGATCGTGTCCTTTAATTTAGTAATAGGTCCGGCGATGGAACGGGTAAGATAGATACCAAGTCCGATAGCCAAAAGTAAAGAAGCAATCACGCTGACCAAGGTTATTCGTATTGTTGAATTAATTTTGTCGGCAATGTCCACTTTTGCCGGCTCCACATGTTCATTTTGGACGTGCTTAATAATTTTCCATAAAATCTTATGTGCCTCCTCCTCTATGGTTTCAGCTTCTTTTATTCTTCTTACGAGTGTTGTGAGCTCTCTTCCTTGCTCATGCTGAGCAAATACCTCTTCGATTATTAAGTTATATGTGAGTACCTTTTGGTAAAATTCTTCTAACCACTGTTTAATATGTTCACCAGCCTCTGTATGGAATTTATCATATACTCTAATAAAACGATGCTTTTCATAATGATAATTAGCCCTATTTTCGTCTAAGGATTCTCTTAAAAAAAGGTAACGGTCTGCCGCCATTTGTTGATGCTCGATAGTTTCCATTAATTCCCAGGAACTATTAAGGATAAAAAAACTCTTGTATATATCTCTTTGCGTAATAGCTTGCATAGAGATAATTTGGTAAATAAAAAGAGCCCCAACACATACCATCAACAAGGCGATTGTTGTAAATCCCAATGTCAACTTTTTCCCTATTGTCATATTCTTGCCAAAAATATTTTTAATTTCTAAAATTAATATAATATTATATTATATATTAGCATATTATAATAAATCAATATGCAATGTAAATCACTTGTAATCTTGTGCACTCTCAGTTTTCGATAGTGTATAGGCTAATGAATCTCAATCATGTATAAAAATTTTTTCTTAGTAAATTCAATGTAGTATAAATTATGTAAAAATGCGGGGCAGAATACATATCCTGTCCCGCACTATTATTGCCATCCTTTTGGCCCTTTAACCTTTGCTTTACATTTGTCCCTCTTAAATTATGCCGAGAAGAGCAAGAGTCGTTAAATAACCTCCTCCGCCGGTTGCTAATAGAAGCGCGGTAAGTGAGGCTGATGTAGTGGGAATAAGAGCCGGTGTGGTCAGGGAGGCGGCTAGAAGAGCTGATGTAGTTAAGGAAATTTTAGGCAAAAGAGTTGTGGTTAGCAAGGTAGTGGAGGGGAGAATCGTTGAGGTCGTGCTCAATGTAGTGGGCAAAAGAGTTGGCGTTAAAAGAAGGGGAGTTGCAGCGATTCGTGTACCATATCCAGAAGGATAATATGTATAGGGGATAAATGGAGTAGTATAGATCAGCGGATAATAATACTGTGCATGAGCCAAGGGGATGAAAAACGTGAAAGATAATAAGATTATTCCAGAAAGTATTGGTATATTTCTAATAATATTTTTCATAATCTCTTCCTTTCAATCGCTTCGGGTTTGATTTCCCCCCGCCCGCGGCGAATAGAAATATATAATGTGTTAGCTTATTTTATTTAATCAATTAACCATTCATTATAATGAATATATGACTTGCTTTTAGTATATATCCATTTACTTAATCCTCAATAAACTTTGACCATTTCAATCCCTCCATAAATTGTCCCCTCTATTAACACGGGGCTCCGGTTCTGCATAACGCAGAGAAATCATTCCCCTCATTTTGTGGATGATTGAATGGCTCTTTTTTAAGGAAGATTTTTTGCTTTCTTATTTCATATTTATTCCTTTGAATTTCTTTGTATTCTTCATAAATATAAGCATGCTCCGAATGCAACATTCCCTCAATATCCTTCTCTTTATCGAGTGCACATAGCCTATTCTTATAACTCATAGACACTATCCTATAATCGTGTAAACAATCTCGACAAAGATATTTACTCAACCCCTCTGTTATGGATTAAAATAAATTCTGTCAGATCGAGTCACTACTTATGGATTAAGATGCAAATTTATTTGTCCTGATTTTTTCCAATTATCAGCGAATAATTGTGTAGGTGTATTCTTTCTCGTATACAAAGCAAGGCATTTTTAATGCCAAAATAATAAATCAATAATAAATGCGATAACGACGCACTATAGCTTAATTATGATATGTCAAGGTAAAAAAAGTATTGTTTAGTTTTCCAAAACAGTCTTAATAATGCGACTATTAGTTCTGATACTGCGTCTTCCTTTGAAAGGCAACTGAATTTTCAGGTTGTTAATCTTCCTATAAAGGGTGCTTTTATGAATGTTAAGGGATTTTGCCGTTGCTCTTCTGTTCCAGCTATTCTTTTTTAATGCTTGAACAATAAGATACTTCTCCATCTCCTGAACGGATTTTGGAAAGAACTGATATTCCATTTGAGTCTCTTTAAGGTTCTCAGGAAGATGACACAAATCAATAATGGGCGTTGCGCAAAGTACAAAAGCATGTTCAATAATATTTTCAAGTTCCCTTATATTTCCTGGGTACTGATAATCTAAAAGGATCGACATCGCCTCAGCAGATACGCCTTTTATATTTTTATTCTTTAGACAGTTAAACTTCTGGATAAAATGATTAACAAGCAGCGGAATATCCTCCTTTCGTTCTTTCAAATCTGGAAGTCTGATATTAACCACATTTATTCGATAATATAAATCTTCCCTAAAAATATTTTTACTCACTAATTTTTGAAGATTTTTATTACTCGCTGCTATTATCCGTATATCTGCTTTCACAGGTGCCACAGATCCAAGCGGCTCAAAGACTTTTTCCTGAATTACGCGTAAAAGCTTTACTTGCATGGCAAGAGGAATTTCGCCTATTTCATCGAGAAAGAGTGTCCCGCCCTGCGCCTTGTCGAAGCGGCCTTGCTTATCTTTTATTGCACCGGTAAAGGCCCCTGTTTTATATCCAAAAAGCTCTGACTCCAATAGAGTATAGGGAAGGCCTGCACAGTTTATCGCAACAAAACTTCCATTCTTCCGACTGCTTAAGTTATGAATAGCCCTGGCAACGAGTTCTTTGCCAGTTCCACTCGCCCCTTCAATCAGGACCGTGCTATCGCTTTGAGCAATATCCGGGAGAATCTTGAAAATTTGCTGCATGCGATGATTCTTGCTGATAATATCTGTAAAATTGTATCTTTGCCCTACTTTTTTTTTCAATTCCTCTATAATGCTTAAATCGCGGAATGTTTCCACCCCTCCGATTATATTCCCGCTTTTGTCTCTAAGAATAGCGGTTGAAATGCTTACAGGTATTTTTTTCCCATCGACCCGGGTGATATTTATCTTTCTAGAAACAACCGGGTAACCTGTTTTAATTGTCTTTTTGAGGGCACACTCTCCTTTACAAATATTTGCCAGAAATATATCTTGACAGCACTTACCAATAGCCTTCTTTCCCGGCAGCCCAGTTATTTTCTCAGCTGCCTTATTAAAAAAAGTAATACGCCAATTGTTATCAACAGTAAATACTCCATCAGTTATACTGTTCAGTATTACTGAAAAATAATCACAGGAGTTTAAGCTATTCATGATTTAAATCTCATAAAACATGCTCCATAGAGCATTTCATATGGTGCTAAGAAAATTTTTTGTATGCAATAATGGATTTATACACTGCGTTACCTAAATAGAGCATTTTCATAACGAGCTATAAGGGAACTTTTTTATACATACCAAGTCGCATTTATGCAACATATGTCATGCTCTTATTAACCTATATCTAAAATTGAATTTTCATTTTAATAAAAAATAATCCTGATATCTCCCTATTATTATAATCGTCTAAATACTAACGAGCCTCCACATCAAACCCAAGAAGGCTAAAAATTACTTCTTAAATGAAGCTACATTATGAAGGATAAAAAATATTATTATTTTTTCTTGATTTTTATAGTTTTATTATTTTATATTTTAAATATAGGTTTTAAGTAGAATTACCAATTTTAAGGATTGTTTTTAAAATGTCCCCAGCATTTATTGTCTATTTATTCATTTTTGATCACCTTTATATAAAAGAAATGAAAAAGAAAGTATGCCTGCGCAGGCTGAAAGAATTTATCTTTCAGCCTATGAAAAATAATAAAGGCATTCATTGAAAAGGAGTTCCTGACGTTAAATGCTACGTAGTTTATGAAGGGGGGTAAAAGGGGTCTTTATTAATAAATAATAAGATAAAAACTATAAAGAGGAGAAAAGAAATGAGCCGAGGACGAGTCGATGCACTCTTATTTATTCTTTTTTTGATGTTATCCATGTTTTTTATATACATACCATGTAATGCTCAGATTCCTTTTCCATTCTCAGTACCGTATTTTGTTCCCCTTCCTTCATTTAATCCTGCCTATTTTGTGCCACCACTGCCTTTAATACCCGTAGCAGCTTCAGAAATAGGACTAGCCCCCATCGCAACGATTAATCAAGTAACAACCCTTGAACCGTTAATACCGATTACGACTATTGGAGGCGTGCTTATCGCTGATTGGTTGATAAATACGGGAAATCCCGAGGTGGAAGCGGTGTTGCGTTTAATCGCTGCTGATCCGTCCTTATTGGATAATCCACTCTTACTAAGCTCAATTATCAATACAGGAAATCCGGATGTGGCTATAACAATTGCATGGTTAGCGTCAGTGCTCTAAATATGAATGGATTTCTTAATAGGGAGTTATTTATTAATATCATACTCAATTACCGGCTTAGGCCGGTAATTGAGTGACCAAAATCTTTAATTTTTCAAGCTGGTCTGTGAGTGCGTGCGGCAGCCTGGTCCCGAATTCAGAATAAAAATCCTCAATTGATTGTATTTCCTTCCGCCAGCCTTCAGTGTCTGTCTCACGAAGTTTCTTTAATGTAACATGTGAAATATAAGGTAAATTTCTAAGTTCACCTCCTCTCCTTCAGATTTCATTAAATATAATTTAATATTTTTAATAAAATTTAATTTTATATTGACACTTTTTCCCTTTTCGCGTATACTTCTTCGTATGCGAAGAATGGGTGAAAGGATAAAACGCAACAGAAAAACCAAGGTGATGCGGCTTAACGAACTGGCAAAGAAAGTGGGCGTTACCGTCAGCCTTCTCTCACAGATAGAAAATGGGAAGGCCTTTCCTTCCATAGTCACATTAAAAAAAATAGCAGACTCCCTTGATACGACAGTTGGTGAAATAATCGGAGAGAATGAACATCTTACAGATAATCCTGTTGTAAAAAATAGTGATAAAATATTCGTCAGGGGAAACAGTACTGGCGCAACATTGTATATGTTATCCCCTCACGACATGAACAAGCGGATGGAGACATACTATATAAGTCTTGATGAAAAATCCGACACAGGAGACATGATGTACACGCATCCTGGTGAATCATTCTTTCATATTCTAAAGGGAAGCGCCGAATTTCTCATTAATGAAAAAAAATACCAGCTTAAAAAAGGAGACAGTATTTATTTCAATACAAACGTGAATCATTCAGCAAAAAATATCAACAAAAAGGGGAAAACAGAAATAGTATGGGTAACCACACCCTCAATTTGATAATAAAGAGGAAATAATGAAAAATAAAATATATATAATCGATGTAACAAACAGGGATGGAGTCCAGACATCAAGGATATGTCTTTCAAAACTTCAGAAAACCCTCATCAATATCTATCTTAATGAAATGGGCGTGTATCAGAGTGAGTTCGGATTTCCTGTTACCAATCATGAGAAAAATTATATGAAAGCTAATTTAGAGCTTGCAGAAAGAGGCGTGCTTTCTCCTATTATACTTGAAGGATGGATCAGAGCCATACCCGAAGATGTTGAAAAAGCAAGCAGCCAGACACATGTAAAGCATCTTAATCTCTCCATATCCACATCCGACCAGATGATACAAGGTAAATTCCGGGGCAAATATACAAAAGAGGATGTGTTGAAGGAAATGACAGAGGCGGTGATTCTAGCAAAATCAAAAGGAATTATAACGTGTGGCGTGAATGCCGAGGATGCCTCACGGACTGATGTCGAATTTCTGACGCAGTTTGCAGAAAAAGCAAAGGAAGCGGGAGCTGACAGGTTTAGATACTGCGATACGCTCGGCTATGATGACCCTTTTACAATTTATGAAAGGATTAAAGTTATCGCAAAACGTGTGGGAATGCCGATAGAGCTTCACTGTCATAATGATCTTGGCCTTGCCGTGTCTGCTTCTATTGCAGGTGCAAAGGGGGCCATTGACGGTGGAGTTGACGCTTATATAAATACAACAGTAAATGGTGTAGGCGAAAGGGCAGGCAATGCTGACCTTGTATCCGTTATCCTCGCAATAAAAAAATCCAGTGGCTTTATGGATAAATATCAGCTTGATGAAAGGATTGATTTGTCAAAGGCATGGAAAATAGCAAAATATGCATCCTATGCGTTTAATATACCCCTTCCGATAAATCAGCCGGGAGTAGGCGCAAATGCATTTGCGCATGAGTCGGGCATACATGCGGATGGTGCGCTTAAAGACAGAAGGAATTATGAACTTTATGATTACGAAGAACTCGGCAGAGGGGAGCCTGAAATAATCGAGACCGGCAGACAGATAACTGTTGGTGAGTATTCCGGAATAAAAGGATTCAGAAATGTGTATGAAAAATTTGAAATATCATTCAAGGATGATGCGGAAGCGAACAACATCCTGGAACTTGTGAGATATGCAAATGTCCATAACCAGAAACCTTTGGTGGGTGATGAGCTTAAATTTATTGCCAAATACCCGGATATCGCGGAATTACTTTTCAGGATGGAGCCTCTCGGTTAAGGAGTTTGTCAAGTAAATTAGAAAAAATTATTTTAAATACGGAGAATACTATGAATTTCCAGGCAGAAGAACTGAATGACCTTATTAAAAAAGAATCTGAAACAGTACTGAACCTTCTTTCAAAAAGAGGGCGTGAAATATTTTTTCCCAAGAAAGGGATACTTTCACAGTCAGCAGATGCAAAAGGAAAAAAAATAAACGCGACAATCGGTGCTGCGATAGAAGATGACGGGTCTCCGATGAGACTTAAATCCATCGAAGAAAAGGTAATGATGGATCCCTCACATATATTCCCTTATGGACCCAGTTATGGCAGACCGGATATTCGGCAGAAATGGAAAGAGATGCTTTTGGAAAAAAATCCTACTCTGAGCGGCAAGAGTATAAGCCTTCCTGTTGTCACAAGCGCCTTGACCCATGGCCTCAGTATGACAGGGTACATGTTTGTCAATGAAAATGAGAGCATAATCATTCCCGACCTTTTTTGGGGAAACTATACCCTCATTTTCTCCAATGCCTACGGCGCAAAGCTGGATACTTTCAGACTGTATGAAAACAACAGGCTCGATATAAATTCATTCAAAGCAAAACTCTCCTCTGCCCCTCCTTCCAAAAAAATAGTACTCCTGAACTTTCCCAATAATCCCTCGGGATATGCGCCTACGGGGAAGGAAGCAGCGGAAATAGTCTCCACAATTAAGAATGCAGCTGACAAAGGATCAATAATACTTGTCATAATAGATGATGCATATTTCGGCCTTGTATACGAGGAAGGAATAGAAACGCAGTCACTTTTTAGTTACCTGTGCGATATTCATGAACATGTACTGGCTGTAAAACTTGACGGACCCACCAAGGAAGACTATGTATGGGGGTTCAGGATTGGTTTTATTACCTATGGAATAAAGGGAGGAAACCAAAACCTGTATTCTGCCCTTGAAGCAAAAACTGCGGGTGCAATAAGGGGCAGTATCTCCAATGCCTCAAACCTTTCACAGTCCCTTATTCTCAAATCCTATCAGTCTCAGGATTATAAGAAAGAGAAACAAAGCAAGTATGAACTCCTTGAATCCAGATATCAGGCTGTGCGCGATACCCTCTCAACAAATCCAGATTACGCAGCTATGTTTACCGCCCTGCCTTTCAACTCCGGCTATTTCATGTGCATCAAACTGAAAGATGGATTGGATGCGGATAAGGTACGTCAACTGCTTTTGCATAAATACGACACTGGCGTAATAAGCATCAAAGGCATTATGAGGATTGCTTTTTCATCAGTTTCCGTCAAAGATATTCCGCAGATGTTTGAGAATATATACAAGGCATGCCGGGAATGTGCATGAGAATATATTTTTCTTCAAGGTAAGTTATTGATTCTAAAATATAATCTTTTCAAGAATAAGAGGTTATATTTTAATGAGTAGAGGAGAGAAAATCTTCTGCATATTAAAATTGAATACTTATAGTGTATTGAAAGACTATCTGTTTTATTTTGTCTATTTTTATGTCATGATATAAGTCCAAATAAAGAAATAGAGAATATAGTATAATTTTTGCATTATTTATTAATTTATATGTATAATAAATCTGGATTATAAAATTAAAAATGAAATTATAAAGGAAAATCCAATGAAAAGATTTTGCTTATATCCCTTTATACCACTAGTTATAATAATCATCATAGTCTTCTCTTTACATTATTGCTGGTGTCAAACGTATCCTGTAAGGGCCTATTTAGGGGCGCCAAATGTTTATGGAACCCCCCTCTATGGTTCACCATTCTTTCCATCAGGCTTATCAACGTCTGGAAATGGTATTTATTCGACTGTCTATTCAGCGCCTCCTCAGAATCCACTTCCCTCTGGGGAATTAGAAACTGTTCGGGCAATGGAAGTGAAGGATAATTACGCCTATTATATAAAAGAGACGGGAGTGGCTTACTCAATTCCTGAACAATCACTAATAATTGCTGATATAAGCAATACTGAAAAACCGGTTATAGTAAAAAGTATTCCACTTGATTATCCTTTATATGATATTATTATCCATGGGGATTATCTATACTGGCTTTCTGATAGTTTTCTATGGGATATGGGTTATAATCTAAATGTGGATGAATACATCTTGGGAGCAATTGATATATCGAACCCTGTTTCTCCTACCATGGCAGATACCATAAAGCTCAGGTTTTCCCAGGGCACAGGACCTTTTAATATGACTTTTAGTGAAAACCGGCTTTATATAGTATATAGGAAGATAGAGGGGAATTGGGATGATGTAACACAATCAATAATTACGATTGATAATTCAAATCCGGCAAATCTTATACAACTCTCTATGGGCAGTGTGGAAATAGATGATATTACGGACAAGGTCTGCATCAAAGATAATCTCGCCTTCCTTTGTTGCAGCAATATCTATATTTTTGATATATCCGATCCTACAAATCCGGATCGTGTATCTACTATCAGGCATGGTCAAAGCCGTTTTGAGGATATTGAGGTCTTTGGTGATTTCTTGCTCATAGCTGTTGAGTATGAAGGGCTAAGGATAATGGATATTAAGGATATATCCAGCCCACAGTTGATAACCTCACTGGAGATGTCATGGCCAAAAGAGATTATCATAAAAGATCACTATGCATATATATCCGATCATTGCAAGGGGCTTTATGTGGTAGATCTTACTGATCCGGAAAAGCCAGCTGTGCTCTCCGGGTATAGACTTCCTTCCTTTAAAGTGTACCGCAGCACATCTAATAGTTCAGAATCCTGGCTTAGTGATATGGGAATTACAGATGGGCTTGCCCTCACGCTTTCCTATTCGAATATACAGATATGGGATATATCAGAAAGAGGGAATATTCAAAAAAAGGGTACCCTCGGAGCTTCTTTCGAACAAGACAGTGTAACTGAATCGATCATTCCTGGTAAGCTGATTCTTCTTCTCTCGCACACCGCTCAAGAATCGATTGATCTTGCACAGAATGGAAATAGTCTCACCTTCGGCGTTGATCCCCTTGACCAACTAAATAGAAAATATGGGGTATACAGAATTACACAAGGTGAATCATCAGAAATACCCGAAATAATGGAAGATTATGATAATTATAAGGAAAGAATCTACTCCATAGAATTTCAAGCAGGAGAAGATATGTTCGAGGTATGGGATGCATATATGGATAATCCTTATTGCCTTATTGCTGAGTTCATCTATGAATCCAATTTTTATTTAAATGGCGTTACTGGCAGTCCCCAAGCATCGGTTGCCGAGCCTTTATACGGAAGAAATGTCGGAGGATTTTTCTATAGCCCGAGTGCGGCTGCATTTACAGGGATTACCTTTCCACAGACACCCCCTGCTGCAAATTATTCACTATTTGGCCTTAATAATCCTTTTCAGCAGAATTTCGGTATATCATCCGGCATTATTAATAATATAACACCGTGGACTTTATTATCACCGGTATCTTCACCTGTAAACTGGCAAATTCCCAGTCAGTCGTATCGGTTTGGCTCTCCTTATTCACTGGGGAATTCTTCCATCTCCAATCCCTTTTCCATAAATTTTTTGAAACCGGCCATAAATCCCATTAATTTTAATAACTGGTTCTAATCTAATGTATTGGCGCATGAAATGACGAAATATAAAATAATAGTCTCTGTTTTAATATCACTATATTTATTAATTCCTCACAATTCAAAAGCTCAATGGTTTTCAGCATCTGCTTCGCCTATAGGTCTCTTTACCACATCTTTTTTTCCTGAAACAGGCTTTATTCCTAATAATTTTAATCTGCCAAGGCCATCGATAAATACATTAAGTACCTTTCCGATTTTTGGATTAAGCACAAATTGGATAAGCTTTTCATTTGGATCTCCAAATTTGAGTAATCCTTTTTCTTCATTATTTCCCACATTCTCAGTTGCTCCATCAATTCCTCTCGGTTATGGGTCCTCACTATACGGGATACAGCCTTTTTCACCGAATAATCTTATAGTATCATCTCCTAATGTGCTATGTACGGGATTAACATTTGACGGCATACCCCTGTGCCCACAATACGACCAGTATTTTCCCGCTGAAAAACAGCCAACATTTGAGTTTAAGGTTGAGACAGATAAATCCAGTTATAGGAGAGGTGAATCAGTACACATCACATTTATAATAGAAAATAAAGAGGCTCTCCCTGTTTTGGTTCGCTATGCAAGTGCTAAAAAATTTGAAATAAGCATTGCAGATCACGAGGGCTTTCAAATATGGAGTTCATCCTATGCTATGCGTTATGCAGCTATGAGTATTTCCAGTGAATTTAAGGCACAAGAATCAAAAAGCTTCAGTGTTATCTGGGATCAGAAAGATAATAATGGCACCTTAGTGCCTCCCGGTAATTATACTGTTAAAGCCGAGTGGACTTCTAATTACAGAGGAAGCACCTTTACAGAAATTATTCTCACCACTCCTTATATAATTGAAGAATTATATGGGGCTTTCTCTGATGTAACGATTCCTTGTTTTAAAGAAAATGAGCATATGGTTATCAATGTCGAGAAATTTAAAAAAATCAGACAATTTATTATTGATCAGGGACAAAGAGAAACATATTGCCAAATGTATAATAACAATCCATATTATCAATTCTCAGATAATTTTGCATTTTATCTGAATCCGCGCAGTCAGCTTGTTGATATGTATGATGCTCCTGTTGACGAATTTATTGAGATTACAATCCAAGAAATGCCTGCTCCCTTAAAGTATTATTACATTCATTATGATGAAGCTGCCCAGAACATTTGTGTGCGCTCCTCTCCTCAAGAAGAAATAGAAGAAGTAGAGAAAAAGATCGACTTCTTTTTTACTGAAGCATTAAGTCTGATAGACAATAAGTAATATAATATAAATCTTTTGATTATGTTATAAAAAACAGAATGACAATGCCACGGACTGCCTTAAGATATGCGATTGAGCTCATGCCAAAAGAGCTTAAATCAGTAGCAATGGAAAGAAAAGGAAGGATCTAAATTTTTGCGTGTCTATTGAAATAAACTATTAAATACAAGGAGGTGATTGTATCGAGCATACAGATAACATGATTCTTCTCTTCACGCATTTGAGCATTACACACAAAGGAGAAAAGGATGAAATCAAAGAATTCATATCTTACAAAAATATTTCTGATAATAGTAATCACATCTTTTATATTTGTTGATTTTCCAAGAACAGCATATGGCCAATCTTTTGGCTCAATGTCTGATTTACAGCTCTCTCCTTCCCTTAGCCAAGGGATGGTTGCATATTCTATGAGTGCTTATCATCAAATGCCTTCTTTAAGCTCAGATTTATATCGTTCTCCTTCACTAAGTCAATCAATTTTTACACCTCAGGCAAACTCTATGTCGGCATTTCATAATCTGCCTACCCTCCAAAAGAATGAACCAAAAAACCAGTGGTTTCTTGATTGGGTTGATGCTTTTGGTTCAGTGCCTATTACAACTTATCCTGCTGTACGCGTGGGTACAAATAAGATTGATGTGTGGATGATCCCTCATGAGTGGGATATCGTCACGAAAGGATGGTCTGATTATGAAAGTTTGGTGTGGGGTAATATAACACCCACAACGAAATCTCTTATAAGTAATTGGGAGTTTAATAAAGAGAGTTATGTGGATCCTTTTGTCTGTGCTACTTGTTGGTGGGAATAATGTCTATAGTGAGAAGGTGTCTCCTTATTTTGATCACAATCTTTCAATGCTGTGACCTTACGTCGTAAATGTATCATTTATTTATGATTCTCAAGGAGCTCTGGGAAGACATGAAATGGGTCCTGCCCGGGTAATATCCTGGGGGCACGGCAACACAGGGATATACGATAGAGTGTGGACCAAGCAACGTTCCAGGGGAAGTGACCGCATTACACCCTGTTTCTGTCTGATCTCCAATAATTGCACCAAGCTTGCGGCGATGTGTATTATACCGATTTTTCCCTGATTTGATGCTTATCGTTCCTTCAATTACACGTAAATTGGCCAGTTTTGTCCCCGCCCCCAGGTTCACCTTCATTCCGAGAATGCTGTCACCGATGTATGCGAAATGGCCCGCCTTTGCTCCATCAAGCATGATAGATCCTTTGATTTCCGTTGCGTGTCCAACAACACATCCGTCTCCTACAAGACAATCACCTCGTACATAAGCACCCTGGCGAATTTCCGTGTTGTCACCAAAAACCGCCGGACCCTTTATCAATGCACCCGGTTCAATCACCGTTCCTGATCCTATGATTATTCTGTCGTCGAACAGGTATACCCCAGGCATAATAATGGAAGCAGCATCTATCAGCTCTCCTTTGAAGTAGGCCTGCATCGTACGTTTGGGACCTGTTGCTTTGATCTCGCAATCTTCTCTTACTTTACTGTTATGGATAACGAGCGGTTTGTGAATATGCCCGGATATGCCTGACAGCGGCCAGTATTCCCTAAAAAAGCTTCCAAGATAGTCCGGGAGGCTATTAAGCGCACTCCACACTCCTTCAGTAGCAGAGAATATTTCATTGTGAGTGAAATTCTTTAAATCAAAAAATTCTTGCGCACGTATCATGACAGCATCTCCCTATTACTCATTTTCAAGGGTCGATGTATCCCCTAAAGGCAGACCGAGTTCTTTGGCTTTCAGCAAGCGCCGCATTATTTTACCGCTTCTCGTTTTCGGCAAAGAGTCTATAAAATCAATCTCACGGGGAGCTGCGGCAATGGCAAGGCGCTTCATAACAAATTTTTGGATATCGTGCTTTAACTCCTCCGATGGTTCATAGCCCTCTTTAAGGGAAACAAAGGCCTTGACTACCTCCATGGCTATCTCGTCCGGCTTTCCGATAACTCCTGCTTCAACAACGGCAGGGTGTTCGATCAACACTGACTCTACCTCAAAAGGACCTACAAGATGACCGGCTGTATTGATCACATCATCGGCACGGCTGACAAACCAAAAGTAGCCGTCATCATCTTTTTTTGCCTTATCTCCAGTGATGTACCACCCTTCCTTGAAGCGGGAGTTGTAGAGTTCCTCCCTTTCCCAATAAGTGCGAAACATAGAAGGCCATCCGGGCTTGACAGCCAGATTTCCTTCTTTTCCAGGCGGCAGCTCATTAAATTCATCATCCACAATACCTGCATTAATTCCGAGAAATGGGCGCCCCATGGAACCGGGCTTTATATCCTGGATCGGATAATTCGCTATCATTATAGCGCCTGTTTCCGTCTGCCACCAATTATCATGAAATGGCATTCCAAAAACCTTCTTCCCCCATACGACTGCTTCAGGATTAAGGGGTTCTCCCACACTACACATATAGCGCAAAGACTCAAGATTAAACTGACGTGGCAAATCATCTCCTGCCTTCATAAGCATGCGGATGGCTGTCGGTGCGGTATACCAGACAGTAACCCTTCTGCGTTCGATAAAGCTGTACCAGCGTTTGGCGCTGAATCCACCTTCGTATACCACTTGGGTTATTCCGTTAGACCAGGGGCCAAACATTCCGTATGAAGTACCGGTAACCCAGCCCGGATCAGCCGTACACCAGTATATATCAAGAGTATGGAGGTCAAGGACATACTTTGCCGTCGCATAGTGCCCTACCACAGCTCCATGCACGTGAACAGCCCCCTTGGGTTTACCGGTAGTGCCGGAGGTATAGTGCATTATAGCGTAATCTTCCTTGCTTGTTTTTACCGTATCAAAAGATTCTGACGCTTTGTTCATGGCTTCTGTATAGGAGAGATCATCATAATCGGAATCCATGGATTTTCCCCGGTTAACTATGACGATTCTTTCAAGATCAGGAAGTTCGGGAAAGATATCAACTATTTTTTTCTTGAGAGCAGGGCTCGTGACCAATACTTTTGCTCTACTGTCAGCGAGACGGTCTTTGACCGCATCGGGTCCGAAAGCTGAAAATAGAGGTCCGATAACGCCGCCAGCTTTAAGTGTTCCCAGGATACTTATAAATATTTCAGGAACTCGCTCCAAGAAAAAGAAGACACGGTCTCCTTTCTGTATATTGAGCTCATTTACCAGAACATTGGCAAATTTGTTACTGAGGCGTGCCAAATCGTCAAAAGTGTATTCTTCAATATCTCCTTTGGTACTTTCCCATATAAGAGCCTTTTTGTCTCCCCGTCCCATTTCCAGGTGGGAGTCTACGGAGATATAGCCGATGTTGATATGGTCGTTGTCAAACCACTTAAGCTCCCCTGAGATCTTGTCCCAGCTGAATGCCTCCCGCTCTCTTAGATAATCCTTGAGATTGGGAATAAAAGAGTGCTGATTTAAAGGTTCTTTGGTTATTCTCGGGTATTCCATGGTTTATGTCCTCCCTTTTCTAGCCTGTCTCTTCCTCCTTGCAGGCAATTCTTGTTTCAATTTCTTTAACCAGTGCGCCCACATTTTCCATATCCATAAGGTCATCGCCTGTTATCTTGATTTTATATTGTTTACTCAATACCTCGGATAACTCTAATAATGCCAATGAATCGGCACCCAGATCATCCTGAAGGTGCGCGTCGGATATGACCTCCTTTTCATCAATTGCCAGTTCCTTGACAATCATCTGCTTGATTTGAGTATAAATATCCATACGTCTCCTTTCATTGTGCAAAATATAAATTCCCCACATTTTATTTTATTAATGGATATATTGTCAAGATAAATTATTATATAAATATTATTTTTGAAAGCTATATTGTGAAATAAAGGTAGATAATGGTCAAGAGGTGGTTACTCTCCCCAAAATTCAAGCTCAAAAGCTTCCGCATATTCGGCAGCTCCCCCACATTCTTTTGCTATTTTCCGGTTTACTCCAAGGATACGCTCATCAAAGCCGAGATTTCTCGTGTTAAGATTTCTTTGATGCTGCGACTGGTGGAAGCGGAGAAGGTGAGCTTTCCACTTAGCTGCGCTTTCATCAAAAAGGCTGTACAGGTCAGTCCGCATATTGATTGTTTTGGGATCTTTGTTTAAAAATGCTGTAATAGGGTATCCTGCATGTGAGGCGATCTTGCGGAATATGGCATACGTCCATTGATGCCCGCGATTGGTATCATTACCGTGAGGAAGAAAAACCATATCCGGATGTAGGCGGAGGAAATACTGCGTAACCTGTTCACAGTTCTCACGACTATTCATAGGGTGTCCCGTAGGATCTTCCTTGAGATGAAGAAAAGTGAGGTGTGAGGTCGGTAACCCAAAAAAGGCACAGCTTGCTCGCTGTTCTTTTTCTCTTATTTCTGCTTTATTCTTTATGGTCGGGGGCGAGCAAAAATTATCTTCCACTCCGCTCGCTCCGGAGCTTACCACAGCGACATAAATCGGATTTCCATTATTTTTAAAGAAACGCAGTGTTATGCAGATTTCATCAAAATCATCCGGATGAGGGGAGAGGACGAGGATGCGCAGATTGTCCGGGAATCTCAGAGTGTTGAGAATAAGAGGGCGTTTGTTGTTAAAGAAGTTTTTTACTCCCATATTTTGTAATCAAACTATTTTCCTATACTTCACCCTCAGATTGTGCAGTAAGGTCTATTTATATGGTGATGTTTCGCACACTCACAGCCCTTTTAGCACGTGTGGCACCCCTCGCACTTACAATCATACCAATTACTTGCATGATATTCAATTTGGATTGGTCATCTGGCCCGAATATCATTTGTTTTGGATATCGTAACCATTTACAGGTTTAGAATTTAGAGGTTACAGTGTATAATGGATTCCTTAAGATAAGGAACGGAGGGAATATGGCGCATACAACAGGATGGAGTGCCTGGGCCCTGCTTGTTTGTATTATAAAAAAGATCTGACTTATGAGAGGGATCGGGTATATCTTGTCGCTAACTCATATAAGGGATTTAGAGAATTTTGTGCCCATCGTATACTTTGCTGAGTAACATTTCCATTCTTCCCGTTTCATGATATTGAATACTCTTGTCTGATTTGAGCTTTTCCTTCTCCTTCATAATCTCGTCTTTCCCCTCCTGTATAATCCTCTCTGCCTCAAGATATGCGGCTGCAATTATTATCTCTTTCCTTCTTTCAGCATCTTTTATGATATTTTCAGAATCCAGTCTGCTTTGAGCTAAAATCTTTTCTTTCTCCTTCAGGGCTGCTTTTTTTGCTTTCTCAATAATCTTTTTTGTTTGGGCTTCACCCTTATTTTTCATACCTTGATCGTCAGGAATCTTTGTGTTGCGCTTAAACAAAAATCCTCTCATATAAATTTAACTCCTCTATTCTTCTCTTGATTTTTTATCACCCATCGAGCAGCCGATGGCCAGTATTGTTAAGCTTCTCTCAAAAAGCCTTTCCTCTTGATGCTTTGAAATGGAGCTTCGCGTATATTAACGAATCAGTATAAAGGAGACAACAAGACAATAGAGACATATGGCTTCTATAAGGGCCATACTGATTAACATGGTGGTAAAAATTCTGTTATAGAGAGTAGGGCGCCGGGCTATACCTTCAATCGCTGTGAAGCCTATGCTTGACATTCCTGCTGCGCAACCAAGGACGCCAAGTGACAGGACAATGCATGCTCCCATAGACCCTCCTATTATTTTCCAAGTTCCGATCATACTTGCTGCTTGTGCAGCTGCCCATGCAGTAGAAGCTAAAAGTATGAGCGCCACGCTCCCTATGCCCCATAGAACATACTTCGTCTTTCTATTCATTTTCTTCTCCTTTTTCTTGTTTGTCTTCTTTTTTTAAAAATTGTGATCAGACAGTGACATTAAAATGGAATTTATGATCCTAGGCATTTATCCTAATAAAAAGGGACTATCTGCCACAATCAGGTATGAGCTGAATCTTTATCAAGGGATGAACTGGAAATCCCAATAGAAAGAAGTCCATTATAATAATCAGGTATGAACTGAATTATCATTAAGCTAATGGCTGAGAATCCTCTATGCTTATGAGGCACTTTTTTCTCTTTTATCATGATTTTTCGTATGAAAGATTCAGGCTATCCACGATTGAAAAAAAAGATATCCAGACCTATCATAAAAACATAATCATTACACTTTTATTTTAAGGAGTATCCGCCTTATGCGAACCTTAAAGAATTTATCTAAAATTACCGTCTTATATGCAAACTTTGATGAACATCTCAAAAGATCCGATCCTGCATCACGCGATATGCAACTTGAGGAAGGAAAAGCTTTCGCTTCTTCTCACGGCTGGAATCTTGAAAAAATATTTGTTGATACATGCTCTTCCACTTGCATCTCTGATTATTGCCGGATAAAAGACAGGGCATTTTGCATCACTCACAAGAAATCCCCGCTCCAAAAGCTTTTAATGCCGGAACTGGTCCCAATTCCCGCTGAACCAGCCGAAGTAGCGCAACGAGGAGCATTCTATGACATGCTCGCGTATATTAAGAAAAATCCCGTGAATGTTCTTTTGACAGTCGCACTCGAGCAATTATTTAAAAATCTTAACGATTTACACGTATTTATCAAACATGAGCTTGAACCACGAGGGATCGAATTGCACTCAATCACTGAAAATTTCAGCTCCCATTCGTCAGAAGGAAAGCAACTGTTGAGGATATTGGATGTATTTGAAGGATCATACTATGTGAAGGACAGAAGGCGTTTATGGCATTAAATTGAGCGAAGCTCCTCCGTATACCGACGAGGTCAAGGTGCTTATTTGGCAGAGCTTCGCGATGCTCATTACTGGATGCGAGAAGCTGGAAAAAAATAAAAAAGAGGGTACAACGATGAAAGAAAATAGTACTATGATTTTACTTGTAGAGGATGATCCAATCCACGCCAATTTAATACGGACAAGTCTTTACGAGTATGATAAATCAATAGCTGTCGAACATGTATCGAGCGGGGAAGAATGTCTGGAGGCAATAAAGAAAAGAAAAAAATATGATGCAATAATTACAGAATATGATCTGCCTCAAAAAAAAGGTATTGAAGTGGCATGGAAGGTGAGAGAAACCTATAAACTGAGAAATCCTTTAGTGATGCTTCTGGAGGCAAGGGATGAGGGGCTTTCAGAAGTTGCGGTGAAGTGTGGGGCATCTAGATGCATTATTAAGACAGAGCATTATACAAGCAGACTTCCTATGGTAATAATGGATTGTCTAAAGAGCGTGAGTGAAGAAAAAGAACTGGTCGGAAATGATACAATAAAGGCTTTGCCTACTAATGTGATCAATTTTACCATGGATGGGCAGTCGGTAGAAGGGAAAAAAGGTGAGACCATATTAGAGGTAGCGACACGATATAGCATTAAAATCCCCACACTTTGTTATCATCCCTCTGTAAGCAATTATGGTGTGTGTCGTTTGTGTGTTGTGGAAGTAATACAGAGAAAGAGAAGCAAATTATGCCCATCATGTGTATTTCCCATAGCAGAGGGAATAGAAGTGAAGACAAAAAGCGAGTCTGTAATGAAAGCCAGGAGAATAATCTTAGAGCTTCTGATGTCCCGATGCCCTGAATCAGATGTCTTAAAGAAAATGGGGGAAGAATATGGGCTCAGTGCAACTCGTTTTGCTCTTGAGGAAGGTGCAGATAAATGCATTTTGTGTGGTTTATGTGTCAGGGTATGTGAGGAGGTCGTCGGAGCATGCGCGATTGGATTCTCCCAGAGGGGTCTGTATCGGGAAATCAGTACACCATTTCTGGAGCTTTCGGATGCATGTACGGGATGCGGAGAATGCGTGAAGGTGTGTCCTACGGAAGCGCTTACCTTAGAGTACATAAATGACAAGATAAGAAAGAAAAAAGGGATCGTTGCGGTAAAATGCGATGGGTGTGCGGGATATAGTAATAGAGCATGCGTGATTAACTGCCCTTCAGGGGCGCTCGAAGATATATCAATAGAAGAGTATCTTTCTCAGCATGAGAAAGCCTTTAATATAGAACTCAGGGAGCTGTTGCGCAGTTCCCTTGCAGAGGACATGGAGAGGGAACATGTCAGAGAATAAAAAGAATAGTCTTAATTTATTTCGCATTTTCTGGATACTGGTGCTTATTGGTATTACAAGCTATCTTTATATACTTTATAAGCCCTATTTACTAATGCCTCAACATACGCGACATCTTGATACATTATTGCATAACCGCTTAAAACCCTCCGGAACTCTTGGCCATGGCCTTGGGATTGCAGGAGGCATAGCGATGGTTTTATGCACTTTGTTATATACATTGAGGAAAAAATTTGAGGTTTTTGAGTGCATGGGGAGGCTTTCCTTATGGCTCGAGATCCATATATTTTTAGGTCTTTTGGGGCCTATCCTGATAGTATTTCATACGGCCTTAAAATTTAATGGAGTTATCGGATTAGGGTTTTGGCTCATGTTCATTATCGTCATCTCAGGTATTTTCGGGAAAATATTTTTTGGCCATTGCTTTTGGAATATCACGAAAAAGTATGAGCTTGCGCAGAATATTGATTTTTTTGTGGAGAGAGATCTGAGAGCCGCGAGTGTTAATTCATCAATAATACGAGGGGCGATGGAGCTTACTCCCCCCAATTTCCCTTCTGATTCAGGTTTAATAAAGGCGCTCAAGGAGTGGGCATATATAAAGAAAGAGGCAAGCAGGCTTTTTATTTTAATAGATGAGAATTATGGGGATAAGGGCTCTGAAGATTATAATGAATTGCAGAAATGGGCCACAGAGGTGGTGAGCAGACTGCGACAGCTCCGTGCCGTGTCTATTTTAAATATCTATTTATCCGTCCTAAATCATTGGGCCCTCGTACACAAGCTCTTTAGTTATATACTATTTTTTATCATGGCCCTTCACGTTTTTCTCACTGTTTTTTGGGGATATAGCTGGTTGCTATAAGTGGGAAGCTCATACAAAAATTTATAATAACGACGCCAGACAGTGTCATTGACACATAAGGGACTTTGAAAAAGGAGAGATTAGCAGATGAAAAAGGTTCTTTTAATTATAGTATTCATTATCGTCTTAACGTGCTCTTTTTATATAGCCTCTCATATCGGATGGTCAAGGGCTTTTTCACCCGGTCTCCTCTCCAAGGCTCATGAAGATTTTGATACCTCGGCTGGATGCAGTTCCTGCCATACACAAAGTAAAGGGCTTGATAATAAGAAGTGTGTGGGGTGTCATGAGGAAATTAAGGTCAAAATAAAAGCCGGACAGGGCCTTCATGCCAAGATATCTCATGAATGCTCTCAATGTCATTCGGAGCATCATGGAAGAGGGTATGGTCTGATTCATTTTGACAAGGAAACATTTGATCATACTACAACAGGGTGGCAACTTGAAGGGAAACATACCTTATTAAAGTGCACAACCTGCCATCAGAGCGATACATATCTGCTTGATAAGACCGATTGTGTTCAGTGCCATCAGGATGTACACGAAGGAGAAAATGGCAAGGATTGTGGGGAGTGTCATAATCAGAATTCTTTTGACGAGATTAGTGATTCGTGAAAATAAAAGGGAGGAGAGAGAATGCATATAAAAAAGTTGAAGTCCCCAGGTGAACTCACACAGCTCCGTGAAACGATTCTTCGCCAGAGAAAAAAGGATAGAATCCTCGTTTCAATATGCGGAGGCACAGGATGCAGGGCCTTTAATTGTCTGGAAGTCTTCAATACATTTAAGGAGCACATTGCACAGGAAGGGTTGACAAAAGAAGTGCAGTTGAAATTAACAGGGTGTCATGGCTTCTGTGAACGGGGCCCTTTGATGGTCATACATCCAAAAAAGATATTTTATCAAAAGGTCTCAGCTGACGATGTGCCTGAGATCATTGAAAAGACAATTAAACGGGGGCAAATCGTGGAGAGGCTTCTCTTTGCTGATCCGGCAAGTGGGAAACAGGCATACTCGGAACAAGAGGTCCCTTTTTATAAAGGACAACAGAGGATTGTGTTCGGCAATAATGGAGATATTGATCCTACAAGTATCGAGGATTATATTGCCCTTGATGGGTACAGCGCACTTGTAAAAGCGCTTTTTGAAATGGAACCCCGGAGCGTGATAGAAGAAATCAAAAAATCAGGACTTCGCGGGCGTGGAGGCGGTGGATTCCCTACCGGGAAAAAGTGGGAATCATGTCATAAAGCACCGGCTCCCGATGGTATCCGCTATATTATCTGTAACGCTGATGAGGGTGATCCCGGGGCCTATATGGACAGAAGCCTTCTTGAGGGGAACCCCCATAGTGTTATAGAAGGGATGATCATAGGGGCATATGCCATAGGCTCTCCTGTCGGGTATGTCTATGTACGGCATGAATATCCCCTGGCGTTGGAGAATTTGAATATAGCATTAGGACAGGCTCGGGAATGCGGACTTCTTGCCGAGAACATCCTTGGCTCCGGGTTTGATTTTGATATTGAGGTTTCAATGGGGGGAGGCGCCTTTGTGTGCGGTGAATCAACCGCGCTTATCGCCTCTTTGGAAGGTAAGGCGGGTGAACCGAGGCCCAAGCATATTCATACGGTGGTGAGCGGATTATATAACAAACCCACGAATATCAACAATGTTGAAACCTGGGCAAATGTTCCATTAATCATTAAGCGTGGTGCACAGTGGTATGGGAAGATCGGTACTGAAAATAGCAAGGGCACAAAGATTATCTCTTTGGTGGGGAAAATTAACAATACAGGGCTTGTTGAAGTACCCATGGGTATATCGCTCAAGGAAATAATCTTTGATATAGGAGGAGGAATACCCGGCGGGAAAACATTTAAAGTGGTTCAGACAGGAGGGCCTTCGGGGGGGTGCATACCGAATAGTCTTATCGATTTGCCCATTGATTTTGATAAACTTTATGACGTGGGATCAATGATGGGCTCAGGCGGCATGATCGTTATGGATGAAGATACCTGCATGGTTGATGTGGCGCGGTATTTTGTGACATTTTTGGCCGAAGAGTCGTGTGGGAAATGTGTCCCGTGCCGGGAGGGATTGCGGAAAATGCTCAGGATTTTAACGGATATAATAGAAGGAAGAGGGAGGACCGGAGATATTGAGCTTTTGGAGGAGCTAAGCGCTGCCATACAAGCAACCGCCCTATGTGCGCTAGGAAGTTCTGCCCCTAATCCGGTCCTTTCAACCATTCAATACTTCCGTGATGAATATCAAGCTCATATAGAACAGAAACGGTGCCCGGCCAGGGTATGCAAGGCTCTCATTACGTTCTCTGTGGATGAGGAAACATGTGTCGGATGCGGAAGATGCGCGCAATTTTGTCCGCAGAGAGCCATTTCCGGGGAGAAGAAAAAGCCTCATATTATTGATCAGGAAAAATGTATTAAATGTGGAATTTGTCGTGAGAATTGTCGCTTTGATGCAATTATTGTGACGTAACAAAAATGTATCGGGGATAAAACCATGGAAACAATAATGGAACCAACGAAAATAGTTGATAAAAGAATAGTGGTATGTAATATAAAGCACTGCTTGAATTGTGGTAATTGTGTGGCTGCGTGTGAGCGAAGGCATAAGGATATCTCAAGACATAGACGAGCAGGCTCAACATTAATCGGCATAAGCCTGATCCCTAATTTATGTAAGGTATGCAAAGAGCCACGCTGTATAGAGGCGTGCAATTATAATGCGATTGAGAGAGACAGCGGAGGGCATATCGTGGTGACCGATAGTTGCGTAGGTTGCGGCCTGTGCACCAGGGCATGCCCTTACAATGCAATATTACTTTTTTCAGCACCAGGGGAAAAGGAATCGTTCTTCAAAAAATTTATGTCATTCATATCCTCCAACGGCCATAAGGGAGCAATAGAAGAGAAAGTAGCTGATGAGGAGGAAGAGTTAGACCTTGGAAAAACTGAAGAGATAATCGAGAAATATGCGGGGGGGCCTGGTTCGTTGATGGCTATTCTTAAAGATATTCAGGATGAGTATAAATACCTGCCGAAGGAGGCATTAAAAATCGTTTCAATAACCATGAATATACCTTTAAATAAGGTATATCACATAGCGACCTTTTATAAGGCATTCAGCCTTGAGCCGCTGGGGCGGCATTCCATAAGTGTGTGTATCGGGACTGCCTGTCATGTGAGGGGAGCTGCCAAAGTCTTAGAAGAGCTGGAGCGGCAACTGGGTATAAAAGCGGGCAAGACCACACAAGATCGAAAATTTACCTTAAATAGCGTGAATTGTCTTGGAGCATGCGCATTAGGGCCGGTAATGGTGATTGATGGCCAGTATTTTGAAAAGGTAACCCCCGGCAAGATCAACTCAATCCTCGCGAAGTTTGATTAATTTTACACTCAGCATCCCACGGCTTATGCAAGGCTATGCATAAGCCGTGAGAGTAAAGCGTGTGAAATGTATTACCCTGTCACTGTCAAAATAATCGGCTTTGTTTCACTTTTTTCTAATACCGGCAAAAGAAATTACAGATCAAGTAACTTCAATGCTGTCTTAAATGCCTATTATTTGAAATATAACCATTATGATGGTAAAGTAATAGAAAAATAATCAAGCGCACATAAGTGGAAAGAAAAGGGCGAAAATTCCATGTGTGGCTATGTATAAAAGAGGTTCGTTCCATGCAGCCACGATTATTCTTCAACAATTTCCAAATGAGAGTACAGTTACTTTTCCTTCTTGTCGCTCTTGTGCCACTATGCATAGTAGCAGTTTTTTCTATAAGAACAGCGGAAGAACTTATCATAAATATGGCATCAAACCAACTGGAAAATGTGACTGATGATAAGGCTTCTCTTCTGGAAAGATGGATTTCTGAGCGAAAGGCCGATCTAAAGGTAGTTGCTGGCTCCTCGATCCTCAAATCAATGGATGCTCCTCAGATTGATCTCTATCTAAGGCTCGTTGGGGAAAATTATCAGGTGTATAACGGATTTGTCGTGGTGTCTCGTGAGGGTGAAGTTATTTTTGATAGCATCGGCAAACAGCTTGATTATCTGTGGGAAGAATGTTATAAAAAATCCTTTACCGAGGGATTGCATATATCAAACATTTTTCTTTCTCCTGAAGGAAAGAAATCATTTTTTTATATTTCAGCTCCCATATTCGGTGATAATGACAAGATAAAGGGAGTTGTCTTGGCCGCGGTAAGCACTCAAACTATTCTCTCCATCATCTTGAGGATTTCTCTTGGGCAAACCGGGGAATGTTATCTTGTAGATAAAGAGGGCACTTTTCTCGCACATAAAGAACCGCGGAGAATAATGACGGAAAATATCGCTCAATCTGAAAGTTTTAAAAATATATTTAATAATATGAATAACAGAAGAATATACTCTGATTACCGGGACATTGAGGTTCTGGGAGCCTCGCGAAAAATCCCCGGCACTGATTGGTTCTTAGTGGTGGAGCAAGACAGAGATGAAGCGTTTATGAGTGTCGATAGATTAAAGCGATATGTTTATCTGCTGATTATATTTGTTGTGTGTGCTGCCATTGTACTTGCGTGGCTGCTTTCCTACTGTGTAGTTCATCCGATTCGACGTTTAAGCGAAGCAGCAAGGACCCTTGCCAGGGGAGAGTTCGAAAAATCCATTATCAAAAGCAATCGCAGGGATGAAATAGGCGTGCTCTACTCTGCGTTCGAGAACATGGCTAAGCAATTGCAAAAACGCCAGCATAGTCTTGAGGAAAAAATGGGGCTTACGGAGGCTGAATTAAAAGAAATAGATTTAGAGTTGAAAAAGACTCAATTGGCTGTAGCTCGATCGGAGCAACTTGCTGTTTTGGGACGATTAGCCGCCGGAGTGACTCATGAGATAAGGACTCCCCTTACCTCTCTTAAATTATTTCTTGAATCAATACAGAATGAAATTGAAATTTCGCCGGAGTATGAGGAAGACCTTCAAATCGGCCTGAATCAGATAAGACGAATGGAGGCTACCATAAACCGATTTCTTGATTTTGCAAAACCTCAGGAACCTAAATTGTCCACCATAAATATCAAGCATCTTATTGAAGAGGCCTTGCTTGTAATAAAACCCAGGGCTCATCAACAAGAAACATTAGTTGAAGTAAAAGTAGATAATCAACTGCCCGTTATAAAAGGGGATAGAAAACAACTTGCGGAAGCCTTGCTAAATCTTATGGTCAACTCTCTTGAATCTGTGAGGAATCGGGGTAAATTAACGATTACAGGATCATTGGATAGGTGCGAAATAGCCGGCAATTTACCATGTAAGTGTATTCGTATTGAAGTTTTAGACACAGGACCGGGAATAGCTGATGAAAATATTCCCCGACTTTTTGAACCCTTTTTTACGACCAAGGCTTCCGGTGCCGGTCTTGGGCTTTCAATAGTGTATAGCACAATTCAGATGCATGGGGGAGATATTAAGGTTAAAAATCTTATTGGAGGAGGAATTGCTTTTTCTATTTTCCTTCCGACTTCGAGGTAAAAAATACGGGTACATGTGGGAAAACATTTAAGGGCATAATGCAAAACATGGAAAAAATATTAATTGTAGATAACGATGAGGGGCTGGTCCATTTTCTCAGCCGATTTTTTACCAAAAAGGGCTACGATGTGAGCGCGTGCACCGATGGTCGGTCAACTCTCGATATTTTGGCTACAAATACCTTTGATCTCATATTATTGGATTACAAAATGCCGGAATTGAGCGGACTTGATACTCTCAGGGAAATCAAAAAATTTCATATCAAAACCCCGGTGATTATTATGACTGCATATGGAACCACAGAGACGGCCATTGAAGCCATGAAGCTGGGGGCGTATGATTATCTGCTCAAACCTTTTGACAGAGAGGAATTAAGTCGAATAACCTCCGATGCGCTCGAGGTGAATCGTATAATGAATGAAATCGTCAGTTTTCCTGATACAAACAATAAAATCCCCTCTTACTCAAAAGCATTGGTGAAGATTGTTGGCAGCAATAAGAAAATGCAAGAAGTGTATAAGCTTATCGGACAGATAGCTCAAAAAGATGTAACTGTCCTTGTTACCGGGGAGAGTGGGACCGGAAAGGAACTGGTGGCACGGGCAATTTATCATCATAGTTGCAGACAGGATAAACCATTCTTGACCGTCAATTGTCCTGCTATTCCTGATACATTATTTGAGAGCGAGTTATTTGGGTATGAGAAGGGGGCATTTACCGGTGCGGAACGAACTCATTTAGGTAAATTTGAAAGATGCGACGGAGGGACTCTTTTTTTCGATGAGATCGGCGATATGTCGGTTTCTACACAAGCCAAAGTATTGCGCGTGCTGCAGGAAGGGGAAATCGAACGACTAGGCGGCACGGAAACGATAAAGGTCAATGTAAGGATAATCGCAGCGACGAACAAGAACCTGGAAAAAGAGGTGGAAGCCGGCAGATTTAGGGAAGACCTTTACTGGAGGCTGAAGATTATTTCGATTAATCTTCCGCCTCTTAGAGACCGTCTCGATGATATCCCTGCGCTGGTTGATTATTTTGTATACCGGTTCAGCGAAGAGTATCATAAACCTATTCGTCATATAGCGGAATTAGCTATTGAAAAGCTTAAGTCTCATCTCTGGTTCGGTAATATTCGAGAATTAGAAAATTGCCTCAGACGGACTGTTCTTTTATGCACAGGCGATGTTATTCTTGAAGAATATATTATGTTCTCTCTTGGGCATAAAGACTCGCAGAAGACCGCTGATCGCGAACAATTAATAACGAACCTTAAGAATAAATTGGATGATCTTATTCCTGAGCTTTTACGGTTTTCCCAACAAAACGCTCATGCTAATATTATTGAACTGGTTGAAGAAATGCTTGTATCAAAAGCGATGAAAGAATGTCATTATAATCAGGTTCAGGCAGCCAAGATGCTCGGAATTAGCCGAAACACCCTACGTCACAGGATAAAAAAATATAACATTACCAATAACTGGTGAATTATCACCAATTATGATCATGCTCTGACCAATTGCCCGCTCGTTGGCAAAATTGTTGGGGTTTTGTCGGTTTTTTCAGGAAAAATTTACTTTCCACATGGTGCTATTCCACCACACGCTTTAGAATAACTAGTGGCAAAATTATGTGTGCCGTCTAATTTAGCTCTTTATTTTTAATTATTTAGATGTAAGTATGGAGTAATAGCGAATATGTAATTAACGTGGCACACAATTTGCTTAACTCTTAAGAATCAACCTTCAATCACACAAAAATATTTCCATTTATTAATATGAAATACACATTTAAAGCTTTAGATGCGAGCCAAACCAACAATGAAAAACTTATTAAACAAGAAATTGAGCGCGTTAATGCCCAGTTAAGGCATTTCCGCGGCATAGCCTGTAGTGTGTTAAATGATGCATCCAAGGTTTGGCAACAGATTTGGGATGCTTGCCAAGATCCCCGGAGCTGTATTGAGATCCTCCAAGGTGTGAGTGAGCCCAATAATCGAATACCTACATGCGGATGGTACGATTTTAGGGAAAAGCTTCATCTCCTTGGAAACTATATAGAGTATACACAGAGGCTTTTGAAAGGCTCAATCGATAAAACGTCAGAAGATGAAAGGTGAGGTATCAATCATGGCAAGACAATTTAAGGTCATCTCAACAACAAACAAGGAGGGGGAAAATACCCGTAAAATAATTACCTCCGAAGAAAAGCTCAGGCATTTGCAAAACGTTACCGGCTCAATAATACAAGATGCCCATGATACATGGGCTGAGATATGGAATGAGCTGAAGGGCTCAGTGACGGATGGTGTTATGATACTACCTGAAGCCGAGAGAGGGCATTTTAAACCCAGGTGTGGATGGTGTGAATTTCTAGAGAAAATATGGCTTTTAAAACACTACCTTGATTGCGCAAAAAAAATATGCGTGGAGAAAGGGTAAAAAAGATAAATTGAATTTTAAAAGTAATAAGGCAAAGGAGAAAAAAGTGCCGGAACAATTTATGAAAATGGTTATCCAAAGAGATCCAGACCAAAAAGAGTTTCATCAGGCGGTCCGAGAAGTAGCAGAATCAGTAATTCCTTATATCAATGAACATCCTAAATATGCAAAAGCAAGAATTTTAGAACGTATAGTAGAACCTGAGAGAATAATTACGTTTCGTGTTCCTTGGGTGGATGATAAAGGTGAGATTCAGGTCAATCGTGGTTTTCGCGTTGAAATGAACAGTGCAATAGGGCCTTATAAAGGGGGGCTTCGGTTTCATCCCAGCATCAATTTAAGTATTTTAAAATTCTTAGCATTTGAACAGATTTTTAAAAATAGTCTTACTACTCTGCCAATGGGTGGGGGTAAAGGGGGGGCGGATTTTGATCCTAAGGATAAATCGGAAAATGAAGTGATGAGATTTTGTCAAAGCTTTATGACCGAATTATATCGACATATTGGTGAAAATACTGATATTCCCGCAGGAGATATAGGGGTCGGAGCACGTGAAATAGGCTTTTTATTCGGTCAGTATAAAAGATTGCGTAATGAGTTTACCGGCGTGCTTACCGGTAAAGGTCTTAACTGGGGCGGAAGTTTGATCAGGCCCGAGGCAACGGGTTATGGTGCCGTTTATTTTGCTGAGGAAATGCTTAAAACCAGGCTGGAATCAATAGAAGGAAAAGTGTGTAGTATTTCCGGGTCAGGGAATGTTGCTCAGTATACCGCTGAAAAATTAATACAGCTCAATGCAAAACCAGTTACACTCTCTGACTCAAATGGGTATATCTATGATAAACATGGATTGGATATGGAAAAGTTAGCCTTTGTAAAAGAACTCAAAAACGGAAAACGGGGACGAATTAAAGAATATGCCAAAGAATACTGTTGTGATTATTTTGAGGGAAGATATCCATGGGAGGTAAAATGTGATGTGGCATTTCCTTCGGCAACGCAAAACGAAATAAATGAAGATGATGCTAAACAACTCGTTAAGAACGGTTGTATTTGTGTGGCGGAAGGTGCGAATATGCCGACCATGCCTCAAGCAATTAAGATTTTTCAAGAGGCTGAAATTCTCTATGGACCGGGGAAGGCTGCCAATGCGGGCGGCGTTGCGACAAGTGGTTTGGAAATGTCACAGAACAGCGAGAGAATATCATGGAGCAGAGAAGATGTGGAAGAAAAATTACATAAAATAATGATAAAAATACATGAACAATGTGCAATGTATGGAAAAAATGGTAACCAAATCGACTATGTAAAAGGAGCAAATATAGCGGGATTTGTAAAAATAGCTGATGCCATGATTGAGCAAGGGGTGGTTTAAAAGGCAGAATTTTTGATAATTATGTTCACTCAATTTGGATTCCAATACTTCTAAATACATTGTAGACATCGCGCTTCCTCCTTTTTTCTAAAAAAATACTGTTAAAACAAAAAAGCCAACATCATCTTCCGTTCATCCCTAGATGAACTAAAAGACTTTGATGTTGGCTTACTCTACAACAATCCCAAAAACTTGGGATCCTTGCCTCAGTCTTCCAAATTATTATTTTATCTTATTAAATTATATGGTAGCGAAGAATTATAGTCAATCGTTTTATAAGCTAACCTTCGCCTGTAAACTTAATTTCCAAATCCTGATTCAGAGTGAATACAATAATTCTTTCCCCCGTCTTTGTGCTTATATCTGTGTGCATACTTGTTACCTGACAAGAGGTAATATCTGAAATCATATTTTCCAACATGACGCGCGCTCCTTCTAATAATTGCATGCGCGTTTTCTTTATTAATTGAGCCCCTTCTGCTGTCTTGGCTAATTGTTCTTCAGCGGGAGTGAGCACTCCTGTAAGTCTGACAAAAACCATATCCCGTATAATATAGGTCTTAGCAGTGCGTGGCCCCCTTCCCATAAATTCTTTTTCAAACCTTATTATGGCTTCACCAATAAGAGCTTCTATTTGACCTTTTGTCATCGCATTCTCTATTCCATTTTTTTACTTTAATGATAACTCCCGCGATCGCAAACGCTGAAAGAGAACTCTACATATAATCAAACAACCACTAACCGGCCATGAGCCTCAATTGATGAGATAGTTTGTCAGTAATGACACTGTTTTTACCGAGAGCCACTGCTATTTCCTTATATTCTCTTACTCCTTTGCCCTTTTGAGAGAGCCTCACCGATCTCCTGCTGAGATCCGAAAAGGTAACAAAGGGCAATGTTATAGAGTTTACAGAGAGAATCTCTTTGAGGCATTGTTCCATTCATTGTTGCTTATAAATAAAATATAATGTGTAATTATATTAAATATTTACTTATATCTCAAGAAAGATTTATAAATTATTAATTTAGTTTATATTTTAAGCCATTTTTTCTGGAGGGTAAAGAAGGCCTTCCCAATAAAATGGGAAGGCCTTCTTTACAGAAAAAGACTCTTTTACCGTGTCCTTCCAAGATGAATTCCTATCAGCACGGTTAATAGAAACTACCATATCCACGAGCGCCGGGATACCCATAATATGATTGGGGGGAGGCAAAGCCGTAATATGGTTGAAAAGCACAACAAGCATAGGCATTAAACGCCTCAGCAATTGAGAGCCCCAGGAGGGCATAGCCGAGTGTTTTTGTATTAGGATTTTGCGTGAGTTGCGTTGCGACCTGCATGGCAAGATTCGGTTGGGCATAAGAATAGCTATAGCCAGTACCAAAGAGATTTCCTGCCTGGGAGGTTTGCGTTGCCCATCCATAGTTAGGAGCAGTTTGAGGGATGGCTCCCGTCGCTGCTGTTTGCAATAATGGCCCATAAGTACCCAAACCAAATACACTATTTGCTCCTCCATAAATAGGTGCGGCGATGGTCCCCATGGCATACCCTGTTGTTGAAAAATTGACAGTTGCACCAGTAAAAGGATTTGTATAGGATAATCCGGCCCCTGCTTCACCCATTCCTACATCCGGACCATAGACCCATTGCGACTGTGTGCCACCATATGGATCAGTCTGCACGTCAGTCTTGTACCATGCTTGGGTTCTTCGTTCAGTTGGAAGATTGTAAATATAATTTGAATAGGAGGAATAGGGCATGATAGCTACCCCCTGATTATCCCCCTCCCTCACTTCCAAGGGTGCTGCGGTAATCTGCAGCCCGATTTCGGGTCCCTCTTGTGCATAGACAATAGTGCATGATAAGAATGACACGGCAGTAAAGCATACACTGCACAAAATGACTATAAATACTTCCACTTTATAGTGTTTCATGATACTACTCCCGCGAACCTTTGTTCTTACATTTTAGTTAAAAGGTTTTAAAGATAGGCTATACATAATCTGAAACTGTCATGTACCACCCCCTTCCTACGCGTTCTTTGAAAGCGACTCTTATTCTCCACGCATAATCACCGTCACTACGTTGCCTTATAAGTCGCTTACAATCGGTATAGTTAAAATTTTGTTTTTCTTTGTTTGATTTACCTTTTTTGATACTCCCTACTATGTATACGAATGATTATTGTTTTGAATATGGAATAAGCGCAATGTCCCAAAGATCTGCCTTCATTTAAATATTTCTCTTGACTTGGTGAGGGGCAACTGATGAATTATGACATCGACCGCAATCCGGTCCCATTTTATTATCAGAGGGTTGCGTAGTATGGCAAGCAGTGGCACACGAATTATATCCTATAGTCGTGTGGTTACCCAAGTATGTTGAGGAATGGCAGTTGATACAGGCAACCCCGCCATGGCCATACGCGTCCTTAAATGTATTTTCTTTAAGATATGCATATTCCTCCCCATGACAATTGCTGCATCGCGGTAAGCCCCTTTGGCCCTTTGCTCTGAATGAACCATTAACGGAATCGTAGAGCGTGCCATGACAATCAATACATGTCTTATTTCTATGAGGATTATAAGCATCTTCAAAGTTGAGACCTATTTGACACCCACTTTGAGGATGACATTTGAAGCAACCAGTGCCGTCATTTGCAACCTTTTTATAATGCAAGGGGTGAATCTTAATAGCTAAATCATGGCACCTGTCGCATCTGCTTTGTACTCCGTCATTAGACTTTTTTTCCAAAACATGGCGTGGTGGATTGAGTGGATGGCACTCAAAGCTATCGCACCTTATGGGAGCAACATGAACAATAATCGTCTGGCGTACACCCCCTGCCTGGATGTTTATTCTATTGGCACTATTAAAAATAGCTCGAGGTCTTTCAACAGTGGCTCTCTGACACTTATAAACAGAGTTAAAAAGCACCATATTACCCCTCTGTCTGAACCTGCCGGGTACATCATAATGTATTGTCTCATTCATTGTATATCCGTTTTGATCAAAGACTTGTGCCCGAATTGAGTATGTTGAATCGAAAATTAAAATATTGTAATTATTTCTAATCCACGTTACAGGATCCGAATAAAACATACCTTTTTCATCAGCACCATAAAGATTGGTAGGGTTTAAAGCCGTCCCCTTTTTTTCATCACCCTCTGGACTTTGTGCATAAGAATTCACTGTAATGAGGAGAGCTGCGCCACATGTCAATGTCACAATAAAAGATAGTATATTCTTCCTTGTCACATTACAATCCTTCCAGCTTCTTGAGACTTTTTCTAATAATAATCTCTTTCTGTTTTGTCAATTTTCCTGGGCAGGGAATAGGGCCCAGGCTTTTCCATAGCTTATGGCGGTAAAAGTGAGCGCTATCATTGCTAATATAATACCAGCTAGAAATGATACACACCACATGCCTATATTATTTCCAAACATTATCAGCGATGCCGGTGATATCATAATCCCAATTGTCTGTGAAATAGCCCTCACACGCGATCCCATTGATGTATCCTTATCGCGAAAATTGTAATCGCCCCTTTTTTCTTAAGTTATTTCTAATTCACAACGACATTTTAACTTTTATAACATAAGGCATAATTACTAGTAAATATTATAATTCGCCTTTTTTCTGATTTCTTTCTACGATACTCTCATCTTATGAGGTCAGATGAAACCGGAAGCTCGCAGCTACGTCATATCATAAGGAATAGATATGGGGATTGTTTTTTCTGACTTTTTGCCCCCTACTCAGACCACCATGGGATAACATCAACGGGGAATCGACTGACAGTAGAGGCACCTCTTGAATCATAGAAGAAAAGCTCTACATCATAGACTCCCGGGAAATCAGTATGCAACGTCCATATAAATGTCCCATCAGCTTTTTTCCCAATAGCGCCAATATTACATGAAGCATACAGGGGCTCTCCGTCAGGTTCGATAACCATCATATAAGGGGCAGTGATGAAAAACTCCTCTCCTGCCCTGGCAACCTGTGGTTTTTTAGGATTGCCCACAGCCAGAGGAGCATGATTAAACCAGGTACCTTTATCCACTATAAAGATGGGCCGAGAACCCTGGGAGATTCCTCCACGGTTATCGGTGCACGTGACCACGGTATGCAGAGTACTCTCAAATTTTGGAATCAAAGAGGTTAAGCCGCTATAGGGATCTATGATAGTCTCAACCCATGGGCCATACTGGTAATTGGGCAGACCATTTATGGTCATCGTAAAGACAAACTGGTCCTGATCATCCCTGATTTTATTCCCGGCAAGAGCGGGTAAATGATCGGTCGCAGGTATCCTGCCCTCAAACTGGGCGAGGGAGAAGATTAGACAGTCCGGATCTGAAAATAAGATGATGCATTCATTATACTCCCATGGGGTAAAGAGCGTAGCACAGATAAGGCGTTGAACCGAAGGGGCATAATTTTCAACAGGATAATTAACCACACAGAGGGGAAATGTTTCCAGATCCGTGGCAATCCCATTGGTCACCTCCAACGTGATGATATAATTCTCAAGAACCTGTGGAGTAAAATCCATATACGCAATATTTGGCCAGACACTGAAATTTGCATTCCACATGGCAGACTCAAGGATAAAAGACTCTTTGGATCCATATTGGGCTAAACCGAATGAGGGAGAGGGAAATCTCTTTTCCGAATGGATAGCCTTAAAGCCCGAATAGTAATACAAAATGATATAGGTTGGCATACCATCATAGGGGTTGATGGGCAGAGGATCCAGCAGGAGCGTCCGAACTCCCTTCTCCCCATAACCGCCTACTGACGCCTTCCAGCCCAGGGCCTGCATACGCAAAGAAGCTGCCTTAACACCGCCTATCCTCAGCTCTCGATCAGCAAAGAGGGGCAGGGTGGTATCAATAATAAAATCTCTTCCGAAAACTTCAGAGTAATAGGGTTCGGGATGGCCATAGCGTGCATGATTAGGATCAAGGTAATTCGGATCCATTTGAATGATGCCACCTACCCTACTATCCTCAATCCATGTTTCAATGATTTTCTCCCTATCGGTAATGAAATTAGCGGAGTCGAGGAGAAGATCGCTTATTTGGGCTATCTCCCCATCAGACTGATACGCAGCCATAAACAAAAAACGGAGGGATTCGTAAAGTTGCGCATATCGAGGCCCAATTTCGATAAGATCCGGGGGCCAGAGCTTGGGGTAATCCTTCTTCCGAAAGATTATATCATCGAGACGAAACTGTGGGCCACCAGCTCTCACATGGGTAGCCTGTCCAAGTTCCCACCCTGTGGGGACAGTCCCGCTGTGAGCTTTTTCATTGATCTCGTTAAGATCGAGCCAGATAACCTGCCAGGTATCACTGTTATAATTTCTTCCGATATCAACCTGGATAACCATGGGGGTAGTCGCAGATCCTGCCTGGTGCAAGCTGGCATAATTATCTCCCATATTGTCTCCGGATACGCCTCTGTCAATATCATTGCTATAGGGCTGATCAAGGGGGCGTATCTGGATAACGAAGGATTTGTCATCACCCGTGCCGGAAATGCCATCTTCTCCGAGCGTAGTCCCATGAACGTGAAATTCAAAAATATCCCACAGTTCGATACCCATCGGAGCCCAAAATTTGAAGCTGAGTATGGCCGTTCGGTCCGGTGAATTCTGATCGAGGGAAATCCCGGAATGATAGTGCGGATTGGAAGAGGTGGGGGGACTTTCCAGAAATTTGGTGACAAAATACTTTTCATACTCAGTGCTCAGGAGGAACTCGGAGGAAGGTCGGAAGGCATTCATAACACGACTACCCTCTCTATAATCAACAATAGTTTCAAAATTGACAGAATAGCCTATTCCAAATCCATGAACAGGGTAAGGTGGCGTTGCCTGGAGCCAACCATGATTATAAGGACTATCCCAATATTCAAAATTATCTACCAATATATCTCCCGTGGTAAGACTTTGGGCAGGAAGTACATGAGGCTGGGTGCTAAATGCGGGAGAATGCCAGATGGAGCCTATCTGCCCTGCCATGGCTGTGGAGCTTATAAAGAGGATGATCATCGTGACAAAAAAATTGAAATATGTCCTGCTTTTTTCCATGATTATACTCCTTTTTGACGCCTATAGAACAAATTTTTTTAGAAATTTTTAAAAATAAATTAATTGAAAATTATATTAAATATAAATAATTAAATATAAAAGTCTAGAGAGTTTGAAAATAAATAAAATTAAAATTGAATCTGATAATAGGATACTAGGATATAATGACGTAAGATTATTCTTACTACTTATGCTATTAAATTTTAACCATTTATTCTTTGTAGAAAAAAGTCAGCAAAAGCTGGCATTATACAATGGTGGCAGGACATATCTTCTTCGCAAGAAAATCAGCAACTCTTTCTCCTGCACTTTTTATTCAATCGTATATCATTTGTTTAATCATTTGTATAAGGTTTTCGGGATCAAATGGCTTTCTTACTATACCATTCGCCAGTTTCAATATATTTATATTATGCTTTTCTTCTTTGTTTATGGTCTGGGTTTCATTCATTTCGACCAGTCTGCTTGCGCTTATGATTAGGATCTTATGTTCCGGATCCTTGGATTTCATTCTCTTTAGAAACGCAAGACTGTCGCCGGGGAGTTTAAGGTCAAGAAGTACCATATCGAAGGCAGTATGTTGGATTACCTTATCCGCCCGTCCAATGTCTCCGGCAGTCTGGATCTCGTATCCTTCGCTCTCAAGCATCTCCCTGAGTGCAAGGCATAATTCATTATCATCATCGATTATCATGATTCTCTTAGGCATTATTTTTTTGGAAGCTTTACTGTTACAGTTGTTTCAACACCCCTTTTACTTGCGAATTCAAGTTTCCCATGATGGAGTTCTATTATTTTCGCAGTTACTGACAAACCAAGTCCTATCCCCCTTGTCTTTGTGGTAAAGAAGGGTTCGGTTATCCTGTTTATATGTTTCTTGAGTATACCGGCACCATTATCTTTGAAATGAATTTGTATATATTTATCATCTTCTTGTATAGATATCTGTACAATTCCCCTTTTCTCGGATAAAGCCTGACACGCATTCATCAATATATTTGAGAAGACCTCACCCATCTGGGCCGGATCATAATGAATCTGAAGCTCCTCATGCGTGCTCCAGTTCTTTTTTATTACACCGGATTTGGGCATATATCTCGAAACATAGTCAATGCTCTCATCTAATGTGTCATACAAATTTGTTTTTAACATAAAGGGATTTTGTATTTTTGAATAAAAGAGCAGATTTGATATGATCTGGTCTGATTCTGTGATTTTTTTGTTTACTGAATCAATATTTTTATCGATCTCAGGGTTGGTTCGTTTGCGTTTTATGTTGTACATACTGGTCTTGATGACTGACAGAGGATTGCGCAGCTCGTGTGCGACCGATGCAGACAGTGTACCGATATCAGCGAGCCTTCTTGACACCTCAAGTTTTTGATGTGCTACCAAAAGTTCTTGTGCCTGCTCATGGACCAATTGTTTAATCTCTTCTTCGTTCTTTTTTTTTATAGTGATATCTCTACAAATATCCATAAAGACCAATTTATTATGTATTTTAATTACTTTTGAATTAACAAACACATCGATTATTTTCCCGTTCCTTTTTCTGTGCTTTGTCTCAAAAGAAAAACATCCTGCTCTAAGCAGTTCCTGCATGTGTTTCTTAACTTGTTCCGGTGTTTCATACACTTCAAAATCAGAAATTTGAATTTTTTTAAATTCTTCTTTTGAATATCCCAGATTTTTATGGGCTGCGGTATTAAAATCAATAATTTTGTGATTCTTTGCATCAACGATCATAATGCCGTCGGGTGAGTTTTCAAATAAAGTCTTGAATTTTTGCTCACTTAATTCAAGATCTCTCACCGCTTTTACCCTTTGAGTAACATCTGTAAAATGCCCTGTATTGTAAAAAACACCGTCGATCTCCATTTTAGTGGTAGTTATGTCACAAAATATTACTTCACCGTTTTTCTTTCTGCACGGTATGCTTTCAGCAAATTCTGCCTCGCCTCTGGCTTGTCTATTAAATATTCTGATTATATCCTTCAAATTCTCCTTAGGATGTATATCTTTTACTGAAAGCTTCAAAAGTTCATTTTTTGTATAGCCCAACATCCCACACATCTTCCTGTTCGTATCAATAAATTTTTTCGATTTCACATCCGCAATTAATAATCCTTCGTTAGATACATTAAAGAGCTTTGCGTAACGCTCTCTGCTTTTTGCAATCTCGTAAGCAGATTGTTCTAGTTTCGTAAGGTCTTTTATTGTAAATAGATTTACCAGTTTTCCCTGAAGCTCGTAATTCCCCGTGTTTATCTCAACGGGGAATACGCTGCCATTCTTTTTTCTGTGCTTTCGATACGAGACATGGTTACCTTGTGATTTAATAGCTCGTTTTGTCTTTGCATGTTCAGCGGACAGATCATAGGCTCGTAACCTTAGAATTTCATTTTTTGTATAGCCATATATTTTGAGTGCTACTTTATTCGCATCTAGTATTTCCTGTGTTTCAGTGTCAACAAGGATTACCGCGTCCATTTCAGCCTCAAATAGCGAGCGGTATTTTTTCTCGCTCGCTCTTAATGATTCCTCTGCTTTCTTTTTTTCTGAACTTTCAATTAATTTCCATCTTTCCTTGCTTTTGATCAGTGAATATTGATGATTGCTCACAACATCAATAATTGCTTTTGGATCACATTGCCGCAGTGAATAAGAGCATATAACCTGTATTTGATGGTCGCCAATGACATGATTAACTATATTTTCATACTCTTTAAAATCATGCCAATCCTGTTTATCAAGCCAGGATACGTTACCAGTAACCCTGAGGCCTTCAAAACCTTTTGTTATTGCATGCTTTTCTTTGTTGACCCACTCTTTTAATACTTCATTGGCGTTAAATTTCCCCGACTTTGCATACCATTGATTATAACCCAGTATTTCCATCTGCCCTTTTTGAAAGTAGTGAGCTAATCTTAATACTTCCTTCTTTAATGCATTCTTAGCTTCCGAAGCACTTAACGGTTCAGCAGTAATCCAAATGCAATATTCATTGTTTTCAAGACCAGCTTTGAAATACGGCACAAGAATTTCCAACAGATCATTTTTTGAATCATAAAAGTGGCAGATATGACTTCCCCAAGGGATATCCCCGATAAAATCCAACCCTAATTCTCTTAATTTATTATCCATAGACACACGTGATGCCCGTTTTTCAGTAAAGCGTTATAAATAGGCACATTCCCTTGATAAATTTATATTTTTGCTTAATTTTTCTAAAGCAGCGTATTCTAATTATAGATTTCATAGCTAATATGACATAGTTATATATTTTTTTCAATATATTTCTCTCAATAAAAAAAATGAGCGATCACTCAATATATAAAAAAATAGATTAATCATCTCATTCTCTCATTATAGATAGTCACCCTCTCCGATGTTGGCCCAGAGTAAGTAACCAACAGTATGTTGGCATACCTTTGGCAAAATATGGAATATGGCAAGTCTGGCAGGCTATGGTGGTAGTATGCACATTCAATCTCGATTTTTCGGGGGCTCTGCGTCATGACAAGCTGTTATGACACACCAACTGTTGCTGAAATCATAGCAGTGGGAATTGCACGGGAGCACAAATCAGTGGAAATTTATGAAAACAGCGCGTATATGGTCTCGGGTGGTTTCAAGGAGCTGCTTATGGGATTAAGACGTTTTGAAAGGCAGCATGAACAAAGACTTTTAAGGCTACAAGCGGTGTTTTAAAAATAGAATCAGCTGCTTAAAAACCCTCCGAATGGACGCTTGATTTTCGGAAAGTATTTAGATTAGTAAATAAGGAATTTTCTTGTATGGTTTTTATCTGCAATGAGCCTTATAGAGACCTTAAATTTCAATAAGGCTCATTGCATCTGACTTGTTTTATAAGTTTATTTCACAATCTAAAATCCATAGTTGAATCGGAGTGCAAAAGAGGTTTCATTGATTAACCGCACTTCTGCTCCTATATTCATCTGGGGCATAAAACTATAATCTCCTCCTATAAACAACCCAATAATGCCATCCTCTTCTAAATCTGTATCTGTAGATGTACCACCGGATGAATACTCACTCTTTCCCTCGATTTTTGATAAAAAGAATCCTCCATAAGGCAAGAATTTTCCTAATCCCTCGTAGCTTGCGGCACATGACGCTTCAATCTCCATACCACTTAATTCCGTTGTGGCTCCATTTTCCTCTTCTTCAGATTTTGTGCTGAAGATCTGGAGGCCTGCCCCGACCTTAAGTTGATTTCTCGTATAAACAGTGCCATTACCCCCGATACCGAAGGATAATTGAGAGTCACCGTCGAAGTCGGCTCCATTCTCATCACATGTCATGTTACCCATTCCTAATTTTAAAAACACATCCCACTGATCATTGATTCCGTAAGCCCCCTTGACGAGGTATCTGTTACTTTTTATTTCAGATGTATTATCATCCTCATCCTTCCAATCTCGGGTCATAATATCTACTTCAGCACCTACTTGAAAGACCCCTTTATTGACTTTACCTGTGGGATTACTAATTACTCCTGCCATTGCTGTGGAGAATAAAAGCAGTATAACAAGATTTGCAGCTAAAAATAAGGTTAATTGACATAATTTCCTTTTCATCAAACGCTCCTCCTTCTGATTGAATTAGTTAAACAATGTTATTTTTATGAAATAATAAACCATACTGACTACTCATCATTTTTTATACATTCATAAACCATCTCCTCCTTTCTCTCTTAAAAAATAACATTACTTTTTCATGTAATGTTATTGAGTCAAACAATTCTTTTAATTTTTTATGCTTCTCATATTATATCGGTCATTTTTTTTTCACTATCGTAAAAAAAAAATATATAGTATGTTGCTACTTTTGGGGGGTAGTAAAAATTAATTAATAAATATTACGACCTTAAGTTCAAAGTTATATTATTCGGAATTTTGATTTTGCTGGTTGGTTTATATGGTTGATGTGCAAGTTATTGATGTTTCTGAATATAGCCCGCCACGAATTCCCACAAAGCAGTGGTGCGAATATATGAGAAAAGCAACAGGGTGCTTCTCAGAGGCCGAGGGCAGATCGTGTTGCAGGGCCCACAATACCGTCAACTTTCATTTTATGCTTGCGCTGGAATTTTCTTACGGCATCATCAGTGGCAGACCCGAAAATTCCATCGACAGTTATCTTAAATCCGGAATTCTTCAATGCCTTCTGTATGGTCCTGATATCATCCCCCTGCATATAGGGTGTCTGGAGGAACAGCAGCCGTTCCTCTACATCCTGCGCTGAAACACGGATTGGCCCTTCATCCAGAACCTCCTCGTCGATCTTAATTCCCCTCACATAAAACGGCAGATCTAAAGACCAGCGCTCCTCACCAATCAGCTTTCGAAAAGTATCCATACGGTAGGTGGTTTTTCGTAGGATTAGTATGCGGTGGTCTGCCAGCCACTTTCTCCTGACGCTCACGTAATGCTCAACCCACCTGTTTTCACCGATATCTTTCACTGCACCATGCTGCTCAATCGTTCTATCGCGCATCAGAACCCAGGAGCCGTGAATTTTGCTGTCATACACTACGCAGACACCTAATCCACTTTCTATATGCATATAATTGGCGGCCTGGATACATGGGTCCCAATAAACTCTGTCGAAGAACCTGTCCTGAACTTCTTTCATCACAGGATCATCGCCTGCCTGACAGAGCAAACTCCGCAGCCTCGCTTCATAATCCAAGCTGGTATCGCGGTTAGCCAGCCTTGTCAGGTAATTTTTCAGCTCAGATGCGCATTCCGCATCTGAAGACTCGCAATATGCCTTAATCAAGATGTACAGGTTGCCGCTCGCCAGTGTTGTCTGGGTCCTCCCATAAGTAAGGTGACCAGGGTCACCAGCGAGTAAGGTTACCATCCCATAATCCCCTTTCGGCTGACCTGTCTCAAAGATATTGACGATGGCCTGTGCTGTCTTCTTTTGCAAATCAGTAAGCATACCTTCTCCTTTTTATCATCTGAGATACCGGAATAATTTTATCTAAAATATTCCTTCATTATTTTTTAAAATGTACCAATATCCCTTTATTTTATAAATTGTTTACTTAACTTTCCTGACAGTTCTGGCTATGTCAGTCCACCACTCTTTGTGAGCGATATCGTTTTTAAAAAACCGCTTAATAACAGTCTGGACCCTTCCGTCGTTTAGAAAAAATCCATGTGTGGCTCCATCGTACCATTTACTCTCTACCTCAAGTGTCAGTATGCTCGATTTATAAATCGTCGCACTTTCAAAAGGGACTGTCCCGTCACCATCACCGTCAGGCTGTTTAAAGTCAAAAAAATTCTCTGCTGTTTTATCAGGGGTTTTTTTCTTAACAACCACCCTTTTTTTAGTTTTTTCTCCTCTCCCTGCTATTATCACCATACGCTTTCTTACGGACTTATCCAATGAGGCAAGATCGAGCATCGCTGGATTATCAATCCTGAATTGCTTGAGTTCGGAGAGTCTTCGCATGAACATATCATCCACAATATTGCTCTGCCAATGAGAGGTCTCGTACAGATCAAAGGGAATGTTCGGCTTGTAAGTCGGATCAAAGACAACAGCATCCCGATATATCGGAGCCAATTCGTATACTGACGGGAAGGTACGCGCTATCTTCCGAAATATATCATTTGAGTTAAAAAATGGAAATTTGATACCTCCTTCTCCTATTATAAGTGCTATCAGGGCGTTGACCGATCCATGAAAAGGACACACGGTAAGCACAGCGCCAGCTATTTCATCGTATTTTCCGTTAAGCTCTTTTAAATAACACGAAAATAATATACCACCCATGCTATGCGTCAGGAAATTAAATTTGTCCGTTTTAAGTTTCGCCTTAAGATAGTCTACATACTTCTTTAACCTTTTTCCGTTTTCTCTGCAGGACTGCCTCCAGTCATAACCGAAAATGTATATAGTCGACTTTATTTCTTTTTCCAGAACAACTAAGGCTTCTCTGTATGCAAGGTCCTCTACGTCACTGCGCTCGATGATCGATTTAGGCTCTTTCTCAAAGCTGGGGTTAAGCTGCAATTCCAGGTCATAGATGGTCTCAAATTTGCTCTGAATGCCTGACCAAATGGTATCGAAGTCAAGAGTATTAATATTGACAAGAGTGGTCCCCTTTATTCCCGGAACCAATATTGTGGGTATGCTCATCATGTTATCCTCCCTCTTGCATGAGTTCCAACTCATTAAATCTTTTTTTACTTATTGCTTATTTCAATTTCCATCAATGTAATATGATTCATAAATCTGAGAATAATATTATAAATTATTTGTGCACACTGTCAAGTAAAGTTTAACATTACTGTATCTTGATTATAAGTCTATTCCTATGTTAAACCTACTTACTTTTTATTACTCGGATCGAAAAACTCATTGGCAAGTAGCCTAATTTGCTTTTACACTCAGCATCCCACGGCTTATGCAACGCTATGCATAAGCCGTGGGAGCAAAGCGTGTGGAATGATGTATTACTCTGTCACTGTCAAGGTAATCGGCTTTGTTTCACCTTTAAGATTCGGGTTATAGTAGTCATACGCAACAGATTTCGGAGTAGACACCTTGAGGGGATATTTAGCCTGCATACGATAGGTAATGGTCAAAGGTTCCTTATAGTATACCGGGTGGAGATAGAGGCTGAGTTGTCGATTGGTGGATTCATACTTAAAAATTTTGCCTTCCTCAATAGCCTGCTCGAAATCTTCCCAGAATATGCGAAAACCCGGGGAAATTCCAAGATCGATCATACCTATCTTCGTCACGCTCTCGGGGATGGTATTGGTTACTGTTACTGTACAGGTAATTATATCATCAACCGTGAGCATCGTCCGATCATACGCAACATCAATGACAAGAGGAGGATCTTGAGGAATGAAAACCTCTCCCCATGGCAAGAAATAGGTGCCGACAATCTGATAGAGCAGGTTCCCTTCACCCCTTAGATTAACGCTCACTGTATTTTCCCTATCGAGAGTGAAAGGTGTAAGGTCAATCAACCTCAGTATGCTTGTATCGATAGGCGTAATCTTGAGTATCGGCATATCATTCTTATCTAAGGTTTTATCATTGATGGTAATAATGATTTCACCCTCTGGCTCCTCACTGGTGTTGGTGGAAAAAAGTGACATCATAAATACACGGAGGGAAAGAACCGTGGCCTGGGTCTGCCCCCAATGCCCCCGGGCTTCCTTTTGTTCAATTATATAATTAAGCGCACCGTTGATGCTCTGGGGATACTGCCAGCCTCCTTTGATCAGGGCCATGGTAATCATAGCGGTGGTTTCAAGATTCAAATATGATCCTCTGGAATAGGTAACGCTTTCTCCCTCTGCACTCCAATATACATTATCTTCTTCAGCGATTGCGTGGGTTTGCAGGTAATCAAGGACGGATAATGCAGCGGAATCTTTCGGATCAGCCTCAAGCAGAGCATTCACACATAATGCAAGGGTATAAATATCATTGCTCTCTTCCATATTTGCTTTGATATATTCTCCTGCCTTGAGAATTTGTGAAGCATTCTTTGAATATCCTGAGTGTATAAGAGCCCACATTACATATGCCGTAGATTGCAAACTGTTATCCAAACGGTTGAAGTGGTGGCGATTCTTATCCGGGGGCCAGGAACCGGCTCTCTCTTGCCGTACTATTAACCATTCCTGGGTTCTGTTTATTAAAGCCGGATCCACATAATGGACCCTCGCCATATCAGCAAACATCATTAATCCATATGCGGTCAAGATGGGTTCGCAGGTGTCACCATACCACCCAAATCCCCCGGAAACACATTCAAAGGTAAGGAGTCGTTGATATCCGATATTGATATACTCGCGGGCTTTCATCTCGATTTCAGGATTTATCTGATTTGTCTGAAGCATATATTCAAGCGCAAGTATATTCGGCCACGTCACCGACGTGGTTTGACAAAATCACCCATAGGGGACTTGGAAAAGTGTATCAAGCCCTTCAACTACCTGGCTAAATATACCGGGGTATACCTTGACTAAGATTTTGCTGGCATCTTCAATCGCATCAGAGGGAAAAGAGATCACATGGTGTGCCCCCTTTTCCCCAAGACGAGCGCTCACATTTACATTAAACTCCTTGCCATCAGGAACGATCTCGATTTTACGGGAGATTGCATCACTCATCCTGGTGCCATAGCCAAAGACAGTAAGCTCATGCCATCCGACCTGAAGGGCCTTCATTCGGAAATGCACGGCAGTGACCTGCCCAGGCTGCAACTCAATCTGCTTCTCTTGCATGTCTTTCAGTTCAAACCAGGGCGTCTCCGGATCAACTTCCATTTTGACCTTGACACTTTGTGCTTCGGAAAGATAATTGTATATGGCTATGGGCAGTGATATCTCATCATTTTGAGTAAGTGCTACCGGCAGGTCTATATCAATAAAAAAGTCCTGAAATACCACAATCCCTTCAGTACTCCCGCCCAGTTTACCCGCCATGGTAGAGGCTAATGTACTCATTCGCCATGTGGTAATAGAATCAGCCATATCTGCATCAAGATACGCCTTACCCTCACTATTAGTAATAAGCAGAGGCTCCCATAGGAGGGTCTCCGGGAAATCACGCCTGACCTTTCGTGGCTCTTGCATTACCTCATGCGTATCAGTAACTTTCTCTGTGACTTCGTAAGTGGGAGTAAGATAACCTGTCTGGGACTCAAGCGAATATTTTCCTTCAGATGCTGCATACCCTCCGCTCTCTCCCGGATAACTGCCATAAGCTGCATACTCTCCGCCAACTCCTCCATATAAGCCATACGCATATCCTCCCCCGGCTGCTGCTATATTTTGGGTATAACTAGAAGCACTATAACCGGTGAGCATAGTAGCACTGCCGGCCAGCCCACCCGCCGAGCCCCATGCATACGTAGGGCCCATTCCAAAGGATGAGTAAGATTGTGGAAAGAAACCGCTCGAATCCCTTGTTGTACGATCCCACAAAGGGGTATAGCCAAAGGGGCCGGCATAAATCCCAAATGGATAGATATAGGGAGGGACAATATTTCGTCCAATTAATCCGGCATCATAGCCCCTGTCAACAGGGGTCCATTTTTTCTCAAAAGGCTTTGTCACGGATATATCATCCATGGTCCCAAATACTTCATCCGGTCCGCTACTCAGCACCACAACCTGATTCTCTTTTATCTCATTCACCTTATAGTTGTTCCCCCATGGATCAGAAGATCTCTGGATCGCCTGTCCTAGCCCTAATTTATATGTCTGGAAACTATAGAGATCAGATTCCTCGGTATCTTGAATGATTTGTGTGAGATCCTGGTCTATGAGACTTACCATTGTGAGCTTGGCTCTTTTTATTAGATTGGGATAACTGCTTTCACTGATCCCGGGATCTGCGGGTTCTTCTGCCAGCGCAAAGGCTACCTCAGTCATTTCCTGAACTTCCTCTTCAGGATCGGGGCAGGTCACCGCCTCTTCAAAGGGAACAAGAAGGGGCCAAAAGCGAGGCTTCATAATCTCTGCTTCCATAGTGAAATAGACCTTAAGGAGAGCGGGGCGATTTTCCTGCAGGGCATACACCGCCTCATCTACAATACTGACGCCTAATGCAGCCGCTTGTGGAGGATCCACTTGTAGCTCGATCTTGGCAGTATCTCCGGGAAGATACACCTCCTTATCCAGATGTGCGATAATGCTGATTTCATCGGCAGGATTCACATAGACAATCTTCTTATCGCGAAATATATCTGATGCAGTTTCCTGGGCAAGAGAGATGTAGTAAGCCTCCACGAGGAGTGTTCCTGCCATAGTATGATCAATATCTATGATATGCTCCCCTTTTCCATTAGATATATCAATCCCTTTGGTCAGAATAGTCTGGCCTTCCTTGATGATATCCAAAAAAATCCGCCTGCCCATTTGCTCTGGGGTATATACGTTAATTATCATGGATTGACCGACTGTATACACTGCTTTATCCGTGCGCAGAAGAATTTTTGCTTCTCCGATATGTTCAGCAAGGTTAATCTCCGTCACACTGCTCATACCATCTGCTTGTGAGGCAATATGAAAGAGCAGGCGGGAACCTTGGGAAGGCGTCACTTTTATAGTCCCCAATCCCTGATTATCTGTGTTCATATCGAATATCTCCCCTTCGAAACTTATGAGATTAGTCGTCGCAAGGCCCTGGCCCAATGGATCTGTGGTGATAATATAGAGGATATTCTCCACTCCCTCTACAATCTCCCCACTCTCCGGAATAATGTGGACATGGATGGGCTCCTTACTGACGGTTAATTCTTTGACGATGCTCTCTTCATGGTCAGCTGAATCTTTCACCTTGACCTCAAGTTCAACAAAAGCATCTCCTTGCTCTATGGGAAGACCTACAAAATAACTTGGGAGCGTCAAATCAAAGCTAAAAAAACCCTCTTTATCGGTCTGACCGTTAATAGTCTGGAAGGTAACAAATTCCACATCGAATTTTGAGGCCTCAATAGTAACGGTCGCTTCACTGACAGGTTTCCCGAAGAAATAGTCCGCTTGAATTGTTCCCTCTACTGTATCTCCAGGAGCATAAAAATCAGCATCCGTGGTAAGCTCAATACGGAATTTCGGAAGCACATAACGCTCCACTGCGACTCTTTTTTCGGATATGGTCTGATCCTCATCTCCTAACATGGCAATTGCTCTTATCGAATATGAGCCGAGGATAATATCCGATCCCAGGACAAAATCTGCTGAGGCAACTCCAAACGCATCATTTGTAGGATTCACTCTAAAGACTTTATTACCTTTTGCATCCTCTACCTCAATAATAGTATCTTTCCCCGCCTCTGGTATAAGATCGGGCTTGCGGAGAGTGAGGGTACGGATATGAATGGTGTGGCCAGGTTGATAAATGGGTTTATCGGTAGTAAGCAGAATTGTACTGGCGCGAATAATCTCAATGTCCTCCTCTATCTGTTCTGTGCCGAGGTCGGAAGAGACCCTGGCCCGGATTCTTTTTTTGCCGGGAGCATCTTTTGGGATTGTTATGACAACCTCGGCAAGCCCATTTTTATCTGTATCCTCCTCGAATACACGAATTGCCCGGTTATCTGCAATAAGCTCCACAGTAACGTCAGCTCCCCCAATGGGCACTGGTTGACCGTGCACAAAGGCATGAATTCCTATTGCTGTTGGCTGATCAGCATAAAAGGAATCCGGACCGATCAATAAGACTTCCAATTTATCAGCCACATGAAAGAGATTTTTCTCTCCGCTGATGCTGAATCCTCCGCTTGTGAATACAAAGCTTATAATGTATTTGACAAAATCCTCGGTGTCTGTCCCTGCAGGAACCTGATTGAGAATAAATGGATAAGAGGCAATTCCAGGCTCCAGGGTTACAGGAGTGGTTTCCCGACTTATTGTTTGGCCAGCAAGGTTTTTCAAAGTTAAGGTGAGTTGTCCATCTAACGATACTTTACGAGGATTATCGAGTGCTAAATTAATAACCACGGGTTCACGATATCTTCCAATAGTGAGTGTAGGTATCGTGATCCCGGGGATTTGAGTGGATGAGAGGTCAGGTATAGTATAATCCCCAAAGGGTAGTTGGCTTTGAGTAGGCAGAGCAGTAAGGGGACTAAAATTAAAGTAGTTATTTTGAGCACTTCCAGAGCTAAATGGAAGAGTTACAGGAATCTCATAGACAGGTGCCGGGGAGAGGGGAAGAGATGTACTAAAAAAATCAATGAGACGATTTCGCGGTGGGCCTTTTTTTACACTTTCATCAGAGCTGAGGTTAATGGACCATATCCCACAGGTGCTTGTAAAAATAAAGAGGCATTCATTTTCTAAGGTCAACGCCTCTATACAATCAGGGATAGGTAGTGACCAGGTTAATTCCGGATCATTGCCATAATGAAGTGTATATGCTGCAACTCCATAATTATGAGGAAATAGATTATTATCTTCTCTGTATGCAACATAGGCAGTCTGCCCATAGATAATGAAAGGAAGGTTATTCTCAATGCCATAATACTTTGATAAATAATCTTTAAATGCATAAGGATCTATCGGTCTTGCATATACCGCATGAAGGGAGAGGGAGAGACTCGTAAGTAATATGAGGATAAAAATAAAAGAATACTTACATTTTCCCATCTTCATTTCCTTATATTTTTAGATTTTGGAAGTGATGTGAATGCTGGGGGGCTAATTTTAAAATTTTAATTACATGCCATCACCTCCTTCTATTGATTTTTTTGATTTTTTTAATAATTAATCATTTAATATTTAATAAAATATTATAACTCTTTTTAAATTATTTGTAAATAGTTAAATTAAAAGGTTAAAGAATGGTTTTCAGACATTTTTGTCGAATAACCTGTGTTATTTTCGGCAATATTGTCGAAGAATTTACATATTATGTGATGGAAAGATTGTAAATTATTGATTTATATATCATTGTATTTTTGGCATGGAGTATGCTTTATATAATCTACAAATGCAGATGTAAGGGAGGTGATAGGATAATTAAAATGGAAGAATTGAAGGTGGTATTTTAATAACAACCAAGAGGGAAGGGGACGATAACGATAAAAATTAGGGGGAATTCTTTAAAAGGGACAAAAGCCATGCTGTAAAAACACCAACGCATAGTATACAGCACGCAATCGATATAAATGAAAGGAGGTGTGAATTTCGCTATAATACTTTTACGATGTTTTTTTGTAAACCATAATGTACAATTCATTACGAGCCATGGCAAGGCAAATGAGTAGGGGGGATCGATAAGATTGTAAGAGAGCATATGACCATTTGTCTTGCCCATGATCATTATAAAAGAAGCTCTTTGAAGCGAATCTTCAGAGAGCTTCTTTCTCGCCGTGAAAAGAGTGCTTTATTTTTGATAAAAAGAGCATTTTAAAGAAAAAGCAGAGAGCCTCACAAAAGTTGGAAGACGAGCAATGACCACTTAGGCAGGTTGATCCAGATCCTTTCTTCATGATCGCTCGAAAACTCTCCTATGGGTGCCGATCCATCCCAGCCGCCATATACTTCAGCTTGTGAATTGAATATTTGTTTCCACACGCGGCCAGCTCCCCATCCTGTATGAAGGCCGTAATCACTTCTCTCCCATTGCCTCTCGCCAATATTTGCAACGCACAGATACACTTCATCTTTATCTCTTCTTTTACGGGGATCGTGCTCATCAGCCCAGCGAATCCACGCTAACACTGTATGTTCAGCATCCTCATGTACAAACCGTATGTTCTCCGATGTGAACGCACAACTGCCAAGGCGCAAGGAGTTCGCATCCTTTACACAGCGCATCATCTGAGTGGCAAAAAGGTCATGCTCGTCAACAAACCACCAATTGAAACGATGGCCCTCATCCACGTGCCACCACTCCTCCTGCAATGTTTCAGTCCCCATGAAAATCATCGGCAGTCCCCTGCTCATAGCCTGAAGGGCGTACCACATCCGGATCTGGGCTCGTGCATGCCAATTGTTTCTTCCTCCCAACCGTGATATATAATAGCGGTGAATCCCGTTATCCTCTCGCCCATTATGTCGATCTCCGCATTGATCGTGTGATCCGAGCACTGAGTTCACGCCACTACATGAGGAGGGGAAGCCCCAGTGCATGTCGATTATCGCCTTCAGCATCGCTATGCGGTGATAGGGATTGGTGCCGCCATTATTTCGCTTCATTATTTTAAGCGAGTCAAAGTGCGCCGCATGCACCCAACAGGAATCGAATCCCGCCTCCATGATGACAGCGGGATTTTCCGGGGTCACCTCTGCGATCAGTATTTTACCGGGATAATGATGTTTGATCTCATAGGTCATCTCCTGCAGCATGTGCCATGGCATATTATGTACCGAATCAAAGCGGAGACCATCACAATTATATTCTTCTATCCACATACGGCATGCAGCCTTGAGATACTCCTTTACTTCCCACTTGTGAAAGGCAAATCGCTTGCCCCATGTCGTATCATGTTCTCCCTCGAAATAAATGCCCCCGCACTTATGGGGGCCAAAACCATCCCAATTCCACAAACAGTTGAGTTTCGCACTGCCATGGTTAAGCACGACGTCGATCACTACCGATAAACCGATACGGTGTGCCTGATCTATAAGTTCTTTGAGCTGAGTGGCTGTTCCCCATCGGCCATGCACGGCCAGAAGCTGCCGCGGATTATACCCCCATATGCCCCCAAATTCCGTCACGGGCATCAACTGAATACAATTAAAGCCCAAATCCCTTATATGAGAAAGTTGTAAAGCAGCATTCTGAAAAACGCTTTTCCCAACACATTGAGGGGGAAAGCTGCCCACATGGAGTTCGTAAATAATAAGCTCATTATATGCGGGAGCGCGAAAATCCGACCAGCAGAAAAGAGGGTCGGTCAGCACACACCAGGCTGAGTCAAAATCCGTCTCCCGTGCATAGACATCTCGTCTGATCAGTTCCGAACCCTCAAGGTCATAACAATCATTCCATTGTGAGAGGAGCACAACGCGGTAACGGTCACCACTTTGCACAGCGTCGACCTTGGCAGACCAGAAATGCGGATTGCTGGTTTCTCGGGCAAGTTCCACAACCCTGCCCGTCATAAATTCAATTTTCACAGATTCACCGTGAGGCGCCCATATGCGAAAGTGCACGGTGGTTGGTGAGAGCCATGTCGGACCACACGCTGCACCAAGCCCCCATTTATGTTGAATTGGTAATATCGGTTCCCCGCGATCTTTTACAACCATCACATCGCTATAAGAATCCTTCATTCTTTATGTGCTCTTCATGATACATAATTAATTTTTAAGAATGTTTTTCCCTGCCTTGTTCCACTCAGTGCGCCCGCCGACAGGATTATGACGTTAATTGAGGCCAGACGATATGTTCCCACCAATATTCTTTTTCCTTCCAATAGTGTAATGTCTGAATCGCACCATTAATGACAGAGTATAGCGGATCGGGAGCGATTTTAACATCCAGCTTGGTCCTTAATGCTATTAATTTGTCTATTCCTCTGATGCAAGCCCCACCCCCTGTAAGACAAATCCCGGACTCTATTATTTCATAGGATGCACGACGAGTAAGTTTCTGTAAACTGGATTCGATCATTTCGAGAATTTTAGAGATTATCGGTTTCACAGCGCTGATAATATCTTTGTTATTTACCTCAATAGACACTCTGCATCTTTTAATAATATCTATACCATTGACTGTTATCAGTTTATTGGAGAATTCTTCTTGTTGAGATAGTGATGATATTTCATGAGTTAATCGTTCAACCTCGGCAGGATAAAGGTACACTTTATGTTTTGCTATGATTGCGGCCCGTACCGCTTTTTGAATGTCACTGCAAGCTGTGCGCACTGCCGAAGTATAAATAAGACGGCCATCACGGATAACAGCCATATCCGTAACCCCTTCACCAATATCTATCAGCACCTGTGCCAATGGCAACGTAACGTCCATTCCCACTCCAATTGCAGCAGCCCAAGCCTCCGGGATAATTGCCACATGTGATGCACCAGCATGAAGGACTGCTCGGGTGAGAATCTCACGTTCTTTGTCGGAAGTGTCTGTTGGAGCGCACGCCAATGATATTGGGGACCTCCACCATTTTCTACTTCCTTTCACCAATGGTTTTAAGAAGGTGATAGCCTTTTTAATATCAACAATGACTCCTCCGCGGAGAGGCATGGATACAAGCTTGCTACTTAAGTATGATATATATTCATCTGAAGTCTGGATTTTCTTATTTTGGGTAATATGTCGAATCAAAGAAGGTTCTTCTATCATCTTTTCACGTTCAGATGCATAAATGCGAGTAGTAGCTGTTCCAAGGTCAACAGCAATGTGCGGTGGTGGTATTATCTGTTTTAATCTTGATAGCATATATTCCTTATCGGAAAATTTTTATCTATAATAGCATAATGGAACATATTTTCAATATAGAAAAATATGAGGAATCAGCTATACTGTCAGTAATTCTGGAAATAATGAAAAATAAGCATGGAATTTTCGGATATATCGATAGAAATGTAAGTTGATTTGTTCTTTTATGGTCAACGGCAGGAGGGATACCTACCGATTTTCTCAGAATAATACCACGTTTTCCCATGAAACATGGCATGGGGTCTGAGGCAAGTCTTTATTAGAGATGAAGAGCCTGTACTGTAACAAATCTTTTTTTCATCTTAAGGGACATATTCCTATATCAAGAGTTTTATTGTACCGCTTATCCATCAAGCATTACCCATTGGGATTATCTTCATTGCCAACAAAAAAACTGATTACAGCAACGAGGATTTAGACCTATTGGAAAAATAAAAAATTGGAAAATAATCCGAAGATTTTTTCACGCATGTCTATGAAAAAATCAGGCAATAAAATCTGAGAGCCTGTCTGAAAAATATTTGTATGCCCTACGGACAAAAGGAAACCTCTAATATAAGATTAAATACGGTAAACCGTTAATCTTAATATTAGGGGGGAATTATGGAAGA
>JBLIRR010000041.1:0-55637 GCA_049472395.1 bacterium | reverse complement strand
GAAAAGAGAGAAAATACTGGAGCTATAGTGAAAGTTATAGTAGAAGAGAAAAAAGGTAAGAGTAAAGCTAGTTCAACGTGGGCGCGCCTGATACAAAAAATTTTTGAAATCGGACCTTTGGTATGCCCGAAATGTGGAAAGGAAATGAAACTCGTTGCTTTCATTACTGATTTTAAAAAAACACAAAAGATATTAAAGCATATCGGAGAAGAGACTCAAAGAGCGCCACTCTTATCTCCCGTCACTGTATCAGCTCATGAACAAGATAGCTGGTATGGTGATTATATTCCCCCTGATGATGTATATTTTCATGATGAGGAGTATGTCTATTAATTTAATTAAAAAAACTTTTTAACAAGTTAACAGGATATCCTTGTCTAAAATAAGCCAAATTGATCGCCTTAAGAGAACTTAGGAAAACAATCCGCGCAAAGATAAAATTTGACAGCCCTAACTACTAATAATTCTCCCCAAAAAAAGACAAAATGCAGAAAATTTTTCTATATTATCTTTATTTCCATCTATTTTCTATATTATATTTATGTTCACCGATTATATCAATTATCTCTATTTTATAGATGGTATATATCACTTGGAATTTTGATTTACCTGGGTAGCTATTATCTAATATATAAGCCATTATAAGAGTGATCACTGTTTCAATGTCTCTGTCCAATGTATCCATTCTTTCTGGAGTATCTCAAGTTTTTTCCCTGTGATATGTTCCAAGGTAGCATGCCCGAACAGATCGGTTTGATGCACATCGCGGAAGGCCTTGTAAAACTCTACCAGAACTTCTTTTTCCTGAAGATACAAAGCTAAATATCTTGCCTCTGCATAATATAAATCTCTATATTCTCCTTCAAACTCGGTGCGATTCACTTTTAATAAGTCGATCAGAGGGATTAACTCATTATTATTAATAGCGCGTTGTAAAATGGGGAACCGCCAGTTCATGAGGCCACGAATATCATCATTTTCAAGAGAACACTGTTCAAACAATGATCCCATAGCCTCCTCGAACCACACCGGACAGATGGGAAAGTCGGGAGCCATAAGGGCATGAGTCAGTTCATGAACCAACGTTCCATCGCCAGTAGAGATGTTCATAAGTATGGTCCTTTCATCTGGCCGAAAGTAACCAAAATAGCTGACGTCATTATCACCATAAAGGATTTTTGTCTGAGAACGGTAAGATCTTTCATTAGCAAATAAAAGGATACGTATTGGTCTCTTGGGATGTTTGTCAAAGAATTTTTTCCATAAGGCCATGGAAGCTTTATATATAGTATTATTAAGATAATATTCCAATTGAGACCTTGACATATTGCCGGCCAAGACAAAGGGCGGATCAATTAGCAATTCATACTCTCTGCCTAATTCCTGGATTGTGATTTGGGCCCATGTCTTACATTCCTTTAATACAGATTCGGAAACCACTTCTCCTAGAGCAGTTGTTGTCAAGAAAACTACTAAGAGAACAGATAAAACAATCAATTTCAGTAAGCCTATTGTTCTTTTCATGGTTTTACCTGAAAAGAACAAGTTGAACTGTGAGCCATATTCTCAGGTTCATACATTTCATGTATGCGTGCAGATGGTATAGAGTAAATGCCGGGTGATTCTCCCCTTAGACGGTAAGTAACCTTATACTCACCGGGTGAAAGATGCCTGAAATAAAACAACATACGATCATCTCGAGCTTCGGCATATATATAAGGCATACTGCGACGACGCCAAGGATAAAGACCATTCAAGGGATCCCAGCTCATATTGACGATCTCACAACCGGATGGAATCGGATCTTCCAACACACAATAAGACAATTCAGAAGATGGTTTAATAATCAATTCTGCAACCGCTAGTTCACCGCATAATACACCATCTGTTAAAGGTAAGGAAGAACTATCTTTTATATCATTCTCTGACATGATGTCTATTTCGCCCTGTTCCTCAAAAGACCTGTAATGCCGTGTCAAACCGCAGAGATGACCTCCGGCTTGGATATTCTTAGCACCTGACCATCCTTCGGCGACTAATAAAAGGATACCATCTTTAGGTATTGCTGATCCTTTTAATGTCAAATAATTTTCACCAGGTTTAAAAAAGCCAATATTTAATATGCACTCCATACCTTCCTTCATCTCTTGAGGGACAAGCTTTTCATTAATATATAGTAATATCTTTGAATCGTCATCCCCTCCCTTTTTGCCCCTTAAAAATTCAGCAAGTCCATAAACCGCCGCTGATGTTGATTTGGTATTCCTCCATCCTGTAGCATCACAATGAAGTCTTAGCCAGGCGGCTGCCTGAGAACTTATTTTTTCATCCTTCCCACAAAGCATAATTGAACGTAAGGCATACGCAGTTGTTTCAACTTCATCTGCTCGCAGAAATTCAGCCGATTCCAGAGGACAAGACCAATAAACTTGTCCATCTTTTCTGTTTGCCATTTTAATTAAACGGTTTGTACAATCTGTTGCTGCCTTGTCTTCCCCTTGTAATTGATATGCTAGAGAAATAAGCGCAATTCCATAAGCTGAGAGTTGTTTAATTTCTGGCATTAAAGTAATAATATCATTTCTTTGTTCTTCAAGGAATTTGTCAGCTGTTACTAAAGCTAAGATCATATAAGCCTTGGCATCAGGAAGTTTGCTTTCTTTAAGGAGTTGAAAAAGTGATTGACGTCCGCGTTGAATAACCCTGGCATCAACTGGATACCCAAGATTTCCAGCCATTGCTAAACCCCATAATACATAAGCAGTCATAAATGGTGCTGATTTGTTTTCACGAAACCATCCCCAACCACCGTCATTATTTTGATATCCGTATAATGTCTGGGCTCCTTTGCTCACCATTTGTTCAAGATTTTTCTTTAATACTCTATCCTCGATCCCTCCTTTTAAGGCATCAGCCACAAATACATCAGGCATAAAACGACTCATTGTCTGCTCAACACAGCCATGAGGAAATTCTGCAAGCTTACTTAAGGCCATTGCTACAACCTGATAGGTATTGGGCAGCCACTTACCATATACACGCCAGCGTTTTGGATTAAAATCTTCCGGAAGATTCAACACTGTTTCTTGATCAGCTATAACAGTTTTTGAAAAAGTCACATGCATTCCAAGTGGCAGGATTTGAACTTTATCTATAAGAAAATCCTGCTTGCGGTTATCAGTCAGTTCAATATGGGCAAAGCCTGGTTTGATAGCCCGGACTGTCCAATCCAACCGCACTATATGCTTTCCATCACTTTCAAAAGGCTGTTCTTGTATATCAACAATTTCTAAACCTGTAGCATCTAATCTTACTATCCCTTTGGTTGGAATGTGGCTGTGAATAAGTGCTGAGATAGTAGTTTGGTCACCTTCATATAAAGTGCGCGGTCGCTGGCAGGTGATAAAGAAATCTTTTTGCACACATATCTCATGACGTGTTTCTGAGAAGCCAGAAGCCTCAGTAACACATCTTGCTGTCAGACGCCATGAAGTAATCGTATCAGGTAGGGTAAGATTTAATTTAGCCTTGCCATTGGAGTTAGTTTGGATGCTAGGGTGCCAAGCAGCCAAATCAGGAAAGAAGGTTCGAGCCTGGGATCCAAAGGGTTGAACGTGGATATATCCTCCACCACCTTTGCTCATCCTGATGTTTCCAGTTACTCCGGCCCGTCTACCCATCCGTAGACGACCTTGATAAATAATCTTTGGTTTTATTGTCGGAGAAATAGACAGTAATTCGATTTGCCGGATTTGGCTTCCCTGTTGAAGTTCTTGCTGTTGATTAGCCAAATATATTGGTGAGGCTCCTGCTCCCATACATGGCAACTTTAACAGACAAAATAGCCAGACAAAAGGATTATTAGAAGCATTCTGCCGGTAAAAATCTAACTGGCAATACCCTAAAGAAAAAGCGCTATTTTCCATGTTATTAGGGACCTGTCTAATTTGCCGCCCTCCGGGTCCGAGTTGTGGTTGTTGTCCCACTGGTGAATAACGAAAGATACCAGGGAGGAGGTACTCTAAGGGGATAGCTGAGATTTCCAAAGGTGAAAGTGAAGGTGTTTTATTAATTGTTTGATTAGAAGCTGATACCTGACAAGTCTGGAATGATAAAGAGTCACAATAATACATAGGCGTGATGATATCTTTAGGTGTGCTAAAATATGTCTTTCGTGGGCGAGCTGGATAGAAGAAGGAATCTATGGGAGTAAGCGTCTCTTCAGCTATAGTATAAAGTGCACGATCAACCATACCCAAAGCCACTTCTGAAGCCACAGGCCCTCCTTCTCGGTCAACTGTGGTAATATCTATAATTGCCTTATCTGCCGGATGGTAGCTTATCTTATCAGTATTGAGCATTACCTGAGCCGCGGCATTCTTTGGTAGAACTCGCACTGTATGGTTTGCAATCATTCTTTTGCTGTCTGAAACTGACTCCATATACAAGGTCACACCACCTAAATATTCTTTCTTGATTGGTAATAAATATTCAGCATTACCCTCTTTACAGGAAATCGAGAATACCCCATCAAGTTTTCCTGCTTCGACAATCAATGTTACTAAAGAACAATCCGTTGGCACACGAAGTTTTAATATACATTCTTCGCCAATAAAATAGGGTCTATCTTCGCTTTCTATCAGGAACTCGGATTCTTTTATTGTTTGAAGTTCCTCTGTGCCGACTAAGGTAATAGTTGCATATCCCTCATAGGTGCGTCTCGAAGGAGTTTGAAGGCTGACTTTGATTTGACAATTAGTTCTTCCTTTAGGTAAGCCAGTAGTGATAATAAAATTAGCCTCACCGTTTTTGTCAGTTAACACTCCATGGCCATAATCCCCTTTAGTAATAAATTTAGCACCTTCCCCACTCACCTGCCATTTTAAAGATGCCCCCACCACAGGAGCGCGATGAAAGTAGGAAGATTGAACATGTACAGTCAGGCTTTCATCTTTTTTGAGTATATCCTTTTTTGGCAATACATCTATTGTAATCTCTGGTCGGCGGTAAGCTTCAACTGCAAATTCTGTCCGCGCACAACTCTGCTCATTATTTTCAGGAATTGGCTTAAGACGTGTCTCAATGGCAAAATTACCAGATATACATCGTTCATCAAGTGTGAATTCTCCATGGAAAGTACCCCATTTACTAAGGCTCTGATCAATTTGGGCCACTAATCGATTATGCGAATCTTTTAAGCTGACTTCAACTTCTTTTTCTTCAGGCAATATAAGATATCGATCACGCAATTCACGGATAATGCCGCGAAATTGAATCCTCTGTCCAGGACGATATACAGCTCGATCAGTATACGTGTAACATCGGACAATCCTATCTCCTGTTTTATGCTCTGCAAATTTTGAAGGTAGATACAAGACACCTGGCCCAAACTCTGATTCAACTACTGCCAGCACCGGCCAAGGGGAGCGAATTTCCGCAAGGCCATCTTTAGCCAGAGCAATATGTTCTGGTTTTCCCATCCAATCGATTAAAGTTACTCCAGCCCCATTTGCCGGTCGTCCATTAGGCCCTCGGGCGACCAAGTATTTTATCTCACCAAGCGAATACCCTGATATTTGAAGATCTGTGATAAAAAAGGGATGAAATCTTCTAATATTCCCATTGCCTGCTTCCAGCACATAAGTGCCAACATTAAGCTTATTTAGTTCTATTTTGCCTATCCTGTAAGATTGATCTCCCTCGAGTTTCAATTTCCATGTACGCAGAGGTTCGTAAATAACAGGATCTGCAAAAGGAATAAAATCATGGGCATTTTTAGATATATCAATTTTAATCAGTTGACAATGGATCTGTGCCATATTCCTACTTGAGACTTGAATGATCACTTGTTGGTTAGGAGGGTAGAGCAATCGTCCCGATAAGTGAATTTGTTGGTCATTAATCTCAGCAATAATGGCTTCAGCTAAAGGTGCTAAATGAGTGCTACTACGGCTATATTGTTCAAGAATCTTAAGAGCCTTTTTCTTATCTCCTTTTTTTAAGAGAGCATAACCTTTCTCAATTGTGCAAAGGTCAGCTATGGGAGAGTCAGGATAATCATTCGCCAATAAATCTAAGGCGGTAATCGCCTTATCCCACTCTTCTTGACGCAATGGTTCTGTGGCCTTAACAATTTTCTCCCTCAAAGCAGCAACCTGTTCTTGATTTGCAGCTAAGCTGGCCTTTTCTTTTTCATTTAGCTGGGAGTTTGTTATACGGTTTACCATATCTATAGTAATGGAAGCATGCGAGGAGGTTATGAAAGAAAATATGCAGATCAGAATACTAATCACCCATAAATAAAAAAACTTTCTTTCCATCATGAACTCCTTTAATTCAGAAAAAGGATTTTAAAGACAAGTCACAAAAAACACTGAGAAAGCAATAAAATAAATAAACACACTCTTTCAGTTTAATAGATAGTTTTGTCATGTTTATTCCCTATTTTCTTAATCCTTTTCCAATAAGAGCTTTATAAATCCAAGGGATCTGTATCCAATATGATAATATGAAATCCTATTACAAAAAGCTTGCTTATTCAACAAAAAGGATTGACCTTCCAGGATGAGATGTCCAATGCCTTCACACACTTCAACGGATTTCGAGGGTCGTTCGATTCGATAACGCCCCATGCATGGCTCTCACAGAGGTTTACTATTTCCGGGGAGATATCTGCTTCGCGAAATCGCAGCTTGCCGTTCAGGTACTTCTCGACATAGGCACGGCTCCGCTCAGCGTGGCGATGTCGAATAAACTCAGCGAATATGGCTTCACGGATAGCTTGAGCTCGAACCACCAGACCAGCCTCTTTTGCCTTTTTTTCTGCTTCCTGACGATCCAATGTTTCTAAAAGATACTCCTTGTACTCGTCAGAGTTGAGAATCGACTGCTTCTCATCTGCCTCCGAGACAAACATCCCCACATCGTGAAGCAGAATGGCGAGCCATAGATAGGTGAGCTCCAATGCATTAAGACAAACGGTGTTCTGATACGGACCGTCTCTATGCTTCGGCAGAAAGCGACTAATGATGTCTGCGACGTTAAGGAGATGTCTCATGTCGTGTTCGGTGTACTGAGGGAATGTGAACCGGATGCGATCCAAATGTGGACCAACAATGTCTGCGATATTGAGGACCAGCCCTTTCAAAGTGTCCACATCCGCGGTTGAGATGTCTTCGAAGTCCGCGAGTTTCTCATACTCTGGAAATAGTCCACTCTGCTTTATTATTTCTGCGTATTCGGCCATGAATATCCCTTTACTGTTCAAGCTAAAATAGGGTTACTACCTAAAAGTAGTCTTAGTTCTTAATACCACAGAAGTATTTTAGCTTTTGAAGCAGGGTAGGTCAAGGGATCTTACAGACCATGGGAATCATCTAAATTTTAGCCCAACGAGAAGATCGGGGAGATGACCGTTCCTGGGGATATATATAAGGAGTCGGGACAGTATAGTATTCATTGAGCGGTATAGAAAAGCTCCCAAGAGCCGACCGTCTAGCGAAACAAATAGTATGTGTCAATACCAACATAGAATATGATTATATGATCGGACGAGCTATTATTTGACCTTTTCATAAGTATATATTATACTCTATTATATTCTTATCATGAGTAAATAAATATGAACATAGATTATATTCAACGCATAATAGTGGAATTTCAGAAAAAGGATATTCCCTCTTTGACCCCTCGAAATTTATCTTTGAGAATAATACCGGAAGTAGCAACTGGAATAGTCGGAAGTCGTCGATGTGGTAAGACGTATCGGACCTATCAGTTTGTCTCTGATCTTTATGCAAAAGGAGTTTTTCGGGAAAATATTTGTCGTATCCAATTTAACGATATTAGATTAAAAGGGCTGGAAGGAGAAGAACTTTTATTGATAGATCAAGCATATTATACACTTTTTCCTGCAAAGAGACATAAGGAAGAGGTATATTTTATTTTTGATGAAATTCAACGGATAGATGGATGGGAAGATTATGTCCTTGGGCTTCTCGATGACCATAACCACCGAGTACTTATAACCGGGTCAACCTCAAAAATGCTCAGTGGTGAATTTGCCTCAGCATTGCGTGGGAAATTATTGCCTCAAGCTTTATATCCATACTCATTTAGAGAATTTCTCTCTCATCATAAAATATTAATTGATCCAGTATCATTTTCCGGTGTATCTCATTTGCGCAATGGAATAAACCGGTATCTTTCGGAAGGTGGTTTCCCAGGTATTACTCGTTTTAGTAGTGAAGAGAGGATTGAAGTTTTACAGACTTATTGGCAAACAATGCTTCTGCGAGATGTAATTGAAGCGCATAGAAAAGACAAAATCAATTTTGATGCTTTCTCATTTTTTGCTCAATCACTCATCTCAAGAACAAGCTGCCCCTTGAGTATTACAAAAATCATTCAGCATATGAAAGAGATTGGATTTAAATTTTCCATTGAAACAATTTATAAATATCTTCGTTATCTTAAGGAAGCATTTATTATTTATACAATTCCGATTTACACGCAGTCCGAAAAAGTAAGAAATAGAAATTATAAAAAGGTCTATACTGTTGACTGGGCTCTTGCTAATGCAGTTGCTTTTGCAGCATCAATTGATATCACAAGGCAATTTGAAAACTGTATTTTTATTGAACTCTTAAGGAGAAAACACTCGATATGTTATTATAAAACCCGAAAGGGGTATGAAATTGATTTTATTGCAGTGACATCCAATAAAAGGGAAAATAGCAAAAACCTTTATCAAGTATGTTATGACCTCGGTTCAAAGGAGGTGCTGGAAAGAGAAACGAGAGGCATTACAGAAACAATGCGATATTTTAATCTTGACAATGCCTTTATTATAACAATGAATAATGAAGATGAAATAATACTAGATGGCATTTCTATTCGTGTTATCCCCGCCTGGAAATGGCTTTTGGAGTAACTATAGTTCTCCTTTTTAAAAAAAGTGATCCGCTTTATACGCAATATGTCTAAAACAAATCCTCTTTGGAGATCACCTTAGATAAGGTCTGTAAGGAATATGTAAGGTCACTTCCACAATTCTTATATGGCTGCATGGCCTTATTAAAATTAAGAAAAGGGGGGCTACTGGATAATTGATAGGAAATCCCTTTTTGAGCTGTCAAAAAGAATAATCATAATTCTGTAATATTTTTGAATAAAAAGTATTGAGAAAAGGAGTAAAAAGGAGTAAGAATAGGATAATGTAAAAGAGATAATACAAATTTTTCTATACAGGATAGAAAAAATTTGCAATGGAACTAATTTCGGTTTGAAGACATTATTTTTTTTAATTAAAGCGGGCTAACCAAACGTACTGTCCCTATAGCTGTAAAAAGTGGAAATTTACACAGTCCTCTAATTTACTGAAATATAAAGATCTTTAGTAGTTCTAGAGTGAATCATCATATAATAATGGTTCATACACAATTGGAGGTTCTTCAGACGGGGGAGGAGGATCACGGGATGGTGTATGATCCCACAGCCAAGATGCTTTAAAATCTTAACAATTGGACCTTGTTCGGTAATAAAACAATCGGTTATCAGCACACATGTTATTACTTTATACTCTCAATAATTCGGAGTCTCTAAAATACGTGTCTGTACCAAATATCTATTGAGGGTCTCATTGTAGCACAAGAGATTTCTAGTAATCAAATCGCCGAAGTAAGAACATTTGACAGAGATTAAAGAAATTAAAAGTAATGCGAGAGAAATCTATTCGAAGTTAAAATCTTTAGCAGAAAGCGATATAGTCATTTCATATGGCAAAAAGGAAGTAATAGAATGTGACAACCCAAGAGCTGGGAAAAAATCCACCTATAATTGTCCCTATGGATACATATCTACTGGCGTAATTTATTCTGATACTAAAGACGATGGTACAGATTCTGATAAAATAACGCATATCTTCTTATCTCCACCAAATATACTATAATTTAAAGCCAACAACACCATATATCATTTTGATTGTGCTAACAAAATTCAATCCCATGACTAAAAATAATATTTAAATCACTTTTTATTCCGATTCATTTTGCTTTTATGGCAGAAAAGAAAGTATAAGAAAGTGGTGAGCATGCTCTCGATGGCAATGGTTAAACAGATTTAAGAAACATAAACATTTATTGAAATACCAGGGTTGATATGATTTAAAAGTACCTCAAAGATTATCGGTCTTCTGGGGGAAACATTAAAAAGCAAAGGATGGCTGAACTTATTCCATATGATTACCAAAATGAAAAAGCAAACTGATAGTGATAACTCAGCAATCTGGGCGATCGGTGGTGGGAAGGGAGGGACAGGTAAAAGTTTTATCTTAAGTGCCATTGCCAGCTATTTGGCTTTAACTGAACGTAAAGTTATCTTAATTGATGCTGATATGGGAGGGGCAAATCTACATAGTTTTCTTGGGATTAATCGACCCCAACTATCATTATCAAACTTTTTTGAAAATAAGATGCCACTAGCTGAATTAATTATTAAAAGTAGAATAAAAAATTTGGGGCTATTAACAGGTACTATTCATTCACTAAACTCTGATAATATTAAATACACAGAAAAACTTAAATTCTTCCGGCACATAAAAAAATTGGATACTGATTATATCCTCATTGATCTTGGCGCTGGGGCACATTATAATACTATCGATACCTTTCTTTTGGCTGATATTATGCTTGTGATGATGATCCCAGAGATTACAGCAATAGAAAACATGTACTATTTCTTAAAAAACGTCTTTTGCAGGAAGATACTTAATTCCCTGAGCGCTTATGGATTTAAGGAGTTGGTCAGGCAGGCTTGGAGAGATAAGGGTAAATATAATATCAAAACCTTAAAACAATTTATAGACCATCTTAAGGGTTTATCAAAAACTATTGAAGATATTATCAACTCTGAACTGGCTAACTTCACCATCCATATTATCCTTAATCAATTAAAGAATACTACAGATAACGCAATCGGTGATTCAGTAAAGAGTATCTGTTTGAAATATTTTGGCTTTAATGCACAATACTTAGGATATATTGAATATGATAGTTCTGTCTCTACTTGTATGAATAATAGACAGCTTTATATGCAAACCTGTCCCAGCTCTAATTGTGCTATGGATATAAAAAAGGTTACTGATCATATTTTAGGTAACAACTGATCTATGAATCAAAACGACTACAATAGATATATTAATATCCTTGAACTTTCGGATAATGCCTCTCAAGCAGAGATTCATAATGCGTATCTGTCCCTAAAAAAACTATATTCATCAACTGAATCAATAGCGATCTTACCGGTTCTGGATGAGCTCCCACCAGAGAACAAACAAGAAATCCTTCAGCAAATCGAGGAGGCATACCGCAATTTATCAAGTACTGTTTTAACCGACCGCCAGATAGCAGAAGATGAACCTACTAAAAATCTTCAGCCAAAAAAGGCAGATCCTGTTTCGATTTCAGATGACAAAGAGCAAGTGTGCAGATCTGAAAAGAAACCGCTGGCTTTGGATCAAGAGACCAAACAGCTGATTGCTGAGATTAAATCCTTTACTGGAGCCGACTTACAGAATATCAGGCAACGACTTAAGATTGATTTATGCGAGATCGCTAATTCAACGCGGATCTCGATTCATCATCTTGAAAATATCGAGAGAGAAAGATATGAGACCCTTCCACCAAGTGCCTATATAAGAGGATTTATAGTGAATTTCGCTAATTATTTGAGGCTTGATTCAAAAAAGGTTGCTGACGATTATATGCAAAGATATAAGGTATGGAAAGAGAAGATTTGAAAAATCTCGATAGGGCACTTGTGAAGAGGGCAAGCCAGTAGGTAGCAGGTAACCAACTTAAAACTAACAAGGAGCACGAATGGTGAATGCAGTATTCGTATTAATGATCAATATAGAATCTGCTTCAAATGGTCTAAAACAGGTCCTAAAAAACCACAGGCCGATTTTTGCCAACTATGACGCATGGTAAGAAGAAGACATCCAAATAAAACTCGAATTTTAAAAGTAATTCGGGTATGCTCTATAAGAATAACAAAATATATATATAATATGAAAACATTAACAGCTACACAAGCAAGAATACGTATAGATAATTACCTGTTTTTCAGAAATTTCAGTTAGATTAGCTTGGTCATTATGCGAAAAAGATCGAATCATAAACGGGAATATTTTAGGTAAAGAACAGTATTTATGATTGATACAGGACTTAAGGGGAAAATTGTAATCGTTACTGGTGCAAATCATGGAATCGGTGCTGCTACGGCTATTGCTTTTGCCCGGGAAGGAGGCAAAGTCTTCATTACATATTTGGGCCAATCTCCAGAACTGTATGGGGAAAGCCGGGCAAATGAGGAAAGCGCTTCTATTCCGGGGCGTGCTTATTATTGTCGGGAGATCGGACAATCTGCAGAATGGATAGTAGAAGAGATACAAGCTTTGGGCGGTGAATGTATGACATGGGAAGCTGATCTGTCCGAACCCGAAACTATTCCCAAACTTTTTGACATGGCAGAGGAAAAATCAGATCAAGCTGACTGGATCACCGGACAGGTGTTGCAAGTCGGTGGCGGAAATCGTATATAATAAAGATAACTTAGGCTGGCAATTATGAGAGAGTTAAGTTTCACAACCTTGGAGGATCTATTGTAAAAATCTCTCAGAAAATAACCACAGAATATGAAACAAAACTGAATATGGCACCCAACAAAATCAGGCTTGGTATAAGTTCATGTCTTTTGGGCGAAAAAGTCCGATATGATGGTCAACATAAACTTGATCGTTACTTGCGTGATACACTTGGTCAATTTGTCGAGTGGGTACCCGTATGTCCTGAAGTTGAGTGTGGTCTTCCGGTCCCGAGGGAGGCGATGCGTCTTGTAGGTGACCTTGAATCCCCACACCTTGTCACAAGAAAGACAGGCATTGATTATACTGAGCAGATGCTCACGTGGGCTCGTCAAAAACTCAAGGAATTGGAAAAACAGGAACTGTGCGGATTTATTTTTAAAAGTAAATCACCTAGCTCTGGTATGCGGAATGTCAAAGTATATAAGGAACCAGGGAGTGTAACCCCGAAAGGCATCGGTCTTTTTGCACGGGAATTCATGCGCACTTTCCCCCTTCTGCCTGTTGAAGATGAGGGCCGGCTTCATGATGCTGCCTTGAGAGAAAATTTTATAGAAAGAATTTTTGTGTATCAACGATGGCGCGAATTACTTTATAACAGAAAATCACTGCATGGTCTGAGTATCTTCCATGGAAACCATAAGCTATTAACCATGTCACATAGCCCTCAACTTCTGAGGGAACTTGGCGCATTGGTGGCGGGTGGAAAGAAAATGGAGCAGGATACCCTCTTCTCACGGTATATTACCACCTTCATGGCGGGGCTCATTCATCGGGCAACTATAAAAAAAAACACTAATGTGCTTCAGCATATCATGGGATATTTCAAAAAAAACATTACTACTGACGAGAAAAGCGAATTGCTGGAGGTAATTGACAATTACCACAAGGGATACATCCCCCTTATCGTCCCTATTGTACTTTTGCAGCATTATGTCCGTAAATATAAAGAACCGTACCTTCAAAAACAATATTACCTCCATCCCCATCCTCTTGAGCTTATGTTGCGCAACCATGTATAAGAATGACCTTTTATTTCGTATACCATAAAAAGACAGAAATGATGCGGGCCAACTGCTTTACCTTTGGTGATAAAGAATGAGGCAAAAAGAGTATTCTTTCACGGTTAGTCTCCCTTCCTGGATCGAGGAGGTTCTCCCCGGGCCTGGTCGCATATATCCCGGCCCAGAGGAGAGAATGCGTTTTATTGTTGAACTCTCTCGCCTGAATGTGGAGCATGGTACAGGCGGGCCTTTCGCTGCAGGGATATTTGACCTTACCTCCAATACATTACTCTCTGCCGGGGTCAATCTGGTTATTCAGACACAATGCTGCCTTTTCCATGCAGAGATAGTGGCAATCTTGATTGCTCAACAAAAAGTCAACACCTATGATCTTGGTGCAGCAGGATTTCCCCCTTATGAGCTTGTCACAAGCACAGAGCCATGCGCCATGTGTTTGGGAGCGCTCACCTGGTCAGGTGTCCGCAGTCTCATATGTGGTGCACGAGATGAAGATGCACGTGCCATCGGCTTTGATGAAGGGCCCAAAGCTCCTGACTGGATTAGCGCCTTAAAAGAAAGAGGAATTAGTGTACGGCAGGATATATGCCGCAGGGATGCAGTAACAGTTCTTCGCTCTTATCTGCAAAGGGAGGGCCCCTGTTATAATGCCCGCCAAGGTTAAAACAGTAATGGCGTCCTGGTGGCCATAATAATTGGTAAGGTTGAAACAGCAATTTTGAATACAGCCAAATTTTTTTTCTTATGTGCTAAGGCATTAAGAGAAGGGGTTTTAAAGATCCTTATTGCATTATATTTTACATCTTGATATTATACACGCATGGCCCACCGACAAAAATTACAGAGAAAAAATACACCATTTATAGGTCCACGGAACATATGCATATTATTTTCTGTTGGATGGATTGTCTATGTGTTGTGCCGGATCTGTCTCAATTTAGAGAAACTGCTCCCGAGTATTTCACAACCCCCGCTAGAATCAATAGTAGGATTACTATTATTTATTATAGTTGTTATGGTGTTACCCGTATTAATTATATGCGGGGTTATTTTGTTGATTTGGCATAGTATTGTTTATTTTTATAAACCAAAAAGTTGACAAATGAATCACGTGCTGAGGGTTATGTGAGTAAATGTGATATAATAAAATAAGGAACAAGATTACACAGAAAAAGTGGAGAAGATACCTATAGAATGGATTTCATTGAAGTAAGTTTTCTTACAGGACCTGCAATCGACGCGGAGCCAATTTTCAGGGGGCGTGAGAATAATATGGATGTGTACTATGAAAATAAAAAACAATAGAATGTATGTTTTATTTATTATTCTTGCTGTGATTTCCTTTTTTCTCTCAGGATGCGGGGGTTCTGAATATGGGACTGACAATCAACCATTTATTAGAATTACCTCTCCCATTGACGGCTCAACTGTTTCAGGAATTGTGCCGATTTTTGCCGAGGCACCGGATAATGAAAATATTTCAAAGGTTATCCTGTATATAGACGGTTATCCGATTATAGGGAGTGAAGATTATTATGAGCCATATGAATTTGAATGGAATACAACGTCCTATCAAAATTGGAGTGTACATACATTAATTGCGCGCGCTTTTGACTTTGATGATAAGATCATAGATAGCGATGCCATTATCTTAACTGTGAATAATACAACTTAGCATTCTTCCAATTTGAAACTCAAAGGAACCATCTTAGATAGATGCCTAACTAATGAAAGATTCATATCCCAACGTGAGGAATTGCAGATTCCTTTAACCTTGCTTGCTTATTAATATGGTAGCCCCGGAGGTGACACGGACAATTTCCAAGGTAATATTCCCAAATATCTTTCTCCCCTTTCCAAGGCGCTGAACTCCAAGAATCACCAGATCATTTTCATCCGCATAGTCACTTACGACACTGACTACATTAGTACTACGAATAACCTCCACATGAGAATGTAAAGGTACTTCGTCCCCTGCGAAATGATGTAATTGATCCCTGGTGTATTTAAGCTCTTTTTCTGTGATATCGGGAGGCACTATCCTCAGAAAAGTAACCTGCAGATCGAGGGAGCGACAAAGGCTCCCCAGTAAACGGGCGCGAAGTATGTCATGGCTGCTTTTCCCTCCCACAGGTACAAGAATGCGCTTAATTTTTGTAAGCTGCCACTCTGGTGGTGCATGGAGAAAAACAATATCACATGCCACCTTGTTAATAAGTTCTATAAGATATGGCTCTGTTTTATCGCTCACAGGATCATTTAAACCAATCAACAAGCTTTCACAACGATGAAGATGGGCTACTCGGATAATCTCAGACCATGGACGAGTTGCTGCGGTGATAAGGGCTTCAGGAGAAAGATCCGCGCTAAAGGAAGCAGTAAGGGCTTCTCGTAAGACATCTTGTGTAGAAATCAACTCAGCCGGAGGATTGTCAGCCTTCCATTCGATAGATCCTGCGACTACGGAAAGGAGAAGAACTCGCCCTACACGAGGAGGACATAATGCAGTGGCAACCGCTACCATTGATTTTGCATTGGATGGATTTGCCAGAGGAACAAGTACCAATGGACTGTATCCTCTTAATTTTACCAGCCGAGGATCGCGTGCCTGGGTCATGGCGTCAACTGCTTCTGCCCGGTTGGACAGAAAGGTAAAGTAAAAAATAAATCCTAACGCAAGCCAGACACTTACTATTGTCCCTGCTGCAGGAATAGTAACGCTCTGAAAGAGAGCGAGCAGAGCACACAAGATTGCACCGAGTAAAGGTATAAATGAGAATTTCGCTTTTCCCCCTGTTTCATTTAGTGTATCATCGCGAACCAGAGCGAGTATAGTGGTGATATGCGTCAGTGTATAGGAAATGAGAAAGATGAGACTGGCTGCAGCCCCGGCAGCTGACAGATTCGGGAGAGCAATAAGACTTATAATAAGGATGGCGCTGCTTATATAAAGACTGCGGACTGGTATTTCAGTATCTTTATTTATAACACCTAAAAAATGGGGAAGGGTCTTGTCCCGGGACATGGCCAAAGCAATACGGGAAGCAGCCATGAGATTCGCGTTAAGGGCTGAGAGCATGGATAGAATAGCCGCGATAATAATCAACCAATAGCCCAAGGTGCCAAGGTAATTGCCAACGGCAAAAGCTACCATGGTCTCAGGATACTTTGCGCTTAATGAGGCAATAGACTGACCTGCCGGCACTCCCACAGTGAGGATAATGAAAAGAAAGGGAAGATAAATGATCAAGGTAATCCCTAATGAAACAAACATGGAAAGAGGAATAGTGCGGCTTGGATTTTGAACCTCCCCCGCCACAGCGGCAATAAGATCAAAGCCCTGAAACGTGATAAAAGTAAATCCCATAGCACGAAAGATACCCAATATCCCGTGATCAAAAAAGGGTGTTATTCGTGTGTGTAACACTTGATGAGATTGTTTTGAAAGCACCCAAAATCCGGCTACGATGAGTATACAAAATACAATGAGCTTCCCTATTGTTTCCCACTGCCCTGAGCCATTGGTAGTATGAGCAAGTTTTATCGTATAAAAGCATATTGCACCACTTGAAAATATAAGTATCATCGGGCGACTCGAAATCCACGCAGGGACTTGAGAAATAAAAATTCCACATATGCTTTGACATGCACTGACCATATAAAAGGCGAATCCTAAAGCATATAAAACACCTGCCATGATGGATGCGAACCAGAGTATCCATCCGACACCAAAGGCGGATCGCACTGAGATAACTTTTTTCGTGAATGTATATACGCCACCTGATTCAGGGAATGCCTTTGACATTTGCGCAAAACTTAGCGCCGTTATAAAGGCTATCACTCCATTCAAGGCAAACGCGAGAATGGCGGATGGACCGGCATTTGCAAAAGCAACGCCGGTCAAGGCCAAAATACCTCCCCCAACTATAGCTCCAAGGCCAAGGCCTGTTGCGCCAAAAAAACCAATAGTCCTTTTTGTTCCTGAATAATCACTCATCATAAAAGAATATACTTTTACTCCCACATATTAATTGTTGGTAAATAACCGTGCTCTCTAAAGTAAATTTCATATATTATACTATAAATACTGAAGAGAGAAGAAATGAAAAATTTATATTTCTTGTCAGCCTCAGTGAGAGGTGATATAAAATATGGTATAAGCTTCTAATCTTACTTTATAACCTAAAGATTCAAAAATGCCATATATGAGGCAGAATAACTCCAAAAAAAGGAGGATCAGTATCGTGAGAAAAGAATTATTGATTATTATTCTCTTACTAGGCCTTTTAATTGTTAGTATTACTATGAAGACTTTTGCAGCTTATACTAACTGGCCAATATATAGTATCAGTATGGGGGAGACCTTCTGGCCGGGTGTTTCTAATTATACTGCCATCTTTGGATATACTAATCCATTCCTATTCTCGACCTCCCTCGCAGGAGAGTCTCCCTGGAGAGAAATGAATCTGTTACCGCCGCCACCCCTCACCTTCCAAGAAAACGAATCACCCACAGTGATAAAGTTGACAGATCCATACTATGATAGCAATACTTCAATTGAAAGGGCTCTATTGGAAAGGCGATCCGTGAGAGATTATAAAAATGAGGCATTGAGCATCGAAGAGTTATCGCAGCTTCTTTGGGCTGCACAAGGAATAACAGCCCAACCCTTTTATAAAACAGCACCTTCTGCAGGAGGTCTTTATCCTCTCGATCTCTATATCGTGGCAGGAAATGTTAAGGGCCTCTCAACCGGTATTTATAAATATATACCAGAGGGACACGAACTTATTGCTCTTATCCGGACAGATAAAAGAGAGGATCTGTATAATGCTTCCTTGTATCAATCTTCTATCGCACATGCACCTTTAATTATTGCAATAGGAGCAACCCCCTCTCGAACTACCCAGAAGTATGGGGAAAGAGGCAATAGATATATACATATTGAGGTAGGAACCGTGGTTCAGAATATTTATCTTCAGGCAGTCTCCTTAAATTTGGGGACTGTGGTTATTGGTGCCTTTCATGATGAAGAGGTAAAAAAAGTCCTTACAATGGAAAATGATCAAGAACCTTTGGTGTTGATGCCCATAGGGAAAAAATAGGTATAGGGCAATTGGTCAAAAAGTAGCATTGCTGTGTCAAAGAGTCTATACTTTTTTCATATTTTCATATATAATTTAATGTCTGATTCCTACAAACATTAGATTGTCGATAAAAAGAGATGATAATTAAAAGAGATGATAATTAACTTAGTAAAAAATCTAACCTGGCTCGATATTATTGATATATTATTAATTTCTTTTCTCGCTTATCAGCTCTATAATTTATTTTATAAGACGAAAGCCTTTAGAATATTATTGGGTTTATTGGGTTTAGCGATTATCTATATTGGTGCGCGAACATGGGGCCTCTTCTTATCAACATGGACGTTTCAAATCTTCTGGCAGGCCCTCATTATATTGATCATTATCATATTCCAACCAGAGATTAGAGAAGTATTAGAAAAAATCAATCTATTTCATTACTTTCAGGGAACGAAAACCTTATCTGAAGAACCTCTCGATCTTAAAACTATTTGTAAGACCGTTTTTCAGATGGGTGAAAATAGAATAGGAGGTATTATAATCCTCAAACGAGACGATGAGGTGAATAAACTCATTCAAGATAGCATTCCTTTTAAGGGAGCAATTAGCGAACCGATCCTCTTGAGCATATTTCAAAAGCATTCTCCTATACATGACGGAGCCATTTTAATAGAGGGAGGTGTGATCAAATCAGTCGCCGGATTTCTCCCCATGACTGAAAAACATAATCTCCCCAAAAAGTACGGTTCACGACACCGTGCCTCATTAGGATTATCTGAAAAAAGTGATGCGTTAATCATTGTTACTTCAGAAGAAAGAGGAGAAGTTTCCCTCGTGTTAGATGGTCAAATTACAAAAATTAAGGATGCATTTTCCTTAGAGAAGTTGATAAATCAGCATATGATGATGCAAAAAGGATTGGAAGATAAATCAATCTTTATAAAGAAAAATCCCTTAAGATTTTTATCAGAGCATTGGATCGCAAAAATCATCATTGTGATATTAGTTTTTGTCTTTTGGGCCCTCCTTGCTGGCCAACAAAATTATACGAAGGATTTGATAATCCCTTTGAATTATACAAAAATTCCTCATCAACTGGAATTAGTATCCCCTCCGGTGAGCACAAAAATCACCATAAAAGGGCTTCGCAGGCTTGTTTCTGCAGTAACAAAAGAGCAGATCGATATCAAGTTAGATGTCTCCTTAGCACAATGGGGACGACGAACATATTACATCACGCAAGAAAATATCGATCTTCCCCCAGGAATAGAATTAGTATATATTGATCCCTCGGTTCTCAGGCTTAATTTTAAGGATAAGAATTCATAGGGAGGAGTTTATCCCCCCTAGCAATTACTGGAAAGCATTTATTTAATAGTAATCATCTTCGTCTTCGTCGTCGTCATCGTAATCCTTATGACGGTAATCATCGTCATCGTCATACTCCTCATCGTCATATTCAAGGCTTTCATATGTAATGACTGAAATTTGGGGATACCCTTTGCTGTCGCTGCTCAAAGTCCCTGTAATCCGCACTTCCTCTCCTACCATATCCTGTAATTCTTCACTCTTTTTATTTAACAACAAGATATAATCTTCCTCATCACTTGAGAGTATTAGTCCCTTCTCTTCATCATCTTCATCAGCTAACCTTACATAGCCATAAATTGTGACTTTTTTATTCACTTTCTTTCCTTCACCCATTATATTTTCCTTTCATATGAATAAAGTTATTTGTATGGATAAAATATAACAAAATAACTTTTCCATATTACCAGCAACTTTTATGCCTGATTGATGATCCAGAATCATTCATTGCCCGGCAATATCCGGGGTAAAAAATCGGAATTAGATATTCCGATTTACGCACGGGGATTACCCCAAATTACAGACATAATATCTTGCCAGGGCTTGATAATAAAGGAAAATGGGAAAACGGATATTTGAATTCCACTTAATTAATTAAAATTGCAATATTCATCGGTCTTACTTATAATGGATAATCATGGAAAACGTATTTCCCAAAAAGATCATCAAAAGGGATGGAACGTCGGTCCCATTCAATAGCCAAAAGATAGAGAATGCCATCTATCGGGCAGCCCTTGAAGCCCTCCACAATGAAAAAGAAGCAAAAAATGTCTCGGAGCAGACTACCCGTAGGATCCTCGAAAGAATCAAGGAAAGGGCTGCCACAACTTTGCAGAGCACTGTTGAATCCATCCAGGACGTGGTCGAAGAGGTTCTCATGGAAACCGGCCATCATCTCACGGCCAAACACTATATCCTGTATCGAAAAAGGCATGAGGAACTCAGAGAGACAAAATCAATCTATGGAATCCATCTGGATGAACTGAAACTGCCGATCAATGCCTTCCATGTATTAAAAAAGCGTTATCTACGCAGGGGAGATGATCGGAAAATCATCGAAACCCCCTGTGAGATGTTGATGAGGGTTGCGGAAACGGTCAGTGCGGCAGAGGATAATTTCAAGGGACAGACATCGAAGGAAAAGGTCGTACAAAAGTTCTATACCATGATGGCCAACCTGGAATTTTTGCCAAACTCTCCGACCTTGATGAATGCCGGCACCAGCCTGGGGCAGCTTTCCGCCTGTTTCGTGATCCCCATCCAAGACTCCATGGACAGTATATTCGAGGCACTCAAGGATATGGCAAAGATTCACCAAACCGGTGGCGGCACAGGGTTTAACTTCTCCCATATCAGACCGAAGGGGGACGTGGTCAATTCCACAAAAGGAGAGGCCTCCGGCCCCATATCCTTTATGAGTATTTTCGAGAAGGCCACCCAGATCATTGTCCAGGGAGGAAAAAGGCGCGGGGCCAATATGGGCATTCTTCGATGTGACCATCCGGATATCCTTGATTTTATAGAGGCCAAAATGGATGGGAAAAGTTTCTCCAACTTTAATCTCTCGGTCGGCGTGACGGATGAATTTATGGAGGCCGTAAAAAAAAGGAAGGCCATTGATCTGATCAACCCGAGGACAGGCCGGAGTGTGGGATCGATGAAAGCCAAGACTATCTTTGATATAATTGTTATGAGTGCATGGAAAATGGGTGATCCGGGGCTCATCTTCCTGGATGAGATGAATCGTCATAATCCCACTCCGAACCTGGGTCCCATCGAGGCCACAAATCCTTGCGGCGAGCTTCCCCTGCTCCCCTATGAGAGCTGTAATCTTGCATCCATTAATCTCAGCAAGATTGTCAAAAATGGAGAGATTGACTGGTCCCTATTAAAAGATCTCACCCATTGGGGAGTTCGATTCCTGGATGATGTGATCGAAGTCACCCGATTCCCGCTTCCCCGAGTCAAAAAAATGACGTTAGAAAATAGAAAAATCGGATTGGGAATCATGGGATTTGCGGATATGCTGATCAAGATGGGGATTTCCTACGCATCAAAAAGGGCGATCACTATTGCTGAAAGCCTTATGCAGTTCATTCACCGGGAATCCGTTCAGGCATCCTGCGAACTGGCGAAGATCCGAGGTGTGTTCCCGAATTTTAATCATTCCATACATGCACATTCCGGCTATCAGGTACGCAATGCGACACTCAACACCATTGCCCCCACTGGGAGCATTAGTATCATTGCAGGCTGCTCAAGCGGCATCGAACCGCTTTTTGCCCTCTCTTATGCGCGACAGGTCCTTTCCGGTGCAAAGCTTTTCGAGACAAATCCGCTTTTTGAGAGAGCATTACATGAAAAAGGACTCTATCAAAAATCCCTGATGGTGGAAATCGTCAAAAGGGGATCCATCCAAAATATGGAGAATATCCCGAAAGAACTCTCGCAACTTTTTGTCACTACCTTTGATATTCCCCCTGTTCAACATCTGAATATCCAGGCGGCATTTCAAAAGCATACTGACAATTCCGTCTCAAAAACCATCAATCTCCCCCCTCATGCAACAATTGAGGATGTGAAAGACATCTATCTTAAGGCCTATCAATTGAAGTGCAAAGGGATCACGGTGTACCGGTATGGAAGCAAAAAGGGGCAGGCGCTGAGCCTAGGAAAGGATATATCAATGGAGCTTGATGATCCTGAAGTGATCATCGCCGATTTTAATGAGTGTCCCTCAAAAAGCTGCCTATTTTAAATCGGGCATCTCCATACCTATTCGGCTAAATCAAATAAAATAGCCTGTATACCCCTTATAAGAATCATCACCCAATCAGGCCGGTTATCCAATTCATAGCCTAACTCATACACAGCCTTCTCTAAAAGATAGGCATTAAATAAAATATGAAAATCCTCGCTGTCTTGAGGAAGAAGAGGAATATTGTTCACTGTCCTTAGATAAGAGCTAAGAAAAAGCTTGCATACATGCGTATACCATGCCTTTAGCCACTTCTCCGAAAAGTCCTGTTCATCCTGCTGACAATAAAAATATCGAAGAAAACTTGCATAGGCGGCATAATGGAATGACCGGAGCATACCCGCAACATCACGAAGTGCTGAATGTTTCAATCTCCTTTGACTGAGCGCATGGCCGGGTTCTCCCTCAAAATCGATAATGGAAAAATCCTTTCCGGTAAAAAGGAAGCTCCCTTACAAGGGAATAGACCTTTATGATTTCATTACACTCGCCCCGCTGCACGCTCGAAAGGGCGGGCCTTTTACCTATATTCACCGAGAAACCTCTCAAAAACTTACTGTCCAAATTCCTCCGGGAATACGAGATGGCCAAAAAATCAGATTACCCGGCATGGAGTTAAGAGGAAAAACAGGAGGATCAGCAGCAGCAACTCTAATTTTGGGCACATAACATCTTTTTCGTGGGATCAGGTCTTGAAATATTATTGAATTTATGATTATCATTCCGGAGAGAGGAGTGGTGGGTACTCTTTTAATTGCTCAGGGGAAAAGGAGGGATCTGTTAAGGATTGAAATTATACTCGATGATAAATAATTCATGAAGATTGAGAGAACCAATTTAGATTATATGAAAGAGTTAGTAGCCACGCGAGGTGAGCCCTTAATAATGGGTAATAAAAAAAATAATGCCAAATAAAATCAATAATAACATTCACTACAAATCCAAGCTATTAGTAGACTACTACTCAAAAAACAGAGTAACCTGGAATTCTCTCTATGATTCTGAAAAAAAATTGATTGAACAGCTCCCACTTAATGACTCATCAAAGGTTCTTGATTTAGGATGCGCATGTGGCGGTTTAATTAAAGCATTGAATGAACACTATAATATTTCAGATGTCACAGGAGTTGATATAAATCCGGATATGATTGAATATGCCCAACAAAATGTACCTTTCGGTTTTTTTAAATGTCAGGACATTCTCACTTTAAATGAGAAAGAATATAGAGCTCCATTTGTTTTCAGCTTAAGCTGTATTGACTTTAATGTTGAAGCTATTGGCATGTTCTATAAAGCCTGGCACCTTGTTTCGGAAAACGGCTATCTTATTTTAAGTGTGAGGTTATCCGCACATAAAAGTCTACTTGATATGAATGAAGCATTTCAATATATTGTCTTTAATGAAGAAGAATTCAATCAATCAATGGATAAACATAAATATGAAAAAGCTGCATATGTTGTCTTTAATATTAGTGAATTAATCTCTTTAGTGAATTCTCTTGACACTGTTGGAGATATACTCTCCTATGGTTATTGGGGAAAGCCATCTTTTTCTGCTGTACTTCCTTATAAAAAGCTCGTATTTGCTGTTATTGCAGTAAAGAAAGAGAAAAATAAAATTGAAGTGACACGAGATATGCTTAACCTTCCTGATGATCTATAGTATCATCCAGTCTCTTTAGTATCTTTTTAATTTTATCTTCTTATTTGACAATTATATACTATAATAAATATAATAAATTTATATCTATCAATTCAATTTTTTATTAATTTAATTGTATCAAGGACAAATAATAGAAAGAAGAAATATAATACGTAATGGAATACATAGCGTTCATGAGAGGCAATAGTGAGAATAAGAAAAGGAGGTGATAATAGAGAAACTCTGATTCACTGATAATAATAAAAATACGTGTTAACTTTTTTGATCTAAGAAGGAGAGGATATGAGAATAAAAAGGGCATTTATTATAAGCCTAATTTTCGTATTATCTGTAGTATTTTTATTAAATTTTAATGTGCAGGCGCAAACACCAACCTTGGAAGAGCTTGCGGAGCGAGTGCAAGTATTAGAGAATTTAGTAGAGACACTTACTAATAAACTACAAGGTGTTACCAAAAACGATGGTGATTGGACCTTCACGGGTGGCAATGTGTACATTCAAAATGGATCTGGTCAAACTGATATTATTGATGAAAATGGAAAAGGGAATCTTATTATAGGCTATAATGAGTTACGATATGAACCAGGTAATGATGACCGCCGTGGCTCCCATAATCTCATCATTGGACGTCAGAATAACTATAGCTCATTTGGTGGTCTTGTGGTCGGATACAATAATGAGATTTCGGGAGAAGAAGCAAGTGTGACCGGGGGTTCATATAATACGGCAGTTGGCAAGGGATCAAGCGTGACCGGAGGATCTTTTAATACTGCAAGAAGCCTCTATTCAAGCGTAAACGGAGGAGGAGAAAATGAGGCTAATGGCGATTATTCCAGCATATGTGGAGGCAATTCCAATATTGCAGATGGAGAAAGCTCGTCCGTAAGTGGAGGACGCGCGAATAGGGCCGAAGGCGCATCCTCCAGTGTAAGTGGAGGAAATGACAATGTGGCAAGCGGCTCCTATTCCAGCATCACCGGAGGATTTGCAAATGTCGCAGAGGGTGATAATGCGAGCGTCACCGGAGGAGGAAGGAATAGTGCGAGCGAGGCTGGCGCGAGCATAAGCGCGGGATGGGACAATGAGGCAAATGGTTTTTATTCCGGCATAAGCGGAGGAAGGAATAATACTGCCGGGGCTATGTTCTCCGTCGTCAGCGCAGGACGGAATAATCAGGCAAATAGGGATTACGCGAGTATCAGTGGGGGATACAGAAATTTTGCTAACGGCACAGGCTCAAGCGTAAGCGGTGGACTTGATAATAGCGCCAATGGTAATTTTTCAAGTGTGAGCGGCGGACGGTATGGTGATGCACTCGGCCATGTATCGAGTGTAAGCGGCGGATATGAGAATGTCGGACGCCGCTACTATTCAAGCGTAAGCGGAGGGAGAAATAATAGGGCTTACAGCGACTATTCAAGTGTCAGCGGGGGATATCAATGTGATGCAAGCGGCGATTATTCGAGCGTGAGCGGGGGACGGAGAAGATATACGATCGATCAGTATGATTGGGCAGCAGGAAATCTTCTAAAAGACTTTTAAACCGAGGCTTTGAGCATTAAGAAAACAGAGCGGTCTGATTGATGCTCATATTAAGGGCGTGGCAAGTAATGGTTTCTTTAATAGTATATAAAAAAGGAAGATAAGGAGAAAGAGTATGAACCACTTAAAATCCCTCATAATAATAATCTTATTCGTACTTTTATTGCCTACTCCATGTTTTACGGAGGTAACCCCGCTTTTTATGTATAATGGCAGTTTAAGTAGACCTAATGAAAGTCCATATCCATCTGGTATTTATGAGATCAATTTTTACATTTGTACTGATGATGCGTGTACAAATACTCCACTATGGTCTGAGACACATAGTGTGGAGATTTCAGCCAAGAATAAAAAGGATATAGATGGAGGAACAAGTTATGAAGCAGCCTTTTCGGTAATACTCGGAGTAAATAGTTCCCTCGATCATCTTGCCTTTGATCAAGATTATTATTTAAGGGTGGAGGAGATAACGTTAGGTCACGATAATACGGAACCAATCGCTCCTGTGCCCTATTCTGTCTACGCTAATTTTGCGGGCTTTGCGAACGTTGCTGATTTTGCCAATTCTGCCGATAATGCAGAAAAATTAGGTGGATCTGACGCGAGTGATTATGTAAAAGTAGATTGTGTAGCTACTTTGCAGCAATCTATCACCGCTTTGGAAACACAAACCGCTGCTTTGGAAACACAAACCACTACTTTGGAGGCACAAACAGCTACTTTGGAGACACAAACGGAAATCATAGCGCCTCTCGAGGCTCTAGTAAAGGCTTCAATTCATGAACCCACAACACCGTTCCCACGACCTCCAGATGCTCCCATACCATCAGGGCTGCAATTCACATGTAGCTATGAAGACGAGTATGGGAACGCGCAAACCATAGAGGTAGATGATTGCGAATTTTGTGATTACGTAGTGGACAAACCCTTCGATACAGTGGTAGAGTGCATAGCCAATTGATAATGTAAAAATTGGTTTTCCCATTGATACTCACAAGGGGGCCCTATGGTCCCGGAGAATAAATTGAGTTCTTCTAGGTTTTTTCACTATACAAAGTTGCTCCAGGCAGTTCATGCATTAAAATTATATAAATAATTTAAGATAGAGGAGGACCTTGTACGTGAGGGGGTATAGAGCTTTGCCTAGTGCTTATTAGGATAAGATCCATGGAAAAAAAATATCATATAAATCCTCCCTTGAGAAGAGAGAGCATCTGCTTTTTAGTGCTGATTTTCATCTTCATTTTCTGTATTGTTTTTCCCGCTGGGGGGCTTACAACCCATATAAAAGCCTTTAAGGCATTGTGCGCCATGGTGGGGATGGGCCTGATTCTTTGTATGTTTTTATTATATTTTAGACAATTAAAAATCCTCATTATTCCCACGCCAACTATTTTTTTTATTCTCTATCTTGCCTCACTTCATCTCCCTTTTCTTTATAAAGATAATGCCTACGATAAGAAATATTATTTAGGGCTTTATTGTATAGGTGTCCTTCTTTTCATTCTCGTGCCAACGGGTTTGCATTATATATTCTCTGAATCGATTAATGAGAAGGGTAAATTTTTCCTTGTATTTTTAGAATATTTCACCTACGTTCTCTTAATCATTTCTCTTCTCGGCCTCCCTGAGTATTTTATTATTGATTTCCTTAATCCCTTTAATGAACTCAGTCAAGGAATAAAGAGTACCTTTGGCAATTCAAATTATTTTGGAAATTTTTTAATTATTTCCCTTCCCCTTGTCCTTTCTTTTGCCACTATTACTAAAAAGCCATTAAAACGTTCTTTAGCACTTATTACCGTATTTCTTATGCTCATGTGCGCTGGCTTTACTCTTTCACGATACACTGTGATGCTTTGTTTTGCTATTATCCCCTTATTTCTATTTGGTTACTTTCAATTCTTTATTCGTGGCAGCCGGAGAGTGTATGGATTTATTAAAAAACATTACAGCACATTTCTTTTAGGAGGGGCCTTATTCGGTATCTCTCTCTCATCTATTCCTTTTTTTCACAAAGAGCTTATGCGGAGATTAACTTTTGGTTTACATCCCTCTAGAATTTTTGTCAGCAGATATCCGGTACTTTTAACAGCATGGAAATTATGGATCCGTACGCCGATTGAATGCCTTTTCGGTTATGGCTCAGGGGCTTTTTATTCAATGGTATTCAGCCATTATCCCCCAAATTTTCGACAGCTCAATACAGATCAAAGATCCTTTAAACATATGCATAATGAATTTCTAGAGATACTTTTTGAAGGAGGAAATCTTGCGGGAATACTATTTGGGATCTTTATCCTTATAATTCTTTTTTATCTTTATAAAGCTATAAAGAACAAGAGTATAAGCAAGGAAGCCAGAATTTTTTCTTTTGGCCTGTGTGGGGCCATAGCAGGTCATCTAATCTTTGGAATTTTTTCTTTAGCCCCCAGAATGCCTTCCTCCTTATTCTTGTTTTATCTTATTATTGCGTTCTCATTTATCTACTCTCCATCTTTTAAGATTACACTGTCTCCTACCAAAAAAATGCTTTGTATATCATTGATATTACTATTATTTTCTTATTCTTTCATAGTATTAACTTATAATTTTTTGAGCGAATATTATCATTTTAAAAGTCTGCAATATGATATTTATCAGATAACGAGACAAGAAGATCACCTGAGGGGCGAGATAGGTCGATCTTTTAATCAGGTGAAATTAGAAGGCGCGCTCCAAAAAATAAAAAAATATAAAAATGACTATGAAATGAGTCTTAAAAAAGCCATTGTATACAATCCTCATAATATCTACGCTCTTTATGCTCTCTTATATTACCATAGCCTTGGCCTTGGGACTAAAGAGGATTTTTTAGATACATTTAAGCAAATGAGCGCCATTATTCCCCATTATAGAGATATTGATTATATGCGCAGTCAGTTTCATATAAACCATGGCGAATGGTCATTGGCCTTGCAGTGGGTGGAGACCTACCTCCGGCACGATGCCTTTTTTGAACCAGCAGTGATCGATAGGATTATTCTTCTTCTGCGTGAACAAAAATATAAGAACGTAGTATCCGCATTGGCCGAACTCATTGAATATGATCTGAATTGTTACCAAACCGATAAAAAAGGGGCGGATACCTACGAATATATCTTTGGGGAGGATGATGTTGCGAGGTACGTTAAGATTATTGAAATAAGCGACACAGGGACGCGCAAATATTATGGGTGTTATTATTCTGATTTTTTTAAGGAGGTTAACTTTGACTCCATAGGATATGACGAGCTGAGAATCCATCTTTATAGAAGTCTGGGGCTTTTTTATAGAGAATTAAACCTTCCTCTACTTGCCTATAACAAATATCTTTGTAAGGTGCCCGAACCGGAAGCCAAAAGGCTTATTATTGATTATTATCAGGGAAGATTTCGAGCATTGCGAGGAAAAATAAAAGAAAAAGGGGAAAATAATGAAAATTTGCGTGCATTATCAGGTTTGCTTCAAAACTACAAAGATATTTTAGGTCTTTATGATGAAGTAAGTTTCTCCCAATTACGGCACGTAAGCCCTCATATGGATATAATTCTCTCTTCTAAAAGAGCTTTCTTTCTTGAATTATCCTCTATTTTAAGCAAACTAAAAGACTATAGATCTGCAAAATATTATAAGAAGCTCGCGTATTAATGTTTATCAGTTTTTTAGGGACAACTTTTGAAAGCAGTGCCATGGCCCATAGAGTCAAGGAATATTATTGATTTGGATATGTAATGAATAATATGATAATGCACAATAACTATACATCCCATAAAGGTAATGTGTTTTTCGAGATGCTCAAAGACCCGGTTTTTATGCAATATCGTAAGGCGTGGGTCAATAATCCACGAATGCATATTGTTGCACCATTTCCGCTCCATTTAGATATAGAAATTACCAATCGGTGTAACTTACGTTGTGCCGGATGTGCAAGGTCTACTGACCACTGGTGCGCCAATGGCGTTGGTGATATGGATATTAATATGTATAAACGAATTATTGATGAAGGTGTGGAAAATGGACTCTATTCAATCAAGCTTTCCCTGCGGGGGGAGTCTATGTTACATCATCAATTATTTGATATGATCGATTATGCACTGAGCCATGGAATAATAGATGTATATTTTAATACCAACGGCACATTTTTGACTGATGAATCCTGCCAAAAGATCATTGCATCTGGTATGAAAAGAATATCTATCTCATTTGATGGGTGGGATAAAAGTTCATTTGAAAGGTATAGAAAAGGAGCCAGCTATGATAAAGTCATGAAAGGCACAAGCCGCCTTATTGCCGCTCGGGAAAAAGCGGGCAGTAAATTCCCCAAAATACGGATGCAGAATGTGCTCTACCCCGAAATCAAAGAACATCTTGATAAATTTTTTGCGTTGTTTAAAAATAAAGTTGATGAGATCGGCTCCATAGACGCGAGAGAAGAAGGAGAAGGGATTGAACATAAAGGCACCTTTACCAGCACCTTTGAATGTCCCTTTATCTGGCAAAGAATGGTTATTCTATATGATGGGACTTTGCTGCCATGTCTTATGCATGGTGTGAAAGATGTAAACTTGCTTTCAATGGGAAATATCAATGATGTTTCAATAGCGAAACAATGGAACTCAGAAAGATTACATGCATTACGACAGGCTCATATTGAAGGCAGATCCCATGAAATAGAAGCGTGCGATCAATGTAGTTATCGTGCTCTTGAAATAAAAAAAATAAATGAACAAAAAGGAATAAACAGGTGATACCGGCATTACTTTTAGGACGAAAAGGAAGCGTAGGTTTTCCTGGAAAAAATACGAGGCCTGTCTTGGGCAGACCTATGGCGCAGTATCCGATGATGGCCGCAAAAGAATCAAAATATATAGATACTGTGTATCTATCAACTGATGATGAAAACCTTATGGAGTTGGCCCGGGTAAACAGGGTTGAAATAATAAAACGTCCGGCATTCTTATGTACAAAAGAAGCACTTGGGCATGATGCATTTATACACGGATATCAGGAAATTAAAAAGCGTAATCCCGAAGAAACAATAGAAATGATTTGTTTGCTTTTCTGCAATGCTCCAACGCTTTTATCTTCTCACATTGATAAAGGCATTGAAGCCTTACGAAAAGATCCAGACCTTGATTCGGCTATCACGGTATCCCAATATAACTGGTATTCACCAATACGAGCACGAAAAATCAGCCCAAACGGCCTTGTTCATCCTTTTATCCCTTTTGAATGTTATGATAAATATGTGAAAGCGATTAATTGTGATCGAGATGCGCAGGGTGATTGTTACTTTGCGGATAATTGTGTGTCAGTAGTCAGACCGCATTGCCTCGAAAACCGGGATTATGGTATGCTACCTCAACAATGGATGGGACAAAAAATCTTTTCTATCAAAAACTGGGGGGGGCTTGATGTTGATAAAGAGTTTCAGTTGGGACAAGTTGATTTCTGGTTGCGAGCACATGGTTTTACAGAGAAATGTTCCCGGTAAAAAAATGCACACAAAAGAAACTATTCGAGTAGTCAATTATTATCATGCCTTCAGCTAAATCTTATCTTAAGAATATATACAGAATCCCTATTTTGAAAGATTCTAGGAAAGGATTTTTACGCCTCGATATGAATGAAAATCCGGGAGGACTGCCCGAAAAATTCATAAGGAGGATGCTTTGCCATATTGATCGTCAATTGTTAGCTTCTTATCCTGAATATGCTTCTTTAATTCAGAAAATAGCAATACATAATAATATTATTTTTGAAAATATTTGTATTTCTAATGGATCTGATGGGGCTATTAAATATATTTTTGATGCTTATATATCAGGGGGCGATAACATTGTATTAACCGATCCCACGTTTGCGATGTATCCTATATATTGTCAGATATTTGATGCGAATGCTGTTAAGGTCTCATATTATGAAGATTTATCATTTCCTTTGGATGATTTCTTAGGCGCTATTAATCCTGATATACGGATGGCGATAGTTGTTAATCCCAACAATCCAGTTGGGAGTGCCCTTGATAGAGGGAGCTTAAAGAAAATCCTTGAGAAATGTAGTGAATGCGATACGATGCTCGTAATTGATGAGGCATATTTTTACTATTATGAAGAGACGTGTATAGAGGAGATTAAATTGTATAGCAATTTAATTGTCTTAAGAACTTTTTCAAAACTATGTTCTCTCGCTGGGGTGCGGATTGGCTACGCTGCTGCGTGTCCCGAGATAGTTCAAAATTTGTATAAGGTGAGACCTTCTTATGATGTAAATAGCTTTGCTGTATATTTTGCCGAAAAGCTCCTTGATGAACCACAGCTTATCATGGACACAATTAAAGAAGCACGTAAAGGAAAAGAATTTCTGATAAATCAATTACAACACAATGGGATTGAATATAGAGAGGGAAAAGCTAATTTTGTCCTCATAAAATGTGCAGGACATGTGAACGAAATAATCTCTGGATTATATAAAAAAAATATTTTAGTAACAGGGAATTTTGCGCACAATTATTTAAAAGAGTATATAAGAGTGACAGTTGGTAGTATTCACCATATGTCTAAATTTTGTGATGCTTTTTTTAATCAATGGAAAGCGATTGATCACAAAAGCCCTTAACCTATTTTGGATATTGATCGTTGATTACGTAATCAAAATATGCAAAAAATGAATTTAGATTTTATTCAGATAGGATTTCAAAAATGTGGTACTACCTTTTTATTTAAAAATGTATATTTACAAAATCCGGAAATTGCATGTATCCAGGTTGCTCAATTCCGAATATTGGATGAATTATTATTAAGAAAATTAATATTACCAGATGGTCTTGAATATTATTCTCAATACATAAAAGCGGGTGGTCTTTTATCTCTAGAAGATTTTGTCTATTCATTTTTAACTAATCCACATTTAGAAGGGCATTATATTGATTGGTATCCTCTCATAGCTTATCTATATAAAGTATTTGGGAAAGAGAATGTTTTAGTATGTGTATATGAGCACTTAAAAGAAGATCCCCAAATGATCGCTGATACCATATTCAATTTTTTGGGAACACGGAATTATCCCATATCATGGCCTGTTGTTAATCCCAGCTTAAGTAAGCAGGCCTTGTACGTAAAACGAATTCTCAATCATCTGGTGCGTTATGATTGTGGCTCATCTTCATATAGTTTTTGTGAAGATTTTAAATTCGGCATTCGACCCAAGGATCCAAAAGTATTTTATCGTATTAAATATTTATATAAATCTTTATCGAATAGATTATGCTCTACTATTGATGATTTTTTTGGATTATCTGAAAAAATAACATTAAATAAAAACACACTTATCAAGATACATCGTAGGTATCTAGAAAATAATAAAAAATTAGCAAATATTTTGAATATAGATCTATCTAAATATAAGTATATATAACTATGCATCTCGATCTTCGTTATCATGGAAAATTAAGTCCTTCACTATCTATCTTATATAATGAGATTGCTCATAGCATTCGGAAGCATTTTAACGAGCTTATTTCCTCACTCTCTGAATTGCACCAGGATAATATAGATTGGTGGAGCTCTTCGCCCCCAAGTCGTAATGTTTTTATAAGCCCACTATTTCATTATTGCTGCTGTATTAGATTATTGCAAGGGTTGATTCAAAGTGGGAAGAAGATTTCGGTAATTTATATCGATTCCAAGGCAGCTGTCCGTATGATCAATAAATACCTAAAAGAACAAAATATAAGTGTAATAATTATTTATAATAAGAAACTGAAAGATCGCATTATAAAAATATTTGTAACTTACTTTTATATCTTTATTACACCAATCAAATTTTTCATTCTTTTCTTTATATGCAAATATACAAGGAAATTACGAAAGCCTCTCCCTGCCCACCCTCTGACTCTCATTGATATCTTTATGCAATACGATTTAATTGGGCAAGATAGATATTATCCAGGACTTTTAGATACTCTTTCACGAGAGACTCAACGTACTCTTTTCTTTGTTCCCACATGGTATAAGATAGGTCTTGGAAAAATATATTCTACTGTGTGTAGAGTAAGATTGGACAAAAAAAATTATCTTTTAAAAGAGGATTATCTGAGGGTTATTGATTATTTTTTTGCATGGGGGTATGTTTTTCGTGTGTTATATGTAAGCTCAAAGATTCGTCCTGCTCTTTTTTTTGGCATAGATATTTCCCCTCTCGTACGAGAAGAATTAAAAAGTATGAAGGGATTTTCTTTAGCCTTTTTAACCCTGCTTAACTACCGTTTTCCTTTAAGACTTAAGAAATCAGGACTTTCTATTCGCTTCGTAGTGAATTGGTTTGAAAACCAAGTCGTTGATAAAGGCTGGAATATGGGTTTTCATCATTTCCTTCCTAAAATCCCTGTTGTAGGATATCAGGGTTTTATCGCATCCCCCTTAGAGCTCAATATATATCCGACCTCAATGGAAAAACAGTGTGGCGTGCTTCCTCATCGCGTCCATATTATCAGTAAGGCACTTATCGGAGTGCATAAGGAATTTTGTCCGGATCTTGAGGTTACTACTGCTCCTGCTTTTCGATATCAACATTTATGGAAGAAAAGAAAAGTCTATCCAGATCCTTGTTATTATACTATTCTCGTCACCTTGCCTATGATGTTGGAGGAAGCACTCCTCATACTACAGGTAATAGCTCGTCTTCTCCCTATAAAGTCAGGGAATATTCGCTTCTGGATTAAACCACACCCCGCATCAGATAAGGAGGAAATTAAAAAAGCCTTTCATTCATCCTGGTCTCGGGAATTTAGATTTATCGAAAATGAGAGTAATTTCGGGGATTGGCTTGAACAGGCTGATGTCTTAGTTTCTGGATATTCAAGCGCATGTATAGAAACCCTCGCCAAGGGAGTCCCTGTGATTATTGTTGGTAATCGGCAGGGTATGCATTATAACTCCATTCCCACATCCATTACCGCTGATATTTGGCAGTTTATTTATACTCACGAAGATCTTTTAAGTGCACTCACCTTTTATAAAAATCGAGATGTAAAGAAAAAACAGGAGCATGAACACATTGGGAGAAAAATCAGAGAAGAGTATTTCGAAGAAGTGACACTAGAAAGGGTGAGAAAATTTTTAGATATATGAACTTAGAAATCTAATTGATTATTATAAAAAAAATATTAATATTTTTTTTAGATACTCCTCTTTTCCTTTCCTCCTAAATTGTGATTTTTTATAATTATATCTAAAGAGAAAACATATGTCAATAAATGCGTTATAGATTATATAACGTTATATAATATAAAACGTTACAAATTATAGAAGTACTCTTAGACAAATTGAAGGTGACCTTAGAACAAGTTCTGGAAGCCATCTTTAAACGGATTTTAGATATAGCTTTGAGGCCGGTAGTGGGATAGGAGGAAAATTTTTAAATACGTAAATAACAATTTGTTGACAATTATAAAATGAGAGTTTATAATTGTCAATATGTATAGACAACGTTCATTATCCACAAAGTTTAAAGAAGCTCTCACAGGTTTTCCTGCTGTATTGATAACCGGCCCTCGCCAATCAGGGAAAACTACTTTCGTGCAACACGAATTGAAGGACTCTCATGCGTATATTTCTTTTGATGATCCTTTAAACAGGACATTCGCTTTACATGATCCTAAGGGATTTTTAGCTCAATTTAAAAATAAATCTATAATTGTGGATGAATTCCAATATGTCCCAGAGATACTCTCCTATATCAAAATAGAGATAGATCGATATCATCAGCCCGGACGATGGATCCTTACAGGTTCCCAACAGTTTCAATCAATGAAAAACATTAGCGAGACACTGGCCGGAAGGGTCGCGATTTTAGAATTACCCCCCTTTAATCTTAAGGAAGGACTGTATAACAAGCAGAATAACCTGGAACACGCAGTATGGAACGGGGGATATCCTGATCCGGCAATTTATCCGGAGAAAAGAGATTTATGGTTAGAAGGATATTTACAAACCTATATAGAAAGGGATGTTCGGAATTTGGAAAATATAAAAGATTTGCGCACCTTTGAAACCTTTATCAATGTGTGTGCCGCCTTTCACAGTAACCCTTTTAATACTGCTTCTATTGCAAGAGACTGTGGTGTATCTTTGCCAACGGTAAAATCCTGGGCAAGTATCTTAAAAGCCTCCTATATTGTTGTATTTCTTCCACCATATTTTAAAAATTTCAGCAAACGGCTTATAAAAACCCCCAAAATATACTTTTTTGATTCTGCGCTTGTCTGCCTCCTCACGCGTCAGCCATCTCCTGAAGCAACCTTAGCCGGGGCCATGGGTAGGGCATTATTCGAAGGAATAATAATCAGTGAAGCTTATAAAGCTTTTTATAATCGAGGCACACGGCCTACGTTATATTTTTGGCGTTCTCACGATGGACTGGAGGTTGATCTCTTACTCCATGCCAAAGGCACAATTCATCCCATAGAGATTAAATTAACCGCAACACCAAATTTTAATCATATAAAGCCTCTTGAAAGATTCAAAAAACTTGTCGGTAGTGAGGCGGCAGAGAAAGGGACATTAGTATGTAGAGTAAAAGAAGAGCAGAATTTACCCGGAAATAATCTAGCCTTACCCTGGTATAAATTTACCGATTATATTGAAGAGTTAATCTCTTGAAAAATATCTGTCCTTCCCGAATATCCACACCTATTCGGCCAAATCAAATAGAATAGCCTGTATACCCCTTATAGGAATCATCACCCAATCAGGCCGGTTATCCAATTCATAGCCTAACTCATACACAGCCTTCTCTAAAAGATAGGCATTAAATAAAATATGAAAATCCTCCCTGTCCTGAGGAAGAAGAGGAATATTGTTCACTGTCCTTAGATAAGAGCTAAGAAAAAGCTTGCATACATGCGTATACCATGCCTTTAGCCACTTCTCCAAAAAGTCCTGTTCATCCTGCTGACAATAAGAATATCGCAAGAAACCGGCATAGGCGGCATAATGAAATGACCGGAGCATACCCGCAACATCACGAAGTGCTGAATGTTTCAATCTCCTTTGACTGAGCGCATGGCCGGGTTCTCCCTCAAAATCGATAATGGAAAAATCCTTTCCGGTAAAAAGGACTTGTCCTAAATGATAATCTCCATGAATCCGTATTTTCATGGCAGAGATTTTTTTCCCAACAATTTTTGCCAGACGGTTTAAAATCCTTTTCTCTGAGGTCATCACTACGGTTGCCTCCTCCCTCAGGTTGTCCGAAAAGGTCTTCATATTATCCTTCAGGAGGCGAAATACTTTGCGTACCACACTTCTCATAGACTGAAATACAGAGCGTTGGTAAAGAACCGAAAAAGGCTCTGGGGCAAAAGAGGGATCATCAGAGAGAGAAAAAAGGGACAGATGCAACTGGCCCGTTCTTTCACCCAAAAGGGTGATCATCTCTGAAAAAAAAGCATCTATATACTCATCAGGATAATGATTATGAGGGTACGATTCTTTGCCAGGGTCCCAAAAAGTGATCTGAGGAATCTTTTTAATGTCCGGCTTACCGGAGAGAATCCTTTCGCAATACTTATTGATATTATCGAGAGTAAAAATCCATGCATCACCCTCATTGGGAACAAATCGCTGAAGGAGCCCGATCAACGTCAGCTCTCCATTCTGAGCCCGATATTCTATTGCCCCTGCAAAGGGGGGGACGTGGGTAAAATCTGACTTTTCCGTGAGCGTCTTGACAATTTCCGCATCAGGGTGAGGCCCGCTTTCCACCTTCCGAATAAATTTTAGGATAAAGGTATTTTTATAGACAATGGAGGTATTACTCTGCTCTATCCCAAGCACAGCAGTATTAAGAGAGAGATTCGGGTCACTCATATATGTGTGGAATTTTTTGTAAGGGAAGGCCTCAAATCTTCCTGAGTGCCCCTTTACTTTCTTCCTTTTTGAGATCATATTAAGAAAAATATAATGAAGAGCTTTATTATACAACGCATCATAAAGAATCCCCTCCTCATTATCTATGCTCATATGTGCAATAATTCCTTGCGGAAATTGGTGCTGAAGCTGATGGAACTCTTCCTGCGGAGCAAAAGAGACAGGAATAAAATATGTTTCAGGCACTCCCTCCTCATAGTTAACCCTAAGCATAATGAGGTAGAGGGGCGGCATATTCTGCCGAATACTGAGAGCACCCTCTATAATCTGCAGCCCGCGCATAGTTCTCCCCTTGCCCCCAAACCAGCGGGATTGTTTCACGTACCTTGCAAGGGCTTGTTCGAGCGCCTCTTGTGCTTCAGCTTCCAATAAATTCTTAAATCCTTTTTTCACTTGAATAAAGGGGAAAGACTCCTCTCTTTTTATGGAAATGGTTTCCTGTTCTTTTTCCAATAAAAACCAAAAATAATTATGGGGCCCCATGGTGAGAATATAGGGGGTATTTTTAATTATAGGAAAGCGATTCTGACTAAAGATCTCTTCAGGGATAAATCCTTCAAAGCGACTTAAGTCAAGCTCCACAACCTGGGAGAATCGTGAAAGATTGACAATGACTAAAATGGCTTGATCTTGATAGTACCGGATATATGCCAGGACTTTGCGATTTTGTGGATTGAGGAATGTTATATCCCCGTAACTAAAGGCTTTGAATCTCTTTCGGGCAGCAATAGTTCGCCTCATCCACCACAAAAGAGATGACAGATTTCGTTCCTGGTTTTCCACATTGACCACCTCAAAATGATATTCAGGGTCGATAATTACAGGCAAATAGAGCTTCTGGGGATTAGCTTTTGAAAAACCCGCATTCCTGTCTGGGCTCCACTGTATGGGAGTACGGACACCATTCCGATCACCAAGGTAGTAATTATCCCCCATGCCGATCTCGTCCCCATAATAAATAACAGGGGTACCAGCCAGGGTTAAAAGAAGGATATTCATTACCTCTATTTTCCGTCTATTATTACTGAGCAAAGGAGCAAGTCGTCTGCGGATTCCCATATTAATTTTTGTATGCGGGTCCTGGGCATAGACCCGATACATATAATCCCGTTCCTCATCTGTCACCATCTCTAATGTCAATTCATCATGATTGCGCAGAAATAGTGCCCACTGACAACCCTCTGGTATGGGTATAGGAGGATCAAGGATGTCAATAATAGGAAAACGGTCTTCCATTTGAAGTGCCATAAACATCCTCGGCATTAACGGGAAATTAAAGGCCATATTGCATTCATCGCCCTCTCCCAGGTATACTGCAGCATCTTCGAGCCACTGATTCGCCTCCGCAAGAAGCATCCGGTCCTGGAATTTCCTATCCATATGCGCCCGCAGTTTCTTTAAAAATGCATGGGTTTCGGGAAGATTTTCGCAATTAGTCCCTTCACGCTCGTACAAATAGGGGACAGCATCGAGGCGCAGCCCATCAACTCCCATGCCAAGCCAGAAGTCAATAACCTCAAAAATGGCTTTTTGTACCTTCCGGCTATCATAATTAAGATCAGGCTGGTGTGCATAGAAGCGATGCCAGTAATAGGCTTCTGCTACGGGGTCCCACGACCAGTTGGAGGTCTCAAAATCCTTAAAGATGATCCGTGCATCACCATACTTCTCCGGTGTTTTACTCCATACAAAAAAGTTTCTCCACGGAGAGCCCGGCCTTGCACGCTTTGATTTCTGAAACCAGGGATGTTGGTCAGAGGTATGGTTGAGCACCATCTCCGTTATCACCCGAATCTTGCGTTTATGCGCCTGTTTCAAAAATTCCTTGAAATCCTGCAGGGTCCCATACGCAGGATGAACATTGAAATGATTTGCGATATCATAGCCATCGTCCCGAAAAGGAGAGGGATAAAAAGGAAGGAGCCATATGGCAGTGATGCCTAAATCATGCAAATAATCAAGTTTTCTGATAAGCCCCTTAAAATCACCGATGCCATCAGCATTACTATCAAAAAAACCCTTGACATGAAGCTCATAAATTACTGCTTCCTTGTACCACAGTGGTGAATTCACTAAAGGCATATCCTCTATTATGCCCTCCCCTGCGCCACACGCCGGTATAGATCCACGGTCTTCTCCGCAATGGTCCGCCAGCTAAAAACTTCCTCTGCACGCCTCCGCCCCTTCTTCCCCATAGCCTCACAACGCTGTGGATCGCTGACCAGATGATTTATCATCTTTGCAAGATCCTTCGAAAACATGCGAGGATTGCGAGGCTCGCCTGATCCATTAGCCTCCGTCTCAAACTCCACAAGATATCCTGTTTCACCATGCACAACCACCTCCTTAATGCCGCCAACCGAGCTTGCCACAATCGGGGTTTCGCATGCCATCGCCTCCAGATTAATAATACCAAAGGGCTCATAAACAGAGGGACAGCAAAATACGGCCGCATGAGAATAAAGAGCGATTATAGATTTCTTATCAACCATTTCTTGAATCCAGAACACATCTCCCCTCCCCTCCTGTACCTTCGATATGCGTGTGCGCATCTCTTCTTCAATCTTTGCAGTATCAGGAGCACCGGCACATAACACAACTTGTATATGAGGGTCTATAAACGGGATAGCATTGACAAAATGCAAAATTCCTTTCTGCCGAGTGATTCTCCCTACAAAAAACACATAGGGCTTTTCTCTGTCAATGCCATACTTTGCAAGGACCTCCTTTGAATGAACATAAGAATATTCATCAGTATCAATACCATTATATATCACCCTCACTTTCCCCTCATCCACGTTAAAATTATCAAGCACATCTCTTTTTGTGCCTTCCGATACCGCGATAACTGCGTCCGCCATTTCAATTGCCATCTTCTCCACCCAGCAGGATAAATCATAGGCACGGCCAAGCTGCTCCCGCTTCCAGGGGCGAAGTGGTTCCAACGAATGGATAGTCACACACATCGGGATTCCATAGCAATATTTTGCTAAAATACCCGCTAAATGAGTATACCACGTATGACAATGCACAATATGGGCATCAATCTTCCTGGCAGTAAATGCGACAGAGCGATAACATGCCGAAAGGGCAGGTTCCAATTGCTTCGGACAGGTGGTAAATAATTCCCGGTCAATACCAAATCCGTGTACCTCAAGATTAGGATCACTTACCTGCTGATCACCGAAACACCGGACCTCAACTTGAATGAGCCTTCGCAGTTCGCGCACAAGATACTCCACATGCACGCCTGCCCCACCATACACATGGGGAGGGAACTCATTTGTTACTATCAACGCTTTTATACTGTCCACCTCTATCTCCTCAAAGCTAAAAATAACAGTTACACCTCTCGTGGACTTGGCGGAGTATTCACCATCAAACCGACAGGAAAATGCTCCAAAATCTTTCCCACCATGCATTGCCGCTCACAGTGGATGGGTTCGTCGGTGAGTGCACTGAAAAAGTACAATGGTGCCCCTTCCGGCATTATAAGGGCAGTGTCTTTCCATACGCCCTCACCCATGGGATAGTCTCCCGCACTCACCACGTTGGTCAAGAATCTCGGAGCCACTATAACAGCCCACTGCTCCCCCTCATGGCGTGCATAGGCAATCACACACTCCCTATATTCCCCCACCACCTCGATCGGGATATATTCACCCCTCTCAAAAAGATCCACCCGTGCACGCCTTGCAGTAAGCGCCCTATAAATGAGGAAAAGCTTAATTCGTCCATCCTCTCGTGTTGCACAAAGCTCCGCAATAAGCTCTTCCCTTGTGCCGCGCTCTTTTTCCTTAATATCGTGAAGAATACGCTCTCTTTGCTTAAAATCAACACTTGTGCGGTTATCCGGGTCCACCAATGTAAGGTCCCACAGCTCTGTGCCCTGATAAAAATCAGGAATGCCGGGGCTTGTGATCTTCATAAGAACCTGAGAGAGGGAATTAAATATTCCGAAAAAGGCGACTTTTTTCTGAAAGGATAAAAACTCCTTGAGAAAAAGGTTCTCTTCCGAGGGATTTAATAATTTCTCCACAAAGGAAATACATGCATTCTCGTATTCCGTATCAGGTTTGATCCATGCAGTATGACGCTTGGCCTCCCTGACTGCTTTTATAATATAATGTTTCATCCGCTCAAGAAGCCGCGGATAATCATATTCTCCAAAGGGGAAAACCCCGAGAAGAGTTTGGTAGAGAAAATATTCATCATTTTCATCAGGCATGGATGTTCCGTGCACCCTATTTTTAAGATGTTTATTCATCTTGCTCCACTTCTTGAGATGACGCCCCCATTCATCGGGTATCTCTGAAAGCACATTGATCCGTGCCCTCATATCCTCGCCCCTTTTTGTGTCATGGGTAGAGGTGGCATTTAATGAATGAGGCTGATGAAGCAGGCGATTATTATTAAAATCATGAAATTCCTTTATGGAAACCCCAAACCGATCAGGAGCGCTCCCCACTTCGTTTAACGAGATGAGCCGGTTATAAATATAAAGGACCGTGTCCTCGAATCCCTTGGCCATGAGAGGCCCGGTAAATTGTTGGAATTGCATAATAAAATACCATAATTGTTCATTTTCCTCCTCCGGAAGATGCTGGGGGAAATCAGGAGAAAAGAATTTTTCAATAAAGTTTAATTCATACACAAGATCGGGGTTTCCCCGGCGAGCATCATAGATTGCCTGCGTGATATATGCTTTATCCGTTTCACTGAACAGCTCACGATTGATATAGGAACGATAGACCGGAAAATGACTCATTACCTCCACGAGGGCCCTTTTTAAAGCATATAACGTGATATCTATGCCGTATCGGTCTCTGCCGGCAATTTTTTTCATAAGATGAGCCAGATTATCGATATTTCCTGCCATATGTTTTCCGATGATCAATCTTTTTTTCTCTGCAACAAGATCATGATAGGGGGTATGAAATCCTGTGAACATTCTGTATATTTTTGCAAAACTCTTCTTATGATCCTGAGAGCAAAAAATCCCATTCACATAATTGGTAAAATCATAACCGGTTGTCCCCTGCACAGGCCACACAGGAGAGAGCGTTTCATCGAAATCGAGAATTTTCTCAACAATGGTATACACCTGCTCAGCTTTTTCCCTGATTCTCTGCAAATAGGTTGTGGGATCCCATAAGCCGTCGATATGATCAATGCGCAACCCGTCGAATTTTCCCTCCTTGATCAGGGTAAATATTAACTCATGGGTATAGTCAAACACTTCTCTCTCCTCAATCCTTAAGGAGATAAGTCCATTGATGCTGAAAAATCGCCGATAATTAATTTCTTCAGCAGCGACTTTCCAAAATGACAATCGAAAGGGTTGTTGTGCGAGAAGCTCCTCAAGATGATTAAAACTGTGAGGATCACCCTTTGTCCCGTTGAAAAAACTAATATTGCCGTCCATAAATTCCTTGATGGTGGGATTTTGGCTATACATTTCCCACAGCATCCTTTTGGCATGTTTGAGCCTGTCATATCCCTGATTTTTCTCGTGAAGAGACGCCACATTATTAAAAAGATAGAGTGCACCCAGATATTTTATAAAATCAGGATTATTTCCCCCAAGCCTCTGCTCGAGTGAGTCTATGTTATACTTAAATACCTGCACATATGCGTCTAATTTTAAAGGTAACCGCAAGGAATAATAGTTGATTCCCAAGTCATTTTCATCGTAGCTTAATTGGATATCTCCCTCTTCCAAAGACTCTGAATAAAACTTACCTAAAAATGGGGCGAGAAGTTTCCCATTGAGGCTTTCATAAAAATGATCCCAATCGATATCGAAAAAATGGAAGAATTCTGAGTTCTTCATATTTTCTATAACATCCATAAGCATGTGGTTTTGGCTGTCAAAGGCCATATGATTCGGAACGATATCCTGGAGCCAGAACATGCTGTTATTTCTTAATTCCTGTATAAGATTTTCAAAATCCCTGTGTGTTCCCAGTTCAGGATTGAGCTGATTGGGATCGACTACATCATAGCCATGCATGCTCCCCGCTCTTACCTTAAATATAGGGGAAGCATAAAGATCTGAAATGCCCAATTGCGCCAGGTAACGTGTGACATTCCGCGCTGCATTAAAACCGAAGGAGGGATTAAATTGAATCCTGTACGTGGAAAGGGGAATATGCATTAAATAATCTTTACCTCTAAATAATCACCTAAGTTGTGAAAATATTTCATCCAAAGGCGTGCCTCTTCATCATCCTTTTCCGCCCTCTTTTCCATGTCGGCACGTAACTGTTTCCCCGCCGAAAAATAAATATTTTGGGCTTCCCACAGATCAAGATCAAGGGAGAGAGGATGCAAAATGCGCAGTAATGATTCCGCCTCCTCTAAAAGGGATGGATTGCGCATATTATCTGCAAATACTCTCATCATCGCATTTATTTTCGTACCTACCAAATAATTGATTGTGGTCGTATCAATAACGAATGATCCTTCTTTTATCTTCTCAATCAATTTCTGAAGCCGCCCTCTGTCAACCTCCTCACTTGCCAGCAGATTGAGCAAATCCGTATTTAAGATAAATTCTTCCGTCAGCGCGAGGACCTTCGGGAGTGGTGCATGCAACTGCCGCATGATCTGAATGATTGAATAATGATTTTCATTGATCTGGCGCAAGGAGCGCTCCATCTCATGGATGGTTTCCCTGAGAATCTGATATAAAACCTTTCTCTGCTCATCCTTAAATAGATGCCACAGAGAGCAGTTCCCCGATTCAAGATATTTTTCAATAATGCCAATAGCACGTGAAATATCGCTTTTCACGAATGCGTCCTTTATTTCTCCCTGCATTTGCACAAACTGCTCCTCATCCATATGCTCACGCACACCCCCGACAAGATTATGATCTCCCAGATGAAGCACCGCGAAATGCACGATAGTCTCTTCCCATGTGATATCAGAGTGCACAATCACCTTTCCAACCGCGAGCTTCTGTTTGCCTGCTTCTTCTTGCTTATAAATTGGATTGGTCAGTGTATAACAATAGATGATTTTTGACTCTGCATACTCTTCAAAAAGTGAGGACACAGCAAAATGACTACCCACCCTCAATAAATCCAGAATAGAAGGTCGAACACCTTCTTCATATATTTTCGCCCCATTCTGATATTTTGGGATATTGCTCGGTGCCCGCTCAAGAAGGCTTACAAATGTTTCTTCTAATGACAGGTGACTCACATCATTGGCAAGCTGCATGGCGCGCGCGGCAAACTGCATTACCTGGATTGCCTCAACGCCGGATATATCATCGAAAAACCATCCGGAGCTTGTAAACATTAACATGGCGTGTCGCTGCATCTCAAGGAGTTTAAGCACATTAATCTTCTCCTCGTGTAACAATTCCTTCCGAGCATGATGCGAAAAAAAATAATCCACATTCTTGACCGCCCGGTTAAAAACCACCGTAATATAATCATCCCGTGTTTTCCAGGGATCTATCATAAAGTGAGATATCTGCTCTTCATATACGTGAATGAGGTTGTCCCGCAACCAATCCATTGCGCCTCTTAAGGCTGCCCGCCACTCTTGATTCCACGACGGATGCTCGCCCATACTGCACCCGCAATTACTTCTCCAGCGCTCAATGCCGTGGCCGCAAGTCCACGATGAATTTTCAAAGATTTCCACCTCATATTCAGGAGGATGGCTCTCCAGATATTCTCCGTACACGGTAATCTTCGCCAGATTATTCGTTTCTATGTAATAGAGACAATAGGCCAGGGCCATGTCACCCAGATCGTGATAATGGCCGTAGGTTTCACCATCAGTAGCCACGTGCAGAAGTTGATGATACGGCTGATCAGAAAAACCGCTCAGAAGCCGCTCGGCAAAATTCTCCCCATTAATGAGTACATCCGTAAAGGCGATATCACGGGATATGGGACCATCATAAAAAAAGACAGCTATGGTTCTGCCTGAAGGAAGCACGCATATATAGGGCATTTTTGGATCAATCCGCTCCCCGCTCACATCATTCCATTGATCATCACCAATTCTTCTTACCTGTTTGGCCTGATGAGGAGCAAGAATAGTAAATTTAATCCCTTCCTCAGCCATAATATCCAGAGACTCAAGATCGACAGCTGTTTCCGGAAGCCACATTCCTTCAGGATATCTGCCGAATCGTAGTTCAAAATCTCTTATGCCCCAGACAATCTGGGTCTTTTTATCTCTCTGATTCGCAAGGGGCATGATCATATGATTGTAACATTGGGCAAGGGCTGACCCATGATTTGAAAAATGACGCCGGCTGATCGTATCCGCTTCAAGAATCGCCTGATAAATATCAGGGTCATTTTTTTCCAGCCAGATAAGAAATGTAGGGCCAAAACTAAAACTCATCTTAGAATAATTATTCACAATATCGATAATCTTCCGGTCAGGATCAAGAATACGGGAGGCGGTATTTGGGGCGTAGCACTCTGCGGTCATCCGCTGGTTCCAATCATGATATGGATACGCGGAATCCTGAAGCTCCACATCCTCAAGCCAGGGATTTGCCCTTGGGAGTTGATAGAAATGGCCGTGAATACATATATGCCTGTCCATTCTTAGTCCTCCATCCTATAGAGTACAAAACCGAAAGGAGCGATGACGATATTCTGCGTATTGTCTATGGAGGGAGGTGCCGATACCCCAGGGCCCAACCATTGTGTATCAGACGAGTCGAGAATCTTCGTCCCCCGCCCTTTGATTGAATCGATCCGCACCGATTCGGCCTCATTGCGAAAATTCATAAGAGCACATATGCTGCCCTCTTTATACCATCCGGATAGAAGGAGAGTATGAGTAGCACCGATCCTGCTGACATTGAGGTTGGCTTTCTCTAAATGAGATAGGGCGGGCACCTCTCCTCTTAAGCGGATCAGGCTCTTGTAGAAATTACGCATCACATGGTGTTTTCCCTCCTTCTGCAGCTCCCACTTGAGTTTTGAACGAAGAAAGGTGTCTGTGCTTTGAGGGTCCGGGGGGTCTACTTGCCACCCAAATCCGGCAAACTCTCTCTTTCGCCCTTTACGTACCGCCTCAATGAGGTTTTCATCCGAATGGTTGATAAAGTAAAGAAAAGGCGAGGGTTCCGCATATTCTTCTCCCATAAAGAGCAGAGGGATATAGGGGGAAATCAATAACACCCCTGCCGCTAGTTTCAGGGCTTCAAAGGAGAGCAGGTTCGAGAGTCTCTCTCCCAGCATTCTATTTCCCACCTGGTCGTGATTCTGTATAAATGCCACCATCTGAGAAGCAGGGATATCCCGTGACGAGCTTCCATAATTCCTTTTTCTAAAGACTGAATAGTCCCACGAATAGACGAACCCTTCCTTTATCGCCTTGACACACTCTTCAATCTTCCCAAAATCCATATAATAGCCGCTTTTTTCGCCTGTAAGAAGGGCATGCACCGCATGGTGAAAATCATCGCACCATTGCACATCAAGCCCATACCCGCCACGTTCCTTGTGTCGGATAACCCGAATATCATTAAGATCGCTTTCCGCAATAAGATACGCTTTTCTTCCCTCGGCGGATGAATAGTCTTCAACCCGCTCTGCCAGCTCCTTCAGGATATGCTTCGCTCCCATATCATAAATGCCGTGAATGGCATCAAGACGCAGGGCATCAATATGAAAGTGTGAGACCCAATAAAGGGCATTTTGAATGAAGTATTCTCTTACACCACCACAAAAGGCATCGTCAAAATTAATAGCAGAGCCCCAGGGTGTCCTGTATTTATCTGTAAAATAGGGCCCGAATTCTGGAAAATGGTTCCCTTCCGGCCCCATATGATTATAGACAACATCGAGGATGACGGCTATGCCCCGGCTATGGCACGCATTGACTAATCTTTTTAGGCCATTGGGGCCACCATAGGAGTTCTGGACAGCAAAGGGATACACCCCGTCATATCCCCAATTTCTCTCGCCAGAGAATTGCGCAACAGGCATCACTTCAATTGCCGTTATGCCAAGCTCCACAAGATTGTCAAGTCTCTGTATACACGCCTCGAACGTGCCCTTATCGGTAAAAGCGCCGATGTGAAGCTCATAGATGATGAGTTTTTCAAGCGGAAGCCCCCTCCATGAGCCATCAGTCCACGAAAAATAACTATGATCAATTACTTCCGAGGGCCCGTTAATCCCCTCCGGTTGAAAAAAAGAGGCAGGATCGGGCCGTAAGAGGTCCTCGGCGATTCGATAATAATATCGGCTGCCCGGCCAAACGCCCTCCCCTCTTCCGCGCCAATAGCCCTGATCATCCTTTTCAAGGGGAATGACCCTTTGCTCGGGTGAAACAATCTCACAACATACATGGGACAGAAAAGGTGCCCATACGGTAAACTTACACAGCCCCTCACCACGATAGGAAGCGCCACACCTCATACTTATTCCCCCCTTTTCTTGTCTTTTATATATTCCGCTTTATATGTATCATACCTAGTGGGAATTTATCAAGTATTTTTTGTTATGTGACCCATGCGGAAGGAGGCGATAATTAATGTTGCATCATAAAACATTTTTTATTATTATGTACGACAGGTAAAAATAATGCATAAATATTCAACATTTGAGACTGGTATCGCGAATATTCCCTACCTTGCGATGATTCTCCTGGGAGCGCTGACAATAGCATACTCATATGCGTTCTCCGCGTGGGGGATCATAGGTGCAGCTGGTTATCTCGTTTATGGGATTGGCGGTGCTTTCTGGATCATAATCTTCGTGTGTCCATCCTGCAGGTATTACGCCTCTACAGAATGCCCTTGCGGTTATGGAATGATATCGTCGAAAATTGTAAAAAAGGGAAACCGAGACTGCTTTACAGAAAAATTTAGACGACATATACCGGTAATCGTTCCCTTATGGATTATACCCGCAGTCTGCGGTGGAATAGGATTGTTTCGCTCTTTTTCATGGTGGCTGCTTGGTCTTGTCTTGCTTTTTATCGTTGAATCGTGGGTTATTCTGCCCCTCATATCCAGAAAGTATAGTTGCGTCACCTGTCCCCAAAAGGATCAATGCCCCTGGATGACAAAAGTAGTAAAGGATACCTAAAACCTTCTCTTTTTTGACTAATCTTACATACCTAATCCCCCATCAGGGATTAAATGACCCATTGTAAATTAAAATGGATATTTCTCCCAAATAACTCGATAAGCAACTATAATATGAAAGAAAATATGCACATGGGGAGTAACAACCTGGCTGATTTTAGGGAATAATTGTTGTGTGGAAGATAATCAAGTTCTTATTTAAACTGGTAAAAATTACACTGATTGCATTAGCAACTTCTTTCCTTATTTTTGCTCTTGTGTGGATATTAGTCGCAATTGTTTTATTCCCATTCGAACTAATTTTTAAGATAAGCCTGCCTGGTGATATAAAGAGCCTCTATGAGCAGTGGGGATTTCAAGTAATTTTTGGAATACAATACATTGGACTCATATACAGCTCACTCAAAGGTAAAGGCTCAAGGTACTGGCTTAAAAAAATATTCAAAAAAAAGAAAGGGGTGACGGAAATATCTCAAGAAGACCTTGAGTCCTATTACGAAAAATATCAAGGCATAGACAGGAAGATAGACGCGCAATTAAAAAAGATATCCCAAATTAATCAGATGTACAGATCTTACATCTTGGAAAAACTAAATAAAAATGAATTATTATACAGCAGAACATACAAAACCCTCCTTGACTTAAATGGATTCTTTGATAATAAACTTGAGGTCTTAAAAAAGAATTATGAATTACAGAAAACTATAAAAGGAAGTGAGCATTTTGCAGGGCAGGTGAAACATACTTCTCATACAATAGAGGCAACGTATAATGAAATGGATGAGAAGATGAAGCAACTTACCAGTTTAATCTTGGAATTTAATCCACAGAAAAAAGCACTTGATTATGATTCAGATTACATAAATAGTGAAACGACAAAGATGCTAGATATTTTCAAAAACATTTAACTTCCCGAACCTCATCCAATAATGACTGTTTTTTAGAACTTGAAATATTTGACATATTGTTTTAAAATAAATTTGTCCATTATTCTAAATATGAAAAAAGATTATATACTACAATAGCTTTTAAAAATATTATAATATCAAGGAATTTTTTATCTGATAATAGAGGAAATCACAACTTATCAGGTCAAATTAAACCTGATATTATATTATCATGGTAAATTTGACCTGATAACATTAAAAAAAGGGTATTATCAGATCAAATATGCCTGATAATCAATGGTTATATGGTTGTAAACAGACAAATGTACAATACGTACTAAGGATGCAATATGGAAATAGCATTAGGATTGCTTTCATTGGTGATGTCAGCAATTGCATTCTGGTTTGCATGTAAATCAGATAAAAAAATGCAAGCAATTGCTGACCTGAATTTCGACGAAAAATTGGCAATGTTTGCTGGTTATTTAGAGCGTGCTGATAGTAATTTATCAGTTCAAAGAATAGAACGGCTAAGAAATGATTTTTTAGCCGTTTCAAATCTTCACAGGTATGCAAGTCAATCCAAAAAAGAGCTATTGATTAAAGGATATATAATTCCAATTATTGAAAAACTTATTGCAAACCAAAATCTGAAAAAAGAATCTATAATTCCAATCAATCAAATTGTAGATGATGCTATAAATTATAAAATAGATACCCAAATTGTTGAAGGATTCAAAAATCAACTGAGAGGTTTAAAAAAACCATGATATAACAATTTATCAAGCCGACATCCCTCGTAGTTTTGCGGCCTTTTGTAGCCTCAATGATTCAATACCTATTTCTGCTTCGGTGTCAGTTCCGTGTGTGCCGCGACTTATAATGGTGTTATGTGCTTTGTAATGTCAAAAAGAGAGTCTGAGTATCGCATATGAAATATACCATTGAAATACCACAAAGTACCGTAATTCATGCTTTTGAAAATGCACTTTCATGCGATTCTGAAGATCGATTAAACTTTTTTAGCGACTTACGCAGGTGCTTAAAGAAAGAAATTATAACTTTGCTTGCTGAAACTGGTATTTCTCCTGTTCCAGATGAAGATGTTCGAAGTTACAATCAACTGAAAAATGCCAAAGTAGTTGAATGTGAAAAAATGTTACACAAAGGTATAGTATTAGACAATAGCTTCTGTGCTGGATATGGTCATGATGATTACAGCCTTTATGCAATCAATTATCTATATCGTGAATATTGCCAGATTCCCTCTTTAGCTTCGTTTTTGGATGTTAATGATTTCTCAATCGGAAATATTTTAATTGTCGTTAAGCGTGGAGATTATGAGATTGAGATTAAAGCTTCAGAAGACTTAAAATTTGTGGGATATTGCTATGCTATATCTTCAAGAAAGCTTAAACCATATGTCTGTTTATTTGGGATTAGATTCAGCCAGAAAGTTATAAAATATATTATCGAAAAACATTATCATACATGCCAATGTAGCCCAGATGATTTAGATGAAGTTAAAGTTTTAAATCGCAACTATCCTGTTCTATTTTGTTGTAGAAAATGCAGTAAATTATTCATATGCAAATGCTTTGAAGGATATTTTAACATTCAAGAAGATATAATAAGATCAGATAGGTATTTTGCTAATAATGAAAAAAAAATAATAATTAAAAAGATAGATTCACTTCAAATCAGAGAAGGCATTTGTCATCTTTGTACTAAGAAAGTACCTAAACTACTTTATTCTAACATCTATTCTCCTGAATTTGTCCAAATTTATAGAGCATACATTCGCTTGTTTGCTAGAAAATATAATGTTCAGGCTTACCAAGAGGGAATTAGATGGGAAGAACCCGAAAATCTCTTGAGACAATATTTAGGATTTCCTCAGATTGGAGAAGGATGGATTACGGAAACCATGCTTTACAAGATTGTATGTTTATTATTTCCTTCACACAAAGTGATTCATCATTACAGAGGCAAAGAACTGCAAGGATTGGAACTCGACATATGGATTCCAAAGCTGAAAATTGGAATTGAATACCAAGGAATTCAACATTATCAGGTAATAGAACATTGGGGAGGAGAAGAGGGTCTTGAAAAAAGAAAAGCAAATGATAAGAGAAAAAAACAATTATGCAAAAGCTTAGGGTATTTCCTTATTGAATTCAAACACAATGAAGAGTTAACAGAAGGCTATGTTAAGAAAAAATTGCAGAGATTATTAAATTAAACGGTTAATAACAATTGTGTGGAGTCCGACTGGAAAGGTGCCCTTTTTACAAGATTTCAGTAACTTTTAAGTTTATTAATTTTCTATAGAGCAGTAAAACTCACATCATCTCAGGGCGGACATTAAAAAGGATTTTATGATTATAGATAAAAACTTTATAAATGGTTATTTCAAAGAATATATTTTCGGATTTATGTACTCAGACATCGGCAATTGCATAAAAGCGAGAGCTAATTTTGCTGTAGCGACTATATTAATGGCCTATACTGAAAAGATAGGTGCTTTAATAAATGGGAATTTAGGCAAATTAGGCACAAGTAAACATGATTTCAATACTTTTATGGAATATTTAGATTTTAAAGGAGATAGAAATTATTATAAAGATTTTAAAATACAATATAAAGAGGATATTTCACAAAATATAAAAATAATATACATTTATGAAGCATTTAGATGTGGATTTGTTCATGAATATTTTCCTAAATTGCCATGTCTGGTTTATAACAATGCAAATGATATTAATCAGTTTGTTGAGGACGATGCTGGTATTGATTGGATTAATTACGAGGGGAAAAAAACACTTAGATTTCATACAAACGCATATTTTAGAGATTTTAAAAAAGCTATTGATAAAATCTATAAACAAATTTTCGTTCAGAATGATTCAGGAATTATTGTTAATATAGAAAATAGTCTCAAACGTATTATAAATAGAGTATTGATTACACCATGAATCTTCTAACAAATCGTGATAAGATTTTTAGTTGAGAGGTTTACACTGTTTCAATATCCAATAAATCAATGCAACCAGTTTTTGAGAAAAATACGGAATATTACATGATCAGTATATTATTCATTATGAGCCCTGTGATTTTGGCATTTTTTGATAATTCAAAGAATCATATAACCATGAAATTCAGGTGGATCGGAGGAGCTGGCCCGGTTTTTAATATTTATCTTTTGATCAATATTTATTTTGCCTTAATTAATTTTTTGTTCATCTCCTCCGACCACTGATTTCAAATGTTATCGCATAAAAAAATTAAATTATTGTTACTAGAAAAAATATGGATGAAAATTTTTTAAAAAACCAATATAAAGATAAACTTCCACAATATGAAAGGCTTCGTGAAGAAGCTCAATTTATATTAAATAGCATAATAAATGAGGCTGGAATAAAGATTCATAATTTATCATCCCGTTTAAAAAATTATAATTCTTTTCTTAATAAAGTTAAAAGAAAAGATATTAAAGTGCCATTTAAAGATATTAATGATATTGTAGGTCTTCGTATTGTGTGTTTATTTAAATCTGATATAAAAAAAATAGGAGAACTTATTCGTTCTAATTTCGAAGTGATTAGTGAAGATAACAAACTTGAAGATTCTGATATTGCATATTTCGGTTATCTCTCCATACATTTTATCGTAAGAATAAAAAAAAATTATAGTGGTCCAAGATATAAGAATCTTCATGATACATCTTTTGAAATTCAGCTCCGAACGATAGCAATGGATACATGGGCAACAATTTCTCATTATTTAGATTATAAAAGCCAAAACGATGTACCTACAGATCTTCGCAAAGATTTTTATGCTTTAAGCGGTTTATTATATATTGTTGACACACATTTTGAGATGTTTTATGAGGTTAGTGCCCAATCACGTAAAGAAGTTGAAAAATTATTTAGCAAGGAAAAACCAGAACTAGACCAAGAAATCAATCTTGATACCCTTACTGTCTATCTTCGAAAAAGGTTTCCTGATAGACAAGCATCAGATACGAAAAGAGTCTCTGAATTAGTCAATGAACTTATTAATTCTGATTATAAATACATATCAGACCTGGATGTAGCAATTTCAAAAGGTTGGCATGCATTTGAAATTTACGAGAATAATTTATTTCCCAAAGACGCATCTAAATTTTTAGATACAGGTGTAGTTTATACACTATTATCAATATATGATAAAAAATTTTTAAAAAACAGAAATTTACACTCCGAAAGAGAAAGAATGTTCCGAGAGTATAAAGAATTTCTTTGAAATTGGAAAAAATACATTTGAAATATATCTTTTTAATAGTTTGACTTAATGTAAAATTTATCTATATATATTATATTAGGCTTAAATTGACAATATCATATGCTAACAAAAAGCTCAACTTGACAGAAACCGCACACTATTTTGGCTGTCCATATTTTCTTATGCCAGAATATTTAGGCAGCCATAGCTAACATTTTCTTTTTTGTTTCTGCAAGTTAGCTTTGCATTAGCTAATTATTTAAATCCATGCTAAATTATAAGTATGTGTTTTATTATTTATATTGTTAACGAACATGGAATTCCTGCAAACAGCAAATTAATTAATGATAAATTCATAGGCATTGGTTTTAAGGGCACATTTCTTGTTCAACTGATTAATTTTTAAAAGCGGTATAGATATGGTAAAAATTAATAAACTAATTATTATGTTCATTTTAACATTGACATTTAGATTATTTATTATTCCTACTGTTTATACACAACCTCTCACTCTATTTTCAAATCCATCTGCTATTGACCCTACTTCTCAATTATTTGGAAATTTTCAATATATACCGCAATTTCCTATAGCCCCATTTCTTCTTGGATATCCCCTAAATTTTGTTGTAGACTTGAACGAAGTATATAATCCAATAAATCCATCCGCTACTGGTATACTTAGTGTGTTACCTATACCAATTGCTTTATTAGAGCAAGGATGGCCTCTATTTGTAATTATGCCGATAGGGGCAACCTATCCTGGGGTTCTTGTAACTATGGAATATACAAGTGCTATTACTCCCCCTACTATTTACGCAAATTATTACCCTTATGCTATTAATTCACCTTATCCTAATTATTTTATAAATCAATATGGTGATGTATATGAAAATAGTTGGAGTCCTACTACATCATTCTTACTATATTCTGAACTTTATAATGTAGCCCCTGGCTATGGTAGTCTTGGTTATACAGTTTATTTTGATCCTTTATTGCAAACTCTTGAATCGGTCTTTTAGGTCATCTTACACATATATTGAAAACAAATGGGATGATAAGATTAGCTAACAAATCGATGCACGCGGACGTGCGCCGTTTTACGGCATGATGAATCCCTCTCAAAGAGAGGATAGGGTCAACTACCAATAACCCTATAACCTATCCGACTTACCTTGGAGGGAAACCAAAGGGGGAAGCATAGCCGGTCGGAAAAGCATGTTGAGGCTAACCAGGCGAAAATGCCAAGAGTGACGTTGCAAGGGTTGATTCCTATGGTGAAAGCTGTATTGCCTAAAGCCTAATGACCAGTGATGGAATGGATCATCCACCGGAAAGCCTGGTGAATACCGGGGCTCTGAATGGTAAAGATGTTT
>JBLIRR010000040.1:0-55679 GCA_049472395.1 bacterium | reverse complement strand
TAATATGCATTGTTGCCAATGGGTACGTTCGTTTGGAGCCAAGCCGTGCTTGTAGGGGCCAAGATACTCCATCCCGGAATTAATGAGAGGTTTATGGGAAGAGGAGTGCCAAAAATACTCACGAGGTAGTTTGGCGGCCATAAATCAATACCGTACAGAGGATCATAATACACCATTCCCAAGGGAGTGTTATAAAGAAGCCATGGATATTTTTTATTTGGATCCCAGGTTAAGCCGGGTTGAACGGGTAAGACGGTGTCTGTGGTAAGGCTGCTTACTATGGGTGTTGGTATTCCCAGCGCATTAGGGGGAGAGAGTGTGGGGGACCAGAGGGGCCATAGTGTATTATAGGGAGGCAGAGGCCACCAGTTTAAACTCGTAACAGGTGCGGCGGGGCAATTAATGGGAATCTGTATTAAAAATAAAGCCATTATACAAATGATACTATAAAATATAATCTTCCTTTTCATCATTACTTCCTTTCTCTGTTTACTTTTCCTCTCGTGTATCTCCTGTAATTTAGATTACAGGAATCGTTGTTATTCTTTATTTATCCTTTCTCCATAGGCTTAGGCCTCCTCTTCTGGGGATTGTTATATACACCAAAGGAATTTAAAAAAGCCACTCTCTTCTATGAGGTATTTACAATGTTCTTATGGTAAGGTATTTAGAGATGAATTTTTCTGTCTGGGATTGAAATTTTAGTCTTTCTTTATTCTTCTTTCATTACATTTTTTATGAAGCTGCCATAATGACGTCTTCCCTATAGTAATAGTTACGACTTAATTTCTCATGAGAGCATTAAATTTTTTCTATTTTATTTAAAAAATAAATTAAGTTTTTACTATAATATAATGATATATGAAAAATATTAGGAAAAGATTAAAAATAAATTAAAAAATATTAATTTTATTTTAATGCTCTTTTAATTTTTAATAGCGTATATTAACATTTATTGTCATACGGAAAACTGTTCTATTCTCATTTGTGAAGTTTTCGGGCTATAGAGTACGGTTAACCACACAGGACACGGAGATCATAAAGGTATGAAAAAATTCTGGATATGCTTTGTTCCACTTTTTGTTGCTGTTGATGCAGTGGGGGTTCTCCCTATTTTCTGGAGCTTGACAGAGGATATGGAGCGCCGAATAATCTTTAAAATTATCTACCACTCAGTTATTACAGCCAGCGTTGTTGCGTTCTCTTTCCTTTTGATCGGTGTTGCCATCCTCAAGCTCCTCGGCATTACAGTTGCCGATTTTATGATAGCAGGCGGCATATTGCTTTTAGTAATTTCCATAAGCGATTTAGTGAATGCAGAAAAGATACAAAGGATGGTAGACCCTGACAATATGGGAGCCGTACCTTTGGGTGTGCCTTTGATCACAGGGCCGGCGGTATTAACAACCTCTATCCTCCTTCTTAACGAGCATGGTTTTTTAATCACTTCAGCGGCGCTCTTAATAAATATTCTCCTCGCCGGAGGCGCATTCCTCCTGTCTGAACTCATTAAGAATTATCTGGGAAGGGCGGGAACTAAGACCATTTCAAAAATAGCAAGTCTCCTTCTTGCTGCAATTGGCGTCATGATGATAAGACGTGGGATTGTTTTTTTTATTGCTCAATAAGTTGTGCGTGTTATTTCTTAAGTTAAAATATTTTAATTTTTTTTTAATACTCCTCTAATTATCAAGGGATAAAATTACTTTTATACTCCATTTTGCCAACAAATACAGGCAACATGATATTCATCATAATAAAAATCGTGAAAGGAGGTGTGTGTAATTATTATATGAATATATGAAAGCAGTATGAACAAAACACCATACAAGGAGTGTGATTATGTTATGTAAAAAAACTACTCTATTTTCAATAATTATTTTCAATTGTTTTCTTATTTTTAATGCTCTTATGATGAGGTCATCCATGGCCCAGATTCAGACATATTCAATGCCGTCATCCGTGCAATGGAACCTCTCTAATCCTTACGTGACTTCAACCGTCACGCCTTTTACAGGTTCTTGGTATACATCAGGCCTGACTCCCCCTTCTGCCTCTTCTGTTACATGGGATTCCTGGACAAAAACAAGCGCTCCCATCAGTACTCTTTTCGGTGGTAGTATTATGCCCACATATTCATGGTGGTGGCACGTGCCGGTTTCCCCGATTGTGCCGCTTCCTTGGGTCCCTGTTTCTCAAAAAAAATTAGACTATAAAGTAGCCACTGATAAATTCTCCTATAGTGAAGGAGAGCCGGTTAAAATTACCTTTAATGTGACAAACAAGATGGCAACACCCCTCACACTTAATTTTTCTTCAGGAAAACAATTCGATATTGTTATAAAAAATAATCTGCTCAAGGTAATCTGGCAATTATCCTCACATCAATATTATACCATGGCATTAACTACGCTGACCCTTGCTCCTTTTGAGACAAAATCTTTTCAAGCCCAATGGGAGCAAGAGGATAACAATGGTGTAAGTGTGGCCCCGGGAGATTACACTATTGAAGCCTTTCTCACCCCGACCGCCATAGGATATCAAGAAGTGGCTCAGGCCAGGATAACCATAAAAAGCATGATCATCGATGAATCATACAATAATAAAACAGTGTACCTGAAAAAAGACGGTACTATCAGAATTGAGCTTGCGGCCAATCCGAGCACAGGCTATAAATGGTTCGCAGACTGGGATACGTCAAAGCTTTCCTTAACAAGTTATATGTATATGAGCCCCAATATGGCATTGGTTGGAATGGGCGGCAGGGATGTATGGATATTTAAGGCTGTTGGGCTCGGGACCACATCAATTTCCTTTACCTACAAACGACAGTGGGAAACCAACGTCCCGCCTCTCAAAACCATGACCTTTACCATAGTCATAGCGAGTAATATAACCGAGCTTCGAGGGAAACAATCCGCGTTTGTATCGGCAGATACGGATGCACAGTATGCCGGAGCATACGGAGGATATGCTTATGGCGCGATGGCTCCGGGAGAAGTGGCACGGGAAACGGCTGACCAGGTTGCGCGGGAGATTGAAGAAGCGGATATTATCAAGATTGAGGGTACTTACCTTTACCTGCTCAATAGCTACCGTGGGCTCATTATCTGTGATATAAGTGATCCGCGCTTTCCCGTTATTCTGAGCAAAACCCCTCTCGAATCCGTTGGCACGCCCATAGATATGTATATACGTGATGAACGAGCATATATTATTGTGAATTATATCAACACTGATCCTTATTACTCAACCGATATTTTTAAAATCCAACCACAAGAGGACGCCTTCATTCCCACCACTGCTCCTATTCTCAGCAGGGTTATAGTGATGAATATTGGCGACAAGTCAACCCCTTCGGTCATAAGCTCCTTTGATGTTGAGGGGAGCGTGACGGATTCCCGTATTGTTGGCACCATACTCTATGTAGTGGCATCCGAATACGCATATTACTATGGGCCTTATGGCCCTTATGTTCGTGGCTTTGTTGAAGAGCCAGTGGCAGTGACAGTGCCATTGCTTGTCGAGGACTCCGGAGTGAGCGCTGGAGGGGACGTGCCCTCCGCAGTACCAATAAATACAGAAGAAGCCGTATCCACAGTATCCCCTGATATAATCGCGCCAGACTACATTCCACCTGAAGAACCGCAGCAACAGATATCCATTCTTTCAATCGACATTTCGGACCCGCTCAATATCCGGGAGGTGGATCGCATAAATTTTGAAGGATTTACCAATAATATTCATGTCACCGACAAGGCAATATTTGTAGAATCAACGCAGTATAACCATCCTGACACGAATACGGAAGTTACCTATGCAGATATCAATGATCCAAAGGGCCTTATCAATGTCCGTGGCTCAATACTTGTGAGAGGAAGTGTGGAAGATAAATTCAAAATGGATTTTTATAATGGATATTTCCGGATCTGCACCTATGAGTGGACCGAGAAGGGCGGCATCAGCAACCTTTATGTCATAGATTTCACGGAACCTGATACTCCTCACCTCATAAGCTCTCTCATGCTGGGGGAGGGTGAACAGTTATTTGCCACTCGATTTGATGGGGAGCATGCTTACATGGTTACTTTTGAACGGATTGATCCTTTGTGGGTTATCGATCTGGGCGATCCTTACAATCCTCAGGTCAAGGGAGAGCTTGAAGTTTCCGGGTGGTCGACCCATATTGAACCGCGGGGAGATCGGCTTGTTACCCTGGGAGTTGATGATACCGCCGGCCGCATGGTATCTGTTTCCCTCTTTGACGTAAGTGATCCCGGGAACCCCTTATTGATGAAACGTGTCTCATTTGGTGATAAGGAAGGCTGGAGCACCTCCGGGGCCTATGGAGATGTAAAAGCATTTACTATTCTTGATGAGATTGGACTTATTTTATTGCCCTACTCTACGTATACCTATTCTGAGGGGACCTCATACTATGATAATAGATTGCAGCTTATCGACTATACGGATAATGATCTAAAAGCCCGTGGCTGGGTGAGCCAGAAGGGCAGCGTGCTGAGAAGCCGCAGTGTCGAGGATTACCTCTTCTCTGTCTCTTCTGAGGAGATCCAGGTAATAAGTGCCGAAGACCGTGATAATCCCAGAATAGTTGCATCTGCCACCCTGGCCCTCAATATTATCGATGCTATTCCCCTCAGCAACGGGTATGTTGTTCGGCTTATCGGCGAAAGCTCTGGGGGCTACATGTTAAGCGCCGTCCCACTCTCTGATCCTGAAGATGGGCCTGTGGTAAGTGAGCTTAAGCTTGATTCACAAAATATGCCTACTATTACCGGCAACGGAAACCTCGTGTATATGCTCATACCACATGTTGAATCTTTCTCTGAGCCCATCTCCGAGCCAGTGACAGTGTCAACCGAAGAGCCGGTCATAGTGAAGCCACAGGAAATCTACCGGACGGTTGAGAGCACAACAATCCGGATCATTGATTTTACAAATGTAACAAAACCCCGTGAACGCGGCTCATTGGAGATTCCTGGATTCTATCAAGATATAAGGCCACTTGAAGGCAGCCTGCCTGTTTCCTCCTATATCCGCTATAATGTGGTGCAGATGAAAAAGGATGTATTCGTATTTAATAAGGCTCAGCCGTATTACTATCCCTACCTTTACGCTGAGGTTGAGCAAGGAGATACAGAGCAAAAAGAATTTAGCGGATTTATAGTCGTAGACCTTTCACAACCTGATAAACCTGGTATAACAGCCGAGGTTCCTTTTGATGAAGCGCCTCCTCGAACCTGTTTTGCGAAGAATGGGATGTTCTATTTCTCCTATAGCCAAAGTATTGGTGAAGATGAACAGAAACGGCCCCGAAGCCAGTATTATTTATCGAGGATAAATTTGTCCAATCCCTCACAACCTATCGAGCAGAAAAAAATCAATATTCCAGGATATTGTGTGGGTGTTGATGATACGGGAGATTTTGTTTACACAATTGATAGCACATGGTCATCTGAGAAAGATGATCCTTATCTGCAGGATTACACATTCAATGTAGTAAAGATTGTGGGCGATACGGCATACTTGTTTGATACCGTGGAATTGGAGGGCACCTCATCATACACTGCAATCATTGACGGACGCTATGCCTATCTTGCCGGAGCGGGATATTTCAGGTATTATGGCGGTCCTGTGCTCTATGATGTGCGTGTTTCATCCTCCTATCCATACTATTACGGAGGAAAGAACGAATTTATGATCATTGATCTTTCCAATCCTGAAAAGTTAGTTCCCTATACACACTCAATGGAAGGCATTAGTGTGGATATGCTTGGGGCGAAAGGAGGTAAGATTTTCATCAACAGCAATGGCGGTGTCGGATGCTATAGCGTTACAAATCCGCAGCAGCCCATACTTGATGCGTTTACCCCCGGTTATAGCTGGAAAATAGTATTTAACACTGATAAGGGATTTGTATCTCTTGGTTATTCAGGCTTATGGGTTAAAAGCCTATAGCCGTAATTTATAACCCAGTAACCAGCATCGCGAAGCTTCGCCGAAAAGCCTCTAAACTTGTTGGCTTGAGGCGGAGCTTCGCTCCTATACTAATTTTTAAGGAAGTCAAATAATGGTCGTATGTTGTGAGCGTGTTTCAGCATAAGGAGGGCTTGATTTTGAATCTGCCTGATTCTTTCTCTTGAGAGATGGTACTTATCTCCCACTTCTTCCAATGTTTTTCCCTCTGATGATTCAAACCCAAACCTCATTTCAATGACTCTCTGTTCTCTCTTTGGCAGTGCGCATAATACCTTTTGTATCTCTTCCTTTAAATCATCGCTGATGAGTTTATCAAGAGCCGAAATTTTCTGTTTATCTTCCATAACATAGCTATTTCTTTTTTGATTATTCGTGTCAATGAGAAGCTCTTCCATATGAATAGACTCATGAAGTGAATTTAAGAGTTGTTGTATCTTTTCCACGGACATGTTTAATGCTTCTGCAAGCTCATGAAGAGCCGGCTCCTTTTGATTTTTCACACGCAGCTTCTCCCGCACCTTAATCAATAACTTCCGCTCCTCCGCAGTATGCACGGGAATTCGAACAGTGCCCACCTTATTCACGAGCGCTCTTATGATACTCTGTCGTATCCACCAGGTCGCGTATGTGCTAAATCTTACGTTAAATACAACGTCAAATTTCTCAACTGCTTTGATTAATCCGATATTTCCTTCCTGGATTAAATCTGAAAAAGGCAGGCCACGGTTCACATATTTCTTGGCAATATTAACCACAAGGCGTAAATTAGCCTCAATCATTTTCTCTTTAGTCTCTTTATCTCCATGAGCAATTCTTAATAAATACTCTTTTTCTTTCTCCTTTGAAAGAAGCGGAATTTTCGATATTTCTCTAAAATATGCTTTAATATTACGATTGCGCTCATGAGCGCTCCCCCTCTCCCTTAATTCTTCAGCCTCGGAATCATAATCCGAATCTCTCTCTTTTTGTGAATCGTCCCTCACATCATACCCGTTATTCACGTAATCTCCCTCTTCTTCCATTTCTTCATAATGGCTTAGCTCAAATCTCATCTTGTAAACCTCTCTCTCCTCACCCAGCAATTCTGATTGTGCGCATATAACACGGAGAATTGCTGCTTTTTGCTGCGCATTAACCTGAACATTATACAATTTAACTGATAGTAATAAGACGGGTGAAAAATGAAAAAAAGTATGGCTATTCTCCTTATCTATTATGATAGTGCAGGTGATAATCACACTAAATTAAAAAATTTTAATTCAATTTTAATCTTCCCCTAATTTATAGTTGTTATTATATCTTAATATAAGAGTAAAAGATCTGCAGAAGTGAAAAATATTTTAAAAGGAGAATCAAAGCATGTTCGATTTCAAACGAAACTGGCCAATTTATATTCTTTTCATAGCTACTATCTGGTTTTTCATTTATGTGGGATATAAAGGTCGTCACAACCATCATGACAAAAATAAAGAAGAAAAATAAGTAGTTATATTTATAAGACTAATTAATATAAGGAGGTTAAGAAATGGCGGCAAAGCAGCTTAAGTTTGGCGAAGATGCAAGAAATGCAATTGCCAGAGGGGTGGAGGAATTGACCAAGGCTGTGGCGGTGACTTTGGGGCCAAAAGGGAGAAATGTGGTATTGAATAAAGAGTTCGGTTTCCCCACGATTACAAAAGATGGGGTAACCGTGGCCAAGGAGATTGAGTTGAAGGACCCCTATGAGAATATGGGTGCTCAGATGGTAAAGGAAGTCGCATCCAAAACAAGCACTATTGCGGGTGATGGAACGACCACAGCAACAATCTTAGCCCAGAGTATCCTTCAAGAGGGGATTAAGAACGTCACAGCAGGAGCAAATCCCATGGGCTTAAAGCGGGGAATTGAAAAGGCAGTAAAGAAAGTTGTAGAGGAGTTGAAGAAAATCTCTAAGGAGGTAAAGGGAAAAAAAGAAATTTCTCAAGTGGGGACTATTTCCGCAAATAATGACAACACAATCGGTAATATTATCGCTGACGCGATGGATAAGGTGGGGAAAGACGGGGTCATTACGGTGGAAGAGGCCAAAGGCATCGAGACTCTTTTGGAGATTGTAGAAGGAATGCAGTTTGATCAGGGGTATATTTCCCCCTACTTTGTCACGAATATGGAGAGAATGGAAACAATTCTTCAAGAGCCCTTAATCCTCCTTCATGAGAAAAAGATCAGTTCTATGAAGGACCTGCTTCCCATCCTTGAGCACATCGCGAAGATGGGTAAGCCCCTTCTCATCGTTGCAGAGGATGTGGAAGGGGAGGCTTTGGCCACGCTGGTTGTGAATAAATTGCGTGGCACACTGCAGTGCGCTGCGGTGAAAGCTCCTGGATTCGGTGATAGAAGAAAGGCGATGCTTGAGGATATTGCCATTTTAACAGGGGGTAAAGTAATTAGTGAAGATATTGGCATCAAATTGGAAAATATTAAAATCAATGATCTTGGAAAGGCAAAAAGAATCACGGTTGATAAAGATCATACAACCATCGTTGAAGGCGACGGCACGCAAAAAGATATTAAGGCGCGTGTAAAACAGATCAAAGCGCAGATCGATACAACCACCTCTGAGTATGATAAGGAAAAACTCCAGGAAAGACTTGCCAAAATCGTTGGGGGTGTCGCTATCATTAATGTGGGGGCAGCGACAGAAACCGAGATGAAAGAAAAAAAGGCACGTGTCGAGGACGCGATGCATGCGACTCGCGCTGCTGTGGAAGAAGGGATCGTGCCTGGCGGAGGGATCGCACTGCTGAGGACATTGCCGGCACTCGATCAGCTCACACTCGAGGGTGATGAGGAGGTTGGGAAAAATATCATAAAAAGAGCACTTGAGGAGCCTATACGGCAAATTGCCCACAACGCGGGAGCCGAAGGCTCCATCATTGTGAGGAAAGCGAAAGAGGGAAATGGCAATTATGGATATAATGCTGAAAATAACAGCTTTGAGGATTTAGTAGAGGCGGGTATTATTGATCCGACAAAGGTAACCAGGACCGCTCTTCAGAATGCGGCAAGCATTGCGGCACTAATGCTTACCACTGAAAGTCTTGTGACGGAGAAAAAGGAAAAAAACAAGTCGCCTAAACCCGCTGGTGAAATGGAGGATATGTACTAAAAAATTTCATCCCACGGCACTAAATTTTTCTGTTAATTTTCCCCGTGTTATGAAGATAGATCCTTCAATTAAAAGATTTCTTTCGTATGCCAAACCATATAAGTGGTGGATTATAGGCGCAACCATTTGCGGCTTATTGAAATACAATATACCTATCATCTTCCCCTGGGTGCTCAAGGATGTGATTAATCATCTGCTCGACAGCTCTTCTCCTCAGATAGCTTTTATCAATAAAAGAATTATTGCCCTTTTCCTGATCTATATTCTATGGGCGTTTTTTACATTTTATCGCTCTTTTTTAGCCGATCAAGCAGGACAGATGCTCGTTTTCGACCTTCGCCATGAGTTGTTTGTCCATTTACAGAGGATGTCCCTGGGATTTTATGAAAAAAGGAAAATAGGTTCCATTGCTTCAAGGCTTCTCAGCGATATTGCTATTGCCCAAAATTTTGTTGGCGCGGCTTTTACCAATACGATTATGGATGCCAGTTCCATAGTGCTGATTACCGCAGCCCTATTTTATATGAATTGGCGATTGGCATTGGTTTCCATCCTGATTTTTCCTGTATATGTGATTTTCAATAAATTTTTCAAAAAACGTATTCTTACCACCAGCAGGCTCGCTCAGCAAAAAATGGAAGAGATTTCAGGCCAGGTTCATGAAAAACTGGAGGGGATCTCCACTATTCAATCATATACAAGGGAAAAAGCCGAAGAAAACAATTTCTTCAATGAAAACCGGGCCTATCTGTTTTACCGAATAGCCAATATCAAGAATAATGCCTTGGCAGCAGCCATTATCGGATTTCTCACTTCAATTGCCCCTGTCGTGGTCGTCTGGTATGGGGCTATGCAGGTTATTCAGGGATATCTTACAGTGGGGGAATTGGCTGCGTTTTATGCCTATCTCGGTATGTTTTATCAGCCCCTGAATCGGCTTACCGATCTGAATATCCTCCTGGCCAATTCTCAATCCGCCATTGAAAGAATCTTTGATATTTTTAACACCTCACCCGAAATTATCGATACTCCCAATTCCAAAGAGATTGTCAAAATGAAAGGCAAAATCCAATTTTACCGGGTCAGTTTCGGATATGATCCATCCCTTATGATTCTCAAAGATATTAGCCTCGATGTTTCCGCTGGGAATATTGTGGCTTTGGTTGGTCGAAGTGGTTCGGGAAAATCTACTTTTGTAAAGCTCATCCCCCGTTTTTATGATGTGGCTGAGGGGAGCATCAATATCGATGATGTGGATGTTCGTAATTTCAGACTTATTTCCCTTCGCCGGAAGATCGCCTTAGTTCCCCAGGAACCTGTGTTATTTTCAGGGAGCATTTATGAAAACATTCTCATGGGGAAACCGGACAGCACCGAAGAAGAAGTCAAAGAGGCGGCGATTTCTGCCAATGCTCATGATTTTATTGTGAAGATGGCTCATGGTTATCAAATGGATATTGGTGAAGGGGGCGTGAGGCTTTCCGGCGGACAGAAACAGAGAATTTCCCTTGCCAGAGCTTTTTTAAAGAATGCACCGATCTTAATTTTGGATGAAGCCACTTCTTCTTTGGATTCTGAGTCGGAAAATCTTATTCAGGATGCCCTGAAGCGTTTAATGAAAGGGAGAACCACTTTTATTATTGCCCACCGTCTTTCAACCATACAATCCGCTGATACAATAATTGTATTTGAGAGCGGGAGAATACTTGAAAAGGGCAATCACAAAGAGTTGGTTATAAAACGCAATGGGATATACCGGCGTCTCTATGAGGAACAATTTAAAAATTTCTTCCCCGAATAAGATTTTTTTTCTAATTCAGCTATTATGATTTTGACTGTTGTATGCCATGATCTTAAAAATGGGGGTAGTATAGTTCTTGAATATTAAAAATTTTTAATATTACTTTAACCTTTCTCTAATGATTACTCTATATAATTTTGTATGAAGTTACTTAATTATAAGGAGTAATCATGTATTTTCGGAGCAAAAAAGGTAATTATTATTTTATTATAAAATAAAACCTTTATTTTTAATAAATCAAGGAGTTTTCTACCATGAAATGTAAAAGTAAAAAAAATGACAAAAAAAAATTATCATCACAAGAGCAGAATGAAGAAAAAGCAATAAAATCATTAAAAGGAATCATTATGTCTGTTAATTTTCATCCGGATGAAGATGCTGAGATTGAATTGGAAATGGAAGATGGCAGAATAATCCTTTTCTTTGTTAATCCGCATATAGTCATTAAAAGCATGCAGGGCTCTAAAATGAGTCTGGATGAAGTGACAATAGACTCGAAAGTCGAACTAAAGTATCTACTGAACGATAAGAATCAGAAAGAAATTGTCGGTATGTCCATAATACGATAAAGAATATAGTTAATTATTATTGATGCCTCACGCAGAGTGATTGAAGGATATAGATGATATCTTCCGCGATATTGGTCGCATGGTCGGATATTCGTTCCAGATGACGAACGGTCAATACCAAAGGAACTGCCTGTGGCGCACATGCTCCGTCTTTCACCATATAATCGTATACTAACTGGTGCTGAATATCATTTTTCAGTTGATTCACCTTAGGATCGGAGAGGATGACCTCTTTTGCGAGCTTTTTATCCTGATGGACAAACGCATCTATTGCATCCTTTACCATTTTTCGTGTGATTTGGGATAATTCAGTGATTTTAACCATAGGCTCAAGTAAGGGTTTGTCGCCCAATTCAATAACCCTGTGAGATATATTTGTCGATAAATCCGCTATCCTTTCCAATTCGGCGTTTATCTTCATTACACCGATAATTAATCTTAAGTCCGTCGCCACGGGCTGTCGAAGGGCTATAAGGTCAATGGCCATTTCATCAATAATAAGCTCTAATCTGTCAATCTGCTTATCCTCTTCAACAACTCTAAGAGCCAATTGAGCATTATTGTCTTTAAGAGCTTCAATAGATTTATAGATCGCCTCTTCAGTAAGGTTAGCCATTTCCAAGAGGAGGGTCTTTAACTTATTTAATTGTTCATCCATATTTTTTGCCATTGTTGACTCCTTGTTATCCCGCATAGAACGTAAAGGCAGCACTTCTCCTTTTGATCGTTGTATTCGGAGCACATGCATATGCCCAAAATTAGAATAAATCTCCTAAAGGTCTATTATTTCAGTATTTATAATATACTATACTCTATGATTCATTAAAACAAGATGAAAATAAGATTAAAAATATTTAATCTTTTTTTAATTCTTATTTAACAGTTATAGTATAAAATGATGAATAATATTTCGGCATTTTTTCTTTAGCTGTACTATACAACCTAAAAACTTCACAATTGAGTAAAGTTTTGGGTGTACGATGCTGGGTGCTAGTTTCTAGATGCTGGTATAAGAGGAATATTTTTATTTTTTATCCAGTATCCAGCATCCAGTAACCAGCAGCGTGAAGCTCCGCCGAAAAACCTTTTAACCTTGTCGGTTTGAGGCGGAACTTCGCGAGGTAGTATGCATATGAGATAAATGATGAAATTTTAAGGTTTAATTTAATAATACTATAATAGGGAGATAAAAATGAATAAATTGAAAGAAATAGTAATACTTGTTTTTTGTTTTTTGTATATAGTTGTGCCGTCTGGGTATACACAGGGACCCTACCATGAAATAGAGAACAATCTGCTTGAATCGGCAAGAATAGGAGATGCACAGTCTATAAAAAACATACTCAAAAAAGAGGTTGATGTGAATGCTCAAAACAAGTTTGGAAAAAAATAATACCCACATTGTAAATATTCTCCTGCAAAACAATGCCGACTTGAATATAAGAAATGCAAATGGTAATTCGGCTTTGATAAATGCCGCGGCAAATGGTTATGCTGATATTTTACAAGCTCTCATCAATGCAGGAGCGGATATTACCCTAAGGAACAACAACGGCAGTACGGCATTAATAGTGGCAGCAGCGGCGAATAATTTGAATATAGTGAAAAAATTAATCAATGCTGGCGCATTTATAAATGCAATGAATCATAATGGGACGACACCATTAATTAATGCCATATCAAAAAATAACAGTGGAATAGCTCAATTCCTCATAGGGGCAGGAGCAGATGTCAATATACAGGATAGTCTCGGGAACACAGCACTGATGTATGCAGTAACCTATGGGTATATAGATATCATCAACCGCCTCTTAGAAAAAGGAGCTGAAATTAACGCAAGGGATAAAGAAGGAAATACTCTATTAATTAAAGCGGTAACGGCAGGAAGAAGAAGTATTGTTGAGCTTTTTTTACGAAAAGGGCTCTCAGTGAATGAAAGAAATAAAGATGGCATGACGCCTCTTATGTATGCCACAACATATGGTAATGTTGAACTGGTAAGGATTTTATTAAAGGCAGGGGCAAATGCGAATTTAAAAAACAATAGAGGATTTAGCGCTCTCGAATTGGCATTATTAAAAGGAAATAAGACAGCCGCAAAAGTGATTAGGGAGAATAAAATAAAGCCTTAAAATAATTAAGAGGACATTTTACGAACGACATGGTGTGAGAAAGATCGATGACGGATTTGAGAAATCACCTCCGGCCGGCACTGTCGCAGTGATGACAACAAAATACTGCCTGAGATATGAGATGGGTATGTGCCCTCATGAACCTTTGCATAGGGACCATCTCGCATGCCTGCCGCGTTGGTCCTTAAAAACAGGCAATCACCGTTTTACCCTAAGGTTTGACTGCAAAGAGTGCGAAATGAAAATAACGGTTATGCGATAGACTTCTAGTTTATTTTTATTTGCGATTTCTGGAGGACGGGAAGTGCATTGAGAACTTATTGAACGGGTGCGAAAAACCATAAAAATTTGACTCCTATTCTAAATATAGTTATCTTATAAAAGAGGAGACAAATTCTTTCATGAAGCCGATGAATCGTGCTGTCAAAAAAACTATTATCGTGGGAGGATTTTTTTTAGTCTTTATCATATTATTACTAAATTTTTTATACATAACCAGATTAAAAAAGCCGAGTATCATCTTAATTTTAGTTGATACATTAAGACCGGATCATTTGGGGTGTTACGGCTATTCAAAGAATGTCTCTCCAAATATCGATAAGTTCTCTGCAGATGCTCTCTTATTTAAAAATTGTTTCTCGCAAGCATCTGATACCCGTTTAAGTTGTGCTAGCATATTAAGCGGCTTTTTTCCCCATGAGACAAAAATTACAGAATCTTTTGTATTACCACCAGATGTCACGACACTTCCTGAAATTTTACAGCAACAAGGTTACACCACTGCCGCGGTGGTGAGCAACTATATTCTTCGTAAAAATAAAGGCTGGGACCAGGGTTTCATGATATATGACGATACCATGGATCAATGTGAATTAGTCAGAAAATGTCCCGAAAGAATTGCGGAATATACTACCAAGAAGGCTATTGAACTTATAAAAGAGTTTCATAAAGATCCGCTATTTCTATGGGTTCATTACCAGGACCCGCATGGACCTTATACCCCCCCTGAACCTTATAACAGAATGTTCGGCGATCCAAATCAAAAATGCCTGAATCTTAAAATAAACTATTCGGTGAGCGGACGAGGGGGGATACCCACATACCAGGTGCTGAATGAGCAGAGAAATTTTTACCATTACGTATCTCAATATGACGGGGAAATCCGATATCTTGACGAACACTTCGGGTATTTGATCGAGGCGCTAAAAGAGTATGGCATATATAATAATGCCTTGATAATATTCTCCTCAGACCATGGAGAAGGCATGGGAGAACATAATTACTATTTTGCCCATGGAGAAGAAATCTATAATAGTCAAATTCACGTCCCTTGTATTGTAAGATACGGGAGAAGGTTAAAGGGGATACGAACTAATTTTGTACAACATATCGATATTGTTCCGACTATAATTAATATTCTCGCTCTCAAAAAAAATCCTCTTTTTCGTGGCAGAGATTTCCGTAAAGCACACGCAGCAGGAGGAGAGATTTTCTCCGAAACAAACTCGCCATTTGTGTGGGATAGCATCAAACTTTCCTTAATTGTTGATGGTCTTAAATTGATTTATACTCCTTTATTCAATCAATACCAGCTCTTTGATTTGATTGAAGATCCTTCTGAAAAAAACAATCTATCAGGAATGTCTCACTATAAAAAGCAGGAAGACAATTTAAAAATCAGATTGGAACGCGTGTGCAAAGAGGATTTTTTACAAATCCCCGAAACGATTAAACCTCCCGATATGACAGAGGAGGAGAAAGCCAGGTTGAAATCTTTAGGGTATCTTCAATAAAATTAAACATGTGCCTTATCCAATTATCAATTCAAAAACAAGGGTAGTGGGTGTATCTTTTGTAAGAATCCAAAAAGGATTATGCAAAAGCCAGGGGCTCATAAGTTGGAACTCTAATGATCTTTTATACAGGATAATGGCCCTAATTTTATATCGACCTGCTAATTGGGAAAAATAGCGTGGGATACCTAGTTGTTGGATATTTTCTAAAAAATCCTCATACACCTCCCATCTTCCGTCCAATGCTACGTGCTTCAAAGGATACATCTTCCAGATCAGATATCCCCCGATTTCAGAGCTATTAAAGATATTGCCTGCAATATTTTTCTCTTTCAGGTAATCAACTGCTTCTTTAGGATAAGAATCGGATTCGCCTATCCCAAAGGCTCTAAGGTACAGTAATCTTTGATAAAGGGTATTATTTGCTATAAGAACACAGATGCTTGCGGAAAGAATGATCACACAAATATTAATTGCTGTGGAAATGGGCATACGCGTCAGCAATCCTTTCCTTTTACCCTTCAGGAAAAAATCAAAAATGCCATGCGTAGTGTGAATAATACCAGGTGTGGCTATAAGGGCGAACAGTGGCATATTCCTTATGGCCAATAGCGATAGATAAAGAAATAATCCATAAGGAAGTACATGGGCTAAACGAATACGTTTTAACTGACAGATGAAGACAAAAAGGGAGAGGAAAAGAAAAATTTTATAAATTATTATAGGTTCGGGAAAGGAAACGTGCTTTATCGCAAAAGGAGAAATCAGCTCTGTGAGATGGGAAAAAATAGTTGCCTTGGTTTTCAGTTCATGAAAAATCTTATAAGGATATACTATTCCGTCCCTGCCATTGGCATTGAGTAATAATGCAAAACAGGTCAAACAAAATAAAATGCCTTTTTGTTTCCATTCTTTTGCTTCTATTTCTATTTTGGGAATAATTGGCAGATGCGCACTGAGAAATGCCTGAAGAAGATCCCCCAAAAGGTAAAGGAATAAAAAAATAATTCCGAGCAGATGCAGACCATGCATATTGGCCCATAAAACTTGACATAGGGGGATTATAGTCAAAGAAAGATAAGGATGTTCTGAAAATCTTTCGGTATAATAAAAAAATAGAGTTAAAAAGAAAAAGGTAAAGATTTCAGGCCGTAAGAAAAATCTTTGAAAGGAAATAAAGAGAGCACAAAGGCACACAAAAATGGAAATGTGATAATATTCTTTTCTATAAATCGTTAAAAATAAGAAGACGAAGGTACACACTACTACCAGAATCCGCAAAAAAATCACGCCTGTGATTCCACCGCCACGATAAAAAATATACAAGACTAATTGAAATAACCAATGAGAATCAACCCACTTATGCCCCTTGACAATATAAGAAAACATATCATGTGTGGGAATGGATTTGTGAGAATAAATATATTCACCGGTTTTAAGATGCCATCCAAAATCAAAGGTTTCGATTTTGAATAAAGATAGAAAGATAACTATTATAAAAAATGAACCGATTGTGATATATTTAAGACTTTTTTTCACAATGAGCACCTCTTTTTCCCTTATTTTTCATCATTATTATTGAAAATGCAAATCATCTTAATAATAATTTAATCAATCGATGAAAGAAAAGAAAAAATGTGTTAGAATAAAATATCAATAATAATTAATAAAAACATCCTAAAATATCCCCAGATTGAACTAAATATTGAAGACGGATGGAATCACATTTTTAATCAATTACTGAACCTACAACCGAAAAATCCCCAGGCATATTTATATTGGGGAAGACTGTTTACTCTTAGAAAAAATCAATGCCTTTCAAGTAGAAGACTCTGTTTCGCAATGACCTCTTTTACGACAAAAATATTTTTTATCGTGTTACTCTTATGGATAGGATATAGCAGTATGCTTTGGGCCATGAGTACAAAACCCAAACCATTAGACTACAATCTTCTCTTAATTACTATAGATACGATCAGGGCGGACCACCTGAGCTGTTACGGGTATAAATCCATAAGAACCCCTGCTATGGATAAATTAGCCTCAGAAGGGGTGCTTTTTTTTAATGCTCTCACTCCGGTCCCTATAACCTTGCCATCTCATTCCTCTATTATGACAGGTCTTTACCCTGCGCAGCACGGTGTGCGGAATAATAGCAATTTTTTCCTGAGCAAGGGTGCCACAACACTAGCTGAAGTAATGAAAGAGGATGGATATCAGACAGGCGCTTGCGTCGGGTCCTTTGTACTCGATTCAGTTTTTGGTCTTGATCAAGGATTCGACTATTATAATGATAATTTCACCCCTGAGGGAAAAAAGATCGATACTTGCTATAATGAGAGAAAAGCGGGTGAAATTAACAAGGTCGCCATTCAATGGTTAGAAAATCACAGGGAGATGAAATTTTTCCTCTGGCTCCATTATTTTGATCCGCATTCACCCTATTTCCCTCCCTTCCCCTATAGCCTGAACTATGTTAATCATCTCTATGATGGAGAGATCGTCTATGTGGATGATTGCCTGGGACAGCTATTTGAAAAGATGAGGTCAATGGGACTGATGGATAAGACTGTGATTATCCTGATTGGTGATCACGGTGAAGGATTGGGGGAGCATAAAGAAGACACTCACGCCATCTTTATCTATGATGCTACTCTCAGAATCCCCTTTATCATCTGGGCGCCTGCGCTTTTTGAAGGAGGCAAGAATATACACTCTCTGGTAACTACCATAGATATAGCACCTACCGTGATCCGTCTGTTCGGCCTTAAACCACTGAACAATCTGCCGGGTAAGGATCTTATGCCCCTTATATATGGAGAAGACAAAGAGCTACATTCCCAAATTCTATGCGAGAGCCTGTGTCCTGAGCTCAATTTTGGCTGGAGCCGTCTTGAAGGTATCAGGACACCGGAATGGAAATATATCCGAGCTCCCAAACCGGAGCTTTTTTATCTTACAAAAGATCCGGGTGAGAGGATCAACCTTTTTGAAAAAAAAGAGGATGATCATGAGAAATGGGAGGCCTCACTTGATCGACTCAGAAAAGATTATCCATCAGCTCCCTGGACAGCGCACCATGTTGAATTAGATCCTGACACAGAGCTGAGGATGAAGAGCCTCGGATATATCTGGACCAGATCTGCCGCAAAGATAGAGGAGGAAGGGCCAAAACCGGACCCTAAAGATTTGATCCATGTTATGAATTATCTTGATAATGGAATGGGTTTTTTTCTTTTAGGAGACTATGATCAGGCAATCGAAGAATTCCGGAAGATTATCGAGGCTGATAAGGAGAACAGGGCAGCCTATTTCTATCTTGGATGGGCCTATGAGGAAAAGGGCCAGTTAGGCGAGGCTGAAATGTTTTTCAGGAAGAGTTTGGAGATTAATCCTCAGAACCATGAAGCTTATAACAACCTGGGATTAATCCATTACAAAAGGGGTGAATGGGATCTGGCCCTGAGGGAATTTGAAAGCTCTCTCGATCTTTTCGAATCTCCTGAAGTCTATTATAATGTGAGTCTTGTATATACAAAAAAGGAAAAGGCGGAAGAGGCTACAGCTTCAATTAAAAAGGCACTTGAGCTTGACCCGGAGTATGCCGACGCATGGAATCATTTGGGGAACCTCTATCTGGCCCGGAACAATCTTGATGAAGCGGCAAAACACTTCGAAAAAACAGTAGAGCTTGATCCGGCACATGTAAAAGCGCTTAATAACCTTGGGTTTGTTTATAGTCAAAAGGGGGAGATAGAGAGGGGGATCGAGCACTTTCAGCTAACTGTCCAACTTGATCCCAACAATGTTGAGGCGCATAGCAATTTAGGGAGCCTCTATCTTGGTCAAGGAAAATACGATCAGGCCATGGCGGAGCTAAAAAAGGCATTGGATATGAAGCCATATCACCAAAACGCGATGATTAATCTGGGAATGCTTTATATGAGTCTCACTGATTATAAAAAAGCAGAGTCTCTATTTCAGAAGGTCATTGAAATAGATAAAAATTATGCTGAAGGTTATGGGCACCTTGGATACCTTTATTTACTTACGCAGGAATCTGATAAAGCCCTTTCCCATTATCAGCAGATGCTTCGTCTTAAGCCTGATAATCCGGAGGGTTATTACTATATTGGCAAAGCTTATCAAGCCCTGGGGCAGAAGGAGGCTGCAATCAAGGCATGGCAAAAGTCCCTCGCTCTTAAGCCGGATGCGGACGGAGTACATTTAGATTTAGGAAATCTCTATTGTGAAATGGGTGATTTTCAGAAGGCCCAGGAAGAATGGGTGATAGCCTTTGCCGGTAAACCTGTCGATATCCCTACCCACTTGATGAACATGGGTATGCTCTACTTGAAATTAGAAGAGTATGAAAATGCTATCCGGGTATGGCAATACTTAAGCGAACTAAAACCTGATGATGCTCTCTTCCATTATAACCTTAGCCTTGCCTATTTCAAGCAAGGATTATATGAAGATGCTTACTTTGAAGTAAAAGAATCATTGCGTCTTCAAGCAGGCTCTCAAGAAGTTTATCTTTTGCTTGAAAAAATTAAGCAGAACTTATAACACATTCCAAATAAGAGCGAGGAGGTGATGATGAAGTAGTCTAAAGTAAATATATTTACGGGGGGACTTTCGTTTCCATCGGATAGATGGAAGAAGAGAATTTCTTATAGCAGGAGGAATCCGGGATGGAAGAGTCTATAAGTAATCAAGAAAAAACGGCCGCAGGTATGACACCCCCAAGAATGGTAGGATGGTTAGTCCTTTTTTCCTTTTTTTTATCAGGGGCTGTCGGCCTGATTTATGAAATTGTCTGGGCACGTCTTTTACGATTGGTCATGGGCAATACTGTCTTCTCCATTACAACAGTGCTGTGTGCTTTTATGGGTGGCTTAGCCTTGGGTGGCTTTTGGGGTGGAAAAATTGTCGATCGCCGAGATGATCCCTTAAGAATATATGCTTTTTTGGAGGGAGCAATTGGTATTTACTCACTTCTCTTACCTGGAATCATTAAAGCTACTGAAATCTTTTATCAGCTTATTTATCAAGAATTCCATACCTCCTTCTATCTGTTTAGCCTAATCAGATTTCTTTTCTGTTGCCTCCTTCTTCTGCTCCCAACCACGCTTATGGGCGCAACCTTGCCTGTCCTGATTAAATCTTTTGTCAGCTCTTCTGACCGGATCGGATGGACAGTGGGGAAGCTTTACGCGGTCAATACCTTTGGTGCAGTCCTGGGCTCTTTCTCTGCCGGTTTTTTGCTCATCCCTGCCTTGGGAGTAAATAGAACCATTACTATCGGAGCTATCATTAACCTTTTCATCTTCTTCCTCATATATCCTCTTCATACCCGAACCTCCACCTGCCTTAAAAAGATACCCAAAGTAACTCTTGAGATTGACGAAGGGGAAAAAAGGCCGCCACAAAGTCCGAGTGCGGCAGAAAGTGAGAGCTTTCATTGTAATTTGCTCAAAGTAGTCCTCATAGGGTATGGTTTATCCGGATTTTCAGCTTTAGTCTATGAGATCGCCTGGACAAGAATCCTTACTCTCATTATCGGCTCATCTATTTATGCCTTTAGTTTGATGCTGACAGCCTTTATCTTCGGATTAGCCTTGGGCAGTATGCTCATTTACCGATTTATCGACCGGCGGAGAGATTTGGTTCTTTTTCTGGCTGCAGTTGAGGTGATGATCGGGTTTTCAGCACTCCTGGTTATGCCTCTCTTTGATCGATTGCCTCTTTTCATTGTGGACATAATCCTGAAATTTTCTCATTCCTTCTGGCTTTTACAGTTGGCAGAGTTTGGCGTAGTATTTCTCTTGATGTTGATACCAACCACCATGATGGGCGCAGCCTTTCCCTTGGCCAGCCGCATCTATACCAGAAACTTTACCTCGGTGGGAAGTTCTGTCGGATCTATCTATGCTGTCAATACACTCGGCTCAATCCTTGGTGCCTTTATTGGTGCTTTTATTCTCATTCCCTGGCTGGGAATTCAAAAGACCATCCTGATGGCAGTCATGATTAATCTCCTGGTTGGTTGTAGTTTTTTGATTATAAGCCAAACCTTGACCATGCCCAAAAAAGTGACAATGGCTACCCTACCCATAGTGGTTGCTGTTGTTATTGCTCTCTTTTTACCGGCCTGGAGCATTGAGCTTATTAGCAGCGGCTCTTACGTGAATACCATAGAGTATAGCAAAATAGCAGGGTCAAGGGAGGTTCTGGAGAGGGAGATAAAAAAACTGAAGGTCATCTATCATAAGGAAGGGATCAGCACAACAGTGACGGTTAAAGAAAATGCCCAAGGAGATAGATTTTTTCTCGTCAATGGCAAAGGCGATGCCTCTTCCTCAGAGGATTTACCTACTCAGGAATTGTTGGCTCATGTACCCCTTCTCCTTCACCATCACCCACAAAGCGTATTAGTCATTGGTTTAGCAAGTGGGGTTACCTTAGGTTCATCCGGGCTTTATCCTATAAAAAAGTTGGATTGTGTGGAGATATCACCTGAAGCGGTAGAAGCTTCCCACTATTTTGACCATGTTAATTATAATATCTTAAAAGATCCGAGGGTTGAATTAATCATTGAGGATGGAAGGAACCACCTGGCCTTGACCAACCGGAAATATGATGTCATCATCTCTGAGCCTTCCAATCCATGGATAGCCGGTATCTCCGACCTTTTTACTCGGGAGTTTTTCCAATTGTGCCGGGATAGAGTGAATATCGGTGGTGTTGTGTGTGTCTGGCTCCATGCTTATAATATTGAGGATGGAACCTTCCGAAGTATAATCCATACCTTTCAGACTGTATTCCCCTATCTTACAATCTGGGAGTCTTCGGTGGGAGTTGATTATCTCCTTATCGGCTCCGGAGAGAGGATCGCCTTAGATTATGGCCGCCTCCTCAAAGAATTTCAGAATGAAGGAATAGGCAATGACCTTAAAAGAATTAATATCAAAAATGCGGTTGATTTTCTCGGCCATTTTGTCATGGATGAAGCGGGAGTAGGAGCTTACCTGCAAAGCAAGGAGGTTCGTATTCATACGGATGATAATGTCTTGGTGGAATTTTCAGCTCCGCGTGCCCTTTACAGGATAGACACCCGAGAACCATTAATGGAAGCCTTAAACAGGTTTAGAGATAATAGGCTTTCCTTTTTAACTTATGCCGGTGAAGATGAAGAAAGGTTGAAGGAGGTAAAGGCTTTGGTGGTAAGGCAGATAGAGGCCAAAAGGCATATTACCAATGGGAATATTTATCTGACCAAAGGGAATGGAATCGAAGCTATAGCTGAATTCGAAAAGGCGGTTAATCTCCGGCCTGAGGAATTATCCACCATGGAAAAGTATGTAGAATTTCTCGCTGATGTCTATCTTGGTGGAGGGCGTTATGACCAAGCCATAAGCGTGTTAGAGAAGGCCCTGGCTATCCGCCCGGATAATAGTAAAGCCATGGTCACCCTGGGTGCACTTTATGTTTCTCAGAATGAGCATCAAAAGGCAGAACAGCTTTTGCAGAAAGCCCTATCAATAGATAAGCGGTGTGCAGAAGCCTATCTCCAATTAGGCTATCTTTACTTAGTAAAAAAAGAGCTCCCTTCGGCCCTTTCTTCCTTTAATCAATTATTGCAGCTGCAGCCGGAAAATCCACAGGGCTATCTTTACCTGGGAGAAACTTATCAGGCCCTTGGGGAAATAAAGTCTGCCATCTCTGCCTGGCAAAAGTCTATTGATCTTCAACCAACTCTGGCTATAGCTCATCTAAACTTGGGAAATGCTTATTTTGAGATGGGGGATTTTCAAGATGCTGAAAAAGAGTGGCAAAAAGCTTTGGCAGGAAAAGCTATAGATATTTCCACCCACTTGCTTAATCTAGGGTTACTCTATTTTCAATCAGCCAAATATGATAAAGCTATTTATGCCTGGCAGAAGGCAGGGGAGCTGAAGGGGGACGACCCCTCTCATAATTTTCAGATTCATTATAATAGTGCCCTCGCTTATTACCAAAAAGGGCAATATGAAGAAGCCTATTCGGAATTGAAGGAAGGTTTGCGCCTTGAGCCAGGCAATCAATCAGCTCTCTTTCTCTTAGAAAGAATCAGGGCTCTTCGTGATGAATAGTAAAACTTTAATAATTAAAATTCTTTTGTCGAGCATCCTTATTGTCTTATGTTTATGCCTTGGTTGTCATAACAAGATGCCCGGAAAGCCTGGCGCACAAGCAAAACCACTTAATTACAACCTTCTCTTGATCACTATAGATACAATCAGGGCAGATCACGTGGGATGTTATGGATATAAATCCATAAAGACCCCTCATATGGATAAACTGGCCTGCGAAGGAGTGCTTTTTCTTCAGGCCATAACACCTGTTCCCATAACCTTGCCCTCACATTGCTCAATCATGACAGGTCTTTACCCTGTCCAGCACGGCGTCCGTGATAATGGCAACTTTTCCTTAAACAAAGGGGCCATAACTCTGGCTGAGGTAATGAAAGAGCACGGATATAAGACAGGGGCATGTGTTGGGTCCTACGTGCTTGATTCGGTTTTTGGCTTAGATCAGGGTTTCGATTATTATAATGATAGTTTTGATAGTTTCGCCTCCAATGATAATTTCAGTGCTGAGAAGAAGGCTATCAAGATGTTGTATAATGAACGAAAGGCTGAAGAGATCAATAATGTGGCAATTCCATGGTTAGAAAAAGAGAAAGATGGAAAGTTCTTCCTCTGGCTTCATTATTTTGATCCGCATCCACCCTATTTTCCTCCCCCCTCCTTTTGCGTTGACTATGGTGATAGTCTTAGCTCGCGTGATCGTCGTTATGATGGAGAAATCGCTTATGTGGATATGTGTCTGGGACAACTATTCGATACAATGGGGATATTAGGGCTAATGGATAAAACGGTAATCATCCTCGTTGGGGATCATGGTGAGGGATTGGGGGAGCACAAGGAAGATACACACGGTATATTTATCTATGATTCTACTCTCAAAGTCCCTTTTATTATCCGGCTACCCTCTATTCTTAAAGGAGGCAAAAAGGTTACCTCTTTGGTAAGCACCATAGATATAATGCCCACTGTGATCCGTCTATTCAACTTAAACTCAATAGTCGACATGGCCGGCGAGGATCTCGTGCCTCTTATAAATGGGCAGGGCACAGAGATTCATACACGAATAATGTGTGAGAGCCTCTATCCTGAGCTTAATTTTGGCTGGAGCAGCCTTGAAGGTATAAGGACACCTGAATGGAAATATATCAGGGCACCGAAGCCGGAGCTTTTTCATCTTACCACTGATCCGGGTGAGACGAGTAATCTTTTTGAAAGGGAAGGCTATGAGTATGATCTTGATCTTGAAAAATGTAAGGGATACTTTGACAGCTGTAAGAAGGATTACAAGCCAACTGCCTGGGCATCTAAAGAAGTCAGATTGGAGCCTGAAGTAGAGCAAAGGTTAAAGAGCCTGGGGTATGCGTGGACAAAATCTCCGAGAGATGGTGAAGAAGACAAATTCAAGGCTGATCCCAAAGATATGATACAGGTTATGAATTATCTCGATAATGGCATAAACCTTCTTGTTCTCAATTACTATGATCGGGCCATTGAGGAATTAGAGAAGATTATTAAGCTCGATCACCAAAATCTGGAGGCTTATTTCTATCTTGGATGGGCCTATCAGAGGAAGGGTCAGTTAGATAAGGCAGAGATCTTTTACAGAAAATGTTTAGAGATTAATCCTCAGCACAGTGATATTTATACTAACCTTGGCCTAATCCATTACAGACAAGATGAATTGGACAGCGCTTTAAAGGAATTCCAGAGGTCTTTAGATATATGTAAATCCAGGGAAGTGTATTATTATGTGAGTCTTGTGTATACGAAGATGGGAAAGATGGAAGAGGCTATAGTTTCACTCAAAAAGTGTCTTGAGCTTGACACTGATTATGCTGAAGCGTGGAATCATCTGGGGAATCTTTTTCTTGCCAAAAATGAACAGGGGGAGGCAGCCAAATGTTATAAAAAGGCAGTGGAGCTTGATCCAAAGTCTGTGACCAATCTTTGTAGCCTTGGCCTGGTTTACTTAAATCTCAAGGATTATCAAAAGGCAGAGAGCCTATTTCAGAAAGCTCTTGAAATAGATAAAAGCTCTGCTGAAAGTTATAGTCAGCTGGGTTACCTGTCTTTGCTCAAGGGGAAATTTGATAGAGCTATTTCCTATTATCAACAACTTCTCAGCCTGCAGCCTGATGACCCGAAGGGTTATTATTATCTTGGCAAGGCTTATCAGGGACTTGGTCAAAAAGAGGCAGCTCTCCGGGCCTGGCAAAAATCCCTTACTTTTCAGCCAGAGGCTACCGGGGTACATCTGGATTTAGGAAATCTCTATTTCGAAATGGGCGATTTTAAGAAGGCTCAGGCAGAATGGGAGATAGCCCTGGCCGGAAAGTCCGTGGATATCCCTACTCACTTGATGAACCTGGGTATGCTCTATTTTAAATTAGCACACTATGAAAGCGCTATTCGTGCCTGGCAAACCGTGAGCGAATTAAAACCTGATGATCCCCTCCTTCATTACAATCTTAGCCTTGCCTATTTAAAGCAAGGAGAATATGAGGATGCTTACTTTGAGGTAAAAGAGTGTCTTCGTCTTCAGCCTGACTTCCACAATGCTTATCCACTCCTTGAGAGGATCAAGCATCTGCTCGATGAAGAAAGCCTTATAAAAAAATAAGGGCCATCTAAGGATTGGTATAGGCCTTAGCTGGCCCTTTTATCATGCTATCCTTCAATGAATCCTCCCCGCAGCACGCCGCCGAATATCGAAAATGAAAAAATCCATTATTTTGACATAGCCCGCTACGAGGAATTAAACTCTCATGAAGATTAAAAAGAACACACTATATTCATAGCACACTCTCGTAGGTAATCCCTCGGGATATTATAATATGTCCGCAAACACTCAAAAACCTTCTCCACCAAAATCATAAAGGAGGTACTCCCCAGATATCAGCCGCAGTGAGAAGTGATGCTAAGGGAAAACCATATTGTGTGGAATATAAGAGGTTAGCTACTTGAACCCAGGAGACAAAATGCTTTGTTTTGGTCGGAAGTAAGGCGGTAAAGCCCGGATCTAAGGCATTGGGAATTGGGTATCCAGCAGGAGTAGTTAGATAATCAGGAGGAAATGGATTCATCCCGTAAAGACTCGTCCAATAAAGCAGTCCTCCACCCAAGGCCGCAGGTGTATTGTAGAGCAACCAAACCGGGCCTTTGGGGAAGGCAACGTTGTCCCAGACCACAGCAGGCTGAATGGGAAGAACAGTATTCCTGTCAACCCAATTAACTAAAGGAGTGGGGGCTTTGGTTATCGGATCAAGTGGTGATAAAGGTGGGGACCACAGAGGCCACAGAAGGTTGTAAGGTGGCATGTTGGTCCAGTATTGGGCCTGTACCTGAGGGGCAGCTATGGCCACAGTTAATATAAAGGCTAAAAAAATGACTGCATAAATGTTAAATTTTTTTTGTATCGACATATAAATCCTCCTTCCAAAAAAATGATTAATAAAAAATGAAAAGGAATTGGTAGAATCAACGCTCATCTTCTATGAGGTATCCTAATAAATCTAGATAATCTTCTCAAAAACCACACACTAAAATCCGCTTTGCTAACACCTCCTTTCTTAACTTTTATAGCATATTACGTAATTTCTTTATTTCTCAATAAGCACCACCTCCTTTCCAAAAAATTTTAAACTGGATAAGAGATGTTTATATAGATTGACTCTTTATTTTTGTCATGAAAAAAATATTTTGGGGGAGCGACAAAAAACTTTCCCGATACTTTTTCTGGGGATTGCTGGAGAAATTTTATTTAGATTGAAATAAAGGTACGCATATTTAATGCCATATATCTGAATTTTTCAAAATTTATTCCAAATCAAATAAAGCTCTTGTTTATAAACACAATTTGCATGAGAGGTGCTTTTCTCTAGATAACGATATAATAGAAAATCGTCTATCTTATAGACACTGTCTATAAAATAGACGATTCTTTTTGCTACACTACTATTGGTTAGATTTAATTTATAAAGGAGGTAAGCCCCATATATCCGCTGCACCGATAAGTCCTGTAAAGGGAACGCCATATATTGTGGCATATAAAAGATTGGCTACTTGCACCCATGATGCAAAATGTTTTGTTTTTGTCGGGAGCAAATAAGAGAAATCCGATTCCAGGATATTGGGAATTGGGAATCCGGAAGGGGTAAGCAGGTATGAGGGAGGAAAAGGATTTATCCCATAAATTAAATCCCAATAAACCATTCCACCGCCTGCTGTGGCAGGGATATTATAAAGCAACCAGGGGGGACCCTTGGGGAACGCAACATTATCCCAAATCAGGGCCGGTTGGACAGGAAGTATAGTGTCCTTATCAAGCCATGTCACTAATGGAGTGGGCACCTTTGTCAGTGGATCAAGTGGCGATAAGGGAGGGGACCAAAGGGGCCAAAGAAGATTGTACGGTGGCATGTTAGCCCAGTATTGTTGGGCTCTTGCCGGCGTATTGATAACTGAACCGACAGTTACCATAAGAAAAATTATTACCCAAAAATAGTATCTCTTTTGTGGGGACATGATAAATCCTCCTTAAAAATTTTTTGAAGTTATGTTTATTAGTAGTTAGGGATACTCTTTGAAGTTTAGATTTTTGAGAAGATTAAATTTGATTAACAGATATTTCTTTCACTGAGTGTGAAAAAAAATCTTTTTAGATTTATTGTATATTAAAATTTACCATATTTCTTTAATAATATCAAGTCATATATTTATTTTTGATTTTTTAATATAATAACTAATTAAATTATATTACGTCTATTTTTGATATACTATCTAAAATTAGAGTCTTATTTTGCTACACTATCTGATAAATAAATGGTGATAACGAGATTATTCAATTCGCCAAAATCTTAGAAGGCAATCAGATATGTTTAAGATCTTAATAGTAGATGATGAGGAGAGCGTGGGGCTGGGCATATCCCGTCAGCTTACCAGGGAGGGCTATCAAACCTTGTGGGCAAAGTGCGGAGAAGATGCCCTTGAAAAATTAGCTACTGATGAAGTTCATCTGATTTTTTTGGATCTTATCATGCCAGGAATTAGTGGAATTCCCTTGTTAAAGCGAATCAGGCAGGAATACCCGGATATACTGGTTATTATTCTTACCGCTTATGGAGATGTCCACATCGCTGTGCAGGCTATGAAATTGGGGGCATTTGATTATCTTATTAAAAGTTCCGACATGGAAGAATTAAGGCTGACAATAGAGAAAGCACAGGAAGCAAAAAAATTACATCGGGAGGTGAAAAGCCTTCGTGCAGAAATTGATCGCCATTATGAAGCGAGGAGTTTCGTGGGTAAAAGCCCCCAGATCCAAAAAGTCTGGAATCTCATAAAAAAAATATCTACAATCGATCAATTTACAATCTTAGTAACGGGAGAAAGTGGCACTGGTAAAGAGTTAGTGGCAAGGACCATTCACAGGGAAAGCGTGAGGGCCGGCAATGCTTTCATAGATATTAGTTGCTCGGCTTTGCCTAATTCCCTGGCGGAAAGTGAGCTTTTTGGCTATGAAAAAGGGGCTTTCACCGATGCCAAAGATAAAAAATTGGGGCTGATCGAATTGGCTGATGGGGGGACGTTATTCTTTGATGAAATTGGAAATCTTAATCTCATCATGCAGGCAAAATTATTGCGATTTTTAGAGCAAAGATCCTTTCGCCGAATTGGAGGAGTCAACGATCTTTCGGTAAACATTAATGTTATTGCCGCTACCAACAGTGAGCTTGGGGAAATGGTAGACAGGGGGAAATTTAGGCATGATTTATACTATAGATTGAATGTCTTTCTTATCCGGATTCCTCCTCTCCGGGAGAGGAAGGAGGATATACCTTTTCTTGTTCACCATTTTATTGAAAAATTCAATCAGGATTTTCATAAAAATATTCAGGGACTTAATCCTGATGCCAGGGAGGTTATCATGGAGCACGATTACCCCGGAAATGTGAGGGAGCTAAAAAATATTATAGAACGAGCCATGATTATGGAGGAAGGAGATATTATTACGCTCGAAACACTGGATTTTCTGAAAAACATGAAGAACGACAGGCCAGGACATTATCATAAGACATTACGTTATAATATGATAAAAGAGGAAAATGAGGTAAAGGCGAAATTTAAATTAAAAGAATTGGAAAAAAGGCATATTTTTAAGGTATTAAAAGAAACAAACGGTAATAAAGCCCAGGCCGCAGAGATTCTTGGGATCGCTCGATCAACCCTATTTAAGAAAATCAAAGAATATAAAAACCTAGACCCATGTGTTTAAAAAAATTTTTTAAAAAATCAAATATGAAAGTCCTCTCTATCTATTTATTTATAATTGGTATAACCATTTTAATTGCTCAGGGACTTCATATCAATGCGGGAAGAGAAATTATCCGGGAAGTGAACAGGAACCAGCTTATGATCATCAATGAAATTTCATCTGACCTTGAATCGTTAATAAGAGAGTCACAGGAAAAATTAATTACATTTGCTCGGCTTTATCCCATCTCTCAATTGGAGGCCACTGAAATCCTTTCCGATCTTCGGATTTATTATGAGCTTTTGCATGATAGGATCTTATACATAGGGATATTGAATCGAGAAGGGAAATATGAGTACCTTTACCCCCGGATTCCTCAATGGGAAAAACTGCAAAAGGAGGATTTTTCTAAGATGGATTTTTTTCAGAATGCTCTGAAACAAGCTGATAACAATCGCCAACAAATACCCTATATCAGCAATAACTACAACATAGATTTTAACATTAAAGGGATTCCAATTTCTTTGCCCCTCTATACCCACCAAGCTGGAAAAGAAAATACAATCCAAGGAAGAGAATTTTGGGGCGTATTGGTATTTTTTCTTGATCTTGTGATTATAAACGACCTATGTCAAAATCACTATTCCCACCTTCATGATTATTCTTCATTTTGGCTTATTGACGATCAGGGGAATTTTTTATCTCATAAAAATGAATCCTGGATTGGTCAAAATCTTTTTCATCTATATAAAGAAAAGTCCGATGAGAGAGAGCCGGATGAACTTGATTGGGTCATTCGAGAAAAGATGCTAAAAGGAGGGACAGGGACAGGGACAGAGATCTTTAAAAAGTGCATATATAATCTTCAAGGCGTACCGGAGAAATGCTATCTAAATTATGCTCCTGTTCGACTTTTGGGGAGGTATTGGTCAATTGCGGTAACTACTCCGGCAATCAAGATGAATCACTGGGAGAAGCGAGTGTTAAAGAGCGCCTGGCAGTGGTTGCTTTTTATTATTTCTTTTCTATTGGTTGCGTTATCATTTGCACAAGTACTAATCATTTTAATGCACAGGAAAAGGATCGATTGGGAGAAAGAGCAGAGGGAGAAGTTTCAGAGAGCCTTTGAAGGTATCACGGATTTGGTGTATATGATCGATATTAAATATAACCTACGAATTGTAAATAAAGCGTTTATAAATATTTGCAACAAACATGAAAAAGAAATCGAAGGGAAAAAATGTTATCACCTGATTCAAGGGAGAGAGAGCCCCTGTCTTGATTGTCCGATTCCTAAAATGCAATTAACCCATACAACCCAAAGGGTAGAAAAGGTCATTTTTCAGGAGAGCGTGACCCTCTATACCTACCCCTTGATTAATGAAGAAGGGAGGACAACAGCCATCGTGGCTTTTGCTCGAATTATGACGAAAGAAAAAATGCTTGAACAAGAATTGCAACATCGAGAGCGCTTAAGTCTCATTGGGAGATTGGCTGCGTGCGTGGCTCACGAAATTAAGAATCCTTTGGTAGGAATAGGGATCTTAGCACAATTGATTTATGATTCACTCCCATCAGCACATGCTTCAATGAAAGACTTGGAGAGAATTTTGAAGGAATGCCAAAGGCTTGAGCACTTAATTAATAATTTTTCGAGATTTTCTCGTTCCACCCCCCTCACTTTTGATAAAGCTGATATTCATGAATCCCTGGATATCTCATTGATTCTGCTTCGAGAAAGATTAAAAAAGAATAATATTCAACTAAAGACCAGTTATCAGAGAGATATTCCTCTTATTGCCCATGATGTACAAAAGATGCAACAAGTGTTTTTAAATCTCATTCTTAATTCTGTTAATGCCATGCCGCACGGAGGTACATTAAATATCAAAACATATCTTCCCCGATCCTGTGCTGATGAATCAAGTCTTATGTCATTTAATCATAATGTTCATATTGACATCCAAGATACAGGGATCGGCATTCCTCCTCACGAGCAGGAAAATATCTTTAAGCCTTTTTTCTCTTCATCTACAAATGGAACAGGTTTGGGGCTTTCCATCGTTCACGGCATCATTCAGCAACATGGGGGACAAATCTACCTTAAAAGTCACCCTGGCCGAATAACCACTTTTACTATTTGCCTTCCCGTAGAGCAAAAAAATAGCCCTCACCCGCCATCCATTTTTTAAATTATTATATAGCATCTCCGACAGATGCCCCCGGCAAGAGCTTTCTCCCGTTCTTAGCAGGCTTCCTGATAAAGGGATCAATGTCTTTACCGGTGAGCAGTCCCCCTCGTAGCTTGAAGGGGTAAGCAAAGGGAAAGGATTTATTCTCTCTTATAAAGGCGTCCTTTCCTCATCCCTGCACATTCTTTTGCAGTGCGTTGCCAAATGCTATGATTGCCAAGTTTTGTTCTAAAGTAATTTCACAAAACACCCGAATAAATCATCATCATCATCGGATTTCACCACTGAGGGAGGTTCCACTCTTATTTTTACAGAAGGGCTTGCTGCATTAAATTTTTTGGCGGTAATAGACACTTCCCCAGGTTTCACTGCCTGGAATAGGCCATTCTTTATTGTACCTATGCGTGGATCTGAGCTTTCCCATTGAATCAGCTCCCTAATATTGCGATGTACCGCCCTCTCACACACTTCAGTCTTTTTCCCATAAAAGACGCTTGCGCTGTATTGCCGGCTTTCCCCTACGGTTATTGTGCTTTTTTGTGAGGAAATTTCTATATTTTTTATTGGATAATATATCGTAAATACCCCCAATGAATCAAATTGAAAACTGATATGATTATCTTCTTCGGCAGCAATAAAATCACCAGAACTTATTATTTTTCCAATGCCTTTGTCAAGAAACTCGCTATCTTCGGCAAAGTAAATAACATACGCCCCGCTCTCAAGGGATGCTAAGCTCACATCAAGAACTTTCCTCGGATCTATGCAGGGCAGGATAAATGTAGCTTCCTTAAAACCCCTAAACTTGCTGCCGGTATCAGGATCTTTGGCATCTATTTCATATACAATTGTACTTTGCAATGTATTCTCTACAGAGTATATATCTTCTCCATAAAAAGATAAGTATTCCAATACCTTAAGCTCTATTGCAATCTTGGGTAGAGTCACTGATGGGTTAATATCTCTCTCATCGAATTGCACTGAGAAATTATTTCCCGCATAATCAAGCCCGACGATTCCTCCACCGGTGGTTATCTCGTCAGAGACTGATTTTTTGAGTGTAAAACGGGTTTTCATGGCAGAGGAAAAGAGAGTTGATGCAACATAGTCATCGAATCCGGCATGAGCATCACTGATATTCCCATCACTTGATGTATCTGCGCTCATCCGGAGGGTGAAACTCTCAGTGGGATCTTCATAGGGAGTATATGTGAGGCTATAACACCCTTCCGTCTTAATAAAAGATAGCCCGGACAGCGTGCCCCTTCCCTTTAAAAGAGCGACATTTACTTCATTCGACGCACCGGTGAAGGGAGGGTCAGCATAGATTTTGATAATCACCTGATCCGGCAACACCCCATCCGGATCTTTATAAATATCGGTGTATGTGGATATAATGGTTTTTCTCCCCAAAGGAAAGTCCATAATCACCGGCTCATCCTCGTCAAAAAGCGATACTGCCAATTCAATATTAGTGAGGGTAAGATATCCTTTTTTATATGCGGTAAGGTAAAAGTGAGTGATAGATTCTTTTTTGATGAGATCCGAAGGTATGTAAAGCTCATAATTCCCTTCCTGATCAGTAAATACTGGATTCATATTCACCGTAATTTGTCCTCCTCCCTCACGATATTTGCTTAAACGAACAGCCACATTTTGAATGCCAACCGTGTCAGTGCCTTTTTCCGTTATCCTGCCGCTGACAATTTTCCCCTCTATAACCCAGAATGGGCCGGCAATGCATATACTTAATACTCCAGTCAGGTCAAGATCGCCGCTCACCTTTACACGGATATAAAATTCAGGATTGAAAGCCGGATCATCCATGGGAGTTTTTCGGGGGGAAAAATTATTAACAGGTTCGGATGTGGTCCGGCCTTTTGACAAAGAGCCGTATATACCCGGATTCGTGACGGCATTTACATCATCTCTTGACGCCAGAATATCCCAGGTGTAACGAACATTATCCTCTTGAGAACCTTTCACCGTAAGAAGTATGGAATCTCCTCCTATGAGAAATATCTTTGATCCGGGTATCATGTAAAGGGGAACATCAAAATTCTTTTTCACCTCAATATCATAAAGAGTATCTATGAGCTTCACCGAGTATCGTGCCGCAAAATCAGCTCCATATAAGCTTTCCGGATCAAACATAAGAGAGTGCCCGCTTCCTTGGTAGCGTTCATTGATATACCATTCATACTCGCCTATTTCATCGGATGCCTTTAGTTCCCATTTACCCTCACTTATTTTATGAGTATCAATGGTTAATTGAGTTGCGGTTACAAAAAATAAAACATAATCCCCATATAATATCCCCTTGTCAGGAAAATCCGCTCTAATTGTATACGTACCTGGGGTACATCCTAACGCAAGTGAAGTGGAAGCGAGACCATTGGCATCGGTTTTCACGCTCACATTGGATAAGTATGGCTCGCACTTTGGATCCTGAGTATCCGGCATTGAAATAATAAGAAAACGCACATTCATATTATTTATTGGATTACCGGAGAGGTCCGTGACCTTTACTGTGAGGGGCTCATCCAACATAGTATTGATTCGTGCCACACGCTCCTTCTCGGAATATTCCATTATTTTCCTTTGGGTGATCTCTCTAATATCCTCGTTCTTTACATTGACAGTCGAATACTCATAGATACCGCTTTCAGGATCGGACACAGTCAGCGTGTGATCTCCTGCTGTTCTATATGTGATATAAAAGATATGCGAACCTTTGTCCGTGGCAGGATTAAAGGTGTAACTCGTAAGCGATTTAGAGGTATCATCGCTTATTTCCGCATAGGGATCAGAGGAGGTAATTGAAATGGTGCCATCATAATCAGTTATTATATTCCCAAACTCATCCTTTGCGATAATCTCAATTTTCATTGATTTGCTTTGAGGAACAGTGCTGTCTTTAGAATGAAAGACAATAAAATGATTGATGTGCCCTGTCTTGATCACTATATTTTCAGAGGTAACAATCACCGTTTTTCGGGGAAGGGAGATGGAGAGAGTTTGCTCGCCTGCTAATTTATAAATAATATAGAAGGTGTGGGAGCCGTGGTCCGTGCGGGGATCAAAAATATAGGTAAAGGGCAATCTGTGGCGAGTCTCACTCTCAGGATCCGTCATTAATTCGGCATTCGGATCACTGGAGGATATCTCCACTGCCCCATCATAATCCTCTCTTATATTTCCCTCATCATCCCGCACGGTCACGGTCAACTTAAATGGGGTGCCTGCTGAATGGTCCTCATCAATGACTATATCGATTTTGATGTTTGGGTCAATGGAAAATTGGGAGCCTTCTGCCCATAGCCCCTCATTGTCTTTTGGAAACACATAGTCCGGATCAGAGGCGATAACGCGCACTCGCCAGTAATAATCACCTATTTCCAATGCCTCTTCCGGTATGTATTCCCCGGTAAAATCTTTTATATTGGCATCCCACATGATTAATTCAGAAAAATCCTCATCCGGCGCAATCTCCATTTCATACTGAGTAGCATGGGGCACCGTATCCCAGCTAAACGTCGGCTGTTTTTCATCCTGTTTTTTGTCAATCTTGAGATTCGCGGGTGGCGGGACCTTGCCGAAGGCATAGAGATAACCATCCGTACTCCCGATATAGAGGGTACCGTCGCCGGATAGCGCCGGAGAAGACCATATGCCGTAGGGCGTCTTGTATGTCCATAAAAATGTATTCTTCTTCGCCGGATTGAGGGCATAAATATAGCCTTTCTCATCACCCATAAAGACAGTTCCCTCTTTATCTATAACAGGCGTGCCCTTGAGAGGGCCATGTGTCTCATATTTTTGCGTCGGTGTACCGTCACTATTCGGATGAAAGGTATAGATCTTACTGTCTGAGCATCCTATATAGACGGTCCCATCAGGCGCAATAGCAGGTGAGCCCTCTATAGGGCCTCCTGTTTCGAAGTACCATTTTATCTCGCCATTGGGATAAATGGCATAGATATTCTTATTCTTACTTCCTATATAAATAACCCCATCCTCTCCCACCGCGGGGGAGCCCCACAATTGCCCCATACTTCCCGTCTCAGGACAGATCCATTTAAGAAGTGATGAGGGATCATCCTGGTCATAGGTGAGTTCATCATAATGAAAAGCATAGAGTTTTCCATCCAGGGAGCCGACATATACAACAGTCCCATCAGCGGAGAGGGCGGGGGAAGAGATAAGTTTCCCCCCTGTGAGATATTTCCATTTTAATGTAAGGTCAGGATTTAATGCATACAGGACAGAGTCATTACTCCCTATGTAGATGGTTCCATCCTGCCCTATGACTGGTGATGATTGAACAGGGGCTTTTGTAGGAAAGGTTTTTGCTATATGGCCATTTTCCGAATTTATTGCATAAACAATATAGTCATCGCTTCCTATATAGATTCTGCCATTATTTCCTATAGCCGGCGATGAGGTAATCGAATTTATCTTCATCGGATTGGAGTTATTAATCCGAATCCTCTCCCATTTTGCCTCCCCGTATATGGTAATCGGATAAAGATATCCATCGAGACTTCGTATATAAATTGCGCCATCCTTTCCTATTGCCGCAGATGTAACCCCAATAGAGCTTTGTGTTCTGAATTTCCATCTGTAAGAATTACTCTGAGGCCCGATAAATGATGATTGTGAGGTATGCCTGCCATCATTGCCAAAACAAGGCCAGGGACTTTCGGCAAGTCCCACGGCAAAACAGGGAATTGACAACATACATATAAGAATAGCCATACTTGCGCTTATATATAATGATTTTTCTTTGTTATCTTTATTCATCTTCTCATTCTCCCTAAATTAATTATGCAGTATGCTTTCTTTTATAAATATTTGTCTCATCCCTGTTCTGCACAATGGTAAAGCCTTCCTTTATTATTTATAATATGGCCACGTCGATGTGCCCACAGTCGGCCATCTGACCTGAGATGGCCAGGTTGGCAAAGTAATCTGCCATGATTGCCATGTGGGAGCAGCAGTCTGCCATGATTGCCATGTGGGAAGAATGGGTTGTCCCCACCACCCAAATATTACCGTAACCTTTACCGTATCAGTACCGATATTTCCCGCCTCATCTGTCACTTCCACCCGCAGTTCATGAACCCCGCGTTTAAATGCCTTGCTCAGCGCGGCACTGCTGCCAATTTTTGTAGTACCTTCATACCACGCAAAGACAAGCTTATTTTGAGCCGTCACATTATCATTGGCCACAGCAGTTAAATTAACCTTGTTCCCTTCGGCAAGGATTTTATCGGCGCCTGCATTAACCGTCGGAGGCGCGGTATCAGATGGCACAACAGGGGGCGGACTCTCAATATTCACAGTCTGCTTTTGAGATGTTGAATTTCCATTACTATCCGTGTATCGCCAGGTTATCGTATATTTTCCCGGCGTGTTGTAAATGAGAGGAGTGCTTTCTACTAACTTACCGTTTATAGTTCCTGCGCACTGATCTTTTGCAGTTGGGATTTTGGAGATAACCACCGGAACTCCCACTGTGCCATTGAGCGCAGTGAGGGTCGCCATGCTTGGCAGAGGTGCTTTTGTATCTTTTATCACAATCTGTTGATCCTGAGTCTTTGTGTTCCCTGATGTATCCTCATATTTCCATGTTATGGAATAAGTTCCCACCGCTGTGTAAATGAGTGGTTGGGTCTGCATCAGAGTCCCAGTGATCAGCCCATCACAATTATCCAGCGCGGTCGGTCTTGTTGATATGACGAGGGTACTTGAACACTCACCCGTTATGACCGGCAGAGTTGGATTTGCAGGTTCCGGGGCCGTGGTATCTGCAACGATTACTCGCTGCTCTTGAGTGGCGATTAATCCGATATTATTCGCAAACTTCCAGGTGATGAGGTATTCACCCTTCTGATTGTAATTAAGAGGACTGCTTGTAACCCCTTTAATCTCTCCCATGCACTCATCAATCGCTATCGGATATTGATCGTATGCTATTTTTACAGAACACTCTCCTATAATATCCGGTAAAACAGCAATTTTAGGTACCGGAGCCTTTCTATTGCCGGCAATGATGGCAATCTGCTCCTCAAAGGTCGCGCCTAATACATCATAGATTGTAATGGTGAATAAATTCTCACCCTGATTTAATGAAATATGACGCGGGTCCACAGGCCCTTCCTGTCCATCTATTTCCCAACTGACAAGGCCGCTTCCCCCATCGATAATAGTTATAAGTTCATCAGTTTCAGCAATGCGAATCTCCAAACCTTCACTCGTAAGTATTGATTTAAGTGTAATTTCAAACGTACAGGGCACTTCACCGTCAAAAGATGCCACTCGCGTAATTCCTTTATAAAACACACCAATACTGCCCATAAGGGGACCGCCATAAGCTCCCTGATCATTTCTTGTGCCATCTCTATCATTATATTCTATCGCAGGATCGCCCATGTCTATGGCAGGACTTCCCGGCTTTAAGTGAAAATCTCCTCCAATTGGGCTTACAAAGGAAGGATCGGCCTCATTAAGGTAAGATATAAGCAATGAATAAGGAATTGCTGATACCTGTTTATCTCCTTTTACTACCGGATTGCCCGTATTTTGAATAATGAGGTTTCGAAGATATGGCAGAGAGCTCGCGTCGCTATAGATGCCGTAATATAATGAATCTGTTGATTTATTCATATAAAATGTATTATTTATTATGGAAGGGATTGCCCCTTGCCTGCAGTATACCCCCCCACCGAAAGTTTTGGCTGAATTACCGTTTACTATATTATTCCTCATGTAAGGTTGCGCATATGACTCAAAGATTATTGCTCCTCCGCCATCTTCAGACGCAGTATTGCCGGTAATTAAATTATGCGCAATGAGAGGATTTCCCCCCTGGCAATAGAGAGCGCCTGCCCCTTTTTGCGCCGTGTTCGCGGAAATTCTATTAAACGCGATTGTGCCGCTTGATGATATGGCAGCGATACCGCCCCCATAATTTAGTGCCTTATTATTATCAATTCTATTATTTATAATTATAGCTTTTGTACCCTCCACATCAAAGGCAATCCCGCCGCCCCTGCTCGCTTCATTGAAGCAAAGTCTGTTATTTATAATTATAATATTTTGGCCTTGACAATAAATACCGCCTCCATTTCCGCTGCTATTTTTCCCTTTGGTAATTCTGAATCCCCCTACTCTTGTGTTTGAAGCCATTGTAACAGCGGTCCCTTTGCCTTCGGCATTAATTTCCGTGGTAAACACGTTGCTGGGATCAGTCCTTACACGTTCATTCCCTGTTCTGGTAAAACCGCCGAGCAATGTAACTCCCGCCTTGACATTTACGCGTTCAAAATAATTCCCCTGAGCGACCTGTATCTCATCACCCATTGTTGCTTGCATCATAGCCAAATTAATGCTTTTAATAGCTTTGGCCCAGGAGGTCCCATCTCCTGTGGATACCGGAGAATTGATATCTACTTTTATTGTTTTTGCCTCACTTGGTGGTACTAATGCAATAAGTGAAAGTGCGAATATCACCGCCAGTATACTGAAAATTAGTCGTTTTAATTTTCTTTCATACATCATTAATGCTCCCAATTGTTTTTTTGCTGTCAATACTTTACTTCCCAAAACCTCATTACCTTTTTATCAAAGAATAAAAAGGCGTTTCATAAAATACGTATAGGCCCTCCCCCCCTTCATTTTAGTATTGTGTGATGAGCAAAAATTATTGCATTTAATTTTATTTAATATTACTCTATGAATATTAGATGAATATTAAAAAAAAATTAGAAAAATATTAAAAAAGAATTAGAAAAATTTAATAAACAAAAGAACGAATCTTATATTTCAGGACTGGCATACGCTTTAATGAATAACCCACGAGACACATGGTATGGGCACAAAATGAGCACTGCCGGGGTAAATTGAAAAGAGTATCGATGAGGAGATTAAATTCCTTATGCCGAACACAAAAAGCTTAAGATTGTGTAGGATTTTAGCTGCAAGCGCTCTTATTCTTTTATTCCTTAAGTTTTTGCTTTTCGCTGATATGGTGTGCGCCGAAAAGCAAGAGAGAAAAAATTTCGTGCGGCAGCTACGAATAGTCGGGGCAAAAAAAATCTCAAAAAAAACGATAAAGCAAAACCTTCCTTATCTTCAGCCGCCCAGCCTTTGGAAATTTTGGAAAGCCCCCCCGGAGTTTACAGAGAGTAAATTGCAGGAGGGGATCAAAAATGTGCAGGCCCTTTATCAGAAAAATGGATTTTATGCCGCAAACATAGATACCAAGGTGTTAAAAAAAGAGAATGCGGTCACCATTATATTCACTATCTACGAGGGAAGACCCATTATGATAAAACATATTGTTTTTGCTATTAAAAATGGTAAGGCTCAGGAGTGGGAGCCACTCTTTCGGGGCATCATCCCTCTTGAAGAGGGTACTATCTTTAAGGTTGCTCAGTATGAAGATGCGAAAACCAAAATTCTTGAACATTTGGCAAATTCAGGGTACCCCCGGGCCAGATTATCGGGGAATGTGTTTATCTATGAAACGGAATATGAAGCTGATGTGCACTTTTCTGTTGATCTTGGGCCCTTTACCCGCTTTGGCACATTGCATATTTATGGAAATGACAAGGTCCCATTAAAAATTATTTCAGAGGAGATAGCCTTCATTGAAGGGGAGACATTCTCCATGGCCCAAGTCGTGCAAAGCCAGACGCAGATTTACAGGCTCAACCTTTTTCGCTCCGTGCTTCTTGAACCTGAAAAGTTGCATGACGGAAAGGGCCCTGTGAATATCAATTTATATGTTCAGGAGCGAAAGCCTTATACTGTGGAAACGGGTATAGGATATGGTTCTGAGGATAACATACGCGTGCGCTTTGCAGGGATTTACAGGAATTTTTTAGGCGGGGCGAATGAGCTTTCTTTATTGTTTCGTCTTTCATCCTTAATCGAGCACGAGGCATTGATCTTTAAGCACCCTTATTTCATAGGTCCTTCATCAGCTTTTATAAGTTCGCTTTCACGACAAAAAGAGACTTTTGCCTCCTTTGAAAGCACTACGTTTACGCTTGAAAATAAAATCAATAAAAAGTATAAACCCCATCTGTCTCTGTTTTGGGCTCACCTGCTCGATATTAACAAGATTTACGGTCTTTCAGAGACTACTCAGGAGGAATTAAATTACTTGCAAGAAAAAGAGTATATCCTTTCCTCTTTTCAGACAGGGGGTAATTACGATACGACTGATTCACCACTTAATCCGACAGAAGGTTTTATCGCGAGTATTTTTTTCGAGCCCTCATTTAAGGTCATCGGCTCTGAAATCTCATATATTAAAGCATCAGCAGAATTCAAGCATTATTATCAGATACTGGGTGGTCCGATACTTGCCTACCGTCTGTTGGCCGGCACAATTTCACCATTTGGCGTGAACCAAAAGGCTATTCCGCTATTTAAACGCTTTTTTGCAGGCGGCACTTACAGTGTGCGGGGATATGGATATCAAAAGCTGGGTCCTCTTGATGACTCAGGAGAGCCGATTGGAGGGAATTCTCTCATAGAGGGAAGCGCAGAGGTGCGTGTTCCCTTGATTAATAAGTTATGGGGAGTTCTGTTTTTTGATTTTGGGAATGTGTCTCTTAATTCCTGGCAGTTCGAGTGGGAAGAGCTTCGGTATGCGTCAGGAGGAGGGCTTCGGTATAACACTGTTATTGGGCCAATACGGCTTGATATCGGCTATATCCTCAATCCGGAAGATGAAGAGGAGTCACGGTATCAGGTCCATTTTAGTATCGGTCATGCATTTTAAGAATATAATGGTGATTTTAAAGTAAGATACAATGAACATAAAAGATTTCATACGTAAGGCAGCTCTTTTTATAAGCTATAGCGCACTCTTTTTTATCTTTCTTCTGGCTATCCTCATATTTTTTACTCGTACTGCCTATTTCCGCAACTGGTTGAGCCAGACTGTCCATGGGCAGATAGAAAAAAGGGGCAAGATTCAGCTTTTCTATAAGGAGATTGAGGGAGGGCTTTTTTCGGGGATGACCGTGAGAGGAATAGTAATCAAGTGTGAGGGTAAAGAAGATGACTCCATAAAATGTGAGACGCTTAAAATAAAGCTTCACTTCCCTGATCTTATAAAGGGCACACTTGCCCTTCCCCATATTGTATGCGCAGGTCTTCATATCTCAATAATCAGAACAAAGGAGGGGTCGTTTGTGCTGCCCCCCTTCCCTCCCCCCTCTCCCACCGCCATGCCCGCTCCACAGAAGGAAATATTCTTTTCTGCAATTCTCCTTGAAAAGCTCACTGTCATGGATAGTACGGTTATTTTTACGGATCATTTTCAGAAAGAATCCCCACACATAATGACCATTGGCTCTATTGAGACTGAATGTACCCTTCGATTATCCACATATTTTGAAAAATTATGGTGGAATGCAGATATAAAGACACTTTCCTTCTCTCTCTCACCGTATCCTATAGGTACACTGTATATCAAGGGACAACTGGCCCAACAAAAAGATGTGTTGAACATAAACAATGTGGAGATTAATACTGGAGCATCGGCCCTTTCATTGAGCGGCAAGATAAAATTAGCCCAGGAACCCTCTATTGATATTCATCATTCATCCTTTGCTCTTTCTTTGGATGAGGTCCGAAACATTGTGGGCCGTGGTTTTTTGCCGTCTGCATTGTCTGAATTACACACTCTTAAAGGGGAAGCAAAAGCACAGGGAAAGCTTTCCGACCTTGCCTGCAGCCTTCTTCTCTCATATGCTTTTGACCAACAGGAAAGCACAATTAATATAAAAGGGACTATAAACCTTGATGATCCAAGCACACCTCATTATCGCCTTCGTGCTGAATTAAACCGGTTTCCCCTGTCCCGGTGGATACCCTCATCCCTTAACGGTTCTTCTTCTCACACGATAGATCTTAATGCCCAAATTTCGGGAATGGGCATTAGGCCAAAGGAGATGTCAACGGATTTCACTTTACATACCACTTCCTTTACCCTGTATGAAAGGCAGATTGAAGCGGTGTCCTTACAGGGGCAATTTGAGAAGGAAAATCTGACAATGAACAAGATAGCACTTCACACACCATTTGGGATGGTAAGGGCAGAGGGAGAGATCGATGTGGAGGCGCCATTTCCTTACGAATTTTCAGTTACATTTCAACAGCTTGATCTTAAAGGCTTAAAGATAAAAGAGTTTCCTTCCTCGAACCTCGCGGGACAGGTGAAAATGAAGGGGGTCTTAGGAAAGAGGATCACCGAGGATTTTGAGGCCTCAGGCTCAATTGAGTTATTCCCTTCCCGTATTGGGGATATTTATCCTGACTATCTCTTTCTCAAGGGACATTACGGATCTGATATGATTCATCTTAGTGAAGGAAAGATGCAGATGGAAGGATTACGCTTCTCTGCTTATGGCACGGTGTGCCAGGGCACAAATTCCGGTATCCAGGATGAAAAGAGAGTATCTTTATGCATGGATTTAGAAGAATTAGATCTTGCCCTTTTAAAATTACTCAAAAAAGACCTGCCCTTACAAGGGATAGTCACAGGGAAAGGGACTATCAGTGGATGCCTTAAAGAACCTCTTTTTGATGTCAACCTTCAGGGGAATAAGATAACCTTTCAGGATTTTCATATCAATGAGATGATGCTCAATGGGAGATGCAAAGGGATAACTCCTTTTGAATCCATAGGTTTCTCCGGCACGATTCACGCCCTCTCCATTTTATTTAAAAAGAACACGTATCTTGATTCCCTCTCCCTAGAAGCCCATAAGGATGAAGAGCACGAGATTGTATGGAGTATCAAGGGAAATAGTAAGAATACGAGCCTGATCGATGCGCGAGGAGCGGTTGAAATTCAAAACTTGAGACAACTTATAGCGAGAATTGATAGTATCACCTTTCCCCTTGGCCCTACTATATGGAAAAATAAAGAACCCATCCGGTGTGAGACGGATGAGCAGGGAGTGCGCATCTCATCCTGTACTCTCAGCTCAGCGCAAGGCATTTTTTCCCTGCAAGGAGCTATTGAGTGGGGAGGGGCACAAAAGATAAGTCTTACACTTTCCGAGGTTTCACTTGACCAGTTACATAATGTGGCTGCACAATCCATACCTTTTGGGGGTGTCTTAGATGCTGACTTGAAGGTGAGCGGTTCATTTAATGCTCCGTTAATGAAGGGCTACGCTGTAATAAAAAACGGGATCGCAGGCCAGTTCAAATTCGATGAATTTCGTCATGACATCTCGTATGATCAAAAACAGTTAGATCTTATCGCCTCTCTTTCCCAGGAGGGAAGAAAGACACTACATCTTTCCGGAAAGCTCCCCATCGATCTTGCATTCCAGAAGGTTCAGGATCGCTTTTCTCTGCAAGGATTTTTCGTGGATATACGGATAGATCAGCTTGATCTTGGCTTTATTCCTTCATTATTGCCGAGCATTACAATGGTTCAGGGAACTCTCTCGGGGAAGGGACAGATATCCGGCAGCCTTGGCGAGCCGCATTTTGATACTGAGCTAGACTTTGTGAATACCTCATTTCAGATTATGCCGCTTTCTCAAATTTTTACGCTACAAGAGGCTCGCATCCAGGGCACTCACGAGCGTATCATTATTGATGGGATAAAAATTCTTGGTACTTCAGGGTCTGCATTATTATCTACCACTATTGAATTGTCCCAATTTTCCCTTGATCAATTTATTGCAACCCTCAACATGGAACAATGGAAAATCCTCTACTCTTCTGATTCTCATTTTGTGTGTGACGGAGAGATGAAAGCTCAAGGAACGCTCTCTGACATCAACCTTTCAGGATCAGTCACCCTCCCTTCGGTAAAAGTAAAAATAAGTGATTTTATAGGTAGTAACAGGATAAATCCTGAGGTTGTGATGGTAAAAGAAAGAGGGAAAAAGCCTGATTTCATTGAGAAAAAACCTGGCTTTTTCATGAAAAATGTGATCATTGACACGCATGTACATATACCCCGGAATTTATGGATTATTCATGATCAAGCGAATATTGAGCTTAAAGGGGATATTCACATTTTAAAAGCCAAGGAGAATAATCCTCGTGTATTAGGGGATATTCAAAGTGTGCGAGGTTATTATACCTTCTACAATAAAGAATTTGAGGTTCAGAAAGCCGTTCTCACCTTTCAGGGCCTTACAGTAATTAATCCGCAAATTGATATGCGCACAGTGTACCGGGTCGGAGGAGTAAATATTTTTATTATTATCACTGGTACGAAAAATGCCCCTGTGGTAACGCTCCAGAGTGATCCCTCCATGCCCCAGAATGATATTATCTCATATCTGATCTTCGGTCGGGCTACGGAAGATTTGAGTCAAAGAGAATCTGCGAATCTTCAGGCCCAGGCATTCGCTCTTGTGGGAAGGATTGTAGCAATGCAAGTGATGGGCATATTTGGGGAAAAATTTTCAGTGGATACAATTCAGATAAGGGCATCAAAGCAAGGCACGCCAAGCTTGGAGATCGGGAAATACTTGGCCCGTGATGTGTATGTTGCATATAGCAGAGAATTAGGGCAACAAAAGTCAGAGATGCTCACTGTTGAATATTATCTTTACAGCAACCTGACTCTTGAAACGGAAATCCGGGCAGATGACCGTTCCGGGATCGACCTTATCTGGAAAAAGGATTTTTAGATTTGCTAAATCTCTCATAGTATAGTATAAAAGATTTTAATTAATTTATCAATTTAAAAGGAGGGATGATACCAATGGAAGAAATATTAACTGCTCTTAATTCATTAGCAAAAGAAATTGAAAAAAGTGTGAGAGAATTATCAAAGTATAAGGAATTGGACCAGAAGAAAAAGCAAGCTGAAATTATCAAGTTACTGTGCGAATCAATGGGCATATTCTTTAATGCAATGAGAGTATTGAATCCGAATTACGAGGATGAGTTTGATGATGAATTTGATGATGAATTTGATGATGATGAAATTGATGAAACAATAGAAAAAGTAAAGAATTTCAGAAAAAGTAAATCAAATAAGGAAAAGGATTTACCCTTTTAAGCTATTTTTATTTCTTTAAAAGATACGTCTCATAGATAGTTTGTGTGCGACGAAAACACTCATTCAGCTTTTTCATAAACTGCTCGATGGTTGCTTTCACGCCAAGTACACGTTTCGTTAAGGCAATAAGCTCCCGGCTATTCTGAGGAAGAGTATGAATCTGGCGATCTTCAAGAATTTGTAAGTAATGCTCAACTTTCCTCAAAAAAATATAGTCCTCTTTTAGGTGCGATGCTTTTTCTTCAGGAAGACATTCTGCATCTCGTAAAAGGTCAAGAGCACGGAGGGTATTAGTATTCATAAGGCAAGGATAGCGCGGAATAAAAAGCAGTTGTAATCCTTGCGTCAAGAACTCAATATCCCGTATGCCTCCTCTCCCATTTTTTACATCGATAACATTACAGCGGTTTTTCACCTGCTGCCTGGTTACTCGCTGCCGGAGTTTTTCAATTGTCTCCGCAATATCGAAATGAGAGCGCTGGGTGTTATAAATAGGGTGAATAGCAGAGAGAAACTCATTACCTAAAGCCTGATTTCCAGCGATGGGCCTTAATTTCAGGGCAGCTTGAATTTCCCATAATGATGCCTCATATCGATAATACGCCGTCAACGCCGAAAGTGAGGAGACAAGCTCTCCTGCTTTTCCATAGGGGCGCAGGCGCAAATCAACCCTATACATGGAACCCTCCTCCGTATGGAGAGAAAGATCTGTGCATACCTGTTCCATTATATAAGTATAAAGCTCTTTTAATGATCGATATTTGCTCATGTCATACGTTCCCTCAAGGGAGGAGTCATTATAAATTCCAATGAGATCAATATCAGAACTATAATTAAGCTCGTTTCCTCCAAGTTTTCCAAAGGCGAGAATACAAAAATCCTTAATATCCAGATACTTCAAAACCCTCTTCCATACATTGTGAAGAACTACCTGAACGAGTGCTTGAGCCAGGAAAGAAATATCGAGCATAATCTCCTCCAAAGGAGCATCAAGCCAGATATCACGCGCTCCGATGCGAAGTATTTCCCGCCTTCTGAAACGCCTTATATAATTGAGCCACTCATGATGATCTTCGTATAACTTTTCATTGACTCGCAGCTCATGATCGAAATTCTCCCGATCCGGAAGCCTGTGCAAGTTTTTAGGTGTCGTGACCCAGGTAAAAAATTCAGGATATCGTATCAGGGTATCAGACAAAAACTGACTTCCCGAGAACATACTGAGCAATATTTCTAACCGTACAGGCTGCGAGAGGAGTTGGGCATAATCGACTTCATGGAGGGGAAGGGAACTGACAAACCGTTCCCAGTTGTTCAGTGCCATATCAGGATCAGGCTTATTGCTGAGAATATCGCAGGCTAAAATCGCTAATTTGGCAAAGGTATCACGCCGATTACCCTTGCCGGCTAACTTTCTTAAATTAAGGGCAGCCCGTTCAATATTGTTAAAACCGATGTCAGATAATATTTTTTTCTGCAGCTCAGCAGGAATACTCTCAGAGATGATAATATCGATTACTGATCCCGTTGCAGGCCCTGGCAATGAATCCCGCCCGAAATGACGTTCCACAAACGCACGTACCACAGCCGTATGTGTCTCAAAATCCACATGAAGCTGCTGAGAGGGATTCAGGGAATGTTTCTTTTCATATCCCATGCGCCTTGCAAGATGCCTGAATTCAATAGAATGAGGAGGTGGCAGAAATAAGTCCTTGGCAGAGCCGCGAAGCATTCTTAGACCGTTAATAAGGCAGCGCAAGAAATCATATGCTGCAGTAAGCTGATGCGTTTCCTCAGGGGAGAGGACATCAGCCCCGGATAGAGCATTGAGGGCCTCATGAATCCGAGGAGTCTTTAATTCAGGAATAGTCGCCCCATGTATAATTTGCAGAATCTGGACATCATACTCAATATCGACAAGCGCTCCGGGACTGAATTTCGCATTAACCTTCCCACCTTTTGTTTTTTCAGTGAATTGTTTTTCTCTCAGTTCCCTGATCTCTTGCAGGTTTATATTCTTCACATTATAGATAAAATTATCTCTCAAACGTTCGACCCGGGCTCCTAAATCCTTATCACCCCCCACAGCGCGCAGGCGTACAAGAGCTAAACGCTCATAGGAATGAGCTGGTCCGCCGGGCCCGTAATAGTAACAAAATGTCTCAAGACTACTGCTCAAGGGGCCTGATACGCCATAGGGACGGAGCCTCAAATCAATATGGAAAATACCTTCCCGTTTGGCGTGTATTGCCTGCGCTGTTTCCTTCGCGAGAAGATGAAAAAATTCAGAGTTTTCGATAGACTCCTCACCATCGGTATATCCATTATCGTTATAAATAAAAAGCAACTCAATATCAGAGGCATATCCAAGTGCGGCACCGCCCAGCTTACCCAATCCGAAAAGAGCATATTGAGCCTTGAGCCTCCCAACAGTCTTCGGCTCCCCATAGTGATCCTTCAATTTTTGATACACCAAATGCACAGAACTATTCACTATATGCTCTGCCAGGTAAGTAAGTTTCTCTGAAAATGCATGAAAATCTATTCTTTTCAAGATATAATCAAGATCAACTAAAAAGATCTCTCTGTCTTTAAATTCATTAAGTTGTCTTTGTTTCTCCTCAAATGATCCTGGTCCGTACACAATCCTGGCAAGCGCTCCTGATAATTTTTCCTGCGGCAGGCTCAACAACTTGCTCTCAAGGTGCGGGGTCAGCATGGGTAAAAGGTTTTCATAATTGAGACGAATGAAATCCTCCCATAAAAAGTCACTGACACCAAGAAGCTTTGCAAGAGATTGCAAAGTATAAGGGTCCGAAAGACTCTCAAGCCACCTTTTCCGTTCCGGTAATTTCAGCAATTCTTCAACGAGGTATTCAAAACGGCACAGCGCTGCATACGAGTCAGGGGCCCGCCCCAAGAAGTACGTAAACTGTTTGGTAAGCAACACCGAGAGTGTTATCTGATTGAGTTTATCAGGATGAGTAATCTTTTTGCCATTGGAGCTTACCACATCGAGAATATCTTCAATACGACCGGAGATTGTCTGGATATGAACATGCTCAATATCTATTTTACAGAGAGAAAGAGCATTTGAGAGTGCATAAAGAAAGGCAGGGGTATCCTGGGAAAGGACCTTGAGCCGCGTAAAATATTTATTTTTATTGTCAATCTCCATATGCACCGGATAGAGCGATGAGTGCTCATCGAGGTTAAGCTCTAGCAATCGCTGGGCAACCATCTCATTGACTTTTTGTTTTGCCTCTCTCTGTGCTCTATCATTATTCTGCTCAAGAAGGAGAACTACTGATTCGAGCTTTTCTTTAAATTGTACAGACCATTTCTCCAAGGAAAGCGGGGAATGGATCCTGCCCTTAAAATAATCTATGATACGCCGCCTGCGCGCAACTGAAAGTGTCCCTTGCGTGAGGGACAATTTTCTTCGTGTTCTACGGAAGGGAATAACGGGCGATACCGATTTGGCATAGGTAAAAATATCTCCGGCAATAATACTAAACCCTGACGCAGCAAGGATACCCGTAATAAGAGAGAATTCAGACGGATAATCAAAGGCACAGACAGTACATTCTATGCTTCCATTATCAAGGGAATGAATTAAAACCTCGATGGGATGTTGAGGAGAAAGAGCAGAGAGCACGGCAATGTGCGTATAAAGTTCTTTCTCATCAAAGCTTTCAAAATAACGATCCGGGAGACTCGCGAGGTGATTCTTTAAAAAAACTTCATCAATCTGTGGAAAGGCTTGATGAAGTTTTTCATAGGAAGGTTTCATTACTTTTTCATGTTCTTTCATTGTATTTTATTTTATCCCGAGCAACACCATGTGTCAAAAGAAGCGTATGAATGAGAGGAATATTTTATGGACAGGTGAAACATAAAATTGATTTGGTCTTAAAAGAGTTGATTATGGTTATAAAAATATCATTTTATTAGAATCAAGCTTCTTGTCTTGGAATAAATTTGATTGTGTTCATCGGATAATGTTTTCTATTAAGGGTATATAACTCAGCTTTATGAACATAGGCAGCGGCAGCTACTAATGCATCCGCAATTTCAACATTATGACTTTTTGAATATTGAGAAAGATATTCACCTGCTTTTATACCGATGTCTTCATCAATAGGAATAAAATTAAGAGTAAAAAAGAAGGTTTTAACTCTTTTTTTTTCTCCTGTTCTAATACCAGCATATATTTCAGCGAGGGAAATAGGTGTATAAGAGATTACGTAACCTTTTAAATAATAATCTTTAATGCTTGCAATGATAGCATGATTATTTCGTAAGCATTCGATTATGATATCAGAATCAAGGATAATCTGCATAATATTTAGTTCGAGAACCTTTTCTTAAAGAGCGAATATGTTCTTGCGTATTAATATCACGATCAGACCAAAGCCCGGCAATATCATCCAATGCTTTTGATAAATCGACTTTCTTATCAATAAAATAATATCTATTCACTGCTGTTCGAACTAATTCTGAGACACTTTGTTTTTTATTAGAGGCAAGAAGTTTTAATAGACTCCACTCTTTTTCATTGAAATATATCTGCGTTCTATGCATAATAATCCCTTCTTATGATGTATATTATACATTATAATAATGAGATGTCAAGCTTATGGATATCAGCAATTCTAATTTTGACTGTTAGGTTCCTCGACCGCGGGGTCAGGTCTTGAAATATTGACAACGACTCGAAGGATAATCCTTGAATATATTGTATCTCCGTTCTCATATTTCAAGACCTGACCCCACTCGCCACATGTTATGTATACAAAATTAGAATTGCTGTTATAGATATACACAATGGCAATTTACATTTATCTAGCTCAACATGATCAAAAATTAAAATGTTGAAATTATTATTTTAATTAACAAAAAATAACTTTTTAAGAAAAATAATATAACTTTAATAAGATTATCACTTCACGTCTCTTGCCTTGCAAATAAACCAATTTTATATTACAATCTGTTAAAATATTGAATATTTTTTACAAAATCTTGTAATTGTTTATAATTATATTGATATAATGGGAATCGGTTGTTCTCAGAGGCTATAAGGAAAAGCTATGCACGCAACTGAACTTAAGCCAAACCACATTGTTACAGGCCCCATTCTCCCTGAACCGGTAAAGATCATTACCCTGGTTCAAATGGGAGATTCCATTAAGCTCGTCGGCGAGGGAATGCATACGGGGAAAGTGCACCAACCGATTCTCACTAGAGAACAAATCGCTGAGCTGGAAATAACACCCGAGAAAGAACCCTTCGATGGGGATTCCGCTAAGTTCCGTTTGGGTGTCGAGGCAATCCGCCTTGGTCTCGCGTACGAATACGATCCCTATTTCAGTCTTTCCATTGCACGTGTTGATCCATTGCCTCATCAGCTTGAAGCGGTGTACGATTACTTTTTGCATTTGCCGCGAATCCGTTTTCTTCTGGCGGATGATCCGGGTGCAGGAAAAACCATTATGGCAGGTCTTCTTATTAAAGAACTTAAGGTCCGTGGCCTGATTCAACGTATTCTCATAGTGACACCCGCCAACCTTTCCTTTCAATGGCAACGTGAACTCAAAGACAAGTTTCGGGAAGTTTTTCAGGTTATCCGGAGTGATATTTTGCGCGCCACATACGGCGCAAATCCCTGGCAGGATATTGATCAGTGCATTACTTCTGTTTCATGGATTTCGCGCATTGAAGATGCCAAAGAAAGTCTCTTGCGCAGCCGCTGGGACCTAATCATCGTGGATGAAGCACATAAAATGAGCGCTTACAGCGAAGAGAAAAAAACACTGGCTTACCAACTCGGCGAGTCATTGGCAGATATGACTGACCACTATCTCCTCATGACAGCGACACCCCACAAGGGTGATCCAAAGAATTTCAGTCTCTTTCTCAGGTTGCTCGATCGAGATGTCTACGGGGATGTCAAAAGCTTGGAGCGCGCAATGGAGGAACGATCTGCCCCCTTTTATCTGCGCCGTGTGAAAGAAGCGCTGGTGACTTTTCCAGACCCGAATACAGGCAAGGCCAAGAGCCTGTTTACAAAAAGAAATGTTCATACTGTAAGTTTTCAGATCGATGACGATGAACTCGACTTCTATGACAATCTTACCCGTTACGTGGAAGATCAGTCCATCAAAGCCTCTCAGGATGATTCTGCAAGGGGACGCGCTGTAGGATTTACCATGGCTATGCTTCAGCGTCGATTTGCTTCCAGCATCTATGCTGTTCGTCGCACACTAGAGCGGATGAAGGCCAAACGTGAGAAAATCCTTGAAGACCCTGAGGCCTACCGGCAGGAGCAGATATTAAAAAAAGTCCCGGATGATTTTCATGACTTGCCTGAGGATGAACAACAGGAGATCCTATCGAAATTGGAAGAGGTAGTAGTCTCTATTAATCCTGAAGATTTGCGGGAAGAAATACTTGAGTTGGGGAAATTAGCTGAGCAGGCCCGCTCATTGGAAGCGCGGGAAATCGAAACCAAACTGAACAAACTGCGGGATGTGGTCAATGAAAGCGGCATCTTTCAGGATGAGAAGATGAAGCTTTTGCTTTTTACTGAGCACAAGGACACGCTGGATTTTCTGGCTGGCGATGGAAGAGACGGCCGTCCTTTGGGCAAATTAAAAGAATGGGGGCTACCGGAAACATCAAATGAGGTGCGCTTCATTGAGGTAAAAGGCCGCTCCCAAATAGCCGATGTGGCGCTCACCACCAATGAGTATAAGACTGCTGAACGTTTTAAAAAGGATTACTGGTTATACGTAGTTTTCAATTGCGCCGGCACACCTGAAGTGCATCTAATCCAGGAGCCGGCACGCATGGGGTGGAAACCGATAACGAGGATTGAACATTATCAGATTGGGCCTAGCAAAATATTGCAGGCGGAAAAAACAGAGTGACAAAATATAGGGTTTTTGTAAGTTCAGTGCAAAAAGAAATGGAGCTTGAACGATTGGCTATTTCCAGTCTTATTACAACAGATCCTTTTCTTAATGAGCACCTTGAGGCGGTCCTTTTTGATAAGGAACCTATACTGGGCCGAAAAGCATCCAAACCTTACCTCGAATGCCTGGATTCCTGCCAAATATACCTTTTGCTGCTGAACAGAGAGTATGGAAGACTGCATGGTTCACTTTCAGCCACACATCATGAATATCGCCATGCCCAAGGGCGCCATCTGCCGACTCTTATTTTTGTCAAAGGACGGGACGACCATCTGCGAGAAGAAAAGACGAAGGAATTTTTTCACGAAATTACGGCAGATGGATATACTTACAAAAGATTCGACGATAGACTTGATTTGCGCGCAGAGGTGCGTCGATCCCTGATAAGAATACTTGATCAGGAATTTAACATTACCCCCACCAAGGATGAATCTAAAAGCGGGATGGATACCTTGGAGGCAGCGTCCCCATTTGAGACCGCACAAACCGAAATCCCCTGGGACGAATTAGATAACACCACAGCAAGGGAGTGGCTATCGGCCATTGGCGATCTTCCTGACAAGAGTGCCGCTCAGCCACGTGTTCTGAACCATTTACGGACACGAGGCCTGCTCTGGCTCAAACGGGATTCTGGAGAGTATTATGCCCTGGCTGCGGGTATTTTATTTCTCGGAAAGAACCCCTCTGCTATATTTCCCCAGTGCCGCATTATGGCGGATGCATACCGGGGTGAAGATCCGGACCCAAATCCGTTGGATCAGCAAACGATCAGCAATGCAGCGCCTAAGATGGTTCAAACAGTTGTCGATTTTGTGACAAAAAACACACGTCATCCGCCTCGCATTGTAGGCCTCAATCGTGTGGTACTGGATGAATATCCGGAAGAAGCCATCCGTGAAGCTATTGTAAACGCTATCGCCCACAGAAACTATGAGGATAGATCAAGGGCTATTATGGTAGAGGTCTTTTTCGATCGTGTGGTTATTGCGAGTCCGGGGCCCCCACCCCAACCTTTGACACTGGAGAAATTACGAAAGGGGAAATATCGCCCCTGCTCCAGAAATCCAGTATTAGCACAATCCCTGGCCCTCCTGAAACTCATGGAGCAAAGAGGCAGCGGCCTTTCCCGGATGAAAGCCGCCATGCTAGATCATGGACTGGATGCGCCGCAGTTTGATATGGTTGATCGTTATTTCCGGGTCCTTTTACCGGGGCCGAAGGATAATTTGGATAGATTGAGACTCCCTGCAGGCGTAGTCCAGCATATTGTGCCTCCTTCAGTTGAAGAGCAGTTGAATGAAAGACAGAAAAAGATCATTGCTCAAGTGCTCAAACAGGGATTTATTACCAGCGGATGGTGTAGAAAAGAGCTGAAGGTAACCTACGATACTGCCAATCGTGATTTCAACCTATTGATAAAATTAGGTATTTTGAAACGAACAGGCAGCGGGCCGGGAACAAAATATGAACTGGCAGGAAAAGAAGGATGATATGGTATCTTCCGATTATCTTCCGATTTTTTGAGGATATCTTCCGATTCATTGAGGAAAAGAAAATATGACAACCAAATATCCGAAACGTCTCATCGAGGTAGATCTGCCGATCAAACGAATCTCTGCACACGCACGGCGAGAAAAAAGCATACGACATGGGCATATCTCAACGCTTCACATTTGGTGGGCACGACGGCCGCTCGCCGCACTCCCATGCCATAAGACTGGATCAAGAAGCAGTTGATACGATTAAAAAAGCCAAGGTGCATAAGAAGGTGGCCACAAGCATTTTTTTCGAATCCAATGGCGGACAAACTAAGGATGAGGCTACTCTCCCGGAAATCCGCCTTGCGGTGGCCGGGCCTGACATGGATATTGGAAATATAGAGACTGCCCTTGAGGACCTTACTGATGCGTGCTATTACCTTCAGAACTCCTGATCCGGCATTTCTTTTAAATGACATCCATTACTTTAAAAACAATATATTGCAGACAATTTATCAAGTTTACAGAAAAAGGTAAGTGTGATTTTGACCTTTAATTCATTTTTAGAGGGGCTGACTACCGACTTAAAGCGGAAAAGCAATAGAATCAAAGCATAGAACCAGAAAAATTTTTGTAGCCCAATCTAGGCTATCAAATGTCTCAAAATGAAACAACCAATTTAATCGCCAATTTTCGCATAGAGAGATAGGCCCTAAAAGTAAAATTTCAAATCCAAGAGAATATTGAGTTTAAAGGGTATTCAAGACCATTAAGCCAACTTTATTAGGTTTTAAATAATATGATAGTAGCTATTATCCTCCCTTAGACAAATTATTACTATTAATATAATATCATAATATTTCGCACTTGTTTTAATGACTAATTTATTATTTTTCAGGATGATTAAAATAATTATCAACCTCCTTCTTGTGTTCAATATTTAATTGCTATATAATATTATCATATTAAATACACCCTAATTATGAGGTTGATAATGTCTGATAATAAATACCGCAATTTTTTTCTAAAGCCTCAAAACAGACGGCATAAATATTACGAGATGTTAAGAGCATGGTTTGTAAGTGATTGCAAAGCCAAAGAAATAGCAGAGAAATTTAATATGAGCGTCTTAACTGTTCATTCCCGGG
>JBLIRR010000004.1:0-269730 GCA_049472395.1 bacterium | reverse complement strand
GGATCCTGCTCACACAGTCAATATTTCAATAGATGATGTATGTGTAAAGGAACAAAAAGACAAACGGGGCGTTCAGGAGTTAGGTACGTCTCAAGAGAAGAAAAGAAACCTGCTCCATAATACCATCGCCCATATACAAAAAGAGGGATTATCATATACTATTAATAGTCATAGCATAAAAATGGCTCTCAGAATAGTACTTGGATTTCTCCTTAACAATGACTTATTACGTTATCGATTGCAATTCTTTCTTGATGGGCAAAAGACACTTCATGCAGCAGTATTAAAAGCTTTTGGTTGGTTATGCGATATCGGGATACTATTAGATTGGTATCATGTACAAGAGAAATGTAAAATGCAACTGAGTATGGCTATGAAGGGCCGTCACATACGTAATGATGTTCTCTCACAACTTATGCCTTTATTATGGTATGGCATGGTAGATAAAGCAATACACTATTTAAGTGCTTTAACCCAAGAATCAGTGAAAGACAAAGCTTCGCTTGATAAACTCATAAATTATATTGAACGTAATAGACCCTATATTCCCTGTTACGCAGTGAGAAAGAAATTAGGGCTTCGCAATTCAAGTAATATAGGGGAAAAGATGAATGACCTTATCGTATCAGAGCGACAAAAACATAATGGGATGAGTTGGTCAAAGCCAGGTTCAGTGGCACTCGCTGCTTTAACGGCTTTAAAAAGAAATAAAGAGTATACTCATTGGTTCCAGGATAGCGATTTAAAGTTCAAATTGGTAGCCTAAGCGTTTTTCTAATTGCACAGGTCGATATTTTTCACTACTACTTCCGAAAATAATAACTGTATTCCCGGTGAGAGAATGAGTAACTGCGTCATAATAGAAGGGCACTGTATGAAACATATCCTTTCTTTCATGAGAATAAGGTTATGAAGAAAATACTCTTTGTTGATGATGAGCTACGCGTAGTGCAGGCACTAGGGCGTATGCTGCGCTCGATGCGAAATGAATGGGATATAAAATTTGCCCTGAGCGGACAGGAAGCTTTGAAGATACTCGCGAATAATCCCGTTGACGTGGTAGTGAGTGATATTCGTATGCCGGGGATGGATGGAGCGCAACTTCTTAAGCAGATCAGGAGGCGTTATCCTCAAATCGTGCGTATATTCCTTTCCGGCCAGTCTGACCATGAAGCATTAATCAAGTCTGCTGACGTAGCCCACCAGTTTCTTACCAAGCCTTTCGAGGCACACAACCTCAAGACAATAATAACGCGTGTTTTTGCCTTACGTGAACTTCTTAATAATGAGAAACTCTCGCAACTGATTTCAGGGATTAGGAGTCTTCCCACTCTTCCAAAGGCGTATTTGGATATTAAGAATGAACTATACTCAGATGAAGCATCCATATCCCGCGTGGTTGATATCATTGAAAAAGATATTGGGATGACAACGAAAATCCTCCAGATGATCAATTCCTCCTATTTTGGCCTTCCCTCTCAAATTAAAACAGTGAAACACGCTGTTGTTTTATTGGGACTTGAAACACTTAAAACATTTATGCTCACAAACCACATTTTTTCGCATTTCTCGTGCCTTAGCCTAAAACAGTTACATGTCGATAAGGTGATTACCCATAGTATATATACAGGAAATCTCGCAGCCTATATTGCAAAACTTCAAAACCAGGATTCCGATGCAATCGGGGAAGCGCGGCTGGCTGGTTTTCTTCATGACTGTGGCAAGCTGCTCCTTGCTGATAAACTGAAAAAGGAGTATGGTCAGATAATAGAAAGAGCTATTTCACGTAATCTCCCTTTATGGTACATTGAGCGTGAAACCTTAGGGACAACTCATGGTGAAGTGGGGGCTTATCTTTTAGGGATATGGGGGTTACCCGATAATATTATCGAAATTCTTGCCTTTCATCACCATCCATCCGATTGCCTTCAGAAGGGCTTATCTTCCCTTGCAGCCGTGGAAGCTGCCAATCTTTTCTTACACGAAAAAGAACAGATCCAATCAGATACCTTGACCTGTGAAGAAACAAACGCATACTTTGAAAAGATTGGTCTTTCCGATCAGCTTCTATTATGGCGTAAAATGTGCACGACGCTCAATGAACATGCGCTTGGGGTTGCTGCAGAGGCCGTATAGATCTAGACATAAATATTGAAAAATAGCCCATATTATGGTATAAATAGATATAGAAAAATATATTAATTCAATAAGTTTGCATGACCAACACTGGTCAGTAATAAGCGAGGAGCGATGAAAAAAATTGGTATTCTCATATTAATCAGTTTCTATATTGCAATAGGATGCGGGAGTGGGAATAATGAGGGGGAAGGGCTTATTATTGGGCACTCCATTCCTGTCAAAGACGCTCACCTCGAAGCAGCAATTCGTGAAGCACTTTTTCTCTCCGATGCAGATGCGCTCACTGTTCAAAAAGGACTTACCCTCACCTCTTTGGATGCAAGGAGACGAGAGATCACAGACCTTGAGGGTATTGAATATTTTAAAAATCTAGAAATATTGAATCTTCAGGAGAATAATATATACGACCTTATGCCTTTACACTCTTTATACAATCTCCAGGAACTTAACCTTACCTCTAATGCCATCCAAGATATAACGCCTTTGGCTCATCTTACCAACCTTACGGAGCTTGAGCTTGGCGATAATAACATATCCAACATCCAATCCTTGGCACCTCTTACCCAGCTCACAGAACTCTCTCTTGAAGCAAATGATATCAAGGATGTCGAGGTCTTGGAAGACCTTCCTGCCCTCACAGAACTTGCACTTGGCGACAATAAAATAACTGATATAGAATCCTTAAAATTTCTTACCCAGCTCACAAAACTCTCTCTTGAAGCAAATACTATCGAGAATGTCACAGCTTTGAAAAACCTCACTTCCCTCGTGTCACTCAACTTGGATTATAATTATAATGTCACTGATATCAGCCCCTTGGAAAACCTTCCCGCTCTCAGATCCCTGTCACTCGCCGGAATGTATATAGAGAAAAATTTACATCTTCTCACAAATTTCACTCAGCTCACCTCTCTTGATTTGGACAAATCCTTTATCACTGACATCACTCCTCTTTCAGAGCTTCCCAAATTGACATCTCTCAACCTTGAGGGTACTTCCATAGATGATATAAGCCCCTTGGCTTACATGAATAACATAACAGTCCTCAACATCAGGAATAATAACATACGCGACATCAGTACTCTCAGAACCCTCATTAATCTCTCGGTGCTCAACATCGAGTGCAATGATATAGAAGACATAAGTCCCCTGCTTCTGCTCTCAAATTTAAAGATGGTTGATCTCCGGGATAACAGCCTCGATAGTGAGGATTGCTCCACCATTAGAATGTTGGAGATTAATAAAAGAGTATCCGTTATCTCTGACCTTGAGTGTGAGTAGTAAAAACAACTGAGCGTCTATAGAGAATTAGGCCCCTCGAGATCAAAATTTCAAAAGCTTAAATCCCATCTTTTGAAAATCAATGATTGCTGATCCGGCAGATGTCACGAATTGCACGCCGGGAATAAGCTGAAAGGTCTTAATTGCCCGGCTGCGTGCGCTATTTTGGCATAGAAAAAATTTAACTCTCTTCGCGAGCAATCCCTCCACTAATTCCTGGTACATATTATCAATTGCCAAAGGATTGGGGGTAGCAGCAAATCGATTAAGCACAAGGGTTGAACCGCCGTCATGAACCACTGCGACAATCTGATAGTTCAAAGTCCCATTAGTGATCTCATAATCATCGATCAGATTAGCAATATTCCCCAATGCATAAGGTCTTCCGGGCCGTGATTCAAACTGGTTGACCTGCACTAAGACCTTTATGTCATTTTTAAAATAGAGGCATCGAGTGATCTGGCTTGCCCCCGGGCCAAACTCTTCATCCAGGGTTAATCCTGTGACAAGACCAACCGGACAGCCGGTGGAAACCCCTGGGATTCCTCCTACTTGAGGCAGCCCGCTGGTAGTGGGATAAAGATTAGAGGGCGGGAAAGGAGACTGGGAAATTATTTCAAGGTCAACAATAGGCAGGGGATTCCCCGCAGTCCAGCTCCAGGGAAGAATTTGTGCTGAAAGAGGATTATAAAAACAAAAAACAACTAAACACATAATTACCACTACTCTTTTTGTCATCATTTTGAATTCTCCTTTTCTTACCAGTATTAATAAATCCGAAAAAATAAACGTCTATCCCTCATGCTTTAAGGAGAGATAGGGGGAGCAATCGGGCACCCCCAGAGAGGCTGCACTTCCGGATTATTGTATGCAGGCAGAGGCAATGGACGCAAAAGTCTAATTCGGTGCAATTGCGGATTGGCTGTATGGGTCTTAAGATATTCTGCCACAACTTCAGTCGCATCGAGAGGTATACCGTCGGGCCCGAGTATCGGTTGAATATTTGCGGCCGGGATCTTATTCACCAGGGTCGGTTCCTGGGCAAAATTATAGGAGGCATGGGTATAGATAGCGGCAGGATCAAGCGGATGCCATATATTCGTCTCCCAGTCAAGAATCATGATATTCCTCGCCCTTTCCCCAAGGGGTGCATAGGGATCAAGATCAAAGATAAGACCGCTCCAGCCATAGAGCCACCCTCCGCCCCATTTTTCAACATTCGAATTGAGTGAGCCATCAGCGTTATTTTCGATCAAGAGCTTAATCTGAAGGCCCGTTACCTCACCCCTTGCAATAAAGGGACCAATAGGAATAAAGTGATAGATATCCTCAAGTTTAATAAGTCCGGGAGCGATATGTGTCCCATAGCGAAAACCACGGATCGAGCCCACATCCGCCTGTCCCATTGTGCGAAATGCATCTGTGAGAAAGTCATGAGATGAACCTTCAACAACCCCGGGGAGACCCTCATGTGAAAAATTGGCCCGGTAAAGGGGAATGTCAGCATGGCCAATAACGGAGTCTATGGGGCGCTTGAGAGGTGTCCCGTTGATCGGATTAATATGCGCGCGGAAACCTGGGCCTGCCACAAAAGGAGACCTAATATCGGCAATCATCCAGGTTATGCCTTGATCTTCCGGTACTAAGCTATCGATAATATGCTGGGTAAAATCCCAGGAGATGACCCGGCGATCTCTCACCTTGAGCGTCAGCTCTCCCACTAATGTGCCGTCAGTACCCTCCTCCACAACAATGGTACCGGTGCGGGTAATGACCGGGCGCCACGTCTCTTCATGCATATCAGAGGAGAGAATAACATCAATTCCCGGGACAGTTTCAGCCAAGCGTATATTATTCGCCAGGCCAAGTTCAGAGATCATGACCAAAAGATCAACCTTCTCCACTTCACGCAGGAGAGGGACGAATTCCGCAACTTCAAGGTCTCCCCTCGTAAACCTAAATCCTTGCACCACCCCAGAATACACTACCATAGGACCGCGCTCTGCGGTAAATCCCAGAATACCCACTCTTATACCATTCATATCTAATATTCTATAAGGTGGAAGCACCCGCTGTCCCGTGAGAGCAGCATAAGGAGGTCCATCATAATAAAGATTGGCAGCGAGCGCACCCCAAGGGGCAATGGGAGTTGGCGGAGCAAAAAGCTCAATAAAACGCTCAGTACCATAGAGATAATCCCAATTCCCAGGGGCAAACGCATCTATTTTAAATGGCGCAAGAACATCAAGAAGGGCCTGTCCTCTGGTATAAAGGGCTTCAGCAGATCCCTGTATCGTATCACCGCAATTTACAAGCAAGGTGCGTGCATGTCTGCTGCGAATCTCCATGATCTTGGCAAACATACGCGCAAGACCACCCCTCATAAGGCCGTTGCTATCACTGCGCATATGAGCCCTAGGAATAAGATGGCCATGGAGATCGCCAATATGAATCAAGGTAATCTCTTGAACTTGTTCCACCATGGGCATGGCTGTTCTTGATGAAAGGGAAATTAAATAGAAAGGCCACTCTGAGGAATAAAATGAGTATATACCTGGAGCATGTGTTGATTGAGGATACTGCGATGAAAGCATTTGTGTAAGGCCGGGTATACCGGCGAACAAATAGCCAAGAGGTGACTGCCATGGAAGGATTTCATAAAAATTATACACATAAGGGGAAGGATTAAAGCCGAGCATATTGAATAAATCAGTAGGGAAGGTACTGGTAAAGGGATGCCAGGACTCAAAATAACCATTCCCCAGATAGGGTTGGGGCACAGTATACGAGGCAAGGCGAATTTCAAAGGGAGAGATTTGATATGCGCAAATAAGAGGTGAGTAAATAAACAGAATGGCACTCACAATAACAAAACAAAGCACTACTTTTTGAAGCTTTCTATGTTTATTCATTTTTTTCTCCTTGGTGCTTCTTTTTGCATGATACATACCCAATAATTTATAATTAATTTTTTTATTAAATAGCAAGCAAAGCCGAGAGAAACTGCATTCTCTTTAAAAAAATTAGTATAATTAATACTATTCTATTATGGAATAAATGCTCTCTAGTAAGTCCACCAGGGCTGCACATCAACCTTAAAAGTTATTTTGAGAAGTCCTCCATGTTCATCATAGAAGGTAATTTCAGGAAAATAAAGCCCGGGGAAATTTGTCTGAAAAGTCCACATCCATCCTCCATCATCAATGCGACCAGTTGCTCCAATGTTGCACGAGACATAGAGCTGATCACCATCAGGATCTCTCACCTTAAGATCCGGCGCCGTGACGATCACCTCCTCTCCTGCTTTGTGAACTATAGGGCGAGTGGGATTCCCACGGTACAAGGGAGGACGGTTTAACCATGAGGCTTCATTAAGACAATGAATAATAAATTTTCCCGTTGAAGTGCCCCCACGATCACCTCTGCAGGTTACCGCGCACTTCAAATCGGCTTCGAATTTCGGCACAAAGCTTATTAAGCCATTATGAGGATCGATTATTCGCTCATTCCACGGCCCATATTGGTATGAGGGAAGCCCGTCAATGGTCATTGTAAAGGTCATATTGTCCTGGTCTGTTCTGATCTTATTGCCAGGAAGCATGGGAAGATGTGATGTTGCAGGTTCCCTTCCCTTAAACTGGGCCATGGAAAAGATATAGCAATCAGGATCAATAAATCGTATGGCATAGTAGTTTTCCTCGCCCACCCAGTAAAAGCGCCTTGATACATGATATTGGATGACCGGCGGATAATTCTCCACCGGATAATTGACCACGGTAATAGGGATCGTGCGCACATCCGGCCTGCTCCCATTCGTAACCTCAAGGGTGATGATCAGGTTCTCAAGCACCTGTGGCTCATAATCCATATACACGACATTCGGCCAAAGCTTTACTCCCACATTCCATAAGGCGGATTCCAATTTCAACACCTCGTGAGGGCAATAGTGAGATTTTTCACAAAGGTTTCTCAACGCGCTTATTGAATAATAATATGTGGGTAAAAATGTGGGGATTCCGTCATAGGGATCGATCGGAAGAGGCTCCACTAACGAGGAATTAAGTGCCATTGATCCCCATCCTCCCACAGTTCCTCTCCACCCCAATGTTCCATGGTTAAGCAAAAGGTCCGACTTTTTTCCCCCTACCCTGAAGTCTTGATTTGAGAAAAGCGCAAGGGTGCTGTCAATAAAGAATCCCTCCTTAATAAAGCGTTCTGCAACAGCATCGGGTTTCCCGAAGTTAGGATCTTCGGCACGCCATCTATTGGTATAGGTTGGATCATAAAGGGGGTGAGTAGGATCAAGGACGTGATAGTTTGGATCAAGACGCAGAAGATCGGCAACCCACGTATCCCTTATTTTATCATGATCAGTGATAAAATTATTTGGATCAAGAAGGAGCGTAATAAGCATCTTTATCTCACCGGTTGCCTCATAATCAGCCATGAATAAAAAGCGATAGGGCTCAAAAAGCTGGGCAAAGCGAGGGCCTGGCTCAAACATATCCGGTTGATCAATCCTTTTATACTTCCCTGTCCTGAAAATAATATCATCAACGCAGAACCTTGAGCCGCTCAAAAGGATTTTATCAGCCTTACTCACTTCCCACTCAGCTTTGTTGATACTGCCAAAATTTCCGTCATAATCGTCCAATGCCTTCTGCACCGCTTCTCTCAGATTGATCCATTCAACATGCCAGGTACCATCCTGATACCCACGGCCAAGGTTCACCCGAACGCTCATAAATCCTGAGGGAATATCAAGCTCACTAATCTCTGATCCGTACTGTCCCATATCGAAGGTTGAGCTGCCTACACGCCTGTTGCTTTTATAATCAGGCTCTCTCGACCAAATCTTTATAATGATATCATGCCCCCCTGAGGTGATCCCCATTATTTCGCATTCAAATGTATCCCAGGATTCAAAACCGATAGGCGCTTTGAATTTTAAGCTTAAGATGGGATTCGTCTTAAGATCGATATAGTTTACCCCCATACTCTGGTCAGGCCCCGGAGGGGTGAAAAGATCATAGAAAATTGTATATTTTTCAAAGGGCGTACTCAAAAGAAACTCCGATGAAGGACGGTATACGTCCAGTACACGGCTTCCCTCCTGAAAATCGAGTATCGTCTCAAACGTATCAGCATAACCAATACCGAATCCATGAACGGGATAGGCAGGTTCCATTTGAACCCACCCATGATTGCACGGGCTATCCCAATATTCGAAATTCTCAATAAGGATATCCCCTTTTCCATTGATGGGGTCTTGCCAGGCTGGTATGTGAAGTGGTTGGTATGAGAATGGGTGTAACTGTTTAATATAACCCGTTGCGGGAAATTCAGCATGGATTTTGAGCGGACAAAGACTCAAGAGTAAAAAAACAATCGCACCAACTTCCAATAGTTTCATACTTCTTTTTATTTTAAATTCACTGCTCATAACAGAGTGTTAAAATTGTGTAAAAGCAAATAGTATTCCACTATTAATTAATTAGAATCTGAAATAGAGAAAACAGTATAAATATATCCTTTTAAATCTAACATGCTATAGTGATCTTTTGATCCTATAATAGAATTCATATCAAATTTACTTGGCGTCCTAATTCTCAAGATCTTACGAAAAAAATTTATTACACATTCATAATGTGTCATTAATTCAATTCTCTAATCACAAAATTCATTTAATTAATAGGAAATTGAGGTGGAAAAAAATCAAATAAAAGGGGATTCGACCCATTTCTTATGCTCTCAATTCATGATAATGTACATTCCACTTAAAAAGAATTTAATAATAAAAAAAAAAATTTGACAACACCTAAAAGAGGCAATACAATGATCGGCGAAAAAATAATGATTATTGATGATGATGATGATTTCCTGGAGGAGATCGAGGAAATATTGATTTTTAATGGTTATAAAACCATTGTAATGAATAATGGAGCACATGTGTTGGATACTGCATGCATGCACAAGCCGGATGCAATACTTCTTGATCTGAAATTAAAGGATATGAGTGGATTTCAGGTAGCTCAACAATTGAATTGGCATCCAATAACCTCCCATATTCCTATTATTGGGATAACGGGTGTGTTTACAAGTGAAAATAATTACCTGCTTATGGATTTATCCAATATGAAAATGTGTATTGAAAAACCAATAAATCCTGTTGATATAATATACGCACTAGAAAAAGTATTAAAAAAACAGTATGGCGATAAGAATGAAATAGTAGCGGATCATTATTACAATTAACCGCGTCTTTATTATTTGTTCATTTTTATCAAACAGACAACTATTAAAGGAGGGAGTGTATGGAAGAGAAAGTTAAAACAACAAGGACACGAACAAAAAAAGGGACTTCTAGCAAGACAAAAGCAACGGTAGGAAAAAAAATAAAAAATGAGTCGGATAATGGGTTAGTCGAATTTAGTTTTTACGGCCCTGATGCACAACATGTATTTCTTGTAGGTGATTTCAACAATTGGGATATCTCATCTCTTCCAATGAAGAGAGATAAGAATAATTATTGGAAAACCAAAATAGAATTGTCACCTGGCCGTTATCAATATAAATTTTTTGCAGACGGCAATTGGGTGGAAGATATTCCCAATGCGGAGAAGGCTCAAAATTCTTACGGTACGCCTAATTTTGTCATTACGGTGTAATAATTGTAATTGAGAGTGGGACGTGCTCATAGTTCACAAGAGCATGCTTTTAAGCCACTACAGTAAAATACTGTCAGCAAAAAAAGAGGGCTTAACGATATGCTCAGGACTGCAGCATTTCTTTGAATTCATTCTCATTCAAGGTCGTTATTCCTAATCGTAAGGCATCATTATATTTAGAGCCGGGATCTTTGCCTACGATTACAAAAGCGGTTTTTTTACTTACAGAAGAGGAAACTCTGCCACCGCGTTGTATAATCATGTCTCGTGCCTTATCACGGGTGAATGCCTCAAGAGAACCCGTAAGAACAAAGGTTTTTCCGGAAAGAGTATTCTCCTTTGCCTTATCCCCCAGAATAGGAAATGTGACCCCACCCTGCTGTAATTTCTCAAGGACTTTCAAGTTCTTCGGATTATGGAAAAAATTGACTATGCTTTGGGCTACAACAGGACCGATTTCATGCACTGTGAGGAGATCTTCAATGCGCTGCTTCGCAAGGTTCTCAATTGATTTAAAATGCTCTGCCAGTACCCCTGCCAGATGAATGCCTACATTTCTGATGCCAAGCGCGTATATTAGACGAGCGAGCGTAGGATTTCTACTCTTATCAACAGCTTTAAGCAAATTCTCAGCCAATTTGTCGCCCATTCTTTCCAATTTCATGAGAGATTCCTTGGAGAGGAAATAGAGGTCCGCAGAATCCTGGATAATTCCTTTGTCCACCATCTGCTCGAGAAACTTACTCCCGAGACCATCCATGTCCATAGCACCCTTAGAGGCAAAGTGAAATAAATGCTCTTTGAGCTGAGCAGGGCAGGCGATTCCTGTGCAGCGATGCACTGCCTCACCCTCCGGTCGTTCTGCTTTGGATCCGCAGACAGGGCATTTTTCCGGCATAACAAATATCTTCTCTTCGCCAGTTCTCTTTGATTCGATAATCTTGACAACTTCAGGTATCACATCCCCTGCCCTTTGAATTACCACCACATCTCCGACGCGCACATCCTTTTTCCTTATCTCATCTTCATTGTGCAAGGTCGCCCTGCTCACCTCCACGCCTCCCACTCTGACAGGTTCAAGAAGAGCCACAGGAGTCAGGGCCCCTGTCCTGCCTACACTGATAATAATATCTTTGACTCTCGTATATTCCTGTTGGGGAGGGAATTTCCATGCAATTGCCCAGCGGGGACTTCTTGAAAGCTCCCCCAACCTTCTTTGTAAAGTAAAATCATTCACTTTAATTACTATGCCATCGATCTCATAGGGTAACTCATCTCTCAGGGTAAGAATGTCTCGATAATAGTCTTCCACTTCTTTAACACTATGACATAATTTCACATGTGTGCTTATTTTAAAACCAGCCTCTTTTAAATAGAGGATGCTCTCCCAATGATTATCAAACTCAATGCCTTCAACCCTTCCTATGCCATGGGCAAACATCGTAAGAGGTCGGAAACCTGTTACCTTAGAATCAAGTTGTCTGACCGAACCCGCGGCAGCATTGCGAGGATTGGCGAAAAGGGCTTCTCCCTCACTCTCCCTGTTTTTATTAAGTCGGGAAAAATCATCCTTGTTCATGATAATTTCGCCCCTTACCTCTATAAGGGGAGGGATATCTCCTCCCATAAGCTTTAAGGGAATTGATTTGACTGTTTTGAGATTTAAGGTGATATCCTCTCCCACCGCACCATCACCTCGGGTGGAACCCAGAATGAAAATACCATCCTTATATACAAGCTCGACCGCCAGACCGTCAAATTTAGGCTCTGCAGCATACGCAATATGTTCTTCGCCAGACTTGGATGAATCGAGTACCCTGCGGTGAAAATCAAGGAATTCAACCTCCGACACAGCTTTATTAAGGCTTAACATTGGGAGGCTGTGTTGGACGCTCGTGAATTCTTCAAGAGGAGCAGCCCCCACTCTTTGGGTTGGAGAGTCAGGACTGATAAGCTCCGGATAGCGTGTTTCAAGCAGAACGAGCTCATCAAGAAGGCGATCATACTGGGCATCGGATATCTCAGGATTATCCAGAACATAATAGCAGTAATTATGATGATTGATTTCATCTCTGAGCTGCTGTATTCTCTCCCTGTCTTTGTTATATTGTTGGGGCATTCTTCAATCCCTCCTCCACAAATCTGTTTTCAAAGTTTTTATTGTATTCAAAACCTCTGTTAAAATCAAATTAGCAAGGAGCAGGACAGCAATTCTAATTTTGGGTACATAACATGTGGCGAGGAATTTAATAGTCAAAATTAGAATTTCTGGGAACAGGACAGCAATTGTCTAAAATAATAATTGCTGATTTTATAAGGGGGGGGAAATATGATAGAAAAAAGAGGAATTTGTCCCTTGACGTGCTTTGTGAATTAATTACAATGAGTTAATTTTATATAATAACATAGGTGTGTTCTATAAATATAACCCTTAAAAATAAGAAAGAGAAGTAGGATCATGCGTATAGCATTATTTTCATGGGAAAGTATCCATTCTATTAACGTCGGGGGTGTCGGCAATCATGTGACTGAATTGGCGGCAGGACTGGAAAGAAGAGGCAATGAAGTACATGTCTTTACCAGGATGGGACAAGGTCAGTCACATTATCAGTGCATAGATGGGGTCCATTATCACCGCTGCCCTTTTGATTTAAACAAAAATTTTATTGAAGAGATTAATTCCATGTGCCGCTCTTTTGTTTATCATTTCTTTGAGACGGAAAATTACTCCGGTTGTTTTGACATTGTCCATGCCCATGACTGGCTGGCCTCTAACGCTGCATTATGGTCTAAATCCGGCAGAGGGAAAAGGACAGTCCTTACCATACACTCTACAGAGTATGGCCGGTGCGGTAATAATTTTTACGGAGGCCAATCAGCGGCAATACGGGAAAACGAAAGAAATGCCACATTTTGCGTAGATAGGGTAATTGCTGTATCCAATGCCTTAAAAAAAGAGGTGAACTGGATGTACAATGTCCCTTATGAGAAGATGGATGTTGTGTATAATGGTGTTAATGTTCACAATTTTGACCATCCCATCGATGGGGGAAAGGTCAAGGAAGAATTGGGTATAGGAGTATTTGACCCGATGGTTCTCTTTGCAGGCAGGATTGTTCATCAAAAGGGCCCCGATTTATTGATAGAGGCAGCCCGAATGGTTCTTGATTCCTTCCCAAATGTAAAGTTTGTGCTTGCAGGTGATGGAGAAATGAGAGCATATTTAGAGAGACGATGCTATGAACTGGGGATAAGTCATGCCATGAGATTTCTGGGTTTTTGTCTGGGGGATAGATTGAGAAGTCTTTATAAGGCATGTGATGTAGTGTGTGTTCCCAGTCGTAATGAGCCATTTGGCATTGTTATATTAGAGGCCTGGAGTGCCGGGAAACCCGTTGTGGTAAGCCGCAATGGAGGGCCGGCAGAATTTGTGTGGCATGATGTGACAGGATTTCAGATCTATGATTATCCCCATTCAATTGCCTGGGGAATAAAAAAGGTGTGTGAAGACTTTGAACATGCACGCTGGATGGGACGAAACGGAAGAATAGCTGCTGAGACAGCATTTTCATGGGACACTATCGCAGCCCAAGTTGAAAGTGTGTATTACAAAATACTGTAAAAATACTATATTTCTTATTCTTTCTTCGTTGCAGGAAGATGAACGGTAACAGCCGTGCCCCTGCCATTATGAGACTTTATCTCTATCCTGCCATTATGGAGATTTACTAATTGTCTGCAAATTGTAAGACCTAGACCTGTGCCCTTTGATTTTTTCGTAAAAAAAGGCTCAAATACCCTTTCCAAATCCTTCTTATCTATTCCTTCGCCATTATCCATAAAACATATGCTGATATCTCCATTGTCCTCCGCTTCGGCCTCTATCACAATTTCTCCCTCCTCACCTTTTATAGATTGAATGGCATTGGTCAGGATATTAGTAAACACCGCGTTTAATTGAACTGGATCAGCATCAATAACTTTTTTGTTAATTGATTTTATTTTTTTCTTGACCGATACCTGACCATGCGATAATCTCTTTATTGTCGAGATAATGGATTCATCCAGTACATGGGATATTTTCACCCTTTGATATAAAGGCACCTTGATTTGCGAATAGTTTAAAATGTTATTTATAATCTGATTGCTTTCCCCTATCTTTTTTTCTATATTATTAAAATGCCTGTTGAGTGAGGGGTTTTGAGCTTTTCTTTTAATATTAAAGGCGGCTACCTGGATGACTCCCAATGGATTGCGCAGCTCATGAGCAATAGAGGCTGCAAGAGCGCCTATCTCAGAAAGTCTTTTTGAATCCTCCAAATCTTTATGGGCTTTTAATAACTCTCTTGTTTTCTTCTTCACTATCTTTTCAACGTTTTCTTTATGCTGCTGCAATCTTATTTCAGCCTGCCTGCGCTCGACCGTTGTACCTATCAAGCTCGCAATGGTCTGTAAACGGCTCTTGGCGATTTCAATAATAAAAGGCGGACGTGATTCATAGTTTTCAGCATGCCGGCGAAGTTCAGCAACACTTCCGTGGCATTGTGCGGCAATTTCCTCTAACTGACTGGTTTTTCGGGGAGGGTCACCATATCCGAAGTTGATGCATCCTATAATGTCATTATGTGCCTTGATGGGAATTGCATAAATTCGCATCTCCCCCATAAGGCATTCAAAATCAACAGGCCTTCCTTCATTCACTACTTTTTCCACGGCTATGGCCCAGCATTTCTGGCAAGGGAATGTTCGATCCCTATTGTCACGCTTTTTTGAGGTGCTGACGAGAAATTTACACCACTCCGATGCTACAAAGCCTAACGTATAATCCCCCTTTAACTCATAGATAGCAGCCGATGTTTCAAGTAAATTAATAGAATCTGCCAATGTATCTATCAGGACTTCACGTCCGAGTGCATCAACAAGCAGACGGCTTGTGTGTATTTCAATTAATTTTCCTTCAAAGTGCTCCCTATCCGCCCCGGATTTCCTCTGAAACTGTGGGATAATACTTTTTGAAAGAAGCCATTCAATCCATCCACGCGCTTCTTTCGACTTTCTGATATCAAAAAGCGCAATCACTACGCCATTCATTACACTGTCACTGGTCTTATAGGGACTTATTTGAGCGGAATACCAACGGTCATTTTCATCGTGCACTTCTTTGATGAAGATACACCCATTTTCTATTACATCAAAAAGCAATTGTTCCAGGTAAGGAAGTTGTATTGGGAGGTCACACTCTAAAAGAGACCGTCCTTTATCTGTTTCCCGTAAATGCATTATCTTCTTTGCCGAGGGGGTAAAGTAGAGAATATGCACGTCATGTCCGAGAATTATAATGGGAATATTAATATTTTCCAGAATGTTATGAAGATGCGTGGTATCACTCTTTTCCGGCATTGCTTCAAATTCTTATGTGCTGTTTTTTTCTATACTCTGTTGGTGAACATCCGACAAGCTTTCTAAATTGTCGAATAAAGGACTCTACATTTTGGTATCCGAGCTTATAGGAAAGTTGACTGATATTATACCCTTTATCCTTTAAGAGCTCTTTGGCCATGCTAATTTTCGCTTCTAATCTATACTGGCTAAAACTTTTATTGGTAACCTCTTTAAAAATCCTGCTCAAATACTTCGGACTCAAACCTACTATCGCGGCCGCATCGTTCAGACTAATCTTTTTATTATAATTTCTCTCAGCGAAATATTTCACCCTTTCAATCTTTCCCTTGGTATCCGTATGATTTATATCATGTCCACCAATCCTCTTCTCTAAAATCCGTGCAATAATTTTTTTTGTTTTAATAATATTCAAGGGTTTCTCAATATAGTCATCCGCGTGTCCCCTTAATGCATCGATAGCCACATCCTTTGAAGTATAGCCGGTTAATATTATGATAGGAAGGTCAGGTGCGATCCTCTTTATTTCCCGTAAGACTTCTGTCCCAAGCAAATGCGGCATCATGACATCCAAGATCACGAGATCTATCTCATTGGGCTTCCTGATGATCTTCAATGCTTCTTCCCCGTTTGCGGCTTCTATCACCTCATAATCTTCAAGAAAATCGCAAAATTCTTCTCGAAAGTCCTTGTCGTCATCCACAAGTAATATCTTAAAGGCCATATCTACACAATCCTTTCTCTTTCACTATTTACCTGCTTTTTTCCACCAAATGCGCGCTCACCTGCTGAGCACTTCCAATTCCGGCGTACATATCATGTGACTCAAGGGCACAACCCATCACCTCCTGCGGGTTCAATGACATATCGCCTCTTTTACTTGCCTTAACATTACCTCTATATTATAAGGTTTATTGATAACTCCATCAGCAAGTTTCAGGGTCTCATCCTGATCATCTTCCTCTTCGCCATTTCCATCTTTGAGAAAATTCTTACTCAGAGGCCTCCCTGTAAGAACAAGGACTTTCATTTTCATATCTTTCTCTTTAATACGCCTTAAGATCTCAATCCCTGTCAATCCCGGCAATTTCAGGTCCAAAAGAAGCATATCCCATTTTTGTTTCTCAATAAGATCCATACCATCTAAACCATCAAAGGCCACACCCACATGATAACCTTCATCTTCAAGAATCTCGCTCAACTCCTCGCACATCTCCTGGTCATCATCAATAAGAAGTATTCGGATTAAATCATGTGCTTCTATGTCCCTGTCCATTGACCTTTACCCCTTTGCTGATACATATTCTCACTGGCAATTCTCATTGTGAGAAAATTTGAATTGCTGTATTCTACCATATATTGTATTTTGAATCATTGAAATATAATATTGTAAGGTCATATTATATTAGTTAACATTTTTTTCTGGGGGAATATATAAGGAGTGAAGAGATCTCCCTCTTGCCCCCGTTTTTAAGTGAGATCCGGGGGGTGATACACCATAAAAGGGGGCATAAGGGGGATTATATCTTATCCATATATATCTCTTATATAAATATTTATTTACTATAACAAACAAAAAAATAGTAATAAATTGGCTATTTCCCCTTTATATTGACTTTTTTCTACTCTAAAGGCGCCAATTATAATTGCTCTACACCGAAAGGATAGAAGCGTTTTTTGCTCATCGCATGAACGAAAAACTTAGGAATAGAATTCTTTCTCTTTCTTAGCTTGTAAATAAGAGTACCTTTTAGCGTCTTATCAGTGCTTTTTCTCAGTTTAATCGTAAAGATATCTTTCATGGCATTATCAAAAAGGCTAGAAGGCGCCTCTACTAAATGTGAGAACATATCCTACCTCCCCTCTTTCACTCTCCCCTCACATCGAGAGGTAATAATTTATCTTTTAAATTTAAAATACCTATTATGAAATTAATAGTAAATGGATTTATTCCCCTTTTTATTGACTTTTTTCCACGTAACAGCGTATAAATAGAACACACTAAAAATAATAAATCGTTGAAAGATAAATATACCGTTGGTGTATAACGGATGTGCTCTCAAGCTCAATATCATACTTTTTGCCGTAACGGTATTGATAAGCTATATCAAAGGCATAGTTTTCTTTCGCAATGCCCATACCCATACTCATGCCATAGAAATCATCCTCCCCTCCCTCGGTAGGTTCAGGATCATAGAAGAGGCCAAATCTTAGGGGGATAGTCATGACGTCGCGCAGAAAAAAATATTCACCGCCAATATGAATGTGGTTCACAGGGTGAATGTCAGCCTTCTCCTTCTTTTTATTATTAATGGGGCTGATCTCCTCTCCTGTCGGGTAGTGGAGTATATAATCCTCCCAATGCGTCCGGTATATATCGCACGCTATCAGATACGTATCCTTGGGCTGAAATCGTACACCGATACCATATGAAGTAGGCATGTGGAGCGTGAACCTGTTTTTACCGGTTTGATAATCATACGTATTGGATGTTGGTGCATCTGAGTGCTCCACCATGGATACTAATTGATACTCATGATCAATGTCAGCTTCAAAAGGCGCTTTATATACTCCTCCGCAATGAATGTACTGTGTTATCTTCCATAAAAGTCCAATATGAAAATTGAAGCCGGAAAATCCATAGTGTTCATAATATTTACCAGTGGTCCTCACCACTCCTTGCGCAGCGACCTCTTCTTCCTCGATAATGCTGCTATTTTCCCAATAATCGTCCAATTCCTTCTTCCTCCAGAAATTAGCTGTTGCTCCAAAATATAAGCAGGGCAAAAGCTGAATAGCAAATGCAGGGGATAGGGTATTGAGTGCGCCATTCTGTTTTTTGGAAATCCTTAGCGTGGAAGCAGTCGGGCTCGCCTGTTGAGAATATACTTCATATTTTTTCGAAAATTCATAGAGCTTCTGATAATTAAGAGAGCAGACCATGTTCATGCGAAAAAGTTCAAAGGGCATAACCATACTCAAATAATTAAGATGCCGTTCCTCACTGCCGGCATCTGTCCCCACATCTTTATGATTCGCATTCCATGAAAAAATATCACCTACAAAGGAGATTTCCGGCCTTTTTAATTGAATCATACCTGACGGGTTCCAAGAAGCAGCCGTTGCGTCGTCGGCCACGGCGATAAACGCGCCGCCAATACCCAAGGCCCGTGCTCCTGAGCCGACCGGGTTTGGGGTATTCATCTCCATATCAGGATAGGTAATCGCATATAAAGGCATTACTCCTATACAAAAAAGAAACTCAATAACCATGCTCCATAGAAGCACTGCCCTCGTCAAATGAACAGATGGAATTGATAAAACACCCCTCTTCATTGATCTCCTTCTGCGGATCTTTCGGATAACTCAATCCTCCTATAATACACTGTTGATCGCCCGCCGGTTGTATCCTTATGGATATATATTGTTCATTAATGTTCAGTATATCAGTTTTAATAAAGCCTTTGGTCTCGTCATATAAAAAGAAAGAGGCAAAGGCAGCGACTTCATCCGGATAACAAATAGTGACAATATAGTCATTGCCAGCGCTCATACCCTGCACATTAATCTTAAACAGGCCATAACAAAAAATCATATCAGATGGCGGGGGAGTGGAAATATCCTGCCAGTCTAAGATCTGTATATCGCTGAAAAAAGGGATCCCTTTCTCATCCTCCTGAAGATCAAAGATGACATACTCTTTATCATGGAAACGAACGGATGCAGTATCGGGATCATATATATTCTCTTTCTCATCCCCATCCATGTCTCCTGCCGGCTCATCAATATCAAGGGCGCCATCCCCGTCACTATCCCCATTTATTAATCGCAGATAATCTACTATAATAAGCCCTGCGCCGGAGATCGAGAGAGTCTTGATGGTTATGATATTTTCATCATAAAGACCTGCCCGTATTCCATAAAGAGGAAACTGATAGGTATCGAAGGCTTCCCTTACGGCAAAATTGGAGTCTATTAATTGATCGTTCATATACACGACAAGTCTCTGGGCCTTGTCTATATTAGCACAGGCCCGTATATGCAGAACAGGCGAGGCATAATCCTGTGAATAATTCCATTGTATACCTATCTGTTGAGGAGGAAGTCCAAAATCATCACTGCATATATACCGGTAAAATCCTTCCCATACATACTTTTCATCCTCAATACCATCAGCCCACAGGGCAGGTACATTGTATTCTACCGTCATAGGGGTATCCATATCCGGAAGTTCGAACTCACTGTTGCTATTATTATTTCTTCCGATCTGCCAGATCACTTCTTCCGCACACAGGCATATAGTGTGAGAAAAAATAACCACCAATAGAATCACATATACGCAGCGTACACCTCTAATCATATGTCATGTTACTCTTCCTGTGTAAATACAATATACCCTTCATAGGGCTCAACAAGAACTTCAGGGCCTGCCGGTTCGCCGAAGAATTCATAGGCAGCGTGCCACCTCCCCTCTCTATTATTATCAAAGGTAAAGATACTTTCAACACCGACCAGTGAATGGAATAGCTCTCTGTTTGTTTTTTCGCTGCTCGTATACCCCGGCACATGCATTCCCTTTCTTTCTATTACTTGAGGATCTCCCGCATCAGGACGGTTAACCGGCTCATAAATATTAAAGCAAATAATGTGCGAATCTCCTGCATTATAGAGCATATAGCCTTGATCCGGATCAATGGGGAAATTATCCCCCGTGATATGCCCATCCTCTTCATAGTGTGCCATTGACCAGGTAGCAGAGGATGCATCATATTTTCCGAGAGCCGATCCTGGAGATAAATATAATTTTATAAATGCATGCGCCCCTAACATATAAGGACTAAATACCCCTTCCGGGTACACAGGGAATGTGCTTATATTCATCCCTTGGGAAAAGGGGATGGTGCATGTTCTGTATCGGTAATCAGCCGGCGGCAGGGCCTCATCAATAATAAATTGTATTTCTCTCCTGCTAAAACTGGGGACAACCTCAACACTATCCTGCTTAAGCACGAGCTGATCGTGCGGATTATAAATGGTGAGGGTATAATTTCCAAAGGGAATATTTTTAATACAGAAAGAGCCCTCATGATCCGTGGTTATACTCTTCTGAGGTTTCTGCACCTGCACAGTATAGCCGCTCAGTTTTTGTCCCTGGGTATTTATGCAATATCCGCAGATGATCCCAATACCCCCTAAAGGGTCAGAGAGTCCACAAATATACTCTATGGCCCCGTGTGGGACTCCGGAGGCATATTCGATTTTAATATAATACTCACCGCTCATTTCACATTGAAATGCCATGTAATTGGTGCTTATCCTCGGCTCATTGTCTCTCGTATCAGGACCATAGAGAGAGAGGCGGATAAAATAGTCATACTCGGAAAGATCCTGTACATATATCTCATACACATGCCCCTTCTCCGCAGAAAAATATGCCCAGTCCCTATCCGTGCACTCAGGCTCGTGCTCGGGACAATAAAATGTCCTCTTCACCGGAGGTTGATTCGCGCGCAACTCATGGTGTATATCTGAAAAAGTACCCTCGTCGGGCTCATAAGGGTCCTCTTCTGCAGTATCATTATTCTGCTTTACGACAATCTCTTCCCATTGAAAAACAGGAAGATTCATCTCATCATACCCTTCCGCCATAAAAACTGCGCTGTAATAGGGCATCGAGGTGGTGTAGGAGGCGTGATAGGAAAAGCCTTCGCTCGGGGCCAAATCCACGATCATGCTCTGTGGCAGATATGAGGTATCTAAGGATTTTAAAATAACCCACGCTCGTTGGATATCCACATCAGGCCGCGCCTCTATACGAAAAAGAATTCTCTCATCATTGTCCCTGCGCGCTTCACAACTGAGAAAGAGGGATAACTCCTCTCCGGAAAGCGCCCCCCTCCCAAAATAATAGGAGAGATGGTCATCAATCATCTGCCATGTTCCTGAGGTTTCCTCCATGCCTTTGTAGAACACAGCGGATGTCTGTTGATTAAGAGAAATGGCTTGTGCAGCTACCCGGTATGCCTGGGCTACAGAAGCCCCGTGCAGGATGCTGGAAAAGAAGAATTGGGAAAAATAGGGAGTCATAATGGATCCCTGATTTGTGCTGGCAATACCTGCCCAATCTTCATGCTCATCCCACGGGACCTCCGAAAGCAGGTGGGTTGCAAAGGGCGTATCAACAAGAAAAAGAACACGAAAATTACCGCCCGCAGGTAGTGCGTGCACAAGCTCATCCATGGTAACCCATGTATACGCATCGATCATGAAATAGGGTCTTCCCCCCTCCTCCCTGCCTGCTGCGCCAAAAAAATAGAGAAGGAGTGTGCTCTCATCATCAAGAGAATTGATAAGAGGGGAATCTAAAAGCCCCTCGACACTCGTGATCCTCATGATCTTATCGCTGCCCACACCGACTGCCCTGAGAATAGATTCTGCCCGATAAAGCTGCGTTGCCGCCTTTTGAGCCTCATCCTGTCCCATTAAGGATGTATCGCTTGCAAAAATCAGGGCAACTGTTTTATTCAATCCCGCTTCATCAGGCCCGCTGCCCTCTTTATCAAGAGGGATAGAATAAGGGAGGGCGGTTACTTGTGCGTGGTTATCCTGTGCATAGACACGGATGAAATATCGCTCCCTCTCAGGGCACGGGTCATCCACTGAAAGCCTATACATCCCTTCATACCTCTCCATCTTCTTTAAGGGGGCCTCTGTAATGGCCTTCCCCTGAGAGGTCTCTTTCCCTTCCCTCTCCTCTTCCACCAGCACCCATACATCATCAATACCATTCAGTGAATATACCTGTGCACTGACACTCAAAATGCCCGCCTCACGGGATGCCTCGATGTTCTCTATGGAAGGCCTGCTCTCATTAATATAATAGATATCCTCATTGTCCCATTGCGCAGCAAGGGATGAATTGAGGATACAGGGTGTCTGACCTGTAAAGGGGAGAAATTCTCTTGCATAGTCAAACGCATCCATGATGCTATTGGTTAAAAAATAATGATCGAAAAAGGCATACGAAAAAGATACAACCCCTGCAGTAAGATAGTATGCCCTTTCATCAGAGGATGCGCTTGTAATAGCAACGAGTTTATTCGCAAGTGTTTCATCAATTTCCAACACCTCCTCGATCTCATCTAAAAAGCTCCCTGAATAGCAGGCATCATAGACCAGCGTAATTCTTTCCTCCACAAAGGGGGCAATATTGCTGATCTGTTCGGCGAGGGTACGGGCTGCAAGGGTATCTGCCGGATTCATATAAAACTCATCTTCTATGCCATGATCGGTAATAAAGAGAAAAAGCTCCCTGACCCCGGTTTCCTTGATCCGTGAAAATCCTGATTCATCATCATCCATATGGAATACTGCCGGCTGCGGATAACCGGTAATGTCATCATATCCGTTATAACCATCAAGGTCCTGCAGAACAAAGGGATTGTAATAAAAAATCGCTTCTTTGCCATACCCCATCTCATGGAGTATTCTATAAGCATGATTTGCAACTGTGTTGGTGCTCGGCCACAGATAATCACCGCTTCCCTGATACCCTGCCACAATCATTGCCCCCTTGTCATCCGCAGAAATAAGACCTTGTACTTTTACACAGAGCATGGCAGCGCACAAATTCTCACTGTCACTTCCCTCTTCGTATGCATAAAGGCAGGCACGTCCCGGCTTGTGAAATTCGAGCTTATACCAATAAACTCCATAAGCATCAATCAAGGGTTCATCAGAGGGTACAAGGACGGATGCATCGGAAGATACGAGGGTAAAATCCGTGCCATCAAGAGGGATGGTTTCACCGGTATATGAGTGCGCGATAATCGCTACCAAATCGGTTGACTCATCCTCTACGCGCAATTCATCGACAGGTATTTCCCCGTCGAGGGAAAAGCTCACGGATACAATGCTGCTTTCGGGAAGACTCATCTGGGGATTCTGATCGTAAAATAATCCATAATCCTGCCTCCATTCCTCTATCATCGCCCGGGTAGATACAAAAGAGAACTGCAATGAGGAGAGAATATCATCAGGATCATAATGGTCCCTTACATTGTCAACAAAGGCGGTGCTGAAGGATCTATAGGGATGACCCGGCTTTATATAGCATGGGCCTTTCCCTGTAGCACATATTACTGTAGTAACATTTCTTGTGATATCGTTACGTTTGAGATCATCGATAAAACTGCCGCATTCGGCCGCTTCTATGATCAGCACGACCTCTCGCTCCGGCGCCTTTTGAATGAATGTAGCAATGCTTTGTGTAAGACCCTGCGCAGAGATCACCTCCCAGGGCATGATCTGGAAGAGGTCTTCTGCGCCATGGCCTATAAGATAGATATAGAGCGGTCCATCCGTATATGTTTGATCAGGGGCCCACTCACCAATAGCAGACTCAAGCTCACCGCTTGTGGGAGAGGGATCATCAACAACTCCCTGATTTAAACTCCCGTCATTATCCGTATCCTGAAAGAGAAGAGGGTTCTGATAATATATTTCATACTGCTTAAACCCCAATTCTGTGAATATGTTATACACATGGTTGGCCTGCGTGCAGGTGGCAGGCCATAGTGTATTGTTCGCATCTGCCCCTCCCCCTGCCACAAGGATACAGGTGCCACGGGAGGATACTTGTGAGATAATCTCAAATTTCATAAGCCCGCCCTCCCGAAGGGCTACGTAAAGGAACTCTCCTTCCACTGAACACTCATCAGCATACTCAGGCGAAAGATCAACCTCATACACAACCAGTGGATTTTCCCTCTCGTGTACATCAAGAATTTGGACTCCCTCATACCCATCTGCACAATAAACGTAGGCACCCTCAACAGCTATATCTCTGGTAAAACGATTACTCAGCAAGGGATTTTGAAAGCTGCTTATCGAGACAGGCGCAGCACCTTCACTGATATCAATAATCTCAAGTCCCTCAAGGCCCTTCCCCATATAGAGATAATCCCCCTCTATCAACAGTGCTTCAAGTGTACTATTGAGAGAGCTTTCAAGCTCATATCCGCCTGCTATGACAGGGTCATTCGGATTGCGTATATCTATTACCTTGAGAAAGCGTGCATAAGGATCCCCACAATAGGCATAGGTAGCATCTTTTATAGCTAATGATGACGCATAAAAGGGCAAAGGGCACGTCCCCGCCTTAAAGGGACTGGCTTTATCCTTTATATTAATAATCTGTAAACCTTGAGGGCCATCTGCTATATATGCATAGTCATCTCGTACAATTATGGATTCAGGAGCACTCAGGCCTGAGAAGTGGCCCGCAAGTGCCGGCTTATTTTTATCCCCGATATCCACTATATACAATCCATTATATCGATCAACCACATAGGCATAGCCATTATTCGTTACCATATCCCTCCCACGACCCGGGATGAAACAGCCTCCGATTACTTTGAGCCCATTGGTATCACTGCAATCGACAACAAGAAATCCGCCCTCTTCCGTAACGAGGTATGCATAGTCTGCCTCCATGTGCAGCGCCTCTATGGATCCTTGACTCTCATACCGGCCCGCCACCACAGGCCCTTTCTGAGAGGAAAGATCAATAACCTGCACGCCTTTTTCATAATCCGCTACATACGCATAATTCCCGCGTATGGTAATATCTTTGGCCAGGGAGGAGGTAGCGCAGCTTCCTTCGATGAAAGGAGCTTTCTTATCCTCACAATTAATTATCTTTATTCCCCTCGGCCCATCAGCAATATAAATGACATTCTCCTCAACAAAAATCGTCTCAGCCTCGCCACGGGTATCGCACCCACCAACAATAAAGGGGCTGGTCTTCTCCTCTATACTGATAATCTTAAGCCCTCCCTCCCCATCAGCCACATAGGCATAGCCTTCATCGACAACAACATCGCTCGCCCGGCCAGGGGTCATGCAGTGTCCGACTGGCGAGGGCGCAGCCGGATCGCCAATATATATAAGATCAAGTCCGGTAGACTCACAGGTCACATAAGCATAATTATCCCTTAAGAATATGCTTGTTGGCTCTCCAGAGACAGAACAACTCCCGGCATGTTTCGGCATGTTCTTATGCTCCGCATCGATTATCAAAAATTCACCATCATATCCAGCATACATATACCTATCCCTCACGGTGAGGGCAGCTATTGTCCCAGGAACAGCATATTCACCCGTAAGTGCAGGCTCCTCTTTATCAGCACTATTTATAATTTTCACCCCACCCTGCCCCGCTACATATACATATTCCCCTTCTCTCACAACCTTCATTGACTGCCCTTTACTTCCCCAGGTTCCAACGATGCGGGGGGTGTCTTCCATCTTGATAATCTGTAATCCTTTATCCCAATCGGCAATGTAGAGATAGCCATTATCATCCGCAGAAACAGAGAGCGCGTACCCTCCTTCGTAAATATTTTCAGCGAGTATAGGCCCCTGTTTTTGTGTGATGTCAATCACCTGCACGCCATAATATTTGTCAAGCACATATACATAATCTCCCATCACAACACTATCAACAGCACTTGAGGGGATATCTGCGCAACTGCCGATAATTTTGGGATGATGACGGTCTGCTATATTTATGACCTGAAGGCCCCCTTTTACATCAGTCACGAAGGCATATGCATCATCTGCCACTACAGAGGTCGGGACAAAGGGCGTGGGGCTGCTGCTGATAATCCGCGGATGCGCGCGCTCTTCTATATCAATGATGTGCAGGCCGCTTTCGCTATCGGTCACATACGCCCAATTGGCATCGATCATCACCGCGCTTGCAAAAGAGGGTGTAAGAAAGCTCCCTATAATCTGTGGATTATGGCGGTCTTTCATATCAACAACCTGAAGCCCGTGTGTCCCATCGGTTATATAAGCATAGTCTCCATCAAGAGCAATCTCTTTTTTATAACAAAGCGGATTGTCAGCTGAACACTCACCCATCACGCATCCTCCCACTGCCACAGGCCTTTGCCTTTTTGTAATATCCATAACCATTAGTCCGAGATACCTGTCAGTGATATATGCATAGTGTTCGTCAAGTATAATAGAGAGCGCATAGGAGGGGAGGAAACATTGTGATATAAAAAATGGGGCCCGTGGGGTGGTGACATCAATTATATATATTCCTTCTTCACCCATGGTTACATACATATAGCTCCTTCCCTCAGAAGTTGTGAGTATGTCCAAATCATTACAATTCCCAAGGGGAAGGAAGCTGAGGACAGAATACTTATGACGGTTATATATCACCACTCCGAGGGATGTTGCGCAGAAAATATGAGACCCCTCGATTTTCATCGACTGGTATATACCATATGTATGCCGCATATGGCCTAATTCCCCCAGGACAGGTCCCTGCCGGGCATCGGAGGGCAGAGCGCATAGTATCATAATAGAGCATAGAAAAAAACACACACAGATACCCTTCATTCTTCCTCCAACTGCATTCATTATTCTTCTTTCCTCATTTTTCGGTATCTAAATATTTTCATACTCTGCACTCATATAATATAAATTATAATACATTTTAGTACATTAATCATTTTATATTTTTATTATTAATATATGATATTATTGCTATATAATGATTTCGCCTCGCGAGCACTATCCTGGTATGATACTCTATAAGACGACAATAACCTATTATCTTTTCAAGTATATTTCATATTGAAAAAATTATGACATATAGCGCATAGTGCATAGGACAATAAAGGGCTATAAAACGTGTATTCTTGAGAGCATATAGGGTGGCATAAAGAATGCAGAAGAAAATGCTAAAAGATACTGCATAGATAAATGCACCACCCAGCACGCTGTTTCGCTTTCGCGAGACAGGCTCAATTCTAAGGCGATTGTTAAACCGCCATAGCAAAGGGATGCAGCATTCCCCTTTGAATCCCCGGCATAAGAGTGCTCCACTGCGCGTTGTGGAAAATGAGTGTGATAAATAACGTGTGATGAAACGGATATATTTATTTTATGAAAATACTGCAATTTTTCTCAAATTTTCCAAAAACAATCGTCATAACCATTAGCATTATTATAGCTCTCCTTGTTGCAGCAGTAGGATATAGGATGGGGCATGATTTATCATTGTCGCTCTTCTGCCTCTTCCCTATTATACTTATTACATGGAATTTAGGGAAAAGCGCAGGCATTTTTTCTTCATTCATGTATGTATCTATATGGTTGACAACTGATTTAATAACCCTTCATAAGTTTCAAAGTATTGCCATTCCCTTTATCAATGAAATATTGCGATTACTCATGTTCTTAATTATTTCCAATATTATTATTGAATTAAAGCATGCTTTGGAGGGGCAAATTGAACTTGCACGAACAGATCCGCTTACCGGCATATTGAACAGGCGCGCCTTTTTTGAATTTACTCTTATGGAAATTAACAAATCATACAGGTTTAAATGCTCCATTTCAATGATATATATAGATATTGATAATTTTAAGGTGGTGAATGATCTCTATGGGCATAAGATTGGAGATAAGATTTTACGTAAGGTCTCGCAATCAATAAGATCAAATATTCGTGTGATTGATATTGTCGCACGACTCGGAGGGGATGAGTTCGGCATCCTTATGGCGCAAACTGAAGAACGCGCAGCTTATGCGGTGGCATCAAAACTTAGGGAACGGCTTTTAAAAATTGCGAAACAGAATAAATGGCCGGTAACTTTTAGCTTTGGGGTGGTCACGTATAAGCGAACACCGGAAAGTGTTGATGAAATAATAAATAAAGCAGATAGCCTGATGTATTGTGCCAAAAAAAATGGGAAGGATATGATTAAAAAAGAGGTAATAAAAAAACCTTTCTCCCATACCGCACCTATTTTTAATCTATAATACGCTGTCACCTTGTTCATAAGCATATACCCTGTATCATGTCAGAAGTTCTGAAATTAATTACTGGGGAACATCGCGGGCGTTCGTCTAAAGGTCAAGAGATATAAGGAAAATACAGCTTGCAAGATATCTGGAGTCTTAAGAGAAAAGAAATTATTTTAATAAATCCCCACTTTGATCTTAGCGTAAATGCTTCTGCCGGGTGCAAGATACTCCTGATAATATTCTTCATCAAAGAGATTATCGACTGATAAAATCAATGTAGAGTATTTCGCAATTTCATACGAAAGGTTAAGATCAACGAGAAAGAATGGATCATAACACTTATAATAGCCTTCATTTGTATCGGCATTATCATCAAGGTCGTAAACCTTCCCCACATAACGTCCAAAGATCGATGATCTAATTTTATCACGACGATAGACAAAGCCTGTATTAAACATATTTTCCGGAACTTTCGCGAGCCGTTTATTCTCACTGTCAGGATTTGCTCTATTTTGTGTGATTCTCGAGTCAGTATAGGTATAATTAAATAGATAATCCAATCCCTGATTAATCCTGTAGTGTAATGCAAATTCTACACCCTTGCTCACTCCTTGCCCCGCGTTTTGCTTCGTATATATTGTATGATTGTCAGTAGGATCTTGAGTTGTCTCCTGATAAATGATATTGTCAATATCATTATAAAAATAAGTACAACGATAGAAGCTATGTGTGGTAATATAGTGATCAAATCCTATTTCCCAAGAAGAGGTAGTCTCCGGCTCTAGATCAGGATTGTACCTATACTCCTTTTGTGAAGCGCCGGAACCGGTTGTCCATACATTATATAATTCATTCACACCAGGTCCCCGAAAGGCCTTACCCCATGAAGCTCGTATACCAGTATGGTCTACTGGTTTGTAAAGTAAGGATAATTTTGGACTTACATAATGATCACTGCGATCTTCAAAGGAGTTAATAGTGAGAGGCTGATTCGGATCAGTTCTTTTTGCGCTTCGGCCATCCCTCGTTTTCCAACTATCCCAACGGCCACCGGCAAACAGGGTAAGTTGATCCATCGGTCTATACTCTTCCTGTAAGAATAGTGACTGATAGTTCACTTTCCCTTCGGTTAAACCCATTTTTTCTGCCCTGCTATCCTCATCGCGCCAGTTGGTTAATCTATGAACTGTCTTTTCTGATTTTTGCCAACTCCCTGAAACCCCTATCGTCAGAATATGTCTATTAAATCCTGTCCAGTCAATCTGAAGCTCAGCGTTGCTAGTGCTATTAGGCGTGCGTGAAATCTCCCCCACACCTCCATTATTCGTAGCGCTACTTAATGGCTTAATAGCCCAGTTTTCAAACTGGTCTGTTATCCCTCCCTGCAGGTTTATATAAAAATCGCGTCCAATCTGCTGTTTATATCCAGCGCTCACCATATTGGTTTTCCCCCCTCCCGGGCCGGTAAGAAAATTATATTCCCTGATAGAGGTTATATACTCTGTATTCGGATCAATCTCCACATTACCCGATGTCACTACATTACCGGCAGGATCGAGAAGATAGCTTCGCCAGTCTCTATAAAAATATTCACTCTCATTATACGCATAATAGAGATTCAATTCAGAAGACAGGGTAGGACTATAGGTAAACTTAAGGTTCAGGTTATCCTGTTCCCACCCATTTTCTCCGTTATCTCCGATAATATAAATCGGATTTCCATACTCATCCTCGCTTGCTTTTGCACCGGTTACCGTAGGAGTATTTCCACTGGGCTGTGTCGTCGTGGAGCTTTTTGTTATCGGACACGTCCTATATCCATCAGTCTTGCGTTTTTCATAGGCAGTAAAAAAGGAGAAGCGATCAGCCCATTGATCCCCGTAATGTACCTTAAATATGTGTGTGTTGTCAGTGCCATAGGTATATTCACCAAAGATCTCTTGCTTTTTAGGCTTTTTGGTAATAATATTAATTACCCCACCCATAGCAGCTCCCCCGTGAAGGGATGAAAATGGTCCGCGGACAATCTCAATGCGTTCTACCGAATCTATTGGTATCGCGTCCCAGAGTACTTTTCCGCCAAATCCCATATTTAGGGGACGATTATCCAATAACACCAATGTCCCCTTAGCGCCTGCGAAACCTCGAAGGCTTACCCTTTGTGAAGTATCCATAAATCCCCTGGCTCGTTTGTTGTAGACTCCCTCCAGATAATATATGGCTTCATCAAGGGTTTTAATATTATGTTCCTGAATTTCATCCCTATTCACAAGAGAGGAATGCGCAGGGACATCTCGGATTATCTTTTCGGTTTTAGTAGCGGTAATTACTATTTCTCCCAGATCTGCCCCCTGGTTAGATTTCTGTTCATGCGCTTTTTCGTGGGCGCCAATGCGCCCACCAAAGAGTAATAATTCTACTGCTATGATTGTGAAGATTATAAAAATTCTTTTTTTCATTTTTCCTACCCCTCCCTCTCTTACTTTTAACCTCATATATCTCACATAAAATAATGTTATCTAATTTTTTTTCGTGTCATATAACATATCAAAATAAAAAATTCGTGTCAACAATACAAAAAAGATCGGCATGTTTGACACGAGTTTAAAAAACATGATATTCTTTTTTAACACGAAATTTGAATATATAACACCGATGCTCCGATAAAGAATCTGAAAAGCAAGTATTATTATTGTTATAAGAGATAAATAGTGTATTTTACAAATAAAGACTTAACCCTTATCGGCATTGTCAGCGCAGTAGGCTTAGGACTTGGTTTTTTAATCGGCATGCCTACGCGCGCCCTTACCGGCATGCCTTTTATCGGTTCTTTGTTGGCTGGACCACCCAGGGTGTTGCTCACGCTTATTGCCCTTTGCCGGATAAAAAAAGTCGGGGTCGTGACCTTTATTGAGCTCATTTATGCCCTCACCTCCTTTTTAAAGCCTGGGGGCTTTCCCTTTGCATTTTTTTCTCCTCTCATTGGTGGTGTAGTAACTGATCTAGCCTTTTGGTGCATTAAGGGAAATAATTTTCAATTGAACCTGGGCCAGGGAGCTCTTTTAGGGGGAATTCTAAATCTCAGCAAACCAATCAGTACCTTGATATTTTTTATGGTTCTTGGCCTTCCGGCGAAAAAAATGATTCTTCGCCACCCTTTGTTAGTTTCCGGCTTATTGAGCGGATCATTAATGCTCGGTTCACTGGCGGGATTATTGGGTGCAAAAATCGGTAAAGAGCTTCGTTCTATTGGACTTTTAACATAAATGGAGGAAATTTTTATGGAATTAAAAGAAATAGGCACGGTATGTTCTGATATTAAAAATTTTAAAGACGTGTGTCATCTTTCTCGCGGATGGACTGCAGATAAATGCATTATTAGACTTAAATCTCAGTATAGAAGAGGATTAGGGGGATTAAAGGGATATTCCCACGTTATTATTCTGTTCTGGATTAACCAGTACAAGGATTGGAAAGCGCCGAAGAATGCCGCGAAGCCGAAAGATGTGAAGGTATTTGCCACAAGGATGCCGGTGCGGCCTAACCCAATTGGCCTATCTGTTGTTGAACTGCTGGATTTTTCAACTGACGAGGGCACTATGGCCGTGAAGGGTCTGGATGCCATAGATGGCAGCCCCGTGCTGGATATTAAACCCTATATCTCACATTTTGACAGCTATCCCGAATCTACTGTCCCTGAATGGTTAGAGAAGCATATAAAAGAGCATCATCACGGAAACGGACATGGACATGCCCATACACATGGAGGTGCTCACAGCCACGATCATTAAAATTTAGCCGGATCTAAGAGAAATGAATCTATCCGACACGCACTTTACTCGGCAGATTGGGGATGAGAAAAATTGTCAACTGGACCCCAGGTCACAGCTCTTGGGATTAATCCTTTTTTCCCTCTCAGCCCTTTTTCTGGATTCATTCCCTATACTATGCTTTTATCTATTCATCCCCTTTGTTTTCTTGATCGGCCTTAAGCACACATCCTTTATCGTAAAGGGTATACGAGTATGTCTTCTCCCATTCTTTATTGCGTGCATTCTTTTATACTGGTGGGGAATAACCCAAAATCCACCGCATCCAGGAGCGCTCACGACAGTCCGGGCCATCATGCGCATCCTTATTTTCATTGCATCAGGCTTGCTTTTTATGCATACTATTTCAGTATCCCATTTTATCTCCTGTCTCGAAAGAATGCATCTTCCCTTCTCTCTCATTTTTGTGCTCAGCATCGCTATCCGCTTTTTTCCTCATATGCTTCGGGAAATAGAATTCATTTGTGATAATGCCCGATGCAAGGGGGTAGGCCTTCGTCACTTCATTCTTCATCCCACTCAGGCAAGCCGCGCCTATTTATTCCCCCTCGTGATACGCTCTCTGAAAAAATCAGATACACTTGCCCTGGCAGCAACAACTCGGGGATTTGGCGCACCCATCAAACGGACTTCTCTGCAAAAATTTGATTTTCAAGGTGTTGATTATTTTTTTATTATCTCGCTCATGCTCATCTGTATATTTTTTCTTTGGTTTGACTATTATGCCCCCATGCTATGGGGGATCGTATGAATGTGAGGAAGGAGTATGCCCCCCTCCTTCGAACCCAGGATCTTTCTCTTTTTTATCAGGATTCTGGCACACCGATCCTTGATAAAATCACCCTTGAAGTTCATGCCGGAGAACTGATTCTCATTGCAGGGCCAAGCGGCAGTGGCAAATCCTCCTTAATCCATTGCCTGGCAGGGCTTATCCCGAGAACTATACATGGCACACTGCATGGTATTGTCTCCTTGTTAGGAAAAGACATTCAAAAGATGCCCAGTTGGGAAATCGCCAGATATTTGGCAATCATTTTTCAAGAGCCTGAAGAGCAATTCTTTACCTTAAAAGTTGAGGATGAGCTGGCCTTTGGACCTGAGAATCATGGGATACCTTCTGAACAAATCCTGCCGAGAATTCATCAGGCCGCAATTTTCACGGATACAAAATCCTTACTGCCTCGATCTCTCAATGCTCTCTCAGAGGGGGAGAAACAGCGCGTGGCTATTGCGGCAAATTTAACCTTAGAGCCTATTATACTGCTTTTTGATGAGCCAACCTCCAATCTGGATGAGGCATCATCTAAAAAGTTCTGCGATCTTCTCCTCAGGCTTCTAAGGCGCCGAAATCATGCTATTATTCTCATCGAACATCATCTTCATCTCTTCGCCCCTATTGCTGACCGTCTGATTATTCTTCAAGATGGCCAGATTCGCTATAAAGGTGATCCCTTACTCTTAAAGAACCAGTGTGTGTGTAAGAAATGGGGCTTGAGGGAACAGGTTCTCACCTCTTCTATCAGTCCTAATTTTTGGAAACACCCCACATGTACTGGCCTCTCAAAACCTCTTCTTTCTTTGCGTCATCTTCGCTTTAAGTTTCATCGAAGGTGTGATTTTTTACTCGCGCTCCCCGAATTTTCCGCTATGGCAGGAGAAGCCATCGCCCTGGTTGGGGATAATGGAACAGGGAAAACCACTCTGTTGCGCTTGTTGGCAGGAACATTAGCCCCGGATAGCGGTATGATTCTGGTGCAGGGGAGAAAACCGCACCGTATTTCTCCCCGGAAACGAAGTTGCATGATACGCCTTGTGCTTCAAAATACTGATCATCAGCTTTTCATGCCCGATGTGTATTCGGAACTGACCTTCGCCAATAATTCAAACTCTGCTGACTTTCTTTTGCATCATCTTAATCTAAAGCATTTAAGGCATAGACATCCTCATGCTCTGAGCATTGGTGAAAAACAGCGTTTAGCAATTGCCGCGGCACTGATTTGCGAACCTCTTATTCTCTTACTCGATGAGCCCACAAGCGGAATGGATGGGATGAACATCAATTGTCTGATCCGATTATTGCTGAGATACAAACAGCAGGGTATGATTATTGTTATTGCGTCCCATGATATTGAACTTATTCGATCAGTGTGTGATCGAGGGATTAAATTGTAAGGCTCTTCAACTATTATACTTCGCTGTCAATTGAAGCTTATACAGCATGATTCTTTTGCTGCAACGCACACTGCGAACACATTTTAATAGTATTGTATTTTTGGATGCACGTTTCCATAACCCGTTTCCGCATACATTAAATAGTACAAATTAATGGATACGGGCTGGTTATGGTATCAGTTCTCGATGAAGCGAAAATGAAAATAAAGAGAAGGTTGACATTTAAGATCTACCTCATTATGCTATTAAAGTATATACTTTATACACAATTGATGATTTATTTATTAATTAGAGTAAAAAAGCAATAAAAAAAGATGCGAGATAGGATTTTGGGATCAACATTTTGTTAGGACCTTAGAGAGGGTAACTCCCTATTTCCATAGTTTTTTCTATCTTTATTTTTATTGATTAGATGATGATAACCTTAAGGACTTTAAAAATTAGAACAGGTAGGTTATACATTGCATTTCTATTAAGTGTATTTTTAATCTATCCAATAAACTCTTTTGCTGCGCCACACATTACCTTTTCCGATACTTCATTTAATTTTGGCGAGATACATCAGAATCAAGAAGTCGATCACATTTTTACCTTTCAAAATACAGGGGATCAAGTTCTTACTATTGATAAAGTCCAAACATCATGCGGCTGCACGGCAGCGGTGCTTTCAGAAAAATCCATTAAGCAAGGTGAGAGTGGTGAAATCAAAATTAGGTTTAATTCAGGACTGTCGCAAGGGAGTCAAAAGAAGACTATTTATGTCCGTTCAAACGATCCTGCTGAGCCCGTGGTGCAACTGGTCATTGAGGCCTATGTCAAGGTTGATTTTGAAGTATCACCGCCCCGTGTTTATTTTAATCAGATAAAAAAAGGCCAAACAGCCACTAAAGAAGTTATCCTGAAGAATACCGGAGAAAAATCGATTTTAATAAAATCCATAGATACGATGCCCTCTTCTTTTACTGCGAAAATATCTTCAGAAAAGATTAAATTACCAATAAGCCTGAAACAAAATGACTCATTATCCATTACCATAACGTCAGAAGTATCAACCAACAGTCCCCAGGTGACAGGCCGGGTAAGAATTGAGACAAATAGCCAGACTACACCCCACATAATTTTTCCGATAATTGTAACTCCTATAAGCACTTCAACGGTTAAATGACAATTCCTTATTTCTTTGCGTATGCAATAAAAAATGAGGGGGAGAGGCGTTGTAACCAGCGGCTTTCCCCATAAGGATTTGTGTCAAAGCAGGCTGTATCATACGATTTTATCTGCTTGAATCGAGCATTTTGTAATAGCATACTGGCCTTTTCCATGAGGAGGCCCTCATAAAAGGGAAGTGATTTCTGAATATTGAAATAGCTGTAAAAAAAGTAAAAGGGATGTATATTACCATGAGTGACTATGGCGTTGAGCACATTTAACATAAAATGATGAATACGCCGCCAGGTATAGTTCTTCCAAAATCCGTCGGATACTATAAGAGTTCCACCCGGTTTCATGACTCTGCGCCATTCATTGAGAGCTTTATCGGGGCATGGAAGAGTCCACAATAGATTTCGGGATACTATCACATCAAAGGTATTATCCTCAAACTCAAGTTTTTCGGCATCTCCAGTTTGAAAATGGATAGGGAGCTTATGCATCCGCGCATTTTCCCTGGCATGGGAAATCATATTCTCGGAAAGGTCAAGTCCTGTGACAATAAAACCTAACCGGGCAAGATAAATGGCAAAGTCTCCTCTTCCTGTTCCGATATCAAGAGCATATCTACCGGGAGAATCATCAGTTAATGTCTTTAAAATTGATTTCCATTTATGAGCAATAGTAATGGATTTATCACCTAAAAAACTCTTACTTCTAAAGTCCCAGTATTTCTTAATGGATCTTTTTACCCTGTCCATAATAAATTCCCTTCAAAATGTGAGTGGATCTCCTTGCTTGTGTTCTGTGTTACTTTTTTATATTCCGTATTACAAATGATACTGCATTTTTGAATTCGTGTCAAGAAAATAAACTATAGTGCCACGTTAACTTCAAAATTTTTATCAAAATTTAGGCAAGGGCTTTTAACAATTGTTCGGGGGAAAAGGTGGCCGGTGATATCCGACTTTGGTGTAGTCACCTATAAACGAATACCGGCAAGTATTGATGAAATAATAATAAAGCGGATAGTCTTATGTAGTGTGCCAAAAAAATGGAAACGTAATTTAGGCTATAAGCCTCCTTGGATGCAAATCTTGTAAAAATTCATCACAAGGAAGACAAACAATTTTATTTCTGATGAATCTCTCTTTTCCTCGATATAGAAGAATGGTCTGACATTCGGGATAGTCCTTTTGAAATGTAGTGAGACTATGTAAATCTTGCGGTCGCACCTTCTTTGTATTTTTTACTTCAATAGCCCAAAAACCATCAGTATCGTAAACAATAAAATCGACTTCTACCTTATGATACGTACGCCAATAGTATAGCTTATTGCGATTACCCTGATAAGCACTCCATGCCCTTAAATGTTGAGCTACCAAGCCTTCTAGTGCGCCTCCTTCAATTTCTTCAGGACGGTCCTAAACTTTCCATTTGGACCTCGTCCCTTAAATACTCTGGTCGTGCGCTGAAGCGCCTTACCTTATCTGTCTCAAGCAAGTTGATCCAAGAAGCATTGGGAAAGCATGCCTTGATCCAATATATTTGACAGGGGTTTTCATTCATGCTATACTATTTACAAATGGACGGTTATTCTACATATTTAAACAGCCTACTTCTTTTACTGCTCCTATCTCTCTTAGGGAGATGGTCAGTAAGAGGAGGTGTGTTTCAATTCGTTGAATAATCAATAAAGAAAGCATAACGTTAATGGCCACCGCCTCTTAATGAGGCCGGTGGCTTTTTTTATGCTCCATTATTTTCTCTTAAAAAACGAGCCGGCTTTTGAAAGAGGCAGGGCACGGAAGGGAGGATGATAGAGTATGAAACAAGCAACAATGCCGTATGAGCGGTATCAAGCGTATACGCCTGTAAAGTTCTTTGACCGCACATGGCCGGACAATGTCATTAAGAAAGCGCCGGTGTGGTGTAGCGTTGATTTACGGGATGGCAACCAAGCCTTAAGCATACCCATGAATGTAGATGAGAAAATTGAAATGTTTGAGCTGTTGGTCGCCATGGGATTTAAGGAAATCGAGGTTGGATTTCCCTCAGCCTCGCAAACTGAATACGATTTTGTGCGCAGACTTATCGAACAGATGCTTATCCCGGATGATGTGACAATTCAAGTATTGACACAAGCGAGGGAAGAGCTTATAAAACGCACCTTTGAATCGTTGCATGGAGTAAACCGGGCAATTGTGCATTTGTACAATTCAACCTCTACGATTCAGAGAAAAGTTGTTTTCTCGAAAACAAAAAGTGAAATCATCAGGATGGCGACTGAGGGTGCGAACATAATAAAGGCCATCAAAGCGGACACAGGAAATCCGGGAATCGGCTTTGAATATTCACCGGAAAGTTTCACCGGCACAGAATTAGACTATGCTCTTGATATTTGCCATGCGGTTATTGATGTATGGCAACCGACCCCTCGAAGTAAAATAATCATAAACTTGCCGGCAACGGTTGAAATGAGTACACCCAATATTTACGCTGACAGAATTGAATGGTTTATCCGCCATGTGCGGAATCGAGAATCAATCATCATAAGCGTGCATACTCATAATGATCGTGGCACGGCTGTGGCGGCTGCCGAACTTGCCGTCATGGCCGGGGCTGAGCGTGTCGAGGGTGCGTTATTCGGCAATGGTGAAAGAACAGGTAATATGGATATTGTGACAATGGCGTTAAACTTGTTTTCTCAAGGCATCGATCCTGAGCTTGATTTGACCCATATAGGGCATATCATGAATGTCTATTCAAAATGCACAAAGATGGATGTGCACGCTCGACATCCCTATGCGGGAAAGCTTGTGTACACAGCATTTTCAGGATCACATCAAGACGCGATCAACAAAGGCATGAAAGCCCAGGACCAATCCGGAAGCTCTGTATGGGATGTGCCCTACCTTCCCATAGACCCGCAGGATGTGGGACGGGACTATCAGTCGATTATCCGGATTAACAGTCAGTCGGGAAAGGGAGGTATCGCCTATGTGATGGAAAAGGATTGGGGATTCCAAATCCCGAAGGAAATGCAACCTGACTTTGCTCGCATCATTCAAAAAAGAACCGAGCAATTGGGTGCCGAGCTTTCATCAGAGGAAATTTATGATTGTTTTGAACAAGAGTATTTATTGAGAAAGCATTCATACCAATTACAATCCTGCACAATTCATAGTGACAATATAAAAGAAAAGATAACTGTCGTCTCTGCTGTCGTTCACATGGAACGTGATGATATATCCTTTAGGGCGGAAGGTAATGGCCCTGTTGATGCTTTTGTCAGGGGGATACAAAAAGAAGCGCACATAGCATTCAATCTGACCATGTATGCTGAACATGCCCTTTCGCAAGGCTCTCATGCCCACGCAGCATCCTATGTCGGAATAAAAACAGATGAAGGCAAATGCGCATTTGGGGCCGGTATTGATAAGAATATCAGTATTGCATCTTTTAAGGCTATTTTATGCGCATTAACCAGGGTACGCAGTGACTAATTGAATAGTTTTCAATAGACGCTGTTCACACTTTGCATAATGAAAATTTTATTCACGCGTTGGTGCAGAGGGAGCACGAATTCAGGAGTCAGGAGTAAGAGGCCAGAAGATAAGTAATTATTCTTTTGAATATTTTGACCTCGTCCTGGCTCCTGACTTCTCACCCTGCTCTGGGCTTTATCTGATAGAGATACTAAAAAAACTCTCGCAACTCAATGAGGTGGGAAAAAGTCAGTATAAAGGGGAAAAGAGTGTTTTTCTTCTTTATGTGTTTTTTATATAATAATTATATCAGCTTTAAAATCTCTTCAATAAACAGTGAAATTATAATTTATTTTATATACTTATTATTACATAGCTTATCTACCAAATGGAAACAGTAAATAATATATATACATGCACAGGATGTCGGGCCCCTCCTTTAAACGGTAATGTATAGGGAGCATCATAGCATCAAGTATTTTATCATTTTTCTTCTCATTCCATAATTATTTATTGCGTGGGCAATTTAATCATTCATAAAAGGAGGATCAGCGATGTCATCTCGCAAGATGATTTGGATAGTGTGTGCAACGCTTTTAGTTGCAAGTGTTTTTTTTCTATGCAGGACCTCTTTAAATCAAATCCTTCCATGGAGCTGGACTCCCGGAGAACCCTTCCCCGTTGTAGACCAAATTCCTTTATCCGCTCTGCCTTCACCTGAAATCTTTCCTACTACCGGCTTACCATATTCATCAGGTTACCCTATATACTCACCTCCGGCATCGATAACCAGAGGATGCCCGGTGGGCCTCGTGTCGGGTCTACCTTTCGATGAGGAGTTCGGACCCGGTACAAGTCAACACACACGCTGTCTTATATTTCGTCAGAATCTCAAGTTGGTCGTTCAGATCAAGGATTTTGAAATTGTGCCTGGAAGGGCGGCGATAGCACCAATATTTAATATGATAGATGATTATATAATCACTCATGGAACAAATGATTTCAAAATTGCTACTGTTGTAAACAGGGAAGGCGCGTGGTTAATGCTCAATAGAAATGCTGCTGACCCACATCCTAATGCAGGTATCAATGTATACCAAGGGCTTGTGGAAAATTTAATGGCAAGGGGCGTGAAATTCTATTTGTGAATGCAATCTTCACGATCCAGGGGGATCAAAATTTACCATCTTATTCCAGGTGTACAATTCGTCCCAATCGCCCCAACAACAATTATCGATTTCCAAAGGATGGATTATAAATACATTCAGCCATGAGCATTGTGTAAGATTTACAGAACCTGAACGCTGATTCTAATATGTTCTCTTTAGGCGTCAGTGCATGGAAGAAAGTCAGGATAAAGGGGAAATGAGTGTTTTTCTTTTTTATCTGTTTTTTATATAATAATTATATCAGCTTTAAAATCTCTTCAGTAAACAGTGAAATTATAATTTATTTTATATACTTATTATTACATAGCTTATGTGCCAAATGGAAACAATAAATAATCTATATTCATGTCTGGGATGTCGGGCCCCTCCTTGTAAGGGTCACGTATGGCGAGCATCACAACATCAAGTATTTTATCATTTTTCTTCTCACTCCAATAATCATTTAAAGCATGAGCAATTTAATCATTCATGAAAGGAGAATCAGTGATGTCATCTCGCAAGATGATTTGGGTAGTGTGTGCAGTGCTTTTAGTAGCGAGTATTTTTTTTCTGAGAAAAACTTCCTTAAATCAAATCCTTCCATGGAGCTGGACTCCCGGAGAACCCTTCCCCGTTATAGACCAAATTCCTTTATCCGCTCTGCCTTCACCTGAAATCTTTCCTACTACCGGCTTACCATATTCATCAGGTTACCCTGCTTACTCACCTCCGAGTTCATTAATCAGGGGGTGTCCCGTGGGCCTTGTATACGGATTAACGCTTGAAGAAGAGTTTGGGCCAACGGCACCTGCAATAACACGATGTCTTTCGATTCGAAATAATATAAGGGTGATTGCACGTCTTAATAAACTTGAATATACCCCTGGAGTCTCTATTACTAGACCATTAACCACGATGATTGATGACTATGCCATCACGAATGGCACGAGAGATTTTCAACTAGTCGCTCTCGTCCATTCGGGGGGTTTGCCTCTGGTACTTAACAGAAATATTCCCGCTCCACATCCCGATGCAATATATAATGTAGACCAGCCGATTGTGGAAGATCTGATTATGAAAGGTGTGAAATTTTATCTTTGACAGTACACCGCACGACACGGGGGTGTCAAAGATATTCATCTGATTCCAGGAGTTCAATTTGTCACACACGCATTCACAGCAATGACGGATTTTCAAAGGTTGGGTTATATCCTGATGCATCCTTAAAAAAGGAACTTAATGGTAATCAAAAATCACGATGCATTGTGAGCAAGCCCCGTCCTCTGCTGCGGGGTTTGCTCTCGGATATGCGAAAGAATCTCCGATTTTCTGTCTAATGTCATAATTTGCAAACCATCAGAATAATGTGAAATAGGGTGCATTAAAGCAGATCATATCAAATGCTTACGAAGGTCAATCATTACAAGCTGAATTAAAAGGACTATCAGATGCACTGATTCGGATCAACACAAAAACCGGGGCAAAAACAGTCATTAGCGCTTAAGGTATGCTCTCTTAGTTCTAATTGGAGGTCCCTCACCTTTAATTGATTTTCCTCGGTAGCGGCTTCATTTTCAAGGAGCGTGAGGGAAAACTCGTGCATATGATCGAGCATTCGGTTCATGTTTTCATAAATCAAGGAGAGCGCATGGTTGTCATTATACATCCACTGAGCACGAAGCTGCAGATAGGTATGGTTTTCAGTGGTAATGGCCAACATTGTAAGGATCATGTCTGAGATAGTACGAATTGTTTCATTGATGAGCACACTGACATTCACTATAAGCTCTTCCGTATACACAATGAGTTGAGAAATATAAAGGATCTTGTCACCAAATTCCACAATGTTATCCGTCATAAAGAGGATGCGATCTGCCATTTCTCCAATACGATCTGCCATGATCCCGATCTGGGTAGCCATATATAATATGCGATTTGCCATAGGTCCAACTTCCTCACCCTTAGATGCAAACTCATACCCGAGTTCCATGCCCCTCTCAGCAATAGGAATTATTAGACATTGCATCAAGATTAAAGAAATTATTTCCCTGTGCAAAGCTATATTCGAAAAAAAGACATGAAAAAATATGTAAAAGGCACGAAATGATAAAAAGGCGTCTTATCTTTTCCATAATATAGTATCTCCTCTTTAGGATATTATCTGAGATTGATAGGATTAGATTATGATATATTCTTATGATAAGAATTAATTATACTATCTATCTCTATAAAAATCAAATTCTTTTCCTTTTAATATATACTATATTTATGGATGAACAATTATTTCACTCTTTCTGATACAATATCCATCAGCTTCTGGTACCCATAATGTGCTATCAGATTATCCAAAACGATAAGAGCGGTAAAGTTTTCGGCAACAGGCCAAATACGGGCAACAATCGTCGGGTCGCGGCGAGTTATAGCAGCAAGTGTTTTATTCTCCAGAGTGTATTTATCAATAGTTTCCTGTTTTTTATCAATGGTTGGGGTGGGCTTGACAGCGAGTCGAACAATAATCGGCTGACCTGTCGCAAGACCACCGGTAATGCCACCGGCATTATTAGTTTCGAATATGACTTTTCCATTTTGAGAGTGTATAATGTCATTGCATTCATAACCGGTCATATCTTTTACTTTAAAACCAGCCCCAACTTCCACCCCCTTGACAGCACCAATGCCAAGCATTCTTCCAAGCTCTGCATCAAGCTTATCAAAAACCGGCTCACCTAATCCCACAGGAATGCCTGTAGCGATGACTTCAACAACCCCACCTGTTGAATCGCCCTTCGAAGAAACCTTGTTTACCGCATTAACCATCTTCTGCGCAATCTTAAGATCAGGACAATTGATAACAGGATGTATGTCGTATTTTTCAATGATCTCTTCTCTTTTAAACTCAGGGGCCTTGGCACGAATATCATTAATCTCTTGTTCGATCTCAGCAAAGATCTTCATTTTTTCCAGAAAACGTAATTCCGGATGAATACGTCCTTTTTCATATATCTCTTGATAAAAAGGATCATAATCTTTTCGCATTTCTTTAAACGACTCTGCCTTTCTCTTAATCAGGTCAATGTCTTCAATTTCGCAACGCACGCCTGCTGCCTCCTTCACATAGGAAAAAATATCGATTCCGCACTTTTTTAATATTTTTTTCGCTATATAACCTGCTGCGACAATTGTACAGGTATATCTTCCACTGAATATACCTGCTCCAATGGCATCATCATCGGGTCCATACTTCATAAATGACGCATAAGACGCATGTCCGGGGCGCGGTGTTCTGTTTGTATCCTGGTACTGCTTGATATGTATAAAATGCCTGTCGAGATTCGTTATAAGAATTGATAAAGGCGTTCCGTTTGTATGATTCTTGTTTCCGGCATTCTCAATAGTATCAGCAGAGTTAAGCCCTGAATAAATAACTGGAAGATCAGGCTCTTTCCTGGGAGATGAAAGCTCATCCGCTCCCGGTTTTCTGAGAAGCAAATCCCCGTAAATCTCTTTTTCAGTTAACGACATCCCGGCTGGCACACCTTGTATTACTACTGTCAGCCCATCCTGATATGAGCCCCCTGCCACAGTTACTTGAAATATTCTTCCAAAATGACATCCGACCATCTTTTGTCCTCCTTGTGTGTGTTATGTTGAATAATTTCTCTTGTTTTCCGGTAGCATTGTAAATAATTTTTTGCTCTCCAGAGATAAGCCGCCTATTCATGTTACATCTCCTTATCGCTTTTACTCACAATCCTTAGTGCACTCTCGTAAAGGTTATTTGCGATAAAATCCGGTTCACATAGGAGATCTTTCTCATGTTTTTTACCGTGACCCGTTAAAAGGTATACAGAACAAGCTGCAACTTTTTTGGCTAATTCCATATCAGAGGGATGGTCACCAATCACATAAGAATTTTTTAAATCAATTCTAAAATCTTTTTCTGCCTTTTTTAGAAAATAAGGACTGGGCTTCCGGCAAATACACTTTTCCTCTATTGTATGCGGACAGAAATAAATATGTTTTATATCGATTCTTTCATTTTTTAATATTTTTTCAAAATATTCATTAAATTTCAAGAACTCTTCTTCACTAAAGATTCCTTTGCCGATCCCTGACTGATTTGTCACAATAAAAAGAAAAAAATTTTCTTGTAACATCCTTAAAGCCTCAATAGAGCCAGGAATAAAAAGGAGTCTATCAGGGGTGCAGAAATCCCCAACATCTTCATTGATAGTGCCATCTCTATCTAAAAATATTGCTTTTTCCATTTTTATATCCTTTAGCTAAAAGAAGATTAGCCAGAACCACTTTTTCAACAAAACTTTTTATTTCTTTATCTGTAAACCCTAATCTTTTCCCATCATCTTCGGAGTTTACCAATGTGCAAGACTCTACCAGTTTTTCAGGAAGGATTTTCACTCCCTCTATACAACTTAAATGTTTTATAACCACTCCCTTACAAATCTCTGCGTTAAAGACCACAGAACCAAAACCAACAAAGCAGTATTTGCCGATTTTGCAAGGCCCATGCACTATGCAGCCGTGAGCTAAAGAAGTATTTTCTTCTATCAAAACAAAGCTATTTTCTAAAGCATGAATGATAACTCTATCCTGAACATTACAGTTATCTTCCACAGTTATTGAGCTCTCTGGTTCATCTGCCCTGATCACTGCACCGGGACCAACAAATACATTCTTGCCAATTACTACTCTGCCAATTATTACTGCAGTAGGATCAATATATGCGGTATTATCAATGTGCGGATAATCTCTTTGAGGATTCTCTCTATACATTTTTTAAATCCTTCTCACATCTTAACTCCACACGCCTTTTTAAGCTTCACGGAGTTTTTCCAGGTCTTCGGTTAATGTAAAAATCTCTATGCGTTCACCTGTTTCTGCATCAAATGTGGAATATATGTCAACCACCTCTGCTCCAATTAATTTTGCGATTGTCTCCTCTAAAAGGGGTTCTTCCATCTCAATAAGTTTGTTTTTCAATTCTTTTATTAAATTTTCCCCTTCTTTGTTCCTCATCATATGTCTCTCTGCGGGTTGAAGGATACCTTTAATCCTGACAATGATATTATTGCCCATTACCTTAGTGCTCACCTGCGCAGGCTTTTCACCCAAATATATTTCGAGGAATTGAATCATCATAGTACTCACTGAAGATTCAATCTCATTTGTTGATTTGCCGATCATATTTTGTTACTCCCTTTGTTTACCTATCACCTTGAATCCTCGCGTGACTCTTTCAATACGTAATAATATCCTTGGCCGGTATTCGCTCAAGGTATTCTTGGGCTACATTTATTGGAATGTGCCTTTTTAATCTTCGTAACGCTCCTGCATAAGGGTCCTTATTTGATTATTCTTGTTCCAAGCGTTCAGGAGAAACATAGTCACCAAAGTGTTTTTGTGCATGAAGTAAGCGAGCTCGCTGATGGCCAAGCACCTCAAAAAGCACCTGTGGTGCATCAGCAAGGTTCTCCCGATGAAATGTTTCTACCCGTTCAAGTTTCGCTAAATTCTCCGGAACACGAATGGTGAATTGCTTGATATACTCTTCCTTTGAGTAATCCTTATCCAACACCTGCTTGAAAAGAATTCGCAGGTCTTCGTATTTGGGAATCCAGCCCGTAGGACTTTTTATTGCCTCAACCTCATTATGCACGCGCAGCTCCATCCACTTTACCCAAATGTGTTTATCCCGAACACCATTTAAGAATCTGCCTTCCTTATCCCTAAGGAAATAATTCACGCCAAAAACAAGAGGTGCTTTTTTAAGTTTTTTACCGAACTCAAGATTATTGCGAATATACTTGCCGAGCGGAATAGAGATAAAATCCTGAATGCTCATGAGATTTATCTCCGGGATGCCCTCCTTACCAATAATGGCAAAGGTTGTTTCTGTTTCCAGTGCGGCACCATAGGCAATAATACCGTGCTCCCAATCAAAACTCTGTTGAACTGGTACATAGCTTTTGGCGTCGCGGCCGCCATACATTATGCCGCTTAACGCGACCCCCTTTGGATTGTTCAACTCAGAATCAACATTCTCCAGCCTGCGCAATGCAACAGCGTAACGTGCATTTTTATGGGCAGGAAGAATATTATTACCCCCACTATCACGCTTTCCTTCATACCAGGAACCGGAAAAATTTACTCCTTTTTTAGGCAGATCGCACCCCATCCCCAACCAATACGGTCTGCCCTCCTTTACTAAAATATTGGAAAAGATTACCTCACCAGGCATAGTAAGGACTTTATAAATAGCAGGATCATCAGTAGCGTTCACATTTTGAATTATACCGAAAATTCCTGATTCAGCATTCACTGCGTGGGCGCACCCGTCAATATTACGAAAATAGGCAATATCATCCCCCAGAATGCTTTCCCCGGGAAGCATGGCAGTGGAAGTTTTGCCACAAGCGCTAGGAAAGGCGCCTGCTAAATATGTTTTTCTCCCATTCGGACCATGTACCCCCATTAATAACATATGTTCAGCAAGCCATCCCTCTTTATCCGCCTTAAGAATGGTAAGGCGAAGGGCGAGCTTCTTTAAACCGACGGTATTGCCGGCATACTGAGTATTCACGCTATAAATGGTGTCTTTGGTATAATCAATATAGATACGTTTCTTCTCCACCTCTACGCTTACCATAGCCTCATTCATCTTTCCTGCCGAATGAAGGATACAAAAAAGCTCAGACTGTTCTGTGTTTTGCTTAAACATATCATAAGCTGGCCGGTAGAGAAGGTCTTCACTGTGAGCTACATACCAGGAATCAGTGCACTGCACACAGGGAATGCTGAATACAGAGTGAGTGGGCCCCAATGAAAGAAAACGAACAATCATTGTCCTTCCCTGCATAGCGCCTTTAAGGAATCCTTTTACTTCTTCCAAGCCTTCTTCTCGCTCAATCTGCTTAAGGGTTTTGTTAAGTGAATCCTCTTTAGGTACGAGATACTTGGTAACCTCACGGTCACGGCCCTGATCCTGCATCCCATCGAAGTGATACGTATGTCCGGAAATCGACAACGGCTTTTCCTCACCGCTTGCGACTGCCTGTTGGCGCACATATGCGATATCTTCTGAAGAATCGCTGCAGATGAATATTTCCTCCGGGTTACAGAGTTCGCAAGACTCTGCAATAAACTCGACAACTTTAAAATTAGCTATCGCAATTAGTTTCTGATAATTATGTTCACTCAATTTGGATTCCAATACTTCTAAATACCTTTTAAACATCCTGCTTCCTCCTTTTTTCAAAAAAACTCTGTTAAAACAAAAAAAGCCAACATCATCTTCCGTCCATCCTTAGATGAACTGAAAGATTTTGATGTTGGCTTACTCTACAACAATCCCGAAAACTCAGGATCCTTGTCTCAGTCTTCCAAATTATTATTTTATCTTATAATTATATGAGAGCGAAGAATTATAGTCAATCTTTTTTTAAACGAGCGGAATTCTAATTTTGTGCACATCACATGTGGTAAGTGGGGTTGAGAAATTTAACAGTCAAAATTAGAATTGCGGTAAACTAAGCGTGTGCTGTAAACTTAATTTCCAAATCCTGATCCAGAGTGAACACAATAATTCTTTCCCCAGTCTTTGTGCTTATATCCGTATGCATACTTGCAACCTGACAAGAAGTAATATCTGAAATCATATTTTCCAACAGAACCCGTGCTCCTTCTAACAATTGCATACGCGTTTTTTTATTAATTGAGCCCCTTCTGCTGTCTTAGCTAATTGTTCTTCAGCGGGAGTAAGTACTCCTGTAAGTCTGACAAAAACCATATCCCGTATAATATAGGTTTTAGTGGTGCGCGGCCCTCTTCCCATAAATTCTTTTTCAAACCTTACTATTGTTTCGCCAATAAGCGCTTCTATTTGACCTTTTGTCATCGCATTTTCTATGTCTTTTTTTTTTTACTTTTTATGATAACTCTCCCGCTACATACACTCTATTATTTTACCTGTCTTGACAGCTAAGTCAACTCTATAGTTGACTACCACTCCCGAAAGATCATAGCCGGTGGTTTACCGAAATATTAATTTCTTAAATAGATAACTATTATCACGATTCACACGTCTCTAGGGTAGAAATAAAAATTTCCCTTAACAATCATTACTAAAAAGAGGGGGACAGATTATGTGTATGAAAAGATTTTATATGTATCTATTAATAAATACCATTCTTCTTCTCGTTATGATGACCTTGTCTCATGCAGCCGTTGATCCGTTCTGGTATGCCCCGGATGTTTCTTCATCCTATACTAACATCACATTTGCACCTATGGCAGGGCAGTCCGAAACATTATCGACCTATTTTCCATTTCCCAATATAAGCTTTTATACTGATATTTATACATCCTATTATGATAACTTGATCAAAGGAGCTTATGTGTATCCTTATCTAAACGTGAGCTTTTATGAACCGCCTCCTTATGATGAGCCTCTATGGCAAGCCATAAAACAAAGCGGTTTTTTCCCCATTGAGTGGAATTCTTCTCTGCCCGCACCTTCCGATTTTAAAGCATATTATCTAAGATATGACTATATTTATAAAGGTCCCATTGAGATACATCTCACATGGAAAGATAATTCTTATACTGAAGAGGGCTTTATCATAAATTATTTTTGTGGATATAACTGGACAAATCCCTGTGGCCATATAGAATTACCTCCTAATACAACGGAACTGACCCTTCCCGTACAGCAGGCTACAAGAAGACCTCGCTGGATACCACGGCCCACAATTAACTCATTTTCCCTTTTGGCCTATGATGCTGAAGGCGAAACATCACCAGTCAAGGCAACGGCAAACTTGAAGGTCTATTAAAGATAAAAAAATTTTTCATTCATCTTGAATATATATGAGGCAGTACTATTCTCCGTCTTGGTTCTGCAATTATCCGGGCGATAACGACACCGGTTTCGCCGGCATGATGAAGATCTGAGACAAGCTCTTCAGCATCTTCCGGTGCGAGCGAAACAAGAAGCCCCCCGGAAGTCTGTGGGTCGTTCAGGATATCCATGTCCACAGGATCGACCTTGTCGGCATCAACAAAGCGGCAGCTCACATACTCTTTATTCCTGTAAGTACCTCCAGGGACGAGGCCCATGGAAGCATACTCACGCGTCCCCTCCATAAGCGGAACAGAACCGACATCAAGTTCTGCTCCCACATCGCTTGCTATGAGAAGCTCACTGAGATGGCCTGCAAGGCCGAAGCCAGTAATATCCGTAATCGCATGGGGCCTGTGCGCGAGTGCGAGTTCTGCTGCAACCTTGTTTAACCTGATCATATTTCGCGTGGCAATATTGATATGAGACGTATCCGCCATCTCTGCTTTTGCAGCAGTGTTTATTATACCCGTACCAATTGGCTTGGTCAGGACAAGACAATCGCCGACTTTCGCACCGCTGTTCTTCATTACCCTATCAGGATGCACTGTGCCGGTCACACTGAGTCCGAATTTCAATTCAATATCATCGATGGTATGCCCGCCCAGTAGTAATGCTCCTGCTTCGTGCACCTTCTCAAGTCCCCCTGTGAGTATTTCTTCGAGCACGCTTACAGGAATTGTCGCTCGGGGGAATGCGACTATATTCATTGCCGTTATAGGGATTGCTCCCATAGCGTACACATCTGAAAGAGCATTTGCCGCAGCGATCCTGCCAAAATCTCTCGGATCATCGACAATTGGTGTGAAAAAATCCAGAGTTTGCACAAGAGCGATATCATCACTGAGCTTGTAAACGCCTGCGTCATCCGCATACTCGTATCCCACAAGCAACCGGTCGTCAGTCTTAAAAGGCAGCTTTTTTAATATTTTTTCAAGATCCCCCGGACCTATTTTGGAAGCTCACCCTGCACCCCGCACAGTCTGAGACAGTTTTATTTCTTTTTCCATAATGTTACCCCCTCTAAATACTACCAAAATCCCATGCTCAAATCAAACAATACAAAGGTACAGAGTGATTTTACGTGATAATACCATTCTGTAAAAGACTTTGAGTTTGCAAATAGTTTTAGAATATACTATACACACACTATCTTACAGAATGAGTTCTGATTTTATATAGGGACATCATGTATGAGTAAAAGAAATAAAAAAATAATTGCAGTATATAAGAATAATAACACAGAGCACATAGTGCCATGGCAGTGGATACTCTTAACAATAATATTATTGATTGGATTCGTGCTTCGTTTTCTTTTTGCCAGGAAAGCAACTATGATCCCTTTTAATTTCTTATCTGATTCAAGTCAATATACTCATTGGGCAAAGACACTCCTACAAGGCAAAGAATTCATAGATGTATTTCATCAATCCCCCCTGTACCCCTATTTTTTAGCGCTCATTTTTTCTTGCTTTGGCAGCTTACCTATAGCCCCCCTGATTGTGCAGTCTCTTTTAGGAACCTTTTGTTGCTTTCTTGTATATCTTTTATCCTTGGAAGTATTTGAAAACAGATGGATAGGGATTGTATCAGCCTTTATTATGGCGGTTTATGGACCCTCTATCTTTTATTGCGGGATGCTCTTGATAGCCACTCTGGCAACAACGCTCAATCTATTAGTGCTCCTATTCCTGATGAAAGCGATAAAGAGCACTACAAAAAAGATGTGGGCCCTCGCGGGAGTCTTTCTTGGTCTTAGTGCTATCGCGCGGGGGAGTATATTGATTTTTATTCCCATTGCTTTGATCTATTTGATGGGCAAGGTTCTCACAGAGGATAATAAGAAAAACAGCCATTTTATTAGGGACAGGTTTATACTTCCCTCGCTCATGCTGCTTGCAGGAACATTTCTTGTGATCTCCCCTGTGACGCTTCGCAATGCCCTCAAAGGAAAAGATTATGTATTGATAGCTGCCAATGCGGGGATTACCTTTTATGAGGGGAATAACCCATGGGCAACTGGGATGTATATGGACCCTCCCGGTCTTGATTTGGCAGAAGATTTTAATGGTGGCAAAATCGCCAGTTATATAGAAAAAAGAACGCTGCTCCCTTCTGAAATATCTAAATTCTGGTTCACGCGCTCTTGGCGCTTCATCAAAAACAATCCCTGGGCTTACTTTAAGCTTTTAGGAAAAAAGTGTGCCTATTTTTGGAATCGCTATGAAATACCGAATGCGGAAAATTATTACTTTGCCAAGCAATATTCACTCATATTGTCACTGCCACTTCTATCATTCTTTCTCATAGGCCCGCTCGGCTTATTGGGAATAGCGATTTATTTCATAAAGGGGAAGAGAAAGGTGGATATTGTGCTTCTTTTTTTGCTCTCCCATATGCTCGGAACTGTTTTATTTTTTATCACTGCACGATATAGATTACCCGTTATACCGATTCTTGTAATTTTTATGTCTTATGCCATATTCGCACTCATAGATACAATCAAATCAAAAAATAATGCTCACTTAGCCCTCTTTGCCCTCATAGGAGCTATTTTTTTTATTTTTGTCATCTTTCCATGGCGTGGCATAAATCCAAAGAGAGACTATGCCTCAAGTTATACTAATGTGGGAATCTTGTTTCATCTTACCGGTAATCTTCAAAAAGCTCTTCGTTATTATGAAATGGCTATTGCTCATGATCCTACGTTTATTAAAGCCTATAACAATCTCGGAGGGGCATTTTATTCATTGGGACGGGAACAGGAGGCTATGAAACAATGGCAGCGAGGTCTCTCCCACGATCCCAATTCGGCCCTGATCCATATGAATTTGGGGAATGTATATTATACGAAGGGAGAACTACACAAGGCAAAAAAGGAATATGCACGTGCAGTTAAGGGAATGCCTTACTCAATTAAAATGCAGAAAATAAAAGATGAACTGGCTCTTGAATGATCGTTCTGGCTGATCATAACCAGGGCTGTGACAGTATGTACCCTAAGTGATATACCTTACATAACACCCTGGTAAAACAGTACGTTATTTAACCCGGAACGCCACCTTCGATATTTCACATTCCTTGCCAATATCCTTGAGCTTCACTTGTGCGTGAAGGTGATACTCTCCCCTCTGAGGATTCCACAGGTAGTGATTGATATCAGGACCGGTTGTGCAAAGGAGGATATCATTTAAATACCACTTGATTTTCTCAATGGGGTGAGCAGTTTCTATAATAAAGGGGAATTTTTCAAGCTCATCGGGTATCCGGGGATCAGTGGCAAGATGTAAGTGTGGCACCGGTTGAATCATGCGGACGAGCTCTCCCCTCCTCTCTTTATGCTCTTGGTCATCGGCTTCGGAATCATTTCCGTTCAGCAGTAAATGCTCATCGGGTGAGATAGTTACCAACAACTCCAAAGCATCTTCGTGAGTTCGCATCCACTCATGATAAAGATAGGGCAGTGTGGTGTAGAGTATCCCATCCTTTTTTTGATGCCAGTTGCAGGCCTCGGCTGGCATATGATCCTTCCTATACCATTCCGTGATTATATAGGGGCATGAGGAAGAGACAAGGGCCCCTGAAAGAGCGCATATTTGCCTCGATTTTAAAGTCCTGCTAAAAAAAAGCGGCTGAGTATCCTGGTATTTATTAAGTTCATTAAATACTGCCCGCAGGATTAAGGCAGGACCGCGTGAGCCGGTAATTTCCATGGTAGGCTCATAATCTAAATTACCCATCCATACCCCCACGGTATAGTGATAATTAAACCCTATGGCCCAGGAATCACGGTAATCATTGGAAGTTCCTGTTTTCACTGCTGTTTGGACAGGAAAATCAAGGAGCCCTGACCCTCCGAATTCTAAAATCCGGGCATAGGGATCAGAAAGAATATGAGCAATTAACGAACATACCTCTTCCGAAAAAATCCTTTGCTCCTTTCCGTGCTCATAGCTATGGAGGAAAAATCTTGGCTCACGATATATCCCCCCTCGTGCTAACACACCATAAGCCCGGACAAGCTCAAATAAGGAGACTTCCCCGTTACCTAAGGCTAAGCCAATGCCATAATGAGCGCTGTTTTTACTTAAGCTCTCTATTCCTAAGTCCTTAAGTGTCGTAAAAAAACGACTCATCCCGATATGTTCAAGAACTCTCACCGCCGGAATGTTCAACGAATTACCCAGCGCACAGCGCAGGCGCACAGGTCCGTAATTGATATTACTGTAATTTTTAAAATGATGAAGCCCATGGCCCACGGGTTGAGCAACAGGTATATCAGGCACAATAGTAGAGGGGGTAAATCCCTCTTCCAACGCGTGGGCATAAAGAAAAGGCTTTAAAACAGATCCTGGTTGTCTCAACGCCAGCACAGCATCGATCTGACTGCCCTCCTTTGAAGAGAAAAAATCATTCCCATTCACCCAGGCGAGGATCTCATCTGTCTGATGATCCAAAACCAGAAGAGCAGCGTTATGCACGTTTTTACCCTGCAATCTTTTTAAGGTTTCTTTGAGAAGATGATGGTATCTGTGTTGAAAATGAGAATTGATCGTAGTGAGAATACGGGGCTCCGAGGTAAGCATGTTTTCATAATTATTTTTTAGAAATTGAATGAAATGGGGCGCTCCATATATGGGAGAATCAGCAGTAGTGGCGAAAAGAGCAGTATCATTCAAGGTATGCGCGCTTATAAGGTGCGCTCTATTCATGCGTGCGGCGAGCAGGGCAATTCTTTTATGTAACTCTTTTTTATTCTTGGGATTACTAAAGAAAGAGGGCGCACGAACCAGCACGGCTAAAGAGAGCAGTTCCTCTTCATTTAAGGTATCAAGAGACCTTCCAAAATACAAATCAGCAGCCTGAGACACTCCCCGACATTGGTGTGAAAAAGGTACTTGATTAAGATAGAATTCCACTATTTCGTCCTTGGAAAATTTGCTTTCAAGCAGATACGCCTCTATAGTCTCTATCCAGCGCGTATAAAAGGTTCTGGGCCTTGGATGAATGATACGGATACATTGCTCTGTTATAGTGCTTGCTCCTCTGGTAATTTTCCCTGCCTTAAGGTTGTCAATAATGGCATTTACCCGCGCAAGCCAGTCAATGCCGCGATGATGAAGAAATCTTTTATCCTCGGCATATAGAAAAGCCTCTATCAATAATTCAGGCATTTTCCATATGGGAAGGGGATTGTTGTTTAATGCATTTTGTTTGGTAGAGGATACTACGTTGCCATTTCGATCCAATATATTCGCATGGAGGGGCCCTTTCGTGAGCGTGCGAAGGGAGTCGGGGAGAGGCTGAACCGAGAGTGCAAGGGAAAGAATGATAAAGAAAGTAATAGAACATACACATACAACACTCGTTATTGTGAGGAACTTTCTCTTGAGGAATAACCCTCTCATTACAGCAATTCTCATTATGGCGCACTCCCAAAAGTATAAGGGATTTCTGCTATTTGTTGAGTGGTGTAGCGAGGTCTTTTATAGAACCTCTTAACGACGCGGAGCGATAAAAAATTGCAACTGTCTGAGCGAAGCGAGTTTTTGCAATTTCGCGGAGCGAGCTTAGAGGTTCTTAAAAGCTGAGCGTTGAGCGAAACGAATAGCAGAAATCCCTTGCCAATAAAACAATTGGCCATAATTAGAATTGCTGCTCTCATTCTCTCTCCTGTTCAACCTGAAGCAATGACGGGACCCCTTGTCCGAAGACATCGGGATCATACATCTCTTCCACATGCAGTGGCATGACATAGAATTCTCCGGGCGCGATAGCTTGCGCTACATAGGAAAGATGATAATTGCCCGCAGGCAAATAGTCAGAGTAAAAACGCACAGAATGATGGAGGAATTCTTGATGATAGAAACTCCATCTGCTATATCCATAGGCTCGCCAATCACCATATTTATGCCACCATGAAGATCCGGAATATATGCCTGCTTCTTTGTCCGCATCAACGACAGATGAGGTGGCAAGATCGCGATTAACCGGTTCCAGTCCTCCAGGCACCGGATCAGCGACAACCACAAAATTTCTCGCCGCGGGAAGGGACACAAAAAGATCAACCCTCACCAGCTCCCCTTGCCTGATGTGCATGGGCGCTTCATCGAGCATTACCCAGCCCCCCTCTCGTTCAACATAATATTCACGATGAACCTCAATTCCCGAATTAATACTGTCTAATTTTAATTCAGCAGGGGAATAGAAAAGCCTTGCAGCATAATAAAGTCTTCCCTTCCCTTTTTTAGAGATTTCAACCTTTGTGTGCCGTCCAGGATCATTTTCTCTCACAGGGCGAATCAATTCTTCCGGAGGATCTCTTAGATCGTCAAATTCGGCACGGCCGAACTTTTTGTTATCCATGGAGGCAGTCACGATGTAGTTGGGCGCTTCTCTATCATAGATCCTGCTAAATGTCGTTAATGCATGCATACAAAAAGCGTTTTCCTGAGTGTTTTCCCAATGCGTGCGGCTCTTGCGGGTCTGGGTTAAATAACGGACGACCTTAAACGGCGTATCCGTCGGAGCCCATGAGGTGGGCATGGTAGATTTATTCCGGCCGTCTTCAAGGGAAAGAAGTGCGCTTAGCACCGCGGCATTGGTCCTGATCTCTGAGGTAAGTATCCGCCCAAACCCTTCATTTAAAAGATTTTTGCCGTAGATGCTGTCGCTGAAGATAACTTTCCCGCCCGTCTCATTGGCGTGTGACATAATCATATCATAGACCTTTTTCTGAATCTCGCCTGTGTCGTTCATATAAGTTGCGGCCAATAAATAATGAGCCTTGCCAAAAAGATCCATGTAGTCTACATGTTTTAAATATCGCGAAAGATCACCCTTGTTCACTTTGTTATTCTGGGCTAAGGCAGCCAAGGCCACGGCCCTTACCGTCGAGGACATGCCTTTGGTAAAAAAAGAAGGAAAGGTATCTTTGCGCAATAGATTCAAAAGATACGTATGAAGGGCAGATTCAACTTTTTCGTTGGGCGTATAGTTGCTCATCTTTAACCAGTTAAAGGCAATGGCAGTGTAGGCACTTAAATAAGGGCTCACATATATGTCTTGCGGGCAATAATAGCACATCCCGCCATTGGGAGCTTGGAATGACGAGGCATCATCGATCATCTTTGCGATACACCCGGCAGCGTCCGGCCACTGAAAGGAATCGGGGATATAGGGCTTGAGATTAAGGTAGTGCATGGCTAATATCCCCTTAGAAAGTCTTTGTTCCCAGCAACAATACGGATATTCCTTCATATACTCAAACGCCCCCTCAAGGGAGCTGATAATGGAGGGTGAAACAACCACGGAAACCTTTCCCGTATCAGTCCGCATATTTTTAGGGAATTCGAAATTCTCAGTAACTTTTTTCGCAGTGCTCGTGCCATAGGTGGCCGCGGCTTCGATGGCCTGTTTCTTATGCACAGTAAGCTCTAAACGCAGCCCATCCTTATCCATCTCATCACCAGCCATAACCTTAAAGGTGATCTTCCCCTCTTTTTTCACCTTTACCGGCAAAGAGACTTTATTTCTTATAAAAGGCTTAGCCAAAATCTTTTCAGTCACCGGCTCGGCATCCGCAGCGTCACCCTCTGCCCTCATATCAACGGTGAGAGTGCGGGGATTGTCTGTCCTATTCATCACGGTAAATACCGCCTGAAATGAATCCCCGTCAGTCACCTGATTAGGGATCGCCGGACGAATCTCAGTGTATTGATTTGTGACAAAGTGTGCCTGGCCAAGACCCATGAGGTCATCTTTCGATACCGCCATGGCCAACACCCTCCACCCGGTCAGGTTATCGGGGAGAGTAAACGTCACCGAGGCATTACCCTGTTCATCGGGAAATATTTCCGGGTTCCAATAACTGACAAACTTAAAGAGACTGCGCATCGTGAAATCCCCTCCACCGCCTCCACCGCCGCCTGGATTAGCCCCTTTTTTCTCGAATTTCTGACGGCCGAGTAAACGTATAAGGAGGTTATAATTGGACATATCTAAAGGACCTAGTTTATAAAATCCTTTGTAGGGATCATAGTAGGTAGTGCCTCCTTGAATCAGATCAAGAACAGCCTCATCAAGCACAACCACCGCAACTTCAGTCTTGGGATTATTGTGATGAATATCCGAAACCTTTATATTCAGGGTCACCCTATCTCGTGGCTTATACTCTTCTTTGTCTGTGTGTGCTGCAATCCTTAGTTGTTTATAAGGATCATTCACAGGGATCCTGAGATAGCCTATTTTGAAGGTTGGTTTTCCCAAATCAACATTATTTTCCCCGAGCGGTTTATCCACTCTCGGTGAATGAACAACCACAGACAGGTAAAATCCGGGAACATAATCAGGCTCAACCTCAAATTCTATAATAGGGGTATTATTGGTGAAGGTCTGGGTCCATTTTTTTATCACCCCTAACCGTTCAATACTCACCAGGGCCTTTGCCCCTGGGTATGGATTCTTCACCATAAACCGTGCCTTTTCACCTATCTTGTATTCTTCCTGGGCAGGGATAATCGTGAGGCTATTATCATCGGGCATTTCCCAAAGAACTTCTCCTTTCCCGATGGTATATTTATGAAGGCTCGTGGAATGGGAAAGCTGAGAGGTATCTTTAATAGTGGCAGTGATATAATATGATCCTGCTTCTTTCGGGGTAAATGTACACACGAGAGGGTGTGATTCAGAGGTCAGGTTGAGAATCTCGACCTTTTCCCTGGTATGAGTATAGTGCATTAAATAGGCGTTACCTGCGCCTTTTACGCGGCTTCCGGTTACACGATCATACTCAATAGTGAGCTCTATTTCAGTACCGGGCGCAGGCAGGCCCTTTTCATCCACCACGACAACCTGAAATTCCGCCGCTTTATCTTCTTCCAGTGTCCATTGTTCTTGATAAAGACCAACCAGTCGGTCTCGTCCCATATAGTTTGCAGATGAGGAGGAGGCGATAAATTTTCCCCGGTCATCTCTTACCGCACTTTCTATAGTGAGTTGACCGCAGATAATACTGCTGTCTTGCAGGATAAAGGAATTAAGAAGATCGCCCTTATCATCCAATTCTTTCTCTTCCTGAAAGATTTGTCTCTTATCATATCCATAGAAATAGGTTTTAAAATAAAAGTTTTTTATGAGAGGATCTTTCGGCCTAAAAGAAGTAGATTCCAAGGTAGCGGTTACCCGTGTACTTGCCTGACCATAAGGGCCTCCTGAATGAAGGCGTGCGGTTGTTTCAACCGTTACTTCATCTTGATACTTAAAGGCTTCCCCCCTGATATCAGTGTGTACCTTAAAGGGTGCGGGAGTAAAATCAGTTACTAACACCTTTAAAGGCCAAAATTCAGGATTTTTGCCAAAACTGCCCTTCAAGTAAAACTGATACCATCCGGAGGACCCTCCTTGAGGGACAGTAAAAGAACCATGCATTGATCCGAACTCTGACAGGGTTACGTCCTTAAGCTCATGCACTACCTTGCCTGTAGGATCTTTTACCGTCAAATGATAGCCGGACAGCTCCGGCTGGATAAAGGTGCGATTGTTTTGATCCCGAACATAAATTTTATAGTCAATGGTATCTCCAAGCCGGTAGACTCCCTGGCTCGTCGTCCCCCAGGCACGCATATGAGAATATTTAACACGATTATGGTAATTGTAGTAATAATCATAGTCATAATAGTACCCATCATCGCTGTCAGAGGCGGAAAATGCTCTCACCAGAGGAAGAAGCGCACTATCGCCATCTGTGGTCACCTTCACTACACCGTAATATAATCCGTCATGGGCAAAATAGCCTTTTAACTGTTCCATGTATGGATCAAGATCTATGATGCCTTTTAAGGTAGCAAGTCCGTTTTCATCTGTTTTTCCTGAAGCAGCAGGGAGGTTCATGCCCTTCGGCAAAAAGAGCTCAACATGTGCATGTGCGACTGGCTGCCCTTTATCAAGGCTGGTTACCCACACCGTCGTATTATGATGCCCGAGCTTCGTATAGACAGCGAGATTCGTTACTTGAGAGAAGAATTTCATTGTGCATGGTGATTTTACCGGGGGATCAGCGTATAGGATCCCGGCAATAGCCCCCTGACCTTCCTGCAGGATCTGTCGTGTTTCAAAAGGATAATAATACGCAACATCCTCTATGGGCTTTGCAGGAAAAGATCTCTTTTGATCTGCCTCAAAATCTCCCTCACATTGTGCAAAGTCATTTAAACGCCAATAATCCGACGGATCGTCAATGAGGCGGTAGTTGACCTTTATTTCTCTAAGATTGGTAATGACCAGGGGCATATGCGTGTCTTCCTTATCCTCTAACACGGAGATAGGGTTTTTTACAAATAAGGTAGGAGGCCGATGATCGGTTCCAAATTCTATATCAATTTGACTCTGCAATGACCTGCCGAAAACATCCTTAAAATCCGGCGTGCTTTCTATATGATATTCCTGGGCAGCCTTTAGCACCTCAGGAAGACCCATATAATATTTTCTCCCTCTTTTATGGGGGGAGCTTAAATAGTAATCACCTCTGGATGTTTCAGCCCACGGATCATAATCTGTCCTTCCGCCGGCAAGATCCGGAGTGAACGATAATTTAGGGCCTTCCATCCTCGGGGGAACAGGTGTAGAAAAAACGAGAGAAACTCCCTTAAGAGGGCTCAGCTTTTTAAAGGCATTGCTCAAGGAATCTTCTTTGCCCGCCTCAATAAAAATCTCATTATCATCATTGTCAGATCCGGAGATCCCCAAAAATTCAAATTCAGGGAAGGTATGAAAGGTCACGATGGTCCTTTGTTCTATTCCTCTCTCAGGTCCTTCTTCGGAGATGATGCCGGGCATAACTTTTACATGATAAAGACAATCAAGGACAAGTTCATTGCCCGGCTCGATATTCAAAGAGGTACTGTACTCATTTTTAACCTCTTCTCCCTGGATAACCGGGATGTGTTCCTCTGACGCATCTTTGCAAAAATACACGTTCGCAAGGGCGCTTTCTCTCTTTATCTTCTGATTGAAGGTTATGTTGATGACCGGATGTCCCGGTGCTCTCCAGTTCATAAAGTGATAATAAGTAATTCCCGGCCTTTGAGTGATAAAGGTATGCTCAAGCCCCCTTTCCATTCTGCTGCCGGACTCAGTCACAAAATCCGGCTTTATCGTTACAGTATAGCGAGTGGATTTTTTCATCCTTTCCTTGTCGCCTAATTGCAGGGCTAAGCTTGAGGTGTTCAACCATCGCCATTGTCCCTTTAAGGGCGGTTCAATACTGATGGGAATTTCTTCTTCAGTTCGTTCCATACGCCCCACAGGCACAACCGGCATATTGAATTTAAACACGATTTGCCTTTCCGCAGGCACATCGTTTCCTGCAGGAGTGATCCTGGTAATTCTCAAAGGTCCGGTGGTTTTATTAAACCTTGCCGAGTCAAATTGAGGATAGACGGATAAGGCTGACGAAATAATGACGACTAAGCAGAGTACAAAGATAAGCTTACATTTTCTAAACATTTATTTCTCCAATTATTAAAAGTTTACATTTTTTATATATTTATTATCGGTTTGCTGCAAAAATTGGTGTTTAATAATGGAAAAATAATTATTGAGGAATATGGAGAAAAAGGATAGTAGTGTGAGCGGGGGAACCCTTATGAGGATTTCCCCCGTCATGGACACAGTCTTGATTCAACTTATGTATTAAAAAAGGGTGGTGATAAAACAGCCCAATTTATTATCGCTTTCATCATCTCCGATACCTTCATTAACATCAGAGAGTGAATCCAAGCTTCTCTCTTCTGAATTTGGATCAAGGGATTCTATCGCACCATAGATGATGACTTTCTCCTCATCTACATAACGCCAGCCAGCTTCTAAGAGATCAATATCAGTGGTTCCCTGCGGTAAAGGCTCCACCTTTATAATTGTTACCGATCGTGCAGATGAGCCTGCGTTATGATCATCTTCATATGTGTATGGCCAAATCACATTTTGATTGTCAGAGATAGAGGATTGGTCAGGGGGAGAGGGATTTTTCTGCGGCACAACAACGCGGAAGGGGCCCTCCCCATCTAGTTTATTCTCTTCAGTGAGCACACCTGGAGTTAAATAAGTATTCTCTCGCTTAATAGAGAGCAGCATCTTCAGTCCCCCTGTTACGCCGATAGGATCTTCGTGGCTTCGCCCGGTGCAAGAAGGAGCGCTATAATCACACCATCCGCCAAAGGCAGTGTCTGCGTCGGTATTATAATAAAAAGATGCAGCAGGATATGTACCTAATGCATGATACAACTCCGGTGCACTTACATTTTCTTCAAGAGGATAATACGTAGACCACCCATCAGGGGCATATGCCGTAATTCCCGTTGCAGAATCCAACATGCCGGCATCATTGAGCAAATCTTCCATAGCAACACCTGAATATTCCGCATAGAAATCTCCAGAGCGGGACGTATTCATTAATAGAAATTGAGTATGCTGCGGCAGTGCCTCGAGCTCTGCCTTCGTATACACACGATAAGGAGCAGGAACTTTGGAGGGATCATCCATTTCATTCCCCGGATAATTGTTCGCTTGGATTTCTGCTATATTGGTATAGCCATCATTATCAGAATCAAGCGACTCTATCTGGGCAATGGCCTCCTCATTGCGTCCGTTGTATTGAAAGTCCTTTCCATATTGATTGAGTGTATCCTGAATATTCCCGCTCCCATCATACCCATAAGTATCATGACACCATTGACAACTCCCGAGGGTCACCTCCTTCCCTTTGCTATTTGTATAGCTTCCGCCACTATGGCAGAGAGCGCAATGGTCAAGTTTTGTCCCCGCCTTATCGGGATACACTGTTAAAAATTTATCTGAATCCTGCTCTCCCATATGATGATATGCAGAAAATCCGATTGATGTTGTTCCAATCATTACGAAAATTACACCACCTATTATGAGCTTTTTCATATTTTCCCTCCTTATTTTATGAAAAATGTTTAAAAAGACAGGTGAAAACGAACGGTCAGCACACGCTCTTTTCTCATGTAATCAACACTCCCGTCAGGATTTACCCTGATCCTCAATGGATCAGAAAAAGCGGTATGGGTATAATCGGCCACAACAGAAAACATGGAGTTCAGAAACCACTTGAAGGCTAACGTATATGAATCCGCCTCCCTCACCGACACAAAGCTCTCTTTCAGTATCCATGTTTCATCCCCTCTAAAATGATCATACCGCACAACAATCCCACAGCCACCCCAGGTCCCTGCCTCCCAATTGAATTCCTTGTTGGGTTTGACAGGCAGGATGAGCGGGCCGTCCACTTCAAACCGCTCCCCTGAAAGGAGAAATAAAAGATTTCCATGCCATGAAAAAAAATGTGCATCTTCCCTGTTTCCTCCAACCGGCTCAAGGTCAGTATAACGCAAATGTATGTATTCTCCTTGTATTGCCATAGGACCATAGGTCCAGGCCATCTCAAAGCTTTCTCGGATGCGGTGTTCCACTCCCTGTAAGAGCCCATACTTTGTATTTTGATTTAATATATACACAGAGCGATTTGTTTCAACCATCCCGGTGCTCTTGACATCAAGGCTTACATTTGCCAAGTCAATATGGCCATAGGTCATTGAACAACCCATATTCCATAATTGCAGACAAGGCCAATGAATCCTGCCAAAAGGGGCAACTATCAATCGAATGGCCAATTCAGGTTCATCACGAAAGCTTCCCCTGGACGAACCATCAGTTCCATCTCCATTGAATATTCCGACAGCATAGCCGGCAATATCCTGAAGGGCAGAGCCATACATCATCACACCGACATCACGCCGCGGTGTCAGATAATAACCCATGGAACGTTCCACAAAAAAAAGAGTACTATCCGCTGGTTGGGATACCATACCAAATGGTACGGTAAATTGCCCAATCCTCACATGAGGATAGGGATCACCTCCCATATCCACATAAGCGTCAACTAACCGTTTCAGTTCATTTCCCTGGAATTCGCACACAGCTCGATAACGAACCCTTTTATCATTCTCTCCTGAGAAGAATAAACGCGCCTGCCGAATATCAAACCGATTATCCGCTCGAGCCTCTTCACCATAGAAGCGATAATCCATTTGAAAAGAGGCGCCTAAGGAGAGACCGGACAGTGCCTGAACTTCGGAAAACACCTGAGCCCCCATGCAAAAAATAAAGAAAAACACCATAGTAAAAACTACACAATTACGGACCATTGTCTTCTTGCCAGAGCAATTCTGATCTTGTGATATGCATAAAATTAGAATCTCCGTTCCTGTAAAGGTTTCATGAAATCAAATAATTTTTTTAACGTGAACTAGTTTATTGTATGATTATCGTATTGTCAAAAAAATAATTACTAATATTAACTTATGATTACTCATGGTATCTTCCACTCTCTTATGAGTACTTTGTCTGGACACAGTATGAGTAAGAGCAAGATTCAAGAGCTTTGAGAGTGCAGAATTATATGACTTTGCACTTATGTACCAAGGGAGCTATATTATAAGTGGTAAGTATTTTATTACTTATGCAGTATCCGATGACAATATATTGTCACGTATTTCTACATAAATGAGTAAGGGCCTGTAAAACAATGGAGGAGAGGGGACATTATTCAACAATTATCCTTGATAGCATTGCAGAAGGAGTGTTCACTGTGGATATGGACTGGAATATCACCTCTTTTAACAGAGAAGCAGAACGAATTACCAATGTGAAGAAGAATGAAGCAATAGGGGCTAAATGTTTTGATGTCTTTAAAACCCCTATATGCAAATCCGACTGTGCGTTACGTAAGACCATAACGTCAGGAAAGGTTATTATTAATCAAAGAATAAACATCATTAATAAGAATGGTGAAAATTTTCCCATATCCGTGAGCACTGCCCTTTTAAAAGACAAAAATGAGCAGATTATTGGGGGAGTTGAAACCTTTAGGGACTGCTCAGAGATAGAGCTATTAAAAGGGAATATTGAAAAATTATATACATTTCATGATATCGTGGGGAAGAGCCCTAAAATCCAGGAGATAATGTCTATTTTACCCGATATTGCACAAAGCTCAAGTACTGTCCTCATCCAGGGACCAAGCGGCTCGGGAAAGGAGATATTTGCCAGGGCCCTTCACAATCTAAGCAAACGTCACAAGGGCCCTTTTGTTGCAATAAATTGTGGCGCCATTCCTGAAACCCTTCTTGAATCGGAATTGTTTGGTCACGTGAAGGGAGCATTTACCGATGCTCAGTCAAATAAACCCGGAAAATTTAAATGCGCCGAAGGTGGCACTCTTTTCTTTGACGAAATTGGCGATCTTTCCTCCTTGCTCCAGGTGAAGCTTCTCAGGGTCATCCAAGAAAAGGAATATGAACCGGTCGGTTCCGTTAAAAGCTATAAAACCAATGTACGACTGGTCTTAGCCTCAAATAAAGATCTTGCTGCTCTCGTGAGGGAGGGAAAGTTCCGGGACGACCTCTACTATAGGATAAACGTGATAAAGCTCACGCTTCCTCCTCTTACAGAAAGACGCGAGGATATTCATCTTCTCATCTCGTATTTCATAACCGTGCAGAACTGTCTGACCGGCAAGAATATAAAGAATGTCTCTGATGAGGTCATGGAGTTTTTTATGAATTATGATTTCCCTGGCAATATCAGGGAACTTCAGAATATTATAGAATACGCTTTCATTCTCTGTCATGGGGATGTGGTAGAACTGCACCATTTGCCAAGAGAACTCACCACACCGACACAATTATACGAACCCCCTGAGAAGAATATAACGACATTTGCCCACGCTGAAGCTCAAATCATTAAAAAAGCCCTTGAGAAAAACAGATGGAGCAGAAAAAATACTGCACAGGAACTCGGAATGAATTTAAGTACGCTGTGGAGAAAAATGAAAAAACATCATTTACTTTAATCCACAGCGTCTCTTTTCCGATCCCTTATAGGGAAGCATGACTCATCCCTTGATCTCTAAGACCACTTTCTATTTTCCGATTACCAACTCAGAGCGGTTAAGACCCCTGGAGTTCCATACACGTCAGTGAATGTGAGAAGCGAATAAGGATCTATGCCAAGATCGATTCCATAGGCGAGCATATAACTCACATTGCCCAATTCAAATGTATATAAAGCCAAGGAAAGAGGTGGTATGGCAAGAAGTGAATAATTAAGAGGTAGTGCAAGGGGTAATGGTCCGCCGGTTATTGGATCCACAAACTCTGGGGGTGGGAAGGGATTTATGCCGAATACTGTATCAAAGTACACTACTCCTGTAGGTGAATTATAAAGAAGCCATGGTTGGATAAAACCCATGGGAAATTCATACCCCTCGGGATTGAATAAATACACTGGTTGAACAGGCAGTATAGTAGAGCGTGTAACCTCGCTCAGCAAGGGAGTGGGAAGATTTGTCACAGTATCAACCGGTGAATAGACAGGCGCCCATAGTGGCCATAATAGATTATAGGGGGGCATAGCTGCCCAGTCTTGCGCCCGGACAACGGATGAGGTCATGAATAATGCCCAGGCCATAAATACAATTATAATCAATAATAAAGATTTCTTTTGTATCATTTCTCCTTCTCCTCCTATTTCTAAATTGTATTACTCTAATTTATCTATGCACTATTTATAAAACCGGCAGCGTAATATCCGGCAGACCCCAAATATCTTGAGGAGTGAGCAGACTCGATGGGGATGCTCCATAGGTAGCCGCATAAATTACATTGCCGAGCGACAATTCATATAACCATATATGGTCATAATCAATCGGTTTTAAAAGTGAATATAAAAGGGGCAGAGGAATAGGAAGAGGGGTTAAGCTTACCGGGTCTATCATATAATCGGGAGGAAATGGCCGAAGTCCATAATATTGGTCCCAAATTAAGAGCCCACCACCAAGAGGAGCCGGGGTGTTATACGCCAGCCATGGTAACGGAGCATTATTCGCCTCTGGGGAGGCAGGGTCCCAAATTAATGCCGGCTGAACAGTGAGCACAGTATCCCTCGCCAGAGAGGTTACCAGCGGGCTAGCAGCGCCCGTCACAGGATCAACAGGAGACAGAGGAGGAGACCACAATGGCCACAATACATTATACGGTGGAAGAGCGACCCAATAATCCCCCCAGGCAAAGGAGGTGAATAGCAGGCCCACCAAAATAGTAAAAATAATAATTATACCTATATTATATCTTTTTCTATGCATCACATTTCTCCCTTCTATAGGTTTTTTATTAATCTATTATCAGAGATTCTAATTAAAATTAGAATCTCTGATTTATTAACTGGAACTTCCCCATGTCACACCCTCCTGAGCCTCCCGTGTATGGGAGCTCAGAGAGCATCTCACAGAAATCATCTAGTTAAAACTAAGGTAAAATTATAGGTGTAAGTGGTATCCCCGTCCGTGTGGTAGGCCCCCAAATATCCCAAGATTGTAAGAGATCCAAATATCCTTGCCCAGTGATCCCGAAGGTAAGCGCATAGAAGATATTGGCAATCGGAACATAATATTCAAATTCACCCAAATTATAAGGAGATAAAAGAGACCACCCAAGGGGCAAAGGAATAGGGGCAGGTTCGCCTGTAACAGCATCGAGCATATAATCAGGGGGCCATGGATTTAATCCATATGCATCATGATAATATAAGAGCCCTGATCCGACTGCCGGGGGTGTATTATAGAGCAGGTAGGGGATGAGTCCCGGATCGGACCCTACTATATAGGAAGGGTCCCACACCAACGCGGGCTGTACCGGAAGAACAGTGTCCCTGGTAAGTGAAGTCACTAAAGGTGTTGTATAACCAGTTACCAGATCAATAGGTGAAAGAGCAGGAGACCACAGGGGCCACAAGATATTATAAGGTGGCATTGCTGTCCAATACTGGGCATGAGCAATGCCGCAAAAAAGGAGGCAACACGCCATCATTACTATCATTACCAAAAAAAAGTTGCTATATTTCTCATACATATTATTTCTCCCTCCGCTAATTGTTTTTTTATTTTTATAATTTTCCATAGAACCACACCTCCATGCGTCTTTTCTTTCCAAGGTAATTAATAAGGTAGTATAGGGGGCAGTCCAAATATTTCAGCCCACGTTAATAGGTCAAGAACCGGTGGTCCTACTAAACCATACGTAAGTGCATAGGTGGCATTCGCTGTGGGTAAATACCACTCAGCATGTTCGGGAGCCCATTCCCCAAGTAATTCCCATGCTCCGGGTACTGTCCAGGTTATCGGGGCCGGAGCACCAGTGAGAGGGTCTTGCAAATAAGAGGGCGGCCACGGATTTAATCCATACTGCCAGCTATACCACAATAAGCCGCCGCCAAAATCAAGTGGTGTATTATAAAGGAGCCAAGGCCAGGGCTGAGAAGGATCCCACGCAATGCAAGGCTGTACCGGAAGAACAGTATTAACGGTAAGTTCATTGACCAACGGTGTAGGCACACCCGTAACCGGATCAACAGGTGACAAAGCAGGGGCATAAAGGGGCCATAGAACATTATAAGGCGGCATGAGGGCCCAATATTGGGCCTTAATCGCCAAAGGCGTGAATAATGCTTCCTTCGCCACAAAGGCGAAAATTACGCTAATAAATATTATGAATAAAAATTTCCTTTCCCTAAACATAACCTCATTTCCTCCTAATCTTTCCGGATTATTGATAACATTCATCGAGGCACATATTCCCTTAAAAAGGTATGCCACCAGCGAAAATGAGAGGCACGTCTCCCCACAGTTCAGCAAACGTCAATAATGAACCGGGATTTATCCCCAATGGTATTCCATAAGCGACCGTATACAATAAGTTAGCCGACTCTATGAGAAACTGAGACTCTTTAAGATCAGGCAACGCATAAATTGTATAGTTAGCCGGCAGGGCGATCGGTATCGGAGCACCACTCACAGGATCGAGGAAACTCGGGGGAGGCCAGGGATTGAATCCATAATATGCATCATAGAATACTACACCCTGTGGTGAATTATAAAAGAGCCAAGGTATCACTACATCCATTGGCCATTCATAGGCGGTAGGACATAAACCCATGACAGGCTGTACAGGGAGGACAGTATCACTTGCCAACTCGCTTATCAAAGGCGTGGGCAGACCAGTTACAGGATCAAGCGGTGACAAGGTAGATGACCAAAGGGGCCACATAATATTATAAGGGGGAAGCGCTGCCCACGTTTCACGCTGGGCCAGGGTAAGCCCTACGGCCCATTGTGCATGGATCGCCGGTGCACACACCAAACCTGTTATGACAAAAAAACTTATCATTATTATCACAATCACATAATTTTTTGTATACATATGGTAATCCCTCCATGATTAAAAAATAGGTGGCGTCAATGCAGTCAGTGGGGGGATTAAATTACCCCAAATGTCTGCGGTGGTCAATAAACTTGTATAGGGGACTTGAAATTGCAGTGAGAAGGCAGCATTGCCTAAAGGTACGAACCATTCGAAGTGCTTTAAGTCAATTAAGCTCCCGGGGTCCAAAAAAGACCAACCCACAGGCAAGGTAATTGGAAGCGGAGCACCCGTCACAGTATCCAACATATAGCTTGGTGGCCAAGGATTTAAGCCATAATAGGGGTCCCAGTATGTCAATCCGCCACCCAAGGCAGCAGGGGTGTTATACACCAAAAAGCCCATTCCTGCCACATTAGGCTGACATGGATCAAAGACAAGCGCAGGCTGTACCGGAAGAACAGTGTTGTTCGTCAATGAAGATACGAGGGGAACGGGAGCAGCTACACCAGTAATAGGATCGACCGGACCAACAGGTGGTGATAACACAGGGGAAAAGAGAGGCCACAGGACATTATAAGGCGGAATAGCTGCCCAATAGGGATCAGCTGCGAAGACCACCGGCACAGACAGAAAGAGATTCACACTTATCACCGCAATAAAAGCCATTATTATTAAAAGACATACAATGCATATTCTTTTCTTTTTATACATAATTCTACCTCTTTGTTTTATTACTCTTTGTACCACATCAAATCTCATTTTGACTGTCATAGTTCCCAAAATAAGAATTGATGCCTATTTCCCCCCTCACATAAATAATTTCATATCCCACCTCCCTTCAGGATCTTTTTTCAGACTGAATTTTTTATCTCGACTTTGGCCATTTAGATTTAGGAGGTGATATCTTATATAAGGCCTGAGGCACTTAAGATTATAGAAAAAGATACATTTGTTGATATCTGGGATACTCCTCTTTTCTACAAATCTGAAAATGCCTTTCTGACCAAAGTCGAGTTTTTAAGGTGCAATGTGGGATTATTCGTTGGATGAGTTGTAGCATAACATGATAAAGATCTGGGGAGCAATCTTTATACTAATTATAATATTCTCCTTACCCTTAATAATATTTCAATTTTTGTGCCAATACAGCGAGCGCAGTATTGTAAGGGTTTCCCTCGATGAAGTGAACATAATTATGAAAAATTTTATTGCACAGCACAATATTTTATTGCATTATTGCGCTGCATTTGTTAGAGGATTACAGTACAAATTATCGTAATGAAAAGACAGAATAGTATAATACTAAGAAAACTAATTGAAACAACACACATTAATAATAAGATATTGACACACACACGAAGAACATTTTTATTGTGATATAATAGAGAGTGAAGCAAGGAGATGGCCTCCTTTAAAATGTGTGGGTATTGTGAAGGTTTAGTTCGTTGTCGCGGCGAGAAATCTTGGGGCTGTGCAGTGAGTATTTCAGAGAAATTATTGGCTCTGAGTTGCGCATATGCTTTATTTATTTGTTTTAATCGTGCTTCCGCTATTTCTCGCAACTGGAGGTCATGATAAAATAAATCAGGGTGCCACTTTTTTACCAGTTTTCTATAGGCGTATTTTATTTGCGCTGGTGTTGCGCCTTTCTTTAAATTTAATATCAGTAAATTATTAATCATCACAACACACTTACACTTTTATGGTTTTATTCTTTCAACCACTCTTCTTTATCCGTTACCCCTCTTACTATGACAAAATTAGCATTATTCGTGCCATCTGAGAAGGTCGCACGGAGAGCACTATTCATAGGGACTGTCAAAAAAAAAAGCGAACGTACGGTCGGTAACTGCATATATTTTATACAAAAATGCTTTTATTTTAATAAAAAAATAACCAACGGCAATCTTCATTTTGGCTATAATTCCTGAATTGCGAAGAGAAAACTTGACAATATTGAAAACACAAAATATAGTTATTATTAAGTTATGATCTATAAAGGCAGTAATTATAATAAGGAATCCCTTAACATCGGAATTGCTGGGATAATGGCGTGTATGGATCGAAGAGATGCGCTATGAAGTATAAAAATAAAGAAACAAATAGGGTACTATATGATAAGAAACTGATATATTTCGGAATTGGTGTGGGAATACTTTTTTGGTTCCTTGAGGCGGCGATACATGCTTTTATATTCTATCACGGCAATTTTATCGCTGAGGTATTCACTCCGGATGGGCATGAAATCTGGATGCGTTCGTTAATTGTATTCCTTTTTGTCTCATTCGGTATTTACGCACAATCCATTGTCAACTCGCGCAAGGAGGCACAAGAAAAGGCAGAGCTTGCTTCAATACAGCTCAATCAAATATTCAAGACCGTCGCAGATGGGATATGTATGATTGATAGATTCTTTAGAATAGTCCGGGTCAGCCAGACATTCCTGAACCTATTTGAATTGAGCGAAGATGAGGTCATAGGGAAAGATTGCTATAAAGTAATTCCTTGTTCTTTCTGTGAGACCCCGCGATGTTCGCTCACACAAATATGGCGTGATGGGAAAAAACGTGTTGAGTGGAGTATGCAAAGAAAATGCAAAGATGGCGAGAAACTCTCTTTAAATGTGGTGGCAACACCTGTGCTGCTGCCTAATGGTGAGCTTGTCGGGATTGTCAATAACTTCAGATGTATATCTGACCATGCGCTTCATGAAAAGCATTATGAAAGCTGTTATTAAGCTTGATTCTCATTATGACATCATTATAATGTTAAAGGAGTTAAATGACAAAAATAGTAATAAATTTAGCAAATCCTTTTATTTCTATCCGGCCTGCTTCTTGAAGGACATAAGGCGAGGATGGACCCAACCGATTGACTGTATTCTCGGATATGGCAGCTATTTTATTTAATTCTTTTGCCTTAGCTGAGAGCCTGCAGGCAAGATTTACAGCATTTCCAATCACGGTATATTCCATTCTATCATGAGAGCCGATATTACCCGCAATCACGTTACCTGAATCTATTCCTATCCCTATAAAGATCTCAGGGCTTCCTTCACGTTTTAATTCCTCATTTAACTCTTTTACTGTCTCATCAATGGCAACAGCAGCGGCAACGGCATGAGAAGCATGGTCTTTATCCTCGATAGGATTCCCAAATATGACCATGGCAGCATCCCCCATAAATTTGTCCACAATCCCGCCATACTTCTGAACAGAAAGCACGACAGAAGTAAAAAACCTATTTAATAAATACACCAACATTCTGGGGCTATATAATTCAGAAAGCTTGACAAAGCCCTTAATATCAACGAAGAGAATAGTCACTTCCACTCCCCTCCCTCCAAGCTCTATCCCGCCTTTCCTCAGTTGCTCTATTATCCCGGGATTTATATATTTCCCGAATATTCCTTTAATGACGTCTGCCTCTTTTAATTTATCCACCATTCTATTAAACGAATTTTGTAGCTCACCTATCTCATCATTCCTGGTGACGGACAGCTGACATGTGACATTACCCGAAGAGAAGGTCTTGACTGCGTGGGATACATGTTTAATTGGATCCACGATATTGGCGGTCAATAGAAATGCCAGGATAAATGAAAGAACAATAGACACAAGGATGGAGACGATGCCTGCTACTTTTAGATGTTTAATTTTTTTTTCAATATGATCCACCGTCATATCAATACCGAGCATCACGGCAGGCTGCCCGCGTGAATTAAAAATAGGGGCGTAGCCAGAGAGAAAATATCCCCATTCATCCCTAAAAGGTTCCTGGTCAGCAGATGGCCGCACAAATCCTTCGAGCAATTCTCTGGAGACCTCCGGGTAGACCTCGCCGGGATGTGCATACGTCACTAATCCCTCTCTGTTCTCATAGGGAACGTCGACAACAAAGACTACCTTCTCCTTTATAAGGCGCATAGTGTAGGCAACTGAGATATCCTCGTTTACCGCGGCGATCTTTTTTAATTTTTCTCGAATAAGTTTATATTCAGGGAGTTGTTCATCAGATTCGGTGTGAATCTTTTCAAAATCCGCACCATCAAAAAATTGTGCACAAGAGGCAGCGGTATTTCTTAATTGGGCACGAAGCAACTCTTTGATTGCTGATATCGAGTGCAGGTAAAAATATGAGCCCACCAATCCCAGGATTATCCCCATCATAGTGAGCAATTGAAAAAATATTTTTGTCCTTATTTTCATAGGGAGCGCCTTGCATAATATGCATAATACATAGTGTTTACTCTTTAGAATGAGGCATTGCGATCATGTTCTCTACACGGGTTAACAATTCATCCGCCTTTATAGGTTTGGCAATATAATCATCCATTCCAGCCTCTAGGCACTTTTCCTTGTCACCCTTCATCGCGTACGCGGTGAGTCCGATTATCGGCATTCTGGATTTCTTCTTCTCTTGTATCTCCATCTTCCTAATGATTTTCGTGGCTTCAAGACCATCTAACACAGGCATCTGAACATCCATGAGGATGAGATGGATTGAGGGATCGGTTTTATAGAGTGAGATAGCCTCTCGCCCATTTTGCGTGGGAATAACCCTATATCCCGATTTCTCTAGGATTTTTCGTGCTATTTTTTGATTTGCGAGGTTGTCTTCTGCGATGAGAATGGTATATCCTCCTTTTGATTCCAGGACTTTCATTTCCGGACCATTCATTTGCTCCTCCCCAGGTGCCAGCCTATAGGGAATTGTAAAAAAGAATACTGTGCCATGCTCCTGGCCAACGTCAGAGCAGAATGAGATCTCTCCACCGATGAGCTTTACCAGTCTTTCTGTAATTGTAAGTCCTAGCCCTGTCCCACCATATCTTCGCGTGTGACTTACATCTGCCTGCTGAAATGGCTTAAATATATCCTTTTGTTTATCCGGTGGTATCCCTATGCCCGTATCCCTTACATAAAACTCGAGAGTATTCTTATCCTTTAATGAAACGCCATACTCAATAAATCCCTGGTCTGTAAACTTAATGGCATTGCCTAAAAGATTATTCATTAACTGCCTTATTCTAAAAGGATCTCCTATAATCCGATCAGATATAGTGTCAGGATAACTCTGGCGTAAGACAATATCTTTGCCCTTTTGTGATATAAGAGTGTGAAAGGTTGAGTGAATGGCATCGAACATGGCTGTCAGGCGAAATGGTATCTGCTCAATTTTAAGCTGACCAGCCTCTATCTTGGACAGGTCCAAAATATCGTCAATTATTGAAAGCAATAAATTCCCGCTCTCTTTCATAATATGCAAATACTCTTTATGCTCCTCAGATATGTCATCAGCAAGCATTAAATCGGTATAGCCAATAATCGGATTGAGTGGGGTTCTTATTTCATGAGACATATTAGCTAAAAATGCGGATTTTAAATTATCAGCCTCCTGGGCTCTAATAAGAGCTGCTTTCAAGCTTTCTTCGCTTTTTTTCCGCTCAGTGATATCTCTTCCAATGGAGACAATATACTTTTTCCCCGTTTCCTTATCTTCGATCATAGTCGCTTTATATTCAAAGGGAATAATGTTCCCCTCCTTCGTCAAAAAGGATATCTCACAGGTACAATGGCCGGTTTCAAATAACTTCTGTATCGCATTTTCTGCCTTTTTTAGGTCCTCCCTACTATAGTAACTATCAGGCGCTTTCAGGGCAGCAATCTCTTCATCACTATACCCTGATATTCTTCTAAACGCATCATTCCACCGCAGCGCCTTGCCTGTTAAGGGATCAAAAACAATGAATACGTCCATCTGGGAATTAAGCGCCATATCAGTAAATTCTTTTTCCTTTTGAAGCGATCTCTCTATCCTCTTGCGGGCAGTAATATCCGAGGTAATCCCATCCGCGTATATAAGCCCATCCCTTTCATACACTGCTACCGCTCTGTTATGAATCCATATCCACTCTCCATCTTTTTTTTGAATACGGTACTCCGTATCATATGCTGTGTTTCCTTGAAACAGCGATGCATACTCTTTTTTAACGCGATCACTATCATCAGGGTGAATGCTCTCCAACCAGAGGGAGGAACCGGCCTGATAAATTTCCTTAGCGCTGAAGCCCAATATCTTCTCAACATTAGGACTTACAAACGACACCCCACCTGTTGCGCTTATTGTCCATACCATATCAGGGATATTCGTAATCAACGAACGATATTTCTCTTCACTTTCTTTTAAGGCTTTCTCGGCAAGCTTATGCTCTGTCACATCACGTTGAATACCTATGTAGCCATAAATCTTCCCCTCTTCATCGAATAATGCTGATACTTTAAACTGGCAGTAAAATAGCTCGCCATTTTTGCGAATATTTTTCAATTCGCCACAGTAGGTTTGGCCACTCGATATCTTAGAATAAATCTCTTGCTGTATGGCCTTGGAATCAGGCTCTGCATTTATGATATCCGGCATTTTCCCCTTTATTTCATCTAATCTCCAGCCGAATAATTCAATCGCAGCCTTATTTATATAGGTAATACGGAACTCTTTATCTGTGCACAGGATACTATCTATACATTGATCGAGTATTGTATATAATGAACGGATATTCTCCGCTTTTTCGTTGAATTCCCGATTTTCTTCTTCTCCCATATGGAGACTCACCTCACCTTTTTCATATGTTTGTTGCACAGCCATGAGAAAACCTTCGATATACAGAGGTTTTACTTCTCTCTTATCGTCCTCTCTAAAGTATGTCTTGGAAAGATCAGCCGACCAAGGAGAAAGGTATGGCCATCTATACTTTTGTGTTAACTGGCACATACCTTCTTTATCAGATGATATCGAAAGTTTCTCACAATATTATATAACCCAGCCAGTGTATAGTATTTTTTTTGCCTAGCCTTGCTTTTTTCCCTTATGCCCATCGCAGCAGCTACAAGAGCTTTAATTTCAATATCATCAGTGATTAAATCCTGCAGGCGATCATAATCGTTATGTGTGATGATATGGGCAATTTCACGTTCGCTCGCATGCTTTGAATGCTCCAATAGTGACGTAGCTTTATCAAAATAGGCTATTCCCCTGTTCATTTTATTATGTAATGCATACGCAAGAAATAATTCAAAGCCAGCATACGCACTCTTGTTGAGAATATCGTCAGTGGCAAATAACTTTTCTGCTTTGTCTAACTGATTATGCGCTATATAATAACAAAAGGCCACATGGGGTTGAAAATTTTTGGATTTTTCATCGGCTATATTCATTTCTTTGACATGACTAAAATCATTTGACAGAATAGCTACATCCACATCAAGCATATTAAAATATTCTTCAGGGTTCCATCCCTCCTGTTCGGCCTTTTTTGCTTGTTTCGCTTTCCAGTTCTCAATCACACGTTTTGATTCAAGCGCATTGTCCATATTATAGTGAAGGGTGAGTTCTCTTAAAAGCAGGTTATAATCAAAGACAGACTTCTTTCGTTCTTCCTTGACTTTATGAAGCGCCTTTTTCCACTCCTTCGTCGCAAGTGAAATATACCACAATGTGTATGCTATTGTTTCATTGTGTGGTGAAGAAAGAGAATCAGCCTTGTGTATCGCTTCTTGTGCCTTAAGAAAATCTCCTCGAAATAAGTGAGTATAGGCAGACAAATTGAGCAAGAATATGTTATGAGGATCTTCGGAGAGTCCTCGTGACACATAGGGGAAAATATCATTGCCATAATTCTCTATCCTGGCTCTCAGATAATAATAATTCGATTTCTTCTTATTCTGTGCCAGGAATGTGTCATAGTATGAGCGTAAATTCCTCATCTCGTCAAACGTAGATTGTGCGACGGTTTGATAGGCTTTATGTAATTCAATTACCAAGGGTTCAACAGTAAGATAGGGAGTAAGATACTCTTTAGCCCTCTGAAACTCCTCCAAGTACTCAACATAGCCCAAATATAGCCTAATGACAGCACGATTTTCCGGATTAGACGCAAGACACAGTTCGAGAAATCGCAGTGCATCTTTATCTGTAAATTTTTTTTCTCGTTGTAATAATTGTAATATTCCGATCGGATCACTATTCATCTCCGAGAATCGTGTTTTAGAAACTCCTGAACTATTCCCGTCGAGTGTTATGGTGTCCGGAAATTTCTTAAATCTATAATCAATATCATCATATTTAATAATAGGCTCTCCCCACACAATCTTATAGTAGTAGTTCGTGTCTTTATAGGATCCTTCTGGAACATAATCGGTATGTTCGAAGATGAAGGTTGCAATCCCCCCCGGATTAATAATATACACTGGCTTTGAAAAGAAGCGATCGTACAAGGCATATCTTATTTCATCATTTATGACTTCTTGTGTTGCCCCCTTAAATTTGTAATTATGCGGGCCTTCACCCACCGCAAATTTCTTTTTACTATGCGGAGCAATGGTAATTTCCTCACCTCCGTCAATGGATATGCTCAGGTTTTTACCATATCCATTGACTACCCATACCCTCGCATTCATCATCAGAACAATATTGACACCATATAAGGCAATTAAAATCACTCCGATAATGAGGGCCCCTTTTAACCATAAAGGCCAACACTTAAAGTGAGCACGAGGAAGAATTGTGTCAATAACCTTTGTATCCTTTTCACATTGTTTAATCTCACTCCTTATCTTTCTATCCTGTGCAGAGGAAGGATCATGGGTGATTAAGAGGTTATAATAATGCAGGGCCTTCTGGGGATCTTGCATATCTTTATGCTTTTGTGCCAATAAATATACTACTGACCTATCAAAATCTTCCTCTGGATTAAGAAAATCTTTGAGCAGAGACTCTGCTTCCTGGAGATTTTCTTCTTCGATCTTTATCATTCCCATTGCGCGCCGGGCAGGTTTATACTCAGGGTCTGCATGAAAGGCCTTGAGGAAATATTCATCTGATCTGACTTTCTCACCGCTTCGCTCCAAATACGCAGCATATTTAAATAAAAGCTCGGCATCATGAGAAAATCTTTCTTCGATACTTGCCATAAATTCATCTGCTTCTTCATTTTTATTCAAGGAAAAAAGGGTATCCAAGGCATCAAAAGCCAGTTGTTTATTATCCGGGTCAGCATGAAAGCGTGAGAGGGCCTCCTCTACCGAATCTTCAGACAGTTGTGTATATTCATTGAGTGGCATCACTCTGTGTTTTCTGCAAAGGGAGCAATAATTGATCACCCTTTTTCGTCCAAGAGGGATCACAGGGATATAGATTATTACAAAAAATAAACTGGTATCATAGCATGACAGAGTAGTATGCTTTCCACAGAATTCACATACTCCCTGGTGTGAAGATACATTTCTTTTCCCATAATACATCGTCCCTATTCCATCCATCGTATAGGGCATAGCATTGCTCCTTTCTCATTGTTGTGGATATTTAAATAATTAATGGATCATATCATCATCCTCAGGCATTTCCTTTAAATCCTTAAATTTACAGTAATTTGTCTCCTCAATCTGTCTTTTTATATCCATGTTCTTTTGCAATAAAATGTATCTATAATCCGAAATGTGTATATTCTATTTATCGGTATATGGAAGGAAAAAAGATTATGTTTTTATTTTACCGTATGCACACTTTACGGACTTGCGACAGGTCGGTTTCTCCGTTGATAACTTTCATGATACCATCCTGTTTCAGCGTTGACATGCCATTTTCTATTGCCTTCTGCCTGAGACGATCAATATCCGATCCCTCGATGATCATTCTCGTTATCTCATCTGTGTTCACGAGGAGTTCATAAATGGCCATTCGTCCCTTATACCCTGTATTCTCGCATTTTTTACAGCCTTTTGGCCTATAGAGCACTGTATTATGAGTATATTCACTCATTCCTTTCTTATAGAACAGCTCCTCGCCATATTCCTTTACAATTTCACTATACTCCTCCGGACTCGGATGATAGCGTTCTTTACAATCCTTGCAGAGGGTCTTCAGTAACCGCTGTGCCAGGATACATAACAGGGCATTGGCAAAATTGAACCTATCCATCCCCATATCAAGAAGTCTTACGATAGTCTCAGGGGCGTTGTTTGTATGGAGGGTACTAAAAACAAGGTGTCCTGTCAAAGAAGCCTCGATCCCAATGGCGGCAGTCTCCTTGTCCCTCATCTCCCCCACCATGATCACGTCAGGGTCTGCCCTGAGGAAAGATCTCATGCACTGGGCGAATGTAAGTCCGATAGCCGGATGGACTTGTACCTGACGCAAACCGTATTGGGTAATTTCAACGGGGTCCTCGGCTGTCCAGATTTTTTTCTCCGGTTTATTGATATATTTCAAGGCAGAATGAAGCGTTGTTGTTTTTCCCGATCCTGTGGGGCCCACGACGAGAATGAGACCGTAGGGTTGTGAAATGGAATGTCTCAGATGAGTGAGGTTATAAGTGCTCAGATTCATTTTTTCAATATGTCGCGGTTCGCCCGCAGAGAGTATCCTGAGCACAATGTCCTCATCGCCGCCAATTGTAGGTGTCACCTCTACTCTAATTTCTATGTCCTTCTGAAGATAGCGGAATTTTATTTTCCCGCTTTGAGGAAGACGTTTTTCGGCAATATCAAGCCGTGCCATAATCTTTATTCGTGAGGCAAGGGCCTTCCTGTAATGAGGAGGGATATCCAGCACTTGCCTGCATTCACCATCGATCCTGTAACGAATAAGAGTCGGTTGCTTTCTTTGATAGGGTTCTATATGGATGTCAGAGGCCCCCATATCGTAAGCACTACGTATTATTTGATTTGCCAGTTTAATAACTGTATTATCCGTTTCATTGATCTCATCATCGATCTCAGTCTCTTCCTCCTGGGATTCCATTTCAAGATCAGTCAGAAGATCATCCATCCGGACTGTATCTCTTATTGGCTCAATGGTGACCGCACGTAAATATTTGAGGATATCTTCAGGCAGGGCCCCTATAAAATGTATAGAAGCACAGTTCAGATATGTCTTTATTTCATCTATCTTCCCCCTATTATGAGGATCATCGACCAACACCTCTAATGCATCATTCTTTTTCCTAAAGGGCGTCCATAGTTCTTTCGTCAGATAACTACGATTAAGCCCGCTCAGTAAGGAGGTATCAATCCTTATGTGGGGATTATAATCTATAAAAGGACACCCATAAAAATGCGAGAGGGCTTCCAGGACATCCTTCTTATGGATATCATACTCTTTCATAAGGACTCCTATGATTCCTTCTTTACTGTTTCGTGCCTTGATCACTGCCCTGTTCAGTTCATCCTCTGTAATACAATTGCTTGTGACGAGCCAATCAAACTTTGTGGACAATTTCTTGCGCACCCTCGTTTGATTATAAAATGCAATACCGAGGATTTGGGCAATCTCCTGCAGTGCCGATGTTCCAAATGATGCAAATTTCCCCTCATTCTTTTTGTTTAACAACTGTATGACTCCCTGAAGCTCCCCTTTAAACAAGATTGCCGCAGCAAGTACCTGTTTTGTTCGATACCCGCTCTGTCGGTCATATGTGCGGTCAAAAGCAAGCTCCGGATCTATCATGGCTAACTCATTCATATCATATGCATCTGCAATATTTATACAGGTTCTCGTCACGGCAACATAACCGGCAATACTGTGTTTATTAATCGCAACCCTAATCTCTTCTATATCATTGCCATCCTTGTATTTTGAAAACAACTCATTCTTATCAGGATCGACGGCATAAATGGTAATACGGTCGGCGTCAAACAAGTCCAAAATGTTATTTCGAATCCTAAAGAATATCTCATCAAGATTTTTAGCAGCATTAATCCGGTTCGTCACTGCAAGCAGTTTTTCCTTATACGCAAGCTTCTTTTCCAAAATATCGAGGTGTTTCCTTCTCTCGTGAGAGGTGACGGTGAGGGCCTTGAATATTGTCTTGGCAATTTCAGGATCAGACTTGTGTAAACTGTCCTTATACTGGTTAATATTACCTGATAGGGCCATGGAATCGAGAAGGGACACAACCTGCTGTGGGGACAAGGATTCTAATAAAAATTTGCCCATGCGATATTTTTCATCGCTCATGAAAGCGGACTCCCTCAAGAAGAATAATTTATCTTATAAGCCGTATAAATCGATTATAGCATAAATTATACTCACATTTCATTTCAACAATACTTTTTTTTGCAATGCTAATTATGGCACAGTCACAGAAGTATAAATGATTCCTGCAATTTGCTGAGTTGATTTCATACAATTTGAATCATTGTGTATTTTCTGCTATTCTGTCTTTCGTATACTGTTGTGATATAAGAAAGGAGATGTTATGAACACAATCAAAATCATGCCATGTCTCGACATGAAAGAAGGACGGGTAGTGAAGGGGATAAATTTTGTCAATTTAAAAGACGCAGGTGATCCTGTTGAAAATGCGGCCTTTTATGAAAAGGAAGGGGCTGATGAATTGGCGATGCTCGATATAGCGGCAACAGTTGAAAATCGAAAGAGCAGACTGGATTGGATCAAAAATGTGTCTTCTGTGATTACCATCCCTTTAACTATGGGAGGTGGTATTTCATCTTTGGAAGACATTGAGCAGGTTTTGAGTGCAGGTGCTGATAAGATTTCAATGAATAGCGCTGCAGTCAAAAATCCTGAGCTTGTGGAGAATGCAGCAAAGGAGTTCGGATCAGAGAAGGTGACTGTGGCTATTGATGCAAGGAGGAATAAAACGATGGTCTCAGGATTTGAGCTTGTTATTGCAGGCGGTACCACTCCTGTTGGGAAAGATGCCGTGTCCTGGGCCAAAGAGTGTGAGGATCGTGGTGCTGGTGTTCTTCTTCCCACAAGTATAGATGGTGATGGGACCCAAGCTGGTTATGATTTGGAATTTACCAAGGCCATCTCAGATGCCGTAAGCCTCCCTGTTGTCGCCTCAGGAGGGGCGGGGAAACTGGAAGATTTTTATAAGGCTGTTGTCCAGGGCGGCGCACAGATTCTCCTTGCTGCCTCAGTTTTTCATTATAGGACATTCAGCATCAGACAGGTCAAAGAATATCTGCAAAACAAGGGTGTTCAGGTGAATTTATAACACCATCGGTATTGTATTTTCAGGAAGCGCTTTTTAGTCTTTTATACTGGTGACGAAGCCTCAGAAGGTTATTCTCTATTATCTGGTTGAGCAGAGGATGTGGGGCTACTCGCTGTGCCTTTTTTTCACCAACAGGAATAAATTCAAGACGGGAACTATCCACCTCGCCTCCCTGAACTATGGCCTCTCTTAAAGGATTCATACACTTACTGCGATAATAGGCAAAAAAAGACTCTTTGTCCTTAAGTGTTATTCTCGCCCTCCAACCCGGTTCATCATTGAAATAAAAAGAATATTCTTTGCCTTGGGGCAATAATATGCGCATCTTTCCCCGAAGCTTTCCCAGTATATAATTACTTATTCGGAATTTTGAGCCTAGCTTGAAGGCTCGCCGTGAACCCGTGGTTATAGCATCTCGTATCTCTTGCGGAGTAGAGCTTGAGGAAGGAAGCTCGTGAGGAAGGAGGAAAGCGCCATTAACATCTCCTGCGTCAAGCTTACTCACATATCTTTCCCATTCCCAGTCTTTTCTTCCATAAATAATGCTTTCAATCAAGAATACACTTTCACGCTCTTCTGATGCAGTTGCATATTCTTTGGTTATAGTGTGCATATTACTCATCAGTCTAATTCCTTCACCCATGCCGGCTCTTGGGGAGGAGCAGAACGAAGCAGCGATCTCCAGCTTTCATCGGTGAGCCTGTCATGCATCGGATGTGGGAATTCATAATAGCTCATAACCGGCCCAGCGCCGAGCAGGATTCTCCCATCCGGGACCTTATAGGCGACAATGATTAATTTTACATATCCCAGTCCCTCTTCAAGGACCTGCCGGGTGTTTCCCTCTGTATGAACATCCGCAACAATGGTTGTCTTTTGTGCTTTCTCATCAACATCTGCAATGACACCAGTGAGTGCATCGCCAAAATTTTTAATAAATTCATAATCGGCGGAAGCCAGCTCCTGGCTACGCAATTCTTTCTCCGACAGATCCACCAGCAGTCCCAGGATATTCTCAAGACTCTGAAGTCTTGATTTAGCCGTGCTATCTAAGACCTTCATCGTCTCCAAACCTTGTGTGGTCATTCTGGTTAAGGAGAGAAGACGGTTATAAAATTCAGGCACCGGCTCGATATATCCAACCACTGGTTTTTCCGGAGCAGGGGGATGATATGAAAGTTCGACCATGGTATAGCTTTGCTTTGCATAGAGGATCGTATCATGGCGAAGCTCCGCCCATGAGGCGAGGGCTGTAGTGAGCGCCTTATTGTGCCACGCCTCTGTGTGCATAAATGAAGGATACCCTGCTCCAAACTCCTTTAACAGGGGTTTGAGAGAAAAAAGCCATGCCCAGTAAAGATTCTGGTTCCACTCTGCATCAGTAAGCTCTGAAAATTCATTCCTCAATATGTCCCTCTGAGTATAATAATGTAAATAGTCATCATCACCAAGCTCCCGTAAAAGCTCCTGTGCTCTCGTTGAGCCTAAAAGGGCCATCACATCCAACCCCCTCGGAAATCCCCTGATACGCCGGCCGGCACCCGAGATAACGCAGGTAAATACCTCCTCGCATCCCTTATCCCCTGTGTACACATCAGTATAGGCTCCCACCAGTTGAGAAAACATGTATGAGTCGGGGATAAATCTTTGCCCCATCAATCGGAAACCCTTGGTTTTTTCCAAACATTCATCAGCCTGCTCCACACTGAAGGGTGGCTCAATCCCGCAATTTCCGGTCCCGCCAAATATCTTCGGGGGCCTGTATTCTGCCAGTGTAGCTTTTAGTGCGCCCAAGTTTTCATCTGTGAAATCACTTGCGGAATATACCTTCCCAAATACGGAATTCATCGCCTTTATATACTCGTTGGGGCCTAAATCATCAGATAATCCCACATAAAAAGCCGTCACCTCATAAATTCTATCCCATGTGGCCTTTATTGCATCACTTTGGGCGCACTGGGCAGCAATCAACAGTGCCTGGATAGTCTGTATCTTTGCATCATAAAGGGAAATTAAACCCTCCTCATCAAAGGGATCTGTCTGCCCCGGCAATAAATTCTCCGAGCCCTTAAGAAGCATACTTATTCTTCCATACCACATGAATGTCTTAAAATAATTCTTCAATTTCTCTGACCTCGTATAATGGCCACGGGGCACATACTGAGAATAATCCTCTTTGTAAATAAAGAGGGGCGAGGAGGCAAATCCCTGATGCGCATTGATGAGAGCATATTCAGCCTCCACCTCTGACTTTACAAAATCAGGGATGGTAAAGCTATATATCGCAAGTTCATCCTTTGTAAAATAGGCCCCTGCAATACCCGGATCATTGCATTGCCATCCGAGAGTGCAGAGCTGGTCATCCTGCGGCGCGAGCAGATATAATGCCACCGCACAATAGGCCGCGTTTCTTTTGGCTGCCTCTTGCATATCTCCTGTGGAATTATTGTAAGTAGCAATGGATGCATTGAGAAGAGCCATGCTTATCTGCCAGATCCCGTCATAAAACTCCTTCTCCTCTATCATTCTCAATGTTTCATCAAACTGTATGTGATAGAGGTGAAGCAAGGAGTCGGTGGTAATAAAAACCGGTATCTCCTGATCTTTTAAGAATTTGTAAGGCTCAACAATATCCTCTTCCTGTTTATTGGGCGCATTCACCACCACAAAACCATTATTTTCCAATAATTGCAGAGCGCTCGCACTAAGAGGGAATTTTGATACAAAATCATTGAAATTGGCGATGCTGCTTCGCACCAAAGGCAAAGTATAGGGAGGCACTTCCAGGGGAAAGTCCAGGGCTTTTAATCTGTAATTTCGTATGAACCGGTTTTCTGAGGCCGCATCAGATAAGTCAATTGCCTCGGTTTGTAATTGAGACACAGTGGCCGGCGGAGGCGTTTCTTCTGGGGTTTCCTGGGGGGGTTCAGAGGGTTGTTGCTCTGAAGGCACTGAAGGCAGTGCCCACGGATAGTAATACTGCGATGCAAGTCCTTGAAAACCTGTGCTGCTCGGCCAGCTATAGGGAAGAAAGCCAAAGAAGCCATAACTGAAAGGAAACGAAAACTGAGTTGTCACGGGGAAAAGGGGGGAAGCGCTCACAGGAAAAAAACTCTGAAACGGACTAATAGTTGAAGTAAAGGGGAGTATTAGGGACTGGGTGGAACCTTGAAATCCTAGCCATTGCGAAGAAGATCCTAAAGTGGACCAGGGATAGCTAAAGGTGGACACTGATGACCACGACAATGTGCCGATGCCGATCAGGAACAAGGAATATAGAAGAAAGGTCATCAGAATTATACAAAAAAAACGTATAGTTAAAGATTTTACCCTTTTCATATCCTGCCCTCCTGTTTTAATAAATAGTAGCATGATAAATTTAATAACAATATTATACCTCTAATTGAATATACCAGCAATAAAAGTTAATAATCAAAGAACTTCTCCTATGATGAATAATTGCTGCCATACGAAAAACAAGTGAGATCTGTTTTGATCGCCTGAGGCACATTAGCCCCTACGATCCCAATTGGTTAAAAATGCTATCTTTCTTCAATGAGAACAGCCATGCGGGAATAAAATGCAACTGCATATCATTAACTGCATATCATTATAGGTGACTTCTTTTTCACAATTTTTAGTTGCTATAATACCTCTTTTGATTTTATTCCGTTTCATAAATAACTGTATGGGATTCAATGCATTTAGCTTAATAGTATCGGAAAATTTTATTTCAATGGGGATTAAAAACGGCTTTCTTCTTTCCCCTTTATCTTCAATGGGTACAATAACATCTACTTCATTCTTGTAATTATCCCTAAAAAAGAAATCAAACCCGGTTTCAAGGACCACGCTGTTTTCAAAAACAGAGGATATATTGGGTTGCCACTGGGTTGAGTAAAAAAAGAATGCAGCAGCAGCCGGATATATTTTCTTTAATTTTTTCTCACTCGTCAAAAGATTGGTTGAAAAATATCATATGACTTTTACTATTTCCCTGAGGGTCATTTCCACACCATTGTCCCTCTTTATCAGCTCAGAGACTTCCTTAGCATTTCGCTTTATTCGGTCTTTGGTAACTGATTCTTGAATAGCCACCCTAAGTCTTTGGGGAGTCAATTGAGACCTCCGGATCGGTTTCGGGCCCAGGCCCTTACTATATACCCGGTGTGCCCAGTAATATTGATCAAGAACATGGGGTACAACGATTTGAGGCACTCCGCTTATCGCACAGGATGCAGTTGTGCCCGCACCCCCATGATGAATGACTGCTGCCATGCGAGGAAAGAGTTTTAAATGGGGGTAATGCTTTATAAAGAATATATCATCTGCCTGAAAAAATTCAGCGGGTTCATCCCAGAATTTTGCAATCACCACACGCTGCCCTGCTCCTCGTGCTGCCTCAACAATCAATGAAACATTCCTCGCTTGATCCCTCTTGGGCATACTCCCGAAACCAGCATATACAGGGGGTGGCCCTTTATCCAGGAACTCTTCCAATTTCTGATTATAGCGATCCGGTTGATTAAGATGCATATACCCTGTTTGCACAAAGGCGGGTGTCACATCAGAAGGTACCTGGGCAATTGCTTTATCTGACGCCACGATCACATCCTTGCCGAGAATATGAAGCCAGACATCCTTAATCGTGCTTAATCCCAATTGTGTGCGCTTTTTGTTGATAAGCAAAGTCAAATTGAGTTGGTCGACCATCTTGATAATTTGCCAGGTCATTCTGTTATACCATCGGGGCAGTCCTTGTGTTTTGAAGGCAGGAAAAGGATGATCTCCTGAGGGTAATATCTGAGGAGTAAAAGCAATGTAGCGGTAAGGTATCCCCATGCGCTCTGCAAGGGTTGAGAGGGCTACTACGAGCGAGGCACCCACAACCAGGTCTGATCCTGCGATTATTTCCGGGAGCACCTCACACTGTGCAATCACCTCCTTACGAAAATACTGAACAAAGGAGAATCCTGCACGCAATGAATGAGCATCCTTCATACTGTCTATGAAAGCGGTAAGATTGCTTCCCAGGGGATAAAAAGGACACCCGAGGTGCTCTGCCCACCCGGCTTTTTCAGGCGGGCCGGCCAATAGAATCTCATGTCCTGCGGATTGTAGGGCACATGAAAGGGCCAGCATGGGTTGGACATCGCCGCGCGATCCGAAGGTTGTAAGTACTATTTTCATAAAAGACCCTGCGAATATCTGCGGAGAATATGCCAGTATGCCCCGCGATATCCCTGTTTAATGGCATCGACAAGCAGTTGATTGGCATTGTAATTGTAATTTTTGTCAGGTCGTGAGGGATCAAAGAATAAAAAGCGCTCATCCTGACCTATAAGTTCATCGAGAAGATGAAAAACAGATGGGGCAATTCCTGGTTCAAGAAAAAAAAGTGGCTCCATGGGATTATTTCCCCCAATGCAACCGGCTTTTAGTGCCGGATCATTCAGGTGACTCCCAAGCTCTGTCCCCGGATAGATCCGAACGCCCACCGTTACGCCTGCTCGATCTACCTTTGACCCCATGAGGAGATGAATGGTGGTGGCAATGCTTTCCTCTGTTTCACCGGGAGAGCCGATTAAAAGATCTGTCATAACCGTCATGCCTGCCTTCTTGCACAGACTGATTGTATGGACCATATCCTTGGGGAAAAAATTCCGTTTTAATCTTCGAAGCATCCTTTCATCTCCACTATCCATACTGAAATTAATGCCCACACACCCTGCTTTTTTCATTAAGAAGGCCAACTCTTCGGAAAAGGGAAGTGGTGAGCAATAGGCATACCAACGCAGTCTCTCATGCAAGCCCCTCCTGATTATCTCCCTGCCTACTTCCATGGCATGGTCTATGGGAATATTAAATTCACTATCACAGGTGTGAATATGGTCAATGCCCTGCTCAAGAAGCCTTTCTAATTCATTCACCACAGCTTGTGGCGGACGCGTCCTTATTTCTTTTCCCTTCGCCACCGGGTCTGCACAATACACGCATTGGCAGTGACAGCCTCGTTTTGTCTCAATCCCTGCCTGTCCCCCCTCCCTGAAATACCGTCGGTTATCAAACCAGCTCCTGCTCATGAGGGGAAGATTGTGTAAAGGGGGTGTTGAATATTGATTCTGGCAGAGTTTCCCATCACGATAAAAAAATAGATTTGGGATAGTGTGCCATTCCCGCTTTTTGTGTATCTTCTTTATTAGATCCACCATCGCCCATTCGCCGTCACCCCATATGCCAATATCAGCTTCGCATAATTGTAACACGGATGCCGGCATGACTGAGAAACCGACACCACCTGCGACGATGAGCGCATCCGAATAGCTCCTGATTTTCTTAATGATGCTGGCAAAATCACCGAGAAACGACTGACGGCTTGTGAATGCGCAATCATCCGTGTTACGGAGTGTGAGGCCAACTACATCAAAGTGCTTTTTCCCGAAAAAGTCCGCTATTGCCGAATCAACAGCATTCTCCCAGCATAGGTCAAGAATATCCGGGCAATATCCGGCTGCGTGCACTGCTTCAGCAATATACTCAAGACCGATAGGCGCTATGGGAGGTTGTATACGATTTGTATTTACCAGCGCAATATCCATGGGTACCCCTTCATCCTTCATGATCCTGTTCCGCTTATTATAGAGCGGGTCATTATAAAAATACAATACGCGTGCATCATTTATTTGTGCTTACATAACATGTGATGATCCCACGTTCGAGAAATACAAAAGTCAAAATTAGAATTACTATAGTAAATAGAAAAAAATAACATCAGAAGATTATTTTGTGGTATAATTAAATGGTATATTATATAAATAATTTAAATGAAAAGGAGACGATGATGGTGAGAAATAAACGATTTTATTTATTTTTACTCTTTATGTTGTATTCCTTTTTCATCGGGGCCTTTTTTGCCAAGGCCCAAAGCGTAACTACAGGGGCCATCAGAGGCGCAATAACCAACGGGCGAGGCCAACCACTTGCGAACATTACCGTCATAGCTGTTAAGAAGCCGGAAAATGCTCAGCTCTTGTATAATCTACCCTTCTCATTCCCACCGTGGGTTCCTGAGGACCTGTCTGAGAAAATGAAATCACACACGAGCCTTTATGGGTATTATCCTTATGGCTATCCCTATTATATTTCCTCCCCTCATTATTCTCTTCCTGAGCCCTATCGCTCAAAAAGTCAGGCTGATGGGACATTTCTGCTCGACGAGCTTCCGCAAGGGGCTTACTTTCTCTGGGCCTATGATGCAGAAGGTGGCAGATTCAGGCCAGCCTTTTTTCCTCTTTCCGGAACATGGAGCGGTCCCGGCATAAAAAATACGGAGGAGACAATCTCTTTATTAACCAATATCGATAGCGTGAGGATCCCTATAGGAGTTACAGCAGGAAAGACTGCCGGGCCCTTTAATCTGATTATGGAGGAGGGAGGAAACATATCCGGTCATATTAAAGAGCTAAACAGTGACATGCCAATAAAAGGTGCCGTAATTGAAATACTCCGGCAATATGATGAGTTTTATCCTTCCGTGGGAGATATCTATCTTGTATCATCGGATGCTCAGGGAGAGTTTCATTTTTCTGGCCTTCAGGCAGGAGAATATTATATGAGGGTGGTACAAGCAGATGATTATATTCTCTCATATGACGAGCACTATGATACTACTTACACCATCATCGCTGGCAAGACCATGAGCGGATTAACTATTCGCCTTCGCAAAGGAGGAAAAATTTTCGGTACAATCACCAATAAAGAAAATGGACAACCAATCGCCGAGGTCATGCTGAGTGTAAGTGTAAAAGAACCCGAGATCTATTATCCATTTTCACCCCTCGTAAGCAATGAGGACGGGACTTATAGTATTAATGGCTTAGAGAGTGGCACCTATTTTCTTATGATTCCTGATACCTTTGAATTCAGGGGAACATATTTCCCTAATACCTCTGATCCGAAAAAGGCCCAGGAGATTCACGTGGAGGCAGGGAGCATTGTTGGCCCAATTAATTTTCAATTAAACCCTAAAAATTTCAAGGGAAGTATTGAAGGACAGATTGTAGATGAAGGAACAGGGTCCCCTTTGTCCGGAATAGAGGTGCAACTCAATATACTTTATCCTGAGGGAGAAGATCCCTATACGGCTTACTATACAGATTCTGAGGAGTCTTACTATGTACCGCCCCTCACTATCTTTTATTATCCGTCGATGGTGAGTGATTCTCTCGGGAATTTTAAGTTTACCCATTTAGAGGAAGGGAATTACAGTTTATATATTTCAGATCCGACTGGAAAATATCATGCATCCTCCTATCCGAAATCACAATATGGATGTGCCTATTATGGTTATAAAAATAATATAGAATTATCTCATAATCAACGCTTAGAGAATATTCGAATCTCATTGGCCCGAGGAGGATGTATAGAGGGGAGAGTAGTGAATGGGGCAGAACCGCTCGCCGGTATCCAGGTCATGGGACAAAGGGAAAAAGACGCAAGCTATTATCTGGGATACTATCCCTCATGGACGTCTCTCAGCCTCACAGATACTGAGGGTAATTTTGCCATTTGCGGCATTCAGGAAGGCAGCTATTCGCTCTTGGCTTATGATTTATTGCAGCGCGGTTATAAACCCACGAATTATCCGAATGCAAACTTGAAGCGGATGCTTATTGTTACTTCCGGCAGTACAATCAGTGATATCACTATCCCCATGGAAGTTGGCGTGGCAGTGTCGGGGAAGGTGGTAGATGAGGCAGGAAATCCTCTGTCTCATATCCCTCTTCGGTTAGAACCCTCAACAATAGAAAGCGGAGAGCCTTATGTTGGTTATTATCCGACCCATAATATCTATAGCAGAGAGGATGGCACGTATGCTTTTACCGGGCTCATTGAGGGGACATACCATCTTTATGCGGAAAGTTGGAATTCTCCATATTTGCCTGCCTGTGTTTCAAATATTACTGTCTCTTCTCTCAAGGGTTCTACCGTAGATGTGGTATTACCCATGGGCGGAGTACTTTCCGGAAAGGTAACCTCTGCCGGAGGCCATCCTTTACAGGGCATCTATGTGACGGCCAATCTGAATATGACAACGGATTATGCCTTTGGAGAAATGATGAGTTCTTTATGCAATGTATACTATTCTCAGCAATTTTATGCTGAAACACAGGAGGATGGGACCTATCGGATTGAAGGGATCCCCGGAGGTGATTATTATCTCCTCGCTGAAGATTACGAAGGGCTCTATGCACGAAGCGATTATCCTCAAGGCCTCGTCACCATTGTGGAGGGAGAGGAGACTAAGCATATTAACTTCACCATGGCAAAGGGAGGGATTATAAAGGGTACTATTCGTGATCAGGCAACAGGCGACCCGATCCCCGACCTTCTTGTAAAAGCACAGGAATATACGCAGCAAGAACTCAATGAAAGTGTGTTTCCTGAGCCCGATCCTTCCCCTTACCCTTATTTATCGACAGAAAGCAAGTCCTATATTTCCACCCGCAGTGACAAAGAGGGACGGTATACTATTCAAGGGCTCCCTAAAGGCACCTATACTGTGGTGGCTGTTCCTGCTTCATTTTATCAAATGCAATACTATAAAGAGGCCACAAGTATTGAGGAATCGACATTAATCACAATAGATTTTGAAGAGACGAGAGAGAATATTGATTTTTCCTTGGTTGAGGGAATGAGTCTTGAAGGCACATTGAGGGATGCGCTGACAGGTGATCCCATACCTGGGGGAGGATCTATCAGGTTAATGGATGAACATAATAGGCAGATACAGATCACATACGCTGATTCATACGGTGAATACACTGTTTCAGGACTTCTTCCCGGGACATACTATATCCAAGTTGATTATTGGGATGATGATTATTACGGAATGTCATCTTATTCGGAAGGGGCCGATCCGGCAGAATTTACCCCCGTCGTGATTTCAGAGAGGGAACCAACCAAGAAAGTCGATATATTTCTCTCACCAAAAGCACGCATACGCGGGAAAATAGTGGATGAGTATGACTTACAACCACTCGAAGAGCAGATTATTATCGCCATCCCTGAGGAATGGAACCCAACTCAGTTACAAGAATTCCTCTATTACAGGCCTCCCTATGATAAATGGATCAAATGTGCTCTCACGGATGAAGAGGGCCTTTATACTATAAAGGGTTTAACAGAAGGGGGATATCGTATTATTGCCCTGGACCCACATTCTCTCTATCAAGGACAGTATTACAAAGATTTTCCCCATGATCAGTGGGAGCAGGCGACCATTATCACCCTCACAAAATCGGAAATCCGGGATGGTATCAATATGGAGATGCAGGTGGGGGACACTCCTTTGGGAGATGAGGGCTATCCTTATAACCTTGTCTCATACGGAGGATGCTATATGTGCTATGACAGAGTATATACAAGTTACTCAGGATATGGGGTTGAATATGCATATAGTGGCCTCCAACCTACGAGCGCGAGCTTTGGGGGAATGACTCTTTCTACACAAAGCTTAGGTTATCCCACAGTCCAACAGGCAGGTCAAGAGATGGAAATTGAGCCGATAAAGATCATTTCCGAGCCCGTTACGCAGGTTATTGCAGGACGCGACTATACCTATGAGGTGCAAGTTGCAGATACCACAAATGATATGTCGTTAACATTTACCTTAAAGAGAAAACCTGAAGGGATGGACATAGATACTGCATCAGGTCATATCCAATGGCATCCCATGAATGAAGATACGGGAAGCCCCATAGTGCAAGTGGAGGTTTCCAACGAGCGCGATCAAGTGGCCTTTCAGTCATTCCGTGTCCAGGTCATCGAGGATCTCACACCACCTGAGGAGGTTCAAGCCCTTTCCGCCCAGAGGGGTGATACAAAAATCTCCCTCTCCTGGAATGCCTCTCAGGATACAGACGCGGATTTGGAGAAGCAACTCCTGTATATTGACGATGGGAACGGATATGGGCAAGGAATTGTGCTCGATAAGACGAGCACGTCTTATACTGCCACTGATTTAGAAAACGGGCACACCTATACCTTTAAGATTACAACGCAGGATAGTCTGGGAAATGAAAGTACGGGAGTCACAGTGAGCGGAACGCCTGGCATAGAGGTACAGGCAGATTCATGGCAATTACTCCAATCATGGTATTTTGCCTTTTACTCAAGTAATATTTCAAGGCATATTACTCCTTCGCTTACTCTCTCCTGGCACTCATCGTGGCCCTTTATGTGGTGGGTTGCTCCTGAAAAAATGAGCCCATTTTTGACACCAGTGACGAAGGAGTAGTAAGGAGATTTTTAACAGAATTGAGGATAACTAGTGCTATTCTCATATATATCCGTATCGGACATACCTTCCTCTCAGAATGCAGCTGCATACTATCTTTTTAAGGAAACTGATACATGGCGACATATGGTGAGCAGGATTCAATCGGACGAGGAGGAGGAGAGGAAAAAGGATGAATATATTCTGTGTGGCGCCTGCCAATTCAAAATAACGAGTAAAAGCGCTATTATAGAAGTAAATGGCAGGCATAACCACACGTTTTCCAATCCTGCTGGTATTATCTTTGATATTGGCTGCTTCAGGAGCGCCGAGGGGTGTCTTGTCCACGGAGACCCGACCACTGACTTTACCTGGTTTCCCGGATATTCATGGAACTTTGCCCTTTGTGCCAACTGTTTTGTCCATCTGGGATGGTATTTTCAATCGACCACGAGCCATAGCTTCTTCGGCCTCATTACACAAAAACTCATCGAAGGATAAACCATGAAGTAATTGTCCGAAAGAGTTTAAAACGACCAGGTAAATCCGCATGAATAGGATTGCTTTTTATAATGTTCCGATGACAAGTTAGCGCGCGATAATAAATAGCGAAGCTCCACTGAACAGTTTTTCAAGACATCCTTTGAGAGGCTTATAATCAAAAGATTACGCAATTGGTCATCACTGTCTTCACCGAACATATCGGAATCTTGAATATCAACAGTCTCCAGGTCCCGCAATTGGACGCGTCCATACAACTGAAGTGTGCTCTCCCACCAAAGCGGTATGGCAGCAAGAATTGACAGCTGCTGTGCAGAGTAGGAATAGAGGTCACTGTTTGATTCATTCTTCTGAAGGGCATAGCTCACATTTATGAGAAAGGCATCAATCCATTGAAATCCAATGGAATATTCATACAGCGTATCATGACGCTTCTTGTGTGTTGTTTCTCCATCTGCCATTCGTGTATTAGGATCAGCTGTCGCTACAGACGGGATGATCTCTATATCTTCCGAAAACCTTATGCTTTCCACTTTTCCTATAACATGGGCGGTTAACCGTGAAGAAAATGAGTGATTGATAAGAAATTGAATCTCGCTATTTTTTGAATCTGAATAATTCGGATCGCCATACTCTTTTTCATGATACAGATAGGTAATGCTGCTTAAAAAATTTCTCCCCTGATATTTTACTGAAAGGCCGCTATGCCAGTATATATAGCCATAATCCTTTCGAATTGTTTTGTGCTTAAGCTCACTTAAAATCTCTGAGGATAGTTGTGGGACAATGGGAAGCGCACAGTGAAGATCCGCTTGATTAAGTAAACTATTCTCTTCTTGCTCTATAATTCTTATTCCATTCTGCAGGCGGAAAGCACCTCTTAGACGTTTAAAGCGGGGAAGGGGTAGTTGTGAATCCAAATATAAATTGAGAAATAGGAGAGTTTCGTCATATTCGTTTTCTTCGTATCCGACAGAGGTTTTGCCCATTACCCTGCCCCCTTCGATTCCTCGGGCAAGACAGGGATGTATCACTGCTCCCAGTAGAAGTAAACACACTGCAAAGCTTTTATTCACTGACCATAGCTCTCTGTGTTTCAATTACGGAGATTGCAATGAATTCAGTTCCTCCGATCTTTTATGGAAAATCTGCAATGTTTCAGCTAGCTGATGAATACGTTCACCCAATTGAATTCTTTGTTTCTTTAACAATTCAATCTGCTCATCAATGCTCCCCGTGGATAGAATTAAATCTGACGGGGACATACCCGACACTTCATTGTGCATCATGAATGAAGATAATAATGTCCCACGGACACTCGTCAGAGGGGCATTTTCCACAGCACTAAGAGTATCTTCAGCTGAAGTGGTACCCATAGTGTCAGTCGTATTAGTACCCGTAGTAGTACTCGTAGTGGCACCCGTATCGGTACCGTAAACATCCGGTTGTTGTACAACTCTTTTTTCTTCGACAAAGAGTGTGTCGTCAAAGAAATCGATTTCATCCGCAAATTTTTTTACTTTACTCCGGAGTACTCTTTCTTTTTCCAATTTTGTGACATGGGTATCTATCTGGAACATTTTGGCTTTTAAGAGGGCTGTCTGATCTGAAAGAAAATCCGCTTTTTCGCTGATCTGTCTCTGCGTATCATATTCGTGGATTTCCAAATCTATCTCGGGTATGTCCACTGATATTGGCTCCATCAGCTCCTCATATGCCCCGATATATTTAATGAGTTGTTTTACCAGCATTTTCTTTGTTCTCTCCTCATGCTCCTTTTCAAGCCGGCTCACCAGGGCTGTGATTGCTGCCGAGTATTTCTGTCGAAGCTGATTCTCATATTCCTTAATCTGCGCTGATAGTGTTTCCAGACTCACCACAACGTGTTGAGATTCCCTAAGCAATGAATCCAATTTTCTCGTGCTCATGCCTTCGGATTTTCGCTTCTCCCTGAGAATCTTCTTTGATAGTGTATCACGTTTTTTTAAGAATGTATTCTTTTCCGATTGTCCCTCTTTTAATGCTCGGGTAAGCTCAGAGATTTCCGCATCCCATGAGGAAAGCTCTGCTGCTGCCCTCTTATGAGGTGACGCACTCACATATCCACTCCATATACTCACGAGCATGAACAGGAAAAAGAACCATTCTATTGTCTTTCTCATTAATGGATACATTGTACCATTCCTTATTACATTTCTATTATATCATATTATATTTTTCCAATTTATAATACAAAGCACTGGTTTTCAATCCGAGGATTTCTGCCGCCTTTGTTTTGACCCCACCCGCTCTTTCCATTGCGCGCTTTATCAACTGAAGCTCAAGGTTTTCCAGCACCATATGAAGTGGTAAATCTTCTTTTGGCAGATTCAAGATATTGTGTTCACCTCTTGCCAGTAACACAGGAAAATCTTCCAGTAAGATTCTGTCCCCATCACAAAGCACCAATGCGCGTTCTATTAAATTCTCAAGTTCCCGGATATTGCCCGGCCAATCATACTGCTCTAGTGCCTCCAAAGCCTGATGACTTATGTGTGTCACAGGCTTTTTCATTTCAGCTCCTTTCTTTCTCAGAAAATGCTCGATCAAAAGAGGAATATCCTCTTTTCGACGCCGAAGTGGTGGAAGCTCAAGGGGAATGACATTCAACCTATAGTATAAATCCTCCCTAAATTGACCTTTTTGAGCTAATTTAAATAAATTGCGGTTGGTTGCTGCAATGATTCTCACATCAATCCTTATTGTATGCTCACCACCGACTCTATCAATCTCTTTTTCCTGGAGGACTCGAAGAAGTTTGGCCTGAAGATTCTCAGACATATCACCGATTTCATCAAGAAAGATGGTGCCTTTATCTGCTAATTCGAATTTCCCGCGTTTTTGCCTTATTGCACTCGTAAACGCCCCCTTTTCATGGCCAAAAAGCTCGCTTTCCAACAATGTTTCCGTCAGAGCGCTACAGTTCACTTTAATAAAAGGATTGTTTTTACGAGGACTCATAGCATGGATAGAATGTGCTACCAATTCTTTACCCGTCCCACTTTCCCCCGTGATCAACACGGAAGATTCCGTGGGCGCAATCTTCTGGATTTGCTGATAGATCATCTGTATTGCCCTCGACTGGCCTACCATTTCTCCAAAGTTATAGTGAGCGGCAACTTGATTTCGTAAATACAGATTTTCCTCGCCCAGACGCCGGTTCTCAATCCTAACTTCCCTATTTTGCAGTACTTTTCTAATCCTTGCACGGAATTCCTCAAGGGAAAGGGGTTTACTCACACAATCCGAGGCTCCCTTGTTCATGGCCTCCACTGCAAGTTCCATGGTCCCGTACGCTGTTATTAATACCACGTCTGTATCAGGGCTCATCTGCTTTATTTTTTCAAGCACCTCAATACCATTCATGGATTTCATTCGATAATCAGTAATAACAAGGTCATAACTCTTCACTTTGCTAAGGGAAAATCCCTCTTCGCCATCACTGGCGGAATCAACCTCATGTCCCTCCTTTGAGAGACTATAGGATATTCCTTCCCGAATAGTATTATCATCCTCAATGACAAGGATTCTGCTCATTTAACTCCTCCTCACCTCACGCTTTTATTGGGTGTAAAAGCTGTATAATAACCCTTGTAAACTGACCTTGCACACTCAGCACCTCAATCCTTTCTCCATGGTCGGCAATGATTTTCCGGACAATGGCTAAGCCCAATCCAGCACCCTTTTCCTTTGTTGTATAAAAGGGTTCAAAAAGTTTTTGTAATGCCTCTTGAGAAATACCAGGGCCATTATCCTCTACTATTATTTCGACCATGCTCTCCTCATACCTTGATCGAACACTCACCCGTGCGTCCTCTGTTTTGCCACTGCGCAGGGCTTGAAGAGAATTTTTAAACAGATTGATAAATACGCGCTTGAATTGTTCCGGATCAACCTGAATTTTAAGCAAAGGCTCAACCTGCGACGTAAAGCTAATCCTTGCTTCTTCAAATTCCAGGGCAAGCATGAAATAGGCAGATTGTATCAATTCTTCCAAAGAGACCTCTTGTTTCTGAGGTTTTTTTGATCTGGCAAAATCAAGAAACTCTGTAATAATTTGGTTCAGTTTGCGCACCTCTCTGATAATCTTATCCAAATGCTGGCGCGCAGAGTGGGCATCCGCGCTATGCCCTAATTCTTCCGAAAGAATACCGGCGAATAATTCAATCCCGCTGAGCGGATTTCTGATTTCATGGGCCACATTTGCTAGCATAAGCTTCATTTGTGCATCCCTTTGTATAATATTGCTGCGCATCTGCTCCATTGTTCTCCCTAAAAAACCAATCTCATCATTGGAGTTAACTGTAATTTTCGCATTGAGATTTCCTTGACTGATCTTTTCAATTGAAGCAACCAGTTGATGAATAGGATTAGTAATTGTCTTGGACAGTATAAAACCAATAACAACGCTCATTAAAATACAGACTATACCAAAGGATACAACACTTCGCCGGAATCTCCTCATGATATGGAGAAAAGCGGCACTTGCATCGACTCCCAAGGCTGCCACTACCTCTCCTCCCACAACGATAGGAGCATATCCTGATTTATAGTATCTCCCATCCTCGCCCAAGAATAACACTGAGGAGACACCCTTTTTCTGCCACACATATTCCATCTCCAATTGATCAAAGGTAAGATTCAAATACTCTGTGCCAATGGGAACCGAGGCTTGTGTATCGACAAGACTGCAATGATTTTTGTCAAAAATGTAAATGCGACTCACTGCTGTATTTTCCCTTACCTGATTAAGCTGTCTTACTAAATTGTGGTACGTGACACCTCGCTCATTGCCGGGAACAAGATGTCTGATAATTTCTCCATTTAACTGATGAGCAATAGTCTGTGCAATATCAACCAATCGTTGGCCCAATTCTTTCTCAAGATGATGTCTCGTCTGACTATAAAGATACCATGCACACACAAAAATAGCCGAGAAGATTAATAATCCAAAGGTTATTGTTATTTTATCACCAATTCTACGCATTAGTACTATGTTATGAATATAAAAAATAAAAGCAATTATCCCGCACTTCTTATAAAGTGTATGGGAAATTGCCCACTGAAACATTTTCTCACCACGAATCCTTTTAAATATTTATTATACCAAATATATCAAAAATGATATCCAGGCACTACTAAAAAATTATTTTTCATAAAACAATACCTTACCCGGGGATATCCCCGGGTAAGGTACGCAGTATAATTTTTATTGACCACACTCGCCTCTGAAAAAGGCCCATTCTTCACATTCAGTCCCGTCGTTAAAAATGCACACTCCATAAGTACCAAGATCATTTGTTCTGAACTCAAGAGTACCACCGCTTTCTTCACAATACACAGACGCAGGATTCGCTAATCCTACGTAGCCTCCCCCTAGTACTGTTGAAGGCTCAACACTGACTTCAACCAAAAAAGTATCCTCAATAACCTGATTCCAGGGGCGCATATAATTAAGTTCAATAATTACAGTCCCCTCACCTGTGGCTTGAAAAACAAATTGCTCATAACCGCCGGCTCCTACGAGGGGCTCATCTGGATTGAATGGCTCTGTGAAATAGTCAGAACTTACCTGAGTGATCACGTCACCCTCAAGTTTGCTCTCATTGAGCACCCACTGAAAACCTGTTGTTATATTCGATTGGAGAAGAATGCTAAAGGTTTCACCTTCTGAAAGGACAATAGACTCTCCATTATTATTTTCATTCAATTCCCAATCAGCTTCATTTATTTGGGGAGCAGTGACAGGATTAGGATACGGATTGTCAAGATCAAAATCATTGACATTCTCTCCATTTATCCAGATTGTATATGCCCCGTCCGTATAATTTCCCACTGATAATGTCACGTTAAAAGATTCCATTACTTGAATACAAAAAATGCCAGGATTTACAAGCGAGTAAAGCTCAATGTGAATCCGGTTTTGACGATCTGGTTCATATACTATCGCTCGCAGTTCGTGACATGGGGTTGGAAGCTGACCTGTGACGTTTAATTTTACTTGTACTGGATAGCTTTCGAGAAAAAGAACATCAGTGTGTGTGACATAGGCAGCACCTCGTGTTAAATTATCATCACCAGCTTGAGGATCAAGTGTTCCTTGAGAAATCGTCGCCGGCTCTTGTACAACAGGATTTTGATTATTTATGGGTGTAAAGGGAGTTAAATTCTGGAAGGTATTAAAAAAGTTGTATGAATTATTCGGGAAGAATCCCTGAAATCCTGTTGAAAAATTACCAAAACTAAAGGAAGGTGCGTGCCACGCAGAAAAATTAAAATTAAAAGGTGTGCTCACGCTGACGCCACGATTAAAATTATAGTTATTAAAATTACTGAATTTAAAGAAATCATTCGTACTGATACTCGTACTAAATGCAATTGACGGATCATACTGAGTATGCCCCGCAAGATTCCACGGGGAAGCAGTAGTGGTAGAGGCGACAAAGGGATTTGGAGCTATCACTAAAGGCTCCCCTCCGATCACTGCAGAATTATATGGTTCAATCGGCGGCAGGGTTACGGTGGGTCGTGGTATGATCACAGGTGTATCTTGTTCTGTGCCGATTACCTTCGAGTCTATTCCAATCACTGTCGTATCCGGAGGTGTGAGTGGACGCTCCTCTTTTACTGGCGCAGCCACCACATGTATTTCTTCTACTGTCGTATATAGGGTAGGTATTGCGACCAATCCCCGTTCACCTGCCTCAGCATTATGCGTTATCATTGCTTCTGCCTCACGAATAATGGGTTCTCGTTGGGCACTCGTTGGCCTGCTTAAAAAAGCACACACAAAAACCATTGAAAAAACCACAATAAAAAACTTTCTGACATTAACCTTTCGTTTCATAATGTATTCCTCTTATTCTTTTTCCTTATTTGTTCACTCATATGATTGTTATTTTAATTAGTATTTCAATTAATTAATTTATGCTATTATTTTTTTTCTACCTTATGTAATTACTATTGAAGCTATATGTAGTGTAGTGCTCTCTATCACCTCCTTTTTACTCCCGGCCTTTATTGAGAAAAGATCGGGGCGTGATTGTTTATTACATGTTCCAAAAGAGTGTGTTATTTCTCCATTGTATTACTGCTTTCCATAAAGTCCCCCCTTTCATTTGATGAAATAATCATCTCTCTTACATAAAAAATGTTGATTGTTATTAAATATAAACAATTTTCATGCCAACACAATAAAAGTGTTTAAAATCAAATAGTAATATAAAATTATAGATTTTTTTCTTATGAATTTTCTCTAATAAATATCAGATTTCTGAGACTCGCTTTCAAAAATCTGAGACGCTGGGAACTTTCATAGGGATTGGAACAGAATCCTTGAATTAAAAAGAAGAATATGCTTCATTCACAAGGCGATCCACATGCTCAATCATATAGCATGGAATTGACAATAAATGGTAGTCATATGCGGTTCCTGTAGGCATCTTGCCTTTGCTTCTCACCAGAGAAGGGATATCGGTATTGGTCCGGACCGCCAGTGGTAATCTACGACTGCTGACAAACATATGGAGGGATTTTAGACTGCCGGCTTTCCCAGCTTTGACTTCAATGGGAACGATATGTTCCCCACTTGCAACCACATAATCTATTTCTGCATTGGAGCCTGATTTTTCACGTATCCAATAGTGCAGCTCAGGTTCCCGATAATATTCCTGTCTATAGAGAAGGTGTTGCCCGATAAATTGCTCACATATACTCCCTGCATTTACCAGCAACAGATTGTCTGCCTTCTCCACATGTAACATTGATAGACCACATGCACTCAGTAGTAAACCTACATCAAGGAAGAGTAATTTAAAGATTTTCATATCTGTCAAAGCTCCTAAAGGAATTCCCTGGCATGAGCTGTGATGCACCTTATAACAAATTCGCGCTAAAGAAAGCATGTGTAAAGAGGTTGCAAGATCTTTAGCTCGTTGCTCACGAGAAATGTGTACATACTTAAATTTCTTTCCCACACTACCTGGAATTGCTTTAAAGACAAGAAGAGTACGCTGGTAATTAACTCTCCTGCCATATTTTCCAAAATCATCAATATAGGTAGTGAGAATATTCGCTTTAATGCGGTCACACTCTTGATATGATTTCTGGAGAGTATATGAGTTTATACTTTCCGGCATGCCACCAATTGTGAGGTATATTTTAAAAAGTTCCAAAAGCTTTGTATGAAGAGGGATGGGAAAATCATCTTCAACAGAGTAATGAGATAGAAACTTTGCCACTTTGGCATTTTCATTGGCGATCAGGAATTCCTGAAAGGACATAGGCCCCAGGTGCATATACTCAATTCTGCCAACGGGCATGGAAAAGTAGTGCTCTTCAATCACAAATTCAAGGAGAGAACATGCGGCTACAATATAAAGCTCCGGTACCTTTTCATAGAAATAGCGTAATTTGGCAAAAATTTTAGGAGCAGCCTGTATTTCATCAAGGAAGAGAAGGGTGCTCTCTTTTATAATTTTTTTATTGTAATGAAGTTCAAGCAGCCTTAATGCCTGGATTGGATCATCTTTTTCAAAATATGGAATAATAGTCTGATCAGTTTCCAAATTAATTTCAATATAGGTATCAAATTCCTTGGCAAACTCTCTTATTAAATATGTTTTTCCAACCTGACGTGCTCCACGGATCACAAGCGGCTTTCTGGATAACCGGTTTTTCCATTCTTTAAGATAGTCTAATGCAAATCGATACATATATATTCTCTATTATTATTGAGTTTTTATTCTTGGTATAGGATATAATAAAGCGGTAAAAATGTCAAGAGATATGATTAAATTATGGGTTGTTATCACAAATAAATTGATTTTATTTATGGTTGATATTCTCGTCCATAAAAATAATCTTTTGATTGTATTATTTTACTTGCTTTCTCTACAATTATAGGTATAATAATTCTAAAGAACTCAGTTTTTTTGTCATATTTATTATATTAATTCACAATTCTCATTATTAAAATATTCTCTTAATGTATTTAAAGGGCCAAGGAGGATATATTATGATAGAAATTGGAATTGCACTTTTTTATTGGGTTTTAGAATCTTTCGTCCATGTATATGTATTTTATGAGGGAACTTTGCTGCAGCAACTGCTTTCCCCCACCGTACATGAGCTGTGGATGCGTTCATTTACTATTCTTCTTATATTTATTTCAAATTTAATATGCGTCCGCTATCCTTCAACCCTTGCTGCCTGGGTAAAAAAGAAGCTCAACATTGAACTCTCCCTTATCTCTATTGTCTGTTTAATATCTTTATCTTTTGGGATTTTCTATTGGATTTTTGAATCCTTCATCCATACTTATCTATTCCATGAAGGGGCTTTTTCCCAGCAATTGTTTTTTACAGACAGACATGAAATTTGGATGCGTTCATTAGCACTTATCTTTATATTTGTTTTTAATTTTGTTGCCGCGCTCTTTCATAAATATAGAGTAACAGTGAAAAAACAATTAGACTATCAGGAAGAAAAATCCTATTGAGCATGAGCATGTCATTTATGCAGGCACTGGTTCAATAAAAAAACAAAAGATTTGGCCATTTTTAAATATTATATATTCAGCCAAATCTGATTATAGAATTACAGGGCTTAGAAAAATTTTTTTATACTGGTGATAAAAGTAGTATCCAACATAAACATGCTCAAAAAATCTCTGACATTCTTATTTCCATATAAATGGCGGATAACCGTCCAAATCCCCTCGAAGGTAACGGGCCAACAATAATGCCTGTAAATGAAATAAAATTCCTAATGTAATAAAAAAATTATATCTTTTTATACTTTTGAGGTATAATTTGTATAGACTAAAAAAATGTAGCCAATTAGTGAGTTACAAAGAGAATAATCCAATAGCATACTACATATAACTTCATACAATAAAGTATACAATTTTAGGAGGGACAGATTTATGAGATATGAAAGGTTATTTATCAGATTATGCCTTATCATACTAGTTATTTTTTTAACCGTGAAGATAATACCGTGTGCAGGGGCTGAAATCATTAGCAACATCAGGGTCTCAAATCTCAATGAAAGCGGCTCTGCGACTATTTCTTGGATTACCGATATATCATCTACAGGTTCGGTATACTACAAAAGTCCTACTATGCTTGAATATGAGAGAGCGCAGGATACGAAAACCGGCTATACGCACTATGTAAAAATTACCCGCTTGAGCCCCAATACTGTCTATTCCTTTTATGTTGAAACAGACGGCGTTATAGATAATAACAATGCAGCGTTTTATTCTTTCAAAACTTTTCCTTACTCAATGCCGACTTTGCCGGGGAATGAGCTTCGAATAGGCACAATAGAAAGCTCGGGAGATTCTCTGTCAAATGATGGCATACTATTTTTAAGGGCAAAGAATGAAAATTCAGAATCATGCCTTGTCTCTGCGCGCATTGATAAAGGAGAGAGCTGGGAATATGTATTGGGAAATCTTCGCAGCGATAATGGCGCCCCTTATTCACTTCACGAAGGAGATCATCTCCTTGTGATTGAGGTTGAGGGTGTTGATGAATATTTCCCTTCCCGCGCATATCCATACGTGGGCAATTTGACAGAAATTGCCACTGTTCGCCTTGAAAAGCAGGCATCCGCGACGGATGATGACCAGGATGGATATAGCGAAGATCAGGGTGACTGTGATGATAATGATCCCGCCCGGTTCCCCAATAATCCTGAGATCTGCGACGGGAAAGACAATGATTGTGATGAATTGATTGATGAGGATGTGTCAATCATCTATTATTTGGATGCAGACGCAGACGGCTATGGAGATATCAATCAATCCATTGAATTGTGCACTCCTCCCCTCTTCGGATATGTAAACAATGCAGGAGATTGCGATGATTCTGATACAAATGTTCATCCGGGAGCCGAAGAAGTGTTCGATGGAAAAGATAATAACTGCAACGGTGTTATAGATGAAGGGATAGATGAAGGGGCCACGACGAGATATTATGCGGATGCGGATGCGGATGGATATGGCAATCCCCTGGTCTTTGTGGAGGCTGCAACTCCCCCTCAAGGGTATGTCACACTTTCAACCGATTGCGATGACGATGATTTAGAGGTATATCCCGGTGCAGGTGAGATTTGTGATGGAAAAGATAATGACTGCGACGGGAAAATAGATGAAGGATTAATGGGGATATTTTATGAGGATGCCGACGCAGATGGGTATGGCAATATCAATGTGAAAAAAGAAGCCTGTTTCGCCCCTTCCGGATATGTAGCTAATTCAAAGGACTGCAATGATAATGATAAAAATAGTTATCCGGGAGCTGAAGAAGTCTTTGACGGAAAGGATAATGATTGTGACGGTGTGATAGATGAGGGTATCGCAACAAAGTTTTATGTGGATACGGATGGGGATGGATATGGCAATCCCCTGGTCTTTGTGGAAGCTGCAAATGCCCCTCCGGGATATGTAGCAAACGCACATGATTGTGATGACGATGATGAGGAAGTATATCCCGGGGCAGATGAGATTTGTGACGGCAAAGATAATAATTGCAATAACTCCATAGATGAAGGAATGACGACTCTCTATTATGCTGATGCGGATGGAGATGGTTTTGGCGATAGCACTCTCTCATTTGAAGGGTGCAGTATCCCTTCAGGATATGTCACCATCGGTGGTGATTGTAATGATTCTCATCCTGCTATAAATCCTTATGCAGAGGATATCTTTGATGGTATAGATAATGATTGTTCGGGGAATATCGATGAAGGCTGCTACTTTACCTTGACAATTAATGCACTGGAAATTCCTCAAGAGAGCGTGACTATAGGCATCGCTAACATTCCTTTTACAGTGCAATCAGAGGATGCAGGGGATTGTCTTATCATAAAAGGAGACACCGGTAACAATATAGAGGATATCAGAAACAGCGGACCAACAGAATTCGTATGGTTTTTTGAAATATGCAGCACGTTTCCGGGAGAGTTTATAACCCTGGAGTGGGACCCTGCGTATTTATCCGAATGCGGTTATTTCCAATTGTTTCAGGGCAGTACGCCAGATATTAATAATGTGGTTATTAAAAATATGCGGTCAACGACCTTTTATTCGGGAAGCTTAGAGGAACCTGGGACCTTTATTATTCGCTTGACCAAGAATACGCCATCCGACCCATCACAACCACCGAAGGAGGTGGGATTCCCTGCTCCCTATACATGGAATTGGCCAACACACTATGAAAGACCGACATTATGGACCCTGCCGCCTCAGTGGAAAGGTGAAGGGCTCTCAGATCAGGCGATTGAGTGGTGGAATAGCTCTGTCTGGATAAACCTGCAAAAGAATTGGCAATTTAATAATTCGCACTAAACGGGATATGTTATCCCTTTACCACGGCACACGGCGTTAATTTGACGACCTTTTTACTCAGCCCTGCGCCTTCCACCACATTGACCACATCGGCGACGTCCTTATACGCCTCAGGGAGCTCCTCCAGGATGGTCCTACGGCTGGCAGCGCGAATGAGTATGCCTTTATCAAGAAGCTCTCTCTCAGCCTTATGGTCCTTGCCGAATTTTTTTGACTGGCGCCGGCTCATGACCCGTCCTGCACCATGGCAGGTACTCCCGAAGGTTTCTTTTAAAGCCTGCTCTGTTCCGACAAGTACATAGGAATATCTCCCCATGTCACCCGGTATTAAGACCGGTTGTCCAATCTCCTTATATATTTTCCCTGTTTCCGGATGATGAGGGGGGAAAGCCCTGGTAGCTCCTTTGCGATGAACGCATACTTTTCTGTTTTTACCGGCTATAATAACATTCTCGAATTTCGCGATATTGTGGCATACATCATAGATTAGATCGAGACCTAAATCCTTTTCTCCCATGACGTGCGAAAAAGATTCCCTCACCCAATGCATCATCAGTTGGCGATTTGTGAACGCAAAATTAGCTGCACAGGCCATTGCCGCCAGGTAATTTTTCCCTTCGCGAGAATGCAGAGGAGCGCAACACAATTGCTGATCCGGAAGATCAATCTTGTATTTCTCTGATGATTTCCTCATCACTTTGATAAAATCATCGCATACTTGATGCCCGAGGCCCCGTGATCCTGAATGGATAATAATGGTGATCCCATCACGGCGCAGACCTAAGGCAGCAGCGATCCTCTCATCATAAATCTCAGATACGTAGCCTATTTCGATGAAGTGATTTCCCGAGCCTAATGTCCCGAGCTGTGCTTGGCCTCTTTCCAGGGCCCTCTGAGATAAAAGATCAGGATCTGCGCCAGGGATACATCCTCCATCCTCCATACACTCCATATCCCGTGGGACTCCATACCCTTTGCTGATTGCCCATTGGACCCCTTCTTGCAGAATAGCTTTTTCATCCTTTTGGTTTAATTTGAGGTCCTTTCGCCGTGCCCCAACTCCTGAGGGAACGTTACGAAAAATCTGTTCTATCAAATCCTTTATCCTCTCTTTAATGTGATAACGGTCCAGGTTTGATCGAATAAGCCGTACCCCGCAGTTTATATCATATCCCACACCACCCGGAGATACGATCCCCTCGTCAGAATCAAATGCAGCTACTCCTCCGATAGGAAATCCATATCCCCAATGAATATCAGGCATTGCAAGGCTTTGTCCTACAATCCCCGGTAGACATGCGACGTTGGCCACTTGCTGATAGGTGTGCTCTTTATTAATATCATGGAGCATTTTCCTCTCAGCATAAATAATCCCGTCGGTATTCATCTTACCCTGTTTGGGTATTCGCCATCGATATTGATCTATCTGTTGAAGCTTTAATTCCTCCGACATATTCTCTCTCCTTTGATATCCTTGAAATATAGATACCGGAAATTAAATATCAAAAATAATACATGCTTCCCATACGCTGCCTCTCTTCTCGACCTTTAATTTATGATACGTCACAGCCTTTATAAGCGTCTTTATTTCATGGCGATCGGGATCATACCGCTCACCACGGCAGCAAGCATCAAGAGCAGTATCAGCGGTTATATCGATCAAAAATCTCTTGAAAAGGAGAGTTTTCACCTCGAAAAGATAATTGAGTTCATTTAACCACTCTATTATTAAATCTTCAATAGAAACTGCGCTTACTACTATATGTTCCTCTAATGATTCTCCAATCTTTTCCCTGTCAGTGATAAGATTGATAAATCCTTCTCCCGCATGCTGCACTAATTCGCGAAGGCTTCTTCCATAGGCCCTCATGCCAATATCGGCTGTATGATTTATGTATTCATAAGATTTCATAATAAAATTGCTGAATATTCTGAGAAAATTTTACGTAAGAGCACTATTTTTATATAAACTAAATCGTTTCTGAAATTTTCTCTATGAGCTGCTGCATGTGGTCCTCTGTGCCGATTGTGATCCGCAGATATTCATCCAGTCTCCTTGCCTTAAAATAACGAATAAAAATGTTATGTGTAAATAGATACTCATATATCTCCCTTGAGGGAACCCGTTCATGCTTAACAAAGATAAAATTGCTCGCAGAAGGGAGGACAGAAAAACCCATTGTTTTTAATACCTTGGTATATTTTCCCCTCACCTGTATGATCTTTCTGCTGTTTTCCTTCATATGGTCAATATCTTCCAAGGCTTTTGCGGCAGCGATCTGGCTGAGTGTATTAATATTGTAAGATTCCTTAACTTTCAGGAGGGCATATATCAATTCCGGATCGGCAAAACAATAACCAACCCGGAGCCCACAAAGGGAAAAAGATTTCGAAAAGGTCCGCACCACGATAAGGTTATTATAGGCTTTTACCAATTGATAAGCGCTCTTCGGGGCAAAATCAATATACGCCTCGTCAAGAACCACAAGTCCATTAAAACTCTTTAAAAAATCCTCTATTTCACTCTCCTCTATAAATAATCCTGTAGGAGTATTGGGATTTGAAAAAAAAACTATTTTTGCGCTGCTTTTCTTTAATTTCTCAAGGGGGATAGCAAATGAATCATCAGTCTCAATATACTGAAATTGGGCATCGTGAATATGGGCCATGACTTCATAATAGCTATAGGTGGGATAGGGTGCGAGGACGATATCATTTTTATCAATAAAGGTGCGGAAAATAAACGAGAGAATCTCATCAGAGCCATTTCCGAAAAATAGATACTCTTCCCCTATAGTATAGGTATGTGAAGCAGTGCGGCGAAGATTCCGCCATGTTGAATCAGGATAAAGACGGAGCTTCCCGCTTACCGCATCTTTAAGTGCTTTGAGGACATGTTTTGACGGAGGGTATGGGTTCTCGTTGGTATTTAATTTAATAGCCCTCTCATCCTCCGGTTGATATCCCGGCACATAAGGTTCCAATCTCGCTATGCTATTTCTAATAAATTGCATTTATTTATCCTTTTTAAGGAATTTTTCGGAAACGGGTCTGTGACAGGATAATTTCGCCGAATAATAAAAGCAGGGCCGAAATTACAAACCACCAAAAAAGCTCGTTATATTCCATATACTCTTTGACTTTTACTTCAGTCTTTTCCATTTTATCAATCTTTTCATAGATATTCTCAAGGGCTTTTGTATCCATGGCCCTGAAATACATCCCTCCCGTAATTGTCGCTATCTCTTTCATGGTGTCTTCATCAAGGTCCACACGCTGATAGACATAATGCTTCCCAAACAGAGGGTGCTCAACCAAAAAGGGCGCCTCACCTTCAGTTCCCACTCCGATAGTATATACTTTAACATCAAATTTTTTTGCTATTTGAGCGGCAGCAGCCGGACTAATTCTTCCGGCATTACTACGTCCATCAGTCAATAGGATAACAATCCGTGATTTCGCTTCCAAATCCTTGAGTCGCTTCACCGCTGTGCCAAGAGCAGACCCTATGGCTGTGGCGTCACCTGCCATACCTATCTTTACCTGTTGTAAAAAAGTCACGAGCACACCATAATCAAGAGTCAGAGGACATTGGGTAAAGGCTTCCTCGCCAAATACAACCATTCCTATTCTATCACTTTTTCTTCCCTTAATAAACTCCTCTACCACATTCTTTACCACAGCAAGACGGTCCACGCGCTCTCCCTTCAACTTGAAATCAAGGGCCTGCATGCTGCCTGAGGTATCAAGGCATAGCATAATATCCACACCTTCGCTTATATATTCAGTAGTTTTATTGCCCGATTGAGGCCGTGCGAGGGCAATTATAAGCAACGCAATACAGAGGGAGCGCATTCCGATCAACAGATGTCGAAAATAGAGCGAGCGTGAAGTCTTGAGCTTTTTCAGATTATGAATAGAGGAGAATTTAATACGGCCACGGCCAAAACCCTTGATATACACATACACAATACATGGTATAAGAATCAATAATAAAAGCAGCCATGGATCCTCAAAGCGAAAAAATTGCATCTAGTGTTCCTCACTCGGTTTTTCTGCAGTTTCATGCACAAAATCTTCCACCCTCAGACAATCCTTCTGGGCAATATCCACGTCTGGTTTAAATTTTGCGAATTTTGCCATATCTGCCCTCTTCATCAAAGAACGTGTTGAATCTTTGAATTCTCGAGTAATGGAAAGCTTTTCAAGAAACGGGATCAACTCTTCGCTCGTTTTCTCCACAGCAGGATATCTGTATCGTGATTCCAAATACTCACGAAAGATCTCCGAGAGTCTAAAATAATACCCTCGGAAGTCTCCTTCATCCAAAAAAGAGGCTTGCTTAAGAGCGGTAAGAGCTTCGGCGGCAACCTCATGTGAGGGACGCACAACAGGCGCTTCCACCTTCTTCCTTTTTCGCCATATCACGACAAGTCCTACGATAAGTAAAATTCCGGCTATTATCCCTACCCACACATAAAAGTCGTAGCCTGTTTCAATATCCTCTAAGGGATGAATATCCTTGATATCGCCAGATACTTGATGATTCGGATCAGCGTTGAGTATCGATTTAACCTCGATGAATAGTTGCGCCGTCGTTGCTTGATATTCCTTACCTTCGGCATCCTCATATTTTATTGTCACCGGTGGAATGATATATGAACCTACAATATCTGCCTGCATTTCATAGGATTTCTCCCACACTTTTCTGTTATCAATTTCCGAAGGGCCCTTCGCTTCCATATTGATAATCCTCAAACCATGAAGAGAGGAGCCGATCTCCGGGATGATGGGGGAAATCTCCGGAATGGCATTGATCGTTACTTTATATTTAATAATATCACCCACTTCTGCTACAGGTTTATCCACCTGAGCTTCAACCTCAAGGGGCAGACGCTGGAATTTTTTAGATTTATCTACTGTTTCTCTTAAACCGCTCCTGCACCCGATAAAGAACAATAGCATGTTCACTACATACAGATAGTGGAGAGCAGAATACCATCTATGACGCATCTTTGTACAATAATATTGTTACACTTTTCAATTTAGTATTATATTTAAAATTTAAGGTCATAATTAAAAATGCTGATCAACACGATTCCTGATATATATAGACCATTAGAAAAAAAATTTCAAGATTCAAAAGCACCTCCAAAGCAATTCACAATTCTCACAACAATTCTAACGTCTTGACTTTTAGTCCTATTTCTATTATGCTATCACCAAAATATTTGAATAAGGAGCAATAGAATGAAAAAGAATGTCGTCCGTACTTTACTCGCACTATGTGGAGTAGTTGCCTTTGTTTTTTCCCCGCATGTGGAGGGTTTCTCTAGTGATTATGATATGATGTATCCTAATATAAACCTCAGTATTGAGAATATAATGACTATAGAAGATAATATTATCAATCTGACTCCACTTGCAAACATAACCAAAACATTAGGATTCGAATATAAATATAAAGATTATGAGAAAAATAAACAAAATGATGAATACGTTGGCAATACCGACCTTCCTGAACTATTTGCCGGCTATGTGAATTATGGAAATAGTATTATCAAGGTATTCTTTTTTAATAAAGAGACCTTCGATTTATTACAATCCTCTCAGGCTGGTATTATGTGCTATCTTTTTCAGGGCAGTGAAAAATCATCCTCTGATCCTATTTTTTATTTACTCAACCCTATAAAAAATGTACAGCCCATTTTTAATAAGAACTATAAAATTCTTGGATATTGGATGAGAGAAAGTTTTGAGCCTCCAAATTTCGAAATTGATTATTTACCAAAAAATGGATTCCCCTTTTCTTTTCCTATAGAGGCTATCTTTGGAATATGGGAAGGAGGGAAGGAGTCGGCCCCGAGTCCCCAAAAAGAAAAAATTTTATCTCAAAAGATGGCTTTTTCTATCATAATAAACCGAAGAAATACTATGAGGTATATTTTTTAGTTTTTATATGCGGCTCACAATATATGCAGTTAAAGATTTGTGAAATTTATCAAACGCTTATAGGAGAATCCACGTATATGGGACTGCCTTGCACACTCATACGATTGAGTGGCTGCAATTTGAGGTGCAGCTATTGTGATACACTCTATGCTCAATCCGAGTATTATTTTACCACGGTAGGAGAAATAAAGGACTCTCTTTCTAAGTACTACCCAAAACGAATATTAATTACAGGCGGTGAACCTTTACACCAGGAGAGTACCCCCTATTTTATTTCAGCTCTCCTTCAGGAGGATTATCAAATAATATTGGAAACAAATGGGAGCCTCGATGTCAGTATGATAGAACCTGATGTCATTAAGATCATGGACCTTAAGTGCCCTGGAAGCGGAGAATGTGAACATAATTTATATAAAAATTTGGACTATTTAACTGAAAAAGATGAGATAAAATTTGTTATCAGTGATAAAGTAGATTTTGAGTGGGTAACATCAATAATAAAAGAGTATGACCTACAAGAGAGATTTGAAATTCTCTTGTCCCCGGCCGCTCATCGCGTAAGTCCTTCAACTCTTTCTGAATGGATTCAACGCGACCACCTTGATGTCCGTTTGCAGATACAATTGCATAAAATCATTTGGGGTGATAAAAGAGGAGTATAGATTACTTGACAAGCAATTAATATAATGAGATCATTTAGACTATTTATGGTAATAACCAATAGAATTAAGCAGAAAAGGAGAAATTATGCACGATATACGAGATATTGTGGAGGCTTACTTGGTCGAAAGTGAGGTGGATATCGAAGCAGCAAGACTCACCTATGTGAATGGGCTTTACAGCCGAACTATCCATTTTGCCCAAGAATCCGTTGAAAAAATAACAAAGGCATGCTTAACATTGCATAATGTCATTACACGTGACCATAAAACCGCGACCTTATTCGTGGCTGTGTTTAAAAATGATATTGATGAGATAGAAAACCTCTATAAGGCCATAATATCACTGGAAAAACATGGCGCACGGACACGATTTCCCCTATATCAACGCAAGGACCTGCCTTTATGGATTCCTTCGAAAATATACGGGGAGGAAGAGGCAATGCACGCTCTTTCTCAGGCTGAATTTGTCTACAAAAAACTGCGGGAGTATGCCAATAATAATCTTAATAAATAATGCAGCTTCGCGTCAATACATTTACAAAATATGCGTGTATATTTATTATTTATATATTAATTATATGCATATTTATCGGATTAGGCACTGCAGTAGGATATTACATACAAATCAACAGATACCTGCCTTCAATATTAGACATAGAAAGATACAATCCTAGTTTAATTACAAAAGTCTATTCACTGAATGAGCGCGTAATTTCTCAATTTTGTTTGGAAAAAAGAATAATTGTCTCCTATGCTTCTTTTCCTCCCTCTCTAATCAATGCTTTCATCGCTATTGAGGATGCAAATTTTTACAAGCATAAAGGGATCGATTGGGAAGGAATTATGCGTGCTCTCATTAAAAATATAAAAGAGATGCGTTTTATGGAAGGAGGCAGCACCATCACGCAACAACTCACCCGTTCTATCCTTCTTCATCCGGAGAAAACAATTATTAGAAAGCTTAAAGAGATTATTCTTTCTCTAGAGCTTGAAAAAAGATACTCAAAAGAACAAATATTAGAGCTCTATTTAAATCAAATATATCTTGGGCATGGCGCCTATGGAGTAGAAGCGGCTTCGCTGGAATATTTCGGAAAACATGTTGAAAATTCTGATTTAGCTGAATGTGCTCTCTTAGCTTCTCTTCCCAAGGCCCCCAATACTTACTCTCCCGTATACCATTATGCCAGTGCGCTGAGTCGTCGTAATCTTGTCCTTAAAAAAATGGACGAGCAAGGCTATATCAGCCATACGGAGTATATCAGCGCAAAAGAAACCCCTATCACATTAAGCCAGAGTAAAAAAGAGCAAAATCTCGCCCCTTACTTTGTCGAATATGTCAGGCAATATCTGATAAAGAAATATGGTTCAAATAAACTTTATCGGGGCGGCCTTAAGGTCTTCACTACAATTGATTTGGAACTTCAGGAAGCTGCTGAGCAGGCAGTAAAACGTGGGTTGATAGATCTTGATAAAAGGCAGGGATATCGACCCATCGTCCAATGGCCGGATTTTGATATACATAATATTGATCCGAACAGTCAGCGGGAAATCATCGCATCCTATCTGACATCAAAACAAGATAATATCCCGGAGGCCTTCCTTTTTGGGAATGTCACTAAGATAGAGGATGAGAATATATTTGTTACTATCGATTCTTATGAGGGCATTATCCCTCCATCAGGGTATAAATGGACCAATGAAGATCCTATCTCAAAAATAATTAAAGAGAATGATTTAGTATGTATGAAGATCACAGGCATCCAGAAAGATAGTGAAGACGCTTCTCTGCTTTTACTTGCTCTTGAGCAGGTCCCGATTGTTCAGGGAGCGCTTGTGGCAATAGACCTTGAAACAGGGTATATAAAGGCTATGGTCGGAGGATATGACTTTGAAAAGAGCAAATATAATCGGGCTGTTCAAGCAGAGCGTCAAGTAGGGTCCGCCTTCAAGCCCTTCATCTATGCAACGGCATTAAAACAAGGATCTACATTAGCTGACATTATTATCGACTCCCCGATAATATATAAGAGTGAAGAGGAGGAAAAAAAAGATTGGAAGCCGGGTAACTATTATGAGAAATTCTACGGGCCCACTACCATCAGAAAAGGCCTTGAACAATCAAGAAATGTAGTGACTGTAAAGCTTCTCAAGAAGACTGGTCTTGAAGAAACCATAGAAACCGCAACGCAAGTCGGTCTAAAGTCAACGCTCTCACCAGATTTATCGTTAGCACTCGGCAGTGCTGGTGTCTCGCTTCTCAACCTCACCTCAGCCTATGGTGTATTTGCCAATGAGGGTATATTAATAAACCCATTATCCGTTACTCGCATAGAAGAACCTGATGGTAAAATTCTGGAAATGAATGGGCTTACCTTTAAAAAAGTGCTCGATACCCAAATCGCATATCTTGTATGTAATTTATTGCAAGGTGTGGTAAATCATGGGACAGGATGGCGGGCAAAATACCTGCCTTTTCCCGTCGGAGGCAAAACCGGCACCACCAACAATTACATTGATGCGTGGTTTATTGGATTTAGCCCTCGTCTCGCTGTAGGGGTGTGGGTTGGCTTTGACGAATTTCGATCTCTTGGTGATAAAGAAACCGGCTCTCGTGCAGCCTGCCCCATCTGGGTTGAATTTATGGAAAAAGCTTTGGGAGATAAGCCTGTTGCTTATTTCTCCATTCCTAAAGGAATAAAGTTTGTGAGTATAGACCCGGATACGGGACTTCTTGCCACACCCTCATGTCCGCGGGTCTTTATGGAAGCCTTTAGAGAAGGGGAAGAACCAACCCGCCTCTGTGATGGGCATCAAGGGATAAATACGGATAATTTGATTAATTTTGATCTGACTCTCACCAAAACAAAACCCTCGCACCAGCCGTCATTTGAATACCGTGTGCCGGAAATAAGTTCAGATTGAGTCCAGAAACTCTTTTATTTCTTCATCTGTAAGATTGCCAATCTCAAGATTCAACTCTTCCCTTACCTTAGCTGCCTTAGCAGGCTCTATATCCTCGCTGTCCGGGGCGTGATTTCCTAGATTAGTGCCCATATCCTCAATAAATATTTCAGGATCACCCTCAGACCCAAAAAGTGTATATTTCAGTACGTAAAGGGGGACCGTGCATAAATTTTTCAACATTGCACATGTGTCAGGGGGAAAACTTGAAGACAAAATCAAGAGAGAAGACGATCCTTCTAAATTCACTTCCGGTGAAGAATAAATTCTTTTAAGAAGGCTCCTATTTTCCCTAAACCATCTATATCCTGAAAAGGAGCGAAATAACGCCTCATTGAAATTTCCTCTGTCAATAGTAACGAGATTTATGTGGTTTTCATCCACAGCGAGCAGATCTATCATCGCCCTATCATTATAGCCTAAATTGCCATCAACGACTTTTAATCCGTACATCTTCACAAGGGCTTGGCCACATATTTTAGAAAGTTTCTTTGCATTATTTATGGTAAGAGGTTTTAATATACGTGTCATATGTGTGCTATATAATCTGATTGGAGCTATTTTTTGAGAGTGTAAAAAAATTTTTACTAATGCTCAGAATATTATCTTTTGCTATGCTTTGGTCTTGAGACAGCACAATAGGCCGCCCCTCCTCAATGGAACGGCCTATATGTTCATCATGGACCAAACCGCCTAAGTAATAGACTGCATGAGAAAACTTTTTCTTCACATAAAGGGCAAAACGCTGGAAAATAGTTTCTGCCTCTCCCTCTTCACGAATCTCATCCAAAATCATATAAATTGTGCTCTCCTTGCCTTTTTCCAAAATAGCTTTAATATGTGCATATGCCTGAAGAAGAGATATTTTATCAGTCTTGGAGAGAATAATAACCTCGCGAGCCTGGCTATAGAGAGCAATAGTTCCTTCTTTGTCATATTTATTTAAAAATATAAAACAATTTTTACTATTAATATGCAACGCCTTTATTAAATCTTCAAGAGATTCATGTGTGTTATTGTATGCTTCAACAATACGGATAGCAGGAAGCCCATATAATTGAACGCTGTATTCCGGTGATGACTCTTGCCCTTTGATAAGTCGTTTCACGGTTGAACGTATATTGACCCGTTGATTATCACAGAAATCAATAATATAAATAGGAACTTGATATTTTGCCAATTCCAGAGCTAAATTGGAAAGTAAAAAAGATTGCGTAATATCAGAGCCTGAATGGTGAATGCTAATTATATGCCTGTGCTCCTCGATCTGCTTTTCTCCGGTATAATCATTTTTATGTGCAGTCGATAAATAAAAGTGCGATACTTCCTCAAGACCTCTTCCCAATTTAGGTTTTTTATCCATGATTATTGAACTTCGAAAATAGAATTTTCTCCAAAAGGGCTACTTACAATATTAGGATTAATTGGATCTTTCATCCATTCCCCATCAATCACAAATTTATATTGATATTTGCCCTCCTTGAGCGGTACAATCTTTTGCCAGATACCATCTCCTTCAATATTAAACAGAGGCATTTGCTCTTGATTCCATTCATTAAAATTAGCCACTAACCGGACGCTTTTGGCTTGGGGTGCGTAACAGGTAAAAAGAACACCCTCCCTGGTAATTACCGGCGGTTTAATTTCCTTCCGCCTGTCATCCTCCATGGGGAATTTTACCTCCTCAAGTTCGAGAATCTCTTTTGAAAGGTCCATATAATCTTTAAATCCGGAACACTTTTGACAATATGATATAATAGGTTTTCCGTAGCTTGCAGCTTCTTTTAATTTAACATTTTGGTTAATAACCGTTTTAAATACATGCCCTAAAAAACACCTCTTTGTCTCAAACAAGGTCTCCTCGGCGATCTTTGTTCTGCGGTCATACATTGTTGCAAGCGCATTGACTTTTATTTTATGTCCGCAATTCAAATTGACCAGATTTATGGTCTCCATTAATCGCGCCAAGCCATGTAAAGAAAATAACCCACTTTCTATCGGGATAATAACCTCATTACTGGCAAGGAGAGAATTAAAGGTTAATATACCAATATTGGGCGGACAATCGATAATAGCGATATCGTACTGGTCAGATATTGACTTAAGAATATCCGCCAAATAATATTCTCGATTATCCCTCTGGAGAAGAATTGGCTCTGCCGTGCTCAATACGATATCCGAAGGAATAAGATGGAGATAGGGAGAAATCCGCAGAAGCACATCTTCAATTGTTTCATGTGATTGATCTTTATTGACTAATAAATCATGAATGCTCCCGGAATATTCACCCGGCTTGTACCCCAAGCCCAATGTCGCATGTGCCTGAGGATCCATATCCACAATCAACACCTTGGTCTTTTTATGCGCTAAACAGGCCCCAATATTGATTGTACTTGTGGTTTTACCACATCCACCCTTCTGGTTTATAATGGCTATTGTTCGCATAGCACCCCCCTTTTTTCATTTATGTTTAATATGTTGATTATATTAATATAACGATAAATGTTTTAGATTGTATATCATAATCACTCTTTGATGTCAACTAGTTTGATAAATTATTTTATGAAAAAACTTTTAAAATAAGGAACAGCAATTGAAAAATATTATAATGCATGGTATAAAAGGGGCTACAAAGAGGAGAACAATTTCTTAAAAGGGGTATACCATGAAACTGATTCATATTGTTGGTGCGAGACCACAATTTATTAAATTGGCACCGCTATGCCGTCTATTAAAAGATTTCAATTCCCTGATTGTGCACACGGGACAGCACTATGATTACATGATGAATAAAATATTTTTTGACCAGTTAGAGATACCATCTCCTGCCTATAATTTGGGGGTTGGTTCAGCATCCCACGGACAACAGACAGGATTAATGCTGAGCCTGGCAGAAGAGGCTCTCCTTAAAGAAAAACCTGATTTAGTGATCGTGTATGGTGACACTAATTCTACTTTAGCCGGCGCACTGGCTGCTTCCAAGCTCCATATTCCCGTTGCACATATTGAAGCGGGCCTTCGCAGTTATAATAAAAAAATGCCTGAAGAAATCAACAGGGTCCTCACAGATCAAGTCTCTTCAATCCTCTTTTGCCCGACTGAGCAGGCAGCGCTTAATTTGAAAAAAGAGGGATTTCATTCCATATACTACCATGGGAAACTGGCTAATAAATTCCTTTTATCCAATCTCCCGAAGGAACCGCCGCTCGTGATCAATGTGGGAGATATAATGTATGATGCGCTCCTGGCTTCACTAAAGCTGGCTCAAGAAACTTCACACATTTTGGAGAAGTTGCAGCTTATCTCACCAGATAAGACCCTCTCCCCCTATGCTGTCTGCACAATCCACAGACAGGAGAATACAGAAAATGTGCATACCCTTACCTCTATCCTGCAAGGCTTGCTCCGTATTGCAGAGACAGGAATCAGACTTATCTTCCCCGTGCACCCCCGAACGAGCCCCATTATCAAAAATCTCGATATTGACCTGTCTCCACTTGTGCTCGTTGAGCCTCTCTCATATTTTGATATGCTCCTGTTGGAGTCAAAGGCGAAAATTATCATAACAGATTCAGGGGGGATGCAAAAGGAGGCATTTCTCTTAAATGTCCCCTGTATCACCTTACGAAATGAAACCGAATGGCCTGAGACTATCCGGATGAACATGAATTATTTGGTAGAGGCTCTTCCGGACGCTATTGTGCGGGGGTATAAAAAAATGACTCAAAAACCCTCTTTTGCAGCTGTCAAACCCTTTGGGGAAGGAAAGACCGCAGGGCTCATCCTCGAGGTTTTACGAAAATTTTATGAAATATAAAAAGAGTTTCCAATGAATTTAGACCGCAGGACATTGATCGTTTTATTGATCATTATAGCAGCCGGTTTGGGGCTTCGTACATGGGGAATTCGATTTGGGCATCCTGATGTGGGATATGTAGATGCAGGAGCAACGGTGAGACCTCCGCAGCGCATTGCTTACAATATTCTCAACAAAAAATTTGATCTTGATCCCCAGTATTACCTTTACCCTACTTTTTTTACCAACCTTCTTGCTGCTGAATATGTTATCTATGGTCTATTTTACGCTCTTTCTCACGACAGCCCCGCAGGATTTACCGAAAAAATCGACGCTCTTTTTAAGGATGAGAAAAATTTCCATAAATTCGAGCTTATTGCACGAATAAACAGTGCCATTACAGGTACGTTGACAATATTTTTCGTATTTTTACTCGGCATGGTTGCCTCTAATAATGATAAAAGAATAGGCCTTATAGCAGCCTTATTTCTGGCCTTTATGTATCTGCATGTCAAGGATAGCCATTACCCCATGACCGATGCGACAATGGCCCTGTTTTCCACAATAGCCCTGATATACATTGTAAAGGTTTTCTTAGAGGGAACATTGAAGAATTTCTTATATGCCGGCCTCTTTACAGGCATTGCGACAGGGGTAAAATATCTCCCGATCACATTGGGCCTTCCTTTTGCGTGTGCTCTCTTTTTCCGATGGAATAATGAAAGAAAAATGACGCATCTGTCCACAACATTTTATACACAGATAGGAGCTGCATTTCTCCTCTTTTGTCTGGGATTTCTTATCACCACACCCATGTTTATCCCGAAATTCAATTCCTTTACGGAGAGAATGTTAAGGACCTACCGGGGAAAGGCCATCACTGCCGAGGAGAAACAAGCCGGGGTTAAGGGGAAACTGGGACAGACCCAACAAAATTATTTTGATTATCTTTTTTCAACAACCCCCAATTGGAATGAGCCTTTATGCATAAATTCGTTAATGGGGGCTATGGACCTTCCCTTATTGATTTTAACCTTAATGGCCCTCATCTATGGTATTTGGCACGGCATAACACATGGCGTCATGAAAGGTTCGGATGAAGGCATCATTAATATTATTTTCGCCATTTACTGTATTGTATACTATTTAATCTTGGCAAAACCGAAAGGCGGGCGGGCGGTTCGTTACTTCTATCTCTTTTTGCCGCTGTATTGTGTGATCGCGTCTGACTTTTTAACGAAAGCAGTTGACTTGTGTGTTCATTCAAAAAAGTATAAGAACACTGTTTTATTCATTCTCGCCCTCATCTTCGTTGCTCCTACCGGTATCAGGTCTTTCAGATACAGCCGTTTAATGTCTCATGTTGATACAAGGATACTTGCAAGGGAATGGATCGAGAAGAATATCCCTAAAAAAAGCCGTATCTTGATGTCAGGTCTCTATTCTCCTAACCTTTCATCCAGCATGTACGATCTCATGACCTATTCAAAGCCGATGATAAGAAAACGTATTCTCACCTATGATCTCATAGTGAATAATAAAATACACTATGTACTACTCTCGAGTTATTTGTATGACCGTTATTTTCACAGAGAGACATTAGAGGAGTATCCCGAGGTAGCAGCAACATTTAAGAAGCTTTATGATACCTTGGAGGGAAAAGCTACCCTTTTGCATGTAATTGAGAACAATGTAAAAAATCGACCCGGTCCAACCATACGAATTTATAAGATTAACTATTTTCCATAGAGTGGAGCGCACACGAAACACATGTATAAACAGAAATCGGTCGGCGTGGTGATACCCGCGTATAATGAAGAAAAATTAATTGGAAGGGTTATTGAGACAATCCCAGAGTTTATTGATAAAATAATTGTTGTCAATGATCAAAGTACTGACCAGACTAAAAATGTTGTTCTTGGCTATCAAAGAGATTGCGCGGCTAGATTAATCTATATTGAACATGCACTTAATGAAGGAGTGGGAGGATCAATAGCAACGGGATATAAGTGGTGTCGGGATAATACTATTGATATCGCAGTAGTGATGGCGGGTGATGGCCAAATGGACCCGGGTGATCTGCCGGACCTCCTGGACCCTCTCATCGACGATAAAGCCGATTATACCAAAGGCAACAGGCTCTTTACCGGAAAAGCATGGCAATTGATCCCAAAGATACGATATCTTGGAAACTCCGCATTATCACTACTCACCAAGATTGCCTCAGGATATTGGAATGTAGCGGATTCGCAATCAGGATACACCGCCATCAACCGCAGGGCCCTTGAGACGATTGACTGGGATTGCATGTATAAGCGCTACGGACAGCCTAACGATTTGCTTGTACGGCTCAATATCTATAATTTTCGCGTACGTGATATACCCATAAAACCCATCTATAACATTGGCGAAAAAAGTGGGATTAAGCCAATACGATTAATCCCCAAACTCCTCTGGCTCTTGTCCAAACTTTTTCTCTATCGAATGATACAAAAGTATGTTATCAGAGATTTTCACCCCCTTATTTTTTTCTATTTTATGGGCATAACGTTATTTATACCTGGTGTCGCATTCGGAGTATATCTTGTCATACACCGTATTTTTTTAGGGAGGGTCTCGCCCACCAGCGCTCTTTTTGCAGTATTTCTCTTTGTCTCAGGTTTGCAATCGATTTTCTTTGCCATGTGGTTCGACATGGAACATAACAGAGAATCCCGGGAACGTTAATATATGCGAATCCTTATTGATCTGTGTCATCCGGCACACGTCCATTTCTTTAAATATGCTATCCGTCAATGGCAGAGTAGGGGGGATCAGGTCATACTCACTGCCCGTGACAAAGATATTACCCTGGCATTACTTGACCATTATTCATTCACATATTCGGTTCTTTCAAAAATTACCCCATATGGCCGCAAAACCCATTACCGCTTCTTCAGAGAGTTTGTTCTGCGCGAATCAAGGCTTTTTAAGGTAATTCGCAGATTAAAACCTCATGTTGTCACCGCCATTGGAGGCGCATTTATTGCGCCCGTATGCACACTTGCGAATGTGCCCTCAGTTGTGTTTACTGATACCGAGCATGTATTCATTGACCGGTTTCTTACCTACCCCCTTGCATCTCTCATATGTACACCAGATTGTTTTAACAAGAAGGCGGGGCCCCGTCAGGTGCGTTATCCGGGCTTGCATGAATTGGCCTACTTGCACCCACGCAGGTTTACTCCAGATCCGGAGCTGGTAAGAAAAGCCGGGATAGACCCTGAACAAAAGTATTGCATACTGCGTTTTGTGAGCTGGCAAGCTCATCATGACATCGGACAGCAAGGGTTTGCCGACAATCTCAAATTTACCTTTGTACAAGAAATAGCACGCTACGCGGTCCCCTATATCACATCAGAGGAGCCGCTGCCACAAGAATTTGAACCCTACCGCCTCAAAATCCCATTTCATCATATACATCATGTCATGGCTTATGCCTCACTGTGTGTTGGGGAAGGTGCCACCATGGCCTCAGAGTCTGCTATCCTTGGGGTACCGGCCGTCTATATCAATAGCCTGAGATTGGGGTATATTGATATGCTTACTGACTTCGGCTTAGTGCGGCAAGCACAGAGCACAGCCTACGCTCTTGAGCATTGTATATCATGGCTTACTGACCCTCAGGCAAAAGAAAAATATAGGAGTACGCTTAAAAAAATGCTTGCCGATAAAATAGATATGACTGATTATATTGTAAGAACAATAGAAAAAGTCGTTGATTCGACATAATAAAATGATTCTCTTTATCTTCATTAAATAAAACCTTAAAATAAGTATACAAAGTATCTGAAGATAGGATTTGATAAAAACTCATAAATAATCATCCAGGAGAAAGAACTTGAAGATTTTGATATTCTTCGCATCAGGTCTTGGTGATGCACTTTTTGTGGCACCAAGTATTTTCGCCTTAAAAAAAATTTATCCAGACGCGAAGATAACGGCTGTTATTCCCCAAATAAGATTCAATAAATTCATATTGGAAAAAGTCATTGCGTTTGATACAATTATTCGCCTTGACAGATTAAGAAGTCTCAAACCATCTGCAATCATTTCCTATATTCGATTTATAATAAAATTATCCTTAACTATCAGATATGAAAAATATGATATGGTTATAAACACTATACAGGCTCGATTGCCTGATCAATATTTCTTAACGCTGTGTTCTGGTGCTCAGCGAAAAATTGGCTCCGCATTATGGGATTGTAAAAAAAATTCCTATCGATTTTTATTAACTGATTCCTTTACGTCATCGATAAAAGGACATATCTGTGAAAAGCATTTTGATATATTAAGATTATTGGTAAATGATCATAATCTTTCTATTGATAAATATTTAAAAGAATTACATAATAAGTTAAGAGAAAATGCGCAAAATCCAAACGTACAACTTCACACAAGGAGGCTTGTAATTGTCCTGCCGGGTAGTGGCTCACAGCACTATAAACGTTGGTCTTTCCTTAATTTTATTACTGTTATCAAACATATATTAAATAATTATAATTATGATATAGCGCTCCTTGGGGGAAATGGAGAATACGATGACAGTTTAATCCCACATGATCTAAAAGCTCATAAAAGATTTCATAACATTGGCAGTGAGTTAAGTGTTAGCGAGATTATAGGGCTCCTATTAAAGACCGATATGGTTGTTGGGAATGATAATGGATTATTACATCTTGCTGAATTTTTAGAGATTCCAACAATTGGTATTTATACTACAAATTGGGGGCGTCTTTCAGCGAAATATCTTAATGTCAAATCCACACATATAGTCCTCCCTAAAAATCGAGAGGATATAATATTCAGATATTTAGTTAAGCATACATGGAAAGGTCACAAATTTCAGAATCAATGTACTACAATACTAAGCCAAATTCACCCAGATGAGGTAATACGCGAAATTGATAAAGTCTTTATTAACAAACCATTCGAAATAGCCTAAATGCTTCTTTCAAAGTTAATGCAGCTTAAAAAATTTATTACCAAAATATTATCATTGATTTCCTTCAGTTAATTCTATATATTATTTTTTAATGCAATGAAGGAATAGAATTAAAGATACGATTATATTGCTGAAGGAATAGAATTTAACATTGGATCTTCAATGCGCAAATGGATTAAAAGTTTCCTAGCTATCTTTATCCTCGGTTTTCTATTTTGGTACCTGTCAAATCATTGGCATCAGCTTAAACACTTATTAAATTTGACGCTAAGTGAATTCCTCCTGTTATATTTAATATCCTTTTTGGGTTCACTCAATAGTTCCTGGATCGTGAAATATTTAATAAATGCCTTGGGTACAAAAGTGTTATATTGGGACATGTTCTTACTCCAAAATGCCGCTCCATTGCTTAATTATCTTCCGATGAAGGTTGGTACAATTTTAAGGGCCAATTATCTAAAACGCCGTTATAACCTCAGTTACACAAAATTTGCTACTTTTTTTTTGTATATGATACTTTTAATCTTTTCCTTAACAACTTTAATAGGCTTAGTAACTTTGCAAATAGTGTATGGACTTGCACGATTTGAGCACAAATTATTGGCTGGTATATTTCTCATTGTCTTTTTAATTTCTTTGACTTTCTTGTTGGTTCCATTGCCAATTCCAACGAGCTCTGGTACTTTAAGCACTGCAATGAGAAATTTTCTCATCAACCGAAAAAAAATTTCTAAGAATTACAAAGTGCTTTTTGTGTGCAGTGCCCGTCTGTTGATAAATTTCATTTTGTCTTTATTTCGCTTAGCCATCATTTACCATAGCATGGGAAAAGATCTACATCCCGGAGGATATGTTATTCTTAGTGCCATCTCAAGTGCCACGAGGTATATGGGCATTACGCCGGGATGCCTGGGGATCAAGGAACTAGTCCTTGGTTCCGGTGCCTCAGTTCTGGGTGTCTCTTTAGAGGTGGGAGTTTTTGCTGCAGTCATAGATCGTGCAATATTGTTAAGCTGGGTGTTTGTAGTAGGTCTTTTGTGTGCAATATGGCTATGGCACAAATATCCTGCTGATTTTAAAAAAAGGGATTAATATAAACACTTCGTCGCTATGAAACATACGGACAATTTTTGCATACACCGTAAAGATCAAGATGTTTTTTGCGAAAATTTCTATAATGAGGATTATTCCATATTTTCTTAAAAGAATCCTTTAAAATATTTCCAAAATTATAAACTGATGGATTCTCAATATGACAACATGGGGTAATATATCCATCCCACGTTATATACACTTTAGAAAAATTCCACAAACATTTTTTTGCATAGTGAAATTTTAACAAATTAAATCTTAGATTTATTTTATATATCTTAGCTTTTATTTTAGTTTCATAAAATATTCTTTCTTGATTTTTTTTATCATTCAATACATTTGAAGTTCGGTTAATAAATTCTATTTGTGCTGGTGAATATTTTTTTTGTGGTATAGAAGCAATAATTTCTTTTACACCAATCTGCTTCGCATAATCAATCATTGAAGACAGTTCATCTATTGTGCCATTGGTTAGTACCATATTAATTAAAACACGCGTATTTTTATATGCTCCATTTCTTTTCTTTGCTTTTACTAAAGATTCAATATTTTCTTTAACTTTATAAAATAAATCTACACCTCGAATCTGTTTATATTTTATCGGATCTAATGTATCTAACGAGAGCGATATAAAATCAATCTTTAAACTTAATAATTTATTAATATTTTTTTCAGACAAAAGCGATCCATTATCAGCAAATCCAACAGAAATGCCTTTTTTCTTAAGATAATCTATCATTTTAAATATCTCAGGATTCATTAAACTTTCTCCTAAACCCTGTAATCGAACTGTTGTCAAATAAGGAAATTGGTCAACAATAGTTAGAAAATTTTCATAAGACATATTCCCTTTTTCTTCTTCGTTAAGATACGAATTCAAACACATTGGGCATTTCATATTACATTTTTTTGTGGGTTCAAGTTGAATTTGATGAATATATGGATATGTATATCCGAAAGGATAAAAACTTACTTTATTTATTATTTTTAATATAAAAATATTTAAAACAATAAATACAGAATGAAAAAAATTATGCTTCTTAAAAATATCAATGAGTATTTTAATTTGAACCATCATATAAGGAACATAACCTCTTCTTGGCATAATCCAACATTTCGGGTGTATCTACATCTTGCCAAAAGCTGTCTTTTATATCCAATACCCGCATAAGGTCTTTTCCCGCTAAAGACTGTACACCGTTCGTAACAGAAGCGTCCCCTTTTTTGTTATAAATGGCTGCAAGATTCTCCATGAAACCCTCTGTGCAGACAAATAAACCCGTATCAATGCAATTAAACTCAGGGATAGTTTTTCCGATAGCAATAACTTTATCATCCTTTGAAAGAACTTTTGTAGCGTCATCCATGTCAAAGATTGTGTCGAGCTTATAATCTACTAATAATGTCGCGCCGCCGGGCTGTGGGATATGATCTCCTGCCAACTTCATCATTGTATCACTGAAGACATGATCGGCCATTGTCAATAAAAAATCAGTATCAATGTATTTCCTCGCGCTCAAGACTGAGACTCCATTACTCAGATTGTATTTTTCATTTATAATGAAGAACAATTGAGCGGTGCCTTTATATGTATGTATAATTTCTTCTCTTACTTCACGTGCCTTATATCCGAGCACAATAATAATTTTATTACACATCGCACATTCCAAGCTATACAGTGTACGAAGAATCAAAGGCTTCCCTCCTAGGAGAATCAAGGGCTTTAATGTAGTTCCTTCATTTAAATTACTCAACCGGGAACCTAAACCAGCTGCTAAAATAACTCCTGTCTTAATTTTTTTATTTCCTCCACTCATCACATTATCCTATTACCTGTGTTGCAATTTCAAAATTTTTATACTATAAATCTTTCGATATTAGTCTTCATAACTTTCATCTATGTGGGTTAAGGGTTTCTCTCCAGCGAATTTGCGTAATGTATTTTTCAACCTAAAATGCTGAATGAATAGGTCATGTTCTTGCACATGGCCAGTAGCAACATGCGGATACTTAAAATAGAATGAAAGCCATTCCTGAATACCGTTCTTTCCTACCCGAGCCGATAGATCGAGTAACAAGGCAAGATCAAGCACAATTGGAGCAGCTAAAATAGAATCACGACAAAGAAAATCAACCTTAATTTGCATTGGATAACCCAACCATCCAAAAATGTCAATATTATCCCATCCCTCTTTGGAATCACCACGGGGGGGATAATAGTTGATCCGGACCTTATGACATAGATCATTGTATAGCTGAGGATAAAGATCCTGCTGCAAGATATCGAGCACACCTGATTTTGTAACCTCCTTTGCCTTGAAACTATCAGGATCATCGAGGATCTCTCCATCGCGATTGCCCAAAATGTTTGTGGAAAACCATCCCTTGATCCCAAGCATCCGTGCTTTAAATCCTGGCGCAAGAATAGTTTTCATTAATGTTTGTCCCGTCTTAAAATCTTTACCAGCGATTGGGACACTGCGCTCGAGTGCAAGTTGTTCCAATGCACCAAAATCAGTGGCAAGATTAGGTGAACCATTGGCAAAAGGTATGTTTTCCATAATGGATGCATAGGCATAAAGCTGTGATGGAGAAATGCCAGGATCATTATTTTTAAGTCCTTCTTCGAAACGTGTAATATCATTGTGACAGTGAGAGGGACGAAGGTATATTTCAGTGGAGCCGCACCAAATCATCACCGCTCGATTAGCGCCTGTTTCTTGTAATTTATAACGAATATCATCACGCAGGGCTTGAGCTAATTCCCAATTGTTTTCGATCGGCTTAATATTTGGTCCATCCAAGCGCTTGACGAATTCCCTTTTAAAGGCAGCGGGCATCGGTTTGATCGAATGGAGGAAATCAGTGAGCGGTTCCAGTGTTTGCAAATTTAAAACATTGGCTCTCTTGGCAGCCTCGTAAACATCATCAGGATACACATCCCATCCTGCGAAAACAAGATCCTCAAGAGGCGCCAATTTCACTAAATCTTTTATTAAAGGATTTTTATTTCTTGAACGTTTTCCTATACGAATAGTTTGCATCTGAGTAAGTGAGCCAATCGGAAGAGCATGGCCCTTGCGAATTGATTCCACACCGACGATAAATGTTGTAGCAACTGCGCCCATTCCAGGTGTAAGGATTAAAAGTTTCCCTTTATGCGGCTGTATTCTCATATTTATGTTCCTTTCTTTAGTAAAATACTTGATAATAATCACAACATGACTGCAGAAATTCTCTTCTTAAAATGTTTTCTTAGTTGTATTTTTTTATTTTTACCCATATACTAACTTTTTTAGGGAATCCCAAATCCTCTCACATGTCTTGCCATCAGCACCAAGCATATGCCTGTCCAGAAACTCTTGCGCTTTTTTATTACAGCAGTCCGGATCTTCAAGAGCCCGGTCAATCTGTGTGAGCAGTTCATCGAAGTTGTATACGATGAGCCCACCGTTATCTTCAGGTGGAAGTTTCCAAATGTAGCGTACTGAATCTATCTTCTGTTTCACTATTCCTCTCTTCGTACATCGGCGCCACATAAATTCTTCGTCGGCGTTTTTCACCGGATATATATGAATTGTAGGTCGTTTTGTTGCGTAAAATAAATTGGCAATGCTGGAAAAATTAGTGATCAATACATCTGCACTCTGCATATCGATATAATTATCTGGATTTTTATCTCTAAACTTTACTATCAAATTTGGATGATCTTTCTCCAATTTTTTCAATAGCCCTCTATATGATTTAGGAAATCTGAATGAATCGTGCATTCGCAAAATAACATTTGTTTTTCTTTGGTCAATAAAGGTAATTAATCGATCAAATAAATCCGCATCCGTTCCCCAGTGGGCGAATACTTCACCATAATGCCATGTCGGAGCAATGAGAATCGTTTGACGGTGAATAATATCAAATGGATATAAATGTTGTAAATACTTCCGGTCCATCGGTTGACGCAAATCATCGTGACTCGCAGCCCCCAAGATCCGACAATTTTCAGGGTGAAATCCACTAATTTTTGTTCGATGCTCAAAATCCCACAGGCCAAAACATTGCCAGCGAAAATTGGGATTCGGTTGCATTGTGTCTCCCCATGCGCGCTTAAGTTGTAAATGGACATTCTTGAATTCCTTCAGATCATTAGGCCCTTTCCAGCCGAAACCATGCCAAAGGACAAATCCTTTTGGTGAAATTATTCGAAAGGGCACCCTATTATCTATAATTGTCACATCAGGTTTATAGAATGGTATTTGATAATAATTCAAAAATCTATGCCGTTTAAAAATCTCTGCTTTAAGGGGAAAGAGTGATGCCACACCTTCTTTGTTGTAGATTTTTGGATTATCCACAAATAACTTAATTGTTGTGTCATCCCGCTTATCAAGGTATTTGGTGAGGCTCCACAAGTCACCTCCAAAAGTCGTAGCCCATATAAGAATGTTCATTAATGTATTTGAGCTCCCTGAGTGTTATATGCTATATTAATATTGGATATCTAAGTATATATAAGGAAATTAAGCTTATTATACTAGATATTATGGATTTTTTCAATTTTATATTCTTTCTGCTAGAAAATCAATTGGTCATTCAAGAATTGTTGCTGCCCTGCGATAAGAAAACGTGAAGCGTTTAGAATTTTTCTTTCATCTCACAGTATTCGCCTTATAAATTGTGCCATCAGCTTTCTGGGAAAGAATACTGAGAGATAAAAACTTTTTTAGTTCATTTTCCGTTACTAAATACCATCGTCTAATTGCATTTAAATACACCACTACTCCCCCATCGGCTTTTAACCTGGTCCACATATTCTTTAAATCCGATATACAGCTCTCGTTAATTTGCCGAGTACTTGCGTCTATCTTAGCGGGAATCATTGAAGCAGGCCTCCCTGTATGAATATAGATGGCATCCGGTGCATTTGAAAAAATGGGAATACCAGAAGGAAGGCCTCTGACTATTTCCAAAATTTCAGAGTGTTTCCATGCTTTACTGGCATACTCCTGGCCAAAATGATAGTTATTAATGATCCACTTCGTGCTGCGAAACACATAAGATCCGGAAAACCCCAGACACATTACTATACATATAATTTGCAGCACGCGTATCTTTTGTCCCGAAAATATCAACCTGTATATCAAGCAGATGATTAAAATTAAGGACGCTACATATATCGGTGAGAGAATACGATTGTCAAGCCGAGTATGTGCATCAAAAAATGAGATGGAAACAGCCAAAAATACCAAATAGATAAAAACAAAAATCAGAAGAAGTCCCAGAATCTTTGGAATTTTCTTGAGGCATTCCTTAAGAGACTTGCTCATATCTCGCCTATTCTCCCTCAGCAGCACTAATATAGCGCCATATAATAGCCCTATAATGACCACTAATAAGAAAAAATTTCGTACAGGACTCGGAACATCCCGTGGGAGAAGCCATTGTGAAAAAGTAGAGAGGGCTCGATTAATATGATCACTGGTAAGAGGATGAAATGCCATTGATCTATTTGTTGCTGTGCCTTCTCTCACCATATTTCTCATGACCCACAGGAGTAATGGCGTACAACTTATGGATCCGAAAATAAATATGTCAATAATTTTCCTCTGTATTGTCTTCGCGCTTAAAAAAAATAATCCTATGATACAAGTAATAATCAATGTGAGCCCAGGATACCTCGTAATAAGCGCGCATCCTACAACGAAAGATGAGGCCACAAGAAACGGCACCCTTGCATTTTCCATATATAACGCAAGGAGAATAAAGCCCAAAAGTGTAAGAAATACAAATAAGGGCTCCGTCCAGGCCATTGAATGGATACCAAGCATTGCCACGGATGTTGCCATTAACAGAGAGCCACACACAGAGGGCCACATTGATTCCTTCGTATGCTTTCTGATGATAAGACCGATCAACAGGATATTGACCGCAAAAAGGAATAGACTGAGAAACCTGGCTCCATTCAATGGATCTATGCCAAAAATCCCGATCATTGCTAATATTAAAGGATACAATGGCGGCCAGTTAGTCATGAATTCATCTTTGCCGCTCTTATCAGGATTAGGTTTAATGAAGCCACGTCCTTTCACTACATTGCGGGCTACACCTATATAATTTACTGAATCAGGAGTGATTCCAATGCCCCATCTCGTAGCACACACCACGCCTATAATACCAATCATTGCTATTGTAATAATAATGTATAAAGCAGTACGATCATTACACATATAACTCTTTATAGGTGGAGTATGATTTTTTTTGTTCACTTTATAGATCTTCCCTCTCCACACGCGATTACTTATTTTACCTAAACTTAATTTTCCGCATGGCAATAATACTCATTTTAAAAAGCAATAGTCCATGGCGAAATCTCTGAATCTTTATCTCACCATAGGTTCGTCTATGATAACGAATTGGCAATTCAACAATCTTTAAATTTTGTTTCGCAGCCCCAAAAAGTAGATCAAAATCACCAAATGGATCAAAGTCACCAAAATAGTCTCTATTATCAGCTATCTTCTCATAATCTTTTTTAAAAAGTACCTTAGTCCCACAAAGTGTATCCTTTATCCGTTGGTCAAGGATCCAGGTAAATACTAAACTAAAAAATTTATTACCAAGCTTGTTTAGAAAACGCATGGCCTCCTTTTCCATAGGATACACTAATCGAGTGCCATTGATAAATTCCCCCTTCCCTTCACTAAGAGCACAATAAAATTTGGGTAAATCTTCAGGGGGAACACTAAGATCAGCGTCGAGAATCATGAGAATCTCATCGGAGGATGACGTAAAACCTTTCCGAACGGCATCTCCCTTACCTAATTTCAGCATATGTCCATGATGAGCACCATCCTTAGAATTTCTCGGCACTTGATGAATTAATTTGATATCCTTCTCACTCCCTGGGTCTTTAATCACTTTTTCTATTTCTTCCACCGTCCCATCATGAGAATTGCCATCGACAAAAATGATTTCCGTATGAGTCCCCATCAAAGGAAGCCGATCCACTATAGATTGTATGTTTCCTCTTTCATTCCTGCACGGTACAACTACAGATACAGAATATTCACCATCATAAGAAACACTCTTAGGCTGTGGTCGGGCCACTAGATATATTACAAGACAGAAATTTCTAAAAAAAGGCAACTTAGCGAGTATTTTATTGAGAAAAAATGAGAGCATATATACCTTTTTAGGAAAAAGGAGACTATATCCCTTTTTGATCACCTCAAAACCATTTAAGTTAAGCAGGTTTTCAATATCATCTAATGACACCCAGTTTTGATAATCTTGAGGCATCTTGAGCCCCAGTTTCTCCCCAAGATAGAGAATGGGCTCCCACAGGGCATTAAAATAAGTAATAACCAGTCGAGAGTGAGGATTGACCACATCTTTAAGGTTTCTGAATGCCTGCCAAATATCCGATAATTCACCAAGAAGATCAGAGATAACAACATAGTCAAATTTCTCATCAATGTGTAAATTTTCAGCATCGTCCACTAAAAATTCAAGTGTCTGATATTTTTCTTTCGGATATTTTTTCTGGGCTTCTTTGATCATGTTTTGAGAAAAATCCACTCCTACACCCCTAGATGGAGCTAAACTAACTAAAAGATCACCCGTGCCACAACCTATCTCTAACACTGACTGTTCTGAAGGAATCAGGAAAGAGAGTAACCTTTCAAGATTATCATAATAATACCGGTTGCGATTTTTCCACCAATCCCTATTATGAGCAATCCTATCAAAATACTCTTTCTTCCTTTTTTTATTTTGCGCTCCTATATTTCCCACCACATATCTCTCCTATTTACTTTAATATATTTCACTATTAAACTTCACCAGCCTTGATCTCTGCATAGCAGAATTATTCATATTAATCAAGTTAATGGGATGCTATATGAGCACTGATAGCCTTTACCTCGGCAATATTTTCTTCAGGCGCCAACGCTATCGCCGACAATAAATGCTCCTGCCATGTCGACAATCCAAGACTCTTTGCCAGGCCGGCGGCTGCCAAATGAAGCTCCACAAGTGAAGAATCTTTTGGAAGATGAACCAATAATCTTCTTATAAGTCTATAAGTATCTTTACCTAGACTGGAGGTGCTTTCCTTAAGCCGAATTATAGAAAATCCGATAATCTCTTTAACCTTCAATAAGGGATCCAACCCAATTTTACTATAATCAACAGGTTTCATGTCTGGAGAAGGCAAGGGGAAAATGGGATATTTTGAATAAGGAGTTAAAAAATATTTGCGCCATTGAAACATAATAAATATAGGTTCATGAGGAAGTTTAACGATCCTCGGCAAATAAAAAGGCAATTGGTCCACACGAATTAACGATAATTCTTTCTTTAAATAACGGGGTGATCCATAGAATTTAGGCTCCCACTTGCCATAGGGTGATAAACTATCAAATAATAAGATTTGTCTAGTGTCATAGGTATCAATAAGGTAATCGACAAGCCCACGCCAATCCGGTTTTTTTCTAAATGATTTAAAGGCGAGTGCTGAATGTGCCGCAATTATTATGAAAACAATCCCCACAATAAATCCTATATAACAGGTTATCCGAGGCGCCAGATATTTCTTCATTATTTCAAAAATACTGTCAAATCCTGAGGCTGCAAGAATAAGAGCTAAAGGGAGCATATAGATAGCATATGGTGGGCGAAAAGGCATGTTGGATTTTATTTGAAAAACAAATATATTTAAAAAACTGGCGCATACAAGAAGAATAGCCACATTTATCCATAGAGGACTTCTTCTCCATAGGCTTGATTTCCAGACAAAATATGGAGAAAGAATTATAAGGACCATTATAGGAACAGTCAAAGGTTCAGTCTGAACTACTGCTGCTTGCCAAATTGGCAATAGGCTAAACTTTCTGATACCTTGAAAGATTGAGGTTATACTAAAGTGGAATGAAGAATTATCAATGTATTTACCACTCATGGTCAGTATTATTTTAAGAATAGGAAAATAGATCATAAATGCCACTATGAAAGCGCCACATGCGATTAAGATTCGCCCTTGCTTTTCGTTAGTCGTAAAACCTTCTTGAACTGCACGTATGCCGGTATGGAGTAATAATATAAAAAGAAGGGTAACTGTTACAACGAGGGGGGAGAGTGTTCGGGAATAAAGAAAAGCAGTTGCAAAGAGAACAAGTAATAGTAATCGAGAAATACTGAAAACTTTATTTTCCAAAAAGCGATCAAGGGACCATAATACTGCAAGCATAAAAAAAATGGCAATGGAATAGGGCCGGGCATCTTGTGAAAAATAGAGGTTGAAGGGAAGTAATGCCGCAATAAGCCCCGTCACAAGAGCCGTGTAATAAGAGCATATTCGAGATGTTAAAAGAATGAGTAATAAAACAGTACCTACTCCAAAAAAAACAGCAGGCAGCCGGACAGCAAAGTCACTGAAAGAAAGCCTCGAGACTAAACTTCCTATCCAGTAATCCAAGGGGGGTTGGGATTGCGATGCAGCATCATAAATTATTTGGCGTAAAGAATGGGAATAGTAAGAAATCTGCCTTATCTCATCCATAAAAAGACTCTCATAGTCCAAATGATGAAGTCTGACCGCAAGGGCAACACACAAAATAAGAATAGTCAGCATCACAACAGCGATGTGCTCTTTGTTCTGTTGTGCCGGCTTCTGAGATTTTTGAATCATCTCTTATAAAATAATTTTACTCTTGTTTTGATTATCATATATACACCTTTCAGCATATCCACCCATTTAATTTTCTTCCCTTCTTTTAACCGTCGAGGATTATATGAAATTGGCATCTCCCTAAATCGTGCTTTGCATAAAGCAGCGTAAACGCTAAGTTCAGCTTCAATTTCAAATCCCTTTGAAAACAATGGAAAGGTACTTATAATATCCTTTCGAAACACTTTATAACATGTGTAGGAATCAGTTATGCGTTGCAGCGTGACGCACGTGACAATAAAGCTCATAATCTTGTTCCCCAGCAAATACCTCCGGTATATGCATGGATTTTCCTTCATAAACCGTGATCCGAAAACAATATCATAGTCTCCGAAAAGCACATATTCAATAAGCCCCATAAGTTCCTCTGGCGAATATTCAAGATCGGCATCTTGGATTGCGACTACACGCCCCTTTGCATAAGGGATTGCAGTCCTTATGGCTGATCCCTTTCCCCTATTCGATTCATGAGTAATCAAAGTAACTTTTGAATCATTAATTCCTTTGAGAATCTCGAGAGACTTATCTGTCGAACCGTCATCGACAATAATTAATTCTTTTTCAAAATTTGTTTCTAGTGCGATAAGTTTCTCAATAACAGTAAGAGAAGTTTTTTCTTCATTATAGATAGGAATTATAATGCTCACCAATGGTTTTCGACACTCTCGCAGAATAACTTCCTCCTCTTTTAATGATTATAAGATTGTATCGACAAAACAGCCCTCCTGCTTTGAATAATCCCTCGTCGGCTCGACTGATAATTGATATGAATTCACCGCTCTTCTCATTTTGGACTCATCACGTAAGGTTCGAAGGATCAAGTCTTCCGCATCCTTGAAGCACAATTGTCAAAATTAGATGTGCTGAGAAATTCTTTCCGTTGACATCTTGGGTAATTATACTGTTAAAATGGGAAAAAGCAAAATATTTAGTACAAAGGTATGAATAATCCTGGTGGCGGTGGCATCATGGGAACATATAGACTAAAGGGAAATTGCAGTGGAGCAGCTATTCCATTGAATAAGGACAGGAGAGCATTCGCACTGCTTAATATAAGCTGTATATCGCTCGTGTTCCCATCTTGAGTGCCTATAAATGGAAATAAAGTGAAAGAGGGACTTTCTCCTGCCATATTTATCCCATTCCCCGCTATTGGGAGAAAAGGATTTATGAACTCATTTTGGGCCACAGGATCGGCGATGAAGGCTATTTGAGGAGAACTATTCGTCAAAAGAAGTCTCCACAGATCAACATTCCCATTAATGTGATAGGTATTCACAGGATTAATTGATAATACAGGGGTCGGGTGACAATTATTACAGTTTGTTTGGCCGGGAGCATGCGTTCCCGGAGGATAATCATGGCAGCAAAAACAATTCAATATTAGAGGGTCTATCGGGAATATGTCCTGCCAGCCGATAGGCAGTCCTGCAGACCCAGGATACCCCAATGTCGATGCCAGTGCAGGAGGGGTCGCCCCATTGCTGTGACAATATACAATACACGTGCCGGTCCCCCCAACAGGTCCCAATTGGTAGCTATCGATGCCGCCAATTAACGGTAAAAGCGGATTGAACACTACAGGTACTATCCCTGGTAAATTTGCATTTGACGTACCGGGAATACATACGATATGATCTGGCCCAAGGTTTGCGGTGAGGGTAGGATGGCAGGTAAGACAATCAATAGAGAACAACGTGCTTCCTGTTGTCGCCGGCGCCATTAATTCCGATGTAAGGTGCCTATTATGCGCTCCGCTTAGCAGACTCGTGAGCGCTAAACCATGACAGAGAAGACATCGTGAGATATCTGCTAAAGTAGCAAAAGGAATAGTGAGAGGATAGATATGCGTCGGCAGACCATTAAAGTTTGGATGGCAATTCATACAATTATATACACCTGGTACGCAGCCCGCAGGATCAAGGCAATGGTCAGGAACTATACCATCCAAGCATACTGCAAAGGGAGGCTCCCCATGGCAGACACCGCAGCCTACATTGGCAACGGTTCCCGTATAATTATAAAAAAGGACATCCAATTCTCTGATCCCATTTCTATGTAATCCTAAATTTTCGGGCCCATGACAGGTAGTACATCCGACCAATAAGTTTGGATGTGTCACACTGATATTAATGGCAGTGCCAAATACATGACACGCCACGCAATCAGCATCTGTAAAGATAGGAGCACTATGAGCATATACACAAAAAAAAGTAATTACTACAATGAAAAAAGATACTCTTATAAGGTTTTTCATCCTTATTCTCCTTCTGCTAGTATTCTAATCTTACGATATGGTTATGATCCTGATTTGTTCGTTATTGATTTCTTCATTCTTCCTTCAGGAATTAAAGAAAAGATTTTTCTAAATAATATTGACGATATTTTATTTATTCAACTTACGCTACATTTCATAATGAGAATTGCTTATATATCCTATACTTATAATATACACTATAAAAATTTATTTATAAAGGTTAATAAAATTATTCTCATAGATATTATGTTTACACATTAATTTTACGCTGGTATAATAATAGAAGAAAAATAAAGAATATAATATTCTTAATTAATTACTTTCCTTTACATGGGTGGTATTATTTATGCTTATAAAAAGGTAAAAAGTAGGTTCATGCATCAAGATCCCCCCCGATGGGTAGGCTGACTTGATCAGTCAGTAAGCGGTATATAAGCACCGCACCTACCCATCGACTAATTAACTTCAGCAATTCTAATTTTGGGTACATAACATGAGGAATCTAACAGTCAACATTAGAATTGCTGAATTAACTTGAAAAAATCTATATTTTTTTATATAATAGAATAACTTCAAGCAATTATGCATTAAAAAATATGGAGGAGATTTTATGCCCCGGCATTCTTTTAAATATACCTGCCTTTATATTTTTTTTATAATTATGTCTCTTATCCTTATAAGACCCTCGTCATACCTTTATGCAGGAGATGCCGCGACAGTCCCTTTTATGGAAGATTTTGAAACCGGAGGAAATGGTCCTTTTTGGGAAAAGCATTCTTCCGGAGCAGGGAGGATCAGAGTCACCTCTGCCGGGAGCCCTTTTGGAGGCAACTATCACTGTACTATGGATAGCAAGACGAGGCGGTATTATGCACTCAATGAGCTTATCCTCACAATTGACCTGGCTGATAAGTCGGGAATCATACTCTGTTTCTATCATAAAGAATATGATGATGAAAGCCATACCATGCCTGATAAATTTACAGGTTCCTATAACGCTGACGGTGTTGCAATAAGTGATGATAACATAACCTGGTATAAAGTGCAGGGGCTTACAAATTACGATAATATCAGTTCCGAGTGGAAAGAGTTTGAAATTGATCTTGATTCTATGATTGCTTCTATTGGTATTAGTTATACCAGTACATTTAAAATCAAATTCCAGCAATATGACAATTATCCATTAACCACAGATGGAGCAGCATTTGATAATATTGAGGTATATCAACGCATCATTGATATTGATCAGGATACACTGCCGGATGACTGGGAAATTGATTATTTTCATAACCTTGATGAAGGTCCTGCTGATGATTTCGATAATGATGCACTCACAAACAAGGAAGAATATCAACGTTGGACTATCCCTACATACTGGGATACTGATGGCGATCAAATGCCCGATGGCTGGGAAGTCCAGTATGGCCTCAATCCTTTCGATCACTCTGATTCGGATGAGGATTTAGATAGTGATGGAATAACGAATCTCGACGAATATAGATCCCAGACCGATCCCACCATTGCTTACGCAGAATCGGCGCCATTCCCCTTTGAAGAAAATTTTGAGGGCCAAGCTCTTGAAGGATACTGGCATGCAGTATCCTCAGAGGCAGGGAGAATTTATATCACTGACTCTGGGGGGCCTTATAGCGGGGATTTCCATCTCATAATGGATAGTAGTATACAGGGCACTTATGCGTTAAATGAGCTTATTCTTACTATTGATCTTGCAAATCAATCAGGGATACTCCTCAGCTTCTATCAAAAAGAATTTCACGATGAAGATAATAAAATGCCTGCCAGCTTTTTAGGCTCACACAAAAGTGATGGGATCGCTATAAGCGCTGATGGCGCAACATGGTATAAGGCACAAGATCTCACCGGTACGGAGGGAAACGATGAACAGTGGACTAAATATGAAATAAACCTTGATACGGCGATTGCTCTTGCACAGATAACGTATAATAATGCGTTTAAGATTAAATTCCAGCAATATGACAATTATCCCGTAAGTTGGGATGGGTTTGCCTTCGATGATATACACATTAAAGGATCTGGCCACGAGGAGGCCAGGGACTCAGACAACCTGACTCCTGAAGAACATCAACTGATCACGCTGATTAACCAGACACGACAAGAAAATGGCCGTTCCCCGTTAATAATCAATAATGCGTTAAATAGCGCTGCACGAAGACATGCGCGTGATATGTCACAGAACAATTTTCTGAACCATACGGGCTCAGACGGCTCTAATGCATGGGAGCGTATAAGAGATGCTGGTTTTGAATTTGTCAATGCCGGGGAAAATATCGCGGCTGGATATGATACACCTGAAGGAGTCGTGAATGGATGGATGCAGAGCACACGTCACCGTGACAACATATTAAATCAGAATTTTTGTGCCATAGGAGCTGGATATGCTTATGAAAGTACGAGTTCTTATGGGCATTACTGGACCCTCACTCTCGGATGCCAGAAGGAATAATAAAAAGTGATAATCAGGGCAGATCTACCCCCCGCAATTTATGATCTCCATATCAGTGTCAATAATCTCAGCTAATCCCAAGTCATCCGCCATATTGAATATCTTGTCTATCTTGGAATTTATCACGGTACGATTGTTGCCCACCAGAGCAAATCCTATCTCTGCTTTTTGATACACATCATTAGCCCCTACTTCCGCAATCGAGATATTAAAGGAATTACTCAGTCGTGCAATAATAGGTTTTACAATACTTCTCTTGCTTTTGAGGCTTCGGCACTCATATAGCCTGAATGTTATTTTCCCGATACCCACAACCATATGATAATATAATATTTTACAGGTTAATAACTCGTTCTTTTTTCCTGACCACGAATAATCCGAACGATGTTGTCTTTATGTTTTCCTATGATTAAGAGGGAGACTGAGATGGCGAATATTATCGGATAGGGCGATGATGGGTAAGAGGATACTGTGATACATAGGGCAAGGCTCAGGGCAAATGCAATAGACCCTACAGATACTATATGAGTAGTGAGACGAAATAAGAAATAAACCCCAATGGAGATGAGGGTGCATACCGGAGCTACCACAATAAAGCCCCCTATGGTGGTATTCACTCCCTTGCCTCCCCTAAATCCTAAAAATGGTGTAAAGCAATGACCGGCAATGGCACAAAAAGCAGCTACAAAAGGCATAATTATTGAGGAGGAAAACAATAGAAACACCACACATGTAGGGATTGTCCCTTTGAGTATATCAATCAGTTGAGTAAAAAAAGCTATTTTCCGTCCGGCGATACGTTTCACATTTGTCGACCCGATATTTCCGCTCCCCTCTTTTCTAATATCGATCCCCCTATAATGTTTGACCAAAATATACCCTGTGGGGATAGATCCGCAGAGGAAGCTTGCCGCTGCAATAACGAAGATTGTCATACTCTCCATTTTCTCACTCCGAAAGCTGTTGCCGTGCCTTTTCAAGAAGAAATCGAGCCTGAGGGAAGTAGGGATCGAGCCTGATGGTTTCTCGAAGAGCCTCTATGGCCTCTGAAATTCTCCCAAGCGTATAAAGGGTATAACTCAGATTAAAATAGGCTTGGGTAAAATCCGGCGCGAGCTCAATGGCCCGTCTAAATTCTAAAAGTGCTTTATTGTACTGTTTTTGCATAAAATATACATTCCCCAGGCTATTATATGCTTGATAAGAAGATGGATTCATGCTGATGGATTTTTGAATGTAGTTCTCTGCCTGTTCATACTCTTTTTCTTTAAAATAAATATCGCCTAAATTCTTATAATGAACCTCAATATCAGGGGCCAGCTCAATAGCTTTCAGCATAGCCTCTTTCGCTTCTTCCAATTGATTCTTATCAAAATAAAGCAAGCCCAGATTATTATACACTGCGGGATCGCGCGCATTCAATTCAAGGGAACGTGTATAATAAGAAATGGCCTCTGACGTTAAACCCTTTTTATGATACATAGAGCCGAGACTATAATATATTTTGTAGTTCTCGGGTGCTATTTTTAATGCTTCTTTAAAGCTTTCTATGGCTAATTCGTAATTGCCCATCTTTTCATGCAGGAGCCCCATTGCATAATAGACATCATCCTTTTTACTCGCATCCTTTAAACCCAATTTCATCTGCTCAAGCGCTGATGAAAAACGCCCCTGCCTTTCATAAATCCCCGCGAGACGCAGGTGTGTATCGAGATAATCCGATCGTATCTTCAAAACTTCCAAAAAGGCTGCCTCAGCGAGATCATACTCTCCCCTGTTTTGATGTATTATCCCAATCATTGAGTGGACGTAAAGATTCTTGGGGTCACGAGCAATCACCTTCGCAAATCGTTCAAGGGCTTTCTCATTATCTCCCATTTCATGATAATACGTTGCCATATCCATATCATCCAAAAGATCAACTTGATCTTTTGGATCAGGAAGTTGGGCATAATCGCCATCCTTCACATCTCCTCGAAATACATACCCCAATGAGAAAAGTTTCTGTGCAGTCTCATTATCCATCGGGACAGGAGCGGGAGCTTCAGAATTATTCACCAACAAGGCCTTAACCTTCTCAAGTGCGCTCCCCATTTCTTGGACTTTTTCCGGTTCATCATTAAAGAGATTATCCAATTCTCCTTTATCGTGCCTCATATTATAAAGTTCCGCACGGGGCGCTCTGATATATTTCCACCCATCCTCCTGAATTCCCTCCAAAGGGGCCCATCCATAGCCGTTCATACCATATTCAGATTGGCAATATAGAATAGCATCATTAAAGGAGCCTCCTTCAAAGAGTGCGGCGAATGAAATGCCATCAGTTTTTTTAAAGGGCTTGATTCCCAAAACATCAAGAATAGTGGGGGCAATATCAATTGTTCTGACCTGTGAAGAAATGATAGAGGAAGGAATGAACTTAGGATAGCGCATAATAAGGGGCACATGTAATGTACTGTTATATAAAAATACTCCATGATATTTTTCTTGATGTTCCCCCAAGCCCTCACCATGATCTCCGACAACGATGATCCAGCTTGAGTCCCACTCATCATACGCCATAAGCTTATCAAAAAGCCTTTTTAAGCAGAAATCCGTATAGACGATCTCTCCATCATAGAGATTGTCTTTGAATTGCGAGGAGAAGGGCTCCGGTGGTTCATAGGTATAATGGGGATCAAAAAAATGGACCCACGCAAAAAAGGGAGAGGAATCCGCAGATGCCTCATACCCATCAAGCCATTGTATAAAATCATTCAGCACCGCATCACCGCGTCTTTCCGGATAACGCAATCCTATCTGTTGTGGTTCATCTACACCTCTATTAGGATCAAGGTTATCCGCATACACATCGAATCCCTGAGCAAGTCCGAATTGAGAATCAAGTACAAAAGAACCTATAAAGGCAGCGCACACATAACCTTCTTTCTTTAGACACTCTGCAAGGGTTTCTTCTTCATTATTAAGGGCAAAAACACCATTATCCATAACCCTGTGGGAGATAGGATACTTGCCTGTCATAATAGAAGCATGAGAGGGCAAGGTAATGGGAACAGGAGTATAGGCCCTTATAAATTGCATGCCTTCTCGTGCCAGCATATCGAGGGAATAGGTAACGATTTCTGAATATCCATAACAGGACAGATGGTCTGCCCTCAATGTATCAATGGTAATTAAAAGAATATTAGGCCTCGGGCTTAATCCTTTATCTTTAGTGAGGCTTTGTCTAGAGCCTGGGCCTTTCATATGGCAGGCAAAGCAAAAAATTGTGAACAACATAATGATGGTGTTTCGTAGAGCTTTATACATAGCTATATCTTCACCCTTATAGTATCATCATCCCCCTTAAACATCTCTATGAGAAGTCCCTCCAGAAGGCTTCCTTCGCTTACTGTAAGCCCTTTAAGCTTTACTCGCTTAAGTAAATTTTGAAGAATAATGGTGCCAGCAAGAATCACATCCTCCCTTCCTGGTGGCATACCTGGTATAGTGCGTCTTTCAGCAGCCGTCAACCTGCTCAAAAATGATGAGATCTGATCAATATTCTTTGTTGCCAACCAGTACCCATGGATTTTGCTCGGATTATATACCATCATCTGCTGATCAATAGCGGCGAGAGTGGTAGAGGTGCCGGCAGTTGCAATCAATTGAGCAATCGGGTATACCTTTGCCGGACAGGAATCAAGATGTGCATCGATGCAGAATTGCATTTTATCACTCATCTCCTTATAAGTCTCTGTAAGTCTCACCACGCCCATAGGACAGCTAAAAAGAAAGGTCTTTTTTTGTTGATCCACTCTAATAAGCTCTGTGCTTCCTCCCCCGATATCACATATTAACAGAGGATATTTAATCTTTGAAAAAGAATTCATCACACCCAGGGCAATAATTCTCGCTTCCTCAATACCGCCAAGAATACAGAGATTAAAACCAGTCCTCTTTTTTACACATTCACGAAAATCATCAGTATTTTTTGCCTCTCTCATCACGCCTGTAGCCACGGCAGTAATATATTTCTCTTCCAATTTAGCCTTATCTATCTTTGACTTTATTTCTTCCAATGCGCTGAGCGCCCGCTCCATGGCAGAACATGAAAGCGTATTGCTCGACGCAAATCCTTCTCCAATGCGCACGGGATATAAAGATCGATCATTAATGGAAATCTCTTTTTTCTCAGAATCGTATTGGCCAAGCGCGTAGCGAATTGTATTACTCCCTAAATCAATAGCTGCCGCTAATTTGATCATTGAATTACCCTATAAAAAATGTTTTCTCTGCACCACTTACCATCGAAGTAATGACTGTCAATACACCATTCTTTTTCATTAATGGTTATTTCGTTAAATTTTAACATCTTTCTCCCATTTTTTCTGCTGAAGGGGGCTCCACAAGATATATACATAATATTTGGATAAAGTGGGTCTTCTAGGCAGTATTGTTTATGTACGTGTCCACAGAGATAGAATATGGTTTTCTCCGAATGCCCGAGGATATTTCGCAGTCTGCCTGCATTTTTCATATCCCTCTGCCACGACATGGTATAATAGGGTGTTGATTTTAGTAAAGGATAATGCCCTGCAATGATAATAGGGATTTCCGAGGTATCAATGGTGTTGAGCACTTCACTTATCTCGTAAAGAGCTTTCTGGCTCATCCCGCCCCGTGAAGAGATAAAATTTGGCCATGCCTGGTCCAGTAAAATGAGAAAATAAGTCCCCCTATCCTTTGATTGGACTGACTTTCCCGGACTTATCTGCCACCTGTTGAAATATTTTTCAAAACGCCTCTCTTTTGCCGATTCAAATGTATAACGGTCATGATTTCCGGGTATAACAAAGATAGCAGACCCTGAGTCTGACAAGGATTGGATAAAGCGCATGGCCCGCTGATATTCCCTATCTAATGAGGTAGAAGTGAAATCTCCGGTGATAATAATGTCTTCGTTCTTAATCTCTTTGATTTTCCGGATCAATAAAAAATCCTTCTCATGATCGAATTCTCTGGCCCTATTGATGATAAGATTAAAGGTCCCTAGCACTCTTTTATTTATAAGCTGCTTAATACTTCCTGTAATATACCAGTAATGAAAATCAGATAAATGAACCAATGAGACAGATTTTGTATCCTTAATCTACTACCACCTTTCCAAAAAACACCTTATGGCCAATGATATTTTCTGCTATCTGGACTGCATTTAATGCAGCGCCTTTACGCAGATTATCTGAAACAATCCACAAATTAAGACCATGCGGTATAGATTCATCCCGCCGGATACGGCCCACATAGACTGCATCCTGTCCGGCACAATCCAATGCTAAAGGATATTCATTTTTTGTCGGATTGTCAATTATCTTCACGCCTGGTGCTTTCCCAAGAAGGTCCCGACACACATCGGGCGATAAGTCCTCCTCGAATTCAATATTTACAGACTCTGAATGCCCAATGAAGACGGGAACCCTTACCGTTGTTGCTGTTACCTTTATCGTTTCATCTTCCATGATTTTCTTCGTCTCATTGACCATTTTCATCTCTTCTTTGGTATATCCATTCTCTTGAAATACATCAATATGAGGCAGACAGTTAAACGCAATTTGATGGGGATATACAGTGGGCACAATGTCATCCTTTTGAAAACACACCATAAGCTTAGATTGCTCAAAAAGCTCATCCATCGCCTCTTTCCCCGTCCCGGAAACTGCCTGATACGTAGACACTACAATTCGTTTGATACGGGCATGATCATGCAGTGGCTTAAGCGCAACCACCATCTGGATGGTAGAACAATTAGGATTCGCAATGATTCCCTTATGTTGTTTTATTGCATTGGGATTCACCTCAGGAACGACGAGGGGAACCTCGGGGTCCATACGAAAGGCACTACTGTTATCAATGACAATCGTCCCTGATTTTACAGCTTTTGGCGCAAATTCTAAACTTACAGAAGCTCCGGCAGAAAAAAGTGCAATATCAACTCCCTCGAAAGAGTCATCTTTAAGCTCCGCAACCGTAAACTCTTGATCATTAAATTCAACCTTCTTGCCAGCGCTCCTGATAGAAGCAAGCGGGACCAATTTCTTTACAGGGAAGGCCCTTTCCTCCAACACGCTGATCATCTCTTTCCCCACCGCTCCTGTTGCGCCCGCGACGGCAACAACATACTCTTTCATTTTTTTCCCTTCACCTCCCCATTATGGTAATTCTATTTTCATGACAAGCTCTTTCACCATATCCCCAATCTCATAGGTTTTAAATCCGCTTTTCGTGGATAAATCTTTAAGCTTGCCACTTTTTAATACACTGACGACTGCATCTTCCACCAATTGTGCTGCCTTTGTCTCACCCATATTATCCAGCATCATCTGTCCTGCTAATATGGTAGCAAGGGGATTAATAACTTCTTTCCCTCTATATTTCGGGGCAGAACCATGTATCGGCTCAAACATGGAAATACCATCCGGATTGATATTGCCGGATGCCGCAACTCCCATCCCACCTTGTACCATGGCTCCAAGGTCGGTAATTATATCGCCAAACATATTGCATACGACAACAGTATCGAACCATTCAGGATTTTTTACCATCCACATGCACATGGCATCCACATACGCATGATCCTTTTCAATATCAGGATACTCAGATCCTACTTCCGCAAAAACCCTCTCCCATAAATCATGCCCATAGGTCAACACATTCGCCTTATCAACTAAAGTTAATTTCTTATCTTTATTTCTTTTCCGGGCAAGATTAAAGGCATAGCGTACACACCGCTCCACTCCGTACCTTGTGTTCACGCTCTCCTGAATAGCAACTTCTTCTTTCGTCCCTTTTTTAAAAAATCCTCCTATGCCAACATAGAGCCCTTCCGTATTTTCTCGTACAACAATAAAATCAATATCCTCTGGGCCTTTATCCTTTATGGGGGTCCACACACCTGGATAAAGCTTGATAGGCCTCAAATTTATATACTGATCAAGTTCAAAACGGAGCTTTAGTAATAATCCCTTTTCAACAACGCCAACCGGAACATCTGGATGTCCGACAGCCCCAAGGTAGATAGCATCCATATCTCTCAATTCAGAGATTGCTGATTCAGGTATAACCTCTCCTGTTTTAAGGTATCTATCCCCTCCGAAATCAAATTCATGCGCTTTATATGAAATGCCACAACGATCAGAGGCTGCTTTTATTACTTTTAATCCCTCACGAATAACCTCCGGACCTATGCCATCACCAGCAATAACCGCAATATTATACATCAAACTTCTCCTATTCTTTTTCTAAATGCTTTTTCCCGCAACAATTCTTATATTTTTCACCACTCCCACAAGGACAGGGAGCCTCTTTATCATAAAACGCATTCTTCATCACTATTATCTTATTGGTTGACGAATTATTCTTTGCTCCCTGATTATGTGCTTTATGCTTGCCACCTCGATAGCTCAAGTCCTCCCACTCTGAATACGCATCCTCTTCATCCATCAACGATCCTAATTTGGCGCCAATATCATTGAGGGTTAAATAGAGTACACCCAAACAAAAAGGAATTAATAAGATTATTGCCCCCTGAAAAGCAGAAATAGGAAAAATAAGACTCAGCACAAGTCCCACCGCGAGAAATGCGCTCGCCAGTATAACTAAAATAGAAATAATATACAGGGATAGAACACACATTGATTTCATTAGAAAGACCTCCTCCCCTTTTCTTTAATATAGTTCATGAGCCCCCCTTTTTGAATGAGTTCTTGCATAAAGGGTGGATAAGGCAGTATTCGGTATTCATGGCTTTTTGACTCGTTTATTATTTTCCCCGCTGCCACATCAACGGTGATGATATCCCCCTTTTCTGTCTCATCGACTGCCTCAGGACATTCAATGATAGGCAAGCCGATATTAATAGCATTTCGAAAAAATATCCGGGCAAAGGATTTAGCAATAATGCAGGAAATACCTGTAGCCATGATGGCAATAGGGGCATGTTCTCGCGATGAACCGCACCCAAAATTGTTGCCAGCCACAAGGATTTCTCCCAGCTTAACAGAGCCGGCGAACTCTGTATCCAAATCCTCCATGCAATGCTGGGCAAGTTCATCAGGATCAATGGTATTTAAATATCTGGCGGGTATGATTTCATCGGTATTAATATTATCCCCGTATTTCCAGGCCCGCCCTCTGATGTCTATTTTATTTCCCACCCCTTAAATCTCCTCAGGACTTCCGATACGCCCTAATATAGCTGAAGAAGCCGCAACAGCCGGATTAGCCAAATATACCTCACTATCCGGATGGCCCATCCTGCCGGTAAAATTTCGATTGGTCGTTGCAATGGCTCTTTCTCCATGGGCGAGCACTCCCATATGCCCTCCAAGGCAAGGGCCGCATGTAGGCGGACAGATAACAGCCCCCGCATCCAAAAATATTCTCCATAAACCCTCCTCCATTGCCTGTTTATAAATTTTTTGCGTGCCAGGAAATATCAGCACTCTCACCCCCCGGGCTACCTTTTTTCCTTTCATAACCTCGGCTGCCAACCTTAAGTCCTCAATACGGCCATTCGTGCAGGAACCAATGACCGCCTGATCAATAGGAATAGTCCCAACCTCCCCAACAGAGCGCGTATTCTCCGGCAGGGGGGGGAAAGCGACTTGGGGTTGCAAGTCTGATATATCCCACTCATATATTCTCTGATACTTTGCATGCGCATCACCCTCCACAGTCTGAAATTCTCTCTTTGCCCTTGCTTTACAATATTCAATGGTCGTACTATCTGCCCGAATAATGCCATTTTTAGCACCAGCCTCAATAGCCATATTACATATTGTAAATCGGCCATCCATTGATAAATTTTCAATGACCGGACCGCAGAATTCCATACTCTTATAGCGTGCCCCCTCAACTCCAATATTCCCTATGGTAAATAAAATAAGGTCCTTTCCGGTAACCCACTGGCCACGTGTTCCTGTATAGATAAATTTTATGGTTTCAGGCACCTTAAACCAGATGTATCCCGTAATCATTGCTGCGGCAAGGTCCGTACTTCCGACACCAGTGGCAAATGCTCCCAGCGCACCATACGTACATGTATGAGAATCAGCGCCGATAATTACCTCTCCCGGCAAGACCAATCCCGCTTCAGGCAATAATGCATGTTCAATTCCTACCTCACCCACTTCAAAATAATGCGTAATCGCATATTTTTTTGCAAAATCCCTTAATATCTTAGACTGCTCGGCAGATTTAATATCTTTGTTCGGTGTTGAATGATCAGGAACGAGCACCACACGCTCAGGATCAAAGACAGATGATGCCCCCACCTCTTCAAATTCTTTTATGGCGAGAGGAGCGGTGATATCATTCCCCAAGGCAATATCAACCTTCACATCGATAAATTCTCCGGGCACAACATAGTCTCTTTTACTATGTTGTGCCAAAATCTTCTGGCTCATAGTCATGGGCTTATTATTATGAGAAGCAGGCATTATATAACCCTCTATATCAATATAATCACCTAACGAAAGGTTTTATTTATCGCATTAAGATACGCTTTTGCGCTCGCCATTACCACATCAGTAGAGGCGCTTCGACCAGTAAGAATCTTATCATTTTGTTTTATTTTTACCACAACCTCCCCTACTGCATCCTTGCCTTTAGTGACCGCATTTATTGTATAACTCAGTAAAATCCCATTTACACCGGTTATTCTATCTATGGCCTTGCAGGCAGCATCGACCGGGCCATCTCCGCATGAGGCATCCTGAATAATCTCATTATCTCTTTTAAGACACACCGTAGCTGTCGGGATAGTCCGACTCCCACTTGAGATATGAAGATACTCTATAGTGAATTTTTCCGGAAGAGTACTGATTTCGTCCTCAACCAGGGCCTGAATATCCTCGTCAAAAATCTCTTTCTTTTTATCGGCAAGATCCTTAAAAAGCTTAAATGCCTCATCCACCTCTTTAGGTCCCAGTTTATAGCCCATCTCCTCCAATTTATTTGCAAAGGCATGTCTGCCGGAATGTTTGCCGAGAACAAGCTGACTTTGTTTGAGCCCGATAGATTCCGGTGTCATGATTTCATAGGTGGTTTTTTCCTTCAGCAAACCATCTTGATGGATGCCCGCTTCATGGGCAAAGGCATTCTTTCCCACAATAGCCTTATTCCGTTGGACTAGCATCCCTGTGAGATTTGTCACCATTCGGCTTGTCTTGTAAATTTCCTCTGTTTTTATATTCGTCGTCATATTGAAAAAAGTTTTTCTCGTTCTAATCGCCATTACAATTTCCTCTAAGGCCGCATTACCCGCTCTCTCCCCTAAGCCATTTATAGTGCACTCAACCTGTCTCACCCCATTCATGACTGCTGCCAGAGAATTTGCAACAGCAAGCCCCAAATCATTATGACAGTGGCAACTCAGCACTGCCTGCTCTATATTCGGCACATGATCAATGATGTATTTGATAAATTTTCCAAATTCTTCCGGTATGGCATACCCCACCGTATCAGGAATATTTATTGTAGTTGCACCCGCATTAATTGCTGTCTCTACAACCTGGCACAGATAATCCCGGTCTGACCTGAAGGCATCCTCCGCTGAGAACTCTATATCCGGGCAGAGGCTTTTTGCAAACTCTACAGCCTCTTTGGTCATAGCTACTACCTGTTCCCTTGTTCTCTTCAGCTTGTACTCTAAATGGATATCCGATGTGGCAATAAAGGTATGGATTCGAGGCTTATCAGCATACTTCAGCGCCTCCCACGCTCTTTCTATATCTTGCTTAGTAGCTCTCGCCAAGCCTGCAATGGTAGAGCCCTTAATAGATTGCGCAACCTGTTTCACCGCTTCAAAATCACCCTTTGAAGCTATAGGAAAACCTGCTTCTATGACATTCACACCTAATTTTGTCAATTGATCGGCAATCTTCAGCTTATCTTCTATATTTAAACTCGCCCCCGGTGATTGTTCACCATCCCGCAGAGTTGTATCAAATATTATAATAGGTGAATTTTTGTCCATGCCCCTCTCCTTTGAAGAGATACTGCTCGTTTAAAGAGTTGCTGCTCACTTGCATAAAGGACTTTAACCCTCAAAGGTGCCTCACGACCTCTATCGGTTAGATTATAGGAGAAGTTCAATAAAAAAGCAAATAAATATTTATAAAACCACCCTAAAAAAAAAGGGCTGATAAAAAAATCAGCCCATCTATAGTAATGGCCAGGATGATGGGGATCGTGGCATGAAGGTTTTACATACTTTTCTATCATCCACAGCCTTGATTGCTCACTGAAACTTCCCGCTCCCGTTTTTATTTCATTCATTACTTCATGTGTATATTTTAATGGACGGAAAAAACAAATTTTTCTTTCACTTTTTTTGCAACAATTTAAATTGACGATAATTATACTATAATCATGATACATGCGAGAGGAGCATTCAATTGACCGATAACGAACCAAAAGCCCTATGATACGATTATCAGGTTTTAGTATGGGAAAAAAAATATTGGAGCAATTAGCACTATCCTTATGTATACCACTCTGTCTTCAGGTGATAGGGTGTGCTCATTTTTCTCTCAATCCAGACTATACAGGCCCTAAAGCAGTGCCGAGGGAAATCAAGAAAAAGTTTACCTATGAAAAATCCGCTCCCGAGTATAAAGAAACAATACTGGAAATAACCGAAGGATACACCATAAAACGGATTGAGTTTACCCCCTCCCACACCATATTGCCGACTCATCACTCTATCTGCATGGATTATTATGATATAACAGGGCATCACGCCACACCGGTCATTATAGTATTGCCGATCTTAGGGGGCTCTAACAATATTTCAAAAAATTTCGCATCCTATTTTGCTCATGAGGGGTACGCAGCGGTCATAGTCAATAGGCAAAAAGAATACACTAACTTAAGAGATATTAACAAAATAGATATGACCTTATGCCAGATGGTCTTTGATTGTAAACAGGCAATCGATTGGATAGAGACTCAGGATGACCTTGATACAAATAGTATAGGCTTATTTGGTGTAAGTATGGGGGGTATTAAAGGCTCTCTCGTGAGTGCCCTTGATGATCGCATTAAGGCGAGCGTCTTTGCCCTCACAGCAGGGGATATCCCCTATATATTAACCCATTCAAGTGAAAAAGGGATCAAGAGAAGGAGAAAAGAAATTATGAAAGAAAAAAAATTGACGCGCACCGGACTTTACAATGAGCTTACGGAAAAAATATCTTGTGATCCCCTCCAGTATGCCGAATACATTGATGCACGCTCTGTCCTTATGGTTCTCGCTCTCTTTGACAGAATAGTGCCTTATGCAAAAGGGAAAGAGCTGAGGAAAAAAATGGGAAAGCCGGAGACTATTTACCTTTTCTGCGGGCATCTTACAGCATTTCCCTTCATTTATTATATAAAGAAGAAATCACTTCAATTTTTCAAAAAACACTTCCCGAAATCAAAATAAAACCATTCTTGATTGCACGCTTTGCCTTCTTCACCATGCGCATCAGTGGCATGTGAGACCCACGCTTCTAGGGTAGCTGGCTTGAAAATCACGTTTTGCATATTACTCTTCAACGCAATTATGGTGGCGATCTCTTTTAATGTCTCAGGAGACAGTGCGCCGTAAAAGCGTGAAATGGACTCGTATAATTTCTCATTTTTCGCTCCTCCATATACCACATCATCAAGAGCCGGATACTCTCTCCCTTTCAATGTATCTTCCAGGATGGTATTTTCAGAAAATGTCCTTACACTGCTCTTATCCGTGACAAATAGGAGCGCTTTTTCGGCATTATTCTCCTTCTTTGCATCGCAGATCACATATACATACGAGCAAGTCCTGCGCGCAGCCTCGATGATTCTCTTTGCGTCATCAAGGCTGTCGGCTTCTCTCATAAGCTTCCTGAATAAAAAAACAAAGGGGATACCCTCAAGGCTCTCTCCAGGAGGATTGCCGTAGCCCATTTCACCAAACGCCATCTTTTGTTCATTCATTCCCGATACACACCCGATAAACCCGGCAAAAGAAAATGTGATGGATTCATTACCCGAATCCGGATGATGCACCAGGATAACCGGCCTTTTTTGAACCCCCATGTTTCTCATCCAGTCAAGGACACGTAATTGGTAAAGCTCACCATCTATCGTCGCTTTTCCGAAGGCAGCGATATTGCTGCAACTTGTTGGCTTGAATTTCTTGGAAAATCTCTTGTGAGACCCATATTCAGATACCTCAGGAATGGCATGAAACCAGTGTATGACCCGCAGGGGAATACCAGCGCCGTGGGCAAGCCCACGCATTTCCTCCTTCTCTTCAAGGGGAATATACGGCGCCATCAAATCATACGCCTCATCCATTGCATCCTCAACAGCGAACCATTTGGCCAGTTTTATAACACGAGTAACATTCGCATATATATCCTCTTTGAGGAGACTTCCATGCTGAAAGCCCATCTCATACGGGGTACCTTTCATATGGAGGATTTTAATGGAATTATCTTTTCTATCTTCTCTTCTTTCCAATGAGGCACGTGAGAGTATCTCCTCCTCAACCTCTTTATTGTCAACTACAACTGATCGCTGATAACGATGCAGGCGATTCTTCGGGATACTGACACAGCTTATATTTATTACAATAAAAAATATGGCGAATAAACCCTTTCTCATCTTTTTTCTATTATTCATTTTATTTCTCCTCATATACATTTAGGTATCCTCATTTTGTTTATATTATCGGCACTCTCCTCATTTTGTCAAAAAAAATAATACAACACAGCCGTGAAAATGAATTGCTCTGTGTTACTTATTGACAAATATTCATTTTATTTTATAATAGGACTTACCATGTAAGAACAAGGGGGTGAATGCTGAATTTTTTTTACAACCGTAAATTATTAGAGAGTAGATAATCAGAAAAAAGTAAGAGAAAGTAAGAGGATAGTTAATGAGAAATAATACGCCATTGCTTGCGGAATGTCCTAAGAATGAATCACGATACCAGATGGTTATTGCCGCAGCAAAAAGAGCAAAAAGGATCAATTCAATAGCCAGACAAAAGGGTATTTTACCGAATCAAGTCACTTCAATTAAGACGAACTTTATTAAAGCGCCAACTATAGCGCTTGCTGAAATGAAAACAGGGGTAATTACTTACGTCAAAAGCCGTACATCTAGTATTGAAACTAAGCAGGAACAATGAGAAGAGTTTTCCCCCTTTTAGTAATACTGCTTGTTATCGTACCAGGCAGACAGGTGTGGGCAATTACCCAAAAGAAACCCATACGGTTATTCAGAGTTGGGCAGGAACATGGCAGGTTTGAGTTAGACAATACCGACTATACCATACGCGGCATATCAATGTCACTGCTCATCCCCGTCACGAGACAGGAGAGAAATCAGATATTTTTGTCGTGCTTATATTCTTATGGCAAAAGCCATCCCGCGCGATTGGACTATTCTACTCTCTCATTGCAATACGTTGCCATCATGTTGTCCGACTACTTCATAAAGCCAAATTTTAAAGTGGGAATGTCTCAATTTAAACTCTCACGCAGAAAAGAAAACTACGGGATGACACTCGGAGCAGGATTTTCCATAGGCAGCGAGCTTGCAGGATTCTTTTTCGATCCTATTCAAATCTCTCTTCATGAAATAGACGGACAATTTCCCCTGGTCTATACGGCAAGGGTTGGGATATGCACAAAATTTTGACCCTGATTCATCACCTGTCTTTCCCAATGCGTAATACCTTTGCGCCCCGGATCTTTCGTGCTTTAAGCTCGGCTAATGCCCTATTTGCCTCTTCTAATGTAAATTCCTGAATTTCGGGTTTAATGGGGATCTTGGCAGCCAGCGCTAAGAATTCACGCACATCTTGCCGTGCAACGTTCGCGACACTCTTGACTTCTTTTTCAAGCCAGAGATGGGAAGGATACTCTAACCTCGCAAGATATTCCTTGTCAATGTCCTCTTTGCGTATTGCATTAATAACTAATCTCCCACCAGGTTTCAAATTTTTTAATGCTTCGACCACTGGTTTCCACACAGGTGTTGTGTCAATAATACAATCCAGTTTCTCTGGTGATGCCTCAGCCGTATCACCTGTCCAGACAGCCCCAAGTTCTTCGGCGAACCTTCTTTCCTGAGCGCTTCGTGCAAATACATAGATGTGAGAATTTGGATATTGATATCGGGCCATCTTCAGTACCAAATGTGCCGAGGCACCAAATCCGGTAAGTCCGAGATATCCTCCATCGGTGAGGCCTGTTAATCGTAAAGAACGAAAACCAATCGCCCCTGCACACAGAAGAGGAGCTGCTTCCTCATCAGTAAACTCTTTGGGGATATGGTAGGCAAAGCTTTCCGGAACAGTCATATATTCCGCATATCCGCCATTTACATCCCTTCCCGTGGCTTTGAATCCATAGCACAAATTTTCACGGCCTTCCCGGCATAGTGTGCACTCTCCACATGCTGAGTAAATCCATGCAATTCCGACCCTGTCCCCAATGTGATAGGCATGTGCATCCTGCCCTTTTTTTTCAACTTTTCCTACCACTTGATGCCCCAGCACTATCGGTAGATGAGGTGGTGGGGTTCTCCCTTCAATCTCATCAATCTCGGTATGACACACGCCACACGCGGTAATTCTTACTAAAATCTCTCGTGTACGAGGAGCAGGGACCGGCAGTTGTTTCAATACAAGAGGAGTCTTATTCTCATCGATCGTGCAGAGTTTGGATAATACCATAGCGTTCATGTGTTCCCCTTATAATGATGTCCCTGTTACTTCTTCTATGCGAGCAAGCACATCACGCGGATTAAATGGTTTCTCAATACACATTTTTATTCCGCAGGTATTCATAAATAAGTAATTATCTTCACTTGTAAAAACACCGGTCATTGCAATAATAGGAATATGGGCGGTTGCTGAAAGTCCCTTTAATCTTCGCGCTATCTGGAATCCTGACATTGTATCCATCTTTAAATCAAGCAATATGACATCTGGTTTTTCATTATGGGCAATATGCATAACAGCAGCGCAGTCATCGATAGCTATTGTCTCATAACCACTTGAAAGAAGGATTTCTTGAAGCTCATTCAATAAATCTTTATTATCATCTACAATCATTATCTTCCTCACCGCCATTTTTTCACCTCTCTCTTTTTTCTGATGCTTATTGCATCTTCTCCTGCTCAATTAAAAAAGACACGCTATTATTGTCCATGCCATAATTCTGGTATTTCATTATAACAGCCTTATAAAAAAAATACATTAACGTTTTCACCTTTATTCTGACCTATTTCTACTCTAATACACGCAAGAAACTCGAATAAGAATTCCTGTCTAATATACCTTAAATCTTGAAAAAAGCCTTCAGGGAATAGAAGAATTACGAAACAAAAGAAGAGTTAGAAAAAAAGATTGATGACACCACTACAATTAAAAATATAAGTTATGGGAGCTGCTATTGTTTACAATTTCTGAGAGAGCTTAAGAACAACCCTATTCCCCCAATAAGCAAAACCAGCATCGTCACTAACTCATATGCTGTCATAAAGCTTAATTTAAAATTAATGGTAGAGAGAATCCCAAATAATAGCATGACGAGGGAGCCCACAGTTAAAAACCATCCAATAAAATTCTTTGAATTATAGAAAATAAATCCGATTCCAAATACTAATGGAATCATCGTCATACCGGTTGTCATATGTACTGGGCCCAAAGAAAAAAGCCTGAGTCCCATACGAAAATTAGTTGTCACTTTGATTGAATGGAGAAAAAGATATCCTCCCCCGATCATCATAATTAATCCTATGAAAAATCTGCCAATACCCCCGTCTGTTCCTCCAGCTCCTTTCATTTCCATATGTATCTCTCCCTTTTAAAAATAAAATTATATATCTATTTTATCGGTATACAGGAACATTCTCTTTTAAGAAAAAGAATAAAATAAAAGAAGTGCCTTTATGCTAATTTTTAAGAAAATCATATAAAGGTTTCAGATCGTCAGATTCCTTAAGCCGGGAGAGAGCTTCATTTTGAATTTGGCGGATCCTTTCTCTTGATAAATGACAACTATCCCCTACTTCCTCTAAAGTTTTTCCCTCATAGGTCTCGATACCGAATCGCATGCCAATAATTTTTTGTTCTCTCTCATTTAATAGCGTATATAACAACCTGCGAATCTCCTTTTTAAGTGATTTATCAATCACTTTATCCCACGCCGTATTACTCTCTTTATCCTCTAAATAATCCGCATAACTATAATTACTTGTGTCATCAAAGGGCTGTTCCAGACACACAGGTTTTCTTAAAATATTTATAATATTAAATAAATCTTGAACCCTCTTTTCCGGTATCTTCATATAGGTCGCCATTTCTTTTATATTAGGTTCCTTTTTGTTTTCTCGCATTAATCGTTCACGGCCCTTAATCAATGAATTGATTGTATCCAAGGTATGGACAGGCACACGTATTGTCCGGGCCTTATTAGCCATTGCTCTTCTTATACTTTGTCTGATCCACCATGTAGCATAGGTGCTAAATTTACATCCGCGTGTCCCATCAAATTTTTCAACAGCTTTTATTAATCCGAGGTTCCCTTCTTGGATCAAATCTAAAAAGGGAAGTCCGCAATGAGAATATCTTTTGGCAATATTAACGACAAGACGCAAGTTGGCCTCTATCAGTTTCGATCGTGCTTCCTTATCACCTTTCGCAATCCTTGCGGCATATTCCCTTTCCTCCTCCCTTGATAAAAGGGGGATCCTCGTTATTTCCCTAATATAATTCTTAATATAATAGGTATCATCGTATTTATCATCCCGGGAAAATTCCTTTTCCTCAGAATAATTATATATCTCTTTTTCTTCTTTCATATCACAAAGCATAGTTATACATCCTTAACCTTCGTTTACGTTTTTTATCTTCTTATACAGTTGACGAATATCATGGAAAGATAGGTACGATGCTACGAAAATTTCCGCATTATAGGCGAAATCCTAAAAAATCTGAGGTAAAAAAACAGAAAATAAGTATTAAAAGTATCCATTCTCATATATGGACGTCTTTATTAATAAAAACTAAATAAATAGATCCTAAGTATGAGGATACATTATTTTACTTATTTAACAATTTAACGGTTGTGTGAGGAGGTTAAAGAATGAAAACCACAAGTAACAGTAATAGAATAGTTAGTAAGAAGATTCTACTCATAGGGGGGATACTTTTTTTGCTATGCGTCGGAATGATTCCTCAATCACGCGCGCAGAACACTTTTTTGCCACCACTTTTTAATATATTCGGAGTGCCCGCTCCTTTCACTTTTCCAATATTGGCTCCTGTCTCGGCACTCCCGTTGAGAGCAGCAGCATTTCCCCCATCTAATTTTACTCCTTTAACGGTTACTGTACCCCAGGTTACAGCGGCTGGATTAACTGTCACATCTCTTGTTCCCTCCCTGGCTCCCCCGCCTACGCCAACAGTCACCATTATCCTCAATCTTACTGCAGCTACACCTGTTCCGACCACCTTTGTTGCTCCATTTCCATTAACACCAACAGTTGTTCCTGTCTTGCCGGTAGTCACCACGACAGTCACTCTTCCAACCGCAGCTCCTACATTAACCTCCTTAATAGCTTTAAATCTCGGTGGGGGGATCCCTGGAATCACTGGAGGCGGAGGCATTCTCACCACATTGCCACCACCAACGCCGACAACTGCGCTTCCGGTTGTACAGGTCCCCACCGCGGCTATACCATTAACAATTCCTGTAATTTAGATGGTTTAATGAGATACGGGGCATTTTATATGTAAACATAATGATTATTGATTAAACAGAGATAAGGAGAATTAAGGAAGATGAGAAAAAGTAGACTATTTTTTATTCTGATAGCAGTTTGCATGATGGGTTTATTCGCTTCCACGCATGCGCAGGCTCAATTCGGATTTTATGGTAATACATATGGTTTCGGAGGACTTTCCGGTCTTGGTTACGGCCTCACCGGATCATACGGGGGCCTTTATGGAGCAGGCGGATTATATGGCGGGCTCTATGGATTAGGAATCTATGGTACGGGATTAATGAATCCCATGAATGCACTCCTTGCTCAGTTGTTAGCTCCGGCGGTCACCACCCCGGCACTTGTTACCCAAGCACCCTCCGTCACTGCGATTGATCGAGCGCAGGCGGTTGTTGTACCTACAGTCGCTCCGACTGCAACAGTACCAGTTGTTCCCCCACCTATCCCTGTAGTTATCGTTACTACCAATTGGATAGGAAGTTGGTATATCCTCGACATCTCTGCCTCAACCGGTCCGCAAACAGGTGCTATGACGCTCCAATTAATCCAGAATACACAAACAGGTCAACTGGATGGTATAGTGGACTTTGGAGCAACCAATGTAGTGCCCGTGCCTGTGTCTGTTACAGGAGTTCTTTTGCCGGGTTCTGCAACATTTGATCTGAATGGAATATATTTTGATCCGTTAGTCGGGAAACCAGCGAACATCAATCTCGTATGTACGCTCACAAGCAGCACTACTATGAGTGGAACATTGACTATTATAAGCTGGAAGGGAATAAACTTCGGCGATTTTTATTTAACTTTATTATAAACAAAAATCAATAAGGAGAAAGGTACAATGAAAAAAGGACGATTAATATTTACATTAGGAATACTTATTGTATTCATTACACTCATCGGGTTCACTATGCAGAAGAATGCGTCTGCTCAGGTACCCATAGATCCTTCGATTTTAGGTTTCTTTACACCATCACCATTCTTTTCCCCTTTCAGTAGCGTTCCCACAGCATTTAGTCCTTTTTTATGGAATCTACCGATTGCCCGCACGGCATCGGTAGTAACGGGAACAACGGGGGGAAGTGCTGCCGCTGTGGCGGGTATTTGGAGTGGGACATGGCTTAGTTTGGTGAGATTTGATGGCGGTCTCTTAAATATGGTATTGACCGTAGATCCAGTGACAGGTCAGATTATAGGGACAGTTTCTCTCATCTTAAACAGGTTGATTCCTATTCCGGTGGATGTGACAGGAACCTTTTTGGCCACGACTTCAATATTGGAGCTTACAGGGGCTTATTTGGATATTGTAAGTGGTACACTGTACACACTTACAATGACAGGCAATCTTATTGCTCCGGGTGTAATGGATGGAACATATTCTATTGTAAGCATAAAAAGCACCGATTTCGGTTCATTTAATGCACTATTGCTTTAAAGGCTGGGCTGTGCTTCCCCTCAGCCACCACCACCACCTCCTTCTCATATTACCATCACTTCCTCCTACCAAACCCTCCTCCTTCCGGGAGGTAGCTATTTTATAACAATAGCTACCTCCCATATATTACTCAATCAATCTAAGACAAGAATTACTAGTGTCAGTAATTATCTCTTGCACAACAATTAATGGATAGGGTATAATTAGGGCCATGCCATCTCATATCTCTCGAAGAGCATTCATGAAAGGGAGTATTGCCGCTGCCGGCTCACTTGCCGTCGCCGGTATGGCCTTCTCTTCCATAACGGAGGGCTCTGCTACGCAAGAACTTGCCACTCTCATTGACATCAGAAAATGCATAGGGTGCGAGGCATGCATAGATGGCTGCCATGAGGCTAACGAATTCAAGTTTCCCCAACCAATAAAACCATTTCCCACAATGTACCCCTCGAGGGTAAAAGTAGCTGACTGGTCTGATAAAAAAGGGGTAAGCGATCGGCTTACGCCCTACAATTGGCTATATATTCAAAGCGCAACCGTGACCATCAACGGACAGGAACAGACCTATACATTCCCAAGGCGATGCATGCATTGCCAAAATCCGCCATGCGCAGATCTCTGTCCCTGGGGAGCTGCACGTAAGTTGAGAAATGGCATTACTCGAATACATTCGGATATCTGTCTTGGGGGAAGCAAATGCAAAAGTGTCTGTCCCTGGCATATACCGGAGCGTCAGACAGGGGTTGGGCTTTATCTGCACATTCTGCCCTCCTTTGTTGGTAATGGGGTGATGTATAAGTGTGATCGATGCTATGATAAGATAAGGGAGGGTAAGACGCCCGGCTGTATTGAAATATGCCCTGAAAAGGTGCAAAAAATAGGTCCACGGGATGAAATTGTCAAAGAGGCCCATGAAATCGCCAGGGATATTGGTGGGTATATTTATGGAGAGAAGGAAAACGGGGGAACGAATACTCTTTATGTATCTCCCGTCCCCTTTGATGAGCTTAATAAGGTGATCGAAAAAGGTCCGGGACGGCCACACTTTGATGAGGTGCCCAATCTGATGGAACATGCTGATAATCTTGGAAAAGCCATGATTATTGGCCCCTTTGCCGGAGCAGCCTCATTTATTTTACGATTTTACAAATATACAAAAGATTTCACAACACGATATACAGAAGATACTGAGAAATCGCATAAAAAAATTGTGCACGCTCTTTATATAATCACCTTCATCCTCATGGCACTCACCGGTTTTGGCCAAATGCCCATTTTTAAACGATATTACCTCGCTGATATCCCCGGCTTTGCCTGGACAGCGCGATACTATGTGACACACTATATGCACTATCTCGGTGCCCTGTTTCTTTTTGGCTTATTTACTTACATTATCCTTGATTACTTTCTGATAGAGAAAAATAAATTCACCTTGACCCACTCATCATATATAAAAATATTCTTCCTAATCGGTATTGTGATTACGGGAATTTTTCGAGTGTTGAAAAATATGCCCACTATTCTCTTCTCACCAGGATTCACTTTTTTTATCGATATTGCTCATTTTGGGTGTATGGTATTTTACGCGGTCACCGCTCTTTTCTCCAGGGTGTGGTTAAGGAGCCGACAATAGTATCACACAAGGCCTGCCCTTTGAGCGTTAAGCGTAAAATATTATTTTCAATCTGAGCGTGATTTTCTCTTATGAGCATATCCACTACTTATATATAGCAATATAACACCTGGAATTTTGATTTTCCTGGAGCCTATTTGTATTCCCAGTGCTTGGTATCCTTTTTTGTCCAAGCCTTTTCTATGCCTATCAGATCCCTCCCGGAGGTCATTTTCATCTTATCCCCGAACCATATAATATATTCCAACTGATCTGGTGACGATTCCGAACTTTTAGGGAATAACATCGAATCAAAACTGCTCACCAACTTAAACTTAGCAGAACTTTCTTTGTAATAATCTGCCACATTAATGGTAAGATTTAATGCTCCGCTAATCTTTATCGTCATATCAGAGGTAAGCTGGAAGGGAAGGGTAAAGTGGACGTGGGTGTTGTCATCCTTCTGTGGTTCATATTCGACAGCCGTTGTTATGGTTTTATTTTCATCGTAGGCTATGCTGGTTCCATTAATAATGACTGCCAAAGTTTCTGAAACATGATCAGTATGGATGCAAAGTTCTGTCTCAGTTCCAGCAATGAAGTGCGTATGGATGTGGAATTTATTATCACCATGGTAATCGAATTTTGCTCCCTTCCAATCAATCTTAAAGTCTTTGATGTTACCATAGAGATTATCTTTATCCTTATACTCCCACTTATCATTTTTCTTATCCGTAATCTCAAAGTTTACACTCTGCTCGGGAATTTCAACCTCGGCCAATCTAATCACTATACTTCCAACAGGGGATAGGTTATCCATCCAGATACCGTTTGGGAAGTTCAAGTTGCCATCTACATGGATGTCACTATGATGCCAGCAGACCTTTGCCTTTTCTGTAATCAGAATATAGGAGCACTCATCACACGCATTACTAGAAAATGTCGCCTCTTCCATCCATTCGCTATAAGCTATCCCATCAAATGCTCTTGCTCGCCAGGAATACCAACTTCCCTCTAAGATGGCTTCGCATAACCATGAAGTGGTGGAATCTCCTTCTGCATGTTCGTTCACAGAGGCAAGTGCCGGAGGTGTGAGATCAGTATTAGGATAGATCTCAAACTCATAGGTAATGGTATCTCCATCCGGATCATGACTATTATTTACAGAAAGAAGGGGAGTTAAGCTCGTAGCTTTGCTCATATGGGCCGGGGAGTTGAGGGTAGGCGCTGATGGCGTATGATTTACCTTCTTTACAAAAAAGGTCGAGGTCTCCATCCAATCGCTCGCTGCCCCGTGTTCATCCTGTGCCTGTGCTCTCCAATAATACCAGGCATTGTCACCAAGTTCGGAAGAAAGAGTCAATTCAGGAGTAGAAGAAATTTCATGGATAATTATATTCTCTCGGAGAGGATCAGCATACACCTCAAATATATAGTTGCGTAAATCACGATCAGGGTCTTCTGAAGGATAGAGCTCCAGCCGTGGGGTGTATGTTCTCACCCAAGAATATTGACCTGGATTTTTCAAGACTGGCGTCGAAGGTGGATCATTGTCCGTGTTGACAAAGAAGCGTGCGTGCACCCAGGAGCTTTCTGCCAGAGTGTCACTGGCTTTTGCTCTCCAAAAATAGAGAGTATTGTCGGAAAGTCCGCTTACATCCCAGGAGGTTTTATCAGAGCCCTCTGGCCATTCACCTGAGATTTGCTTGTGATCACTATTAAAGGTATTAATCCTATCGAGTTCAAAGAAATAGGTGAGTATATCATTATCAAGGTCTAAGGCATTGTTTATAGTAAGAACCAAATCCAATTCCGGGGCTTCTACCTCTTCTGCATCCTGCGGGGAATAAATGCCTTGCATGACTGGCGCATAATTGGTGGTATTGACAAAGAACGAGATCAAGCCTGTGGTTGCGGTGGCTCCATGCTCGTCTATTGCAGTAGCTTGCCAATAGTACCAGGTATTGTCATCCAGATTTAAATCCACTGTCCAAGAAGTATATCCCCCTTCTCCTTCGCTGATATTGGAAACGGAAGTAATGAGGCACCTCATTGTGCTATCTTTATAGACCTCAAAGGTATAGTTCAGAACATCTTCATCAATATCAGTGCTATTGGTTACCCCTAAGGTAGGTGCAAGTGTATCAACCTCGGTAGTATCTCGAGGATTTACCATGGTAATGGCTGTCGGAGGATCGTTTGCCTTATTCACAAAGAAGCTGGCGGAGACCCAATTGCTAAAAGCCATCCCATCAGTAGCTCTTGTGCGCCAATAATACCAGGTATTATCGCTCAGCTCTTCTGATACCACCCATGATGTAGTGTCTTCTGTTTCAGCGACAAAATCTTGGCACAGAAGGTTATTCATACCTTCATCAGAATAAACCTCAAATTTGTAAGTTATGCTATCTTCATCAGGATCTGCGCTGTTTTCAATCACCAGAGGGGGCTGCGAAGCAGTCACCTCGGCATGATCCAATGGTGAACTTAAGCCAGGAATGGAAGGGGGATAATTTAATCTATTCACCGTAATGATCAACGTGTCTGAGTCTGCTCCCCCATCATCATCGGTTACCGTCAATGTCACCCTATAAATATCAACCTCCGCATACACATGAGTTGGTATTAAGCTCCCTTCCGATGTTGTCCCATCGCCAAAGTCCCAGGCTATAGTGTGCGTATCTTGACCTGGGTCTGTAAACCTGCCGAAGAAGATTACCGTATTTCCTTTATTCACTATCTGATCCTCTCCTGCGTTTACGGAAGGCGCTACATTGTTTACGGTGACAGCCAGAGTATCGCTTCCTTCTGCTCCATCATCATCTATTACTGTTAAGGTTACTCTATATGAGCCATTGTCCGCATAGACATGAGTCGGAGTCAGTGTTCCTTCCTCCGTGTGCCCATCACCAAAATTCCATATAAAAATATTAGCATTATCATCTGGATCTTTAAATGATCCTTGAAATTCAACTATATCCCCCTCATTTACTATTTGGTCGTCACCTGCCTCTGCTGTAGGCGGGGTATTATTCTTAATGGTAAAGAATGCATCTGAGATATCTTCAGCATAATATTGGCCATCATAGGCTGTTACTTTTACCAAATAATTTTCAGCATCAGGCATAGCAGTGGTATCCCAACCGAAGCTGCCTGTATTTGCATGATCTACAACAATCTCCGTCCAACTACCATCATTAATCTTCCAGGAAAGGGTAATGGTTACTGGATCATTATTGATATCCTCCGCGGACCAGATAATATCCTGCGTCTTTTCCCATATCTCCCCTCCATAAGGCGCAATTAGAGTACAAGTAGGAGACTCGTTGGATACAGAAAAGTTTACAATCTGTTGATTTTCATTGCCAGTTCCATCAGATGCATAAACCTCTAAGCTGTGGTCTCCAGAGGCAACCACAGAAGTACCGCTTACAAAAGGCTCATTGTTTAGGGTAATGGTCACTATATCTAAATGCAAATCATTCACCTCAATAACCGGACTCACCGGTGGGCTATAGGTAACACCCTCCTCCACTCCGGAGATACTAATCTCCGGTTGAGTGATATCTACAGTTACGGCTATTACATGCTCTGCTGTATTTCCCGCCAAATCCGTTACCTGGGCTTTAATATTATGGATATTTTCAGAAAGAGCGGATTCTGGTGTATAGGCAAAATCAGATTCTTCCAAGAAAACACCCACTACTGCAAAATTGTCTATGAGGAGCGTGAAAGAATCCTGATCAATCCCGAGATTATCCACTAATGTCCCTATAATTGAAGGCTGATCATTATTAATCAAAGAACCATCCGAAGGCTGGTCAATAGTGAGCGTGGGATTGGTATTATCAACACTCACTGTGTGGGAGATCACTGGGGCAGATAACTGAGCATTGTCTATGGCATTAATTGTAATAGTATACATACCGTCAGCCACCATATCTTCATTATCATCGCGCCCATCCCATAAAAACAAATGTTCCCTTACTGGCAAGGATCTATCCACGAGGTGCCGCACAGAATTTTGATTAAGGTCATAAATAATGACTGTGGTGGCTAATTTACTCGACTGATTATCCTCAAGGGCAAATTTGATTGCAGCACGATCTTTAATTCCTGGTGACTGATCCGGTGAAAAAGATGGTGGGGTGATACTATAATCCACTATCTGTGGGGGTAAGGTATCCTGGGGTATTGAGACCATACTCGCAGCATAAAAAATATGGGAGCTGTATTGATGAGATTGCCACGCTATAATATTTTCAAATATGTTCGGATAGATCTCATCGTAAGATTCCCCCGCCACCAGGCGTGCAGTTGCAATCGGAATATTATATTTATAAATATCCTTATGCCCGAATGTATCATCTTCCCAGACAATGGTTTGAGCATAAATAGCAGGATTGGTTTGATTGGATATATCTGCGCATAATTGCCTCTCTTGCCCGGTGATGATGTTGTAGAGATATATATCTGCGTTACCATGGCGATAATCCTCCCAGATAACAAAACTATCATAGATATCAGCCTGAATCTGCTCCGCGCTATCCGTGGTGATTCTCCTCTCTTGAGCGCTACCGAGGTCATACAAATAAACATCGCTCTGGCCCTCATGCCGGTCATCTATCCAAACGACCCTATTCCCATAAATAACAGGATTGGTTTGATTATATGGATCCAGAACCAGGGGCCTTTCTTCACCTATGCTTAAATCGAAATAGTAGATATCACTATTCCCATTGCGGTAATCCTCCCACACAATCCTGTCCTCATATACGGAAGGATGCATCTGGTCAGCCAAATCTTCAGTTATTCTGATTTCTGTGGAGCTGTCGAGCCTGCGAGTATAAATATCCCAGTTTCCAGAGCGATTATCCTGCCAGACCAGTATCTTTCCTGAAACAGAGGGTTCACATTGGGTGCTGGTTAAATTCTCTGTTATCCGTATCTCATCTCCATTAATCAAATCCTTTAGGTAAATATCCCCAAATCCATTCGTATAATCAGTAAAGGCTAAATAATAACCATAAAGATCCAGATGTATCTGATCCTCGGTTTCCAGATTGACTCTCCTTATAGTAGTCTCTAAACTCAATTCCGGAACCAGACAAGTGTAAATATCCCATTGTCCGGCACGGTTATCCTGCCATACAATCCTGTGGCCATAAATAGCCGGGTGCTCCTGGCGTGACAGATGGTTGGAGAGCAGGAGATTATCATTGCTGATAATGTTATATAAGTAAATATCTGTATCCTCAGGGCCATTTAAGTCATCCTGGTATACAACAAAATCTCCAAACAAGCACGGCATCGTTTGGTTTGAAGGAGTAGCTGCCACTACATGCTCTGTGTTGGCTAACAGATTATAAGCATAAAGATCTTGATTGCCATCCCTGCTATCCTGCCACACGATCCAATGGTTGTGTATGGAAGGTCTGGTGTGCTCTGCCGAATCAGAAGTAATCCGTTGCTCTGCACTTTCTTTCAGGATATCATAGAGATAAATATCTGCCTGGCCATGACGATAATCCTCCCAGACAATGTGGTAGCCAAGAATATCCGGATTGATTTGATCGCTCGTGTCCGGGGTAATTCGCGACTCTATGCCTGTAAAATAATCATAGAGATAAATGTCCCAATTTCCATGGCGATTATCACTCCATACTATGAGACTTCCATGAATTGATGGATTGGTCTGCTCACTACCATCAGAGGTAAGCCGGATCTCTACCTGCGTATCAAGCTCATAGAGATAGATATCAGCATTGCCATTTCTATAATCTTCCCACACAACAAAATCCTCATAAATCCTCGGCTTCACCTGATCATGTGCCTCATTAGTGATCTGGGTCTCTTGCTGGGTCTCAAGATCATAAAGATAGATATCCTTATTACCGCCTCTTTCATCCTCCCAGACAATCCTGCTGCCATAAATAGCAGGATATGTCTGATCAGATATATCTGCTGTAACTGGCGCTTTTACCAAAGATCCGGCCAGAGTAATCATTCCAGAGGCATGGGCAATATTACCTATCCTATCGGCAGCCATCAGTTGATAGACATAGTCACCTTCTGCCATCTCTTCACCACTATCACTTAATCCATCCCAAATACTGCTTATTCGGCCGGCGGACGCCTCTCTATTTTCCTCCAACTGCCTCACGAGCTGCCCTTGAAGGTCATATATGGCTAAAGAAACATTCAGCTCAGTAAAGATATTATCAGAGATCCAGGCAGTAATGCTTACAGTATCATTCATTCCGATATTAAGCTCGCTAAATGGAGTAAAGGGATCAGGATTATCTGATAAAGCAGCAATCCCAGGGGGAGTATTATCAACAAAGACTCTATAGGTATTGTTTGCCTCCAGGCTTCCGGTCTTGCTGACTCCCCGGTACGTGATCACATGTTCACCCTCTGTCGTTATTTTAAAGGGGATGTTATACATAGTAAAACTTCCCGAATCAATCTTATACTCGATACGGTCGATCCAGTCCGCGCCAGATGATGCCGAGAGGGTATAGACGCAATGAGAGGATACAATATCTGTATTATTCAACGGATAAGTGATCTCGGAAGTAGCGATGCGTGTGCTTACTCCAATGTCAGCCACATGTACATTGAGGGTGCATATCTCACTCCACAGTCTCAGGTGATTGAGCGCCTTAAACTCTATCCGGTGCGAGCCATAACCATTAAAGGATATAGGTGCCGTGTAGGGAGCAAAGCCCAACCCGTCTAAGTTACATTCTATATGATCGACCCCGGACTCATTATCAGTTGCAGAGAGGATATAACTAAAATCAAGTGGTGCATAATGATTTGCCTCATAGATGATAAGATTGCCGCTGGCAATGTATCTCACCGTTGGTGGGCTCGTATCAACTGTCAAATGAGCCGTCTTGATGGGTTCATAATTTCCTGCGTTATCATATCCTTGATAGTGGACGGTGAAGTTACCAGAATTGGCTATCGTAAAAGACCTGCTGTAAGCAAGCCAGGTATTTCCGTTATCCAGGCTATAGCGCAACCCTGCAAGGCCGGATGATTCCTCTGTTACATTCAGAATTATTGGTGTGGTTGAGGAAATAAAAATCTCTTCTTCTGAGGAGCTATACTGGGGCTGTCCAAGGGAAAGTTCAGTTAGAGGAGGCGTATCATCTATTATGACGTGATATTGGGTTGCATCCTCTTGCAGCCCCTCTATCACCGCGGCAAACTCTATACAATGCTCCCCTTCCTCAGTAAGTTGAATGGGAGTACTATAGGTTATAAATCCTCCGCCATCTATCTGGCAGCGGATCTCATCCAGAATATTTACTCCCGTGTCCACTAAAGTATACATAGTGGAGGAGGGGGCATACCGATTGGGTTCCTCATTATAGACAATGCCTACCGGTATAATGGCTACCCGGGGCAAAGTATCGGCACAATAAATCTCATATATCTGTTCTGACTCACGATTGTTTAGCTGATCAAAGGCATAGAAGCTGATGGTATGAAGCCCTGGTGTGTCAAAGCTAACTGGCGCGGTATAGGTATGATACGTTCCTTCATCGACACTCACCTCAATATGATCTACGCCTGGCACATTATCCTCTGATACCAGGGCAAAAGAAGTAGAAGAGATGGCATATTTTCTGATGCCATCATCAGCAATCGGCGTGCTTGGGAAGACCTGGGTAATAGGCGGAGTAGTATCTACAAAAATCTCTGCTGCTATTACGGGGCTTTGATAACCCAAATTATCAGTGGCTCTATGATAGACGCGATGGGCCCCAGGGAAGGCTATATTAAAACCGGAGAAATAGCTTTGCCAATCACCGGCATCTATCTTGTACTCTATATTACGAACTCCTGCCCCTGCATCTCCAGCACTGAGGGACACTATAGAAGCTGGAGCTACATAGACCGGATCGATCCCAGCACTGGGCACACTTACAGATAAATGTGTACTTGGGGCCTCGATGTCCAAATACACATCGGCAATTTGGACAGGTTCCTCATTACCGACATTATCGATACTCCGGAATTGGATGGAATGAAGGCCAGGAATTGAAAGTTTAAAGGGGTGGTAGTAGCGTATCCAGGTGGCGCCGTCGTCAAGGCTATATTCTCTCAGCTCAACTCCGGCACCCTGCCCATCCTGAGCTGTAAAATAAATATTTGAAGTGGTGCTGATATATATCGGATTTGTCCCATATTTAGGTGCATCGGCGCTGATAGTTGTCTGGGGAGCTATTGTATCTATGTAAATGGAATAGGTCTTCTCCTCTGACCAGTTGCCCAGATAATCTTTAGCCTTATATTTTATGACGTCTGCACCTCTGGGCAGGCTAAAAGGCGAGGTATATTCCATATACGGACCATTATTAATCTTTACCTCAATATGATCAAGCCCCACCTCATCATCAACGGCGCTTATTGAATAGGTGTAATCCCCAGGCGCAAAGGACCGACCCTCTGAGATATAGACCGAGCTACTGGGGAGGATATCATCTACTAAGGGCCCCGTATCATCAAGATACACCTCTATGCTCTGGATATCCTCAATACTGCCTACATTATCTGCACTGCGGAAATAAATAGTAGAGAGTCCCTGGATTGAGATATTAAAGGGCTGTGAGTAGAGTATCCAGTTAGAGGTGGAATTTACCCCATATTCCATATAAGCCACCCCGGAAAGGTTATCAATGGCAGAGAGTGTTATTCTGCTTAAAGAGGTTATATAAACAGGGGCTGATCCATATGTGGGTGGTTCGATGCTCAAAGTGGAAGAGGGCGAAGTATGATCAACAGTAATAGTCAAAGTCGAAGAGGGCTCTCCCTCGCCATGAAAACTTATAGTGTGCTCTCCTTCACCATAGCTTGCAAGGCTCAAGGTAATAGGATACGAATCATAGGTTTGCCCAAGATCATCATCAATGCTCACCTCCACAGAGCCTGCGTGGCTGGTTATCTGATAAGTGTAGTCACTATGAGCGTAATTTACGCCATTGGCCTTATAAAGAGGGCTGCTTACCGTCATCTGGGTAGTAGGAAGAGTATCAACCACTATCATCAGCATGGCCTGCTCTTGTGACCAATTCCCACTGTTATCCACAGCCTTATAATATAAGGTATGAAGACCCGGCTCTTCAATTAAGATGGGAGTGACATATTCCTCGAAGCTTCCCTCATCCACTTTATATTCCATATGGTGTATACCCGAGGCAGCATCTGTGCCTGATAACTGATACAAGGTATCCGGCAGGCTAAAGAAGTCTACCCCATTATTAAAGGTATCGCCGAGGGGGATAAAGGTGCATGTCGCAAGGCCTGTATCCACTATGATGTAAATAGTCTGCCAGCTCTCATGATTATCAAGATGATCCACAGCCCGATAGGCAATAGAATTTAATCCTTCTTTGGTCAGGGAAATGGGTGTAGTATAATTAAAATAGTCATTTCCATTGATACTCACGTGGATGCCGGCCACACCGGCCCCTCCCTCATTATCTTCTGCATACAGTGAATAGGTAAAATGGATGGGAGCATAATAGTTCGTACCATCATAATACAGACTCCCGCTCGGCATAATCTCACTCATTGGCGGCGTATCATCAACCGAGATATGTATCAGGTTGCTTAATCTCTGATTCCCTGCCCCATCAGTGACCCGGTACAGAATACTTGTATCCTGCAATCCCACATAAAAAGATGATGTATAGCTCCGCCAACTGTTTCCCTCATCAAGGCTATATTCTATCCTGCTCACACCCGAGCCTGTACCCGCAGCCTCCAGGGTGATTTGAGAGGCGGGAGTAAGATAATGTATACCCTCGCTTTGTTTGTGAGGATAGCCAAATTTATGAGAAGCGCTGGGTAAGAGAGTATCAATAATAATGCTCTTATTCTCCGAAATAGTACTATCCCCTGAGGGAGTGGTGGCCTGTAAGTTCAAGGTATACGCCCCATCAGCCACAACCAGGCCTTGCTCATCACGCCCATCCCACATCTCGATGCTTTCCCCCGCATCTCTTCGTTCATTATCCACCAAGGTCTTCACCAAAGTGCCCTCCCCGTCATATACCCTGAGGCTCACTGTCACATTGGAGATAGTGGGTGAATAGTATAATGATACGGTATCATTGCGCCCATCGCCATTGGGCGAGATAAATTCCGAAACTGCCCGGACATCTGCCAACTCAAGGACGGTCATGATCCATATATTCAAGGAACCATTGCGGGTGGAGCTTAAAGCGAGCTTTGTGCCCTCACTATTCCATACCGGCTCTGAATCATGCCAGCTACGGTTATCGAGCAGGACCTTTTTCTCGCTGCCATCAATCGTGGCCATCCAAATTTCATTGGCCTTTTCATACACGATCCTTTGATTATCTATCATAAAGGAGGCAAAACGGGTGGGGTCCTCCCTGGTTAATTGAAACTCCTGCTGCCCATCACTGCCGATCATCCACAGATGATCCTCATATAATGATTTTGTATAGACAATCCATTGCCCATCAGAGGACCAGCTCGGATAAAGGTTATCGTACACCATATCATGGGTCAGGGGATAGGCATCAGAGCCGTCGGCATTCATGATCCATATATTTCCCTCCCTTTCAAAGGCTATTTGAGAGCCATCCGGTGACCATGTCGGATGTCTGTCCCGGTATTGATGGTCAGGATCATCCTGGCTTAGTTTCATAAGGTCTGTGCCATCACTATTAACCACCCATATATCTTCATCCCCCTCCCGGTCTGATACAAAAGCTATGTGCTCATCCACCGGCGACCAGGCAGGATCATAGTTTCTCACTCCCTCTATTGTTGAGGTCAACTGAAGGAGGCTCCCCTCTTCCTCAGCATAATCATCCGACTGGATAACGAAGATATTGTTGCTTGAGACAAAGGCAATCCAATCCCCATCCGGCGACCAGCTAGGTGAATAGCCGCCTCCAGTGGTCAATAAGACAAGGTCCCCTTCGGTTAAAGAGGAATAATCAGCTGTCCAGGACCAGGAATAGGCTTCCTGAATGGGATTGCCCGCAAGATCCTGCGCCGCTATCACCGAGCACTCTACTACCTGGCCATCCAGAATTGGCGAAGGTGTAAAGGAGGTCACCTTCCACAGTTTCAAGCTCAGGGTCTCAGTGAGCGGATCATAGGTCATCCCGCCATCGTGTATATCATACACAATACCCTCAACCTCAAGCTGAACAGTGTCAATATCAAGCCCGCTTCCGCCAAAATCCATGATCTTTATGCTAATCTCACTTGTGGCGGAAAAGCCCCAAGGAGCCGGGAGCGGATCTTGAGCCAAAGGACCTTCTTTATCCACCTTGAGCTGATAATCACTGGCCAGGCCCCAGTTTCCCACTCCATCCGCGGCACGCGCATGAAAGAACCATCTCCCGCTCTCTGTATCCGGGTAGGTCACTGTCCATTCCGCTCCCTCACTCACCTCATCGGGAAGGGTATCGGCTACCGAATCAAGCAAAAAGCTAAAGTCGGTGATCCCGCTTGTATCACTCAGCCCACTTAAAGAGAGGGTCGGGTCCTGCGCGCTCCCCCCGCTGCTGATGATAAAATTATCAATATAATAGGCAGCTCCTTCCCCATTATGATTGCCCATGGCTATAGTAGACCACCCGACCACATCCCACTCAGCCATAATCATCTCATCTACCCTGAAATCAAACTGATCCGGCATACAATTCTTAAGCAGGGTGTAAAGATTGAATTCCACCTCATGCCATTGGCCATCATTGATCACTCTCAAATCACCAATAGTGGTATAGAGAACCTGCTCAAAATTCTCAACATGCTTAGCCTCATCGCTCATCCGCAGCTCATACCATACCCCACCGATGGTAACTATGAGGTTAATTCTCACATTTTCCGGTATCTTATAATTAAAGCTCACTACAGGGTATTCCCGCACCTGATAAGCACTTTCACGGATAGTCACACCCATATCCCCGCCTTTGCTCTCATTGACAATCTTAAGACAACTGCCACCGGAAGAGGGATCAGAATCATCAAGAAAAAGGCTTCCCCCTGCTCCACCGCTGCGGTTGGCCCATTCACCCAATTGCCCATTTTCAAAGGTATCCTGGCAGAGGGATGGATGGGTTGGAGAAGTAATACGGGGCGCTCCGGGTGGTACATCATCAAGGACCAAAATCGTATCAGATACTGTCTGGTCATCTGAAGAGACCATGGTCACACTCTCCCCAGGCATCACACCCAGGGTATAGTAGGCTGGATCGGTATAATATCCAAAATAAACAGAATTTCTATAAATACCGCTATCAAGGGCTGTCTCCATAAGGGGAATGATTAATCCGGCAGTATCGGTAAGGTTCCCAAAGATCTTGATATAGACCTGATTGATCTTATCCGGATCATTATCACTCCCTGCCAACTCAATAAATACCGGCCTTTTTATCTGAATATCGCCGGTGAATTCGTCGCTATAGTCAGGGCTCATAAATCGCAACGAAGAAACCGCGATAGATGGCGAGGGCGCATAGCTCACTATCACTTGATTAGAGAGTCGGCTCATAGTATCAAGAGCATCCCTTGCCCAAGCAGTAAAGACATTTTCACCGGATAGTAACTCTACCCCTTCACGTGAGAAAAAGCCATTATCTTGATCTGCCCATACCCAGCCCAGGGACTCTTCATTATGAAAAATCTCTACCTGCGAGCCGGGCTCTGCCAAGCCGGATAGAGCAATAATCTCCGTGGTTGCCGATGCAGGTGGCTGAAAAAACACGGGCGGATTAATCCTGGCAGGATTGGCGAAGATAACGTAATAGGCCTCTCCATGGGATATTTCCTTAATCTCTGCACTGAGTCGATTGTTCTCCGTATCTATTTCGCCCCCCAAAAATTTCCACATCTGCTGAGACGGGTCCCACTTATATATACGCAACTTTGTCTCATCAATAGTACCCCCTGCCCCCAGGAGGTCCTCATCCGTGTAAGACATCTCAAGGGTAACCGGCCTGGTAAAGGGCAAACCGGGTGGTCTTATCTCATAGAATTCTCCGATCCTCTGATAGTCCACATTTTCTAATTTTTCTTTATCCGTCGGGGTAATGCTGATCAACAATCCCCCTATTGTATTGACCGAATAAGAAGGCAGGGTCAGGGTAACCTTATTATCCGAGCTAATAATTGTAGCCGGATTTGAGGTGAGTACCACACCGCCCCAGGTGACGGTTACTCTATCCTCGGCAGTTTTTCCATCTGTCGCATATACCATAAGGCGAACCGTCGTTACTCCGAAGGAATTAAAGGTATTCACATCCCATTGTTCATGGAGGATGCCATTAATATCAAATACAGCCAGCTCATCCCCTACAGTCCAGGCAGCATGCTCCTCAAAATGGTATCTATTATCCGCCTCGCTGTAAGAGGTAATCAAAGGATACCAGTCTGTTGGCTCCTTGCCCCAGCCCCACTCAACACTGTATTTGAGAAAATTCCTGGCAGAGGCTGTCCCCTGGATAGCCACACCACCAGCGACCAATGAGTTATCCACCGGGCTGATGATCCTGGCCACAATATTATCAAGCACAAGATGGGCCCTGGCCACTTTGAATTGTTCCACCTTGCCCTCCTGCGCCTCTGCCACAAAAAGGTCACCTGATGGATGCAAGGCAATGCCCGTTGGTAGAGGAGGTATGGAGGCGTCAGAGCCAAGCCTGGCCAGGCAAAAGCCATTGCCATCCAGTTTCTGCACCCGATGATTCATCTGATCGGCAATATACAGATTACCATTGATATCAATAACGAAATCCACAGGATTTTGAAACTGGCCGGACATTGCCCCGGAAGCCCCAATAGTCCTTAAGAAATGCCCCTGCGAATTATACTTTAAAATCGTATTATTGGCGTTATCTAAAAGATAGACATTCCCCCGAAAGTCAATATCCAAAGCTTGAATTGTAGGCTGAAAATCCGGCCCCTCTACTTCTTCCGTCTCAGGATCATCAACCACCACCGGGAAAGAGTTTTCAAAAAGACCGATGTTGGAAAAGATCTGCACCCGTGAATTGCCCGCATCAGCCACATACAGCTTTCCACTTCTGTCCACGACCACGTCCTTTGGCTGATCAAACTGCCCATCACCTGTACCCGGCGACCCTATCTCATCGAGCACGGTGCCCTGGCTATCGTATCGTGACACAACATGATTTGCCAAATCAGTAACATAGAGAAGATCGAACCCTGGCCGCGCATCTACGGCAAGTCCGCCAACATTGCTGTTAACGGGAAAGGAATAGAGGAGGTCCCCTGTTGATATATCAAAAACATAAAGGCGGCCATCGGTGTTATTTAAAACATAGAGATGGTTTTGTGAATCTATGCCGAGCTTTGAAGGATTGAGCTCTGCCACATCCTCCTCATCCGCCACCACCCCATACGGGGAAATAATATCACTATCTATGGGAGTGCCAGGTGCAGTAAACTGATAATAATAACTCCCGCTTTCCACATAGCTTCCGCCATCATCCTTATTATCCCAGGTTATCTCATAATAGCCGGCAGCTTTTGTCCCATTATCAATCAGGGTCCTAATTACTTCATTCTCCTGGTTATAGATCGTAAGGGAAATAGTTGCCTGCTGGCTCAGGGAGAAGCGGATAGTAGAGGGTGTTGTATTGTCCTGCCCCTGAATCATGACCTCGTAGGTACCGGTGCTACGCTCAAAAAGATCTGATGAGGTGGTTGTCTTATCCCAATAGGCCGTGCCATCATAGGTCGCAAAGGTTATCCCCCTTATCTCTTCTCCTTCAAGTTCCAATAACCTTGCTGGTATCTTAAGACGTATCCATTTTCCCACAGGCGGCAGAGAATCCATACGCAACTGTGATATGGTGCCATCTGTCCCGCCCAGGTTTATCTTGTTGTTGCCCCAGTAAACACGACGCTCCCCATTTCCATACCCCGTGTAATATTGAAGCATTATCTGAGTGGGTGGATCTTCGGGATCAAGATATACATATTGAATAAGGTTGGTGTTGTAGGTATTGTTACCACCAATATTAAGGCTTTCAGTGGGATGGATAAAGTAGTGATAGCCCGCACCGATCCTTGCTTCATGGGTATGGGAGCGTACACCGCTATACTTTAAAGTATTGCTCCATTCCCAGTTCTCACGAGGTGTGGCAGCTCCGGCGGGGACTGTATCCTCCACATAGACCTGGGCATCATCGGGGTAGTTTTTTAAATCCAATGCACCAAGGTCCTCCTGCTGGATCACCGGATAAATCTTAATCTCAAGACCGCTTCCCAGCAGGCTCTCAATGCTTCCGCCTATCACATCCTCAGCCCTATTGCCGCTTTTGTCAATAACTGCGAGTCCTATGGTATAGCTGCCCTCTTGAGGGAGAGTCACCTGCAAGCTCCCAAGAGACTCTTCACTCTTTGCCTCTGTAAAGATACTACTTATAAAAGCGCCTTTTTCATCTCCATACATAATTTCGTATCTGTTAAGATTATCATCCATGGCTGTGCCATACACTACAAGTTCCTGCTCACCATCCCCATCCGCATCCTCCATAAAGGCACCGGATAGATTAGCCACCGGGCATATAGTGTCAATCCCTATCTTTTGGGTGGAATAAAAATGAAGGTCATCCTCACCATCAACGACGCCTATAGTATAGACACCCTCCGCCACATACTCTCCCTGCCTATCTTTCCCATCCCAGGATATGGTGTGGCTGCCGGAAGGAAGCGCCGAATCCTCGGCTAATGTGGTTACCTGCTGGCCCTGCTCATTAAAAATATGGATGTTTACCGAAGCCTGGGAGTTTAGGAGAAAAGTATAGGAAAATTCAACGCCTGTTGAGTCAGAGGGAGCAAAATACTCAATGGGAGGCATTCCTATATCTTGAGTATTTGCAGGCTGGAGGTGTTGCGGGTCCACGTTATAAAAAGGCACCCTCTCTGTGACATCGTCGTCACCGGGATTATAAGGATCACAGTAATTTGCAGCAGGGATCAGCTTTGTGAAGAGAAAAGAGGATAAAAAGATAATGACGATGATAATTGCGATAAAGGCTGTGATAAATCTTTTCCAGCCTGGCATGCTGTTATTCCTCCTTAGCCTTTTGTAAATCAAAATTTTTATATATTAGATGTGTATAATTATAATTCATATTATTTGTTGTAAGTTTATTTATAAACATCTCCTCTTGGCCCTATTCTCGTAGCCAAGATAATCTTTTCTATCTTTTCTTCTCTCGTAAATTTGAGCAAAAAATGCGAACGTCCTCAATTTCACGTCCCCTTCTTTCTCGTTTCGCCTCATGAACTATCCCTCAATTTCAAATTTCAAGTTTTGCTCCTTATTACGTCCCCAATTTTAAAATTTCTGTCATTTATCTATAAAACAATATACAGCTTAAACAAGCAGGACAAAATAACGTTTTTAAATACCATTTTTCAGAAGCACACAACATACATATGTATACACATGGATTTGAAGGGGGCTTTACCTTTTGCGGCTTTCGTGGAACCTCAATTATTTCTCTATAAGTACGATCAGGACATTTGCATTTATAAATTATAGCAAAATATAGGGCAGTTGTCGTAGCCATTATGAATATGGTATCATCTACTAAACAAAGCTCACCAGTTGGATCAATATTTTTTTGGGGATTATTCATAACATATATATAAAAATTGCTCCCTCCATCAATCCCAATCGGATCCTGAGTCAAATACCTCCCAATCTCTGGCACATAATATCTATGCCAATTATAGTTAAAGCCTGTTTCTTGATCATAATATTGTCCTGCAAGACGCAGGTTATTGGTTATACTAGAATCGACTGTAACAGTACCACCAAAAACAGAATATACAATGCTCCATACCCGGTTTCCTAATTCATCTGACATCATCTGCGGAGTCCCTAAGTAGTCATTTTGATAATAGTAATAATTACTCCCTTCCTTCATAAACAAGGGATCAGTCATCCATGTAGAATCAGGTGTATATCCGTATATCTTTATCTCATTCCCGGTGATATCGTATTCACCGATCAATCCCTCATCCGAATAAAAATAATATGTAACGGAACCACTAACATCCTTCTTTAACCTCTTACCCTTAGAATCATAATAATATGTGGCAATCACTTCCCCGAAACCATCCTCCACTCTCACTAGACGATCTTCAACACTATAGAAATATCTTGTAATCACACCATTATCATCCTTTTGAATTGTATTTCCATTAACGTCATATTCAAAACTTACTCTATTATAACCAATGAGTTGATTATTGGCATTATAATTCCAATTTCCAGGACGTAAACTATCAGTTAATCGGTTACCAACTTTATCATAGGTGTATACTTCATCATTTGCTCCTGGATTGTCCGCGCTCAACAACTGATAGAGATTATCATAGCTATAGCTGTAATCACCATGCTCCGTGGTCTTTGTTACAATATTACCCTCCTTATCTCTTGTATAGGTGTAATTCATCAAGATGGCATTGGAGGGATCCCTTGTTTGGATATCTTTGATCCTCATCAGGGGATCATAAGCTAAATTTTTTATTGTCCCTCCAGGTAGGTTGATAGTAGTAGGGACTAGCCATTCATAATTATTGTAAGCAATATCCCCAATGCCAGGGATAGTAATGCTTCTCAATAGACTATTAGTATAAGTATAGGCATAAGTAATCCCATCCGGCCCGGTAAAGCTTCGCTTAGTCCCATCCGGATTATAAGTATATGAGTAAGAAAGAGTAAAAGCGCCATAATTAACAGTCTCTGATATTTTCTTGGATATGCTATCATAATTATATTCAGCCGAAGTAATCCCATCATTATAACTCTTAAGATTCCCAATCTTATCATAGGTAAAACTAACTATCTTTTCTGGTGTAGTATGGTCAACTGCACCATAATACTTAATATTTATTACCCTGCCTTCCTTATCATACTCATAAACGGACTTCTGGCCTTTGGGATCAATCACAGTGGAAAGATTACCTATAGCATTATAAGCATAAATAAACTCCTCTCCCATAGGCCTGATCTCCTTCACCTTTTGACCAACCTTATCATAAGTGAACATTGTAGTATTGCCATTAGCATCAGTAATGCTTAGAATATTTCCTTGAGCATCATAGCTATATTTAATCTCTCCTCCTAATGGATCAGTCCTGCGAATCAATCTATCTAGTGTGTCATAGCTATTAGTTGCTGTATTACTATTAGCATCAGTCTTACTAATCATTCGATTTAGTAAATCATAGGCATAGGTAGTCCTATTCCCATTGGCATCTGTCATACTTAATCGATTGCCCGCTCCATCATAAGTGTACCGGGTAATCCTCTCCAATGGCTCAATAAGGGTAATCAACCTGCTAAGAGGATCATACTCAAATCGGGTTTCATTGCCATTCGCATCAACAATCCTGGTTACCTTTCCAGCATCTTCCTGACACTCAGGACACGTACTATCATTTAAATATTCATAGTGTGTAGTGTTACCCATTGGGTCGGTTTCCCGTATGAGCCTGTTCAGGGTATCATATTGGTGGATAGTGGTATGATTTAAGGCATCTGTTGTTGTAAGTCTGTTACCATTATTATCATAGGTATAACGAGTAATATTCCCCAAGGCATCCCCTGCTTCGATTAATCTATCAAGATTATCCCACACATTGATAGATCTATTTCCCAATGCGTCAATCTCCCGCAAGACCCGGCCGGCATCATCAGAGGAGAACCTGGTGATATTACCCTCTGCATCCGTAATAGAAGCGATGTTTCCCCACTGATCATAGGTATACTGCTTAATCCCACCATTTTTGTCTCTTTTACTCTTTAATCTACCATAGGGGGAATAATCATATTTTATAGAATGGCCGAGGGGATCGATAACCTCAGATAAAAGCCTTTGATCAATCAAATACCGATATTGTATAGACCTTTGCAGGACATTAAGGCTTTTATCCGGAGATTTACTCTTTTTATGAAGAATATGAAATTCCGGAGCTTTCATATACTCCCGCTCCTCAGATACAAGGCTTGTGCCTTTAATATATTCAAAGACCTTGATACTGTGCATTGCAGGATCTTCAATCCTGATCAAATTATCATTATCATCATAATAATAATTGATCCTATGCCCATTCTTATTAATCGAGCTTATTCGATTAGCAGCTCGATTCGTATCCCCATCATATTGATAGATTTCTTCATAGCCCAAGGGATCAACAATCCTGGTCACCTTCATCTGACCATATTTAAACCTGGTATAATAATAGGTTGTACTATATCCCCGGTAATCGGTCACGGTGGTGGTAAAATCCTTATCCCCATCCCCATCCAGGTCTGTCTCTTCATAGCCATATTTTGTTTCGTTATGTAATGGATCCCTATAGATTGATACCCTCCCCTGCTCATCATACTCATACTGCTCATGATGCCCATTATAATCCGACCTTTCTATGATCCTCTCTCCCTCATACCCATAGGTCTTTGTCACTCCCATGGCATTTGTCACTCTGACAAGACGTCCCTCAGAGTCATAGCCATATCTGATCTTTCTGTTGGGAGAGTATACAATGCTAACAATCTGGTCCTTGTCATTATACTCAAATACCAGATTTCGATTATTAATATCCCTGATCCGGATTACTCTTCTTTGTTTGCTGGGATTATCTTCGTCAATTTCAGGTTTAGGCATCGGAAGTATTATGAACTGAGGATGATCGGTCAAAAACTCCAATTTATTCCCAGAGGGAGATTCCACCTCTTTCAGATTAAAGGCAAGGTCATATCGATACTTCATCCCGCTTTTCTTATTGGATATCTCAAAGCTCGATTCCTTCTTGACCAACAAATACTCAGGATCTGTGCTTGATACTGCTTCCTTGTTAAGTTTTATATCATAGAACATATAATACTTGCCATCATGATGCCATTTTACATAAGAGGTATCCGAAGGGGGCTCCTTTACACTGACCTTTCTGGTAACTTCCCTATAGCCAAGCGCACCTCCCGAGCGACCTAGCCCGGTAGTGATAAATTGAACTCGAGACTGCGGATGAAATACACTCTCATGCCCCTTCTCATTGAGCATGATTCCACCAACCTTAAATCCCCAGCCTTTATTTTCCCTAAGATTATAAATTCGCTGAACCTCAAGGGGAAGATCACCATTGGGAATACTAAAATCCAGCTCACTTACCATCATATTGCCACTCGATTTATCAACCAAGGCCCTGGCAGAGCCGAAGGATATGGCTAAGAAAGTAGCTAACAAACATAATATGACCACTGACCTTTTTCTCATCTCTATCCCCTCATTAATCAGTTTCATTAATTTTTAATCTGTGCAATTCTTCATCTTTGTAATCTGTGAAATCTGTGGTCCCTCATTTCATAGAGTTCTACCCTATGTGCGAGGACAACCTCAATATATCCTCCCTTAATCCTCCCCTTTATATCACTCGCCGCAAAGCTCCTCTCCCAACAAAGGTCCCCCTGAGCATTAAAAAGGTATAGATAGCAGGTATCATTGGCCTTTTGCCTGCTTTTATCGGCTGTCACTAAGAGGTAATCATCACTTAAGGAAAGTGACGTGAAATGCCCCGAAAGCCCTTCTATATCTTCCAAAAGATCATGCTTCCATAAAATTTGGCCATTCTGGTTATCAAAAAGTACCACCCGTCGATTGGCCTCCCGGACCAGTGCGAGAGTATCTCCCCTATCCGAGATGGCTGCTTTTATTCCCCCCGCATACAGGCGCTCCTTCCAGGCCAATCTATATAAATCTTCCCGATACTTATTATCTTTACTCAATGAGGTTGCCTTTTCATCCAAAAGAAAAGAGGAGAGAGTTTCCTCTGTGTAGAAGATGATATGCTTGCCACTGGCAGACATTGCCGCCTTTCCGGGTAATCTGTCCTCTTGAGTATGCCAGAGAAATTCCCCCTGATCATTATATACAAAGAGTGTTGAAAGCGAGTTAAAGAGGTAGAGTAAGCAATAGTGGCCATCTTCCGAGAAATCCAAATTCACTGAGATGGGATTATCAAGGGGATACTCCTTGAGCAGATTGCCGGCTATATCATAAAAGCTCACCCTGCTCTTCTTTAGCGAAATAATGACCAGATATTTATTATCGGGAGAGAGCCAAACTCTTCCCTCAACCACCAGCTCCTTTTTCAATGTACCCCTTGCCTCATAGATCAAGATCTTCTCAACCTCAAGGGATGGATTATTATTCCTGTGGTGAAGGATAAGGTAGAATGAGCCATCGGGGGAGAATAATCCCTCCTCCCCCGCGGCAAGCTTTTTTTCCCTCTCCCTCTTCCCGTTTGTATCAAAGAATATAATCTCTCCCTCTGTCAAAACAGCCTGAATGGGAAAAGACCTTTTTGTAGAATCAAAAAACTGTCGATAGGCAATCTGCCGAATTGGCGATGGAGCGCTATACTGCCACAAAACCGCGGGCTCTCTATTTGCCCACGATGTTTTGACAACCAGCAGTACACAGCTTAATATTAATAAGGGGAGCATTATGAAAAATCTATGTCTCATCTCTCTCACCGTTCTTTATACATTAAAAATTTAAGCATCTGAGCCAAATTTTAAGATCAAAATATTATTAAAATTATTATCCATTATCAAAATTACCCCTTCTCATTCTCCTCCCCACTCCGGGCCGGCAACGGGAGTGGCGCCCACCTCCTCTGAGTCGAGACCCTCATGACCACTTGTATCTACAGCCCTTACCCTATATCTATAAGTCATCCCATTAGTCAGGCTTCCATCGATAAAGATGGTTGATGTGAGCGACAATCCGTTAAGAGGCCTTGCATCGCCATTTCTGTAAATATTATAACCAGCAATGTCCGGATCGGTCACTGCTTGCCATTGCAAGGTAATAGTAGTATCCCCTGCTGTTGCCTGAAGGCCAATTACAATGGAGGGCAAAACATCATAGGTGATAGAGATAGCAAGAGATGGGGCACTGGTGCTTCCCTCAAGGGTCGCCGTGGCAGTGATACTATTTACCCCTTCATTTAAGACAACATCGGCTAAGTGAAATTCTCCGTCATTACCCACAGGGCCGGTCGTTCCACGCGATAGGCCTCCCACAAATACCTCTATTGTTGATCCTGCAGGCCCTGTCCCAGAAATGGTCACCTGCGGGCTATGCAGGATTATGGGAGTGCTCGAATCCGTTGGCCCAGTGATAATCGGGATAGGAGATCGTGGGATAACAGAGGCTGTCCTTAACTGACTCATATTGTTATCCGCATCTTTTACCACAATAGCAAAATAGTACCTTTCCTCATTGGCAAGGCCTGTTATCTCCAACGTAGTAGATGATTGTTCGGTAATTTCAACTGTTGGCGTCAATCCTTCCACGCTGTGTATGGGGACCTGGGCCTGATAAATAAGATAGGTGGAAAAATCTATGTCATTGTTTTCGGCCCAACTCAAAATAGCCATTCCCACATGGGATAAGGCACTAAAGGAGGACACCGGCGATGGCCTTAATATATCGACAGGGGTAGCGCTGACGCTCTCTACCGCTTTATCTTCATTCTCACGATGATCAACGGCTGTCACGGCAAACCAATAATCTGTACCATTTGCAAGTCCCCTTTCCTCATAGCTGGTGCTCCGGGAATCAGTAATCATCGCAATAGGGGAAAGCCCGGTGACATCGGCAAAGAAACTCTCCTGTCGATAGATATTATAATGACTAAAATCTCCTTCACCACTCCTACTCCAGGAAAGGGTCACAATGGTATCTCCACGGGCTGCGGTAAGATCTGTCACCGGAGCCGGTGGAATAGTCTCAGGAAGGGGTGTGGCATTTACCTCTAAAGAATATGCGCTTTCATTGCCCGCGACATCCTGGGCAGTGACCAAATAATAATAAATCTGATGATTGGATACCCCTGTATCTTGATAACTGGCTTGGGTATGTAATGATCTGATCAGACTATAGCCCCCCCCACTGGTAATGCTTCGGTATATATTATAGCCCTCCATATCACACTCTCTATTATCAGACCAATAAAGGTCCACAAATGAGTCACCTGCTGTTGCCGTTAATTCAGTTGGAATAGCTGGAGGTCCTTCTTGGGTGGTGAAAAACACCTTTTCCTGAGAGGGTGGGCTTTCGTTCATGGCTGTGTCATAGGCTGTTATATAGAGATGATAGCGGATACAAGTAACCATCCCGCTAAGCTGATAGCTGCTCACCTTGTCTAAGACTATGGGATCGCCATAGCTGCCGGTATGGGTGCGATAATAGATCTTATAACCGGCCAGGTCATATTCTGAATTTCTATCCCAAGAAAGGTTTATTGTAGTCGAACCGGAGGTCCCCTTAAATCCCGTCGGCTCTGCCGGGGGAATAAGGTTGAGTGGCGTTGCGCTCACCTCGGTGGAAAAACCGCTTTCATTCAGGTTCCTATCCTGGGCTGTAATGACATAATAATAGGTCGTGCCATTTTGTACCTCAGTATTGGTGAATGGATCACCTTTTAGCAGATATCTGATTCTGGTATACTCTCCCCCTTTTGTAGTGCTCCGGTACAGATTATATCCTGCAAGGTCACATTCACTATTAGCGGACCACTGTAAGGATACGAAATAATCCCCCGCCGTAGCTAAAAGGCCTGTGGGCAACGCAGGCGGGCCTTCCTGCACAGTGGATATGTTTACACTACGTGATAAGTAACTTTCATTATCAGAGAGGTCAACCGCAGATATGGCTAAATAATAAATAGTGCACGGCTCTAGGCCAGTTACGAGATAACTGGTTTGATTTCCCACATCAATAGCTTCTCCATACTCACCCGGCTCTGTCCTATAATATATACGGTAGCCGGCAAGATCATGTTCAGTATTTGCAGACCAGCTAAGATTTATAGTTGATGGTCCGGCCTGGGCATCAAGATCTACAGGCCGGGCCGGTCTTATATTTTCCTTTGAGCTTACCGGACCCGCATCGATCACCTCAAGGTCTTCATTTCCACAAGCATCTACTGCTGTGACCGCATAATAATATCTGACTCCATCAATAGAGCTTGTATCAAGACAATGATCGGTAAAGGTGAGCATGATGGGAGTAAGGGGACTCGCGTTTTCTATGGGATAAATATTCCTGTAAACATGGTAGCAGAGGATTTCAGCTTCCACACCAGCCTGCCAGGAAAGAGAGATAATCCCTCCTGCGTCAGCAGGAACATCTGAAACAGAAAGACCCGTTATAGGAGCGGGAGGTTCCTGATCGCTTATGTCAGAAGTAGTAAAGCTGTAAGAATACTCACCATCCATTGCCATGCCTCCGCTATCTAAGACTTGGGTAGTGACGGTTATGGTCGCTGTCTCACCAGGGATAAAATCTATTATCGGATCAAGCAGCGCCATGTTGAGCTGTTGATAGTATTGAACCTCAGCGTCATGGGCCCCGCTCGCACTTCCCTCTATAAGAATGCCGGATGAATCCAAGGTGAATGGATCCATATCTTCGCTAAAGATAATAGCAACATTGGTGTTAATGCTCGCTCCTGTCGCATCTGACGCGGGTATGGTATTGATAACTCGAGGTGAAGAAATCCAGGATATGACCCTGCTCATAACCGCTGCCTGATTGTTCGGTGCAGGTGCGGAAATACTTATTGCCTCAAAGGGGAAGGAGAAGAAGACTATTTTATACGTGTTATAACCTTTTGCAGGATACCGCAAGGCTACCGCCTGGGATGAGGCATTAAGGAAAATGCCTGTGGCGTCGGAGGCCGGGGTGATGCTGTTTGCATAGGCAGCCCCCGGATAAGCCAGGCTTATCTTCATCCCATCTGTAATCGGATCCTGGATCACACCGGTAACTGTGGCTGAGGAAACCTCAGTCTGATAATCCGTAATATGGAGGTAATTGCGGACAAAATCAGTAAGTCCCCTGTCATAAGGGATAAATTGACCTGAAAGAACCAGTGATCCTCCATTTATCAGGAATATTTGCAAATTAAGCTCATCCTGATCTGAGAGTGTGGTTGAAGTATCATCCGCCGTGCTCCAGATAACAATATCGTACTTTCTAAGAAAAGGAGCGTCTGGCGTACCGCCCTGATGAGATGCCTGCCAGATGTTATAGGCAATCTGATTGGCCTCTAAGGCATTGATATAATAGCCTTCACTCTGGTAGCTTGCATTTTTATCATCAGCTACAAATAGGAGACTTTGAGGGATTTGGGGCATGGCTGATACTTCACTGGCCAGGCCACTTTCATTGCCCGATGAATCATACGCAGTAAGGGAAATATAGTATCTTGTGCCGTTATCAAGACCGCTAATCTGATATGAGGTCTGCCCTTCCAAACCTACGACATTTGAATAATTCCCGGATTGTGACCCATAATAGAGCTTATAGCCAGAAAGATCCGTCTCTGTATTGGCTGACCAGAAAATATCCAACACACCCTCGCCGAAGCTTACCTCAAGGCCGATGGGAATAGATGGAGCAGTAGTATCTATGGGAATGGCGCTTGCCTCCTGGGAGAGGCCGCTCTCGCTAAGTAGAGTATCCACCGCCGTGACTACATAATAATAAGTAGTATCTTCCATAAGTCCTCTATCCTGATATACTGTAGTTGAGGAAGGAACAGATCCAATGAGATTGTATCCACTTCCGCTCGTCTGTGTCCGGTATATCCTGTATTCTGTGAGGTCACATTCCGGATTTGCCTGCCAGCTTAAGTCGATCGATAATTCTCCAGAAGTGGCAACCACATTGGAGGGAGGCTGCGGAGTGCCGGGTTGTGTTGTGGCCACCATGGTCTCTTTAGAGAATCCACTTTCATTACCAGAGCTATCGGTAGCAGTAACAGAAAAATAGTAGCTTCTGCAGATATCCAATTCATCTATCTGAAGGCTCGTTGCAGCACCCACTTCTTGCGAATGCTGGTATATATTATGCCCTACAGAGAGGGAATAGATATAATAAATTTGATCATTATTTTGTGTATCATTGACCTGGACCCTCACGTGAGAATAAAGAGGGATAGTATAGCTTTCATCAAGAATAAGCCTTGATCCCCCACCGCCTGTATACAGAGTCTCCCAGATGGAGGTGGCTGGATTATGGGCAGTGACCGTGACGGATAATGTATTATTATCTGAAGAATAGGCGTGGATATAAATATCCGTATACAGAAATCCATCGCTTGAGTACGTATTATCTAAATCTCCATAGGTACGAGCCGATTCACCAGAGGTCTTTCTGGAAATTGCCCCCCAGTAGACTTTGTATCCTGAAAAATCCGCCTCTGTATTGGCTGACCAATTTAGAGCAACGGAATTTTCATTGATCAGATTGGCTGAAAGAGCAGAGGGTGAGGCTGGGGGAATGTTGTCCCTTGATTGGACCGGGCCTATGGAAAAAACAGATGTATCCTCATTACCACTTGTATCTATAGCGGTGACGCCATAATAGTAATCAATGCCATCAATAGTGGTGGCATCTTCAAATGAATTGGCCTCACACATAGAGATAGGACTTAATCCTGAGATATCAAAAAAGGCCAGTGTATCCCGATAGATCTTGTAATAGGCACAATCGAAAGCCATACTTGGGTCCCAGGTAAGGCTGATATTTCCGCCTGTATCATCAGGGGTATCAAAGGCTATAAGGTTTTGGATCGGTGAAGGGGGGGTATCGTCAGATATGGTCCCCGCCATAAAAGAGAAGATAAAATCCGATGAAAGCCCTACACCGGAAACGTCCTCTATCCCCGTCGTAAGGGTGACCGTGACCATCTCTTCCGCCAAGAAAGCAGATGATGGCTCAAAGAGAGCGCTTTTCATGAAAGGGAAATAATTAACCTTGCCTTCAATAGATCCGCTTATACTGCCCTCGGCAAAAAAGGTGGTTGTCGTGATGGTCTCAGGGAGCATCTTTTCACTAAAGCTCACACGTATATTCATGTTTGTTGGTATATCTATGCTGTTATGAGCTGGAATGGTTGAGATAACAACCGGCGCGGAGAGCCAATTGATTACCCTCCGCATAACAGTATTCTGATTATTGGGCGCAGGATCTTCGGCGCTGATTGCCTCAAAGGGAAAGTCAAAATATACTACTCTATAATCGCCCGCGTATTTTAAGGCCATCTGTGCATCATGTTCATTGGTAAAGATAGAAGATGCCTGGGTATCTACCGTGATTGGATAGGAATAGGATCGACCCGGAAAGTCCAGGTTTATATTCAAACCATCACTGATCGAATCGGAAGGCACACCACTTATAGTAGTATAGGTTTGAGAGTCTTGATAGGAACTAATATGGAGATAGTCCCGTATAAAATCCGAAAGGCCATTGGTATAAGGGAGGAATTGGCTACAGAGGAAGAGCCACCCTCCCTGATCCAGGTACTCCTCTAAATTGTGCTCTTCTGATGAGGAAAGTGTTGAGGAATTATCATCTCCTGTACTCCAGATGATCAGAGAGAACCTCGATAGATACTCTGATGAGGGTGATATATGCTGATCATGTATATTCCACGTAGTGTATAAGAGGCCATTAGACTCAAAGGCAGCTTTAAAATAAGGCTCACTTGAATAGGTGCTGCTTCCCTCATCGACTATAAACAGAAGATCCTTTACGGTCTCTGATAAGGCGCTTACCTGTATGGAATAAACGCTCTCATTGCCTGATATATCATAGGCAGTGACTGCCATATAATAGTGTACGTTTTCAGAAAGACCTCCCAATTGATAGCTGCTCAGGGTCCCCACATCTACTATCCGGTCATATTCTGTTGTTGTCCCATAATGTATTCTATATCCGGCTAAATCCGGCTCTGTACCGGGCTGCCAACTAAGCTCAAGGGTCATATCATTGGCCAGAAAAACATTCACCTCATATGGGGCAGCAGGCGGAAAATTATCCAATGAAGCCACCGGGCCAACGCCGCTCACGCTTGAGTCTTCGTTACCACAAATATCCACAGCAGATAGAGCATAATAATAATCTGTCTCATCCACTGTATTCTCATCAATGAAGATAGTAGCGCTGACAAAGGCAATAGGTGCTATCTGGCTCACATCTGTTATGGGCGATGTATCCCTGTATACCTTATAATAGGCCAAATCCTGCGCATTGCTCGGGTCCCAGCGCACCTCGATTTTTCCTCCCTCATCATTGGGAACATCAAGAGCAATAAGACCAGATATGGGGGAAGGGGGGATGTTATCGCTTGTATCTCCAATTGTGAAAGACCATCTGTAGTCACAATCCAGAGGATCTCCGGAGATTGTGCTCGCACTATCATCAATAATTACCGAGACTGTCTCCGCGGGAGTAAAACCGGATTCAGGTTCAAATAGTAATTGTTTTAATGAATCAAAATAGGTAATACTCCCTGAATGGACACCACTTATGCTTCCTGCTACTGTAATAGTTGAATTAGTTAAGGTTAAAGCATCCATCTCCTCACGAAATATGATCGAAATATTTGTATTTAAGGGAATGTCTAGTGAATCTTTTGAAGGATCTATGGAAGATACAACGGATACCCCTTTTGCGGCCCATTTAACCGCGTTAATCAATAGTTGACTCATCTGTGCACTATGAGCAAAAGGCCTGTATCCACCATAATTCCCTGCTGAAGAAAATTCTACTATCCTCCCATTACCATATTCTTTTATAGCCACTGCCTTTGCGTTATCAGATCCTTCAATAAGCGCAGTGGCGCCTGCTTTTAAAGTACATTTGCTATATCCTTGAGCGGGCGTTATAAAAGATTGAGGCAGCCCTTCAGCGACAGGATGATCTTGAAGTAGAGTATAGGTATCAGAACCGATTGCACCGCTATACCGACTAAGTAAGATTAAATCGCTCATTGCTGTATGATTTGCCGCCTCGATTGTAATCCATTCGGTTACTATAAGTCCCCCGCCATTCTTTACAAAATCAACTAATATAGTCTGCCCGTCAACAGGCATACTAAGACCATAGGAAATCCCATCAAGGAGGATGATAACGTCGAAACCATCAGGAGGTGGATTTGTCCCATCCCACTGATATTCAAATGAATTTGAAATAGTCACATTGAAGCCGGCATGAGATAGGATGTCCCTGACATCTCCTTCTGTACCGCCATCTTTAAGAATTAATATATTATTGCCTGCCCCTCCCCTTATTTTAGCCTCAACAGAATAGGCACTTTCATTTCCAGCCTGATCATAGGCTGTAATTGCTATATAATAGGGTGGACAATAGGTCTCTGTAAGTTGATAGCTGGTCTGATTTCCCACATCTATAAATGGTTCATATCTGCCGCTTGAAAAACCATAATAGAGTTTATAACCCGCAATATCAGATTCTGTATTCTCTGCCCAGGAGATATCCACAACAGTAATGTTTTCCGCAGATAGAGCTATCACGCCTGTGGGTGGAGCGGGGGGATTATTTATCGAGGTAATCGGTCCTATACCTATGACATCTCTATCTTCATTATCATAGATATCCAGAGCAATAACCGCGTAATAGTATTCCCGACCACCTATGGCTGTATAGTCATGATAAGTATTTAAGTAAGCTGTGGCTAGTGGCTCAAGGCCATTCACATTATCGATAGGCAAGGTATCCCGGTATATTTTATAAAGATCAACGTCAGGCTCCACGTTGTTATCCCAGCTTAATATGATACTCCCATCTTCAATTATAGGCTCTGCCACAAGACCGGTAACCTTCGAAGGAGGCGTTATGTCAGCTTCCGTGCCTATGGTAAAAGACCATGTATAATCAGCCTCTAATCCATCGTTATGAAGATCGCTCACACCGGTGCCCAGGGTTATAGTGACCTGCTCGCCGGAAACAAAATCAGAGCCGGGATCTAATCTGAGTCTCTTTAAAGAACTTTCATAGGTATAGGCGCATATATGTATCCCTGATAAAGAGCCTGTAACTGTTATGGTAGAAGAGATAAGTGTGGCCACATCCATATCTTCACTGAAGAAGATCAAACTGTCTGTATCAGGCGGCAGATCCATAGAGTCATCGTCCGGATAGGTGGAGACAACAATAGGCCTTGAGAGCCACTCTATGACCCTGCCTAATATCCTGTTTTGATTATTAGGGGCCTCTTCTGTGGTGCTTAGCGCTTCAAAGGGGAAGCTAAAATACACAACCCGATATTGTGTAACCTCCGGGTCGGCATATCTTAAGGCAATAGGCTTGCCCTGCTCATTATGAAAGAGGGCGAGGGCTTCGGCATCAGGGGTAATCGTATAAGCATAGGTCCTTCCGGGAAAAGAGAGGTCTGTGTTTACGCCATCAGAGATAGGATCGGAACTTATACCGATTGCCCTGCCATAGGATGCAATGTATTGATAATGTGTGATATGTAGGTAATCACCCACTAAATCAGTCATACCAATATCCGGGGCCACAAACTGGCTGGATACAAATAATCTGCCGCCGCTCTCAAGATAAGCCTCAAGACTGGCCTCATCTTCGCTTGAGAGGGTTGTCGTCTCATCATCTGCTGTGCTCCAGATTACTATGTTATAGGAAGACAGGTAAACAGAAGGGGGGGACCACCCCTGTTCTGCGACAGTCCAGAGGTTGAATTCTCTGTTATTGGCTTCTAAGGCATCTATAAAATAATTTTGACTTTGGTAGGTACCGCTGCCATCATCATCCACTAAAAGTATCGGTTTTAATACGTCCGGAACGGCACTTCGTTCTGAGCTATACCCACTCTCATTGCCCGATTGATCATACGCGGTGATAACAATATAATATTTAGTGCCATTGGTTAGACCTTCCAATTGATGGGTAGTGTTATTTACTATTTCCACGGATTGGGTATAATTCCCGGAAGATATGCCATAGTGGATTCTGTATCCGGCAAGATCAGGTTCTATATTGGCTCTCCAGCTAAGCTCTATAACGCTATCCCCAGGTGATACTTGAACTCTTGCAGGTATAGCAGGAGGAGTAGTATCGTCGGGGATGATCGTGATGCTCTGTGAGGGCTCGCTATCATTATACTTTATGTCAATCGCTCTTATATAATAGCAATATTCAATCCCGCCAACGAGATTATTATCTGTGTATGATGTCTCTTCTATCCATGACTTTATAAGGTCATATGTCTCATCACAACCAGGGCTGCGATAAATATCATAGCCTAAAATATCGCACTCAGGATTCTCATCCCAATTTAATGTAGCTGACAGCTCCCCCGGCGTACCCGCAAGCCCCGTTGGAGCGGAAGGGGGACCGGATTGAAAGGTATTGCTTGATACTTCATCGGAGAATTCACTTTCATTGCCTCCCGTATCAACGGCAGTGATGGAGACATAGTAATCGGTGCAGTTACTTAATCCACTTAGTTCATAGTCTGTGCCGGTGCCTATCAGGTGTGAATCACTGTACATACAACCGGTTGAAAAATCATACTCATAATGGATTGTTCCGTAATTGTAAGTATCGTCTAAGTATAACCTGATCTTTGAATATAAGGGCATCTCATAGATCTGATCGATCAGCACCCTCTGATAATGACGTGTTTGACTTCCGCTGTAAAGGATCTCCCAACTACCGCCCGATTCATTATACCCAATAACCTCAGCAAATAGATTGCTATAATAGTAAGAGGTGTAAACCTTCACATAGATCCTGGTAAATAGGCAGCCTGACAACGTATACGTATAATCCAAATCCCAATCCGTATAAGGAGATTCTCCGTTTACGTACCGATAATTTGTCCCCCAATAGATTTTATAGCCGGCCAGGTCAGGCTCGCTATTGGCCTCCCAATCAAGATGTATGGAAGTATCATCCGGCCTTGCCCTTAATTCTAAGGGACGAGAAGGAGGGATATTGTCTACAGAAACCACGGGGCCAAAAGAGGAAACGACATCTTCGTAATTGCCACATTGATCCACTGCCACTATAGCATAATAGTAATTCACTCCATCTGTTGTGCTTGTATCTTGATAATGAGGGCGTATGGATAAGCTTATAGGTCCCATTCCAGTAAGCTCTATTATTGACGAAGTATCCCGATATATCCGGTAATAGGCCAGATCAGGGGCAGCGCTCGCCGACCAGACAAGATCAATGCTCCCTCCATTATCATACAAGGTGTCGTGTGCGCTCAGATCTGCTATCTGCCCCGGGGCTGTGGTATCAGAGCTATCCCCTGTAGTAAAAGAGAACACATAATCAGAAGGCAAACCTTTTCCAATTGTATCTCGTAGCCCGTGGGTCAGGGTAACAGCAATTGTCTCCCCCGATATATATGGCAAGGCGGGGATAAATTCCGCAGTATATATTTGATCATTATAATTGATTACTCCCGACATAGTGCCGCTTACACTCCCATTCACCACAAATGTGGTCTCATCTAAGGTATCCGCATCGATATCCTTACTCAAGAGCACAAGAATATGAGAGTTTAAAGGGACATCCGTGGCGCTGTTTTCGGGGATCGTATCCCTGACCTGAAGAAAAGGTGCACGTGAAGAATAATAGATCTCAAGATTGCCCTCTCTAATATCACACCACACTATATATGCATCCCCACTGATTTTATCTATACTGATCTGCCCTAAGGTCCAATTGCTCGCAGTTGCCGCTGTTTCTTCTTCTGTGAGGGGAATATTTGGCTTACGTTCATTCCCCTCATTATCTACAACCATATAGCGGAGATTACAATTGTCCCTCCCCGACCAGTTTTCATACCAGCTAATATGACAATTATCAAAAGTATCTATGGTAGCAAAGGGATAACTTGAATTTTCTTCATCTTCATCATCTTCTTCATCTCCTTCTCTTACTGGTCTATCATCTATTATCTTAATTGACTCTATATCTGCCGCATCCCCATCTTGGTCATCCATCTGAGGATCAAGTTTCATAAAGAATAGCCGGGGATTTTCTCTCATATCCTGCCAAATAATAATCACCTGATCTTGGCTATCAATCACAAGGTTTTGCCATTTGGAATTGGCCTCATCGTCAGAGGTAATCCGAGTAGTCTCTATTAATGTGGAACCTGTAAGACCATCGAGCATTTTATAATAGATCTCAAATTCTGCTGTCGTTGCATTATCATTCCAGGCAATATGCACATTTCGGTTAGAATCTACACCTATTACCGGATTTTCTCTCCAATAACCGCCACCTGTATCCACTACTTTCTCATCGATAAGTGTTGATCCATCGGAGGCTATCTTTTTATATAAGACCCTTTCCCCGCCCTCGCTCCATACAATATGGATATTATCTTCTCTATCCTTAGCCATTCTGGGATGTCGCGAGCCTTCACCATCATCATGGCTTACTATAGTATCATCTATTATTTTTATTGCGGCAGGATCAGCGCTATCGCCATCTTGAGCATCTTTTGAGGGGTCAATCTTCATAAAATAGACCTCTATATTTTCACTCCTGCGATCCTGCCAGATGATGAACACCTTATCATGTGAATCTATCACTATCGAAGGTCTTTTTGAATCCTCTCTATTAAAGGTCATCCGAGTATCATCAATGAGCACATTGCTCTCTTTATCAACCATTGTATAATAAATCTCATTATTTCCATCCCGATTATCTACCCACGCAATATGCAGGCTCCCACGAGAATCAATCCCAATAGTCGGCTGGTCTGAAATATTTTCATCATAGGTAACCCTGAAGTTCGGGGGAGGGATCATTGCCCGCACATCTCTGGAATTCTGGTTATCATGAGTATCATAGGCGCTCACGGTAATATAATAAATCTCTCCTGGAAATAGATCACCCAACGAATAATGCGTAATATTGCCAACATCAATAGATTGTCTATATATATCTCCCAAAAGACCATAATCAATTTTATACCCCGCAATATCATGTTCCGAATTCGGGATCCATGATAACCTAAGAGTTGTCTCATCACGCACAGTTATAGATATATTACGGGGAGGTTGTGGTGGAACTGTATTTGAGGCATTCACAGGCCCATAGCCTGATACGGATGGATTTTCATTGCCGGTTTGGTCTACCGCCACGACAGCATAATGATAATCAGTCCCAATGTGTGGGGGTATATCCTTATGATAAGATTGGAACGATACCCCTATTGTGATCAATCCTGTCACATCATCAATAGCAGATGTATCCCTATATATTTTATAATAGGCTATATCATCCTCCCTATTAGGACTCCATGTCAGATCAATGCCTCCATCACTGTCATCCGAGGCCTTAAGACCTGATATGGGTGAGGGAGGACTCTCATCCCGATCATCGCCCACTGTAAAAGTCCATTGATAGCGAGGGAATAATCCTGTGCCATTTGTGTCTTGAATTTCCTCAGTCAAATTACTCGTAATGATCTCACCCGGGGCAAAATCAGAAGAGGGGCTAAACTCTGCCATCATAATCTCCGGGTAATAATGCAGAGAGCCTGTGATATCCCCACTGTTGCTGCCGGAGACCGAAAAAGTCTTTTCATTCAAGCTGACATCATCCATATCTTTGCTAAAGGTTACAAAGATATGAGAATTAATAGAAACATCCATGGCACTCTCATCAGGACGTGTGCCTGTAACTCGAGGATAAGGTGGAGGAAATGAAGAATAATATATCTCATAATTCTCATCTCTTATATCACACCACACTATATGGACATGGCCATCAAGGCCGTTTACTGCTACTTGCCCTAATGTCCAATCGGTAGTAGTTGCTGCTGTTGATCCTTCTGTAATAGAGATGTCTGAGTCGTTGATATTCCCCTGATTGTTCACCATCATATAGTGCAAATCATCCGCCATTTCATCCTCTCGCCAATGTTCAAACCAGGTAATATGACAATTATCAAAGGGACCTATAGTGGCAAAGGGGTAGTTTGATTTTTCTCCATCATCTTCTGTTATTGGTGTATCCTCTACTATCTTAATAGAGTTTATATCTGCCATATCTCCATTTTGGTCATCCAACCGAGGATCAAGTTTCATAAAGTATACCTCTGTATTGCTCCCCCTCGTGTCTTGCCATATAATAATCACCTGATCTTTACTATCAATCAAAAGGGATTGCCTCTTGGAATTGTTCTCATCATCAGAAGTAATCCGTGTAGTCTCTATTAATGTGGAACCTGTAAGACCATCTACCATTTTATAATAGATTTCAAAGGCTGAGGTTGAGGCGCCGTCATTCCAGGCAATATGTACATTCCGGTTTGAATCTACACCTATTACCGGGTTTTCTCTCCAATAACCACCACCTGCATTTACTGCTGTCTCTTTGATAAGTGTTGATCCATCGGAGGCTATCTTTTTGTATAAGATCCTTTCCCCGCCCTCGCTCCATACAATATGGATATTATTTTGATCATCTATAGCCATCCTGGGATGCCGCGAGCCTATACCATCATCAGGGGTTAAGGCAGTATCATCTATTATTTTTATTGTTGCCGAATCAGCGCTATCGCCATCTTGATTATCTAAAGAGGGATCAATTTTCATACAATAAACCTCTATATTTTCACCCCTGCGATCTTGCCAGATGATGAAAGCCTTATCAAGTGAATCTATTACTATCGAAGGTCTCTTTGTGTCCTCCCCATCAAATGTAACACGAGTATCCTCAATGAGCACATTCCTCTCCTTATCCATCATTGTATAATAAATCTCATTATTTCCATCCCTGTCATCTATCCAGACAATATGGATGTTTCCCTGAGAATCAATTCCAATAGCGGGCTGATCTGAATTATGTGCATCATCGGTAATCCTGAAATTCAAGACAGGGATTGGTGCCCGTATCTCATCTGAATAAGCACTCTCATTTTTCTGGGTATCATAGGCGCTCATGGTAATATAATAAGTCTCTCCAGGGTATAGATCACCCAGCGAATAACTTGTGATATTACCAACATCAATAGTCCGGTTATAAATCCCTCTTTTGTAGCCATAATGGATTTTATACCCCGCAATATCATATTCTGAATTCGTGGCCCATGAGAGCTCAAGAGTTGTTCCTTCAATCACAGGAATAGATACATTGCCAGGGGGCTCTGGTTGCACCGTATTTGTGGCACTTATGGGCCCATAACCTGAAACGGATGGATTTTCATTGCCAGTTTGGTCTACCGCCGTTGCAGCGTAATAATAATCAATCCCAATGCGAGGGGGTATATCCTTATGGTGAGATTGGAAAGACACCCCTACTGGAGTCAATCCTGTTATATCATCGATAGCCGATGTATCCCTATAGATCCTATAATAGGCTAAATCAGCCTCCCTATTAGGAGCCCATGTCAGATCAATCCCTCCATCACTGTCATCCGAAGCCGTAAGACCTGATATGGGCAAGGGAGAGATGTCATCCAGATCATTGCCCACTGTAAAGGTCCATTGATAGCCGGGCAATAATCCCAAGCCATACAAATCTTTTATCTCTGTAGTCAAATCCACAACAATGGTCTCTCCAGTATTAAAATGAAAAGAGGGACTAAACTCTGCCATCATAATCTTATGATAATAATGAACAGTGCCTGTGATATTCCCACTGCCACTGCCAGAGACCAAAAAAGTCGTTTCATTCAGGGTGGCCATGTTCATATCCGTACTGAAGGTTATAAAGATATGAGAATTTAAGGGGACATCCACAGCCCTGTCCTCAGGGTGTTTGTCTGTGACTTGAGGATAAGGTGGAGGAAATGAAGAATAATAGATCTCATGATTCTCATCTCTGATATCACTCCATACTATATGGACATGGCCATCGAGGCTGTTTACTGCTATTTGTCCTAATGCCCAATCAGTGATAGGTGCTGCCGTTGATCCCTCTGTAATATAAATGTCTGGTCTTGTTATGTTCCCCTGATTGTCCGCCATCAAATAGTGCAAATCATCTGCCATACCCCCCTCCTGTCGCCAATGTTCAAACCAGGTAATATGACAATTATCAAAGGCATCTATAATGGCAAAGGGCTGATTTGATTTTTCTTCATCATCTGGCGTTAAGGCTGTATCTGCTACTATCCTCATAGCGTTTATATCTGCCATATCCCCATTCTGATCATCCAAAGAAGGATCAAATTTCATAAAGTATAACTCTGTCTCACTCCTCCTCCTGTCTTGCCATATAACAATCACCTGATCTTTACTATCAATTAAAAGTGATTGCCTTTTGGACTTATTCCCATCGTTAGACGTAATCCGGGTAGTATCAATTAGGGTGGAACCTGTAAAACCATTTAACATTTTATAATAGATTTCAAATGCTGAGGTAGTAGCATTGTCATTCCACGCAATATGGACATTTCGGTTTGAGTCTATATTTATTACCGGATTTTCTCTCCAATAACCGCCACCTGTATCTACTACTGTCTCGTTGATAAGTGTTGACCCATCGGCAGCTATCTTTTTGTATAAGATCCTTTCCTCGCCCTCGCTCCATATAATATGGATATTATTTTGATCATCTATAGCCATCCTGGGATGTCGCGAGTCTTCACCATCATCATGGCTTACTATCGTATCTTCTATTATTTTTATCGTTGCCGGATCAGCGCTATCGCCATCTTGATTATCTAAAGAGGGGTCAAGTTTCATACAATAAATCTCTATATTTTCCCCCCTTCGATCTTGAAAGATGATGAAAACCTTATCAAATGAATCTATTACTATCGACGGTCTTTTTGTGTCCTCTTCATCAAATGTAACACGAGTATCCTCAATACGCACATTCCTATCCCTATCCATCATTGTATAATAAAGCTCACTATTTCCATCCCTGTTATCTATCCAGGCAATATGGATGTTGCCCTGGGAGTCAATCCCAATAGCCGGCTGACCTGAGCTGTTTACATCATCGGTAACCCTGAAATTCAAGAGAAGCATTGCCAATACCTCTACAGAATAAATGCTCTCATTATCCTGGATATCATAAGCGCTGAGAGCAAAATAATATGTAATCCCAGAGAGTAAATTATTGAGGGTATAGCTTGTAATATTACCAACATTAATAGTGTGGTTATACATTTCACTTTTGTTACCATAATAGATTTTATACCCCGCAAAGTCATCTTCCGCATTGGGGGCCCATGATAGTGTAAGAGTTGTTTCATCAACCACGGTTATGGATATAGTACTGGGCGGCTGTGGTGGAAGGCTATTTGATGCATTCACAGGCCCATAGCCCGAGACGTATGGGTTTTCATTCCCATTCTGATCTACCGCCGCCACAGCATAATAATACTCATTTCCCGTGTTAGGGGGTATATCCTTATAATTAGATTCAGTGCATACTCCTATTGGAAGCAAGCCGGTCACATCAGTAATAGCTGATGTATCCCTATAGATCCTATAATAAGCTATATCTGCATCCCCACTGGGTGTCCAGGTTAAATCAATTCCTCTGTCACTGTCATCTGCGGCGCTAAGATCCGATATGGGCGAAGGGGGGGTGTTATCCGAGAGGCTGCCCACCACGAATGCCCATTGATAGGTGGGAAATAATTCCTTGCCCTGCAGGTCTTGGATCTGGGTAGTCAAATTGACAGTAATGATCTCTCCGGAGGCAAAATCAGAAGAAGGGCTAAACTCAGCCATCATAATCTCCGGATAATAATGAACAGCACCTGCGATATCCCCACTGTCGCTGCCGGAGACTAAAAAGGTAGTGTTATTTACTGTAGATGAGTTTAGCTCTTTATCAAAACTGGCATATATATGAGAATTTACATTAATATTTTCTGCATTATGAGATGGATAAGCAGAGGTCACTTTTGGGCCTAAATCCCAATTCACAATTTTGCTTCTTTCGGATTCGCCCAGGCCGCTCAGGGTAATTGCCAGTGAAGGAGGATTTATTGTGTTGGCTTCACTGATAGCCTGACTTCTATTGATTTGCTGTACAGCAAAATGCATCAATATCTTGGTCTGCCCCGGATCTATACCTACTTCATCCCACCCATAATAAAACTCATCATTGCCATTGGAGGCAAAAACAGCGCTCACGCTCTCCTGTGCGCCAGAGCCTTCAAATATATGGCCCAAAGAAGGACCATCCCCTCCATCAGAATGATCATCCGTTACCAGCCACCTATCTGTATTCTCAAAGACCGAATCCCCATCCGATGTTGATATAATAAGGGTATCGCCATTTGAGCCTAAATCCCCGCTAATTCTCACATTTACAAAGATCTCATCTTCAGTGGGATTTGATAATATCTCTAAATATCTGGCCCAGTTCTCTGTCTCAGGGACAAAGATTTTTCGGCTAATATTTAGTCCCGCTATAGATTGAACATCACATATTGTTTCTCTACCCTCATTCTCAACTTCAGATCGAGTTCCGGTATAAACGGTATCATTAATGTATAAATAGTAACAACCATCATAGGCATTTGAATACCCGTCATTAAGAGCCCCACCATCTTGAATATCATAAGGGTAATTTTTGCTATCGTATAAGGTTAAGGGAGAAGCAGAAGGCAAACCATGAAATATAAGGAGAATGAGAAGAATAAGGTGAAAAGAAAATAATTTTTTAGACAATTATATTCCCCCTGCTATTTATTTGTCGTTAAATCATAAAATAAAATAAAAATTTTATCAACAGAGAAAATAATATTTTTAAGATTTTATTTATTTCTTTTAATCCTTATGACTTCGCAAAAAGTCATAAAACAATATCATAGTGGACACAATAAAATTCATTTTTTGTAGCATAGTATTTAAAAATCTGCTTCCAGGAAAATAGATCAGACTCCTTACAGTCTTTTTAAAAATTGGACATTCAGTTATTTCTATGGCAGTTATGTATGTGCCTCTCGCAGTTGGACACGAATAAGCCGTCTTTCACGACACAGATTTAATGCGTTAAGTCCTTCAATTATCTCCTTCAATTTTTCTTTATAATATTGAGATAATCCAGCTGCGTTAAGCCAATATATAATATGTGTATAGGTCTCTATAACCGTTCCGCTACGCTTAAATAATAAGAATCACCAAAAGGGTGATAATGCAGCAACCTTTTGAATGATTTTTTAATGCTCAGATGGCGAAGAATCATTGAAATTGTTAAGTAAGAATTTAATCAGGTGCTCGCGGAATCTAAAAATATTCTTCTTAATCGGTATTGTGATTACAGGAATTTTTCGAGTGTTGAAAAATATGCCCTCTATTCTCTTCTCACCAGGATTTACTTTTTTTATCGATATTGCTCATTTTGGGTGTATGGTATTTTACGCGGTCACCGCTCTTTTCTCTAGGGTGTGGTTAAGGAGCCGACAATAGTATCACAATGGTGAGCCGGAGAGCATGTATCAGATCGGATAGCGTATCGGCGCTTAAAAGCGAAGGAGTTCCTCCCCCAAAATAAAGGGTTCAAAGGGCGGGAATGTATTCCCTCTGGCGTAAAGCTTGACTACCAAAAATAACGCATCAAGAAATTCCTGGATCCTTTTTTCTGTTTTTCCAGAAGTTTTCTTTTACGGGTAATGTCACCCCCGTAACATTTTGCCAACATATCTTTTCGCACTGGATTTACAGTGGTCCTGGCAATAATAGTGCTCCCAATAGCACCTTGTATCGCTATTCGGAAAGCACCTCTGCGAGGGGAAGCTCAAATAATAATTCTACACGGCCAGGGCTCAAATAATGTATGTAAGGTAATAGAGCAACTTTAACTTCTATTTCCTCGACCTCCGGAGAGTGACCTTCCTGTAACTCGCAATTTTTTACCTATTGCTAATGAGGCGATAAGAAATTTTTCTTTAGCCCTGCGGATAAATCTCTCATAATTTTCTTGACTTTGCCATTTTTCAGATATATATTTAGACTACTTGAAATAGTAAGAATTTTTTTAATAAGAAAAGGATCATTTGCTTATGATGGGATTGGCACTTTCAGGCGGAGGATTCAGAGCAACACTTTTTCACCTCGGGAGTCTCTGGCGGCTAAATGAAGTTGGAATGCTTCCTAAAATGGATGCAATTACAAGTGTTTCCGGTGGTTCTATAGTATCTGCTTATCTGGGCGTGAAATGGAGTAAACTGACATTCGATACGAACGGGATATCAACTAATTTTGAAGAAATGATTGCGAAACCCATTATGGACTTCTGTTCCCGTACGATTGATGTGTGCACGATTCTGTTAGGAATAATCAGTCCTTTCCATCACCCAAGCGATTTATTGATTAGTAAATACAAAAAATATCTATATGGGAATCAGACTCTTCAGGATTTACCTTCCCATGGTAGAGGACCTCTTTTCACTATCTATACCACAAGTATGCAAACAGGGGTAAGTGTAAGGTTTACAAAATCGTACTTAGGTGAATACCATTTAGGAACAATAGCCAATCCGAATATTAAAATTGCCCATGCAGTTGCGGCATCGAGTGGATTTCCTCCACCACTTTGCCCGGTAAAACTAAAGATCGATAAAGAGCTGTGGCAAAGAACAACCATATCAGATTTATTCGATGATGATGAATTGAAGTCTACTCTGTACATGGTTGACGGCGGAGTATATGATAATTTAGGATTGGAACATTTGACTAAAAATTGCGATATTATATTTGTAAGTGATGCAGGGGCTCCATTTCCAATCGGACGAAAAATACCGGGATCCAGAATTAGTATGATTATGAGAACAAAGCGTACTCTTGATATAATCTCAAAACAGACAAGGGCTCTTCGGGTAAGGAATCTCATTGAAAATTATAAAAGCGGAACTTTTAAAGGTGCATATTGGGGTATTGGTACAAATATTGATGAATACCCTTTGCAATCTCAAAAGCTCGACCCTCCCCTTACGAACGACAATAAAATAACAGAATCATTGGCAGAAATGCGTACGAGGCTTAACAGGTTTACTCCTGAAGAACAAGGACGGTTGATTAATTGGGGATATGCATTGACAGATGCCGCTTTACGTTCACGTTACGATAAAAACATAGCGCCAGCTACTCAATTTCCATTACTTGATTACACTATTAAAAGTACGGAATTAAGGGATTCTGAAAAATGAATGAATATATCGTTTACAAAGATAAGAGCCTTGTCAATAGTAATAGTCCTGCGACACATGTTTTAATCATTGGAGTCGGAAATTATCCCCATCTCCCAGGGGGTTCTTCCGAACATAAAACAGAATCTCATGGGGGTATGAAACAGTTATCCTCCCCTCCTTTATCTGCAAGAAAAATTGCGGATTGGTGTGCAAAAAAATTTAAGAATCGAAATAAACCACTCGGTTCTATATCCCTGCTTGTTTCTGAATCAAATCCTGCTCCATTGAAATTTGAGGGAGCACAAAATTCAATTATCCCGAAGCCGGCAAATATCAGCAATGTTAAAGCAGCAGTTGAAGAATGGTTCGAGTTGGGAGATAAAAATGAAGAAAATTTACTCGTCTTTTTCTTTTGTGGTCATGGTATAGCCAAAGGTATCGACGAGCAGGCACTCTTATTGGAAGATTATGGTAAATCCAGATTAAAGCCTATGGAGGGGTCAATAGATTTTATGGCTTTTCAAAGAGGTATGCGTCGGTGTGCAGCTTCTCAACAATGTTTTTTTATTGATGCATGCAGGGTGATTTCGGATATTGCCATAGATACAACTGAGAAGGGAGATTCTATAATACAGGACAGCCTTGAAAGACCATATTCATCAATATGGGAACCATCGGTATTTTTTTCTACTGTGGGAGGCGAAGCGGCATACGGAAGGAATAACCAGGTTTCACTTTATACCGAACACTTACTTGATGCTCTCAATGGAACAGGGAGTGATGATAGGGAACCGGATGGTATATGGCGGGTATCTACAAATCATCTCCAAATTGCTTTAAGTGAATCAATGAGAAAGAATGGTCCGCAAATTCAGGTTCCGATGGCAGGGAAAATGACGAAATTCTATATCAACGAGCTTGCAGAGCCACCCCGTGTACCTGTCACCATATACTGTAATCCAGAGATAGCAAATAACCAGGCTAAATTATCATACTTATTAAATGGCAATATCTTTGATACGAGAGAACCACGACCTGAACCATGGATAGCTACCATTCAATGTGGATATTATGAATTTGTTGCAGAAGTACTGGGAATAGAAAAAGACAGAAAAAACCGTTCAATTCGGCCGCCAGCCCGGGATGTAGAACTTGAGGTGAAATTATGAGTAAGGTTTTTATGCGAGTCAGAACAATTCTTCTGGGAGAGAAGTATGGTGAGGAAAATCTTTTTGCAAGTATCTTCTATATTGATGATATAAACAGAAAGATGAATAAATTTATTAAAGATATAACAATACCTATTATTGATTATGCATCAGAGTATTGGCCTGAGATATACGACTTGTATAACTTGAAACCGGGCAATTATTTTCTCCAGGCTCTCTCACCTTCCGGGGCAACTATTATTGAAGATTTTGAAATTGTCACGGGAAAGCCGGTAAAAGTTGAAATTGATCTTCCCTCTCAATCTAGCCGTGAATGGTTGAGTTGGCATGCACTTGCCGGCAATATGAGAAAGGATATTAAAAAGAGTAAAAATGAAATGAATATACCTGATTTCGATCTCTTTCCTTATCGCAATGTAGCCCAAGATTCACCTCAAGAATTCTCAGTCGGTGTTATATCAATGGAAAGCAATTCGAATGTGCATAGTTATCTGCACGAGAACTCAATTGAAAATCTCGCTAACCTCTGTACGAATGGATATACTTTTGAGGAAATAATAAAAAAGCTTGGTAATATGAGATATATTGATACCCCTTCACAAGAAGATTCAGATTATATATTATTCTGTTTTTCAAGTAAGAAAGGTAGTGAAGTGAGCACCGCAGGATTCCCAATGATTTCTCTTGAAGAAAATTATACGGAACAGCGGATATATTTTGTACTCTCTTCATTAAGAGGTATTACTCTCATACCCGTTCCTTCACCTTGGCAGACACGTCACGGAGAAGCAGAATTGCAGCTCGCAATTGAAAAAAAATATTTAGGTACTCATTGTGGTTATTCATTTTCTATAGGTGATCCGATAATTATGGGTGTTATGGGATACATGAGCATTGGAGCCGGGTATCAAGCCTCACAGCTCCTTATTAATAAAAAAGCAATGGAAATGTTATATGAGAAAATTATGAATCCTTATGCTGCATCAGCCGGAGGTTATTTGTTGATGTTATCGGATGAACAAAAATCATATTCCGAAAAATCTGCTTCCTGGAGAAATTGGATTAAAAATCTTGATCAATGGTTTGATTGGCTCCCTGATGGAGCTATTCTTCATTCAGCTTTGTACTTTAATTTAGGGGATGGCGAATACGAAGAGGCCAGGGATGCACTGTACCGTGCATATAAGAGAGGTTTACCCTTTTATACGGTTGGTCTGAAGTTTATGCTGGAGGGAATGCGTTATTTTGCGAATAGAGGAGAGGGTGAGGCTGAAAAATACCTTCATAACCTGAAAGTGCTTGCTCGGAGAGCCGATCCTTCAAAATTGTTTTTAAGTATTGAGCTAATAAAAAATTAAAAATTGATGTAATTATTCTGCTGTGAGGATTTGTGTATGAGCACTCTTTTAGAGGTTACGATGTTGCCTGCAAAAGAGGGGGATTGCCTTCTTATTACCTACGGTCATATTTCCGATAAGAAATATATTCTTATCGATGGAGGGAGGAAGTGGACTTATAAGAACTCTCTTAAAGTGCTATTTGAAAAATTGAAAATAAATCAACTTGAGTTAATTGTTGTCACACATGTTGATAGAGATCATATAGAAGGTATTATGACGCTCTTTGAAGATAGTAAGCTTCATATCAATGTGAAGGATGTCTGGTTTAACACATATGACCATTTGAAAGGGAGGGCTATAAATCCGCCGGCAAACGATGAAGGCTCCTTTTTAGAGCCGATGGGAGCAAAAATGGGTGAGGATCTCAGTGATTTATTAATTAAAAAGGGATGGCCATGGAATAATTATTTTAAGGGAAATCCTGTAGAGATAACTGAAAATATGAATGATAATAAAATTAATATCGGAGAAGTGAAACTCACCTTGTTGTCCCCTAATAGAGAAAAACTAAAATCTTTCATTCCAAAGTGGAAAGCTGAGTGCAGAAAAGCAGGAATAGTTGCAGGAATTGAAGCTGAAGAATATGGTTCTTATCCGATCAGCCAATTTGAAACCATGGGATCGAACAGAAGAATAGATATAGATAAACTGGCTGAAACTCCATTTGAAAATGATGAAACCGATGCAAACGGATCGAGCATCGCATTTTTATTTGAGTTGGAAGATAAACGAATTCTATTTGCCGGGGATGCTCATGCTGATATTCTTAAAAATTCACTTGAGAACTACAAAGGAACAAAAAGTGAAAAAATAATACTGAACGCATTTAAAGTATCGCATCATGGAAGCGCTCATAATATTTCGAATGATATTCTTGATATGATTGAATGTGATCACTTCCTCATTTCCACAAATGGAAATTATTTTAAACACCCTGATCCGATTGCTGTTGCAAGGATTATAAAATATGGTGGAGAGGGTAAAACTCTGCATTTTAATTTCAAAACTGAGTTCACGGAAGTCTGGGATAGAGAGCTTTGGAAGAAAAAGTATCATTATAAAACCTCTTTCCCCCGGGTGGATGAAGATGGAAAAAACACATTGACTCTGAGTGAATAATACTACTGAAAAACAAGTTTACACTGGTTAAGGCAAAACATTATCAGGCAGGAGAAAAAAGAAGCATGCATTTCGAACTTTATCTTGATACCAATCCCGCAGACAAAACAGCACGCCTGAAATTAAAGGATAAACATGGGCGACAGGTGGGGAACCAACAGATCCGGCTAAAAGATGAGGACGCGGCATCCTGGGAAGGATTATTCGACACACGACGTCATGTGCAGCGTTATGAGGGCAGTTGTCGTTATGAGCCGGATAAGACCGCCACAGCCGAGGACATTCTCAACCGTCTGGGTGTTTTTATCGGGGAGAGCGTGGTCGGTAAGGCAATGATGAGGCATCTTGCTGCTTCGCCGAGTCGTCGGACACTTCTTCTTCGCCTGCCAAAGGCTGATGAAGATCCGCTGGCTGCCGCTTTTGCCCGCGTGCCCTGGGAAATCGCCCGCAGCGGGATCACTGCCCCGACGCTCATGGATAAAAACCTGATCATTCGGGCCATCACAGAGGATACACCCGCTATAGATCCGGCAGCCCAGGAACAGGCTGCTCAGATTGCCGCAGGCAAGGAGGATTTGCGCATTCTGTTGGTGTTTGCCGAAGCTCCCGGTTCGCGTCCCCTGGCCATGCGCCGGGAACGCGAGGCGTTGCGCGATCTTTTTATCAAAGAAATCCTTCCCCATAAGCAGTGTCGCATCGATATGCTCTGTCATGGGGTCACAAAAAAGACCATCCAACAGAAAATCATCGAGAGCCGCGGGTACCATATCATTCACTGGAGCGGCCACGGGCAGCTCAACAAGCTGGAAATCCTCGGCGAGGATGGCACATCAGAGACCATTACGGGCAAGGGATTGGTCAATCTGATCCGGGAAGCTGGCGGGTTTGTGCCGATGCTGGTTTTTCTTTCCGCCTGTCTATCCGGCGCCTTCGTCAGCCTGAAGAGCTGGAACGACCTGATGGCAAGGCTCCGGGAGAATGAAACCTCTGATACCGAAAAAAAAGGTTCTGCGCCCAAACAATTAGAAGAAGCCCTGGAAACAAAGCCGGGCTATACCGGCACCGCCCTGAATCTGCTGCAGCATGGCGTCCCACAGGTTGTGGCCATGCGCTATGAAGTGGGCGATGACTATGCGCGTGAGCTGGCAATCCGTTTTTACCGCCATATGCTCGTCAATGGTTATCCCACCGATGAAGCCTTGGCCCAGGCACGCAAGGATTTATCCGCAAAGGGAACAGAAGCCTTGCACTTCGATGCGGTCGATCCTGCAACACCCCTTATTTTCGGGCATCCGGGCCGGTTATTCGAGCCTAAAGCATCACGCAGCCCGCAAATGGCGAAACTCTACCCCAGACCGCAGCCCCTGCTTGCCAAAAGCAGAGAGCTGGATCAACCGGCGCTCTTTGTCGGGCGAAGCGCTCCCTTGACCCGGCTCAACACGTCCTGGCTCACTGAGCAGGGTCCGGCCATCGCCCTGGTCCAGGGATTGGCTGGCCTTGGGAAAACAATGCTTGCCGCCGAAGCGATCCATCTCTGGCATCCCCGCTTTGATTATGTGCTCATCTTTCAGGCAAAACCCCATGCCCTGCACATCGACGAATTCTATCGCGGCCTCGATAAAAAGCTTACCTTAGAAAGCACCGTCTATCGCGAAACATGTGCGAACAATCCCTTTCATAAAATCTACCTCGAGCCCACCAAGGATCTGACGGGCAATGATCGTTACCAGCAGATGCACAATAACCTGATCAATGCATTACGCAGCGAAGCAATCCTGGTGGTGGTGGATAATTTTGAAAACAACCTGGAGGACATATCCCACGATCACTGCTATGCCTGTGATGATCCGCAATGGGATATTGTGCTGAAAGCTCTGGCAGAAGCGCTCCCCAACATGCGGTCCCGTCTCCTGGTCACCAGCCGTCACCTGCCTGCGGTTTTGTCCGATGCCACAAAGGCGCTGTGGATTCCCCTGGGGCCGTTGCCGATAGGAGAAGCCTCGATCTATGTCCGCAGCCACCCGAAACTGAGCCGGCTGCTCCACGGTGGTAATGAGCATCTGACACTGATTAAAAGGTTACTGGATATCAGCCGGGGCCACCCCCTGATCCTCGATCGGCTGGGGTCCCTTGCCGATCAGCCGGATGCGCTTGAGGAGGCCCTTGAGAAATTGAAAAAAGAGGGTGTTCAGGAACTTCCAAACCTGTTTGCTCAAGATATCAGCGAGAGTGATCGAAGGAGAGAATATGAATACCTGGAAGATGTGGCTATCTGCTCCATCGACCTTCTTATCCGGCGTTGTACCCCCGATGCCCGCAGATTGCTCTGGATCATCACGCTGGCCAATGAGCCGAATACGGAGGAGATGATTGAAGGTGTGTGGTCGGGACGATCATTATCCCCCCTGCTCCAGGAGCTTCATCACGCAGGCCTCCTCTCAAAGGAGACACCCACGACGGAAGAATCATCATCGGTCTATTCATTCCATGAGCTTACCAAAGAGGGCATCGCTTGCTGGATGGCAAAGCATGAGGAGGAGCGCAAGGGGTCAAGTGAGAAAGAGATCTGGCTGGCATACGGTGAGCGCTATAGTGCGGTCTTTAAACAGTTGCTGCAATCATGCCGGGAGCGCTCACGGGATGAGGCAGCCGAGGCAGGACGACGCGCCATGGCTTATATCATCAGGGCCAGAGAATTCGAGCGCCTTCGCGATTTTGCCAGCATGATGATCATCAACACCAATGATCCCCTTCTGCTTCGCATTATCAGCCAGGAGCTAAAAGCCGCTGTCGATGAGGCACCTTCCGGCGAAATACGCTGGTGCATGCGAACCTACCTGGCTGACGCGCTGGGTCAATCCGGGAAGCAGGATCAAGCACTGGCATTTTATGAGCAGGCAGCCAAAGAAGCCGAAGAGGCCGAACACTGGGCAGATGTTGGATGGATCTGTCAGAATTGGGGCATTGGGCTAAGATATATCGGCCGCCTTGATGATTCCCGAAAAATGTTTCTGCGAAGTGCGGAAGCAGAGAAGAAATCCGACAGCGCTCTGGTCGATATATGGGGGAGCGAAATGGAAGTCTTGCGCATCGACATCATGCAGGGAAAAGCAGGAGAGGTATTGCCGGAAATCGAAAAGCGCCTTACCCCCCTTCGAAGCTTTTGGCATGCAAGCCGCACCGGAAAGAGGGTGAAAGAGGCGCCGGATCGGGAATCCCTCGGCCGGGCATTCATCACCGCCCTGGATATTGCCAGACAGGCCTATCTCTCGCAGAAAAACTGGCAGTCCTGCCTGGAGATGCTAAAAGAGACAGAGCAGGTGAAAAAAGATCGGGGCGCCGGAGAGCTTGATGTGGCCGAGACCCGATACAATCAGTATGGTCCTTTGCTAAGGCTCAATAAACTTTCCGAAGCACAGAAGGTTCTGGAGGAGTGCCTGCAGATTTTCCGCGACCATGATGATACCTATCGCCAATCCGCAGCTCTTTCCGCCCTGGCTGATCTCTGGGACAGGCGCGGGGACCTTAAGCAGGCAATCGGCCTTGAGCAGCAGGGCCTATCTCTTTGCAATAATCTTCCGGTTCCATCGGATCGCGCCATATCACATCAAAATCTGTCTCTTTATTTACAAAAAACCGGCCAATCTGATTGGAGCGCCCAGCACTTTCTGGCAGCGCTCATTTACAGATTTGTCATGGGTGAACAGACGTGGTTGCCTTCTATGGCGGACAGCCTCTTGATTCGCATTCGCACTGCAAAGGAGAAGGGCGAAGGCTATACCTTACCCCGTATTACCGACCTTCTGGCCAACCCCCAATTTGCCCCATTACGCCAGTGGCTGGATAGCAACAACCGCTCTGATCCCGCCCGCCTGCAACAACTTCAGAAGGCAGTCGATCAATTCGTTCAACAGGCAGATCAAGCTGCATAATAATAAGATATGTATGAACATCGATGAATTGAGCACTATGATTTATCAGGAGCCGTACCTTGCCAATCTGTGCTTCCCGAATATTCGTAACCATTAAATTTATTGAGTTTTTAAGCGTGCCGAATTATACTTCATGAGACAATTTCATATCTAATTTCATATCTAAAGGAAGTGATATCTAGGAAGTGATATCTGCACGCATGAAAGCAGTTTGTTTAATCGTATTCAATTTTATTTTATCCTTTTTCCGGAAACGTACGTCACTTCAAATGGAAAATGCGGCTCTTCGACATCAGTCCATCAGAAATACAGTTTCTTTTTCTTTCTTGCTGTGTAAGTTGCGAGTTGTTGTTTGAGGGCCAAATTTTAGATAATAATGTCATTTTTAGATTTAAAAACTGTTTTGAGAATATTTATTAGTATGACTAAGATTTCAGATAAAACTCGATACATTTATGTAGCTCTCCTTGCTAAGAAATTAAAAAAGCCAATCCTCTCTTTTTTGCCGACTAAAGCAATTCCTATGGACAAGATTTCCCTGCGATCACGCTCGTTATACAAATGGGCTCTGAGGACCCAAAAATCCCCTCCTTCATTTCAACTTCATCATCCATACATCCGAAAGCCCAAACAGTGCCATCGTTTTTAACGGCTATGGAAAACTCTCGTCCTGCCGTTATTTGGACCCAATCTTTATCGGATCCCACCAAGGTGGGAATGGATTTGTATTGTATATATTCTTGACCACCTAGACCGAGTTGTCCCAACCAATTACCACCCCAGGCATAGAGCGTGCCATCATCCTTGATTCCGAGGCTATGATAACCGCCTGCGGCCACCCGTCTCCAGCCAGTGGATCTCGCTACTGGTTTGTATGTATCCTCAATGGTGGTACCGTTACCCAATTGGCCAGACTCATTTGCTCCCCATGTATAGAGCCACCCATCAATATCGATAACTAAGCTAAAACCAAAATTTTCAAACCAATTACCTGTTGCCAACTGCGCAAATTTTTCGTCAGGATCGACATCGACTTTGGTGAGTGTATCCACATCATTGCGGTGACCCAGACCAAGTTGCCCAGAATCATTTCCCCCCACTGCCCAGAGAGAGCCATCGCTTTTTACTCCAAGTGCAAAACCTCCTCCTGCATCGAAATTTATCCAGCGATCTGTCTTTTCGCCGATTAGAGTAGGAATAGAAATTGTTGTCGGTCCCGGTTTTCCCAGGACCCCTTGAAAATTAGATCCCCATGCCCAATGACTGCCGTCTTTCTTAAAGGCGTGGCTCGTGTTGCCCCCCATGGTGAGGAATTTCCAGTCGTGATCTTGTATTAGTGCAGGCTCAGGCAGTGTAGGAGTATCCGTCTCCCTACCACACTGACCAGATTCATTATCGCCCCATGTATAGAGGGTGCCGTCTTCCTTGATGGCGCCGCTATGATACATGCCGGTGGCCACTTGTATCCAATCTGTATCTGTCCCTATTTTCCGGGGAGACACAACCCAAGAGGCTTCCTCCGGTGGCAGACCCAATTGACCTCTATAATTTTTTCCCCAAGCCCAGATGGTGCCATCCGTTTTGAGAAGTAATGCATGCTCCAAACCAGCAACAACACCGAAACGATCAACGACTCGCGGCCTCGGATCAACATAGTCATTCAAACCATCACCGTCGGTGTCAATGTTGCCGGGATTCATCCCTTTCCTTAACTCTACATTGTCTTCAATGCCATCACCGTCACTGTCAACGCTTCCAATATTATCGCTAGACCCACGCCAAAACTCCTCTCTTGAATAAATGCCATCACCGTCCTTGTCCTCAATGTATACGAGATTGAGTGCATCACCTGCCCTGAGATTGATGGTCTCAAAATCATAATCATCTGCGATCAAATCGTACCAGGTTGATTCTTGACTCAGGCCAGTATCCCGAATATGAACGACAAGCCAGTAACCTTTTTTTCCCTCATCTACACGTACTGTATCTTCATTCCTCAGCCCGAGCAGACCTGTTTTCTGCTCTCCGCCCCATGATACAGTGCCAACCTCAAAGGGGATGCGGAGATAGTCACGGAAAACTTTTCCGGCAGTTACACCACGATTTTTCAAGTCCGCATTTGTTGCGACCAAATAACTCTCGGGAGGCAAGTAATCTGCAAAATCAATAAACACCATCGCGGTTTTCGAGTTTATATCAGTAAAATTGAAGGCAAAGGCTTTACCGGTTTCGTCAGAAAATTCAACGATCGTTGGCTTTATTAAAAGCGATGTTGAATCCCTGAGAAGGTCTTTTGCAGTCTGCAAGTCGAGTTCATTATTGATGAAGGTCATTCCCTCTATTTTACCATCCGGGGCTATTGTTGTAGATGGAAATTCAGCATAACCAGGGGTATTAAAGACTAAATTACCAATGGGATGGAGCTCTCCTGACTTGTAGGGGTGAGGCTCAACAGCGCTAAGGATAATGGATTCGACTTTAAATGCAATTTCCCCTTTGTTCTCAACTTTTACAGTGCACATCAGGCTGCCTCCGGTCTGTGATAAAGAGTTTGTTCGCTCGAAAGCCTCCGCTTGCGAAAGCGCTTTCCTGTTCTCTCTAGTCATTCCTGCGGTAGTGCTTATCGTGGTTTCGTATCCCATCGTAAAGCTGGCCTCATAGGACACTCCAAAACTCCAAGGATAATTAGCTTCCGCGCTGAGTGTGTGGGACATTTCGAGTGAAAATGTGTTTGAGTTTGTACGGCTCACTGACATCTCCTGAGCTATCTCGCTTGATCTTGTCGTCTCAAATGATCTGTTAATTCCTGCTGTATCCGTCATGTGAAGTTTAATAATCGGTGGGCTTGTGAGGGTGACAACTATTTTCGGAGTGTCGGCAACAAGAGGATTGAACTTATAAGGATTTATATCGGGCTCAAAGTAGATTATGCATTCAGTATAATCATTAAACCCATCACCATCAGTATCCGCCAGATCAGGAGATGTCCCATATGTCTTGATTTCCTCTTCATCCGTCAATCCATCCCCGTCAGAATCTGTGCTGATTGGGTCTCTTCCATCACAATCCTGGTCAATTCCATCATCGTATATTTCAGGTGCTCCGGGATAAATGCTTGCATCGGTATCATCACAATCGCCTTCATTTTCAGTCACTCCATCACCATCATCATCCATATCATAAGAAGCTTGTGCGCATGAAAAATCACTTCCATCACAATCCTGGTCAATTCCATCGTCGCATATTTCAGTTGCTCCGGGATAAATGCCTGCATCGGTATCATCACAATCGCCTTCATTTTCAGTCACTCCATCACCATCATTATCAATAGTATTCAGTGTTTCTCTCAGATGATCTTGCGTTTGAGCAGCAGGGAGCAAGGTGCGCGTGCCATCTGCAAAAACACCACGTTCATTCAATATATCAAATAAATCTTGTACTACAAGATCATTTTCAAAATCTGTTATGCTTAAATTAAAATCTATAAACTTTCCCTCTAATTCATTAATAATAGTCTCGTTGATAGTGATACCATTATCCACATTACAATCTACATCCAATGACTGTAATAATTGGCAAATATTGGAAACGGTAGAGTTTTGTTCATTATTTGCCCCATCAACTAAGTCGATTGGTGTTATAATTTCTTTTCCTATGGTTTGCCCTAGAACAATGTCCCCAATAGAGAATGTTACAACTTCTCCATACTGGTATTTAAATGTGCCCTTATTATCTGTTATGCCAGACTGTGTAGCTGTTCCATAGGTTACACCTTCTACAGCATTATCTAAAAATACCCCTTTATAAACTTCAGAAACAGGAGAAGGAGTGGGACCATTCCCCCCACAACCAGATATCACAAAAGCAATTATTATTAAAATAAAATATTTGAGGTAAAAAAAATTAGTAATTTCTAAAAATAAAAAATTTATTTTATTAATACTCATAATTTATATCTCCTATATAAATTATTTATTATTATAAACTTATTTTATTCTAATATTAAAATAGTATTCTATAATAAAATAAAAATTTTTTCAAATTAAATTGATAAGAAAGTTGTCCTTCCCGAATATTCGTAGCCATTAAATTTATTGAGTTTTTAAGCTTGCCGAAATATACTTCATGAAACAATTTTATATCCAAAGGGAGTAATATTTGCAAGCATAAAAGAAGTCTGTTTTATTATACTCAAATTTTTTTATCCTTTTTCCGAAAACCTATTTCTATTCAAATGGAAAATGCAGCTCTTCGATATCAGCTGAAGGTATACAAAAGAAAAGATAGAAAGTTCAGGGAACATTGGACAAAGTTATGCAGAAACGGCAAGTCTGGGCGCCCATCAGTCGAGCGGAAAATAATCTGTCTCATCCGGGATAAATCAAAAGCAAATCCTCTCTGGAGATCACCTCGTATCAGAGATAAGCTCATGAAAATTGGAATTGATTTAGCCAAGTCAACCATTGAAAAATATGCCCGCTATTCTCTTCTCACCAGGATTCACTTTTTTTATCGATATTGCTCATTTTGGGTGTATGGTATTTTACGCGGTCACGGCTCTTTTCTCTAGGGTGTGGTTAAGGAGCCGACAATAGTATCACACAAGGCCTGCCCTTTGAGCGTTAAGCGTAAAATATTATCCTCAATCGTGGCGTGATTTTCTCTTATGAGCATATCCACTACCCCCTCCGGATGTCTCCTTAGATCACGGCCATATTCTTTAAAATAGCTTTCAAGATTGACACCGGAACTGGTGCGTAGCCCCAAATAAAGGCTTTCAAGCCCCAGTTCGGAGTGATTCAAATATTCGGATCCTGCAATGGGAAGCCTCTGCTGAGTGAGGTCCGTGATATAATCACTTATGGAATACTGGTTCCACCAGCGTTTAGGCCTGCCCTCAGGACTTTCCGGCAAAAAGGAGTGAGCCGATGGTCCGAGACCGAGATAGGGTGAGTGGTCCCAGTATTTCTGGTTATGCTTTGAGCGAAGGGATGCAGTCCTCGCAAAATTTGAGATCTCATAGTGCTCATACCCTGCATCGTGCAGGATATGAAGTGTTTTTTCAAAAAACGCATACTGAGCCTCCTCATCCAGCTCAGTCAGTGTTCCTTTTCTGCAACGAATGCCAAATGGTGTCTTCTCACTTATGGTGAGCTGATAGCAGGAAATATGCTCAGGGCGCAATGATATGGCCGTTTGAAGGTCCTCAGTCCATTCCGCGAGTGATTGCCCTGGGATGCCATACATACAATCAATCCCGATATTTTCAAATCCCGCAGAGCGTGCATTGTGAAAGGCCTGTATGGCTTCTTCTCCGTTATGCCGCCTGCCGAGAAATTTTAGTATTCCCGTATGAAAGGACTGGATGCCGATAGTCAGACGGTTAATTCCCGCTTTTTTAATCTCAGATAAATAATCACTCGATAGATCCGCAGGGTTTGCTTCAAGAGTAATTTCACTTCCATAATTGCTGAAGGTGAACGTGAGCCGGAGAGCATGTATCAGATCGGATATCGTATCGGCGCTTAAAAGCGAAGGAGTGCCCCCCCCAAAATAGAGGGTGTCAAAGGGCGGGAATGTATTCCCTATGGCGCAGAGCTTGATTTCCATAAATAACGCATCAAGAAATTCCTGGATCCTTGATACATGTGCCAGTGAATAAAAATCACAATAGGGGCATTTGGTTCTGCAAAATGGGACATGAATGTAGAGCCCTGCATTTTTGGAGATCACGTGTCTGTGTCCGATTTTAATACGGCAAGGAAAGCTTTCTGCGGGATTGGCACCTGGCCAACCATTTTCATCTTCTTTTTACCCTTTTTCTGTTTTTCCAGAAGTTTTCTTTTACGGGTAATATCACCCCCGTAACATTTTGCCAACACATCTTTTCGCACTGGATTCACAGTGGTCCTCGCAATAATAGTGCTACCGATAGCACCTTGTATCGCAATCTTGAACTGTTGGCGCGGGATCTCCTTTTTCAGCATTTCACAGGCATGGAGTGCCCTTGTTCGTGCATGTTCCCGAAAGACGAGTTGCGTTAGGGCATCAACCGGCTCTCCGTTTACAAGAATATCTATTTTAGTAAGATCGGTAGGCCTATAGTCCAAGATTTCATAATCCAATGAGGCATACCCTTGAGAAATTGTCTTTAATTTATCGTAAAAATCGGAAAGCACCTCTGCGAGGGGAAGCTCAAATAATAATTCTACACGGCCAGGGCTCAGATAATGTATTTTGGAATTTACCCCCCTTCTCTCAAGGCACAGCTTTATCACCGTGCCCAAGTATCGCTCGGGCATCATAATAGAGGCCTTAATAAAGAGCTCCTCAGCCTTCTCAATGCTTGCCGGATCAGGATAATAGGCTGGATTGTCTATATATTTAGTCTCACCCGATTTCATGGTCACACGATACCGGACTGACGGGACAGTCATAAGAATGGACAATCCAAATTCACGCTCAAGACGTTCCTGCACAATCTCAAGATGCAAAAGCCCGAGAAAACCGCACCGGAAACCTGATCCTAACGCAATAGAGGAGTCCTTCTCAAACACCAGAGCGGCATCATTTAATTTATATTTCTCAAGTGCGCCCACAAGGTCTTCATAATCCTCTGTGGAGATAGGATAAATAGATGAGAAGACCATGGGTTTTACCTGTTTGAACCCAGGAAGCGGTCGTGAGCAGGGATTATGCTCAAGGGTTATTGTATCACCGATTGCTGCTTCTCTTACTGTCTTTATCCCCGCAATAACATATCCCACTTCCCCGGCTTCAAGGCTTGAGGATTTCTCCTTATTGAGTTTAAAATATCCCACCTCGTCTACTCTGTGGACTGCGTTGGTTGCCATAAGGCGAATAGTATCACCTGGCTCTATCAGACCGTCAAACACACGGCATGAGATGACTACTCCTCGAAAGGAGTCATATTGGGCATCAAACACAAGAGCGGCAGTCGGATTATTTTTATTCCCGCGGGGAGGAGGAATACGTTTCACAATAGCTTCAAGAATAGCTTCAATACCGATCCCTTCTTTAGCCGAACACTCAAGAGCGCTTTCGCTGTCAAGCGCTAATTCATTCTCGATTTGTTCTTTCACTCGGTCAACATCCGCTGCAGGAAGATCTATCTTATTAAGGACAGGAATAATCTCAAGATTAAGCTCCATCGCCATATATAGATTAGCGAGCGTCTGAGCCTCGACGCCCTGGGCAGCGTCGATCAATAATAACACGCCTTCACATGAAATAAGCGACCTTGATACTTCATAAGAAAAATCAACATGGCCGGGAGTATCAATAAGATTTAATATATACTCCTCGCCATCGGCTCCCCTATAAGGAAGACTTATTGCCTGGCTCTTAATAGTGATACCTCTCTCCCGCTCCAAATCCATGGTATCCAAAATCTGGTCCCGAAAATTTCGTTCAGGCACAATACCGCTTCGTTGAATAAGACGATCAGCAAGTGTCGATTTGCCATGATCAATATGAGCGATAATACTAAAATTCCTAATATTTTTCATTGCAAGATTATAGCGAAAGAGACCTTTTCGTGTCAAGTGAGAAGGGGTCAGCGTCCCTTTATGGCCATTGTGGCGAGTTGATCACACCGCTCATTTTCAGGATGTTCATTATGCCCTTTAACCCAATGAAAGTGTACCTCATGACGCTCGCATAATTTCAGAAGTCTTTCCCACAGGTCAACATTGAGCGCCCGCTCTTTCTTATTCCGCATCCATCCCTGTGCTTTCCATCGCTCTATCCACCCCTTGGTCATCGAATCAATGACATACCGTGAATCTGTATATACAGTGACTCTACAGCTTTCCTTCAGTGCATCAAGTCCTGCGATCACTGCGAAGATTTCCATCCGATTATTGGTAGTATTCTCAAAAAATCCTGACAGTTCCTTGGCAGCATTTTGATATTTCAGTATCACTCCATACCCTCCAGGGCCCGGATTGCCCGAACAGGCGCCATCAGTATAGAGAGTAACATTTTTCTTCACAAAACCTTACACCTTTCCTGCCTCCTGATATGCTTGTTCAAAGATCTTGTATGATGTACTATGCTCAACTAGTTTCATGCTTATTATCTCTTTTAACCTATAAATATCTTTCGTATTGACGACAATATCCACACTGTAAGAAAACGCGATTTTTTTATCCTGACTTTGCCATTGATCGCCCAATAATACTATGAGCATTTTCCTTCGCATGGAAGGCGGCAGTGCCACAATCTCATCAAGCACGGGATCTTTCTCCCCTGATCCCCCAAAACCCTTCTCCACGAAAACAATATCCAGGATATTTAATCGTATCTTCTCGATTACATCCATAATTTGCGATTTAATTTGGATGTGCCAGCCCATATCATCAAGGGAGCTCACGATCTGCTCACCCAACGATTTATTCTCGGTAGCAACAATTACCTTTTTCTCGATTTTAAATATCTGTTGATCCATAGCCTGTACCTCAATTGAATTATTTATAAGGGCCTATAAGATTTATTCATACTCAAACCTTTTATTTCGGTGGTCTTTATTCCCTTGGTGCTTTTTACCGTATCTATTCCCCGTTTCACCACAGGTCTCTTTGAAGCATAGGCGACAGCAACCTCCTCAGTAATAATTTCCTGATCAAATAATGAGACCAGATGTTTATCAAAGGTTTGCATCCCGAATGCCTCACCTGTTTCTATGATATTATATATGGTCTTATCCTCAGTTTCACCATTTAAAATAAGATTTTTTATTCGCAAATTGGATTGCATAATTTCTAAAATAGGTATTCTCCCTCCGCCGACTTTTGGGATGAGTCGTTGACACACTAACCATCGTATACTGTCAGCAAGACGTATTCTGATATTATGCTGCTCTTCCTTCTCAAACATACCTACAATACGGCTTATTGTTTGTCCTGCATCAATCGTATGCAAGGTGCTCAGGACCAAATGGCCTGTTTCCGCCGCGGTGAGACCAATCTCCATAGTTTCTCTATCTCTCATCTCGCCAACCAGAATAACTTTGACCGCTTGACGCAGCGCTGCCCGAAGTCCGGTGCTAAAAGAAGCAAAGTCAACACCAAGCTCCCGTTGATTAAATGTGGCCCGTTTTTGAGAATGAACAAATTCAACAGGGTCTTCAAGGGTAACAACATGCACAGACTGCTTTTCATTGATCTCATTCAATATGGCCGAAAGAGTTGTGGTTTTCCCTGTCCCTGTTGCACCACAGAGCAAAACAAAACCATTTTTCTCTGATGCGATATTATATAACACACCGGGAAGTCCGAGATCATTGATCGAGCGAATCTCATTTTCAAGTTTTCTCAACACAATGGAATACACCCCTTTTTGAGAAAAAATATTGACACGAAAACGCGCTTTATCTTTTAGGCTATAGGATAAATCACACGATCCTTCTTTTATAAGCAGATCAGTCAGTCTTTTATCCCTGTTAATAAGCGCAAGGGCTATCTGTTCAGTTTGATAAGGGGTTAGGATTCCGATGGGAGGATCAAAGGTTACAGGCAATAATTGCCCATTGGATTCCACCTGCGGCATTTTCCCTACGGTAAAATTTAAATCGGATATTTTTTCCCGCGAATCCAACATCGTATGTAATACATAATCGAGTTCCTCTTTCCTCATCTTTCATTCTCCTGCTCTCGTAATTAAATTTACTATTATATCAAAACATCCGGCGCCTTTCTTAAGAAGGAAACAAATTTTTGTTTATCAAAAGCCTTTTGATATGCTTCATCAGGGCCGATAATCCTTTTTGTTAAAAGATCCATAATGCCGTCATCCATTGATTGCATACCAAGTTGTTTTCCGGTTTGTATAACAGAGGGAAGTTGGAATGTTTTGCTCTCTCTGATAAGGTTGCCCACCGCATAGGTACACATTAAAATCTCAAGGACAGCAACTCGTCCCATCTGATTTGCCTTACGAAAGAGGGTTTGCGCAATAACCGCCTTGAGAGACTCAGACAGGGTAGTTCTTATTTGCGCTTGTTGATCGGCAGGAAAAACATCAATAACCCTATCAACTGTCTTACTTGCACTCTGGGTGTGCAATGTGCCAAACACAAGATGGCCGGTAGCCGCGGCCTCTAAAGCCAGCGAGATTGTCTCTAAATCCCTCATTTCTCCAACAAGAATAATATCCGGGTCTTCACGCAATGACGCACGAAGGGCCTTAGAAAATGATTCTGTATGGGTACCTACTTCACGATGATTGACGATACATCCCTTACTTTCATGAACAAACTCAATGGGATCTTCAATAGTGATAATATGATCTTGCCGTATCTTATTTGCTTCATCGATAATCGCGGCCAATGTGGTAGATTTTCCTGATCCCGTGGGGCCTGTCACCAGCACCAGTCCCTTATGAAGAGTGGCCAGTTTTTTCAAAACCGATGGCATTCTTAATTGATCGATGGTCAAAATCTTGGATGGAATTTCTCTGAACACAGCCCCAATACCATTTCTTTGCATGAATAAATTTCCTCTATATCTGGCGAGCCCGGGTACTTCATACGCATAATCAACATCACCTGTTTCTTCAAAAACCTTTATCTTCTCCTCTGGTGTTATCTCGTAAATTAGAGCGCGTAGGGAATTATTCGTGAGGACCTCATAATTCACCCTTTCCATCTTGCCATGTACCCGAATGGCAGGGGCCAGGCCTGATATGAGATGAAGGTCTGACCCCCCCTGCTTATTCAATAATTCGAAAAAGGCATCAATTTTGGCCATATCTTTCACTCCTTCCTTTGTTATCTTTCATCTTTTTTTACTATCTGCTATATAGTATCGGCACATCTCTATTTTTTCAGGATAAAATTGAATCTTTTTCAGATTCTATTCTATCTCAATTACAAAAAAATAGAAATGAAAGATTTCAAAAGAACTTTAAAGCAATTGGCCATAATATAAGAAGTGCTGGAATTACAAAGGGAAATAATTAGGAAGGAGCTTTACTTGCCGATATCAGCATTTATTCCCCACTCAATTGACCAATTATTCGTCTCATCGCGGATCAGGCAAATAATAGTACCAGGATTGAAATGAACAATATTTGCATGTTCCGAACCGCACAAAAGCAATGAAGCAAGTCTGTTAAGAAAGGGAAGATGCCCTACTATAGCAATATTCTCATCTCTTTTAACCAACTGATGCGCAATAGGCCTCACCTCATCATTTGGAGCAAGACCCTTACGTTCTATAAGCTCTACCCTCCCCTCAAAAAAATCGGCTACTATGATGGCGGTCTCTTTGGCTCTCAGCTTTGTGCTATGCCAAATTTTTTCAATATTCATGCCCAATTTTAAAGCAGATGGAGACACTTTTTTTATAGTCTCCCTGCCAACATGAGACAGGGGCTTTTGTGGATCCTCATCACTGCTCTTTGCATGTCCGTGTCGTATAAGATATACCTTCATACTACCTTCTTATTATCTTATTAATTAATGGTTTTTTCTTTGCGAAGGCATTATTCACTAAATTTATTATAAAATCAAGATATATTTTTGTTTTTTTTTACAGGCTTGTATCTCCTGAGCTATTAGACTATAATTATTTTAATTCACTGGCGTTATCTGAATATTATTTGAAGGAGAAGAATACTATGATGGATTATATCATAAAAGGTGGACCAATGATGGTACCTATTATAGCCTGTTCAGTCATTGCACTGGCCATTATTCTAGAGCGTTTTTACTCCATGCGACGATCAAAGATACATCCACCTGAGTTTGTCTCCAAGATGAAGCGAATCCTCAATGAAGGCAAAGTGAATGAGGCTATTGCCATTTGTGCTAATACATTGATTCCAATATCCACAATCATAGAGGCAGGCATTTTGAAAAGAAATCAAAGGAGGGAACAAATCAAAGAGGCTATAGAACACGCGGGGAAACGGGAAGCCACAAGGATTCAACAATATCATGGTGTGCTTGCTACTATTGCGGTTATTTCTCCGCTTCTCGGATTGCTTGGCACTGTCACGGGGATGATTAATGTATTTGAAGTAATCTCCGTCTATGGCGTGGGTCACCCCTCTGAAATGGCAAAAGGGATATCACAAGCATTGCTCACCACAGCAGCGGGGCTTCTTGTGGCAATCCCCACACTGGTAGCCCATAATTACTTCCAAAAAAAAGCATATAATTATATAATGGATATGGAAAATACATCTATGGAACTACTCGATATTCTGATGGAAAAGACTGTTTCTAAGAAGGAGGAAGTGTAAGGTCGAATGAATTTCCTAAATAATAACCAGGAGGCTGCTAAGCCGGAAGTCAATATAGTGAGCTTAATTGATGTAGTGTTATTAATGCTGATTTTTTTTATGATCACCACAAGCTTCGTGGCGCAGCCAGGATTAAAAATAAATCTGCCCGTTGCGAAAACAGGGCCGGTTTCAACACCTGATAAAATAATCCTGACAATTACAGAAAATGAGCAGTTTTATGTGGACAACAAGAGAGTAAAATTACCAGAATTAGAAAAGATCTTTATCGAAAAGGCCAAAGAAAATCCAAAAAACACAATGGTGGTGAAAGCTGATGAAATGGTTCGACATGGCACAGTAGTGAAGGTTATGGATTTGGCAAAAACCGCTGGGTTAAATAATCTGGCAATAGCCACCAAACCTGAAAATAATAGAGGGATAAAGAAATCAAGAAGAAGAAAATAAGCTGGAAGTTTGGAAACGCATTGCTTGTCTCGATCTTCCTGCATGGTATCATTATCTGTCTATTCCCGCATGTTGACCAGATTTCCCCACCACTACCGGACCAGCCAATAACAATGGTGAGTCTGATAGAGCAAAAGCACGATGACCAACGTAAACCAAAGAGTGTGCCTTCAGTAAATTCTCTGGTCAAGGACATGAGCATTAAAATGAAAAGCTCGCGAGAAGAGGTTTTATTGGATGAGATTGAGACTCTATCTCCTGAGATTGAACTTCCTAAACAGGTTACATTTGATAGGAGCGAAATTATTATAACTGAGCCATTACCAGACACTCATAAGGAGAGGGATTTTGATTATCTCAACTTTGATCATCTCACGGCCAGTGATGACAAGAGCGATAAAATAACACCAGAGTATATGTCTCAATTCAATTTGAAATATGAAAATTTTTTAGAGGCTCTGCCAGGCGAAGAATTGACTTATACACCAGACATCACATGGGAAGGAGCTCCTCGGGCCCTTTTATATGCCCCATCCGATCATTTTTCGTATCAAGGCCGGGTAGAAGGAAAAATTCAACTTCGATTTTGGGTAGATAAATCGGGAGAGGTGATTAAGGCTGTGCCACAAAAAAAATTGAGCCCTGAATTGGAGGAAAAGGCACTGCGGCATATTCTTGAGTACCGCTTCGAACCTTCTGACAAATATGAGGTACAAGAGGGAAGTATTACTATAAATTTCATGCTTGATTAAACTACGAAAAGAAAACAGAAAAAGAATTGTGCGAAAATATATTTGGGTGTGCCTAATCATCTTTTTTCTTTCCCCGGCCCCGTTATATAAAGCAGAGGCCTTTGTTTTAAAGGCATCTGCAGACTTTCTCTTTGAGAGAAGAGAGCAGGAGGACTCACGAGAAAATTTTATTCAAACCTATGATCTCATTCTGGAGCAAATGCTGCGACCCTTATATGATGCCAGTATGAAACTTCAATTCAAAAAAGAAAGCGATCCAGCAGGGGAGGAGGATAAGACGAAGCTGCTGCCCTCAATTGATATGCATTTTGGGAATAGCATATTGGGTGTCAATGCAGGAGCGAGTAAGGATACCCTCTATGAAGACAGTTCAACCTATGATAATGAAAACACCTATGCTACCATGAGATGGAATGTACCGAAACTTCCCGGGATTATTCTTCAATATAGCACCGCTTCTAATGATAAATCATGGGAAACGGATACGACATCTGATACTACTGAAACAAGAGAAATGAGAAATCGGGAGGAGCGTTTAACGCTTAAAGAAGACTACACCCTCTCTATGGGAATATGGACAATCAATCATTATTATACGCAGGAGAATAGAGAGATTGATGGTCGTGATATTATGTCCCACGACCTTGATAACAAACTAAGAGTAGGACATAATTTAACATTTTTTGTCCCAAAAATCAACATGAATACAACTTTACTCGCCAACTATGATCTTACCCATAGCATACAAAAAGATGAGGAAGAGGAGGAAAATCAAACCACTACAAAAGAGAAAAAAGAACTGTTAAAACAAAATGCGAACTTAAGGCTCAACGGGCATTTCCCCAATGATGTTGATGTAACGTATAATATATCATTCGACGATATCCAGAAACAAATTACCTCGGATACCTCCTCTGATCCCTCCTATTTTATTAGAGAATATACGATTGCCCATACAATGAGCAGCCTCTTTCATCCCTATCCCTATCTCGATACAACAGTGAGCATCACTCATAACACTACCCCCGCGACAAAAGAAAAACCAGAAGAACGAACAACGACAACCTATACGCTTCATCTTGAGCCGTCTATTCCAGGCTTGTTCTTCGATCCGGAAACACAGATGAATCCTATCCATTCATCAGGAATTATCAGTTTCACTAAAGATGAAAGAAAGACAGCGGAGAGAATAGATACTCTCGCCTTTCTTATAAATGCAGGAGCCCTTGTCTATCGGGGAGTGGATTTGAATTGTGATCTGTCACGGATAGAAAGAGATACACAACGCTATACAACTGTTCCTAAAAGTGAGGAAAAGGAAATTGAATGGAGGGCTGACATGGATTTAGCATTTGATATACATCAGAGCACTAAAGCCATTATCAGACAGGAGGCCCTATGGACTGAGCATAAGAGGCCATTACACGATTCTGACTTTGATGGTATTTTTCGTTTTAATATTATTTACCGCCCTCTTGACATATTTATGCTTGATCTTGAAACGAAACTAAATTATGACGGGGAGGATCAGACCTATAGCGCACGCATGGGATGGCAGCCGGCCCCTAAGTTAGATTTTGACTTCAGATACCAGAGGACAGAAAAGGAAGTAACCGGAGAAGATACCGGCACAAAAACTGACATTGAAGATTATTTTTTCTCAGAGATGAATCTTACTATATCAAAAACATTACGTTTTCAATTCCGTTATCAATATCCGACAGAGGATCAATTAATAGCGGTTCGATTCGTACTGCGGACATGGTAATTATATGAAACAACTTGTTTCAGTTGCAGGGGGAGAAGGCCCCTATACAAATATACGCACATGCTTATCCCGTCTTGATCTTTCTGGTCTTAAGGGGAAAAAAGTGTTAGTAAAGCCTAACTGTGGTCGTCTTGCCCACAAAGGCTCAGGGATTATTACTCATTCCCAGGCCATTGCGGCTGTAATTGATGCAGTCAGGAACGCAGGGGCTTCTTTCGTTGCAGTTGGTGAAAGCCCTATTTTAGGAGTCAATACCGTGAAGGCATTTGAGGTCTCAGGTATCTTTGCAGTTGCCAAAGAAAAAGATGTTCCTCTTATCGATTTAGATAAAAGACCACCGGTGATCAAACAACTTCCGCACGGCATTCTTTTACATAATCTGAAAATATGCGCTGATATTTATGATTTTGATTATCTTATCTCAGTGCCGGTTGCAAAGATGCATATGCATACTTTAGTTACCCTCGGTATTAAAAATATAAAGGGATGTTTACGAGGCAGGGAAAAAGTCAGGTTGCATCAGTTGCAATATCAAAGGGGGAAAGAATACTATGAAAAGACTTTGGATATTGCAATATCAGATCTTGCTTCTGTGCTTCTTCCCGATATTGTTGTCATAGATGCCTTTATAGGCCTTGAAGGTATGGGACCAAGCGCAGGGGACCCTATAAAATCCGACTTTGCCGTTGCCTCTTTTAATGCATTGGCTGCCGATATGGTTTGTTGTGAATTAATGGGTCTTGATCCCTTTGAAGTTCCCCATTTACGATTGATAAGAGACAGAAAAATTTACCCCTACTTTAATTTTGACAATATAGATAAAATTCCGAATACTTATAAAGATTACACTCACCCCTATAAAAGACCACCAAAGACCTTTTGTATTGATTTCCCCAATATCGTTGTGCATGACAGGGAATCCTGCAGCGCGTGTTTATCCACGTTGCTTCTCTTTCTTAAAAGCTTTTCTGATCAATTGGAAAGCTTGACCCTGAAAGATGGTAAAATTCATTGTGCAATCGGAAAAAACCATGAAGATCTTCCCCAAGGCACAATTTTAATTGGGAATTGCACTGCTAAGTATAAAGAACGCGGTATTTTTATTTCCGGCTGTCCCCCCGTCTCATCGAGAATCCTCAAAATCCTTAAAAAATCGTAACATCTTTAATACATCTCTCCATTAATGAAAGAAATGTAAGAAAAATATAACAATATGTAAGCCTATATATACATGGTGTAAATTATTCCCACACCATCTCCACAGTGATTCCATCTATTATGAAAAATTATTATTGTACCCCCAGAGGAAGACGAAGATCGTAAAGATACTATAATTAATATTCAATATTATTTAGATAAATATTAAAAATTTTTTAAATAAGGAAAAAAATCTAATGGCATAGCTTATGCAAAATATATTTGACACGACGCTCATATCTGGATTTTTTACAGCCACAATAAAAAAATAAAATAGTGATCAACATATTTAAAGGAGGACATATGAGAAGAAAAGAAATCCGTAATTATTACCATACATTAATGAAAAAATGCGATGATCATCTTGAACAGATGGATAAAAACTTGCCACCGCCGCGGGAAAATTTTGACCAGATATTAACCTCTCGAGGGGTAACACGCCGTGATTTTCTCAAATGGTCCTCTCTCATGACCGCAACCCTGATGCTCCCGCCAATCTTTAATTTAAAGGTGGCGAAGGCTGCCGAGATGAGCAGTCGGCTGCCGGTTGTGTGGCTCAATTTCGCCGAGTGCACCGGATGCACTGAGGCACTGCTTCGAAGCTCATACCCGAATTTTGACAATATCGTACTTGACACAATTTCCTTAGAATATCACGAGACAGTTATGGCTGCCTCGGGATATCAGGCAGAAGAGTGTCTGCATGAAGCGCTTGAGAAATTTCCGGGAAAATTTGTCTGTGTTATTGAAGGAGCGATCCCGATGGGTATGGATGGAAAATATCTCACTATCGGTGCACATGGAAAGACCGGCTATGAAATTGCCAAAGAAGTAACCTCAAAGGCTGCGCTCGTGATCTGTATCGGGTCATGCTCTTCATTCGGGAATGTGCAAGCCGCGAATCCAAATCCGACCGATGCACGAGGCATCAAGGATGCGCTTAATATTTCTACAGTGAATATTGCAGGCTGCCCCCCCAATGGAATCAATTTTGTGGGGACATTACTTCACTTCCTGCTTTTTGGATCACTGCCAGCCCTTGATAAGCTGGGTCGTCCATTATGGGCATATGGAAAGCGAATCCACGATTATTGCGAACGTCGTCCTCATTATGATGCAGGAGAATTTGTTGAGGAATGGGGCGATGAAAAAGCAAAAATGGGATGGTGTCTATATAAAATGGGATGTAGGGGCCCCTATACCTATGCAAATTGTTCTAAGGTGCGGTTTAATCAAGGCATGTCGTGGCCTGTTATGGGAGGCCATGGATGTATTGGATGCACAGAGCCTGATTTCTGGGATAAAATGGCCCCACTTGAAAAAATGATGGCTGATGGTTCTATTACTATCCCCTTTGCCGGAGTCGAAACAACTGCTGATAAGATAGGTATTGGACTCACTGCCGTAACGGTCGCAGGGCTCGGTATCCATGCGGCCGGAAGCATACTCACAGGCAAAGGCAAAAATAAAGACGAAGAATAATCAGAAGGGAGACGATCTATGACAAAACGGATTATAGTAGATCCTATTACAAGGATAGAAGGTCATCTTCGCATTGAGGTAGAAGTGGGTTCTGACAACGGAATTAAAGATGCCTGGAGTTCTGCTACCTTATGGCGGGGAATTGAGCAAATATTAAAGGGAAGAGATCCACGGGATGCCGGTTTAATTACACAAAGATTTTGTGGGGTATGCACCTATTCTCATTACGAAGCCTCTATTTTGAGTGTTGAGGATGCAATTGGCATTACTCCCCCAAAAAATGCCCGTATTATTCGAAATCTCATCAAAGGATCACAGTACCTTCATGATAAAATTGTCCATTTCTATCATCTCCATGGGCTTGACTGGGTGGATATTGTAAGCGCACTGTCTGCAAGTCCCAGAAAAGCGGTAGATCTAGGGAGAAGTGTTCATGAAAATCTTTATAACTGTTCACTAAGCCACTATGAGGCAGTCCAGAAAAAGCTTACGAACTTTGTAAAAAGTGGCAGGTTAGGGCCTTTTGCCCATGGGTACTGGGGTAATGAATCGTATAAATTCACGCCCGAGGCAAACCTCATCATTGCCTCTCACTATTTGGATGCCTTAGCCGTCCAACGAGTAGCAGCCCAAATGATGGCCATATTCGGAGGGAAAAATCCGCATCCCCAGACCTTGGTCGTCGGCGGTGTCACAAGTGTTATGGATGCACTCGATGCTCATCGATTAGGGCAATTTCTTTATCGATTGGATGAGGTGAAAAATTTCTTTGAAACAGCCTATCTGCCTGATGTGGTGCTTGCAGCTCACTTCTATAAGGATGAAGGAGCGGCGGGTGTTGGCGCGGGGACAAAAAATTACCTTGCCTATGGCGGATTCCCCCTTGATGATGGTTGGCATAAAACCCTTTTCCCCCGTGGCATAGTCCTTAAAGGAAATATTGATGAGGTTCAGGATATAGATGAAAAGAGGATTACCGAGGAAGTGACACATTCCTGGTATGAAGGAAACGAAGCGCGTCATCCATTCCAAGGTGAAACCAATCCGGATTATACCGGCTTTAAATCTGACGGTACTCTCGATGGTGAAGGGAAGTACAGCTGGGTCAAAGCGCCACGTTATAATAATGCACCAATGGAAGTGGGGCCACTTGCCCGGATGGTGGTCGGATTTGCACGAGGCAATGCAAAGATAAGAGAATTGGTTAATGGTCTGCTTGCCAAAACAGACATTCCGGTTCATGCGCTCTTCTCAACTCTTGGCAGGACTGCGGCTCGTTGTCTTGAAGGTAAATTAGTGGCTGATCATATTAAAGGCTGGGTCAATGAGCTTGTTTCCAATATTAAGGGTGGTGACCAGAGTACATGGACACGCTGTGATATTCCTTCATCAGCCCAAGGCAGGGGAATGACTGAAGCACCGCGAGGAGCATTAGGGCATTGGATCCGGATTGAAGATGGAGTAATCGCCAATTATCAGGCTATTGTTCCCTCGACCTGGAATGCCTCCCCAAGGGATAACAAAGGACAACGAGGCCCTTATGAAGAGTCACTGCGGAGTGTCACACTCTCTGATATTGAACAACCCTTAGAGATTATTCGTACTATTCATTCTTTTGATCCGTGCCTCGCGTGCGCAGTGCACATTATCGATCCACGTCACAACACGTTAAAAAAATACAAAATTCTATAGAATAAGAATAAGGGATATAACTATGAAACAGGATAATATACAAAAAAAACACCCGACGCATCCCTTTAAGAGGGCAAAGCGCGGGATTATACCTGAAAAAAACCAGGCAGCTGTTATGAAGAGGGAAACGCGCGAGATCATACCCGAACAGCACTCGACGTCTCTTATGAAGGAAGAAACGCGCGGGATTATACCCCAAAAACAGTGGACAGCTGCCATGTGTATCAATCATTGGTCAATGGCTATTTCTATCGTCATGCTGATTATTACAGGGTTTTATATTGCCAGGCCTTTTACCGTTGCCGCAGGGGAAACCTATGAAAAATATATGATGGCCAATATGCGTTTTATTCATATTATCTGCGGCCTTATCTTAACGGCTATTTGTGTGTGGCGCCTGTATCTTGCTTTTTTCTCACGATTTCACGCAGACTGGAAAGATTTTTTTGCATGGCTTGACCTGAAAAACCTGTATAAAAATATTAAATTTTATGCATTGGTATCAAATAAGCCTCCAAAACATACAGCTCTCTATGGACCCTTGCAATCTTTAGCATATGGATTTATACTCGTGATGATCTTTTTTGAAGTAGTAACGGGGCTTATTCTCTATGGCGCTTTACATCAGGCGGGACTTGCTCATTTTGTATACATGACACTCGGGCCAATTGAGACGATCGGAGGTGGATTGGCTGGCATTCGCCTCATTCACCATGTGCTGACCTGGCTCATTATAATTTTTATCTGTATTCACACGTATATGGCATTTTGGTATGATATTGTCTTTAAGGAAGGAAGCATCTCCTCAATCGTCAGCGGAATCATATTTAAGAATGAAAAAGTATAAATTGACAATACTGGGCCTCGGCAATATTATATTTAAAGATGAGGGATTCGGTGTCCATTTTGTAAGGCAATTCAAGGACAAATATAAAATGCCAGAGGGGGCACTCATCGTTGACGGAGGGACTCTCGGTTATATGTTAATGGATACGATCTGCCAGACCGAACATCTGGTTGTTATTGACACTGTAAAAGCAAAAGATACGCCGGGGGCCATTTACCGATTTCATCCGGATGCTATCCCGACCCATCTGAGCTATAATGTCAGTGCGCATGAAGTGGAATTTATGGATCTGTTGCTCAAGGCGGAGATGATGGAAGAAGCCCCTGAAACTATTTTCATCACGGTTGTTCCTGAAGATATTCTCGGGGAAGGGATGGAAATGACTGCTACAATGCACGAATGTGTTCCGAAGGTGGAGAAGTTGGTCTTGGAAGAAATGAAAAGGCTTGGAATGTGCATGAATTAGGGATTGCTCATTCGATCTTGGATATTGTATTACAAAAGGCACGGGACCATAATGCCGAAAAGATAGTGAGCGTTGATTTGGCATTCGGGGAAAAAATCGGTATTGTGAAAGAATCCATGGAGTTTATCTGGGACGTCATTACTCAACATACTATCGCTCAAGGGTCCCGGTTGAATATTAGGATTATAGAGGTTGAGGCAGAGTGTCAGAAATGCGGCAACAGGTTTGTCGTATGCTCCATGTATGAACCATGTCCTTACTGCAAATCAGATGAAATCGCGATCGTGCAGGGCCTTAATGAGATGCAGGTAGTCTCATTGGATATTGATGAGGGAGGTAAATAATCGTGTGTATTGCATTTCCTGGAAAAATCTCTTCTATTGAAGATAATATGGCGCGTGTTGAGATTGAGGGAACAGAAAAAGAGGTGTGCCTTGATCTTATTGGCGAAGTATCAGTTGGTGATTATGTAATATCGCATGCTGGTTTCGCTATTCACCTTATTGACAAGGAAGAGGCGGAGGAACGATTAAAAATTCTAAGAGAGATAGTTAAATCAGACAATGAAGTATATTGACGAATACAGGGATCGAACCCTTGCAACAAAATTGATTGACTCCATAAAATCGGTGACCGACGGAATTTACTCCCCTGTGACTCTCATGGAGATATGCGGCACCCATACAGTTGCCATCTCCAAATATGGCATTCGACAACTGCTGCCTAAAAACATCCGCATTATTTCAGGCCCAGGATGCCCTGTATGCGTTACTCCCCTCGGAGAAATTGATGCAGCCCTCGAGCTTTCATCTATAGATAATGTGATCCTCACAACCTTTGGGGATATGCTCCACGTGCCCGGTACATCCGGAAGCCTCGAAGAATTAAGGGCTACAGGGCGGGATATACGGATTGTGTATTCTTCACTCGATTCTCTGAAGATTGCAGCTGACAATCCTCATAAGCAAGTGATATTCTTAGGCGTCGGATTTGAAACCACTGCGCCCGGATCAGCCCGGACCATTCATCGCGCTCACCAAATGAAGCTTGAAAATTTCTCTCTTCTCTGTCTTCATAAACTCGTCCCTCCTGCCCTCAAGGCATTACTCTCCTTGGATGAAAACAGAATCAACGGCTTTATCTGCCCCGGGCATGTAAGCGTCATTATAGGGGCACACGTATATGAATTGTTGACAAGGGCGGGAAAGGCTGCGGTGGTAACCGGGTTTGAGCCCCTTGATATACTGGAGGGATTGTGGCTGCTCCTCAAACAAATTGAGGCAGGCACACCAAAGGTTGACATTCAATACTCACGGGTAGTCACCTGGTCAGGAAACACTTATGCGCAAAAGGAAATGGAGAGGGTATTTGAACCCTGCGATGTCTCCTGGCGAGGATTGGGAAAGATCCCTGAGAGCGGTCTTAAAATAAGAGACCCATTTGCGTTCTATGATGCTGCGCGACGTTTTAAGGTGAAGGCAGTACATAAAAATGATCCTCCCGGGTGCTGCTGCGGAGAAATTCTGAGAGGAATGAAAACGCCCCATGACTGCCCGCTCTTTGGGAAAAAATGCACGCCGGCAGAGCCGGTAGGTCCCTGTATGGTTTCAAACGAGGGGGCATGCGCGGCCTATTACAGATATGCATCATAAAAGGAGATATGGATGAAAATACCTGTTGTAAAGAATATACTGAGCGCAAATCAGCAGATTGCCGATGAAAACCGTCGCCTTTTCAGGGAAAAGGGCATCTATGTGATGAATTTGATGAGCTCGCCCGGGGAGGGCAAGACAACACTCCTTGAGCACACATTGAGGGCCCTCAAGGATGACTATAGAATTGGGGTTATTGAGGGAGATATCGAGGACACCTGCGACAGTGAGCGTATTATGGCAATGGGTGTTGCTGCGGTTCAGATAAATACAGGGGGCGCCTGTCACCTCGATGCTCCGATGATTCGCAATTCCTTCTCCAATCTTCCGATGGACCAATTAGATATTTTGATCATTGAGAATGTTGGCAATTTAGTGTGCCCCGCTGAATTTGATTGTGGTGAACATGACAAAATGACGATCTTAAGTGTGACTGCCGGTGATGATAAACCATTTAAATACCCTCTTATGTTTTCTCTTTCAAAGGTCCTTTTTATCAATAAAATCGATCTATTGCCCTATGTTGACTTTGATATTGAAAAAGCAAAGAAAAAATGCCTTCAACTAAGCCCTGATTTAACTATATTCGAGGTCTCCTGCAAAGACCAATCAGGCTTGTCTGCCTGGTTTGATTGGCTTAAAAGAAGGATCGCCTTATGTTGCGAAAAAAAATAGTATGCAAAGGCCTCGTGCAGGGGATCGGTTTCCGGCCTTATCTTTATCTTATGGCGAAAAAGAAGAATTTGCGGGGTTTCGTTCTTAATAATGATGAAGGTGTGTTAATAGAGATCGAAGGCCGAGAGGAGAAAGTAAACGAGTTTATAGATGATCTTCACAATCACCCTCCTCCCCTTGCCCAGATTTGCAGTCTTGATGTTTCTGAAATACCCTCACGGAAGGATACGGAATTTGTCATTAGGGAAAGCAGAGAAGGATATGAGTCCGGTGTTCATATTACCCCAGACCTCGCCATCTGTCCTCAATGCAGAGAAGAATTAAACGATCCTCATGACAGGCGCTATCGCTATCCGTTTATCAGCTGCACTCAGTGTGGTCCCCGGCTCACTATTATTAAGAAGCTCCCCTATGACCGGCATAACACCTCTATGGTATCGTTCCCTTTTTGCCCGGAATGTGAGGAAGAATTTAACGATCCGGGCAGCAGGCGATTCCATGCCCAGACAAATGCCTGCCCTGTGTGCGGCCCCCGGGTCTGGCTCGCAGACAGCAATGGAAGTGTGCTTGAAACAGCGTGTGATCCCATAAAAAAAGCCGCACAATTGATCCGTGAAGGTGCAATCATCGCCATAAAGGGTCTTGGTGGTTTTCATCTTGCCGTTGACGCCACGAACGATCAGGCAGTAAGCAGGCTCAGGAAACGAAAGGCACGGGAGGAAAAACCCTTTGCCCTCATGTCGGAGAGCATTGATAAAATAAGAAAATATGCAGAAGTCTCAGAGTATGATATCACCATCCTGACCTCAATAGCGCACCCCATTGTTTTACTCGACAAAAAAAAGGCCCATCACATTGCACCCTCCGTAGCTCCCGGGCAGCGATATTTTGGCGTTATGCTCCCTTACACCCCCCTGCATGTGATCCTCCTTCATAATGATTTCCTCGCCCTGGTAATGACGAGCGCAAATATATCCGAAGAGCCTATTGTGACGAGAAATGATGAAGCAGGAGAAACACTTGCGGGGATCGCTGATTATTATCTTTTCAATGACCGCGACATCCTCATTCGATGTGATGATTCAGTGGTCATGCCTATGAAAGGCAAAACAAGACTGATCAGGCGCTCCCGTGGTTATGCCCCTCTTCCCTTACTCCTTCCTCGCTCCTATCCGCCGGTTCTTGCCTTAGGGGGAGAGTTGAAAAATACCCTCTGTGTTGTCACAGAAAAAAAGGCTTTTTTAAGTCAACATATCGGAGACCTCAGTACCCCTGCCGCACGAGAATTTTTTTCCCAATCGATTGAGCGTATACAGGAGATTGCCGGCGCTGCACCTGATATTGTCGCCTATGACCTTCATCCGGATTATTTCTCCACACGCCTCGCCCAAGATATGACAGAGAAAACCTGTTACCCTGTGCAACACCATCATGCACATCTCGTGAGTTGCCTTGCGGATAATGCTCTGGCGGGAAAAGTGATAGGCGTCATTTACGATGGCACAGGGTATGGCCCGGATGGCACTATTTGGGGTGGAGAACTATTAATTGGAGATGAGTATTCCTTTGAGAGGGCTGCCCATTTATCACATTTCCCTTTGCCTGGGGGTGAGGCAGCAATCAGGGAACCCTCGCGCATAGCCATGGGCATGCTCTACCAGGTTTACGGGCAAAAATGGGAGCATTATGCAGAGGAATTTTTCGGGACCGTTGTGACGCACGAAAAGAAGCGAATACTCAAAGAGGTGCTATGCAAAAAGATTAATACTCCCCTTACATCCAGCATGGGCCGTTTATTTGATGGAGTATCTGCCCTGCTCGGCTTTCACAAAAAAGTCTCATACGAGGGCCAGGCAGCTATCAGATTAGAGCAGTGTGCCTCTCTCAGTAATGATCAAGGAATATACCCCATATCCCTTCACCAGGAAAAACTTCCCTATGTTATGGAGATCGCGCCGGTTATTCAGGGCATTATCAATGATATCCATGATGATATCTCCCTTGAAGTGATCAGCCGCCGGTTTCATAACACGGTGATCCGGATGACAGAAGAGGCTGTTCTCTCAATTAGTCGGCGCTTCTCTTTACAAAGGATCGTCATGAGCGGCGGATGTTTTCAAAACAGGATACTGTGTGAGGGCCTTATGGAACAGTTGACCTATAAAGGAATGAGTGTATTTATTCATCAGCACGTCCCAACCAATGATGGAGGGATAAGCCTCGGACAAGCCGTCTGCGCAGCATCGGTTCACAGCACAAAGGAGACTCCTCTCCTCTCACTAGCTGCACAGCCGTGAGAATTGTGTGATTCATCATACCCGATATACTCATTAAAACACTATCCATTTAAGAAGAGAATCAACCAGGGTAATCAGAAACGCAGCAAGGACTGTTGAGCCAAATCCCTCGATCTCAAAATCCTCTATCAATTTATCTGTCGCAGCGAGCATAAGGGCATTAATAATAAATTTAAATAACCCAAAAGTAAGTATAATAGCGGGCAGAGTCAACAACACAAGCAGCCACCCGAAAAAGAAATTAATCAGACTATACACAAAGGCGACAATAAGGGCGGTGCCATAGTTTTTTATATGGACGGTCGGAAGAAGCTCGGCCACAATAAATATGGCCGCGCTCAGAAATATAATATGCAGTAGAAAGATCATCACAAATCCTCCTGTCACTTAGTTCCACCTTACCATTATAGCAAAACACTGTGGTTATCTATAAACCACCATATCTATAGTATAACAAAAATTATAATAAAAACTCAGGATTTTTTCTGCGTGCATTACAACATTTCTATTGACGAGTTAAATAAATTCTGTTATACTTCATCATTATAATAATGAACAAAATATTCCCCGATAGCTCAGTCGGTAGAGCAGGTGGCTGTTAACCACCCTGTCGCTGGTTCGAGTCCGGCTCGGGGAGTTTTATTATAAAGCCCAGTCAAATCAATGAGTTAACTGGGCTTTATTTTTTACCATTCATGACACGTAGCGAACAAATCCTTAGTGATTCTTCCTTCTATTTTCATTGTGAATCATAAAAAGCAATGATATAATGGCTAATGTTTTAAATGTATTGAATAAACAAGATCCATATAGAATAAAATGAACGTAGAAGAGCTTAAGTTAATTATAAAAGAAGGCGAAGGCTTAACAGTAGAATTTAAAGAGAGATATTCACCTAAAATTAATCGTGATATCGTTGCCTTTGCCAATACAAAAGGTGGCTACATTTGTTTAGGTGTAACGGATAATGGAAAAATAATAGGTGAAAATTTAACTAATAAGCTTAAAGCCGAAATCAATGATCTTGCAAGAAAATGTGAGCCATCTATTACTATCTCAAAGATTTCCCAGATTGAGCACGTAGTAGTAATAGAAATCGAAGAAGGGATCGAGAAACCATATAGTTGCAGTGATGGATATTTCAGGCGTCTTGATGCTGTGACTCAAAAAATGTTTCAAAAAGAAGTTCGGGCAATCTTTCGAGAATCTGAGCAGGTATCTTTTGAAGATCTATTTTTAAACGACTTTAGCCTAACAGATATTTCATTAAAAAAGATAAGGGCATTTCTGCAAGAATCACAGACTTCTTACAAGATCAGCAAAAATAACCTTACTTCATTTTTATCAAGTTTGAGCATCTATAAAAAGGGAAAAATTAATAATGCCGGGATTTTGATGTTTGCTGCAAAAATTGAGAAATTTATACCATATTCTGAAATCATCCTTGCTGCTTTCAAAGGAAATGATAAAAGATACATTTATGATCGAAAAGACGTTCGCGATGATCTTCTATCTCAACTAAATGAAGCTATTATATTTATTAAAAAGCATTTGAATGTTCGCAGTGAAATACATGAAATAAATAGACAAGATATTTATGAGCTCCCCCTAGATGCTTTGCGTGAAGCATTAGTAAATGCTATTGTTCACAGAGATTATAGTATGAGAGGAACCAGTATATATGTAGAAATATATGATAGCCGAGTAGTCATTGTAAATCCGGGAGGTGTTCCATCAGGTATTACTAAGGCTAACTTTGGCAAAGAATCAATCCGGAGGAATTTAATAATTGCTGACTTATTTCATCGCATGGGCAAGGTCGAACGTCTTGGATCAGGTATCGGTAAAATGATATCCCTTATGCGTGAAGCAGAATTAAAAGAGCCTGTTTTTGAGATGGAAACCTTTTTCCGAGTTACCTTTTACCGAGATCCTCAATATTCTTTAAAGGGGGAGGATATTGAGAAAATTAAAGAGAAAGTATTAGGTGAAAAGGTCGGTGAAAAGGTCGGTGAAAAGGTCGGTGAAAAACTTACTGAAAACCAAGTAAAAATTTTAGAATTGATAAAAAAAGATCCCTATATTTCAGCGAATAAGCTTTCAGCAGCCATTGGTATTTCACAACGTAAAATAGAATCAAACATCGCTAAATTAAAAGATAAAGGTTTTGTAAAGCGTATTGGGCCTGCAAAGGGTGGATATTGGGAAGTTATTTAAAAAGAAAAGTAATGATGACAAGATGCATGTGTTAATTATATATTCATATCATCCACCATCACCCAAAACCTCTCAATTTTCTCCTTATCTGATTTCAACAATGTAAGCGGTCTCAACTGTCTCTCAGTAAACGTCTCCTTCCCATCATTATTAACAATAAAACCAGTTATCTCTTTTGGTAGTCTAGTAACCAATGCAATCATTTGGCTCACTCGTGCTTTGCTGATATTGAATTCTTCTGCTATATCCCCATAAGTAGGGTGAGGAACTTTATCTAGGTACTCAAGATACTTGTATCCTTCCATGATAGGATTCTTCTTATTTGCCTTGCTCAAATAGCTATTGTAGTCTCTTTGAGTGATTATTTTATCATTTGGTATAGATATCTCTTTTTTTTCTTTACAAATTATCTTTATCTTATTGTAATATCTGTAGAAACAAGGTATTATCTCTACCACTGTCTTGCTTAAATTTGTTCGCTGCGTGTAACGATCGGGGAGTTTTTATGTAAGCCAAGTTAAATCAATGAGTTAACTTGGCTTTATTTTTTACCATTCTTGACACGTAGCGAACAAATCCTAAGTCTTTATTAAAAAGCATTTGAATAAAATTGGCATTTAAAACAGCCTGGAAACGTCTGAATTTACATATATCTAACTTAAAACGTTGCTGTGTTAATAAAGTATTCATAGAAATCATTATCATCTTTATCTTGAGGAATTGAGTCACCTTTGACATACAAAGAAAAATGGCCTACTTTGCAGATCAGAAATTTGTTTTCCATATCAATATAATCTATAGTAACCAACTCCCACGATGATATAGAAGTATTATATGTAAAAACGTCGAATTCAGAAGGATCACTTACACCTGCATTGTTGAGATCTTCATCGGTGTAAGGAATCTTAATGGCAACTGGAACAGCAAAGTTTGTACCCGTTGGCCCAAAATCAATTATTCGTCCAATTGACTTTGTATTATTTGGTAATGGTGGTGTATTAATTGCCTCACCAATAGTAATCGTAACATCATGAGTGAGTGCACCAGCTGGAATCTCTACTGAAACTCCTTCGATAGGACAACCTTCTACCTCAACTTCAACTGTTTGTAAGCTTTGAGCAGATGCTGAAATCTCTTGAGATACATATATTATCACTTCTATGCCAGGGCTGTTCACATTAAACACAGCACTAGATGACCACTCACTGGCAAGCCCGTGCTCGTCAACCGCTCTTACTCTCCAGTAATAGTGAGCATTATTTGTTAAATCAATATCGATATTCCATGAACTTCCTGCGCCATTTATGGATGAAACCTTATTAGAGAGTGCATCATCAGAATAAAGCTCAAAATCGTAAGTGATATTATCGAGATCCACATCAGTCGATGGATTTATAATGAGAGTAGGCCTTATGGTAGTAACTTCACTGTTATCACCCGGATTATTAATTGTTGGTATACTCGGAGGATCATTGAAAAGATTTATAAAAAACGATCTAGTAATACTCCAATCGCTATATGTTTTTCCATCATAAGCTCTGGCTCTCCAATAATACATTGCATTGTCATCCAATTCTGTCAGAGCCCACGATGTAATACCATCCGGACCTTCCTGTGTTTCCGATGATTTCGTAAGTAATGGGCTATCATAAGTATCTTTTTTATCGAGCTCAAAAAAATATGTGAGGGGATCAAAATCTATATCCATCGCATTAGTTACAATTAACGTTGGTTGTTGAATACTTATCTCAGAGTTATCCGCCGGCCAACTTATATTTGGAGCAGATGGTGGATCATTAGCGGTATTTATAAAAAATTTCGCTATATCCATCCAATTACTATAAATAATTCCATCATAAGATTTAACCCGCCAGTAGTAAAAGCAGTTATCATTTAGTGTCTTGTCAATCTGCCATTGTGTGATATTTTCTCCCTCTATAAGTTCTAAAGATGATGCTTCTAATTTGGTGCTGCTTAACGCCACATCAGAATAAACTTCAAAGAAATAACTCAACGTGTCTCCATCATAGTCTATTGAGTTGCTGACCGATAATGTTGGTTGCGGATATATAGTTTCACTATCGTTTGGAGGATCATTAATCACTGGTGCTGTAGGAGCACGATTTGGTACAGAACTGGAATTATTTGGGTTGATAAAAAATTCATATGCACCCATATCACATATAGCCACACCATCATTATCCCCATTCTGTGGCCTTGGTATACCATCTTTATCTTCAACTGGTGCTCCATCATTTGTCCCTGTATCAATACAAGGAGAGCCGGGTAGTAAGTGATAATTACCTGCATCTGGGTTAACGAACAAAGGGTTTGAATAAATGTTATGTGTTATACTCGGATATCCATATCCACCCTGGATGTCAGAGTAGATGATTTTGGGAATGCTGCTATTGTAAGCATATATTTCAGCCGGTGATTCATTCCAGAGGATGCAGTTGATGATATTTGGTGAGGAAAAGGTACAATCAATTCCGCCACCATACTTAGCGGAATTTCCACTAATAGTACAATTGCTGATGGTCATCGAGGAAGGGCAATGATAACAAGAAATTCCACCGCCACTCCGAGCTGAATTTTGTCTTATGATACAATTGGTGATGGTCGGAGAAGAGTTCGATAAACAAGAAATCCCACCGCCGCATAAGTCTTTACCATTTTGGATTGTAAACCCCATCAGTTTAGAGCTACTTCCTTCTCCATTTTCAAAAGTAACCACACGCGCTTCCTGATTGCCATCAATAATGGTAGCAGCCACCACAACTGGATCATTAGGGGTTATACTCCTTATCGTAATAGCCTTACCCGAAAAATTAATATTTTCATAATAAATCCCCGGATGTACAATAATCACATCTCCATCACTGACCGCATCAATTGCAGCCTGGATACGCTGTTCAGGATAAACATGTATCTTCAGATCATTATCCCTAACTATAATGCTATCACTACCTTGAGTCCAACCTGACGCTAAGGCTGTGATAGTTACTGCTTGCGTCGCGTCAATTAACTCATCGTCAATAATGGTCAGATCAAATGTTGCAGAAGTTTGGTCTGCAACGATTATCACCTCTGTCGGTACTGTCAATACAGAAGTGTCGTCCGATAGTAAACTAACAATGAGATCCGAAGCAAATGTCCCTGGAATAGAAACTGTTCCCATATCGGCCAACACTCCGTCTCCTTCTGTAGCATTTTGGGGAACCTTAACAGTCAGGTTAGTGCTTTCATTATCTGTCACTTCAATGGTATCACTACCGGAAGACCAGCCTGTAACTGAGGCTGTTATGCTCGCGGACTGCGTTCCGTCTACTTCTGTATCATCAATTATCGTTATGTCAAAGTTTACAAAATTTTTGTCTCTAAGGATTGTTACCGTTGCTGGCACTGTGAGTTCACTCGTATCATTTGAAGCTAACGATACTGTAACATTGCTATCTAAAACAGCGCTGACGGTAATTGTACCCTGACTTGTGAGCACACCATCACCCTCAGTGGCGTTTGCAGGCATGCTCACCATCAAAGTAGCAGGCTCGTTATCATTGACTAGGATAGTAGTGCCCATATCAGAGTCATAACCAGAAGCAGATGCGGAAATGACGACTATTTGCGGACCGTCAAGTAAAATGTCATCTAAAATGGTAAGGTCAAAGTTAGCCGAATTTTGGTTAGCATAAATAGTGATTGTTGCAGGTACAGTGACTTCTGAAGTATTGTTTGAACTAAGGCTCACCATTAGATCGCTTTCTATGGCTTTTCCTACACTCACCATTCCTTGTTCAATAAGGGAACCATCTCCTTCTGCAACACTTTCGGGGAGTGTAAGGATTAAAAGGGGCAAGAAGTACTCATAAGCCCCCATATCACATATAGCTACACCATCTTCATCGCCATCCTTTGGCCTTCTTATACCATCTTTGTCTTCGGGTGCTGAGAAATCGGGATTGCCTGCATCAATACAAAAAGAATTGGGCAGTAAGTGATAGTCATTATTTTCAGGATCTACGAATATTGGATCTATTGAGATGTTGCCTTCGCCGCTATCACCATCCTCAATATCCGAATAGGTGGCAATAGCTCCCTCTCCATTCAGGTCATCGCCATTTCCCCAAAGAATGCTGTTAGTTATAGTATTGGGAGACCATGCACAAAAAATCCCTCGATTGCCGTTACCGATAATCGTGTTATTTACAAGAGAGTAATTTTGAGTAGCCTCAAGATAAACTCCGTCTTCATCATTATTTGATATAATGCAGTTTACAATCTCTTGGTCAAAAGAATTCCCAGCGGAAATTCCTGTCTTATTGTTAGAGATGTTAGAATTTTTTATGATATTAGTTTCCCAAGAGTCGATGCGGAGCCCTTGTTCATTGTATGAGATGTTGCAATTAATTACCTCAACATCTCTAGAATATTCAAAAAAGATTCCTTGGTTAGTGTTATTTCGTATATTGGAATCTATAATGCTACTCGAAACACCCCCACATAGATGGATACCACACACATTGGCCGATACCTCACACCTTTTGATGGTAATATGTGAGGATTCGGTCAGATAGATTCCATCTTCATTATTTAATATATCAGAATCTTCTATCAAGCAGTCTGCTGTATAAGCAAGCAATATTCCTTGATAATTGTTATTGCTGATATTCAAATTTTTTATAGTAATTCTGGTGCATGAAATTAAGGCAAGGTAGCCTATATTTACGGTCGCCCCATCTATTGTCAAGTCACTCTTATCCACTAAGTAATAAATGGGTTTCCCATCAACCATATTTGATGTATCTATATCCATATGACAGCCTTCTTCACTAACGTACAAATTGCGGGTGTTATCCCAAATAGAGTTATCTCTTAGCACACAATCAGCGGAACTTGAAAGATGAAGACCACATTCATTGTTCGATATATTACAGTCTGCGATTACATTGCTTTTAGAAGCACCATGGTACCCCCAGACAAGTTTTAAACCTGTCAAACCGTTAGAATAAATGTTGCAGTTCATGATATGGTTGCAAGACGAAGCATTCAAAAGGATGCCATTATCGCCGTTATTGTAAATATCGCAATGGATGATCTTATTGAATGTAGCAGCTTCAAGATAGATACCCATCTCAGTATACGAGGAGTCTAGTCCATTACTTGAAATAATACAGTTTTCAATGATATTATTATGCGAAGATTTGAGTCTAATCCCTTTCTTAGAATTTTTAGATATTATACAATCTGCAATATGATTGTAGGAAGTACCTTCTCCCACTAATACGCCATTACTATTGTTTGTAAAGATGCAGTTTGTTATTTTATTATTCGAAGAAGAAACTATTAATCCAGCACCATCATTTTCTGACCCATCGATAATGGTAGTATCCTTATTTTCTCCTTTGAGAGTCAGAGAACTTTTGTTTATAGTCACATTCTCATAGTAGGTTCCAGCAGCTACATAGACAATGCCTGGTGATGCTACGGTATCAATACCATCCTGTATTTTAGCAAATGCATCTAATGCCCATGTGTGGCCATCATTTAAACAGCTATTACAATAGTCATCATCTACCCAGACCTCAGTTGGTTGAGCATTTACAGTTGTAAACTTGCTAAAAATCATTATGGCTGTCCCTGCTATAGTAAGTAAAATCAATAGTATTCTTTTATTGTTCATAGCTTGCCTCCCCTCTCATATAACAAGATTAGCATTTATTAGTAAAATTATAAATACACAAAAATTATAATTGATAAATTAAAAAATTTTGAATATTTATCTCTTTTTATTAATCTCATTATCAATTAATTTTCCACAGATTAAAATTCGCTTTGAGACCAATTTAGAATTTTTTCTGTTTCACCTCCTTCTATTAATCTTTTAGAGCAATTAACATCTATTTCCTTTCAGACTTTTTAAAAAATGGAATAGATTCATAAAAGACAATCCTAACAAGGACTCCCCCCGCGGGTGATAATAGCAGCTAGCCAAAAGGTGTTTTAAAGAGACCTGTTATATGGTAGACCAATGATAGCCGACTAATAGACCAATATGGATACCCCCTGCCTCTGCTTCCGGATCATCAGCCTCATCAAAAAGTTCCACTTTAGCATTGGAGTATTTCAATTCAAAGCCAATATTAATTGAATGAGGCGTAGTCAAGGAAATGCCACCACTTACCCAATATCCCAAATTTTCGTCAGAGGTCGATACTTTAATTCCCCATGCCTTACCTATACATTCTGCCCGCACAGAGGAAAGCCCCCCACCAATAAAGCCATCAATATATTTTGATAGCAGCCGGATTTTTTTAAGACCAAGATTAAATTCCGAGGTTTTTCCTGTAACATCTATATCACCAATCTGTGGATCAAAAATTACTCCATCATCCTTGGAAGTTAAATACTCCATGGTTATACTAACTGGCCACGAGTTCTTCATAAGATCAAATTGTGCTCCAAACTCCACTTGTTTTTCTACAGGTCCCCATTCATCTTGTCTAAGCATCTTTTGGCCAAGAAAGATATTAAAATTTCCTACCCAATAGTGAAAATCGAGATTCTTATCTGAGTCCAGCTCATGGGTGTCCACCTCACATTCTGGTTTGCTCTCCTTAATTATATTTGAGCCAATATCTGATGATAGTAAATTAGTAGTATAGTCTTGTATGGGTAGGTAAGTACCAAAGGGCTTCCAATTAATTGTCGGATAATTATTAATAACTCTAAATGTGGGATCAAGGTTCATTCTCAAAATCTTATTTGGATCAATAATAGTCGGTGAATGCTTCTCATGAGCGGGGCGACAAATTTTTTCGTTAGTTGGTGGCGGTTGAACGTAAATATCCGTACCAATGGGTTTGCCCCCTGTTGGCGGTGATAATACTCTATTCCCCAATTTACTCTTTAATGACGGAACGATATGCTCTTTTAACTTTTGAGAATAACCCATCCTTGTTCCTAGAATAATTATTCCAATGAAAAGACTAATTGATATTTTGTTTATTTTCATCTTGTACTCACCTCTCTCCTTTCCTTCTTTGAAAAAAGAATCTTCTCTAAAAATTTATTATCTGTGAATAAGATAGACCGGGGGTGGAACTCTCACACTTTGTGTGGGCAATTACTAATGATAAAGATAGTTGATCAACGGTATCGGCCCATTAAACCGGGCAAATTGTCTAAATATGTAAATACAGTTTCCTAACAAATTTATTTACTACGTGATTTATCCCTCCTTTCTTTGTATTGGAAGAGGCCAAAGTGACCAGGATGTCACCTACCTCCACTTTTACGTTAGCAAAATAAATAAATTCTTATTACAATTTTCTCTATATGCAATTTATGCCAGATATGGAAATTATTGTAGAATAGGTTATTGTGGAATAGGATTTAATCCATTGAAATGAAAGGTTTTAAAGACAAATGATGAATGAGGGATTTAACTTGTCAAGAAGTCTTTAAAGGATTATTTTTGGCGAATTTCCGCCACCTATTGGCGGATTTCATGCATTTAGTACTCTTTTTTATATTTCTTGGTATCTATTTTATATTTCTTTATATAATCCCGAAGCTTGCCTCTATTAATATGCAAGAGTTCTTCGGCAGCTTTTTTTACATTACCCTGTGTCTATCAAGGGCGGTGGTTATACAATCCACGATTATTTGGTCCAGGATCTCTTGGAAATGTATTCCTCCATGAGAAATATTAATATTTAATGGATTAGAGGTCTTAGTGGGTGGGGATCCGGGAAGCTGCAAATCTTTTGGAGTGATAATTTGGGATTCGGACAGGCACATTGCCCTGGTAAGGCAATTTTCAAGTTCTCTTACATTACCCTTCCAGGGTTGTGCACATAACCATGCCTTAGCTTCCTCGGATACCTTTGGCTTTTGCTTATCCATTTTTTTAGACAATTTCTCTAAAAAGTGATTAACGAGAAGAGGGATATCTTTTTTCCGCTCTCGCAAAGGGGGAATATATAAGGTAATTGTATTCAACCGAAAATAAAGGTCTTCGAGAAAAGTACCCTTTTCTACCATTTCCCATAGGTCTTCTTTTGCGGCAATAATGACCCGCACATCGACCTCAATAGATTTCTCTTCGCCCCCATGGCGTGAGACTTTTTCATTATCTAAGAATCTTAGTAATTCCCCTTGCACTTCAAGATTAAGCTTCCCCACTTCATCTAAAAAGATCGTACCGGTATGGGCCTTTTCGAAAGCTCCCGGCGTGTCCTTATGAGCGTCGGTGAAACTGCCCTTAACGTAACCGAACAACCTTGTATGTGCCGTCTCCTTTGTGAGACCTGCACAGTTAATATCTATTTTAGGACCACCTGCCCGCTCACTATTATAGTGGATACAATCTTTGAGGACTTCCTTACCAACTCCGGTTTTTCCTTGTATCAAAATGGTCTTGATACCTTTATTCTTTGCTACTTTCTTAGCAAGCGTACGAAGTTCTTCTATCTGGGGAGACTTGCCTATAAAATTTTCAAAGCCATACATTCCCCAAATTGCCTTGCTCATATTGCGATTCTCATTTTTCAAATTCGCTACTTTCAATGCATTAGCGACAACTTGTCTTATCCGTTCTTTTTTATCATCCTTAGAAATAAAATCATAAGCTCCGTTTTTCATTGCTTGTACCGCTTTAGGTATATCTCCCTTGCCCGTAAAAACGATTATCGGCATATCAGGATTCTTTTCATTTATTGACTGTACAAGCTCTAAACCGTAATAGCCCTTTCCTTTTTTACCCGGCATGTACAAGTCAGTAATCAGCAGGCTGTACCGCTCTTGCTCGAACTTAAAAAATGCTTCATCACAATTCTTAGCCAAGTCTATTTCATATGTTTGATCTTTAAGCTTGTCTAATAGATATTGGCGCCATATTTTTTCGTCATCAACGATCAATATTCTATACTTATACATGCATCTACTCCATTTTATTCACAGGAAAGAATATGGTAAATTTAGCTCCTTTTCCTTCCTCACTTTCCATTTCAATCCACCCTCCATGATTTTTTACATACTGGGATACAATAGAGAGTCCAAGCCCCCTAAAGCCTTTATTTTCATCTTCATCTTTAGTTGTAAAGAGAAAATTAAAGATTTCATTCTGAATTTCTTTAGGGATACCTTCACCATTGTCTTTGAATTCTACCCTCACAAAAGCTCGCGCTTCGCTTTCATTACCCTGCGAATCCCAATCTGTAGAAATAATTATCTCCTTCGCCTTCGCCTGGCTAGCATTGATAATCATATTCGAAGTTATCTCATCAATTTGCTCTTTATTAAGCAGCAATGGGGGTAGCTTACAGTTAAAATGCGTGATTATACGTATCTTTTGGTCTTCTGGGCTCTGGAATTCCCAAGATTGTAATTGTATTTGTTTTTCCAAGATATCATTGAGGTCAATATTACGCAAAATCATCGGTTTTTGTTCATAAACTCTTTTCATATCCTTATACAAAATGTGAAACTTGTTGGCAACTTGCTTAAGCAAAGATGCCGTTATGATTTTGTCCCCTGGATCTTCTTTCTCATCAACCAAAGCATCAGCTGAATTCTCAATAATACATGTGTAATTATCTATCGCGTGGGCAATACAAAGAGTTGATCTTCCCACGAATGCTATCTTCTCTGTTTGATTCAGTCGTTGGTTGGTTCTGCTTAACTCTTCCTCCTTTTTCTTAAGCGACCTGGCCATTCTGTTGAAAGACTCGACCATTTCTTCGAATTCATCAGATGACTCCAGTGTCATCTCTTCATCCAAATTGCCTTCTGAAACTATCTTCATGCTTTGCTTAAATTTCTCTATCGGGCCGGTGATAAAGCGGCGCAAGATCAAAGCAACGATAATTCCTATAATTACAGATATAAGCCCTGTCATCATAACTACTAAAATATTCTTGACAATCTCTTTGCGCATATAGAAGAGTGAAAAGCCGATTCTCACCGTACCCCATTTTTTAGAATCGATGAGTAATGGAACGGAAATATCATTAATAGTTATATTTAAAGCACTATTATAATATGTTTCAATCAAATAGGGATCTTTATTATTCTTGGCTTTTTTGGTTACCTGCAATAGTATATCATCTTCCAAATTCAAATTGTCTGGTTTCCTGGTAAGAACATGGTCATTTCTATCCATGATTATCACATATGCGATATCCGGTTTTTTTATCAGATTTTCGGCATATTCATCTAAGCTAAAGACATTATAGCTAATGATAGGATCGATACAGCCCCACATCAGAGTCTCGGTAAGTCTCAAGCCTTCTTCTCGAATACGGCGATTGTAGGTATGTTTCCACCGGAAATAATTCACGAGAGAGAGAATTGTTATGGTAAAGATTATTACAAAAATAAAGGCTTAGATAAACCTCGTTTTAAGGCTTAGTTTTTTAAGATTATAAAAACTCATTTTTTACCTCCATGAATATCTTTATATTTCTCGCAAATAACTTCATATTCCTCACGAACAACTTCATATTCCTTGCGAATAACTTCATATTCCTTGTCTCTTGCCTCTTCAAAACCCTCGATACCTCCATGATCCCTCAAATGTTTTGCCAATTCCCGGGTATCCTTGGTCTTGCCGATTTTTAAAAAGGCTTTTTTTATCTTATTTACCAATTCCTTATCCAGATCGTCACGCACGCAGAAAGGGCCCAGAGGAACAGCTTCAGATTTCCAGAAAATTTCCAAATCTTCCCTGTCCTTTTGATTAGAGTCTTGCCAAACAGAATCAGTTATGGCTACCGCATTAAACCAGTTGTTTTTAACTGCCACAAGGGCTGAGCTGTTGTTCGCCATAAATGACACTTCGGAAAAATAACTAATCGGATTTATCCCTTTTTTCTTCATCATAACCAACGGAAGGAGACACCCTGAGGTAGATTCCTTATCAGTAAAGGCAAATTTTTTCCCTTTCAAGTCCTTTATATCAGTGATATAACTGTCTTTTCTTACTACTATGAGACTATGATAGTTAGAGGTGCCATGTTTTATCCTTCTCACCAAGGGTGAGATTTTTATTTCCCTATTTTGTATTTCCCTGCAGGTGAGAATATAAGCAAAGGAGCCCAAATGGCATACATCTACATCACCATTAGTCAGGGCAGTAGTAATCTCACGATAGCTGGGTCTGGTGGTTATATTTACTGGCATATCAAGTTCATTTTCCAAATAAGGTTCTATAGGTTGCCATCTTTCTACCAGTTTCTTTGAGTGAATATGCGGAATAAAAGCGATATAAAGAGTTTTTTGTTCCTTTTTTTCTTTTCTTAAGCTTGCCGTCCTTATAGGGGATGAAGCTTGAGAAGGGGTATCCTTAGGATAAAAGACGAGAGCAACGATAATTGCTGCTAATAAAATCCCGATTATAAAATTGCCTTTTTTAGCCATCGATATTACTCCTCACTGTAATCTTTTATAAGAAGAATGACCATAACTCAGAAACTAAAAATTTAAATAATTTTTTAATAAAATTGTAGTTTCTTGATTGAAAAAAATCAAACCTTTACTATGGTGAAGTAAGCTTATTAAAGTAAATAATTTCAATTCAATACACTTATTTTCATTTGTCTTGCTGATTACTCTCTTCTTCTTTTGGTCCATTAATACCTCTTTTATCCAACAAACCAGTGGTAAGGTTACTTGCCCCTAGAATTGCTGCCGCACCTTCAAGGCCACCAGTTGCACCTTGTACTAATACACTAGGCACCCTGACAATCTCTGGGTTCTGTTTTGCAGCTTCGAGAATTTCCTTAAGCATTGCAAGCTGCATGACCCTATCCTGTCCAAGAACCTCTGCCTGTGCCTTTTGTCCCGCTGCGATTTCCATTAAACGAAGTTTCTCGCCTTCCCCTAACTTCTGCATTGCCTCTTTTTCAAACTTTGCTGCATCCTTTTTTATCTCTGGCATTAGATCCTGTACCTTTCAATCATCTGCCTCTTGAAGCTTAGATAATAATTCCAGTATTTCAAGGTATAACCATATTAGAGTGAGCATCAAACCAAATGCGGCATACCATTCCATATACTTAGGCACTCTCTGAGCAACACCTTGTTCAATAGAATCAAAATCAACAAGAAGGTTTAACGCAGCTACAACCACTACGAAAAGGCTGAAGCCAATTCCAATAAAACCACTTTCATGTATAAAGGGAATATGGGCACCGGATAAATTAATAATAAGACTAATTGTATAAATAAGAAATATACTGCCGGTTGCAGATACAATCCCAAGTTTAAAATTTTCTGTCACTTTTATAAGGCGTGTTTTATAAACTACAAGAAGAGAAAAAAGGATTCCAAAAGTAAGTCCCACAGCTTGTATAACAATCCCAGGATACTGGGCGTTAAACATTGATGATATTCCACCAAGTGCAAATCCTTCTAATAGGGCGTAAATTGGAGCAGTGAAAGGAGACCATTGCTTCCTAAATATGGTTATCAGGGCAAAAATAAAACCGCCAACTGTACCGCCAATAATCCAAGGAATGACTGCCTTTTGGCTACCAGAGGAAAAATATATATTCCATATCCAAATGGATGAACATAAAACTAAAAACAGTAATAAAATAGTCCTATTCACTGTTCCCTGAAAAGTCATCAAATGAGCAGTATCTGTTAACCCTTTAAATCTTAAGAAAATTTCTGATTTAAGTGCCGGATTGCCAATTCTTATTTCTGGATCAAACGCTTCCATTTAATACTCCTTTCTATATTTTTTATTTTTTCACAAAGTTTAATAAATCAATTAATAAAGGATAAAATATTTGAATCTAATCTGTCTGATACCCCTTGTATACTGTTTAATTTGTTCTGGGCTGCCGTGGCTGATGTTTCATTGTCCTCCAGGATAAAGGCATCGATGGCCCGGTCCTGCTCATTCTTTTTCTGTTCCTGGTCGAACAGCTTGCGCTTGATGGACTTCACTTCATCCCTTACTGTGGCTGCGGCATCTTTCATGTCCTCCATGTCATCACTAACTTGCCGAATATATTGGTCTTTCACAACCATACTGTTGCTCTTCAGCGCTTGATTGACTAAATAATTCAAATTAGCAGATATTAAGGTTGAGACTTTTTCTAGCAAGGATGCCATTTTGGATTTCTCCTTATGAGAGTTTTTTATATTATGTTATGGTTTGGATTACTGAATTTTTTGTTATAATCTAGTATTTACACAATTTGTGCCAAACAGAGAATTCTTTTTTGAAAAAAGTGTAATTTATTGAAATTAAAAGAGTTTATTTGTGATAATGAAGAAGGAATTTAGTTTAAATAAGAGGGGAGAAGAATCGTTTTTGGTGGATTTGCACCACCAGAAGGTGGATATCAACCACTCAGCATAATATCATTTAGGTTGATATTATGTTTTTCCATTCAAAACCGTAGAGTATTTCCAGTAATTTTGTATCGATTGTTCGATTTAGGGTCTATTCCAAATTGCTTTGATAATTCCTTCTTTTGCAATAAAGGATTCTTTTCGAGAAGTAGAAATACTACAATATGATTTCATAATATTAAAAATACTACTATAGAAATTGCTCTAAACGCAAGGCATATGGAAATCATTACGACAATTGCATAAATAAATGTATGAGAGGAAGGATCATTTGAGGAAGACTCGAAAACCTAATCGGTGGCAAAAGATATTACTGTGAGGTAATCCTGTTTGTGGTGTGGAATATTCTAAAGCTATTAATCAAATCATTAAAAAGCGTTGTATTGGGGAAAAATCAGGAGTGATAAGCCCTAAGGAGTTCTCCAAATTTTTCCCTCTGTAATTCTGGATTCTTAATTTTTGTCAATGGCCTCAGCCTTCTTTCAGTGAAGTAACTAAGATATTCCGACTCATTTTTACTGATAAGGAAATCAATTATCTCTTCTGGTAATCTAGTAATCAGGGCTATCATCTGACTTACTCGTGCCTTACTAATATTGAACTCTTTACCTATATCCTTATATGTTGAGCCTGGAATCTCTTTCAGATATTCAAGATATTTAAATCCTTCCAATATTGGATTTGTTTTTTGGCTTTGTAAAAGATATTTTCTCCACTCTCTTTGAGTAGGTATCTTTTCTTCCGATAAAAATTTTTCCTTTTCTCCTTTATAAATGATCTTTACCTTATTATAATACCTGTAATAACAATGGATTAACTCTACTACTGTCTTCCTCGAATTTGTTCGCTGAGTGTAACGATCGGGGAGTTTTAATTTTTAAGCCCAGTTACATCAAGAGATGAGCTGGGCTTTGTCTTTAATACCCTCTAAATTATCCCTCATAAAAATTTTTACCAAGCTTTTGCTAAATTGGATTAGGACCTCGCCTGATATCTGCAAGTCATATTGGTAAAGGTTTTTTTACCTTATTTATTGAGGTTTGTTTAATTTGAAAATTTTTCAATCTCTTGAATAAGTATCGAAAGATTAGGGCGATTGAATGCTATATCAGGGGCAGGGATACGATTATGTTTTATATCAGGCTGCACATGCTTATGATGGGGAAACGTTGATGCTAGATTTCTATCATTTGGATGCGGAAAGTCATCATACCAATATAATCGATTTTCATTCCGGAACACTTCATAACCATAAGCTGTAATTAGACCTGCATCGAAATCCAATTCCTCTCTAATACGCAAGCGAATGCCATTAAAGAAAGTAATTTCTCCTTCTGCAATTCCTGTATATGGGCTGTCAGACCATACTGATACTGTGGAACCTTTTATATCGGGACGGTTGAGCACCGTGGCTATAAAATTACTATAATTGCCTAATGATTTCAAGGGATTGCCAATCATTATTAGTATAAAGGCTGAAAATGTAAGGTCTCGATTAAATCACATTCTTGAATCTGTTTGCTATAAGCTTTTTTTCGCCGCAACCATGTCTCATAAATACCTTTCCATCGGCTAAAGTCCGTACGTGTTTCATCATAAGCATCATAGCGTGTTAACTGCCCTTTCATGAGAGCAGCATAGAAATCTTCACTGAGAATTCCATATTTTTCTTCATAGAGGGTTAATCGACGTTCGAGCATCTTCATTTCAATAACTAGTTCATGAATTCTCATTTTTATCTCCTAACCTCGCCATTTAATTAGTATTGGACTTCAAAAATAATGCTATTGAAACAGCAAAAATACTTTACATTTTTTTATAAAAACATTCCTCAAGTGGCCACCTCCATATACTATGAGTATATATTATACCTAGTTTATTATCAAGACTGAATCATTAAGCCAACGAGCTTTTAACTATTTAATAATATCAAAATTTATGAAAAATAAATATATAATTATTAATATAGTTAAAATTAGTCTTTTTAACTATTAAGAAAAAATTAGATTAATTTTATCGAAATCTATCTCTAATTCTGGTTCAAAGGAAAAGCAAAATTTGCGAAACTCATCCGCTATGGGGAGTTTTTATTCTGAAGCCCAGTTACATCAAGAGATGAGCTGGGCTTCATTTTTTACCATTCTTGACACTTCACGAACAAATCCTTACTAATTTATTAAGAAGCATTTGAATGTTCGCAGTGAAATACATGGAATCAATAGACAAGATATTTATGAGCTCCCCCTGGATGCTTTGCGTGAAGCATTAGTAAATGCTGTTGTCCACAGAGATTATAGTAAGAGAGGAACCAGTATATATGTAGAAATATATGATAGCCGAGTGGTCATTGTAAATCCGGGAGGCCTCCCATCAGGCATTACTAAGGCTAACTTTGTCAAGGAATCAATACAGAGAAATCTGATAATTGCGGATTTATTTCATCGTATGGGCAAGGTCGAACGTCTTGGACCAGGTATCGGTAAAATGATATCCCTTATGCATGAAGCAGAATTAAAAGAACCTATTTTTGAGACGGAAACCTTTTTCCGGCTTACCTTTCCTAAATATTCTTTAAAGGGGGGAAGATATTGAGAAAATTAAAGAGAATAGAATAGATTTTGGAGAGAACATGGGCACTGGAATTAATAGACGCTGTATTTGTCAAAATTGAATAATTCTTTTTGAGAAGTTACTATAATCTAACCTACCTGTGTGAAACATACATTATGCCATTACTATATGTAACTTTTATCTGCGAATTGGCTTGACTTTGTGCAATATTCGACATATAATTACATTGACTTTGTGATATAGTAACCGTTTAAAGGGTTTTGTTGTGTTCTATAGAAAGATATTAATACAATTAGAAAAATGGAAACAAAAACCCAATAGAAAGCCTCTTATTTTACGGGGTGCAAGACAAACTGGCAAAACGACTGTAATCAAAGAATTTTCAAAGAAATTTGACCACTTTTTACATTTCAATCTAGAGCAAAAAATAGATCATGATATATTCCAAAAAGAAATTTCTATTGATGATTTAGTAAAAGAAATTTTTTTTAATAAAGGTGTGCCTCTTGATAGTAGTAACGTATTAATATTTATTGATGAAATTCAAAATTCACCCCGGGCAATTAAATCATTAAGATACTTTTTCGAAAAATACCCAAACCTTTTTGTAATAAGTGCCGGTTCTTTATTAGAAACCTTACTTACAAAAAATATCTCTTTTCCTGTTGGACGTGTTGAGTACTTATACCTTTACCCAGTCTCCTTTCAGGAATTTTTACTGGCAATTGGAGAGAAATCCAGTTTTGATGCGATGAATACTATTCCATTGGAATCCCACTGCCATAAGAAGTTATTAAGTCTATTTCATACTTTTGCCATGACTGGTGCAATGCCAGAAGCAGTCAAAGTATACCTGGAAACAAGTGATATTCTTGCAGTTAAAGAAGTGTATGATTCCCTATTAACTTCTTTCGAAGATGATGTTGAAAAATATTCTAAAAATGAAAATCAAAGAAAAATTATTCGTCATATTATAAAAACGGCTCCTTATGAGGCTGGTAATCGAATAAAATATCACGGCTTTGGAAATTCTTCCTACTCATCGAGAGAAGTTAGTGAAAGTATGTCTATACTTGAAAAAACCATGTTTTTAAAAATAATGAGACCAATAACCTCTTGTGATATTCCTGCTCTACCGGATCTAAAAAAATCTCCTAAATTATTATTACTGGATAGTGGATTTATAAATTATGCTAATTCGCTTTATCAACAATATATTGGCATAGATGATCTTAATAAATTATATAAAGGAAAAATCATTGAACACCTTTGTATTCAGGAATATATCTCTCAAACTTACTCTAAACAGGAAGTGAACTTTTGGGTTCGTGAGAAGAAACAATCAAATGCTGAAATAGACCTTATTCATAATTCAGGGAAATACTTTATTCCTATTGAAGTCAAATCGGGGAAACAAGGAACCTTGCGTTCTCTACATCAATTTACTACTATAGCTCCTCATCCATTTACTATTAGACTATATGCAGGTGAATTAAGTCTTGAGGAGCAAAAAACTCCTGACGGGACAAATTACACTCTCCTTAACTTACCTTACTACTTAGCATCAAAAATATTTGATTATTGCGATAGTTCATTTTTCATAGATAATTAATACAAAAGAATGAACAGGCTGTAAATAATAATTGTGAATCATAAAAAGCAATGATATAATGGCTAATGCTTTAAAAGTATTAAACGATTTCACCTAAATTCCTTAGCCAGTCCCCTATGACCTCTTGCGCCTCGTGAATAGTGCCGCCTCGGATGGCAAGACCTTTCAATAATTTGGCCCCGGCACAAAGCTTTTCGATATCACTCTCACTGCGTCCCATACCGCTGCCTTCGTGCGTACAGAAGGGAAAAAGGATTTTTCCTGCAAAGTCGTATGCTTCAAGGAATGTAAACACCGCCATGGGCATGGTGCCCCACCAGTTGGGATAGCCGAGGTAAATCACGTCGTAATCCGCCATATTGTCTATATGCCCTGAAAGTTCAGGCCGCACATTCTCGCGCAGCTCCTGTTTTGCCACCTCTGTTGTCTCATGATAATCTTCCGGATAGGCTTTTAACGTATCGATGCGAAAGATATCGCTGTCGGTCAGTTTATGAATCATGTTGGCCGCTACTTCCGTGTTGCCCACCGGCAGATTGACAATATCGCCGTTGACATAATTGTTTCCCGGACGGGAATAAAATGTGATCAGCTTTCTCATAACTTTTGTCCTTTTAATTTGACTGCCCTGTTTGGACTCTGAGACAGTCTTCCTATTATTAATGATTTTTCCAAAACTGAATGGCGTATTCCATTAATGCCGCTTTGATAAATCATTTTACTTCCCAACTCTTTTTGCAAGTTCGGCCGGATAGCGATCCCCGGAAATCTCGATCTTATCGAGGGCAGCATTCAAGTCCCGCAATTCCTCGGTTGTCAGTTCGATATCGGCTGCACCCAGATTTTCTTTCAGGCGATGCATTTTGGTCGTGCCGGGAATGGGCACGATCCAGGGTTTCCTGGACAACACCCATGACAAGGCGATCTGCGCTGGTGTGGCGTTTTTGCCGGCTGCAATCTCCTTCACCAGATTAACCAGCACCTGGTTGGCATCCAGATTTTCCGGTTTGAACCGGGGAACGACGCTGCGGAAATCGTCATTGGCGAACGTTGAGTTCTTGTCAAAGCGTCCCGTCAGAAATCCCTTACCCAAAGGACTGAAGGGCACGAAACCGATCCCAATCTCCTCAAGCGTGGGCAGCAATTCTGCTTCGGGCTGCCGCCACATCATAGAGTATTCGCTTTGGATGGCCGTGACGGGCTGAACTGCATGGGCCTGGCGGATGGTCGAAACACCCGCTTCAGAAAGGCCGAAATGCTTAACTTTGCCCTCCTGAATCAACTCACCGACGGTTCCGGCCACATCCTCAATTGGCACGGTCGGATCGACGCGATGCTGATAGAACAGATCGATGCGGTCCGTCCTGAGTCGTTTCAACGACGCATCAGCGACTTCACGGATTCGCTCCGGACGGCTGTCCTGTGGCTTGTGCGAGTCCCCATCCTGGAAGCCGAATTTGGTGGCGATTACCACCTCGTCACGGACAGGCTCGAGCGCCTCTCCGACCAGTTCTTCATTTGTAAACGGCCCGTAACACTCAGCGGTATCGAAAAAGGTGACGCCACGCTCCACAGCTTTCCGGATAAGTGCGATCATCTCATTCTTGTCCGATGCCGGGCCATAACCGTAACTCATGCCCATGCAGCCGAGGCCGATGGCCGAAACCTCAAGACCATTTTTTCCTAATTGACGTTTATTCATTTTCATTTTATCTCCTGTATATAGGGTTTCGATCATTTCGGGGCGAGTTCGCCGAACCGGTAGGCAGCCGTAACCCCGCCGTCCATGAGAAAATCGCTGCCGGTGATAAACGCTCCGCCCGGCCCCATCAGAAGAGCGCCAATGGTTCCGACCTCGTCCGGGGTGCCAGCGCGCCTGGCCGGGCACAGTTCAAGCATGTGCTTGTAGCCTTCACCTCGGGGACCGTTCAATTCGTCTCTAGCAAGCGGCATGATAATGATGCCGGGGCTGATCGTGTTGACCCGCGCACCGCGTTTGCCCCAACGGACGGCCTCTGCCATTACCCTGAGCGAATTTCCCCGTTTGGAGACCTGATAAGCGTGGAGAGAATCGGTCATCTGGTCCGGCTGAAGCATCGGCAGGGATAGCAACTCATCGACAGGCGTGGTTGCCAGCGCTTTGTCTTGCTCGGGAGTGAGCGCAGGGAGACGGTGCCCAGATTGAGAAGCGATGACAACGCCTGCCATAGCAAGGCTCAAGTCATCTTTATCAGCCGACAGGCCAAAAATCCGCTGGGAGAACTGCACAAAGCGTTCGGGACGGGCCTTTGCGACAAAACGCATATAGGCAGGGTTGATTACCGCCAATCCGGCGCCGTGGGTTATGTTGTGATGGGCGGAGAGTGCGTGCTCAATCATATGGACCGGAGGTACGTAGTTGGTACCGACATTCACCCACCCATTCAGGGCGACTATAGACGCCCACTGCACCTGGGTGCGCGCTTCGAGGTCGCTCCCGTCGACGACGGCTTTGTGACCCCACTCGATGGCATTGATGATGACACCCTCAGCGAAACGATCCTGGATTGGCGTGCCGTCGACGCCGGTAAAATACCCTTCGGTCACGTGGGTGATAATGTCACAGACCCCGTATGCGGTCTGATCTTTGGGCACGGTCAAGGTTAGCTCGGGATCCACCAGGGCAACCTTCGGGAAAAGACAGTCGGCCATTACAAACGATTTTACTTTCGACGCATCATTGCTGATAACGGCACCTTTGTTCATCTCCGAGCCGGTGGCGGCCAGGGTCGGCACAGTGATGATGGGCAAGGCCTGCGTAGGGATCACCCAGTTGTCCTGTCCATGGCCGATCATGTCCCAGGGGTCGCCATGGTACAGGGTTGCTGCCGCAATCACCTTGGAGGCATCCATCGTACTGCCGCCGCCAAGGGCTATAACCAAATCACATTCATTTTCACGCGCCGTTAGCGCCCCACGTTTCACTGACGATATTCTGGGATTGGGTTCCACTCCAGCACACTCGAACACTGATATGCTGTAATCAGAAAGACTCTTGGCAGCACGGTCGAAGGTGCCATTTCGTTTGACGCTGCCACCGCCAGTAACCAGCAGTGCACGCTTGCCGAATTTGGTCGCAATTTCCCCTAAACGAGAGAGCGACCCAGCGCCGAAAATAAGTCGGGTTGGATTTTGGAATTCAAAGTTCATTTTTTATCTCCCTTATTTTATTCTTTTAATTTTCACAGCTTCATTATATTCTTCATCCGTCACTTCTGGAAACCATTGTGCTGGCCCTTTCCCAGTCTGGGAACTTATCCCGAGATGAACAAATTCACTATCTGGTGCCGCACCATGCCAATGCACAACATCCGGCGAAATCTCGACAACATCTCCTTTTGACAATAATCGAGCTGGTTTTTCTTTCTCCTGATAATACCCCTTGCCGCTTGTCACAAAAAGCAACTGTCCGCCAGGGTGTGAGTGCCATTTTGTTCTGGCTCCTGGTTCAAAGCGCACATCATAGGCTTGCGTGTTATAAACATTGTTCTTATCTGTCACCAGCATATTCACCCATGTTGTTCCGGTAAAATATTCCTCAGGACCTTTTTCTCCTTTAGGAAATATTGAGTTTATACATTGTTCGCTCATATTGTCCACTCCTTTAGTTTTTTTGTTAAAGACAATAACCATAACAAGAAACACAACTACAAAAAGTATAATTGCGTTTTTGTATTTTTTCTCCTTTATTTGTCGTTTAATATCCGTTAAAACTTACTTTTAGAGGGTAATCAGCTCATATTGATCGTTGCCCATTTTCATCTCTTTCATATACGAAAGCTGGCGCAGCCCTTTACGGGACTCAATACGCTCTTTAAGGTCGCAAAGTTCGTTTGCCGGTAGCTTATTATACACCATGTCGATGGAAGCCTGTTCTACGGCCAAAATATCGGTAGATGCCAAAATACCCAGATCCCGCGCCTTGACCGGCGCGGCGTTGATGCCGGCGCAATCGCAGTCCACGGACATATTGCGCAGCACATTTATATAGACGATCCGCTTGCCGAAATGATCCATGGACGCCTTAGCCGACTCCACCATATTTTCCTGGAAGGATTCGCCTTTGAGCCAGCTCTCGTAATTGTCATTGTCCGGGGCATCGTGCACCATTTTCTTACCGATTGGACCGTCTGCGCAGCCGATGGCGATATTCTTCATCGAACCGCCGAAGCCGCCTATGGCATGCCCCTTAAAATGGGTCAGCACCACCATCGAGTCATAATTAAGCATGTGTTTGCCAACTGACATTTCTTTGAAATGCTTCCCGCCCTTAACGGGGATCATCACTGCTCCCTCTTCGTCCATAATGTTCACCGGACAGAAATCCCAGCCGTTGATCTTAATGGTTTCGCGATGATCTTCCGTAGTATATCTCTTGCCCTTATACAGGGTATTTGTTTCCACCAGGTTGCTGGTGGGAATATACTGCTGCAAGGCTCTCACCATGTCCCGCGGCAGTATATTGGGGCCATGCGGTTCGCCCGTGTGCAATTTGATGCCTGTTCTGCCTGTTATATTTTGATTGATCTTGGAATAAATCTTTAACAAACCGTGAGCGCTGATATCCTTAGTAAAGAATACTTGGGATGTGTCCGATCCTGTGACCATGCGATAAAAGCGCTGCCTACACCCACCATGAAGACCGGCTAAGGCACCGGTACCCAGCATAATGGCGCTATTCTTCAGAAAACTGCGACGCGAAATTTTCTTTCCCATAATTTTTCCCTTTCGATAAGAGATTATTTCAAAAGTGTAAGATCCACCTATTGAGTGATCTTCCTTCATTCTGATATGCCCTACATGTTGATGATCATACTTATGATTATAGTTCTGAAAAAACAAAGGCGATAGAACAATCCTGTTGATTTCTTGCCTGATAGTCCGAGGTCTTAAAAAATGTGTTGAATGATGAAATGGGATCTGGTAGGATAATATAGATTAAGGAGATATCAATGCAAAAACAGTTTGTAAATCGGGCATTTGCGAATAATAGCATGGAAATTGCGCTTGAAGCATTGGGAAGGAGCATTGCCCGATGGACCGATAAAGGCGACCAGTCCATGACAGCAATCCCGGCCTTGGCACTTTATCTTATTGAAGAACCGACCCAGCCCACGAGCATTTTGTATGAACCGCGCATTTGCTTAATCGCACAAGGGGCCAAGCGCGTGTTGCTTGGAGACGATACGTATGTGTATGACGAGCATCATTATTTAGTCACATCTGTGGACCTTCCCACATTTGTGCAAATCATTAAAGCGAGCAGGGACAAGCCTTATTTGGGGCTTGTACTAAAACTCGATCTACACGAGATGTCGCAGTTGATGGTGGACAGCAATCTCGCATCGCCACCGCTAAAGCAATCAAAGCGTGGGATGGCGACAGGGGAGGTCTCGTTGCCACTGATCAATGCCTTTCAGCGGTTGATCGATTTGCTTGATGAACCGAAGGATATACCGATTCTTGCACCGATTATCAAGCGGGAAATTTTTTACCGTTTACTTGTGGGCGATCAAGGTGCCCGTCTGCGCCAGATGGTGTCGGTGGGAAGCCAAAGCCATCAGATAGCGCGGGCAATCGATTGGTTGAAGGGTAACTTCACACAACCGTTGCGTATCGATGACCTCGCAGCACAAGTCAATATGAGTACATCGACCTTCCACCATCATTTTCGAGAGCTCACAGCCATGAGTCCGCTGCAGTACCAAAAATGGTTGCGTTTAAATGAAGCGCGACGGTTGATGCTCACTGAGTTGCAAGATGCAGCTACCGCGGCGTTTGAGGTAGGCTATGAGAGCCCTTCTCAGTTCAGCCGAGAGTACAGCCGTCTGTTTGGCGCGCCACCCTTACGCGATATCATAAGTTTACGGGAAATGACTGCCAGAGAGGGAAGACAGATACATCCTTAGTTTTTTTCTGAACAGCTTTCCACCATCTCCTTGAACCGATCAACCTTCTCCTCATCAAACTCCAGTAAAGTCAATGGCCGAAGCTTCCTCTCGGTAAAGTGGCTAAGGAATTGAGGATCATTTTTATCGACAATAAAATCTATTATTTCTCTTGGCAATCTTATAACCAGTGCTATCATCTGACACACGCGTGCCTTGCTGATATTGAATTTTTCTGCTACGGCACTGTAAGTCGAATCAGGAGATTCTTGCAGGCACTCAAAATATTTATATCCTTCGATTATAGGATTTTTCCTTATTGCCTGGTTCAGATAATGACGCCACTCTCTTTGGGTGAAAATCTTTTCCTTTGGAATAGATTCTTTCTTTTGGCCTTTGCATAATGCTTTCATCTTGTTGTTAAATCTGTAAAAACAGGGGATTATCTCAGCAACCGTCTTGCTTAAATTTGTTCGCTGAGTGTAACGATCGGGGAGTTCTACTTTTTAAGCCCTTTGATCTCAGAATCAAAGGGCTTTTATTTCATTAAAAGACTTTTAAGCTATTTCTTGAATCCTCCAAAAGAAATAATCTATGGTTTGTCAAAACTCCATCCCCCTATAAAATACAATTTATTTGAAAGAATTTTGGGGAATTTATTATTGAAATTTAAGGATATTTTTATATGGAGTTTTTTGATACTTTTAAAATAATGCTAGAAATGCTATAACCTATTGATATCATGAGCAATTCTTTTAGCTGAAAAATTATTGATAAGCATTCCGATTTGAAATAATTATTTTATCGACTATAATAGACATATATGGTATTATTTTATCGAGTATGATATACATTTTTATGGATAAATTATCTAGTTAGATTGACAATAAAAGGAGATATTAATGCTTGAAGAATTTTTCAGTATTATGAATAGACGAATAAAATACGTTCCCTTGGAGTTCAGCCGCTATCTTTATAAGAAAATCAACTGGGATAATCGTCTTATCATCATTACTGGAGCAAGGGGAACAGGAAAAACTACATTGGTTTTACAGCACTATTTGAAAAAATATAATGATAGGGAAAAGTGCCTTTATCTTTCAGCAGATAATCCTCTCGTCCTGAAAGAAGGAATTTACCGGGCAGTAGCTGAGTATTTCAAATACTATGGTGAGTGCGTGATCATTGACGAGGTACATAAGCAACAGGATTGGAGTCTCGATATCAAAGCTCTGTATGACGCATACCCTGATAAAAGATTTATTGTAATGGGGAGTTCAGCATTAAATATACTGTTTGAAAAAGGAGACCTTTCCCGAAGGAGTGTTCTTTATTCATTGAAACCACTTTCATTTAGAGAATATTTGGAGATGACACAAATGAAAAAGTTGCCAAAGTATTCTTTTTCTCAGATTATTGAAGACCATGTTCGTCTTACTGGCGAATTGTCTTCATTGAAAACAATACTGGGCGAGTTCAATAAATATTTAATGACTGGCAGTTTTCCCTTTTTTTTAGATTTTTCCTCTGAAGAATACTATAATATTTTATCAAACGTGATTGATAAAGTCATCTACGAAGATATCAGCACAATAAAATCATTAAAGTCAGTATCCAGTTTAAAATTAAAAAAATTATTAGCTTTTATCGCTATCAGTAAGATACCACTATTTAATCTGGAATCCCTGAAAATTGAGGTAGGTATATCCCGCGATACCCTTTATGAGTATTTTGACTTGCTGGAGAGGGCAGAACTTGTTCATTTAGTGCGGACTGAATCTCGGAACGTCCGGGCGTTCAAGAATTCCAAGATACTTTTTAAAAGCCCGGATTTATATTATGCTATTGCCCAGGAAACATGGAAAAGCGATATTGATAAAGGAAATATTAGGGAATCCTTTTTCGCTGGTCAGGTCGCGTCTATTCATCAGCTTTATTCTTCTCTCCATGCCGACTTTCTGCTTCATTATAAGGGAAAAAGATACGAGATAGAGGTAGGCGGGCCCTCGAAAAAGAAAAAACAGATTAAGAATCTTAATAATGCATTCATCTTCAAAGACGGAATTGAAACTGGTATCACTAATACAATCCCACTCTACCTAGCCGGTTTCCTTTATTGATTCGGCCAAGCACTCACTTTTTGAACTGTGCATTATCAAAACACCATCCGTTTGCAAAAGGAGCTTTATAATTTATGAGCCCCCCTAGATTCTTTGCATGAAGCATCAGTAAATGCTATTGTTCACAGAGATTATAGTATGAGAGGAACCAGTATATATATAGAAATATATGATAGCCGAGTAGTCATTGTAAATCCGGGAGGACTTCCATCAGACATTACCAAGGCTAACTTTGGTAAGGAATCAATCCGGAGAAATTTAATAATTGCGGACTTATTTCATCGTATGGGCAAGGTATCTCAACTGTCTCTCAGTAAACGTCTCCTTCCCATCATTATTAACAATAAAACCAGTTATCTCTTTTGGCAGTTTAGTAACTAATTGCAATCATCTGGCTCACTCGTGCTTTAGTGATATTGAATTCATCTTCTATATCTCTATAGGTAGAGTGAGGTACCTTATCGAGATATTCAAGATATCTAGCCTCATTAAACTCATCTCTGTATCTGACAATCCCAGCAACACCTCTCATCACCGGTTCATCTAGAATTATTGCCCTAAAGGCTTCATCAGGCACATTCCCCCATTGAAATCTTAAACCAAATTTTAAGGCCTGTTGAAATCCATGTTCATTATATTGTTTCTGGAAAAATCACATCGCAGTCTCAAGAATTTTCTGACTAATATCAGGCGTGATGCCCTGAGTTTCCGAAAGAGCAGTCATGCCGTGATCAATACCAAACAATGCAGTGAGTTCATGGCCTATCATATGGGTGGCCCAATCCTGCGGAACGCCTGCGGCAATGATACCGTTCAATGCCATGGTTGCACTCCACACATGATTTGCCCTTACATCATAATTTTCCGGTTCATTTATGGTGCTTGTTCCAATTTCAATTAAGGTCTGTAAGATACCTTCAGCCCATCTGTCTTGCACCTTGGCGTCAACTGGATAGGTTATGTATTGTTCAGCGGTATGGACAAACGCATCTGCGATACCATTGGCCACTTGAATTCTAGGAAGAGTAAACGTATACGTTGGATCGAGTATGGAGAATTTAGGGAATACCATCTCACTCAAGACCGGAAATTTCCCGTGTCCATAACTGATTACAGCTCCGCTATTCATCTCAAACCCTGTTGCCGGCAGAGTTAATACAGTGCCAAACGGAACAACATCTTCAAGGATGTCAGATGGAATGCGCGCAAAACCATATTGTAACAAATCATGGGCATCGCCACTATAATGAGATGCCAGACAAATGAATTTCGTTCCGTCAATCACGGAACCGCCGCCAACGGCCAGAATAAAATCAACTTTTGCTTGAAAATAGACTCAGAAAAAATCCATCAGGCGACGTTGAGATCCTCGAACGATTCTGGGAGACTGTTGAAATATGGCAACATGAAGACATGGTGCACCCGATCCTTATTTATGCGGATCTCCTAGCAACCGGGAATCAGAGGAATATTGAGACTGCAAAAATGATTTATGAGCAATATATTATTCGACTTATCAGGGAAGATTGATCAACAGACTGTGGGAGCCCTTGCTCTCTTAAAGAGGATAGCCGACTCTTTGAGTATTCCTTTTTTTGTGGTTGGTGCTTCTGCAAGGGACTTCATTCTTAAATATTGCTACGGCATCAAACCACCAAGAATGACGAGAGACATCGATCTGGCAGTAAAAGTTGCGAGTTGGGAGCAATTTAATCAATTGAAGGCCGCATTGATAGATACAGGGCAATTAGCATCAACAAAGGAACAGCAAAGACTCAGATTCAATTCTGTCTTGATAGACATAGTGCCATTAGGTTCTATTGCGGATAAAAACAGGCTCATTAGCTATGACCGCCAGAACATAAAATATTCATGAGCTTGGTCGGCTTCAAAGAGGCTTATGAATACTCAATTACAGTTAGATTAAGCTCTGATCCTGAAATTGACATCAAGTTACCTACTTTGTCAGGTCTGGCACTCATGAAAATTATTTCCTGGAAAGAGAAATATCCTGAGCGAAAAAAAGAATGAAATAGTTCTCTTCTGGAGTATTCTGTTGTTTTTGATTTTTACGCTTTCTGGTAATTAACCTTATCCTGCACATCTCTAAAAGTTTCTTTTCTAATGGTTGACTGATATATCCTTAGCAACAAGTAGATTAATTTCAGAAAAATCAATCTCTAACTCTGGCTCATATAAAAAACAAAAGTTGCGAAACTCACCCGCTATGGGGAGTTTTTATTCTGAAGCCCAGTTAAATCAATGAATTAACTGGGCTTTATTTTTTACCATTCTTGACACGGAGCGAACAAATCCTTACTAATTTATTAAGAAGCATTTGAATGTTCGCAGTGAAAGACTTACTGAAAACCAATTCCATTATATTCTAATTATTTGACAACGCATCGATGGCATAACGCGCCCATTTGGTAGTATGCAGCATCTTGCTGAATTTTTCAGTAACTTTTTTAGGTCCCCAGGCAATCAAGGGAACCGGTGTATTAGTGTGAGTTCCTGTAGACCAAACGATATTTTGCTGTTTTGACAGTATTCTCCCTAAAATGTCTCTCCTGATACTCTCACCATAAACATAAAATTCTTCAAAATCATTGATTTTGGGAAATAATTTCTTGTTGAGTTCTTGATGATTTGGATCATAATATACATTTATCTCCTCCTCCAATATCACAGATGCTTCCGCCTCAGTAATAGGGAATGCATTATTGGTATTTACAATCTTTTTCATAGCCCCAACTGTTCGCTGCTCTTGCGATAATGCATCGAATTCATCCATCATACTCTGATAACTGCTTTTTTGATAATAAATTTTGTCCAATATATCATAGCTTCCGAAGTTAAAATTTGGCTTAAATTTTTCCCCCTTAAAAACTGTGCCCGGAAAATCTTGAGCTTTGGGGATATTTCTCCTTGAGTAACTGAAACTAAAACCACCCGTTTCATGATCCGCTGTGACTATGAATAAAGTATCATTTCGATTTTTTACCCATTCATAGATATAAGCGAGCGTTTCATCAAATCGTATCATTTCATGCAAAAGCGTTCCGACATCATTATCATGAGCACCCCAGTCAATAAGTCCCGATTCAACCATCAAGAAAAATCCGTTTTCATTTCTTGACAGAATTTGTAATGCTTTCATAGTCATTTCTTGCAAGGAGGGGATGGTTCGTTTAGAGTTATTCACATCAAAATCAATTCTGAAAGGCATAGCAGAATAACTGAATAAACCCAACAGCTTATTTTCTTTTGCTTGTGCTAATTGGTCTTTTGTGAAGGCTAAAGCATATCCATAATGTTCAGCTTCATCTAAAAGATTTCGACTATCGTTTCGCTTGGATTCGATCCTGACATTGTTTCCGGTGCGCTCTTTTAATTTTTGGTAAATTTCAGAGCTTTTATCATTGGCTTCTTTGGGAATCCAATGGCGCAGTCCGCCAGAAAGCATAACATCCACCTTATTGTTTAATAAATCTATAGCAATGGCATTTTCTTTGGAACGATGAGTTTGATGGGCTGCAAAGCCTGCAGAGGTTGCATGGGTAATGCGGGTATCAGAAACTAATCCGGTAGATTTGCCCATTTTCTTTGCTATTTCAAGGATCGTCTCTGTGCGATTACCATATTTATCAATTCCAATTGTTTCTGATAAAGCGCTTTGACCACTCGCCATTTGTGTAGCCGATGCTGCAGAATCAGTAACAAGAACATTTGCTGCTTCATGATAAACAAGTCCCAAGATGCCCGTTTCAATAACCTTTTCTAAGGCTGTTGTTCTTCCTTTAGCTTTGTAAATGGAATGTGGGGCATATTTAGCATATGAGTTTAATAATCCAACCGCTTGGGGTCCCATTCCATCCCCTATCATTATAATCGCGTTCTTTATTGTCCCTGACTGTGTTTCGTTTATTAGAATAGCCTTTTTTACATTTGTATGGCATCCATTAAATGATAGAATTACTGCAAAAAAACTGATTAGAACTAAATAATTTACTCTTTTCATAATTGTGCTCCTTTTAATTTTTTAGTATTCTTTATAACTTCTTAAATAAAGCCAGTTGAGAAATCCAGGGTGAACTTGATACCCTAAAATTTGTGCCTTTGATACATCCGCCCAAGCTTTTTTATATTCTTCCTTTAAATAGTATGCAAGTCCACGATTGTAATAGGCCATACTACTCGCGGGATCTAGTTCTATAACCATATTGAAGTCAGATATTGCATGGTCATATTGACCTTTTTCTTTATAGGCAAGCCCCCTCATATTATGAGCCCAAATATATTTCTGGTTTAATTCTATTGCATCGTTGAACTTAGAGATAGCTTCGGCATACTCACCTTTTTCATAATAGAGCTTACCTATGTTATAGTGAGCCTCGGCAAATTTTTGATCTAATTCTATAGCCTTGTTGAAATCAGAATTAGCCTGGTCATACTCACTTTTGACAGCATAAGCGATCCCCCGCCCATTGTAAGCCACAGCAGATTTTGGATTGAATTTAATAGCATCACTGAAATTAGAGATGGCTTTGGAATATTCTTTTTTCTTAATATTGTAATCCCCTAAAGTATTGTAAGCCGCTGCAAAAAAAGCACTCCTGATATTTGGAGAAATGATTGCTAAGACTATCAATAAAATGATCCCCTTAAAGACTAATCCATTTTCATAGCTCTTATTGCTTTTCTCTTTTCTCACGGCAAAATCCTTGTACTTTCTGATAATTAGGAAATGACCCCCACCCCTCAAACACATCTAATGCCAATCCTGTCATTTCATGTAACTTAAGCCCCAGATCGCTTAAAGACGAAAAACTTCCCATAAAGATTTCCCTCGTTTCCCCATTGCTGATTGTTATCAAACATGTACCTATATCTTCAGGTGCATCAATGCTGTCATCCTTCCACCAAAATACCTTAATCCTATCTTTACCACTTTATCACTTTTAAATAGATTAACTCATTGAAAAATAAGGATACGTAAAAAATAATAAACATTAACACGCCGAAGAAAAAATATTTGACATTCTGTATTAGTATTATATAATAGTAGATATTGTACGATATTAACTATTTTATTACGCCTAATAATGTCAGTAGATATATCAAAACTTCATCTTGATTGGGGGTCCAGCAGATACAAAGGAAAGGTATATCGTTCTTACAGCTTGGCACGACCGCTTTGGATAGATGGCAAAAATAAGAAGGAAACTATTATTAAATTAGGAAAGTTATCAGACGAAGAAGTGAAAAAGTGGCGTAATCTTCTCAAAGCATTAAAGAACCCAAATAGTATTGTAACATCATTTGAAGATATCTGTGTTGAAAAACATTATGCATATCTTGATGTAGCTATTGCAAATGCACTATGGGATAAATTAGGTTTGGATACAGTTTTTCAAAAGGATGGTAAAAGAATCATTAGTATTGCAACAGTTGCTCGAATTCTTACAATAAAT
>JBLIRR010000039.1:0-61337 GCA_049472395.1 bacterium | reverse complement strand
CATACCATACATGCCGCCATAAAGGGTGCCCCCAGAAGGGCTACTACCGACACTACCGTATAGGCTACTGCCATACATCCCACCAGAAATGCTGCCATAGATCCCACCATATACTCCGGATACCGGCATCTGCATAGAGTATGGGATAGTTTGCTCAATGGGCATATAAGAGCTTCCGAAATAACTTGAATATCCATGAATTTCTGACAAATCTATCTCAGCGGTTATTATATAGGGATTTTTCAGATATTCCGCCTTTATCTCATCAAGGTTTATTGGTCCGGGAAATGTCAAAGAAAAGGTTCGCAGATTGCGGTCTTTCTGAATATCTTCTACTGATGGTTCGGTATCTTTTATGGATGATGGGGACAAATCCGCAAAATATGGGGTATCTATGTTTGGCTGTTGAATCATAATTACACCGTATTTACGGTTAAGGGCATCTAAAGAAGGAATGCCAAATAGAGCAATATCCCCTTCAGGCCCTTCCTCACTATCAATATTGAGCTGCTCTGCTACCTCAAGCCTTAAAGCAAGAGAGAGCATTGTCGGCTCTCTATCTCCCAAGATACCAACAGATGCAGAAGGAAGCATTGCCGGCTCTCTTTCTCCCAAGATTCCGACAGATGCAGGAGAAAGCGGATCTTCGATTGATACTATTTCTATAACATCTGTAGGGTCATGCAAAATGAGAAAATCACCGCTTCTTTCAATAGAGGTATATGAAGAGTCCCATAAAAAGTTTGATGAGCCGGAAGTATAATCAGAAATATAACTTGAAACTAAATCCGGATGAGCTATATCAGAAATATCAATTACTATCAGACCATTCTCCATATCAAGCAAATAAGCATATCCATCATTAACGATTATATTGCGGAAGCCTGCCTTACCCTTATACATTCTCCTTTGTGGATGTGGTGTTTCAAACCAGCTTATTAATGAAGGCTCACGTGGATTTCTAATATCAACTATCTCAAGTCCGAAACTTTGTGCGGCAATATAGAGATAGTCTCCTTCCCGAACGAGTTGCCCTCCTTCGCCATATATAGTGAGGGAATAAGTCACTAAGATATTCGCAGAAGATGAAAGATCAAGAACATGGATGTTTGAATCTCTGAAATCATTTGAAGGAGCGAGGAGGTAGCCAACAGTATCGTTAACAATGAGATCCTTAGGGCCCGTGCATGGCACAGGCAGTCTGGATACCCCAAGTATCTGAGCATTAGAAGGATCTTGTATATCAATCGTAACAATAATCGTATTATCTTCAGAGGGAAGGGCGGGAGAAAGAGGAGAAACCACTTCAGATCCGGAAGTAGTAGACAATGTCAGGGATTGATCTTCGTCATCCTGTGGGATGGAATAATATGCTTCAGATTCTGGCGGATTCGGATAATCGACTGGCGCATAAGAAGGAATTGCATGAAAGATAAGATACGCACGCTGATCTGTCACCGTAAGCACGAATGAATAAAACTTTTCCTTTTGATCTTTCCTCACAGAATCGAGGATGCTCTTAAGGGATACTTTTTTTCTCAAGATAAGCTCTTCTTTATTCTGAATCTCATAGATAGAAAAATATGACTCTTCATTTTCTCCTCTTAAAGAAAATAAATAATTATCAGATATAACCATATGAAACTGTGGGTCATACTCCAGATTTATATCCGTATCGATATCACCTATGAGTGTTGGTTTTTGGGGATCGGAAAAATCTATAGCTCTGAGCATATAGTATGGCTCTAAAGGTATCAATGTTTTTTCTGCCAGTGCATAGAGCGTATTTCCCACTGTTGTTATGGAGTTAAAATTGATTTTTTCCTCTTCACTATTTTGATTCTCCATATATAAGGTAGGTACAGGAGACGAATCCTCGGTATATAAGGTGGGTACAGGGAGTGCATTTTCCTGAGATCTAGCATAATTTCCAGGAAATAGTATCGCAATAAAAAAAGCACAACAGATTAAATACGAACAAAAATTTTTCATCGTAAGCTCCTTATCATTAGCCTCTCACCGTTTAGTAAGACCTGCAATAGATTGTAACAAATTATTTTCTTGATTCCTCGAAAAGAGGCGCCTCCATCACATGATGAAGGCACCTCAGAAAAAATATATGAGTATTACCAGGGCCACGATGACAGGTTATTTCCCAAAATTCCATTCTGTGTTGTGAAATACGAGGCATTACCACTTAAGCTGATCGTGTCCCAGAAAGACATATTGGTATAATTCCAAAACAGCGGCAGTTGGATTTGGGTCCCCAGAGGTGCGTGCGGAATTGTTGTAAGGTTTTGAATATCTTCAGGCGGTATGCGATCTTCCACCACCTCTAAGCGGAAGGATTGAAACGCCGATTTAAAGAAGACCTGGTCGTTGCTTGCGTGAACTTGCACTTGAACTATGCTGCTCCCTCTATCTTCATTGGTTGGTTGCCACTCTATTATACCGGATTCAGGATCAATAGTCATTCCCGAAGGATTCTTATTTAAGGCATATTTTATGGAAATATCCGGATCATGGTCTGACACGTGAACATGGTAGATAAAGTTGCGGCCAACAGCAACCTGGTCGACCGCCTCGGAGACAATCTCCAAAGGTGCAGCCGGCTCGTATTCACTTAGATACATTCCACCGGCAACCTGGCCTCTAAAATTTCCTGAACCTTCAAAGCTCAATGCTTGGGAAGTTGAACCAAGATATCTTACTGTAGGCTGGTACTCTCCCAGAAGACTATAGGGGTATTCATTCTTTTCAGCGTAGATTTCACCTACATGAAGCTTCATATCGATCCTGTCGGGAGCTTCCGAGCGCTTAATATGAATGATGGTTGCTTGCTCCCACAGATCCGGTGCCACATCTTTATAATACTCTCCTTCATAAATATACGCAGGATCAAAAACAAGAATACGCCAGTCTCCTTCCTCTAAATTTTTCACTGTGTAGCGGCCATTCTGATCTGTCAGGGCAAATTGCAGTTGTTTATAACTTCCATTGGGGCTGTATGGAACGCCACCACCATAATCAACAGGTGGACTCCCTGCAATATCAGAAGAATACGGTTCGGAACTCGGGGTATCCGGAGTATCAGGCGGGCAATAAGATGCGGGATAAGGAACAGGTGCACCATCAGAAGATATGGAACGGGGATCATATTCTGCTGGAATGGCTATTACAACTAAATTGCCAAGTGGCTTAAGATCATACTCATCCGTTATTTCCCCACTCAGTGAGATTTTTGGGGCTAGGGTAACATTTGCTATGACATCTCCGGTTACAGCATCTTGCATCATGCCTTCAGGACTCATCCCTTGAATCAGTCTAAAATCAATCTTATCCACGGTCTGTGCACTACTCACCGCTACCATTATCGCTTCCTCTTGAGTGCCGGCTGACGAGTAGTATTGTGGTTGATAGCCCTTTTCCGACATAATATGAACAACATAGGACCCCTCCGGAAGTCCCTGGATTGTATAGCGTCCTTCATTATCGCTGGGGGTTGAATTATAGGTTTTTCCTATCCCTTGAGAAGGATCGATCCAGGGTGGGACACCATATCCTCCATATTCCGGCTCCTCTAAAGGAGCAGACACAGCAACAGGATTTTCTTCCGCTAAAACAATAACACCGGATATGGGGCTGCCTGTGGCTTGATCCTTGATAATGCCCTTTATGATCCCTCCTTTCACAAGCTTAATATCAACATTCGAGGTCTCCTCTCCCTCGATGACGGTTACCGATCCCAGGGGATAGTCACCTTGTAGATATATCCCTTCCGGATCATATGCACTAATCCTATAATCTCCTTCCCGAAACCCTTTAATGTGATAGGTGCCATCTTCTGCAGTGTAAACAGGATTTGGAGGGAAAAGTGTATAATATATATATGCACAGCGAGAGCTCTCGGAGTCCTCAGTTTCATTATCCATAGGAGGCATCGGCATACTATCATAGGGTACTCGGACCATGATCCCTGACAGGGGTCGGCCATCAGCACCGGTTACTTTTCCGGTAATACTTCCACCCACGGACAGAACTATGTCAACAACAGTATCATCCGATGAAGATATGATTATGTTGGAGTAACAGTTTGACAGATATTTTGGTCCAAAAGTATCGACGATAAGCGCGTATTCTCCATCAAAGAGCCCACTAAGGGTATAGGTGCCCTCCTTCCACGTATACGTCCTAAACTCTGATGGGGGATACTGAGGATAAACTATTCCTTGCTCTTCCTGCTCAGAACGAAAGGCTAACGGATCCTCGAAATATAGTTCGACCGGAATAATAGCCAGAGGATTTCCCGCTGTATCCACTACACTGCCATGGATAGTGGCGCCGATTTCCATGGCAATGGTTATGCCGGTGATGGTGCTGCCGGAGGGAAGAGAAAGCACAAGGGGTGCGCTCTTATTTTTATCCTGATGAGAATAAAATGTAGGCTTACAGCCTCGATCCAGTGCATCCTCAGCCCATATCACATACTCCCCCTCTTCCAGCCCACAGAGGGAGAAGTTTCCTTCTGTGTCGGTCAGCTCCTCAATTGGTATAGATATCCACATTGGGCTCAATATAAAATGATCAGCAATAGAGCTAGTGAAATGACTTTTCTTTACTTTCTCAAACTTAACGAGCGCCCCGGCCAGAGGCTCAGATCCATCCATAACGCGCCCTTCCAGGCATCCTCCTCGGCGCAAGGGTATGGTAATATCGGTTATTTCCTGGTTCTCGGATAATTGAATATAATAATTCAGGTATCGAAGAGCAGGCCATTCATCTCCCATGGTCGGATAGGTAAAGGGGAGATGCTTTCCCGTTGGATCAGAGATGAACAACGAATATTTACCGCTTAAAAGACCTGGGAATTCAAATTTCCCTTCTGAATCTGTCAGAGATCGGGGTAAATATAAACTGAGCGGAGGCAATATCGCCGATATAGGCGGTGCCTCAAAAGAACCTGGAATTGGCCCAATCGGTATCGGAGAATCATCTTCCCCCTGCACATAAAGTCTGGTTATATCGACCTTAATACCGGGAAGGGGTACTCCGGTGCCCTCTTCCACAATCTGCCCCTTGATGATCCCGCTTGAGGTCACCGGGGGAAGCTTAAAATTTATGGGACCAACTTTTTCCCTTGTCTTTACTATAATTTTCTGGGCACGATTGATATCCCGCGTGTCAGGGTGATACATGCCTTGAAATCCAGGGGCAACCTGAATGAGAAGATAGTAGGCGCCATCCTCCAAACCGGTAAAACGGTAAGTGCCGTCACTTTCGCTCCTTGCTTTTCTTATTTCTGTTTTGTAACCACTCCTCATCCATATGCTCTGAACCTCAACGTCGGCAACCGGCTCTCCATTGGCCTGATTGGTGATCGTGCCGAAGATCTCCGCTCCCCGCTGAAGCGTCATAGTGTATCCGGAAATTACCTGCCCCGGCAGCACAGGGTAACTCTCTCCCAAAGAGGCCTCCGCTTCTTCTTCAAGGGGGCCTCCATACAAGCTGGAGCGGTCTTCTTTCATTATATACCCCTCGGCTTCGCTGACGCGGAGCCTGTATTCCCCCTGGGGGAGACCGGAGAGGATAAAATTTCCTTCCGGATCGGAGGTAACAACACGATATTCTACAGCGGAAGGACCATAAGGACCATATTGATAGGTGTGTCGCGCTATAATGGTAGTGGCCCCAATTTTCGCCCCGGCTATTGGAGCGTCGCTATCAGCATCTGTTATCCGGCCGGTGAATGTTCCTCCCATTTCCATAACCAGATCAAAGGGGCCAACAACTTCCCCTGCTCTCACGCGAACAGGAATATTTTTATGATAATATCCGGAGACGAGGAATGTTTTTTGCTCTCTATCTCTCATCTGCGTCAACCCGGGGCCGGTCCACCCATCAATGCCCAAAATTGCCGGAACAAATCCACGATCCAGGGGATCATAAGCCCAGAGGCTGTATTTTCCCGGGGGAATATCGCTCAATAAAAACGTCCCATCGTTATGGCTCGTGGTGCGATGCATTGGAGGAAGAGTAAAATTAATTGGGCTATTGATATAACGGTAATTGTCATAACGGTAAGGGTAATACTCAGCGATCATGGTTTCTACTTCTTCCTCAGTGGCAAAGGGCGGGTATGAAAATGGGAAGAGTGTGGTAAGCTTCATATTTTCCGGATGTTCAGCAGCCACTATCTCAATATTACCCAAAGGAAGGCCATTTTGGTCGGTTATCCTGCCCTGAATAGAGCCTGTGCTGCCGGCTTCAGCCTTAATAATGCCCGGATTAATAAAAAGAGAAAGAATAAAAAAGAAAGATATAAGGTAGATTATTCGATGAGCCATTAATTTAATAGTACAATATGCACCTACTTTTTTTTCATACCTATTCATGAGACTTTCCTCCTTAACTCATTCACAAATAACTGTAAGCCCGCACAAGGTATTTTCTCTCATGCGTTATTGCATATTTAAATAAATAAATAAAATATTTTTATTAAAACAATATGTAAAAATATACATCTTTTTAAGAAAATTATCAATATAAATTAAAAAAATCTGAATAGAATTAAAAGCTTTTAAATTATAATCCCCAAATTCCTTAGCTGTTATTCAGAAAAATTAATAACCCACTCCGGCTCATTTGGAGGATTAGACTGAAGCATGGATCTCCACTTCTCATCAGTTAATCTATCATTCATCGGATGTTTAAATTCATAATAACTCATCACAGGCCCGGCCCCAAGTAAAATTCTTCCATCCGGCACCCTATAGGCAACAACCATTAATTTTACATAACCAATACCCTCTTCCAATACCTGGCCTGTATTACCATCGGTATGCACATCTGCAATGATGCTTGTTTTCTTTGCCTTATCATCTACATCTTCTATAACTGCATTCAACTCTTTTCCAAAATTTTTAATAAATTCATAATCTATCTGTGTCAATTCCTCATTTTTCAATTCATTCTCAGATAGTACCACTAGTCTCCCTAATATACTCTCAAGGCTATCTAATCTATATCGAGCCGAGCTATCCAAAACCTCCATATCATCAAGACCTTTAATTGTCATTTTTGTTAACGATAATAATCTATTATAGAATTCAGGGACAGGCTCAATATAGCCGACTACCGGTTTTTCCGGAGCAGAAGGAATGTACCATGATACTTTGCGCGTATAACTTTGTTTTGCATATAAAATCGTATCATGGCGAAGCTCTGCCCATGAAGCTAACGCTGTAGTCAATTCCTTATCTTGCCATGCTTTTGTCTGCATAAATGTGGGATAGCTATCACTAAATTCTTTAAGTAATGGCTTGAGCGCAAAAAGCCATGACCAATAAAGATTCCTGTTCCACTCAGCATATGAAAGATTTGAAAACTCATCATTTAATAATTCAAATTGTGTAGTATAATTTTTATACTTGTCATCGCCTAATAGTGATAGAATCTCCTTTGCCCTCTCTGATCCTAATAAAGCCATAACATCCAAACCTCTTGGAAAGCCCCTAATAGGACGTTCTGCTTCTGAAATGACACACGTAAATACTTCGCTACAATTTCTATCTCCTCTATACTCGCCTGTATATGCGCCAACCAAATTGGAAAACATATATGAATCCGGGATAAAGCGCTGTCCCATTAATCTAAAGCCCTTGGTCTTCTCCAGACATTCATCTGCCTGCTCTAGTGTAAAAGGAGGAGTTATTCCACAATCCCCGGTTCCGCCAAATATTTTAGGCGGCATATATTCTGCCAGTTTTGCTTTTATTTCGCCAACATTTTCTTGATCAGCAAAAAGATTTGAATTAAACTCTGGTCCAAATACCTCACCAATTGCTTCCCTATATTCATAAGGGCCCAAATCATCTGATAAACCAACATAAAAAGAAGTGACAGAATAAATTCTATCCCATTTTTGCTTAAGGTTCTCTTTTTCAGCAAATTTTAGAGAAATTATGCAGGCTTGGATAGTCTGAATCATTGCATCATAGGTGGAGATTAATCCATCATTATCATATGGATCAGTAGATCCCTCAGGTATTTTATCAGAGCCCTTTAGGAGCATACTAATCCTACCATACCACATAAAGGCTTTAAAATAATTTTTAAGCTTCTCTGATCGTGTATAATGGCCTCGTGGGATATATTGGGAATAATCTTCAAAATAAAGAAAAATAGGAGATTCGGAAAATCCCGCATGTGCATTAATTAAATTAAGCTCTTGTGTCACGGCAGAGTGAACAAAATCCGGAATTAGATGAGTATACTTGTGCACATCATTTTCATTAAAATAAGCATCGGTAATACCCTGATTACTACATTCGGAAGAATTGCCGCATAGCTGATCATCTTTAGGTTTAAGCAGACTCAAACCCACGGAAAAATATGCAACATTTCTTTTATACGCCTCTTTTAAGTCTCCTTGAGCGCTCTCATATTTATTCACTGAATCAGCACATAGCTCTTGACTAATATCCCAAATTTTATCAAAGAATTCCCTCTCTTCGATCTGCCTCAATGTTTCATCAAATTGAATATGATACAGATGTAATAAAGAATCTGAAGTTATAAAAATAGGCACCTCATTATCTTTTAAGGTATTATAGGGCTGAGTTATATTTTCCTCCCTTCTGTTAAAAGGGTTATCTATAACAGCAAAACCATTGTTGCTCAATAATGATAAAGCATCATTGCTCAGGGATATTTTTTGTGTAAAATGTTCAAAATTTAGTATTTCATTAGGTTGCAGTGGCAGATTATAAGGGGCCGCCTTGAGGGGCACATCCAGATCTTCGAGGGAATAATTTTTAATAAAACGATTATCTGTGTGTTCATTTGATAAATTAATCGCCTGTGTTCTTAACCGAGATGTTTGTGGCGTTGTCTGGGGTGGCTGGGTCTGAGGGGAGATAGCCAGAGGTGGTTGGGTTTGGAGTGGTTGAGTTTGAGGCGAAAGTGAGGGTATAGTTGATAAATTGTATCCTTGAAATAGATTTATACCGGAATATGGATATGATCCTAAAAGACCGAGTTGATTACCAAATAAGTATCCCGGCAAGCTAAAGTGAGCAGAATTACCGGAAGTCGGGGCATTATATCCAAATTGAAAGAGCGATGATAGGCTATTATTTATATTAAATGGAGAAAAAGAGAGCGTGCCGAAAGAGAACTGTGATAAAGGATTTACAGAGGGCACAATACTTGAGAATGAATTAAATCCTGTATTAAAAGGAGAATACAAGGAAGAATTTAAATTTGGGAAAACAGATGGAATAATGAAATTATTAGAAGAGAAGGGTCGTATCAATGATAGTTGGGCTATAGAATAGTGCACATATAAAAGAAAGTTTAAAAATAAAAATATACTACATAGTGATTTCAGTTTTTTCATCCTTTTCTCCCGAAGTTAATATATTATCGTTTCTTTCAATTCTGCGTGCGTTTTTGATAAATTTTCTCAACGTTGCTCAAGGCGTTTCCTGTGCCCCTTTTTTCGAAATCTATCACTCTATTTTCTTGATTCCTAGAAAAAAGGTGCCTCCATCACATGATGAAGGCACCATAAAAAAATATACATATTACCAGGGCCACGATGACAGATTATTTCCCAATAGTCTATTCTGTGTTGTGAAATTCCAAATATTACCCCTTAAGCCGATCGTGTCCCAGAAATTCATATTAGTATAATTCCAAAACAATGGTAATGGGGGTTGGACTCCCATAGGTGCTTGAGGTATACGATCTTCCACCACCTCTAAGCGGAAGGATTGATAGGCGGATTGATAGAGGATCTGATCACTCCCGGCGGAAACCTGCACTTGAACAATATGACTCCCTTTATCATCATTGGTCGGTTGCCACTCTATGAGACCGGATTCAGGATCAATAGTCATTCCAGCGGGTTTTTTCTGTAAAGCAAACCTTAGGGAGATTTCCGGGTCCACATCTGAAACGCGAACCTGATAGATAAAGCTGCGGCCAACAGCTATCTCGCTATCCGCCTCAGATAAGATCTCCAAAGGTGCAGCCAATTGATAATAAGATACACCCATATTACCGCTAGCCGAACCTCCACCCCCTCCTGAACTTTGATAGGAAAATGCTTCGGAAGTTGCACCGAAATAGCCCAAGGTAGGCTGATAATCTTTCAGGAGACTATAGGGATATTCATTCTTTTCAGAGTAAATCTCACCTACATGAAGGCGCATATCGATTCTGTCGCGATTTTCTGATCGATTCATATGAATGATGGTTGCTTCTTCCCACTGAGCTGGTGATACATCCATGTAATACTCTCCTTCATAAATATAGGCAGGATCTAAGACAAGGATTCGGTAATCTCCTTCGTCTAAATTTTTCACTGTGTATCGGCCATTCTCATCTGTCGTGGCACATTGCAGTTGTGGATACATGCCATAGGCGCCGGATGGTCCGCCACCGCCATAACCCATAGGGGAACTGCCTGCTATATCGAAAGCAGAGGGTTCGGCACTCGGAGTATCAGGGAGGGGATAAGATCCTGCATAGGGATCAGGAGCACCGTAGGAAGCTGGAGTACGGGGATCATAGTCTGCCGGAATAGCTATAATTATCAGATTTCCACATGGCGTAAGATCATACTCATCAGTTATTGTCCCACTCAAAGATCCTTTGGGGGATAAGGAAACATCAATCCCTTCTTGTGATATGGACTGGGTAATAATAATACCTTCCCCGTGATAGCCTCCTTGATAGTATTCCCCTTGAGAATCCTCGACTTGGACATAATAGGTTCCCGGAGGAAGACCGGTAAATTTATAGTTTCCTAAATAATCCGAATTAATATTTTTCAGTACCTTCATCTGTTCATCCATCAACGTGATAGTACATCCCTTTGCGATGACATCGCCGGTTACCGCATCCCTCACCCTTCCTTCAAGACTCATTCCTTGAATCAGGGTAAAATCGATCATATCTATGACCTGTGCACTCGTAATGCTCACCATATGCGCTTCTTCTTGACTGCTCGCCCCAGAGTAATATTGTGGTTGATAGCTGTTTTCCGATTCAATATGGACAACATAGGAGCCCTCCGCAAGTCCATGGATTGTATAGCTTCCTTCATTATCACTGGGAGATGAATAATAGGTCTTTGCTGTCATTTGAGAAAAATACATCCAGGGGGGGAGACCATATTCGTCATACTCCGGATCCTCTGAAGGAGCGGGCATAGCAGAAGGATTGTTTTCCGCTAAAACAATGGCGCCTGAAACGGGGTTGCCTGTGGCTTGATCCCTGATAGTGCCCTTTATGATCCCGCCTTTCGCAAGGGTAATATCAATATGAGAAGTCTCCTCTCCCTCAACAACAGCTACCGATCCCAGGGGATAGTCGCTTGTAAGATACACTCCTTCCCGCTCAGATGCACTAATCCGATAATCTCCTCCCCGAATTCCTTTGATCCGATAGGTGCCATCTTCCGCGGTATCCACAGGATTTGCAGGGGTAAAAGGAGTATACACAAATGAACAAACAGACCATGTGGAGGGATCAGGTTCATTATCCATCGAGAACATGGACATATTATCATACATTATGCTGACCATGATCCCTGAGAGGGGTTCGCCATTTGTGTCCGTTACCTTTCCAGTAACAACTCCACCTATGGATAAGACGATATCGGCAGTATTAATATCCGAGGAAGATATGGGTATGCCGGAGTAACAATTGGACAGATATTTTGAATCGAAGATATTGACCATAAGATCGTATTCTCCGTCAAAAAGGCCAGTGAGGGTATATCTACCGTCCTTCCCCGTATACACACTAAATTCAGAAGCAGGATAAGGATAGGCTATATCGTGTCCTATGTACTCAAAAAAGAGGGTTAATGGGTCCTTAAGATATATTTCAACCGGCATATCAGCCAATGGATTTCCCACGCTGTCCGTTATTGTGCCACTAAGGGTGGCGCCCGTTTCCATGGCAATGGTCATATCGGTGAGGGTAGCGCCGGGTGGGAGAGTGAGCACAAGGGGCTTGTTCTTATTGTTTTCTTGACGAGAATAGAACGTAGGCTTATAGCCCCGAGCTTGGGCATCCTCTGCCCATATCACATACTCCCCTTCTTCAAGACCACAGAGTTCGAAGTTACCTTCTGTGTCGGTCAAGGCCACCTCTGACATAATACCTGGGCTCATTACCATTGGAGCAGTCATAGGATAGGGGAAGGAACTTTTCTCTACTTTTCCATGCACAACAAAGGCTCCGGCAAGAGCCTCGGCTCCATCAGTAACTCGTCCCTGAATACATCCTCCTCGTTGTAAAGGAAGTGTAATATCGTCTATCTCCTGGTTTTCCGATAATTTGATATAATAATTGAGATATCGATAGGCAGGCCATTTATCTCCTATGGTTGGGAAGTAAGAGGGGAGATAGGTGCCCGTTGGATCGGAGGCATATAAGGAATATTTACCGCTTTCAAGACCTACGAATTCAAATCTTCCTTCTGAATCAGTCATAGAATAGGGCACGTCTACATTGAGAGGGGGTAGGTTCATCCTCGAGCTTAAGTCCGGATAATAATCACCCCAATATTCAGCATCTCCTTGAACATAGATGCTATATATAACGATCTTAATGCCGGAAAGAGGCATTCCGGTGCCTTCTTCAATTATCTGTCCTTTAATAGTTCCCCCCGCCGATATGGGAGGAAGCTGAAAATCTATAGGACCTACTTTTTCCTTTGCCTTTAGTAAAAATTCCTGGGCACGATTCTTATCCCGCGTGGCAGGGTAATACATTCCTTGAAATCCTGGAATATCCTGCACGAGGGGGATATAGGCGCCAGCCTCTAAACCGGTAATACGATATGTGCCGTCACTTTGGCTTCGTGTTTTTATTTCCCTTTTTGAAAAATCACTTGTTATCTCCATGAGCCGGACTTCAACATCAGCAATCGGCTCTCCGTCCGCCTTTTTAGTGACCCTGCCAAAAATCTCAGCTCCCCGGTGAAGCCTTATCGTGCATCCGGAAGTTACCTGCCCTGACATCACAGTGTGCATATTTTCCGAAGAACTTTCCGCTTCTTCTTCAAGGGAGCCATAATACCAGGTGGAGTAGTATTCGTCTTCAATTATGTATCCTTCGACTTCTCTGACTGCCAGTTTGTATTCGCCTTGCGGGAGCCCGGAAAAGATAAAATTTCCTTCACTGTCTGAGGTAACAACACGATATTCCACCGAGGAAGGACCGGATTGATTAATTTTATGTCCTGATATAGCAGTTACTCCAATTTTCGCTCCGGCTATCGGAGCGCCATCATCAGCGTCTGTTATCCGGCCTTCGACTGTCCCTCCCATTTTCAAGACCAGATCGAAGGAGCCGGCAATCTCTCCTGCTCTCACACGAAGAGGAATATTCTTATTCGATGAACTCCGGTTCAGTATTTCTTGCTCTCTGTTTCTCCTATCCTTCAATCCGGGGCCGCTCCACTCATCAATGCCGAAGATTGCCGGAATATATCCACGATCCAGCGGATCATACGCCCAGAGGCTGTATTTTCCCGGTGGAATATGGCTCAATAAAAATTGTCCATCAGCACTGCTTGTGGTGCGATGAATCGGAGGGAGAGTAGGATTAATCAGGCTATTAGAACCATACAATAAATTGTTATAACGGCCCGGGTAATAATCCGAGATCATGGTTGCGACTTCTTCCTCCGTTGCCCAAGGTGGAAATAACCATGGGTAAGGGGTGTAAAGCCGCAGATTGTCGGGCAATTCGGCAACCAGTATCTCAATATTCGCCAAGGGGAGGCCATTCTGATCGGTTATTGTTCCCTGAATAGAGCCCATGCTTCCATTTTCAGCCTTTATTATGGCCGGATTAATAGAAAGAGAAAGAATAAAAAAGAAAGATATGAGGTAGATTATTCGATAAGCCATTAATTTAATAGTACAATATGTACCTACTTTTTTTACATACCTAGTCATGAAACTTTTCTCCTTAACTTACTCTCAAATAATATTAATGAATGTATTAGGTAAGCCTTTAATTCTATTTCTGACGAGAATTAAAAACCATATGCACTCATAGGCAATCCTCCCTCCTTTTTTTAGTGGATGTAAGTACTATATTCTCTTTTTATGTTTCATATATTCTTTATGGGCATTAAATAGATGGTAAATAAGGTAATTTGAATCTCAGAGGTGTCCCTTCTTTAAACAACTATCAATAATAATTTTAATACATATAATTTAATAGTATATAATAGTATATGAATTATTTTTTAAGAATTCAATAGTATAAATAAAATCATGAATAATAATTCTATTAGTAAAGTTAATTGACACTGCAAAAAGAAATATCTTTCATTACTATTTTAGATTTTATTTTATTAAATAGATAAGTTTATATTTAATATGAAGAGGCCTCAGATATTACAGAAGTATGAAAATCATTATCAGATCAAGGGATGTGCCGGAAGTGGAGCCGAGGATGATAACGGCCAATTATTCCACAAAGAAGAGGGTGCTTTATTGTGAATCTCCCTAAACGCCTGTATCCTTACTCTGGAACTTAATTCATACATGGCATGAGAACAGGTTACGCATTCAAAAACATTCTCTTTAAAGGGCATAAAAGCCACATCTCCGACAATAAAATAGAGAGATGACAGCCCCTTTCTTCTCGCTTTTTCCCTGGCCTTTCTTACCATACCAAGGGAAAAGTCAACAGATCTCATCTATCGATTTAATGACATTATGTACTGGAAGGGTAAAAATAATTCCCATACCCGGCTGGGTAAAATCAATATATTCCTCTTCAAGGGTCTGTTTTAACTTTATAAAAAATTCCTTGTCTTCAATGAGCGTCATGATTGTTTTATTGAGAGACCTGCGCTCTCCTATTACCTGTCGAAGTCCGGCAAATAATGGCACTTCATAGGCTAAGAACTGCCCCATTCCCTGACTGTCAAGAATAGTTGCCCCAGGGACACCCAGTCCCACTAAAATAGAGAGAATTTTCTCAAAATATTCTTCCTTATTAATAATGATCATTAACAGTTCCATACTCTCTCCCCCTATACTTTCCTTGCTTCTTTAGCACGCACGAGGGCATAACGGGTTAACAAAGGCCCGACAATCTCAGTAATGAGCGTGGTGGCCAACAGTATATTAATGACGACAACTGCTAACGAACGTGCCACATCACCATAAATTTGAGGATTAAAATCCTGGTAGATTATCATCGCAAGTCCCACCGCGACACCTATTTGAGAAAGAAGCCCGAATCCCAGATATTTTTTTACCACACTCTCTGCTGAGGAAAGCGATCCCCCAATCCTCGCCCCCATCACTTTCCCTACGATTCGTATAATTGTATACACGATGCCTATAATTCCTATTTTCGGCAGCAATGAAATATCCAGACGGGTTCCGGCTAATACAAAGAACATATCATAAATAGGGGGAGTGAGTTGCCGTATGATTCCAAAGCTTCTGTTTGTATGAGCGCCATAATTAAAATTACAGAATGTGGTGCCAAGTGCCATATTTGCGAGAAGCAAATCCAGATGGAATATCCTTGCGAGTCCGCCTGTTAATAGGATGGACCCCACACAGAGAATTAATAATTCATTCTGGGTCTTTATTTGATGGGCCCACAAGGCAAGCACAATACCTATGAATAATCCAAGCAGCAACGCGCCGACAATTTCCTTAAGGGGAGACCAACAGGACATGAGCAGGTTGGGGTGTATTCCTTTTTGAATAAAAACCTTGGCAATGGATGAGGCAAAACCATAAAGCATCAAAGCAATGGCATCGTCTATTGCTACCACGGAAATAAGAGTTGTCGTCAAAGGTCCCTTGGAATTCAATTCATTCACCACCATCATAGTAGCGGCAGGAGCGGTAGCAGAGGCAATCGCACCCAACACTAACGATAAATGAACCTTTTTCGTCATGAAATACATGCTCAGAGTTACGAGAATAAAAGCTCCCAATGCCTCGCACAGCGAAATGAGAATGATACTTTTCCCTAGGTGTTTCAAGGTCGTTATCTGCAATTCACCTCCTATTTCAAAGGCTACAAATCCTAACGCCAAACTTGTCACTAAAAGTATCTCTTGCAAAATGCCATCACCAAAAACGCCCAAGACGGATTTGCCGAGTAACACACCAGCAATGACATACCCCGCGACTGCAGGGATTTTTAACCGTTTAAGGCTGTTTCCCAAAAAAAGGCCGGCGAGCGTGGCAACACCTAATACAAAAATAACATCCATTATTCTGTCTCCTTCTTTGCACTCATAACGCAAAGCTAAGCTAAAAAAATATGCAATAAAAATCTCCGCGATATCACAGCTGCAGATTACTGCTGATCTTGTTAAATTCCTCAATAATATCCTGAACACGTGATGTAGTCAGAAGCAGATTCCTAAAAGATTCTTTTTGAAAAGCTCTGCTTAAATGGGCCAAGATCCTCAAATAGGTATTTAATCCCTTCTTTTTCGGTGTCCCCATAATCAGAATAAGCCTGGTCGGTTCTCCATCCAGCGAATCAAAATCTATTCCCCTGTCAGACCGGCCAAATGCAAGTACCAAATTTTCAACAACATCAGTCCGCGCATGAGGGATTGCTATTCCATTGCCTACGGCTGTTGAAGCTAATTTTTCGCGCTCGAAAATTTCCCTGAGAAATGTGTCAAAATCAATGACCTCAGGCGCATTCTTTAACAGAGCAGCTATTTCTTCTATTGCCTCTCCTTTGTTCTTCGCCCGTAGATCAAGCACCACTCTATCATGTGTAAGATATTCCCCGATCTTCTTTTTAAGGGGCTCCTTCTTTATGGAAGGCACCTCCAATCCCAGGGATTTAATCTGATTAAAGGGAACGGCGCATATGTATCCTGTTTCTTCAAAATTATAATATGATAAGGTGTCATTTTGCTCGATGATCTCATACAAATGCCGTGCTGTCTGGTTATCCCTTATAATCGCAACGAGCGCTTGATCATATATACTGGAATAGCTCCCTTTGTGAAAGATAGGGCCATCTCTATCGCCCATGAGTGAAATTCCTATACCTTCCTGCTGAATAATAGTGGCATCATTTATATTTTCTTTTTTCATAATAGTGAGTAAGGCGTCAAGAAATTCCCTTTTTTGATGCATAATAATCATTAACATTCTACTACCTCCTGCAATATTACTATCTTTTTATGGAATAGATATCTTCTCTTTCATATTCTAATAATATTTTTATCACATCCTCATTGGAATTAATACTCATCAATTTGTCGATAACATCCTTAATCCTCAGCAATTGCGATATTTTTGCCAATAATCGCAAATGTATACACACATCAGGCGCGCATATGAGAAAAAATAGATTGACTTTTTTGTTATCCGGAGCAAAAAATTGTACCCCCCTCGTTGATCGGCAAATTATTATATGAGGCTTCTTAAAGAGTGCCCTGCTCGGATGACGGGGATGAGGCAGTGCGATACTATCGCCTACCGCAGTGCTGAGCATCTCCTCTCTTTTGACTAATTCTTCGTATAACTTTTCAACAGAGGGGGTTATACGCACGCTATACGCAATGGTTGCCATTTCACGCAATGCATTGTCACGGTCTTTTGAGTGTAAGTTTAAATTAATAAGAGATAGCTTGGTGAGCCTTGAGAGAGGGATAATTTCATCTGTGGATCGAATAATGGGGTCAAGGTCATTAGTTGAAGATTTCATTATATTTTCCTGTAAATAATTATCAATTGCAATGAGATGAAACCGCCACTGATTTCCAATCTTTTTTCCGGGAAGCTCGCCATTCTGGGCCATTTTTATTACCGTTTTCTCATTTAATTGGATGTATTCTGCCAATTCTCGCGTGGTCATTACTTTCTTATTTTCCATTTACACTCCTTATTATACCGTTTTATAACTTAAATATATCTTAAATTAACTTATTTTATCTTATAATACCACAAAAATATACTTGCATCAACCATTTTTAAGCGTCATCGTCCAATAAACTTTAACAATAATATTTTTGCTTATATTTTTAAAAGTCTTATTGGAATTTTATATATTCATCTTCAGGGTGAAGAATGTGGCGTGATAAAGGGAAATTTTGAAGGGGCTTTATGGGTGCTCCAAAAAAATAAATTTAAATAGACGCACTCCTATCCTCAAGCCCCCTCAAATCAGGTAGAAGCTAAGACAATTTCCTATTAATAAAGAGGCACAGGGAAACAGCGGCACGGTGTCCACCATGGCATTACCATCACCATGTGCGGTATGATACAGAAGCCACCAGTCTCATCATAAGCTGTAATTGCAAGCTGATAGGCACCTTCATACACCGTATGAAAGGTCCAGATCGGATTTCCTTCCGCATCGACCGAAACTGACCCAATATTGCTGGAATAATAGAGCTGTTCACCATCAGGGTCGACGACCTCTATGCCGGACAATACAAACTCATTTCCGGCTATCATGAAAATAGGATCAGTTTCAATATCAAATACAACAACCGGCGCATGATTAAACCATGACTGAGGATTTACGCAGTGGAGCATAAGAGAGGTCATCGCCTCAGCACCTTTTGGGTCCCTCGCAGTCACTACCATTTCATACATACCCTCGAATTTGGGATCAATGGTGATGAGCCCTGTTTTAGGATTGATAATATTTTCAACCCATGGACCATACATATACGATGGAAGCCCATTTATAAAAGCTTTATAGGTAAGCTGCTCTATATCTGGCTTGAATCCTTCTCCCATTGCCATACTGATCGTAAACGAGTCCGCATCTACGGCACTGACCTGGTAGCTTTGAGGCCCTTTCCCCACGTACATGACCTGGTCATGCACATCCTGAAAAACAGGGGGATAGTTTGTAACCGGATAATTCGTCGTCACAACCATGAAGGTTTCAACATCAACTTGCGCTCCATTCGTCACAAAAATATGAGTAAACATCTGCTCTATTGACTGTTCGGTGAATTCAAGAAACGCAATTGTTGGCCATGATGGATACCCTGCTTGCAGAAGTGCCATCCTGATCATTTCAATCTCAGGTGACGTCAAATAAGGATTCCCCGTCAATGGGGAGGAAGTTCTCCATAAAGGATGATATGCTGGCTGGAATGGATCGGTTGTGCTCAAATTCTCCATTGGGAAGGGCTCGGTCAAGGTAATATCAGTCACCGGATTTGCTCCGACAAACCACAAAAATTTAAGTTTACACACCGCGCTCATAAAACCACCCATCCTCATCATGGGATCTCGCAGCAGGGGAACATCCAAAGGATACAAGAGCGATGCAGGCAAGGTGGCGCCAAGAACCGGGACATTTAATAAGGTAGTGGGATTTTCAAGTTTTAATATAGCAAGCCCCCCTTCAGGTAATGGGCTGCCATCGGCGAGTGTAAGGCTTGGGATAATAGTGTTTTTATACAAAGCGCTGTTAAGTCCTGGTATATCTGCAGATGACTTGATACCGAACTGTGCAAGGAGACCAGCATCTATATCATTAATCCATAGCTGTGCATTTTCCTCTGCGAGTTCGCCGGTTAAACCTGTCCCTGTCACTCCTATAAATTCTTTGGTAATGAGTATTCTGTCAGCGATATCGTCAGAGCCAAACAGATAACGTCGCGTTGTATCATAGAGTTGCGTATAGAGGTGATTAACACGAAATAAATTGGGCGGTTTCTTGTGCGTCTTAAGATCAGCGACAGCAGAAGCTGTCATGAATTTAATATCATCCATCCGGTAAGAGTTCCCATATACTAACAGGGTATTTATTACATTTATGGCAGGAGCACCAGCATTATCCGCCATCCTCTGAAGATCAACCATGATCCAGTGCCACGTCCCGTCAGCATTCTCTTTTCCTATAGTGGCCGTCACAACAGTTTTATTCACTGTGCCTGAAGGCGTGGAAATTGTCTCCGTATGAGAAGTCGCTGTGCTTTCCGGATCATATACAGGACAGGGCTGTTCCGTACCAATAGGAACAAGACGAAATTCCAATGTCCCCTCATTACAGAGAACAGCAATTTCATAGCGGTCAAATTCCTCTATAACCACATTTGATTTCATCTTCAAAGAGAGAACACTAAAGCTTCCACGCAATCCATTACCCGGCAGTTCATGCCAAATAACATATCGTTCCATCTGAGGCATAAAAACAGTTGACGGCCGGGATACTTCCAGAATCCTGCTTCCCTCCTGAAAATCTATAATTGTCTGAAAGTTTCCATATCCGACTCCAAATCCCCACACAGGATATGCAGGATCACTCTTTTGCCATCCATGATTAAGAGGGCTATCCCAATACTCAAAATTATCCATCAACATTTGTGTATCAGGCATTATGGGAAAGCCTGGCATAAGGGAGAGAGGAACATTCGGGTCAAGACTTCCACTCGGGAGATAGACCGGTAAATGAAGCGCCTGCGACCTTTGCTGGGGAACTCGCATCACCTGAGCAAAACAGGGCACATATAAAAAAACAGTGAACACTAATGTCAAAAACACACTCAATCCTACCTTCTCTTTAGATGATTGTGACAACATAATAGGGCCTCTCTAGGTTTATAGGTTTAAAGGTTTATAATAGATTACTTTTTCAGTTAAGAAACGCTTACCCGCAGGAAAACTTGTATACTGGTATACTACAACATCATTTATAAGAATTATTATTATTATTATACTTTGAAAGAGACGGGAAACTAGTTTTTCGCCTTACGTAAAAAAACTCTTTTTTTTAGCTTTTTACCTTTTCAATCCAGTCTGGAATCGATAGGAGAGCGGTAAGAGCGTCAAACTTCTTCTTCAGCGCATCAAAAAGCGGCTCAATTCGATCACGCTCATTTTTATTGCTTGCCAACTCAAGCTCATAAGCCGCTTCTGTAACTTCTTTCGCAGCAATACTGGAAGCAGAACCTTTAATGGCATGCACATAAAATATAATTCTCTTTAAATCCATAGAATTTATTGCGAGGCCCAGCATTTTCATACGCTCGGTATTTTCTGAAAGAAAATCTATGGCAATCTCTTTGATCAACTCTTCATCCTCAATACGATCCCATACATTCTGCCAATCTATTATACAGCCACCATAGTTATAACCCTTACCTTGCTCTTGGGCAATATTTTCTTTATCCTTCACCTTTTCTTCATCTCGGGTTTTCATATCTGTAATCCCCATATTATCCCTGTTATTTATATTATCGGCATGTTACGCTTTCCTAATAGTATGCTTAAGTATCACATCAATCTTAAAACATTACACTTAATTTATGAAAAGTAAAAACTGGAAAATGCCGAATTATAAAAAAAATAGCGTGTCAATGAGGATTATTTTATATGAATACTCAATACCCCATATTAATAGTAGAGGACAGCACTGTTGAGCGACGTATTCTCGAGAAGAAGTTGAAGAATTGCGGGTATAATGTTGTCGCAGCGAGCAATGGAGAAGAAGCGCTAAAAATTCTAAAAAAGAACTTTTTCCCGATTATCATAACAGACTGGATGATGCCCAAGGTAGATGGAGTAGAATTATGCACAAGGATAAGAAAAAAAAATCTTCCCTCATATACGTTTATTATTCTTCTAACCTCTAAGACCCAAAAAAATGACATCATAATGGGATTGGATGCAGGAGCAGATGATTATCTTACCAAGCCTGTAAATGTTCAGGAACTCACCGCACGTCTGAGATCAGGGATGCGTATTCTGGAACTTGAGAAAAAATTATCCGGTGCACTGAAAAAAATAAAAATTATGGCTATAACGGACGAACTTACCGGATCTTATAATAGACGCTATTTAATCAAGTCTCTCAATAAAGAAATAGGAAGATGCAAACGTTATAAACGTCATTTCAGCATTGCCATGTTTGATATTGATCATTTCAAAAAGATCAATGATATCTATGGCCACCATATCGGAGATAATGCACTGCGCGAGATTGCCCGCACTATTGAAACAGTTATTCGTAGTGATCTTGATTGGCTGGCTCGATATGGCGGGGAAGAATTTGTCATGGTTTTTCCTGAAACAGATTTAAACGGTGCTCAAAAAGTCATAGAAAGAATTCAAGGGACACTCGCCTCCCTCACCATTCCTCAGGCACCTAAAGATCTCAAGATCACAGTAAGTTTCGGCATAACAGCCTACAATCCCTTAGAAAATAATAATAAGAATCTCTTCGCGCAAGATATTATTAAAGCAGCTGATCAGTATTTATATAGAGCTAAAAAAGAGGGAAGAGACAGGGCGGTTGTCGGTCCCCTCAAGTAAAACAGTTCCGAGGGGCGCATCCATGACTTCTGAGATGCTATCACAATTCTAAGAAATTAAAATTATGACTCGTGGTATAAAAAATATGCGTAATATTAATCATCTGTCGACCCTTATGTGGAGCGGGTAGAATTTAACTATATGGTTTTTAATTAATTACGAATACCTGCGCTCACGCTCTCGCATATATCTTGCTTGTATATTATAATAAAAAGATATTTATTATAGATTTTATTTTTTTTTATTAAAGATTAGGTGAAAGAATTTTTTTTATAATCTGTCTTTTATTAAAAGTTAAAAAAGTGGACAACTTTCTGAAAAGAAATATAATTTCATTAGATCAAATAGTATTTCATGCTCAAGGATAACATTGCTATGAAGGACAAAGATCGATTTTTCGGTATGTTCCATGGGGTATTTGATATTGTGTCAATTACTGATACGGATTATAATATCTTAATGGTCAATAAAGCATATGAGAAATTATTAAATAAAACAGAAGAGGAATGTATAGATCATAAATGTTATAAAATAATTCGTAATAGAGAAACTCCATGTGAAGATTGCCCGATAGTGACTTTTCAAGAGGAGCGCAAACCCTCCGAAAGCTTACTGATTTCTATCGGAGATGAAAAGGTTTCATTAACCAGGCATCCTATTTATAATGATCGGGGGGAGATCAAAGGCATATTTGAGATCGGACGTATCGTCACACGTGAATTAAAAATGCAACAAGCACTTCAGCATCAGGGAAGATTAAAGATTTTGGGTGAACTTGCTTCCTCTATTGTTCACGAAATTAAAAATCCATTAGCAGGAATTGGGCTGATGACAATATCTCTCATGGAGCGTCTTCACCAAGAACACGCTATCTATTCAGATCTTGAGGGTATTTTAAGCGAGATCCAACGGTTAGAAAAGCTCCTTGTGAACTTATCTAATTTTGCAAAACCCAGTCCTTTTGTCCTTAAAAAGACGAATATTCACAGTCTTATTGATAACACCTTGAAATTATTGAGTAAAAAATGTGAAGAAAAAAAAATCAGAATCAGGAAATCTTATTATACAAAAGTTGCGAAGGTTCGAATCGATTCTTCAAAAATGAAACAAGTATTTTTCAATATATTTCTCAATGCTATAACAGCGGTGCCCAATAGCGGTGAAATTACCATTACCACAGATCTGGTGCCCACCGAAGCTTCAGAAAATATGACTAAGGAGCACATACGGATCGCTATCCACGATAATGGGATCGGCATTAAAGAAGAAGACCAACCCCATATTTTCGATCCATTTTTCTCCAAATCATTTAAAGGAACAGGGTTGGGGCTTTCAATCGTCTTTCGAATAATAGAGCTTCACCATGGATTGATAACAGTCCAAAGTAAAGAAGGGATAGGTACGACCGTCACTATATGCATTCCGATAAATAATCATAAATCATAAACAAAATTTCATAGCAGTGGTAGTATGTCTTTTAAAATACTCATAGTTGACGATAATCATTTAATGGCTCGAAATATACGGTTCTGTCTTGAATCCGAGGGATTACTCTGTTCATCTGCCTATAGTGGAGAAGATGCCTTAAAAATGCTTTCACAACAAGACTTCGATCTCGTAATTCTTGATCTTTCAATGCCCGGCATGGATGGTTTTGAGACAATGGAAGCCTTTAAGAAAGATCATCCGGATATGCAGGTTATTATACTTACGGCATCTCAAAATATACACGACGCGATTAAGGCGATGAAGCAAGGAGCTGATGATTATTTAATCAAATCCTCTGATATGAGAGACGCACTCAAGATCGCGGTAAAAAAAGCTATCAAGACCTCTACCCTATCGAGAGAAAATGCACTGCTTAAAAAACAATTATATAAAAAGTTCAAAGACTATCATTTAATCGCAGAAAGCGGCAGGATGAAAAAAGTGTGCCATTTAATAGAAAAAATTGCGCATAAAAAATTTACCACAGTACTCATTATTGGAGAAAGCGGGACAGGAAAAGAATTAGTAGCCAGAGAAATCCATCGTTTGAGCCAGAATGCAGACAAGGCTTTTATAGATGTGAGCTGTTCTGCTTTGCCTGCTCAGTTGATAGAGAGTGAACTCTTTGGCTTTGAGAAAGGGGCCTTTACAGATGCAAAAAATTCAAAACAGGGTTTGTTGGAGCTTGCCCATGAAGGAACCCTTTTTTTAGATGAAGTTGCAAGCCTTGATCTTTCTATCCAAGCGAAGCTGCTCCGCTTCCTTGAGCAGCGAAGCTTTCGAAGAATCGGGAGTACCATTGAACAAAATGTAGAGTTAAGAGTAATCGCAGCAACCAACCGAGATTTGAGTAAAAAGATTATCACCGAGGAGTTCAGGGAGGACCTCTATTATCGGCTCAATGTATTCCACATTACCATTCCGCCCCTAAGAGAGCGCAAGGAGGATATTCTCCCCCTTACCCATTTCTTTATTAAACACTTTAATTTAAAATTTAATAATACTATAAAGGGCCTGCATCCTGAGTCCACTCAGCTCTTGCTCAATTATACTTATCCCGGGAACATAAGGGAACTGAGAAATATAATTGAACGGGCTATGATTATAGAGGACGAAACTTACATTACCCCCTCATCTCTTCATTTCCAAAAGGGGAAAGTGCACTTTGCCGAGCCCATTACCACACAATTATCTCCTCGTGCTTCTGATGAAATCGATAATCCACAAAAATTCCCTACCCTCGCAGCAATGGAGAAGAATCATATTCTTGATGCCCTGCACCGGACCAATGGCAACAAGGAGATGGCAGCAAAATTACTCGGTATCGGAAGATCAACGCTCTTTCGAAAATTAGCGCACAAACAATCCAAATCTTAAGAAATCTGCCCTAAATAACCGGATTTGTCAATGTTACCTCGAAGAAACCGGTTTCTGCTACTGTGCCAAGATTAGGGAGGGTTAATGTATATTCTCCCTCTATTTCAGTTGGAGAAATTAGTGTTGCAATGATTTCGATATCAACTAATTTACCGCCTGATAGGTTGTTAGATCCATATAGGTATATTTCACCATCAAGAATTTCACCTGTTACACTGACTAACGTGAGAAGAACAGTGTTACCGAGTAATTGAACATTACCGGTGAGCACTCCCGCAATTACCGGATCTTCAACAAGATTAAGTGTCATTGGTCCAGAGAGTGTTCCGATACTCCATATACCTTGCCACAATCCTGTTTGTTCAGCAAACCCTAGTCTTAATCCTGACAAGCCGTAAAGACCACCGTATAATCCTGAGCCATAAAGACCGCCATACAAACCGCCATACAGACCATAGAGACTACCATATAATCCCGCGCCATATAATCCACCATATAATCCTGAGCCATAAAGACCGCCATACAAACTATAGAGACTACCATATAGTCCTCCGCCATATAATCCACCGTAAAATCCCGAGCCATAAAGACCGCCATACAAACCATAAAGACCACCATACACTCCTGATCCATAGAGACCACCGTACAGGCCATAAAGGCTGCCATACAATCCAGAGCCATACCCTCCCCCATATAATCCTAAGCCGTAAAGACCACCATAATAAGTGTGCGCCGGTATCCCCAGACTGATTATTGATAGACACAAGATAAAACTGATTATTAGCAATAACTTCGATTTGTTAAAAAGTTTCATTTTATAACTCCTTCTCACTTCACTCTAAAACTGTTATAAATAGATTAATTAATTAAATGTCTTCGATTATGAAATAAATTCATTTCAATATTGATACCAAGAACAAAATATACTTTAAGGTACTGATATATTATAGAACCTGTATATATAAGATTATGGATTTCCAATGAAATTAGATACTCAAAAACGAATATGAAAAGAAGGGAAAGAATAAGCTGAATGTTAAAAGTATATTACTTCTGTCATAGAAATTATAAATCAACTCCCAAAAATTTTCTTACTCCCACCAAAAAGGTGCAATACTCCCGTCTATTTTATTGCTAAAGAAGGCGGCATAAGTAAAAAGAGGAGAAGAAAAAGGCTCATATGAAGTCACGAGAGAATAGACCGGCCAGGTGGGTATCCTTTGTTGTGGGACAATGCTCCAAGGAAAAGTAATCTCTACAGAAGGAAATAGAAGGAGTGCGCTATAAGTGTTCAGAAAGCCATAATTATAAATTGGTGAAAAGGGATGGGGGCTTTCCGTTTCTTCTTCTTTTTTTTCTTCCATCTTGCCTATGTCTTCATGGCTTTCGGTTTGTTGTTCTTCCTCCTCAACGACATCATCAACTCCAAACACCCGCAACTCCTCTTCAGTAAAGAGTTCTTCTCGCCCCTCATTCCCTATCTCAATTGCATTATTATTGAGAACGATGATGACCTCTTGTCCCTGGGCCAAGGATTTATTGATCTGTCTGAATCGTCGACTTAATTGAAAATAGGCATCACTAAATACCTTTACTTGAATAATATCCTGCTCCTCTGAATATTCACTGTCTATCCAGGTATCATTCTTATTATAAAATGCCTTTGAGCCAACCTGATTCACTCCTGTTATCTCCTTTTGGTTGCCAGCTTCATCCAAATAGATATTTGTCGGGGCTTGCGCCGCCAACTTCATACCCACTATATTCTGTGATTGACTCATGGCCCAACTCCCCCCAGTGTAACTATAAGCATAATCTATATTCGCCCGCGCGGTAGCAATGATATCTTCGGGAGATGCTATAGGACTGTCCTCTTCTGCTAAAAATGAGGTATATTCAGTGATAATACCATACCGTTTACTTAATCTCACGATTTCCTCAACAAGTTCATCACTCTTTCCTTCTAAGCGTATCACATCTAAAAGATACCCTATCTTTCGAGATGCCCAGAGAAGGGGAATAAAATCATACCCTTTATTACTTTCTGAAAAAGTAGCCTCATATATAAATTCTTTTTCTTTAGCGGCAGCCATTCCTGATAATCTTATTGTAGCCCCTCCTGCGTCTTTATATCTCCCTGTAATAATAAGTTGCGATCCTTTAAACAGGTCCGGCAGCTCAACAGGATACACATCATAGGTGTTAAAAGAGCCGAAATTAAGCTTAAGATTCGCAAGGATCGGATATTGCACCTTTGAATAGAATGACGTTACTTTTTCTTCAACATTTTCCGAAGGCCGCACATAATCTGAGATTCCTCTGTTTTGTTCCGATAACTTATCAAGAAAATGGATATCAACATCATAGCCAAGTCCAAAGACAAAGATTCGTGTGTTACTATCATTTCGAGACTCCACATTCTCTAAGATATTTTCAATTCTCGTTTCGCCCCTGGTAGGAAGGCCATCTGTGAGAAAAATGACCATATTTGGCCCTTCCTTAGTTGTAAGTTGTGTAAGTCCTTCGAGCAACGCATTATTAATATCAGTGCTCCCTGCCGCTTGAAGGCGCGAGACTTCGTCCATTGCGCTCTCAATATTTTCACCACTCACCTTCATTAACTCATCCCGAAGTGGAGAGATAGTTGAACTAAAGGTGATTATATTAAAACTATCCTCCGGATTGAGATTATTTAAACAAAATTTTAATGATTCTTTGGCCTGCGTGATCTTTTCTCCATACATACTTCCTGAGGTATCGATTATAAACAAGATATTCTTAGGCACTACCACATCCTCAAGGTCCTCTATGCTTGGGGCTACCATACCGAGGAAGAATCCATCCTCTGATGCGGTTTTATGCGTAAGGAGAGTAAACCCAATATCCCCTTCAGAAACGGTGTAATACAAAAGAAAATCTTTATCCGGTTTGACATCTTCAGCTTCATATTCTGCCGTTGCATGAAAGCCATTTTGCTGATGGATATCAATTTCATGACTCGGAGAATAAATGGATTTAATCTCTTCCTCTGATATGAGAGTAATGTCTATCTTCACTATCTCTAAAGGATCTCTCGAGTATTTTTCAGTATTAAGGGGATAACGATATGAAATAAGAGAGTCCTCTTTCTCAAGGAGCTCGGTATAGTCTATAATAATGGTTCGCTCTCCATGACCTGGGATAGGATAGAGGCTCGCTTTATAGAGGGATTGCCCTGCATATTCTAAAAGAGCAGGATCTTTCTGTTTTCTCACAATCTCTTCATATATCTTTCGTGCTTCATCCTTTTCTAGTAACGTCGCATTGACAGTGACACCATCAGCAATCAAGGCAAAATGGGATATTATAGCCCTCTCTGGCACAGGGAAGATATACGTTCCTTCAATTGCATAATTATAAGGATTATGGAACACCTGATCTATATGCGTATGGGCAACCTGATTCTCGATTGTCACCTCAACCTCATGGGATTTAATATTAATATAAGGTTTTGGTTCAGGGATCGGTCGCGGGGGATCAGGGATAGGTATAGGGATAATAATACCATCTGCGAACAATGAGGTGGGGATAAAGAAATTAAGAAGTAGGAGAAAAAAACAACATAGTGATATAAAACGATATCTTTTCATTTTTTTGCCTCCTTTGGATGCCCCCCCTGCATTCCTTTTATGGACTTAAAGATATATTAAAGATTATACAAAATAAATGACATTAAAAAAACTGTTATCTTTCTCTTTTTTTCTTTATTGGACAGGTGGTTGAAAAAATACTATTTACAATCGTCTTTTGCTACAAACCAAAATAACAGTCTATTTTATAAAGAAAGGGGGGATGCGTTGCATAATAGAGTGACCCATTAATTATTTTATAGTACCTTTATTTTTTTTATCCCAGTATACTACTACAAACTGAAGTGGCATAGTGTGGATTTATTATGTAATCTAGGGAGAAAAAATTATGTGTAAGAATACAAAAATAAACGCGATATTGTGTACGTTTTCAATAGCGTGTATAGCAGTATTATTTCTCATGGGTGCCCAGCACGCCCTCTATGCTCAAATAATGCTCGAAGCAGAGCCCTTGGCAGTAAATGAGCTTATTGCTGCCTTTCCGCCCATAACAGGGAAAATAGTCCATGCCGGCGCAGTACAAATCGGCAGAACCCACGATGATGTATGCTTTTTTAACGTGAAAGCCGACACCTTCCTCACGATAGTTAACCCCGCAGAACGTCTATTGGTGACCTGTAGTGATGTTCCCACAGATCGTTTCGAAATAACAGGAAGGGTAACCCTTTACAACAGTGAAGGGATGTATATGGCAGCCACGACATTTACCGTTCCCCCAAAAGGGAACAGAACAATTTCACTTGCAAAACTCTTGCTTTCAAATGATCAGGATACTGACAACTCTCTTAGAAAATATACCTATGATATTGTATGGTATGTCCCCAAATTGGTTGCCTATTTAGAGGAAGTCGGGTGTAGAGTGCCCTTTATCCCCATATCAGTAGAGGTAAAAGAGGTCATCTTCAAGGATTGGCTCTGTGATTCTTCCTTAAAAGCAGAGCAGGAAATGCTTCTCACGCAATCTGCGGCCAGTCGGGTAATGACCATGTCAGAGACGATACTCGACAAATCGAATATAGTCTACCCTCTTCTCTCTGCTCAAGAAGTTTCAGGTGCTGATACATCGAGTGTCGAAACAAAACCAGAACCTGCGCCTGCCATCTTTACTGAAACGCAGACACCCACTCTTTTGGGTATCTCACAAAAGACTTCACCTGCAAGCCCATTTCTGCCGGCAGTTCAGTTCACCGCACCAACACTGGGACAAAGTCAAGAGCCTGTAAATACGCAACCTTTTAATTTCCTGTTCCGATAGTCACTGCTTTTATAAGCGTATAAATAATGAATGAGTGAATCATCCATGCTATAACAACACAAGCCGTCCCACCTATTGAGGGACGGCTTGTTGCTCAATAAAACATCATCAGTGTTGTGAAAATCTCCATGTAGGACGGTATGCTCCAATGTTGATTTAGCCGATCCATTTACGAATGTCGGATACTATTATATGATGAAATCCTTGACCACAGCTTGAGTAAGTGCAATATTCACTTTTTATTGTGCCGGATTGCTCTGAAAAATCAAATGGTCCGTAGGATGACCATAAATCTTTTACCTTTTTGCGGCATAATTTTGATTCATATAATACTATAATACCTATAAGAATAAATAATGATACAATAAGTTTCATACGACCATACTTATAAAAATGCACTGTTCAAAGGATTTTTCTCACAACTTATATAGTATAGCACCATATGGCATTGGAGTAAAAAAATAAAAAACCCCTATTTCTTTACCAATATCAGGTTCATGGTATACAATGAAACGAGTATAAGAGGAGATATTATCGTGAACTCATTCTGTAAGGAAAATAGAGAGGTTATACACTCTTCCTGTGTATTCCTTATTCTTGTATGCCTGCTCTGTCATGTAAATAATAATCTCGCGCGCCACATGCCCTCCTTTGTTCATTTCTCTAAAGCCTATACAGCAGAGATGGTATACGGGATATTGAATATCCTTAGGATTAATACCACGATTTCAGACTACACCATTACTCTGCAGCAGGGCGGGGCTTTAAAAATAATATATGAATGCACGGGGATTTATGTGTTCATTATTTTTAGCGCTTTTATCCTTGCCTATCCTGCCACCATCCGCCACAAATTAGGTGGGCTCCTCATCTTTCTTCCTCTTTTTTATTTAGTGAATATAGCGCGCATTGTCCTGATGGGTATAATCGGTACCCATTGGCCCCGCTATCTCACGCTCTTCCATGAATATCTTTTTGAAGCAACAATCATGGTGCTGGTTGTAGCCCTCGCATATCTATGGATTTTATGGATCAATGGCAGACTCCACCTCAAATCGACAAAACCTTCCACGTATCTATGGACGATTATTGCATTCTTCTCCTATTCTTTTCTGTGCTATATCTTTTTGACACTATTCTTTACGCATTATCTGGTGGTCTTACAAAAAGCAACAAATAGTGTGTTATATGTGTTTAAGAATGCATGGGGCACTCGTTGGCCTATACGACTGGTGATAGAGAATAAAAATTTCAAGCTGCTTCATACAGGGGGACAGGTGACGATGTCAGATGCCCCTTGTTTGGTATATAATTTTGTGCCCTTTATCTCACTTATGTTCCTTACGCCATTGCGCCCTAAAATAAAAGCATTGGGTATCCTGATCGGAAGCGTTTTTTTGTATTTATATCATGTGTTCACCCTTATCCTTATAATCCAGTTCACTGCCAAGAAATGGGTGCACTTGTATAGTTTTTTTCGCGTTTATCTGCTTCTTCTTGTGCCTATCATCCTATGGGTCCCCTTTTTTTACTATTCTAAAAAGCAGGGTGTAAGAGAAAAAGCGCTTGATACGCTCTTGACCCCTCAAAAAGAGACCCAGGAATCAGATAAATGGTCGGGAAAACCATTATTATGGTCTATAGTCCATATGAGCATAGGGGCTATCCTTCCTTTAATTATCGTGCTATTCTTTAGTAAGCCACAATTAATCGGCTATTATCTGGGATTTGGTATATGGTTGATAGGACTTATAATGATTGTGCCGCCCTCCCCTGTTTTCCTCTCCACAATAGGTAAAAAGCGAATTCTCATCATCACTCTCATATATGGTTTATTCTGGCAAGCGCCTCTCATTGCAAATTCTTTGGCTTATGTGCCGGCACGCAAAAGATTTTTATTTATTAACGCGCAAGGGCACCCCTCATCCATTGCTGAGCAAGGTTTTCACATAAATAATTATGTCAATAAAAATCCTATTATATTCGATATGCAGGATCGAAAGATTAGGATTGAGATAGAAGGAAAAGTGAAAAATAAAGAACGTCCTCTCGTAGCTGTAAACTTGGAGGTTTTCTATAGGATATCAAAAGCTACCGATCTTGCCAGAGTATACGAAGATTTTGGCGCAACGGCTTCAAAAATCGATTATGCTTTAATGAGACGGTTAAAAAAATCAGCAGAAAGAGTTATTCAAAAAAATATTAAGAAAATTTACGCCGGCGTGCTCGATTCTGCTCATATCCACCATCTCCTTCTGAATACTTTTACAGATAATGTGCTCTCATATGGAATTGAAATCGATACGCTTGAAATAAAAAACATCGATAATCCTCAAATAACATTATAAAACCGAGATCAAAGCGAAAAAAAAGGGGGATTGTCTGCACAATCCCCCTGCGATGAATGTATTATTCTATCTCATCGATCCATTAGGGAATCATATAAGTAAATGTATTTTGATAACTGTTCTGATTCATATTCATGAATGGCGTGCCCATGAGTCCCACATTATACATTGCCTGTGCATGGGTAACGTCAAGGTCATCCCAATAGGAACGGGATGCTTGATTCATGAATCCCGTATTATATTGATTAGCCCACCCTGCTTGATTCAATCCAAAAGCAGGACCGTTATTTCCGTAATTGCCGAAAGCGTATGCTCGTGATATACCAAGGTCGGGGCTTCCAAATTGATTTAATGCCATAAACGCAAAGGCATTGGTCCCGTTAAAGGCTGTGTCCGATACGGTCCTATCAGGTTTCATGCTCCATTGCCCCAAGTTTGCCATTGTGCCCTGGCTATTATTGTATCCCACACCTCCCATGGTCTGGAGTCCATAGCTGTTCATATATCCTGAATTCATTGTCTGATAAGCGTTACTATTGGCGTTATTCATATATGCTTGAGTCATTGTCTGATAAGCATTGTTATTAGCATTATTCATATATGTTTGAGCCATTGTCTGATAAGCATTGCTATTGGCGTTATTCATATATGTTTGAGCCATTGTCTGATAAGCATTGCTATTGGCATTATTCATATATGTTTGAGCCATCGCCTGATAAGCGTTGCTATTGGCGTTATTCATATATGTTTGAGTGGCCATTGCGGTGGTGCTCATAGTATATCCTCCGCTGCCACCACCGGCACCACCACGCGCTATAGCAACAGAACAGATGGCACACGAAAAAACAAAAACAAACATCATGCTAAGACATACATATTGTAAAAATATTGTCCTTGAACCTCTCATTAATTTAATACTCCTTTATTTCCCTTCATTTAATCCTTCACTCGGAACTGTTTAAAAATTCCGGTGATACTTTGAGTAGAATTCTCGATTTTAAAAATTTTACTTATAATTCGCTGGTATCACCTCCTTGTATTTCCCCCATTTTATAATAAAAATGGAAGCAAAGAACACTATAGGAGAAAAATATAGCTTTGGTTAGGGCCCTTTTAGTTTGTAAGAAATTGACAAACAATGAGTTACTTTCTTACATGAAAAACCTTCCGGAAAAATCAGGGCAATCGCATGAAAGATTTCATCCTGTACAATTAACTATACGCAGCCAGGGCATAATGTAGGCTTTTTAAATTCACCACAGAGAGCACAGAGGACACGGAGATTCATACTCCCTCTGTGAATTTCTGTGTCCTCTATAGTAAAATAATAATACTCGTGAGTGACCTATACAGGTATATGAAAATTTTTACTGAACAAATCAAAATCCTTCATGCGATTGCCTTGGCAGTGGCAGAAGAATACTTGACAAAAAAAATCCATTCGTGTATATATGATAATGAGAACCATTATCAATAAGGAAATCAAATGCCAAGACAAGTGCAGCGGGGGCCGAAGTGGTGGCGTGAAACGTTAAAGGAATGCGGTTATAGAATAACCTTGGGAAGAGAGGCGATTCTGGAAGCCCTTACTAAGTCTGATAAACATCTAAGCGCAGAAGATATTTACATGAGAATTCACTCTTCGTACCCTACAATCGGTTTAACCACTATTTATAGGACATTAGAGATTCTGGTAAACATTGGGATCGTATTTCGATTTGACTTTGGCGATGGCAGAGCGCGATATGAACTGGCCGAAGACCCTGAAAAAAAGAACCATCATCATCACCTGATTTGTACCAAATGCAAAAGGATTATTGATTATACTGATTTTATTGATGATGAGATTGAATTGTTAAAGAGAACTGAAAAAGGATTATCCGAAAAATACAATTTTATTATTACGAACCATCAAATTCAATTTTATGGTGTATGTGATAAGTGTAGAAAAGAGAAATGATAGTTATATCAATGGTTATCAAATAAATATGGAGGCTTTTTATGAGAATAGGCATCACGTTAAACGACGAAAAAGGGTTAGAGAGCACTGTATCCCTGCATTTTGGTCAATGCAGGTATTTTCTCATTGTGGATATTGAAAACAATACAATTAAGAGCACAGAGGTCGTTGGTAATAACGCTCAACATGGTGGCGGTGGATGCAGAGCGGTCGATGAGCTGTTGAAATATAATATCACACATGTCATCTCTGGTGGTATGGGTATGGGAGCTCAGCAAAAGTTTGCTCAGGCAGGTATTAAGGTATCCGGTCACGTCGGCAGAGTGAAAGATGCCATAAATGGCCTTTTCAATGATTCCTTAAATGGACTTGATGCATGCAGGGAACACAATGGATGTCACTGAGAGGGACTCCTCAATCACTCGCTGATATTGGTATGAACACATAGCATGTATATGGTGTCTAGGGTGTAATTTCTCTCCACCACAGGAAAAAGAAATTTAGAGGAAGGGGTGTCAGATCAATGTCTATAATTCCTGCCCCAATTGAATCGCTTTCAAAATCAGTATTAGTACTTCCCACTGAAATAAATATTTTCTGTCCTGTTTCAGTTAAAATAACCACGGGTTCCGAAGGAATGCCACCACCGACCTGCATACTCCTTGTTTTTACCTCATTACCAAATTTCAACACCGCCTGTCCTGTTTTATAATCAAGGGCATACAGCTCTCCGAAACCGCCGGGCAGACAGACATCGTCATTTGGCGTAAAAGTCGTGACGTAAAACACCTTATTAAATACTATACCTTCTGCGAGCACTTTTTCTCCCGTGCCATTTCCAAAAGAATCCGTAAATTGAATATACCACCCTTGATCAATATTACCATTGAAATCAACATCTCCGGGATTATCTAAATCAGGGGGTGTAGCGGAGGGATTTGTGACATCCACCAGGTCAGTCTCCTCTAACGTTATGTTGGCATGTGTATCCTTTATGCAATAAATACGGTCAGCACTCGTTGTAGCGCAGGCATCTTCCCGGTCTCCGGATCCTACAAAAACTAGGTCATATCCTTTTTCTAAGGTAACACAAGGGGGGTAGAAAAATTTTATTGCATGTGCTGGATCTCCATCCAATATGACCTGGGCCGACCAATTCATAATATTTTCATCACACTGGGGAAAGGCAAATGGCACGCCTTCGTCAGAAAATTTTCCCAGTCGCCATAATTGGCCTCCGCAATCACCACCATACACCTTATCGATAAATCCATTATTGTTATAATCCATAACCTTTAAAGTACCCGGGAAGCTGTAATCCATGCCCGTGACAGCGCTATACTTTGCAACAATAGCCCCGCTTATCACATTGATGACAAAAATAGCTTTCCCTTTCACATTATTTACGCTGTATCCTCCTCCGATAAAAGCAACGGGAGTACCGGTGGTGTCACCATCGAAGGTTTTTACCCAACCGAATTCAGGCTCTGACCAGCTTTCGCCTAACTCTGCATCATCGCTTTGATCGAAAGTCCATAAAAATAAAGGTGCCTCAGGATTCGTGATATCGAGGGCAAAATAGCCCGTCCCGCCTTTTCTCTGACCGCTTATAAGAATTGCCTGATCACTCTCCTCCGCATTTATATCACCATCACCATTAAGGTCATTAAGATAAACCGTGGGGCTTGAGTCCACAAAGTACCTATGCGAAGAGCCCTCCACCATATCTTTTAGATTGCTGAGCTGATCATGAGGAATATAGGCCCAGGACTCTGTCCCATCATCATCTCTGACCGCATGGAGCGCACCATCGTTTGATCCGAAGTAGACCATGGTGGAGCTGGAATTGTATCGGATAATAACAGGCGTGCTATGAAGGACATCACCGGTGATTATCCCTCTATTTTCTGTTATATCGCCATCATCATCTTCATCAAATACATCCGCTCCACGGATATAATTTATTATTTTCTCTATAGGAGTGGATGGATTCCCAAGACGCGATGAGGTTAATTTACTATTGCTTGATGAGAATTCATTATTAGGATCAGTCAAATCAGCGGGGCCTATGTGCGTGTAAATATTCCGTGATGAGTTATGGATATAATTGCTTTTGGAAAAATCAGCCCAATGTTGTGTTGCCCAGTATGGCTCCGCATCCTCTCTCAAAGCTCCATTAGGCCATGTGGCCGGATTGCCGTTACAATCGGTAATCTTATTATCAGATGAAATCCCGAATTTGACAAGGTTCCCTTCCCAAAAGTTTCCTTCATTCGGCCTAAAAAAAGCCATATATATTTTGTTATCACTCATGGTTCTTGAGACGGGAACAACCGGTGACACAAAAATGGCTGTTTTTAAAATAATATCATTTATTGCCGCTATAATAACTGATGAGAGATTTTCCGGAGATTCAGCCTCAAAATGATATCTTCCATAGTCAGGATCGGAGGAGTCATACAGATTGAAATTTCCGTTTCCGTTGTTTGAGGTATTTTTCAAATAGAGATTGCTTTCAAGACTGGCGAGGAACCCTATCGTATAGGTCAAAACATTTTGAAATCCATCCTGATACCCTACAATATCATTATCATACAAATAATACGCAACGTCATCAAGCCAGGTTGATCCATTCAGATTGATCGGGATTGTATAGGTTGTCGAGTCGACTTTGATATTCCCCTCACCAATACCCCCAGAATCATCTCCATCATAGTCAGAAAATGAACTGGGGCAGGATTGTGATATGGGGTCCAGGTCTTGAGAGGAGATGCCCGGTGAGACAACAACCGCGAAATTTTTCTGACAATATTCTCCAACCACCCCGGATGAGGGCGAGGCAAAATATCCTCCAACCGTGGCGAGCCCTTCAGCCAATGGGGAATAGGTAACTGTCCCCATATTGTTTATATTATTGACATAATTTTCCTCCAAGATGTTATTTTCAGGAAGCGCCGCAAGGGGCGTTTTGACAACATTCCCAAGGGGTTGCACATTGGATGCACCCGCATCATTAGCAAAATTATAGATGGCAAATTTTGCTCGATTTGCCGTGAGTTTAGCTACAGTCATTAAAGCCTTCTTCGCATTATAAAACCTGCTTTTGGCGGGAAGGTCCGACCCATCTCCTATGTCAGCGCCACTAAAGAAGATCCAATTGAGATAGTTTTTTGAATATCTAAACATTGCTGCATTATCTATGACTCCATCAACGGCATCCATTGATGGAAGGGCAGGTAAGGTTACCGTACGTCCATTTATAGTAAATGTGGAACTTCCGGACACACTGTTTTCACACCCGCCTGTCGTATCAGGCAAAAGATCGTCCAAGATTTGCCGTATATAATAGATATTGGCATTCTTTTTCACTATCGTGTAGCCATTTGTATTAAAAAATCCATTGATAAATTCAACCTCTGTATTGGGATCGGGTGTGTAATCAACAGTATTGTCATAAGCCGGATGCCATATGATCTGTTCCATTTCAGCACCGTTATCCAGCAAAAAGACAATATTAGGCGGCACATCATTCGCCGTCGACATAAACATGCATGTGTCATCAGCATCTGCCATGTTTTTTGTAAGGAGCATTACAAGCATGCAAAAAATTATAACAATGCCGTAATATGTTGCCCTTTTCATGCCATATCCTCCTTATCCGATAAGGTATTTCATCAACCATTGCTGATACTTAATACCCTACCCTATAAAATCCAACTTCTATGCTTTTTTTTGCTGCCCCGGGTCCATATCCCGTATTGTTCATACTGTAATGATGCGCGACAAATTTTTCAGCATCAAATCCCGACCCGCGTTCAGGCGGTGACGAGCCTAAATAATTGATCTCTCCATGAAAGGACTCTTTCGGTCCCCCTAATGTAATCAATGAATATTCCTCTGAAGGATCCTCATTATTCGGAAAATTCAGCCCCATGCCTTTCGTGATATTATGTGTACCATATAAAGAAGGAGTTATTTTTACAAAAGACACTGAGGATTCGGCCGCATACAGAGCCAGCTTATGAAAATGATCATTCTTGGCAATCTGCAATTCCACCAAACTCATATTGATTGCTGATGTGCCTAAAAGAAGAAGAAGCATGAGGATAAGAAGAACAACAATAATTGCTGATCCTTCTTCCTCCCTTTTTTGCATAGCAGTCACTTTCATACTATGCCTCCCTTCTGTTTGTTACTGACAGGTGTCGATAATCGGTTCTTCAATAGGCCATTATAAATCCCTCGCCCTTAACACACTGAGTATTCTATTTCTCTGAATGCCGCCGTCATTCCACGTAACGTTCACTGTAATGAGTCGCATATTATTATCCATAGCACCATCTGAATCTATATCCGTCTGTGTGACATTCCTATTGATTGTATATCTCCCTATCGCAAAAGTATCGCTGGTGATATCCTCGAACAGCATCCCTATGTGTGTCTCTAACTGCTGCGCAGCCGCCAGAGATGCCTCGGTATACATCTTAGCAGCTGTATTGGTGCGTAGTGAAGAGATTTGGACGGCAGCTATGGCTAAAAGACCAAAGGAGAATAGGAAGGTAGCGATAAGCACTTCGAGAAGGGTAAATCCTTGATCAGAATAATTCTTGGCTTGTGCAGCGAATCGTTTCCTCAGCATAGCACACTTCCTTTCAATGAAAGATGAAATTGCGGCATCTGACCTCAGTTGTTAAACATCTGCGCCGAAAATGGTCTTCTTGCGCTTCTAGAATAATATCACCCTGCTTATTCCTATACACACTATTGTTTACATAACGAGCATCTGCTTTGCCGGTTCGAGCCACGAGAGATATTTGCACCGTGCGTATGAAAGGAATACTTGATTCTGGGATCTCTCCGTCACTATCAGTATCAAGATCACTACCGGTAGAATCAAGATACACAAAATCTAAGGCGTCGATATTCTCGGCTACCAAGGTTTTATTTCTCACTAAGTCCTTATCGCCATCGTTATCAATATCAAACAGTCGGTATAGAATATCTTCAGCCAAGTTATCTGGAAAATTTTGATCATTAATTATATTATCGGAATATTCCTTTTCTAAGGAAACACCTAGTATATCATGCGTAAATCTCATTAAGGAGTCATGTGCTGTCATGATGCCGGCATTGGCATCCCCACTCGGATCACACCCTGCCATTCTAATTTCTCGTTCCAAATGATATATACCGGCCCGAAGATTTTGCTGCATGACAACAGCTTCTTCATGGAGCATAAAGAGCTTGTGTTGGGAATTAAAAATAGTATAGCTGGCGGCTATCACAATGCTTGTAATTGAAATTGCAATTATTAATTCCACAGTGCTAAAGCCTTGGCTTTTGTATGATACATATCTTTGTTGATTCATACTACGTTATTTCCCCATACTATAGCTCTATGAAGAATGAGCCAGTTTTCGTAAAAAGACGAATCCTGTGGGCTTTGAGCCAATGCCGTAACAGCAATTATTATCATTCTGAAAATACACATGCCCTGCATTACAAAATCCTCGTCCGTCAAAGATTGCGCTATTATCATTATATGATATATCGTTACCATCAATACTGGCGCCATCTATCCCAGTGGTGGCGTTGCCATGGCCAAAATTTAAATTGCATCCATATTTGGAAAGATTGACTATCCTCTCGATGCCTTTGTCAGAGCATACGAAGTATTGTCGATGAATATCATCAAAGATTACAGACCAACTAGCATTCGACTTAATCGCATTTACCTTAGCCCATTGCAAATTTGCATAAAGATCATGTGCTGCAATCTTTAATCTATAATCAGGAAGCCATGAAAAAATACAATGCACTCCCATACCTATTATAATTGATGCTATAGCGATTCCTACCGATAGTTCTATCAAGCTAAATCCCGCCTCTTTTTTCATTTGTTCCTCCTCCTTAATTCCCAATATTATAAATAAAATCTAATAGGGAAAAGACATAATCGTAATCTTTCTGCTATTACATTTATATGAGCATAAATCAAGCCCATTGATTGAAAGGAGAGTAAATATTTATATATATTAATTAGTTAAGGAAGGATTTGTCGGTTTAATTGATACAATAATTCAAAAAATGAAATTACAAAATTCGTTCTCGTTGATCACAATTTTGTAATCCTTAAGGTATAAGGTCGCAATGGAGAAGGTGGAAGTGCCTAAAGTTATGGGGGGAAATCTCCCTTCTCTTATTATGTTATATAACTTTCTTCAGGCACTTCCCTATGCTTTATTCTGCTATATGTAATTTTCCTTCTTCTTCCATTTTTTTTAGCCATCTGGGACGATGATGAAGACACCAGGATAATCTCGCCCTGCCGCTTGTTATCACACTGACGCTCCCAGGATTGGCCCAGGCCCCAAGATACCAGTGCCCCAGCCATCCGATGCCAAATAGGAAAGCGCATAAGGCATGAATAGGATAGCTTATTTGTACTGTATATCGTGAAAAACTAAAAGGAGCCCACATAATATATCCGGTTATGGATATTACGATCCCAAAAAGAATACAATACCATGTAAAGATCTTTTGTCCCGGATTAAACTTCCCCAGATTAAAATGCTCGTCAGTCCTTATAAGATACCCACCTAAGACTTTGAACCATTTAATATCTTCAGCATCAAAAAAACAGTCACTGATCCATACAAAAATGGCAAGCACGAGAGAGATGATAAACACAACTCCCGCACTATGGTGAATAACCTTTGCTCCGTGAGGAAATCCGAGAACCTTTTGGATAAAATTTAGAGAGCGAAACATAAATCCAATACCCGTGATAAAGAGGACAATACAACTGCCTGCCAACATCCAGTGAGTTATCCGTTCAAGGGGTGTGGATGCGTTTGAAATGTAAGTATCAGGATGAAATCTCTTAGTATCTTGCTTAGTCATTACTCGGTCCTCCTTTCGCCTGCTCAATAACATGGGGGCCATGGAACCAGAAATGGACCAGGCAGGCCAGGATGGTTAAAGGCAGGCCCCATTTTATTAAAGGTTTGAATATATTCTTCCACCAATATACGCTTCTTGGTACTCTCGGATCTTCAGGAAGTCCATATTTTTCTGGTGATTCAGGCAGGGCATACATAACATGCAACCCTTTAAGCTCCTTCTCACCATATATTCTATTGGCTCCGGAAGCCTTGGCTTCATTAATAAGTGCATCCCGATCACCATATTGAATAGCTCCTGTCGGACACGCCTTGGCACATGCCGGAATGAGATTATGTGCCACTCTGTCATGGCAAAGATGACATTTACTGATAGTCTGAGTGAGCGTGTCAAACTGCGGCACCTTAAAGGGACAGGTGAATACACAGTATTTGCAGCCGATGCACTTATCAGGATTATGCACCACAATTCCTTCCGGTGTTCGTGTCAATGCACCCTGAGAGGGACATACGAGCATACAGGTTGCTTCTGTGCAATGAAAACATTGCTGTTTTAGAAAGAGCCACGAAATGCCATAATGAATGCTTCCACCGGTATCTGAACCCGTTGAATATTCATTGAATTTAATTTTCGTATAGGTGGTAGGGTTTAAATCCCGGGGATTTTCAAATGTCCCTCTATTCTCTGTTTTAATTGCGGGCAACTGATTCCAATTTTTACACGCCACCTGACATGCCCTGCATCCTGTACAAAGGGCGGGATATATCATAAAAGCCTTCTCATGCTTATTATAGCTTATATCAACCATTTAGACTCTCTCCTTTTTTTCAATATTAACCATAAACGCCTTTGACTCCGGAATCATTGTATTAGAATCTCCCACTGTCGGTGTCAGCAAATTAGCACTGTCTCCGAAGGTCAAGCCAGGGCCATATTCTGCGGTTGTGCACCAGCCGTAATGCCAGGGTATGCCAACTTGATGAATAATCTTCCCTGCGATCTTGAAAGGCTTAAAACGGTCAGTGACAAGGGCGATTGCTTCAAGAGAGCCACGAGCAGAGGTTACCGTGCATGTATCACCATTTTTTATGCCTCTTTCCATTGCCAGTTTTTTGCTCATTTCCACGAACATAGATGGTTGAAGCTCTGCCAACCAAGGTTGCCATCGGGTCATAAGCCCTGTTTGCCAATGCTCAGAGACTCTATAGGTCGAACAGATATAGGGGTACCGGGGATCACAGCTTCTGAAAGCATCTTTAAAAATTTTTACCGTGGGGCTTATTCTATAGTTATTTCCAGGTATGAGATTTTTTTCAACCGGACATTCAAGCGGTTCATAATGTTCAGGGAAAGGTCCTTCGGCACAACCCGGACCAAAGATGTGGGCATGACCTTCCGGCTTCATTATAAAAGCATAACGGGTATCCTTGTCATTAATTATTGGTGGCCAGCCACCATCAGGCACATCCCCATACCATGTGCTTCCATTCCAATAGATAACAGGGCGTTCCATATCCCAGGGCTTTCCATGTTCATCCACGGAGGCGCGGTTATAGATGATTCTTCTGTTTACAGGCCAGCACCAGGACCATTCGGAATAAAGCCCAATCCCACTCGTATCTTTATTGTTGCGGCGGCCTGCCTTATTCCCCTCCTCCGTATAGCTGTTGCAATAAAGCCAATTCCCCGACGATGTGGAGCCGTCATCCTGAAGATAGGCAAAGCTCGGCACCAGGGTGCCTTTCTTGTACTCTTTTCCCTTTATTATTGTATCTTCCAGAAAATAACCGTTTATCTCCTTTGCCACCGCATGGGTATCAAAATAGAGAAGCGACCCGTCATGTTTCTTTGGTCCGTAATCCCAGGTCATTTTGAGTATCGGATCAGGGAATTTGCTCCCTTTTCTTTCAACCTTCTTTTTTATTGTATGCACCAGTTCACTGATTATCTCTCCATCGGGCTTTGAATTGCTTACCGGTTCAACCGCTTTATAGCGCCATTGCATCCATCTGCCGCTGTTCGTAATGCTCCCTTCCTTCTCAAATGAGCAGGCACAGGGGAGAAAGAAGACTTCAGTAGCGATGTGCGAAGGCTTCATCCCTGGCCCTTTCCAAAAGGAGCATGTCTCATTATCAAAAATATTCACATTAACCATCCATTCCAGTGAGCTCATAGCACGGCGCGCCTTGCCCGCATGAGCACCACTGCAAGCGGGGTTTTGCCCCCAGGCCAAGAAGCCCTTGATCTTTCCCTTATCCATTTCATCAAATAGATTCAGCCATGAATAATTTGCATTATCCTCCAATTTGGGTAACCATGAATAGGAAAAATCATTCTCTTTGGTAGCATTGGGGCCAAAAAAGGCTTTTAACAGACTGACGGAATATTTGGGATAATTGTTCCACCAGTTAGCACTTTTGGGATCAGGGGTCATTGGTGTGTTTTTATCATTGTACTCTTTGAGTGTGTGCTCGGAAGCTTTGGGGGTCTTTAAATATCCCGGTAAGATATGAAAGAGAAGACAATGGTCAGTGGAACCTTGTACATTCGATTCTCCTCGCAATGCATTGACTCCTCCTCCCGCAATTCCCATATTACCCAAGAGCAGTTGTATTATCGCCATGGTCCGAATATTCTGGGTCCCCACCGTATGCTGCGTCCATCCCATGGCATACATAATTGTGCCTGCTTTACCGGCTTTTCCGGTTGATGCATAGGTATGGTAAATATCCTGCAAAAGGTTTGCCGGTGTGCCTGTAATTTGCGAAACAATGTCAAGAGTATAGCGATTAAAATGTTTTTTCAATTGTTGAAAAACGCATAAGGGATCTTTCAGCGAGTAATCTTTCTTAATAATCCCCTGCGCATCTTTCTGGAAACTCCAGGTGGATTTATCATATTTCTTTGTCTTTTGATTAAATCCAGAGAATATCCCTCCATTATCTCCGGGGAGCTTGAAATCGGGATGCACGAGGAACGATGCATTGGTATAGAGCTTTGTATATTTTTCAAAATACAATTTGTTGTCGAGAATATATTTAATCATTCCTCCAAGAAAGGCAATATCAGTGCCTGACCGTATGGGAGCATAGATATCGGCTTTAGCGGATGTCCTAGTAAATCGGGGATCAACATTTAATAGTTTCGCCCCCCCCTCTTTTGCCTTGGTCACCCATTTAAATGAAATGGGATGATTTTCTGCTGCATTGCTTCCCATTATAAGGATTACATCTGCGTTTTGCAGATCAATCCAATGGTTCGTCATTGCCCCTCTGCCGAACGACTCTGCCAGAGCCGCTACTGTAGCAGAGTGTCAAATACGGGCCTGATGTTCTATATAGACAAGCCCCAGAGAGGTAAGAAACTTGCGATACGCAAAGCATTCTTCGTTATCCATGGCAGCGCTGCCAATAGACGCGATAGCCTCCGTGCGATTCACAACCTCTCCCTTTGTATTCTTTGATATGAAACTTTTCTCCCGTGTGGTATATATACGATCAGCTATCGTTTCAATTGCCCACTCCCACGTAACTTCTTTCCAATGGATACTTCCAGGGGCTCGATAGAGTGGTTGTTTGGCTCGTGCCGGATTATTTGCCGATAATTGATACACAGCGCTTCCTTTACTACACAGAGAACCTCTATTAATAGGATGGTCAGGATCTCCTTCGGTATAAATCACCTTGCCGTTTTTGGAATGAACAATAATACCGCATCCTACGGCGCAATAGGGGCATATGGTATATGTCTCTTTTGAATAGGCAATGCGCAGTGGTGTGACCTCTGCACAAAGAGAAGTGGTGTCAAAGCCAAGCTCATTGAGTACTATCCCGGCTGTTGTGGCACCAGATAATTTCAGAAAATTCCGCCGGTTTACGTTGACCATAAATTCTTACTCCTTTCCTCGTTTTTCATGTCATGCTCTCCTTGTGCGGAAAGCTGTAATAAAGTCAAAGGTATCTTATTCTTTGAATTCTGGCTTCATTAGATAGAGATATATGCTGATATTTTAGCAATATATCTGCCATGAAAAAAAAATATCATAGAAGCTTAATGAGCCTTAGATTCTCAGTAGGTTTGGCTTATATATACGGAAGGAACTCAAAAAAATGTGCCTGAGAAGTAGGGCATTATGCCACATTATAGGGCCATTTGCCTTATTTTTCCTTCCGAGTATTTTCTATAAATAAACTCGTATAAGGATTTAATGTATTGAAAATTAGAATCTTTATAATTGCTATAAGCCTTTTATTATTATTGGCAAATATCTTGCTGAAATTTAAAATATACTACCCATTATGGCTCCTCAGCACGTCCCCAGCACATAATTGTTTAATTAAATTAAGCAAGAAGGGAGGGATGTGTCGATCAAGTTAATTGTTCATATGTAATGTATTACAATTAATTTACTAGAAATAACACTATAAGGTTCAAGGAGTCAGAAGATGAAGAAATCTATTTTTATCAGTGTATCTTTGGCAATTCTTTTGTTTTCACTATATGTGTCTGTAACATATTCTCAAGAAATTTATTATTGGAATTACCCTTTTGGAGTATATTCAATGCCGTATCCTTATTATTATCCCCTTGTGTCCTTAAGAAATGCCCAACTTCTTTCGACGTTCAGCACCCCTGGCATTAGCAGTTCTTCATTATTACTCTCATCACTCACCTCTTACTCAAGTTATCCATTCTTATCCTCATATATTTCACCATATACAACAACGTCACTTTTTTATCCAACGGCAACATCATCTTATTATCCAACCTATTATGGAGGGGGGATCAATCTTAACAGTCTCCTTCTGCTTGGATTATTGTAAAATAGACCACATTTTTTTTGAAAAGACGTTTATATAATATTGATATAGGCAAAGGAGTATAGTTATGATAAGGAAACGTAAGTTTTTTAATGCGATATTGCTTTTATAAAAGAAGGTTATTATTGTAAACAGATCGAAGCCCCTATAACAATGAGCCTTAAGCCTTTGTTAATTTCAAAAGGGGCTTCGTGTGCTTAAGCGAATTCATAATAAAAATTAATCAATAGTCAAAAATAGTATTAATTAATGTGAAATACCGATAAATAAAGCATAAAAATGAAATTACTCGATTATTCAATAGTACATAGTGAGAACAATGAACATGAAAACGGGCACACATTCTATTATGCTTTATATTATCATTCCTGTTATTCTTATATTTTTCTTATTTTCGTGCGTTAATTTCTTTTTTCTCGCCCTGCCTGGTCTTGAAGACTATATATTTAAAGTGAAAAGAGAGATGATACAGGAACTTACTCTCACCGTCTGGACTGTATTAGATGATCTAGAGAAACAGGTCAGAACCGGTGTAATCACGAGAGAAGAAGCCATGGCCTATGCGCGAGAATATATTCGTTCCTACCGGTATGGCAAAGATGGCAAGGATTATTTTTGGATCAATGATATGTCCCCAAAAATGGTGGTACATCCTTATCTTCCGAATTTGGAGGGAAAAGATTTGTCAGAATTTAAAGATCCTACAGGGGAAAATATATTTTTAAAATTTGTACATATTATAAAAGAACATGGCTCTGGTAATATCGACTACATGTGGCAGTGGAAAGATGATATAACGAAGATTGTCCCAAAACTCTCCTATATTAAAGGATTTAAACCATGGGACTGGATCATTGGGACAGGAATATATATCGGGGATGTCAGAGAGGAGATAAAATCTTTTAAGAAGAGACTATGTGTGATGTTTATAGGTATATTATCAATTGTAATCGTACTTTCATTCTTTTTAGTAATGCAATGGAGCAGAATAGAGAAGGAACGAGAAGAATTTATCTTAGAGCTTAAAGCAAAGAATGCTGAGCTTGAGCAATTTTCCTATGTGATCTCACATGATTTAATGAGTCCTGTCATAAGCATTGCTGCGTGCCTGAATTTTTTGGAAGAGGACCTGAATGATGGAGATATGGAGGACATCAGGTCGAATATCGATGCTGCAAAAAATGTGGTAGAGAGGATGAGCGAGCTTATAGAGGGAATTTTAAAGTTGGCAAAGATGGGACGCACCATTGATGATCCAAAAGAATTTTCCATGCAAGACACTGTTCAAGAGGCTCTTCATATTCTTTCATCACAAATTGCTGAAAAGGGAGTGTGTGTAAAGTGCTGTCCCGACTTGCCCCAGGCATATGGGGATAAGCTCAGGGTGTGTGAAGTAATTCAGAATCTTGTCACGAACGCAATGAAGTATATGGGAGAGCAAGCCAATCCATATATTGAGATTGGATGTAAGCAAGAGGAAAGGGAAGATATTTTTTACGTAAAAGATAATGGCGCAGGGATAAAGGCATCATGTCAAGAAAAAATTTTTGAGTTATTTAAACAAATAGATCCTGAACAAAAAGGCGTTGGTGTGGGGCTTCCTCTGGTCAAGAAGATCGTTGAAGTGCATGGTGGTCGTGTATGGGTGGAATCAGAGTTTGGAAAAGGATCGACATTTTACTTTACATTACCGAACAAAATGTCTAATTTTAGAAGTTAAGGACTCACGTGCTCCATGGGATCTGCGCACATTACAAGAATTACTGGATGTTCTCTTGAATTTTTTTATTAAAAAGGGTACATTTTCTAGTATAAACGGGTGCTTGTGTATATGGTTATAAATAATTGCATTTCATGTTATGTTGGCCCTCGTACCCAATGTTCGTGAGCTAAAGAGAAACTTCAACTTCTGATTCAAATGGAAGATAGCAGCAGGAAAATAAAAAAAAGCCTTCGGTACTCTATTTTTGATGGGGCCTTTTACAAAGAGTTTCCGAGCAAATATCCTCTCAATATATCGGATTTATTATTATATTTAGTGTGGCCATGCTCTCCCGAATGATTTCTTTTATATATTTAACCAAAAAATATGAGCCCACCTTTCAATTGATTGAGGAGAAAGAGAATGGTTTTATGCATTTTCTTAAGAAGGTGAGATCTGAAAACTACGGGCTTTTTGTATTATACTTAAGTTTCATGAATTTTTCCGTTTACCTCGCAAGTCCCTTCTTTACTCCTTATATGCTTTATACCTTAGGTCTCGATTATAAAATCTATACATTGGTGCACGCCGCTTCTCTCATTATAAAATTTATCACTATGCCCATATGGGGAGAATTATTGGACAAATATGGCACGAAGAAAATCCTTGTGGTCTCCGGCGTTCTCATGCCTCTTGTTCCCTTATTATGGATATTCTCTCAAAAGATTTGGTATCTTATCCTTATTCAATGCTATGGTGGATTTATATGGGCTGGCTTTGAGATATCCTCATTTACTTTCATCTTTGATACCACCGCCCCTCACCAAAGAGCAGCGTATGTGGCTTACTTTAATGTAATAAATGGCATTGCCGTATTTTTCGGTGGAATAATAGATGGCGCTATCATAAGGTATAATCCTCTTTTCTCTTCTCACTATTTTTCTGTTTTTATCTTAAGCTCACTTCTAAGGTATGCTGCCTCATTCTTTTTCCTTCTCCAGTTAAAGGAGGTACGAGTAGTTGAAGAAATATCATATAGAAAATTACTATTCAAATTTATTACGACCATGCCTACAAGAGGACTTGTATATAATGTGATAACCCTTAAGAAGAATAATAAATCACAAGATACATAAAATAGGTGTTACCATATGAGGAATTGCCGATACTATAAATAAATAATTGCAATTTTATACATTAATGTAGTATTATTTCTCACATCATTAAATGAGATATCTGTGATGTATAGTTTAATTTTTAGGAGATGGGAATTAAAAAAAGAGTAAAATATGGATGCGTATGAATCTTAAGAATTTCTTTAAATCGAAAAAAAAACTAGTATGTGTGAGTATTATCATCATTGCTCTTGGGGTTATAACCTGGCTTCTGGATTTTGATAAAAAAATAATTGCGGGTTCTCTTTTGATATATGGCCTTTCTACGCATGTGCTTGGTGCCATATGGACATCTTTTATTTCACTTTTAGCAGGCATTCCGTGGGCCGGACCTTTGATGGTCAAAGTAATCGTATGGCCGGTGTTCATTTTTATCAATGTGTCGTTATATCTGGCGCAACTCTTGAGGATAAAAAAAGATAAGAGTCTTAAATTTAATAAAGAAGCCGTGTCAATTGTCTTTAGCATAGGCATAATTATAGGATATATACTTGCGTATATTTTCTAATGATAAACAGTATCATTCTTCTATTTACATAAAACAATTAATGAAAAAGTATTCAAAATTAATAATCTTATGGGGCATACTTTTTCTTTTTATCATCGCATCTATTGTAGGACATTTTCCGACTAAGATTTCAACGGCTGTCATTGTACTCTACGGATTAGTTACTCAAATCTTTGGTCTCGCTCTGCCTTATTTACTTTCAATAGCAGGCGCTATTCCCTGGGTAGGATCTATTCTTGCCCAGATACTTTTATGGCCACTCACAGCCCTTATGAGTTTACTGGCAGTTAGCATAGGACTTATTAAGGTAAAACAAGGTAAGATTAAAGATGTCATAGGTGCAAGGCTCGCAACCCTCTTATTTGCCATAGGAATATTGGTCGGTTATCTTATCGGAAAGATAATGATTCTATTAATTAAATGATCGGGCCAAAACTCAGCTATTCTATTCAAATCTCAATGCCTCTTGGAAGATGCCCATCATTATCCGTATAAATCATATACCAGCTCATAGAAATTATACTTTATATAGTGCTTACTTTAATTGAGCCTATAAAATTTTTCGAATATTTCATCATAATTATTATGCATTTCAATCAATTTTCCTTTTTTTATGATTTGGATTCGTTTTCATATTTTCTTAAATTTATCAATACATTACCCTTAATATTATCATAATTGTCATTGATATTGGCATAATTTCTGCTGATCTCTTCTATATGGTGAACTTTAAACATTCCCAAGACAAAGGAAGGAGGCTGCTTTTATAATCAATAGATAGTCCAGGATGCGTTATATAAAGAAGGAGGATTAAGAGAGGGGATTAAGAGAGAGGAATGAAAAATCTTACCATTTTTACAATAAAACAATCTAAAATTTACGAATGAATACTATTGTTCATTCGCAATTATTATTTTACGTGACATGTAAGGCGTGAAAATTTTTTCCATATACCCCCCCTCTGGCCTCGAACAAAATAGTGAGTAACGAGCATGATTCAATGAATAATAACCATATAGACTAATTGATCTTTTAAGGAAAGGAGAAGCCTCATGTTTATTTAAAACAATAAAGGGGGCTCGGTTAATGAGAGGAAGAATAATTAAAATCTTAATTATTACAGGAGAGTAGAGTTATGAAAATAGGAAAATTAAAGATATATCTTTTAATTCAATTATCAGTTTTTATTATTACTTTGATACTATATTCACCAATTGTTTCTGCCCAAAACTGGCTTGAGCTTCCCCCATATAATACCTTGTGGCCTTTATGGTCACCTGCGCTGTCTCCTGTAGACGATGTGACTGGCCTTCCGACACCGATAGTAAGCTCTCTTTTTCCAGATACTATATTACCTGTAATGCCCGGACTCACATGGGATCCATCTATGCCATACCCATGGTTACTATATAATACATTTCAAGGACTTGCTTATTTTGATCCTCTCATTGGTATAAATCTTTGGCCAGCACCCGCCCTTTTGGATGATGAAGGGTTGCCCGCCCCAATTGCTTTGCCGCCTGATTACGCAAATTTACCTGTCACTGATGCACTATGGTTGGCAAACTATGTAAATACTGCAAATAATAGTTATATAGTCTCTTATCCTTCAGTTATCCCGGTCGTACCATGGATTCCTGCCATTCCTTTACCCACACCAACTCCCACATTGTCTGATTTACTCACACCTTTTGACATTCTTGGCCCGACAGTTGCTGTACCTAGTATTCTCACACCACCAGAACCTCCTGCGATCCCAACATTGGCATTTAGTGCCATAATCTTTCCCCTGTCTACTGCACCAGTGACAATAGCGGTTCCCATAGCGCCCACTGTTGCTGCTTCCCCAACAGCAGCTGTATCAGGTATTTTCCTTTTCTAATTCTGAATAAGCTGAAAGAAAAATAATAAAAAGAGAAAAAAGAGAAAATAAAAACAATATAACTTTTTTAAGAAAGGAAAATTAGCTCATGAATACAAAAATAGGATTTAAAGCTATTTTTTTAATAATTTCTATAATCTTTATAAGTATAGTAGTATTCTCCCCTATTGCACACGCTCAATACTGGATTGATTTGCCACCATATAATACATTGTGGCCTTTATGGTCACCTGCATTATCCCCTATTGACCCGATAAGCGGGGAACCAGTTCCACTCGTAAGCTCACTTGATTCGACTACAATACTACCAGTAGTGCCAGGCTTAACATGGGATCCGTCTTTGCCTTATCCCTGGCTCTTATATAATACAGCATCATCAGGCCTTGCCTATTATGATCCTTTTACTGGTATTAATTTATGGCCAGCACCTTCCTTATTAGATGAGGCTGGTCTCCCGGCTCCTATTTCCTTGCCACCAGATTATCAAGCTTTATCGCCAATTGATTATGGTGTAGCAGCCTGGATATTAACAAACCTCGCTGTTGCAAATAATAGCTTTCTCCTCTCCCCTTTTGGTCTCTTCCAAGCAAAATCCGGTTGGTTTCTTCCCCCTGCAACTACTTATCTTACCCCTTTAGATATTTTAGGACCAGAGTTGGCCGCGATTCCCGGTATATTTGATCCTGTGTTACTTACACAACCAGCACCTGTTCCCACACTCCCTGTTCCAACAGTACCCATACTAACTGCACCACTACCGACAGCTCCGATTCCAATAGCACCACTTCCCACCTTACCAGTGCAAACTTTGATCGCGCCAACAGCACCTGTTCCCACAGCACCGGTACCAGTTATACTACCTCCGACAGCACCAGTCCCAACCATTCCAGTGCCCACTACACCGGTTGCTACCGCTCCCATAACGCCAATTCCCGTAACAGCACCTGTTCCCGTTCCACCACCCACAGTTACGGGTGTGACTGTTGTACCCATCGCAACTGTTTCTGGATTGTTCCTATTCCCCTTTTAGGAATACTCTATTGTTATCATGGGATTAGGCAAAGGTCTTACCAAGTGGCAGTTTCCCTGGCGAAGCTGCCACTTCCTTTATCGAATGAACCTTTCACTATCCAGCAATTCCAATTTAGACTGTTAGACTTCTCGACCATATTTTATGTGCCCAAAACTAGAATTCCTGTCCCACTGTCTATTATTTTTCGTAAGAATATATAGTGGAAATTGTAACTATCTTTATTTTGATGAGCCAAAATGGCTTGCTACATTGGAGCTCTCAGCATACGAAAGAGCACCGGCATTAAATTGTTTGACTACATCTCTCACACTCCCATTCGCTCCTACAATAAGTTGAATTCCTGATGCTGAAAGAACTTGAAATGCATTCGGTCCACAATTACCCGTGATAACAGCCTGTACTTTTTTCTCAGACATCAATTGGCCTGATTGAATACCTGCTCCGCCACCTGATGAAGTATAAGGATTTTTTATTGCTTCAAACTCCATTGTATCGGTATCGATAAATAAAAAATAAGCACAACGTCCGAATCGCGGATCAATCTGGCTATCAAGATCTGAACCTGCCGCTGTGACAGAAATTTTCATCTTCTCTCCTTTTTCTCATTTCTAATTGTCTGGAAGATCTTTATTGTTAATCTTATTTAGGCTCGTACCATCTTATTCCCACATTTTGGACAGTCAATATTGTTGCATGGCACGCCCTGCTGATGTAGAACATGAGTTCCGCATTGAGGACACACACAGGATCCCCCTGGGCCTGCTCCCGGACGATTACCACCCATGCGTCCTCGCCCTCCACCATATCCCATTCCTTTGCCGGTCCCTGGTCCCTGACCACGTGGTCCGGTTCCATCTCCAAAAGGCATACTGTTTCACCTCCTTTCATTGTAATGTAAAAAATCCATTGTAAAGGGCTGTCCAGATAGTGATAATTTCATTTTTCGCTTTACATTCTCCATATTCAATTACTGTCTTTCCTAACACAATAGATTTCACCACATGCTCATCGAAACTTATTTTCCCGAGCAATTGGATATCATTTCTCTGAGCATAGTCTTCAATTTCTCTCGTTAATTCTAAATTTAAGTCATACTTGTTGATCACTATTTTTACCGGCACCCTAAAATGTGTGGCAACTTGTATTACTCTTTGTGCATCATGCAGGCCGGATATGGATGGTTCGGTAATCACGAGGGCGAGATCAACACCGGAGATGGACGCAATAACAGGACAGCCAATCCCTGGCGTCCCATCTATAATAATAAGATTACTCTGCCTTTCCTCTGCTATTTCCTTTGCTTTTTTTCTCAGACAGCTTACCAATTTCCCTGAATTTTCTTCTGTAATTCCTAATTGAGCATGGACGAGCGGACCAAATCTGGTTTCGGATATATACCATTCCCCTGATAGATTCTCCCTCATACTCACTGCATTCTCAGGACAAATATGACTGCACAATCCACACCCTTCACAGGCAATTTTGTCGACGGTAAAGTCCTCTAAAAGTGCGTCAAACCTGCATAATTCACGACATTTTCCGCACCGTGTACATATTGTCGAATCAATTACCGGTGAATATCCGCTTCGAAACTCATATGTTTCCTTTACCTTCGGATGAAGTAAAAGATGAAGATCAGCAGCATCCACATCACAGTCCACAATGACTTTATTTTTCGCTAAGGCCGCAAAGCTGCCGGATAACACAGTCTTACCTGTGCCACCTTTCCCACTTATGATTACTATCTGTTTCATCTATTATTTCCCCTGCCTAATGTATGTGAACAATTTCTTCATTTTTTCGTCATATTCAGGGAGTGCCTCAATCAAAGGAAGCCCCTTCGAATAGGCGATAGCAATATCTTTCTTAAAAGGAATACTCAAGAGGACAGGAATACCCTCCCTACGGCAATATTCTGATACCTCCGTATTACCTATATCAGCCCGATTAATAATTACCCCATACGGTATCTTTAATTCTCGCAACATCTTTACAGCCAGGATTAAATCATGTAATCCAAAAGGAGTAGGTTCTGTGACCAATAGACAATAATTCGATTCTCCTATAGCGGTTATTACAGGGCAGGAAGTGCCAGGAGGAGCGTCGATAATTACAGTCCGGCTCCGGTCTATATGTTTCTTAACAGCCCTGATCAGTGGAGGAGACATGGCTTCTCCTATCTTGAGCATCCCATGGACAAAGGTAAGTGTGTTCTTTTTACCTGTTTCAATATACCCTATTTCTTTACCAATCTCAGACATTGCATTATGAGGGCACAAATATGAACATGCGCCGCATCCATGACATAATTTCGGGAAAATCATTATTTTTTCACCCACCACTGCAATGGCATGAAAAGCGCACACCTTGGAACATCTCCCACAATAGTTACATTTCGTGAGGTCGACTCGAGGAATTGGTATAAAAGAGGGGGATCTTTGTTCAATCGCAGGCTTGATAAAAATAGAGGCATTAGGTTCTTCAACATCGCAATCAAGTAGTTGTGCATCGTTCAACGATAAGGCTAAACTTGTTGAAATAGTTGTTTTTCCGGTGCCACCTTTACCACTTGCTACAGATATAATCATAACTATGACCTCATATTTTTATGAATCACCTTTCATATTGGGCATCTCACCTACCTTTTCTTATTAAGATAATCTGTTTTTGTTATTGAAAATGATTACCATTATCAATTATATCTAATATTTTATTGTTGTCAAGAATTATTTTCTATTTTATTTTTTCATTTTTTATTGTATAGTCTCTTATATTTCAGTGATTCTCATTTTGACCCATTGAGATGTGGTGAGTGGAGTCAAATTTTAACATACGAGAACGCGAAAAATAATGTAAGGTCCGGATTGTAAAAGTTAACATAATGAGGAGGAAAGTAAAATGATTAAAAGTTGTGTATCAGGAATAATTGTTCTTCTATTGTTGGTTGGTCATGCTCACGCAGGACCTTTTTTTGGAAGCATAGATCCACACGAGGAACCGTCAGTATTTAATTACGGATGGGCTGGCATGAAATTAGGGCTCTTGCTCGGAACCGCAATCGGTGGGGTTCAAGCTATTGACCAACACGAAAGACTTGATGACGATGAGGAAGCACAGCGTGTATTAGATGGAGCACTTTATGGAGTAATTGGCGGTACTATGCTTGGACTAGGAATTGGTTTTTATGGTCTTTCAGAGGGGAAGACAGGTGTTGGTGGAATTATTTTACGTGATATGTGGTATGGAGGTGGAATCGGTTTAATCGTGGGGGGTGCCATTGGTGGCTTGCAATATAGCCAGACCAACGAATGGCGTCATTTTAATGAATCGTTGGTATGGGGATATATTGGGGGCACGATTGCAGGATTTGCATTTGGTTTGATAGAAGGGCCCCAAATTGCATCAAGTCCCTATGATAAATGGAGAGGCAGATTTCGCTTCACTCTTGCACCCGGTACTGAAGGAGCTCCCTCTCCATTTCTCACATATCAGAAAAAATTTTAAGAAGGCGGGTATATTCTCTATACAGGTTAAAAATTCGAACGGCTGAATTTCAGCCGTGCATATCAATAGAATAAGAAAGCATAATTTATGCTTATGGAAAAAATTGGAAATTATTTGCTGCTCCCCCAGCACTTTTTGGAAAGGAGGTGAGCACTATAGAATAAACTTAAAGAGAGAAAATCGAAAGGGATAGTTCGTCATGACTAAAGGGAAGAGATCTAAATCGAGATTTTCACAAATATTTTTTATGCTTTTGAGCGGAATGGTAGTATGCTCAATCAACGTGAATGCCCAAAATTGGGTTGCATTGCCTCCTTATAATACCTTATGACCATTATGGTCACTCATCCTTTCCCCTATAGATAATCATACAGGTAATCCTACACCACTCGTCAGCGAACTGACTCCCGAGACTGAACTAGACGTCATGCCAGGATTGACATGGGACCCATCATTAGCCTATCCATGGTTATTATACAATACATTGACAGGTTTGGCATATTTTGATCCCTTTAGTGGCATCAATCTATGGCCACCAAGCTCTCTGTTAAATGATCATTCAAAGCCTTCTCCCATACTATTACCAGAAGATTATGCGAATTTGCCTCTCACTGATCTGGCATGGCTTATTAATAATGTACCCATTGCGAATAATGATTTTATTCTTTCCTATTCTTCATTTTTGCCAACAAACGGAGGGATTCCTCCGTCATCAATAAATCTGCCGCTGCTTTCTTCTTTGCTCACACCAATAGACATCCTCGGTCCGGCACTTTATGTGCCGACTAATCTTGTGCCGGTGTCACCACTCGTACCACCTGTCAATCCCACGGCAATAATTCCTTCCCCAACTGTTCCGATCGTCACTCTTCCAGTCCAGACAGTTCCGGTGCCAACACTCACAGCGCCGATTTTACCCCTGCCCACTGCCATTATTCCAAGCGATTCTTTACCAATTGATCCTCTTCTGACACCCCCCGTTTCAACAGTGCCAGTTCCCCCAACGCCAGTAGTAACAGTGCCAATACCGGCAACACCAGCTCTTCCGGTACCATCAGCAACCATACCTGTGCCAACAACACTAATTCCTCCCGACCCCATACCGATTGTGCTCGTTGTGACAACCCCACTTATTCCAACCCCAGTCTCGACCTTACCAGTGCCGCCACCATCAACTCCCCCAGTTACAATTGTCACAGTGCCTGATCCTACAATTCCCGTTCCTACACAACAAGTTCCTCCCCCCACAACACCCCCAACCTCAGTGTCGACGGCGCCTCTCAGCACAGTCCCAATGACAACCTTACTAGTTCCCACAATTTCGGTTCCTGTTATCTCACCACCCCCGAATCCCGTGCAGACTTTACCCACTTTTACTTTACCCATAGCACCGGTTGTTCCTCTGTCATTGCCAATTGTGCTTTCCCCACAGTCACTTTCCCAAGTATCATTCTTCCTCCTGGCGCGGTATTGCCGCTTCTTTAGCAGGACTTTATGCGGCAAAAACTTTACAGATCAATTAATATCAGTTTTCCTCACGAAAAAGTAATGAAATATTCTCACAGTGGTAACATTCATTTTCTAAACTTTGGACGATACAGTTATTAGTAGAATTAATAAAGGCATTAATCGGGCAATTCTAATTTTGGGGAAATAAAATATGCCTCGGCTTTTGGAACATAATTGTCATAATGCGCAATTGAGAAGCAATAATAAAAATGAAAAAATAATGAATAAGCCAGATGAATTATTGAATAATGGATTTCTCTATTTTGCCCATCGTGGCGCAAGTGCTCATGAGCCGGAGAACACACTTTTATCCGTTGAAAAAGCCCTATCCCTTGGCGCTCCCTGGATAGAAATCGATCTGTTTGTTGTTGAAAATACCCTGCTTGTAATTCATGATGAGACACTTGAACGTACTACCAATGGCGTTGGATATGTTATTGAGCATTCAGTTGATTATTTGCGCTTACTTGATGCAGGCAAAGGGCAGCAAATACCCCTATTGGATGAAATCTTTGATTTGGTAAATGGGAAGGCAGGACTCAATATTGAGATAAAATCAGCACAGTGTGCCTCTCTCCTTACCCAAATGATAGAGCATTATGTCGCAACTACAGATTGGACCTATGATCACATTATCGTTTCTTCCAGTATATATAATGAATTAAGAAACATTAGGTTTCTTCAACCTGCGTTGAAAATAGGCGCTATTATGGACAGTTATAGCGCCAACAGTAAGCATCTGTTAAAAACAATGAACGCTTTTTCCTTACATGTGAACCATACACAGGTCACCCCAACACTTGTGCAAAAAGCCCATCAACGCAATCTCAAGGTATTTGTCTATACAATCAACAATTTTATAGATAGAGACCTGATGCGGACAATGGGAGTTGATGGCATATTCACTGATTATCCGGAACTCATGTATTATGATATACTACGATAATATTGAACAGGTAAATTCTTTAACATCTTCTTCACTTGTGAATAATTTTTAATTTGTACTATTAGTCTTAATATTATGCTCGGTAAAATCGTCTACCCTTGATACCAAATTCCCCTTTATCTTCATATCCGAGTTCAATCATCTTAATCGTGTAATTATCTAATATCTTAAAATCATCGATCACAATCAAGATATCAATAAGCGGTTTTGCAGCCAGCCCTTCAACTGCTGTACTTCCAATATGCTGAATATCCACAATATCTTTTCCAAACATTTCTCTTAATCTTTTTTTCTCTTCTGCAAACATCAACTTCCATTCTTTTCTGTACCTTACTACTTCTATTTTACGGGCCATACTTAATTCCTTTCAACTTATTTTTTCAATTTGAGCTATCTATGTTTTCTTTGTTACACCTCTATTATTCCAAGTTGATATTGAGGCCAAACTCTTTTTTTAACTCTAACAAAGCTTCCGCATTTCCCAAAGCATCATAGATGGCCCTATGGGTATGTTTGGTTTTCCTCAAGTGTTTAAAACTAGCCAATGTATTTTTTACAATTCCTTTGTACAGAGATCCAAGATTCGTTGAAGAGTGACCAAAGGGATTGTGCCCGATAAAATGAATAAAATACCAGTTGATAAACTGCCAATCAAAACCGTTATTATCAGATATAAAATGAGGCGTACCTGAACTCACCGATTTAATCCATTGAGCAAAATCTTGCATTACTTTCGCAGGATCGGAAAAACCGAGGGTTTCTTCTCGGGTAAAATGGGAGATATTGAGAGCTTTGGGAATCCAATTGTCTGATATAGGCCTTAAAAAGGCGGAATATCTCTTGCTTAATGATGAATCAACTACGACTGCCCCAAATGAGATCATTGAATAATCGCCGGGAATAGGACCATCTGCCTCCACATCTACCATAATATAACTCATCTCAGATTTTCTCCTCTTCATCTAGCCCCTCTTAGTAAGTTAAAACTTCACAAATATGCCAAGTTTTCGCTGACCGATCCTGAATGCTCGTTTCTAGATGCTGATAATCATTGGAATTATCTTTTTATCTTATATCTGGCATCGAGCATCCGGTAACCAGCATCGCGAAGCTCCACCGGAAATAGGCCTTTAACCTCGTCGGTGTGAGACGGAGCTTTGCTAGGATTCTATCCTCACTTTTGATAGTCTGAAATATTGACTAATTAAACTATAATATCACGATTGTATGGAATTACAAATAATTCATCTTAAATGTTTTTCATATAGTTATTCTTTAGTATGGGTGAAATCGCTCTGATATTTTTTATTGATGCTTACCGGGCTAAATAATATCTTATTACGTGGATTTTTAAGTATGAACACTCCTATCCCCTTCCAAAGCATAAGAAGGGGATAATAGCTCTTTTGGTATTCTGCTCTGATAAAAGAGGTGAGTTCTCTATTGCGTGGGCGGAGGATATCCCCGGAGACTGTGACGGATTACAGGTAAGCTTTTCTCTTGCAGGAAGGGCTAATCCTGAACCTATACTGAAAACCTCTATAGTGGTAGCGTAATGATTACCGATCCAGCTACACCGCACTCCTAGACTATCATTACGGTTGATGATATTATGAGAGAAGGGAAATGAATCTGTGGTGCTTACGATCATAGATGGGCAGGATTACAACCTTGATTCTCAAGCAGTTTCGGCAGCGGTGGTGGATTATCTAAAGTTTTTGCAGTAGTATTGTATTTACTATCTCCTGAACATCGAGTACATCAACAATGCCATCTTGATTGACATCTGCACGTTCAGTGATCTCCGATCCAGTCTCTATGCCTAGAATTGCATTACTACAGAGTTGAACATCAATCACATTGATCTGACTATCACCATTGAGATCCCCTGGTACATCCGGTCCTGGTTCAAAGCTCAAAGAAATCGGATAACCCGTAGCATTGTGACTGTTATTCGCATCGAAGACAAAAAGATATGCAATACCTGAATCAGGCAGGGCTCCGAGGTTGACTGAACACGTTACTGATATATCACTCCATGTTAAAGGAATTTGCGGTTCCACAATACGTGCATCCTCGTAGTTCTGGGTATCAGCAAGGATCACCCGGGAGAAGGTGGTGTCGACATAGACATCATCAAAATACCTACATGCATCATCATTGAGATCATCTTGATTATTTCCGCACATACCTTGCTTCCAGAATCCTCCTAAGGTGACAGCACTCGGATTATCATACGTGGAATTATCTAAGGTACAATCTCCATCCAAGGTTGTATCCAGGAGCCATGCATTATTTACATAGTATTTATATGAAGCTGGGAAGTTCATCAGGTGTTCATTCCTTGTCCACTCGTTTCTTGGATTCTTTTTCAAGGTGTTATGCGACAAAATTGGACTCCCGCATCCCGGAGACGTCCAACTATCACTGCAGCCAGCCCCCAATATCTGTATGACTGATGCGCCGCTCCAGAAGTCATAACCACAACCCGGACTTGACCGGTTTTCAGGACCACTGCCACAATTACAGCCATTGGTGTTATCATAGCAGAATGGAGAAGAATATGCGGTTGCCCCAGGTGCACCCTGTTCCCAATTGAACCACTTATAATTCTGGGTGCTCGAAATTGGCCATAAGGGATCCAATCTAAGATAATATGATACATACCAGACGCTATGCCTGCTGGAGTCTCCGACAGTCAGACTGACATTTTGTCCAACTTCTCCACCGAGGCATTCTCCCTGGTCATCGTGACACCCTGTCATAAATGCCGTGCTCTGGGGATGAGGTCCCAACACCCCTCTATGACCTATAGAGCGATACATCATGTTTGACACACCACCATCCTCGGTTACACCCCTCGGGGTAACGTCATTGTAATGTGTGTCACCTGTCACCGATGATATTACCCATGATAAATCACCTGTTGTCATGACGCTGGTAGTATTAAGTAGTGCCCCTTCGCCATCATCCCACCATAATGGAAGA